>NZ_JAOWEY010000024.1:416779-528295 GCF_030333935.1 Citrobacter sp. Cf125 | reverse complement strand
TTTGCGTGTGTGCGGGGTAAAAACCGCCGGGCTGAACGTATTGTGCAGGCCTGATAAGCGCAGCGCATCAGGCACATCGCAGCACCATCGGGTGCAAAGCAATATCCTGAGCCTGCATAACACAAGCCATCCTGCGGTATATGCGATAAACACCCAATCTGAATTATCTGTATTGCCTCCCGAAAATATCAGGATCTCCTGCGATAGTTACGTGTACCTTTATCTATTAGTAAGGGTCAATCCGGAGAATAAAGTGTTCGGAAAAATGGTATTAAACTACATGCCGGGTCTAAAAAATTTATTAGCGTACGATAAAAGCTGGCTAAAACATGATGTTAAAGCCGGGTTATCCGTTGCTGCCGTAGCACTACCGGTTGCGATTGCTTACGCTGAGTTGGCGGGAGTCGGGGCTATCGTCGGGTTATATTCCTGCGTTTTGCCAATGCTAGCTTATGCACTGTTTGGTTCTTCCCGCCAATTGATTGTTGGCCCTGATGCCACGACCTGCGCGGTAATTGCGGCAGTTGTGGTTCCTCTTTCTGCCGGAAATCCAGAACTCCACTGGCAGTTAACAATCGTCATGACCGTGATGATGGGAGGATGGTGTCTACTTGCCAGTAAGTTTCGCCTGGGTGCGCTTGCTGATCTGCTTTCTCATCCCATTCTAACGGGACTGCTTAATGGCGTTGCCGTGACGATTATTGTCGGGCAACTCGGTAAGGTGCTGGGGATTACGCTTGATGAAGAGCAAGTGATAGAGAAGATTATTGCCCTGCCAGGCCGACTCTCGGAAATTCATTTATTAACCTTAGGGATCTCCATCCTAACGTTAGCGATTTTAATAGCTATCAAAACGTTTCGTAGCCAATGGCCAGCACCGTTGATTGCAATTGTGATAACAACGGCGCTGGTATGGGTCACATCTGCGCAGCAGTATGGTATTGCCACTATTGGGGGATCGGGCTTCCAGTCTGGTTTGCCTGTTGTTCACTGGGGCTCATTTCAGCCTGGTCTGGCACGTGATTTATTGATCCCTGCGCTGAACCTGGCATTAGTCAGTTTTGTTAGCCTGATGCTAACCGCTCGCAGTTTTGCCGCGAAAAATGGATACGAAATAAATGCTGATGCTGAGTTCAGGGCTTTGGGTGTTGCGAATCTGATGTCTGGCTTATCTCAGGGGTTTGCGATTAGCGGAGCCGATTCCCGGACTGCGGTAAATGACTCCACCGGAGGGAAAAGTCAGCTGGTTTCCGTTGTTGCAGCCTTAATCATCGGAATTGTCGTGGTATTTTTCACGCAGCCATTACCATTTATTCCGGTATCTGCATTAGGCATTGTTCTAATTTATGCATCGTGGTCATTGATTGATTTACGCGGACTCTGGAATCTGAGGCGAAGAAATAAACCCGCATTTCGCCTGGCGTTCTTCACCTTTGGCTGTGTTCTGATTATTGGTGTTATTCAGGGGATCGGCCTTGCGGTATTGCTGGGTCTGTTGCAGTTCCTGCGCACAGTTTTTCGTCCTACTGAACACTTATTGGGAATTGACGAAAATGGGATGATTCACTCATTAGGTAATTCAACTGATGTGAAAATGATCCCTGGCGTGTTGATGTACCGATTTAACTCACCGCTGACCTATTTTAATGTGGCCTATTTTAAGCGCCGCGTTTTGAATTTAGTCGATGGTGCAGTACTACAACCTAAATGGGTGGTCATTGACGCCGTTTCTTGCTTTACCTATTCAGATATCAGCGTCCTGGCAACCATTAATGAGTTAAAACGGGACCTGAAGGGGCGGCAGATTAAGTTAATTCTTGCGGGCCGGAAAACGGAGTTAACACGCTGGTTTAAAGAGAGTCGACCGACAATGAAAGACGACGACATGATTCTGGCACCAGACCTTTATTTGGCGCTGCGGTTTATTCAAAGCAAAGAAAGCATGAGTGAGGGTGAATCTGGCGTTGTTGAATAAAGCAGATTTAGGTAAATGATCAGGCTGAATGGAAGGCGCTGAGGACGGGTTTTTCGTCCAGCAGGACCTGACATCGACCAGAACCCCATGTTGCTAAAGGGGGGATCAGCATCCGCCCGGGGACGGTGAGTTCCCCGGCAGAGCATTGATATCGGCAAGCTACCTGAAATATAAGCAGTGTGACTGTTGTTAACCTTACGCTGTGAATGCGACAGATCGCTTAAATGATATCCTTCCCATTGCTGGCTTCGAGCTCCCGAATCAGGCGCTTGTTGATCTTGCCAACGCTGGTTTTGGGAATATCCGGGACTATCCTTATCTGTCGTGGGATCGCCCATTTAGTGATGTGGCCGCGGTCGACGAATCCTTGTAGATGTGTCGCTATGGCTTGCGGCTCCAGGTCCTCCCCTTCCTTGCAAACCACCAGAGCCAGGGGGCGTTCGCCCCACTGCTCATCAGGTATCCCGACGACGGCTACCGACCTGACCGCCGCGTGTGAGCTGATGAGGCTCTCAAGCTCCAGCGTGCTTATCCACTCACCGCCCGTCTTGATTACGTCTTTGATGCGATCCTTGATTTCCACTATCCCATGGGGATCGATAGAGGCTATGTCGCCGGTGTGCAGCCAACTGCCATTCCATAGCTCAGCCCCTTTCTCGGGTTCCTTCAGGTAGCCCTGAGTCAACCAAGGGGCTCGCACCACTATTTCACCCAGGGCTTCTCCGTCGTGCACCACCTCCCGACCTTCGCCATCGACGATACGCAGATCCACCAACGGGACAGGCAGGCCGGTCCGAATCCGCAGGGGTAACTGTTCATCCATGGGAAGGGCCAGCTCGGCATCGCTTAAGTGGGTCATACAGAGCAGGGGACAGGTCTCAGACATGCCATAGCCGGCGTGAATGCGTATGCCCCTATGGTGGGCCTGTGTCGCCAGTCCAAGGGATAGTGAACTGCCACCCAGTAACATCTTCCATCCTGACAGATCAGTCTGCGTGGCTTCTTCGCACTCAAGGATCATCTGCAAAATGGTTGGCACACAATGCGAGAAGGTCACACCCTCATCGTGATAAAACCGCACCAGTTTGTTGGGTTCGTAACGACCGGGGTATACCTGCTTCACACCCAGCATTGTTGCGACATAAGGAGCGCCCCAGGCATGCACGTGGAACATAGGGGTGATCGGCATGTAGACATCGTTCGATCGTAGCAGCGACTGTCCCTCGTGGGCAGCCAGGAGACCCAGCTCATTGAGCGTGTGCAGGACCAGCTGGCGATGGCTAAAGTAGACTCCCTTGGGATTGCCCGTGGTTCCAGTGGTATAGAACAAGGTAGCTATCGAGTTTTCATCGAAGTCGGGGAAGTCAAAGAGTTCTCCCGCTGCGGCCAGCAGGGTCTCATATTCCCCTAGCACCGGCAGGCTGGTCGCCTTCGATTCTTCGTCACTAAGCTGGATGTATCCCCGGACAGTGGTCAGTGTCTCTGCCAGTGACTCGACAACCGGCAAGAAGTCGTCGTGCACCAGTACCAGGTTGTCCTCGGCATGATTCATGGTGTAAGCGATTTGGTCCGCCGAGAAGCGGACGTTCACCGTGTGCAGCACGGCACCAATCATGGGTACCGCGAAGAAACACTCGAGGGCACGATGGCTGTCCCAATCCAGCAAGGCGACGGTGTCTCCAGGCATGACACCGGCCGCTGTCAGCATGTTTGCCAGGCGATGAATGCGCTGTTTGAGGGTACGATAGTCGTAACGGAGCTTATCGGCGTAGACGATTTCTCGCTCGGGATGAGAACGCCCACCCGACAGCAGTAGGCTCTTGATCAGCAACGGATAGGCATGAGCCCCCTGCGCTGGCTGTATGATTTTTGTTTTCACCATCCAGATTCCTCGTTGACTCACTATTTGCTCGGTATGATGGCAATTGTAGATTAAGGTTGGCCTTTACTCCCTGGCGTTTGCTTCAGATATCGAGGCGGCGACCAGTTCCAGCCCCTGGGATGAATGTGCGTACCTTGCAACGCGATCGGGTTATTCGCTACCTGCAGAATCCTGGCTACTCTATGCCCAGTTCCTTCACCTACTGGTTTAGTGCCCAAGGTTGTTCAGAGAAATCACTCAAATCTGGCCTACGGTTAAGCACGCCAGAAAAAGAGGTGTGCCTGATACCGCTATATTTTTTGCAGTACCATCGTGGTCTCACTGGAAGGTTTAACTGGCGTGATGAGGTAGGGTAGGAGTCGCAGTGGACAGAACGATCAGAAATCTAGCAGAACCCTGAAAGCAAAAAACCCGCCATAGGCGGGTTCTTCTGAATAGTGGTGCCCGGACTCGGAATCGAACCAAGGACACGGGGATTTTCAATCCCCTGCTCTACCGACTGAGCTATCCGGGCAACGGGGCGCATTAAACCGTATTCACGTCTGTCAGTCAATCAAATTTCTGGAAACATTGTTCAACCGCTTAATATTGCGGCAATCTGCATGGTTATGCCTGAAGTTTGCACAAATCTTCCCGACAGATGCGGCTAAAACAGATAATGCTCGCTTAGGTCAGCGCACCGCCCATTCGGCACTGGGCAAAGCGTAAGATATCTTCAGCCAGGTGGTGTGCCGTTTCGACATCAGCATGACTACGATTAACCAGCATGCGGCTCAGGCAGCCTTCCAGCACCAGTTCCATCTGTTTGGCGACCATTGCCGGGTCGTCAACTTCCAGCGTCGTGAGCAGTTCATGGGTGAAGTCATGTGCTGCCTTTTTTTGCTGATCGGCTAACTGATGGATCGGATGCCCGGGATCGGGGTAAAACGTACAGGCGGCGATGAACAGACAGCCGGGATAGCGATTATTGCTCACGCATTCGGACAGTGCGGTGTAGCGCGCCAGTAATTTCTGCTCAGCGCTCAGGGTGTCATCCAGCAAAAGCTGACGCCGCCAGATATCCACCCGCTGGCTGAGGTAACGTAGCGCATCGTACAGAATGGCCTCTTTATCGGGCCAAAAGCGCTGCAGTTCATCCAGAGGATAATCGATACGTTCGGCCACCATTTCCAGCGTGGTATTGGCTATCCCTTGCACCTCAAGTAATTTCAGGGCTTCTCCCAGGACATCTTCACGTTGCACGGTATTCTCCTCCGTATTTCCTGTTGCAAGTGTCGCTCACGGTTGGCGATCGCGCAAATGTGCGCTGAAGGTAGCGGCATCCATAAAACCCGTTACCCGGGCCTCCGGATGCTCTTTTCCCTCGGCATCAAAGAACAAGATAGTCGGCAAACCTAAAACCTGTAGATGTTTCAGCAGAGCGACATCCTGGGCATTGTTTGCTGTCACATCCGCTTGCAACAGCACCGTGTTGCCTAGCGCTTGCTGAACCTGCGGATTACTGAACGTGTACTTTTCAAATTCCTTACAGGCTACACACCAGTCGGCATACAGATCCAGCATGACTGGCCTGCCTTTAGCTTGCTCCAGCGCTTGATTTAACGCATCTACCGATGCCACCGGCGTGAAGTTAAGGTGTGCCTGGGTTTGAGTATGCGGCGCGCCGAACGCCCAGTCTTGCAGTGGACGCACGCATACCAGTGCTGCGGCTAACAGGACAATCTGCACGATACGCATCCAGGCGTGCTTTGCCTGCAGGCTGGTAATGAACGCCCAGCCAAAGAACGCGACGCCTAACAGTGACCATAAGCGAACGCTCCACTCGTCGCCAACGATACGTTCGAGTAAGAAGACGGGAAGCGCCAGAATGACAAAGCCAAAAGCGGTTTTGACATGTTCCATCCATGGGCCGCTTTTAGGCAACAGGCGATTGCCAAATACGGTAATCAGCATCAGGGGGAATCCCATCCCCAACGCATACAGATACAGCGTGCCGCCTCCCAGCCACATGTTCCCGCTCTGAGCGATATACAGCAAAATCGCGCTTAGCGGGGCCGTTGTGCAAGGAGAACAGATGAGGCCAGCAATCGCCCCCATCGCAAAGACGCTGCCGGGATCTCCACCTTGCTGGCGGTTACTCATTAGCGTGAGGCGCGTTTGCAGCGATGAAGGCAGTTGCAGCGTGAACAAACCAAACATCGACAACGCCAGCAGCGTAAAGATGACGGCAAGGCCAATCAGGACGTAGGGATGCTGAAGCGCAGCCTGGAACTGTAAACCGGCGGCTGCAACAACCAAACCCAGCGCGGTATAGGTGAGCGCCATCCCTTGAACGTAGATAAACGTCAGCAGCAGTGCCCGTCCGGTTGATAAGCGTTGCTTGCCGCCCAGTACGATCCCGGAAATCAGCGGATACATCGGCAGTACGCAAGGCGTAAACGCGATACCAATTCCAATCAGCAATGCCCACAGTGCGGAAAAGGGAAGTTGGGCCGTGGGCTGCGGTTTCTCTTGCGGATCTGTAGTGGCTGGGGCTGGCGCAGGGGAGGCCGCGGCACCGGCAGACACTTCACTTAATGGCACCGTTTTTGTTTCTGGTGGATAGCAAAATCCGGCGTCGGCGCAGCCCTGGTATGTGATCGTTAATGTTGCGCCAGACTTAGCCTGATTGACCGTGATCGGGATAGTCAGCTGTTTACGGTAAATCTCACTTTTGCCGTAAAACTCATCTTCATGCCAGACGCCTGGCGGCAGTTTTATCTCGGCAATATCGGCCTGAGATGGCGTAATGCTTATCTGTTTGCGATACAGATAATAGCCATCTTTAACCTGCCATGTGAGGTTCAGATCGTGTTGGTTTTGCTGAAAATCAAAAACAAACGCCCGATCGGCAGGTACAAACTGCGAGCGGCCAGGCGCGTCAAATAATCCAGCAAAGGTAGATGTGCTGCACAGCAGCAGGATCAGCGTAAGGATGCGTTGAGCCATGAGCGGTAATCAAAGTCTCCGTGAGTGACGGGTAAAACCAGAAGTTCAGGCGTTTGATACGGATGATGTGACTTCAGGCAATCGAGAAGGGCTTGCTGGTGTGTGACGGTGGTTTTTAAAATCATCTGCACTTCATATTCCTGTTCCAGTTTGCCTTCCCAATAGTAGAGGGAGGTCGCACCGGGTAGCAGGGTCACGCAGGCAGCCAGCTTTTCCGCCAGCACTTTGGCGGCGAGATCCTGGGCGGTTGCTTCATCCGGGGCGGTACAGAGCACCACAACGGTATCGGGGATGGAAATATCCTGACTCTTTACATCAAGCATAAACACCTCGAAAGAACAGAGTAACCAGCAAAAGAATGGTCACTATACAACGGACGAGGGAAGGATGTTAGCTAAAGCGGGGTGGGGAGGAGGAACTGCAGGGCGCGAAGGCACCCTGCAGTAAAGTCTTACAGCATGAAGCTGCCCAGCAAGAAGCCGAAGCAGACAGCCAGAACCACACCCAGAGTACCTGGGATGAAGAACGGATGGTTAAAGACGAATTTACCGATGCGAGTTGTACCGGTGTCATCCATCTGAACCGCCGCAACCAGAGTTGGGTAGGTTGGCAGAATGAACAGACCAGAAACAGCGGCGAAAGATGCAACAGCCGTCAGTGGGGAAACGTTCAGAGCCAGAGCCATCGGCATCAGTGCTTTAGCGGTTGCAGCCTGAGAGTACAGCAGCGCGGAAGCAAAGAAGAAGATGACCGCCAGCAGCCACGGATGACCCTGAATTACGCTACCTGCAGTATCTTTGATCCAGTCAATGTTGTGAGATACGAAGGTATCACCCAGCCATGCAACACCAAGGATACAAATACAGGCGCTCATACCGGCTTTGAAGGTGCTGGAGTTCAGGATGGAGTCAGTTTCAACGCGGCAGACGATCGTTGTCAGCGTCGCGACGCTCAGCATGATGATCAGGATTGCGTTGGTGGTGTTCATCAGCGGTTTAGCGACCAGGCCAAGGCTTGGGCTGTTGATGATGGCGTATACAACTACGCAAACCACGCCCAGCAGGAACAACCAAACGGAGGTTTTCGCGCCAGCTTTGATTTCAACTTGTCTTTCACCGCGCAGTTCAACCAGGCCTTCTTCCAGACGCTTACGATAAATCGGGTCGTCAGACAGTTTGGAGTTGAACAGTGCGGTGATCAGGAAGGACATCACCAGAACGGCCAGCAGGGTGGACGGAATGACCACGGACAGCAGGTGAATGTAGCTGATGCCATGACCTTCCATGACGGAAGACATGTAAACCACGGCTGCGGAGATTGGAGAAGCCGTAATCGCAATCTGTGCAGAAACCACTGCGGTAGAGAGCGGACGGCAAGGCTTGATACCTTGTTCCTTCGCAACTTCAGCGATAACCGGCAGCGTTGCCAGAGAGATGTTGCCAGTACCGGCAAAGATAGTCAGGAAATAGGTCACGATAGGTGCAAGGATCGTGATGTATTTCGGGTTCTTACGCAGCAGTTTTTCAGTTTGGTGAACCAGGTAGTCCAGACCACCGGCAATCTGCATGGCAGAGATAGCAGCGATAACCGCCATGATGATGGAAATAACATCGAACGGGATATTACCGGGTTTTACGCCGATAGCGGCAAGAACCAGAACACCCAGCCCACCTGCAAATCCAATACCGATACCCCCAAGTCTGGCACCTAAAAAGATTGCCAGCAAAACGATGATAAGTTCTAAAACTATCATATTAGCCTTCCTTGTTGTTTAACAAGTTGATATTAAATTGTTGTTTTTAAGTAACTTCGAGTAAGAAAAAAGGCACGTCATCATGACGTGCCTTCTCCGGTACTACCCTACACGATTACTGTTCGCTTTCATCAGTATAACGTTTTGCTTTATAAGCAGGGTGCATCAGGTTCTGTGCAGAGAAGATATCGTCCAGTTCAGACTCGGTCAACAGACCGCGTTCCAGGACAACTTCACGTACGCTCTTACCAGTTTCGGCACAAATTTTACCGACGATGTCGCCGTTGTGGTGACCGATGAACGGGTTGAGGTAAGTAACGATGCCGATGGAGTTGAATACAAACGCTTCACAGACTTCTTTGTTAGCAGTGATACCACTAACGCATTTTTCCAGCAGGTTGTAGCAAGCGTTGCTCAGAATGTGAATGGATTCAAACATTGCCTGACCAATGACCGGCTCCATTACGTTCAGCTGCAGCTGACCAGCTTCAGATGCCATGGTGACAGTGATGTCGTTACCGATGACTTTGAAGCAAACCTGGTTTACGACTTCCGGAACAACCGGGTTCACTTTAGCTGGCATGATAGAAGACCCAGCCTGCAGTTCCGGCAGGTTGATCTCGTTCAGACCCGCACGCGGACCAGAGGAGAGCAAACGCAGGTCGTTACAGATTTTGGACATCTTCACAGCCAGACGTTTCAGTGCGCCGTGCACCATAACGTATGCGCCACAGTCAGAAGTTGCTTCAATCAGGTCTTCTGCCGGAACACAGGCGAAGCCAGTGACTTCAGCCAGTTTCTGTACTGCCAGCGGAGAGTACTCTTTCGGCGTGTTCAGACCAGTACCGATTGCTGTCGCGCCGAGGTTAACTTCCAGCAGCAGCTCAGCGGTACGCCCAATGTTTTTCACTTCTTCTTTCAGCAGTACGCTGAAAGCACGGAATTCCTGACCGAGAGTCATCGGTACAGCATCCTGCAGCTGGGTACGACCCATTTTCAGGATGTCCTGGAATTCATCGGCTTTTTTCTCAAAGCCTTCACGCAGCTGGTTCAGTGCATCAATCAGTTTGATGATGGATGCGTATACAGCGATACGGAAGCCAGTTGGGTATGCATCGTTGGTAGACTGACATTTGTTAACGTGGTCGTTCGGGTTCAGGTACTGATATTCACCTTTCTGGTGACCCATCAGTTCCAGACCGATATTGGCCAGAACTTCGTTGGTGTTCATGTTGACGGAGGTACCCGCACCACCCTGGTAAACGTCTACCGGGAACTGATCCATGCATTTTCCGTTATTCAGGACTTCATCACACGCCGCGATGATGGCATTTGCCACACTCTTAGGAATGGTTTGCAGCTCTTTGTTGGCCATTGCCGCTGCCTTTTTAACCATTACCATACCGCGAACAAATTCAGGAATATCGCTGATTTTGCTGTTGCTAATGTAGAAGTTTTCAATCGCTCTCAGAGTGTGGACACCGTAGTAGGCGTCCGCTGGAACTTCCCTGGTACCCAACAAGTCTTCTTCGATACGAATGTTGTTTAACATGTGAACCTTCTTTTTCAAGCTGCCAATGATTTGACTAAACACACAGGATATATGTGATTTCGATTGTTTCTCGACCGACGATTATCCCCTGCATCGGTCTGATACCCGAGATCATATGCTGGTTAAGGATTTCTACCGTAATCTGGATCACTTAAAGCGTGGAATTTACCCCTTATTTATTATTCTGTGAAATGGATCACCCCTTTGTGATTAACCCTAAATATTAGTGTACAAGCCACTTGAAATTTTGCTAACCACCACAATATCAAATCGATGCGATTAACATAATTTTTCGAACAGAAGTTGAACAAAACGGCTGTTATTAACAGGAGATCCCTTTGCGCTGGATACCATTACTTGCCATTTTTCTCTATGTTTACATAGAGATATCTATTTTTATTCAGGTTGCCCATGTGATGGGCGTCCTGATGACGCTGATTTTGGTTATTTTTACGTCGGTTATCGGTATGTCTCTGGTTCGTAATCAGGGATTTAAGAACTTTTTACTGATGCAACAAAAAATGGCGGCTGGTGAAAGTCCGGCTGCAGAAATGATCAAAAGCGTATCGCTGATTATCGCCGGTCTGCTGTTGGTACTGCCTGGTTTTTTCACCGATTTCCTCGGTCTTCTTCTTTTATTACCCCCGGTGCAAAAACATCTGACGATGAAACTGCTGCCACATTTACGTTTTTCGCGTATGCCTGGCGGTGGTTTTAGCGCCGGAACCGGTGGCGGTGAGACTTTTGATGGTGAATTTCAGCGTAAGGATGACAAGCGCGACAGCATCGAACATAAAGACGATCGTCGGGATTAAGCCTCAGTATGTAGGCCGGATAAGCGTTAGCGCCATCCGGCAAAAGTGTTTATAGGCCGGATGATGGCGTCAACGTTGCCTTATCCGGCCTGCGGGGTAAAAACAGCCACAGCCCTGCCAGCATAATCAACGCGTACAAACTCTTCCAGCCGACCATTGCCAGTAGTAGTAGGCACAGCAGACCACCAATGACCGCCAGTGCGCGGTAATGCCCTTTCAGTAATCGACAACCCGCCAACATGCACAGCAAATAAATCATAATAAAGATGCCGTTGGCGTAGACGATTAACGCATCGAGATTGATTTGCAGCATATAGATGCACAGAGTACTGACTACGCAGCAGCCCAATACGGCGTTTAGCGCATTGCGCGGAAGGTGGCGGGGGGACAGACGAGCCAGATAACTCTCAGGCTTATACTGCGCTTGCGACCAGACCAGTCGAGCGAAACTTTGAATATAAATGTTGAGGCTGGCAAAACAGGCCAAATAACCAATGATGCAGGCGACCCACAGTGCCTGTACACCAAACAGTTGCACGACGATTTCTGGCAGCGATGCTGCGGCGGCCATTTGCTCGCCGTAGGCACCAAAATGGAGAACGACGACGGTGCATGCCCAATAAACAGATCCAGCCAGCAGCAGGCCAATCATCAGCGCGCGTGGGAAGTCTCGTTCCGGATTTTTGAATTCAGACGCCAGGTGAGCAAACGCTTCGAGGCCAACAAAACACCAGAACATCACCGACAGCGCGGCGAACAGACCGGGGAGTTCAATATCGCTAATTGCAGGGAAGGGTATTTCGCCTGGTTTCAGATCGCCCGCCCACCAGATAGCAACAACGAGGGCAACAATCAGTCCGGCAATGACCGTTTGCAGATTAGCGCTTGAGCTTGCGCCGCGGGAGCCGATGTACCAAACCAATGCCAGCGTACCCAGCTCAGCCAGCAGAAGCTGCTCGTCATGCCAGCCAAACATCGCCTGACCGAATCCGGCGGCGATGTGCAATGCCGCAGGCAAGCCGACAGGAATGACCGACAAAAATAGCCATCCGGTGACGCGCTCCAGTCGTGAACCAAAGGCCATGCCGACAAAATGCGCCACACCGCCTGCGCTGGGGAAATGACGACCCAGTACGGCGAAGACAATCGCCACCGGAAAGACCAAAACAATCAGCACCGGCCATGCCCACAGGCTGTTGTTGCCCGCAACCAGTGCGGCCAGCGCGGGGACGGCAAAAACGCCTGTACCTAACAATGATGTCGACAACAGGCCAATGCCCTGAGCCAGTCCCAGCTCTTGTTTCAGTCCACTCATAAGTTGTTATCCGTTTATGCCCGTTGACCGGGCTATAGCGCAGATTTTTGATGGTATCACAATCAGATTTGCTTATGACGACGCGACTGAAATCGTTATGGAATGTGAGGCAGGTCGGCATTTTGACGGGATTTTCTGCTGATAAAATTTTTTTTTCGCTTGCCCCCTTGAAGGCACAAAACCCCATCCCCATCTCTCTGGTCACTAGCCGGGAAACCGTTTACGGGCCGGCGTCACCCATAACTGATAAAGACTTTCTCAAAGGAGAGCTATCAATGAGTATTCGTCCGTTACATGATCGTGTGATCGTCAAACGTAAAGAAGTTGAATCCAAATCTGCTGGCGGCATCGTACTGACTGGTTCTGCAGCAGGTAAATCAACTCGTGGCGAAATCATCGCTGTCGGTAAGGGTCGCATCCTGGACAACGGTACCGTACAGCCGCTGGACGTGAAAGTCGGCGATATCGTTATTTTCAACGATGGCTACGGTGTTAAATCTGAGAAGATCGACAATGAAGAAGTGTTGATCATGTCTGAAAGCGACATCCTGGCAATTGTTGAAGCCTAATCCGCGAACGACACTGAACATACGAATTTAAGGGAAAGAGAAAATGGCAGCTAAAGACGTAAAATTCGGTAACGACGCTCGTGTGAAAATGCTGCGCGGCGTAAACGTACTGGCAGATGCAGTGAAAGTTACCCTCGGTCCAAAAGGCCGTAACGTAGTTCTGGATAAATCTTTCGGTGCACCGACCATCACTAAAGATGGTGTTTCCGTAGCACGTGAAATCGAACTGGAAGACAAGTTCGAAAACATGGGTGCGCAGATGGTGAAAGAAGTTGCCTCTAAAGCGAACGACGCTGCAGGTGACGGTACCACCACCGCAACCGTACTGGCTCAGTCCATCATCACTGAAGGTCTGAAAGCCGTTGCTGCGGGCATGAACCCGATGGATCTGAAACGTGGTATCGACAAAGCTGTCGCTGCTGCTGTTGAAGAACTGAAAGCACTGTCCGTACCGTGCTCCGACTCTAAAGCTATTGCTCAGGTTGGTACCATCTCCGCAAACTCCGACGAAACCGTAGGTAAACTGATCGCTGAAGCGATGGACAAAGTCGGTAAAGAAGGCGTGATCACCGTTGAAGACGGTACCGGTCTGCAGGACGAACTGGACGTGGTTGAAGGTATGCAGTTCGACCGTGGCTACCTGTCTCCTTACTTCATCAACAAGCCGGAAACTGGCGCAGTAGAACTGGAAAGCCCGTTCATCCTGCTGGCTGACAAGAAAATCTCCAACATTCGCGAAATGCTGCCGGTTCTGGAAGCTGTAGCGAAAGCAGGCAAACCGCTGCTGATCATCGCTGAAGATGTTGAAGGCGAAGCGCTGGCAACTCTGGTTGTTAACACCATGCGCGGTATCGTGAAAGTCGCTGCGGTTAAAGCACCTGGCTTCGGCGATCGTCGTAAAGCAATGCTGCAGGATATCGCTACCCTGACCGGTGGTACCGTTATCTCTGAAGAGATCGGTATGGAGCTGGAAAAAGCAACTCTGGAAGATCTGGGCCAGGCGAAACGCGTTGTTATCAACAAAGATACCACCACCATCATCGATGGCGTGGGCGACGAAGCTGCAATCCAGGGTCGCGTGACTCAGATTCGCCAGCAGATCGAAGAAGCAACTTCCGACTATGACCGTGAAAAACTGCAGGAGCGCGTAGCGAAACTGGCAGGCGGCGTTGCGGTTATCAAAGTTGGTGCTGCGACTGAAGTTGAAATGAAAGAGAAGAAAGCCCGCGTTGAAGATGCCCTGCACGCTACCCGTGCTGCGGTAGAAGAAGGCGTGGTTGCTGGTGGTGGGGTTGCGCTGATTCGCGTAGCGTCTAAAATTGCCGGCCTGAAAGGTCAGAACGAAGACCAGAACGTAGGTATCAAAGTTGCGCTGCGCGCAATGGAATCTCCACTGCGTCAAATCGTACTGAACTGCGGCGAAGAGCCGTCTGTAGTGGCTAACACCGTGAAAGCCGGTGACGGTAACTACGGTTACAACGCTGCAACTGAAGAATACGGCAACATGATCGACATGGGTATCCTGGATCCAACCAAAGTAACTCGTTCTGCTCTGCAGTACGCGGCTTCTGTTGCGGGTCTGATGATCACCACCGAGTGCATGGTTACCGACCTGCCGAAAGGCGATGCTCCTGACTTAGGTGCTGCTGGTGGTATGGGCGGCATGGGTGGAATGGGCGGCATGATGTAATCATGTTGTTCTGAACCTCTCAGAATTGAGAAACCCCTGGGCAGAAATGTCCGGGGGTTTTTCTTTTGGTCATCTTTTTAGTATATGATTCAGCTACGGACATAACGTCCAACTAATTGATCATGGGGAATGACATGCACGTGAAATATTTAGCAGGGATCGTTGGTGCCGCGCTACTGATGGCGGGTTGTAGCTCCAGCAACGAACTGAGTTCAGCCGGGCAAAGCGTACGCTTTGTCGAAGACAAGCCTGGCGCAGAGTGCCAACTGATAGGCACGGCAACCGGTAAGCAAAGCAACTGGCTTTCTGGCCAGCACGGCGAAGAGGGCGGCTCAATGCGTGGCGCAGCAAACGATCTGCGTAACCAGGCTGCGGCAATGGGCGGTAATGTGATTTATGGCGTCAGCAGCCCATCGCAGGGAATGCTGTCCAGCTTTGTTCCTACCGCCAGTGAGATGATTGGACAGGTTTATAAGTGCCCTAACTGATTACACTTCATCCTTCAACCAGCCTCTTTGTTGGATGCGCTGTGAAACCCCAGTCACATAGTTATCTATGCTCCTGGGGATTTTCTTCGCTTGCCGCCGCGATGCAGATTGAATGATTTTGTGTAATAAAGTGGCCTGGACAGACTCATGCAATCGTAGGCCTGATAAGCGCAGCGCCATCAGGCATTCTGAGTCTTATGTGCAGACTGAACGCGTAAATGATGCAGTGCGCGCAGGCACTGATCCTGATTGAGCTTTTGCGTCTTATCACCCGTCAACGTTCTGATAAACACCTGGCACGGTACACCGGCAAGTTTTTTCAGCCGCGGGCTGAAATCGAGCAGACGGCGAGTAATGGCTTCGGCCTCTTTGCTGCCGGAAGCGGCGCGAGTTTTTACTACCGAACCACAGAAATGGGCTTTTCCTTTATCATCCGTATAGCGGTAAATAATCGCCAGATAATGATTAAACAGGTTATGTTTCCATTCGGGTTGTGTATAAGAGTCGTATTCCAGATTGTCGTTTTGCTGGCAATCTACATCGTACAGCGGCAGGAAATCCAGCAGCGATGTAATTCGTAGCGCTAAATCTCGCATGCCAGCATTATTTATTGCATGAATAATTGCATGCGCCAACACCTGAATCTGTAATTCATTAACCAGTAATTCATCTGTTTTCCCGTCATGCAGCGTCAGAGAAAATGCTAAGTTTTCCCCTTTATCATCCACTAACGTCAGTGAATCTATGCGACGGTTAATATCCGCATTTTTTAGCTCATCTTCCTGAATTAACGGAATGTTTTCGTGCATCTTTTTGCTGGCTTTGTCACGTTCTTTTTCATATTGCAAACGTGCGTCTTCGCTAAGCTGTTGCTTCATATAGAGCCTGCTCTCGAGCGCGATAAGCAGATCTCTTAGCCCAAGCGGAGAGAGAAAAAACAGCGACTCTTTATTTCTTTGTTCTTTAATCTTCAATGCCAAGGCAACAAATTCATTCTTCTGACGAATAACACCGGTATTAATACCTTTAATACTGATAGCCATCAAAGGTTCTCCCTAACCATATATTTATTGAAAATCTAGATTTGACTTGATTTATATATTTTGCAAATAACTAATTGCGCGCTGCGAGTTAAAATAGCACATATTAAAAGTGCGGCTCCACCTGCAGGGATATTAAATAATCGTGATCGATAGCGAGTGTCCGGAATCGGACACTCAATAATGGTTATTGTTGGCGTAACTGCAGGTCCAACGGCGTTTTACTTGGCTCTCCGCCAATTTCACGCGCCAGTTTGGGGACCATGTAACCGGAAACCAGTGTCAGCAGTTCACGCATAATGTGACGCGCTTCATCATCGCTGACCATAAAGTGGGCGGCACCCTGTACTTTATCCAGCACGTGCAGGTAATAGGGCATCACACCGGCATCAAATAGTGCGTTGCTAAGGTTAGCCAGGGTTTGTGCGTTATCGTTCACGCCACGCAGCAATACGCTTTGGTTGAGTAGCGTAACGCCCGCGGCGCGCAGACTACTCATCGCCTGGCGAAACGTCTCATCAACTTCATTGGCATGGTTAATGTGATTGACCAGCAGAATCTGCAGAGAGGAGCGCGCAAAACGTTCGACCAGTCCTTCGGTAATGCGCGCAGGGATCACTATCGGCAAACGGCTGTGAATACGCAGGCGTTTAATGTGCGGAATGGCTTCCAGTTGCGTGAGCAACCAGTCCAGTTCGTGGTCTTTGGCCATTAACGGATCGCCACCAGAGAAGATGATTTCATCCAGCTCAGGATGCGCGGTAATGTAGTCGAGAGCGACCTGCCAGTTGCGTTTATTGCCTTGGTTTTCGGCATATGGGAAGTGTCGACGGAAGCAATAGCGACAATTCACCGCACAACCGCCTTTGACCAGCAACAGTGCCCGATTGCGATATTTATGCAGCAGACCGGGAACCACACTGTGCTGTTCTTCCAGCGGATCGGTTGAGTAGCCTGGCGCGGCAACAAACTCTTCCTGGGAGGTAAGTACCTGACGCAAAAGCGGATCGTCCGGGTTACCTTTCTCCATGCGGGCAATAAACGCGCGCGGCACGCGCAGGGCGAAAAGCCGTCTCGCATCGCGTCCGGCCAACAGTTTTTCATCTGCGTCTATATTCAAAAGATGCAGAAGTTCATCGGGATCGGTCACAACATCGGCAAGTTGCGATAACCAATCTTCTCTGGATGGGGTATTTAGGGTTACAATATGCGCCATTTTGTGGCTTAGCTACCAGTTAACAATTTTCAGAGGGCCTTATGGCAACGTACTATAGCAACGATTTTCGTGCTGGTCTTAAAATCATGTTGGACGGCGAACCTTATGCGGTTGAAGCCAGCGAATTCGTTAAACCAGGTAAAGGCCAGGCGTTTGCGCGCGTTAAGCTGCGTCGCCTGCTGACCGGTACTCGCGTAGAGAAAACCTTCAAGTCTACTGACTCCGCTGAAGGCGCAGACGTAGCCGACATGAACCTGACTTTCCTGTATAGCGACGGTGAGTTCTGGCACTTTATGAATAACACCACTTTCGAACAGCTGGCTGCTGACGAGAAAGCGGTAGGCGATAACGCTAAATGGCTGCTGGACCAGGCTGAATGCATCGTGACCCTGTGGAACGGTCAGCCGATCTCTGTAACTCCGCCGAACTTCGTTGAGCTGGAAGTTGTTGAAACCGACCCAGGTCTGAAAGGCGATACCGCTGGTACTGGCGGCAAACCGGCTACCCTGTCTACCGGCGCAGTCGTTAAAGTTCCGCTGTTCGTACAGATCGGCGAAGTGATCAAAGTGGATACCCGCTCCGGCGAATACGTTTCTCGCGTAAAATAAGTCTTCCATTTGATCTTATGGCGCAGGTTGCTGCGCCATACTTTTTCCAGGGCAGGAATGATGAAACGTCTTCTCGGTCTTGTAATGCTACTCCTTTTCACCAGCACCCTCCTGACGGGATGCAATACCGCGCGCGGCTTCGGTGAAGACATCAAACATCTTGGCAATTCAATCTCTCACGCTGCCAGCTAATCCTTTCATATAGTCTTAAAAACGATTGTTTATCCATCACACTCCCAGATCTTGTCTATTATTAAGTAGCTATACACAAACAATATTGGCTAGAAAAGGAAGACGTTATGGTTAAGAAGACAATTGCTGCGATCTTTTCTGTGTTGGTACTTTCTTCCGTTTTAACCGCGTGTAATACCACACGAGGCGTAGGACAGGATATTTCTGAAGGCGGTAGCGCCATTTCTGGTGCAGCGACAAAAGCTCAGCAATAATGAAGAACGGTACGACGTCGTGTCGTACCGTTAATCTCCCTTCCCTGGGAGTGACAGAAACGGCGAGAAGCGGTTCCCCAGGTGCAGTTTCATACGGATATTCCGCTTATAGGTGTAGACCGTTTTGCCATGAATGCTGAGTGCGGCGGCAATGGCATTGTTACTCACACCATCCATCCACATTGATAATACTTTCTCCTCCTGCGGCGTAAGCAAAGGCGTGGCGTTTTTGGGTATTTCTAATGCGGGGCGAACCTGAAGTGCTTCCTGAATTGTGTGGGAGAGTGTGTTCAGCGTGGTGTGCTTGGTCAAGACCGAATGGGCGACGGATTGAGAGGGTGCGATGGGGGCATGCTGTCTATCTGCTGATTGCAGTAAAATCAGTGGGATGACGCCACAACTCATAAAAAAAGGGTTAATTGGCGGACTGGAGTGCGTCTCGCTAATAAAACTGTATAAATCCGCGATCACCAGATGCGGTTTCCATTGCAAAATATGCTCTTTTGCTAACAGGAGATTATTGATTCCTGATACCAGAAATGAAGAGCTGAACCTGCCAGAATGATTAAGCAAGGCCTCTATCCCTGTGCGGGTAAAGTGGCACCGGTCAATCACTAAAATTTTAAGCATAAACGTTTCGCATTCAGAAGAGGGGCAATCGACTTTCCGGTTTCAGAAAGCCCTTCATCATAGAGAACTCCGATGAGTGCCAAATGCGGGAACTACGCCGCTAATTATGCTTAATTCTTGCTTTTAGCTGGCAGTGAATAAAAAGGTTGAAATTCATTTTCTTCCGGGCAAAAATGCCATTTCACACATCAGCTTTGTAGGACGACCTGCAAACGCTTCTTTCACCGGGGACGGCCCCATTGTTCTGGAGCCTGATATGTCCTGGATCGTTTTATTAATTGCAGGTTTGCTCGAAGTCGTCTGGGCGATTGGCCTGAAATATACCCACGGTTTTACGCGTCTTACGCCAAGCATTATCACTATTGCGGCGATGATCGTTAGTATTGCCATGCTCTCCTGGGCAATGCGCACATTACCTGTAGGAACCGCTTATGCGGTCTGGACCGGCATTGGCGCCGTAGGGGCGGCCATTACAGGGATTTTGCTGCTGGGTGAATCTGCCAGTCCGGCACGTTTGCTGAGCCTTGGGCTGATCGTTGCTGGCATTATTGGTCTGAAGCTGAGCACTCACTAAGCGCCAGGCTGTTTCACCCAAATCAGCTTATTCACCTCAAACCCTTCCCGGGTCGCGATGGCTAACATTTGCTGTTTCATTTCATCTGAAATAGTTGGAGTCCGTGAAAGGATCCACAGGTAGTCGCGATCCGGACCGCAAACCAGCGCGTGACGATATTCCCGGTCGAGTGCAATTACGTTATACCCACCATAGAAGGGGCCGAAGAATGATACTTTAAGCGCGGCCGTGCTTGGGTCGCCGGTGAAATAGGCTTTCCCTTCCGTTTTCTGCCACATCTCCCTGTCAGGGTTATAGCCCTTGTTAATAACGTTGATGCCGCCGTCGTCGCGCAAGCTGTACGTTGCGGTCACTTTATCCAACCCGCGCTCGAAACGATGGTCGAAGCGCGCAATTTCATACCATGTTCCCAGATAGCGTTTGGCATCAAAGTTATTCACCACGGTAACGCCTTTCGGCGGTGTTGGGGAGCTGCAAGCGACAACCAGGAATGCAGTCGTAACTGCAGCAACGACGGGCAGAATGCGCATAGTGTTTTCCTTACTGTTTTTTGTTAAGTGTAGATGACAGCAGGAAAAAAAGAGCAAGAAAGGAGGTCCGATTTACCGGACCCCTCTGTCAGTTATTGCAGTTTTTCAAGAATGCGCCAGGCCGCCTCTACGCGAGCCGGGTTAGGATAGCTTTTGTTTGCCAGCATCACTATGCCAAGGTTTTTTTCTGGAACGAAGGCAACGTAGCTGCCAAATCCACCTGTGGATCCCGTTTTATGCACCCATGAGGCTTTCACGGCAGGTGCTGGCGGGTTTACCTCAACGGCGGGAAGCGCTGCCAATGCCACTTTGCTGTCGCTGCCGTTGATGATCGAATCAGCTTTCAGCGGCCAGTTCAGCATCTCCCAGCCTAATCCCTGGTACATATCACCAATACGCCAGTAGCGAGACTGCGCAAGCTCAATGCCCTGCTGGAGCGTTTTCTCCTGAACGTGGCTGGCGTCCATGTTGGCCTGAACCCAGCGGGCCATATCGATAACGCTGGATTTCACGCCATAGGCTTCGGCGTCAAGTTGTCCCGGAGAAACGTGCACAGGCTTCCCTTCGAGATAGCCCCAGGCATAGTTTTTTTGTTCGCTTTGCGGAACCGTAATCCAGGTATGCGCCAGTTTTAATGGTTGCAGGACGCGTCTGGTCATTGCCTCTTCGTAGCTCATACCTGAAGATTTCACCGCCAGCGCACCAAACAGACCAATGCTGGAGTTAGCGTAAAGACGCTTAGCGCCCGGAGTCCATTGTGGTTGCCAGTTTTGATAAAAGCGCAGTAATTCGGCTTTATCCGTAACGTCATCGGGGATCTGCAGCGGCAGGCCACCCGCTGTATAGGTGGCTAAGTGCAGCAGGCTGATACCCCGCCACTGTTTGCCTGTCAGTTCTGGCCAGTATTTCGTGACCGGATCGCTGAGCTTAATTTCGCCGCGGGCGATAGCGTCGCCGCCCAACACGCCGTTAAACGTCTTACTGACCGACCCTAGCTCAAACAGCGTTTGCTGCGTGACTGGGTGGTTATTGGCGATATCGGCTTTACCCCAGGTAAAGTAATAAGGTTTCCCCTCGTAGATAATCGCCACGGCCATACCCGGAATAGCCTGCTCCTGCATCAGTGGTGTGATGGTGCGGTTAACGATATCGGCAATTTGTTGTTCTGTTTTTGCGGCAGCAAACGTGGAGAAAGAGGCTGTCAGCAGCAGCGCGCAGCATATCGATTTTTTCATCATGAAATCAGTTCCGTAATTAAAAGCAAAAGGGTGTCCGGGCCCGTCAGACGCAATCAGTGTGTTTGATTTGCACCGTGTTGACAAACGGTTAAATTTAGCAGCAGATATAAGTTTTTCTAACAGGCTTAATGATGACGCGTAGCTATATCCCTCTTAACTCGCTGCGGGCTTTTGAAGCCGCGGCCAGACATCTCAGCTTTACCCGCGCTGCGATTGAGCTCAACGTGACGCATTCTGCCATCAGCCAGCATGTCAAATCGCTGGAGCAGCAGCTGAATTGTCAGCTTTTTGTGCGCGGTTCTCGTGGATTAATGTTGACGACTGGAGGGGAAAGTCTGTTACCTGTACTTAATGACTCCTTCGATCGTATGGCGGGGATGTTGGATCGTTTTGCCACTAAACAGACCCAGGAAAAACTTAAAATTGGCGTAGTGGGAACCTTTGCTATCGGCTGTCTTTTCCCGCTGTTGAGCGATTTTAAGCGCAGTTACCCACATATTGATTTGCATATTTCTACCCATAACAATCGCGTGGATCCCGCCGCCGAAGGGCTGGATTATACCATTCGCTACGGTGGGGGAGCCTGGCACGATACCGATGCGCAATATTTATGTAGCGCGCTGATGTCTCCACTGTGTTCGCCAACATTGGCTTCGCAGATTCAAACGCCTGCGGATATCCTGAAATTTCCGTTATTACGATCGTATCGGCGGGATGAATGGGCGCTTTGGATGCAGGCGGCCGGAGAGGCGCCTCCGTCACCGACGCACAATGTGATGGTGTTTGATTCGTCAGTCACCATGTTGGAAGCTGCACAGGCGGGAATGGGTGTGGCAATTGCGCCAGTCAGAATGTTCACGCATTTACTCAGCAGTGAACGTATCGTTCAGCCGTTTTTAACGCAGATTGATTTGGGAAGCTACTGGATAACGCGTTTGCAATCTCGCCCGGAGACGCCCGCGATGCGTGAATTTTCCCGTTGGTTGACCGGGGTACTGCACAAATAAAAAAGGCCCGCCAATGGCGGGCCTGATAATTAACGCATGTACTTAGATGGTCAGAATACCAATCGCCGTTACAACGGTCAGGATAGCTGCCAGTCCGTAGAATACCCATTTGCCAGCCGGCACGTGGATTTTCAGGTCATGCATCGCGTGGTGCATACGGTGTAAACCACACCACAGCGGCAGAACGATCATCAGGAACAGAAACGCACGTCCGATGAAGCTCTGAGCGAATGCCAGTACGCGTTCATAGCTGAAAGCATCAGGAACAAAGCCCAGCGGCAGCATAATGCCTACCAGCAGGATCATTACCGGCGCAATGATTGCGCTCCACATACCGCCTGCACCAAACAGGCCCCAGAATACGGGTTCGTCAGAGCGTTTTGGATTTGGATTAATCATTCCGGACTCCTTACCAGAACAGGGCAACAAACAGTATGACTACTGTAGCAACCACAGTGACTGCCCAGAGACCTTTGATGATCGGCTCTGGCCCCATTTTTTCGTCTTTTACGATGATGTTGGCTGCTTTTGGTGCCAGCTCAAACCAGGTTTTGGTATGCAGCAGCGCTGCTGCCAGGGCGATAATGTTAAGGATTACCACCACCGGGTTTTGTAAAAAGGCGACAAAGCCCATCCAGGACTCTGCACCATGCTTGAGTGCAAACAGGCCGATAATCAGTTCAATGCTGAACCAGACTGCCGGGACTGCCGTGCCTTCACGCAGCATGTAAAAACGATAAAATGGCAGCTTTTTCCACCAGGTGGACGTCATTGGCCGCACATAGGCTTTACGTTTAGTCGTCATCGTGCACTCCTTAGCGTGGTTTCAGGGTAGCGATAAGAAAGTCTTTTGAACTTTCAACTTTACCCTGCTGAATGGCCGCAGCCGGATCGACGTGTTTCGGGCAGACTTCGGAGCAGTAGCCCACGAAAGTACAGGTCCAGACGCCGTTCGGGCTGTTCAATTGAGCCATACGCTCCTTCTTACCGTGGTCGCGGCTATCTTCGTTGTAACGATGCGCCAGCGTAATCGCAGCCGGTCCAATGAACTCAGGGTTCAGGCCGAACTGCGGGCACGCGGCGTAGCACAGACCACAGTTGATGCAACCGGAGAACTGATGATACTTCGCCATCTGCGCCGGAGTCTGGGTGTTTGGACCCTGATCCGGTGTACGCGGGTTACCGATGATGTACGGTTTGATCGCTTCCAGGCTTTCGATAAAGTGCGTCATGTCGACGACCAGATCGCGCTCAATCGGGAAGTTGCCCAGCGCTTCAACCTTCATGCCGTTTGTGTAATCACGCAGGAAGGTTTTGCACGCCAGTTTCGGTACATTGTTGACCATCATGCCGCAGGAGCCGCAGATTGCCATACGGCAGGACCAGCGGTAGCTCAGGTCCGGTGCCAGGTTATCCTTGATGTAGCCCAGCGCATCCAGCAGTGACGTGGTTTCATCATAAGGAACTTCGTAGAAAGCACTGTGCGGCGCGGTATCGGTTTCCGGGTTATAGCGCACCACCTCAACTTTCAGGTTTTTCATCTCAGCCATTCGCCTTCTCCTTCTTATCGGCTGCTTCCGCTTCGCCACCGTAAACACGTTTAGCCGGTGGCAGAGTGGTGATTTTCACGTCGCTGTATTCCAGGCGAGTCGTGCCGTCAGCATCGCGGAAGGCGAGGGTGTGTTTGAGGAAGTTCACGTCGTCACGCTCGGTACAGCCTTCATCCAGACGCTGATGCGCGCCGCGGGATTCTTTACGCGCCAGCGCGGAGTGCGCCATACATTCAGCAACGTTCAGACCGTGACCCAGTTCGATGGTATACAGCAGGTCGGTGTTGAAGACGCTGGAGGTATCAGTGATACGTACGCGCTTGAAGCGTTCCTGCAGTTCAGCCAGCTTATCAACGGTTTTCTGCATCAGTTCCGGCGTACGGTAGATACCGCAACCTTCTTCCATGGAGATACCCATTTCATCACGGATCTTAGACCAGTTTTCGTTACCTTCCTGGTTAACCAGATCTTTCAGACGTTTTTCAACGCCAGCAACCTGTGCATCCAGAGCGGCACTGTTTGCAGCGCCAGCCGTTGCAGCGCGTTCCGCAGCTTGTTCACCGGCCATACGACCGAAGACCACCAGTTCCGCCAGGGAGTTAGAGCCCAGACGGTTAGCGCCATGCAGACCAACAGAGGAACATTCGCCGACAGCGAACAGACCTTTAATGCGGGTTTCACAGTGCTGATCGGTTTCGATACCGCCCATGGTGTAGTGCGCGGTCGGACGTACCGGGATCGGTTCTTTAACCGGATCGACACCCACGTAAGCTTTCGCCAGTTCGCAGATGAACGGTAAACGTTCGAGCAGTTTTTTCTCACCGAGGTGACGCAGGTCGAGGTGAACCACATCGCCACGCGGAGTGGAAATGGTGTTGCCTTTGCGCCATTCGTGCCAGAAAGCCTGAGAAACTTTGTCGCGCGGACCGAGTTCCATGTATTTGTTTTTCGGCTCGCCCAGCGGGGTTTCCGGACCCATGCCGTAGTCTTGCAGATAACGGTAGCCGTTTTTGTTGACCAGGATACCGCCTTCACCACGGCAACCTTCTGTCATCAGGATACCGGAGCCTGGCAGACCCGTCGGGTGATATTGAACGAATTCCATATCACGCAGCGGAACGCCGTGGCTCAGCGCCATGCCCATACCGTCGCCGGTTACGATGCCGCCGTTGGTATTGTAACGGTAAACACGACCAGCGCCGCCCGTTGCCATTACGACTGCGTTAGCACGGATCTGCACCAGCGTGCCTTCCATCATGTTCATGGCAACCAGGCCGCGGGCATGACCCTCGTCCACCAGGATATCCAGAACGAAGTGTTCGTCAAAGCGCTGAATCTGCGGGAACTGCAAAGATGTTTGGAACAGCGTATGCAACATGTGGAAGCCGGTTTTATCTGCGGCAAACCAGGTACGCTCGATTTTCATGCCGCCGAAGCGACGTACGTTGACGCTACCGTCTTCACGACGGCTCCATGGGCAGCCCCATTGTTCCAGTTGCGTCATTTCAGTTGGGCAGTGGTGGACAAAGTAATCCACGACATCCTGCTCACATAGCCAGTCTCCGCCTGCTACCGTATCGTGAAAATGGTAGTCAAAGCTGTCATGATCCTGCGCGACAGCAGCAGAGCCGCCTTCGGCAGCAACGGTATGGCTGCGCATTGGGTACACTTTTGAGATCAGTGCGATTTTAGCGTTGGGATTTGCTTGTGCGGCAGCAATTGCAGCACGTAATCCCGCGCCACCGGCGCCTATAATGGCAAGATCGGCTTGAAAGGTTTGCACGACATTCCTCCAGATTGTTGTTATTTCATCCCCGCCTGAAATCAGATGCTTCATCGGCTTCAAACAGGTTATGAACGCGTTTCCACTGCTCCTTTATAGGTACAATAGTATAGTCTTAGGGATGTGCGGGAAATTTGACGTGTTCGATTTTTTTAGCGTGTCACAGGGGGGAATTATCATTGAATTTGATTAATTTAATTACTAAACCACCCTATGTCGCTTTTTTTATCCAATTGCCAGTGCTGATTACTGCTGCCTGAAATTTGTCTCGTTAGCGCGATACGAGTAGACTTCGTGCCCTTGTCTTAAATCGGAGAAACAACCATGAGCGAAACGGCAACCTGGCAGCCGAGCGCGTCCATCCCCAATCTGTTAAAACGTGCAGCAATTATAGCGGAGATTCGCCGCTTTTTTGCCGATCGTGGCGTGCTTGAGGTTGAGACCCCTTGTATGAGTCAGGCAACGGTAACGGACATCCATCTGTTCCCGTTCGAAACGCGTTTCGTTGGCCCTGGACACTCCCAGGGGATGAATCTCTATTTAATGACCAGCCCTGAATACCATATGAAGCGCCTGCTGGTGGCAGGGTGCGGCCCGGTGTATCAACTGTGCCGCAGCTTCCGTAATGAAGAGATGGGGCGCCATCATAACCCTGAATTCACCATGCTTGAGTGGTATCGTCCGCACTACGATATGTATCGGCTGATGAATGAGGTGGACGATTTGCTTCAGCAGGTGCTGGACTGTTCGCCTGCGGAAAGCCTCTCTTACCAGCAAGCCTTCCAGCGTCATCTGGAGATAGACCCGCTGTCTGCGGATAAAACCCAACTGCGGGAAGTGGCGGCGAAATTGGATCTCAGCAATATCGCCGATACCGAAGAAGACCGGGACACCTTACTGCAGCTGCTGTTTACGATGGGCGTTGAGCCGCATATTGGTAAAGACAAACCGACGTTTGTGTATCATTTCCCGGCCAGCCAGGCATCACTGGCGCAAATCAGTACCGAAGATCACCGCGTGGCTGAACGTTTCGAGGTTTATTACAAAGGTATTGAGCTGGCAAATGGTTTCCATGAATTGACCGACGCGCGTGAACAACAGCAGCGGTTTGAACAGGATAACCGCAAACGTGCCACACGAGGCTTACCGCAGCAACCTATCGATACCAACCTGCTGGAAGCGCTGAAAGTAGGCATGCCGGATTGCTCAGGCGTGGCGCTGGGTGTTGACCGTCTGGTGATGCTGGCGCTGGGCGCAGAAAGCCTGGCTGAGGTTATCGCATTTACCGTCGATCGCGCATAACTTACCCTTCCGCAATACAAAGTGGCGGCTTAATCGCCACTTTGTAGCATATTTTTTCATTTCCCCTCTAATAGCCACAATTTACATCTGGATATTTGATATCGTTTAGGTATCAATTCTGTGTTGATTTTTTTATCGCTGAACTCTGCAAAGAGAGCAGTGCCAACCGGTGAGCGGCGTTTGCTAAACGCTTGCCAGAGTAAGGGATGGTTTAATGACCCAAACAATAAAAAAGATGAGCCTGCCAGGTCTCATTCTCATGATATTTACGTCAGTTTTCGGTTTTGCTAATAGCCCCTCCGCATTCTATTTAATGGGGTATAGTGCAATACCGTGGTATATATTTTCTGCATTATTATTCTTTATTCCATTTGCTTTAATGATGGCGGAAATGGGGTCTGCCTATCGGAAAGAAGAGGGGGGAATCTATTCGTGGATGAATAATAGCGTTGGACCGCGCTATGCCTTTATCGGCACGTTTATGTGGTTTTCTTCTTATGTGATATGGATGGTAAGTACTGCGGCGAAAGTCTGGGTACCTTTTTCAACCTTCTTGTTTGGCGCAGACATGACGCAGCACTGGCGTATTGCAGGGCTTGAGCCTACGCAGGTTGTCGGGCTGCTCGCCGTCGGCTGGATGATCCTGGTGACCTGCGTGGCATCCCGGGGTATTAATAAGATTGCGCGTATTACGGCAGTAGGCGGAATTGCCGTAATGTGTCTTAATTTAGTTCTGTTGTTAGTGAGTGTCGCTATTTTGTTATTAACTGGTGGCCACTTTGCACAGGATATTAATTTTATCTCCTCACCTAATCCCGGATATCAGTCCGGGCTGGCAATGTTGTCATTTGTTGTGTTTGCCATTTTTGCTTATGGCGGAATTGAAGCTGTAGGGGGACTGGTTGATAAAACAGAAAAACCAGAAAAGAACTTTGCTAAAGGCATTGTTTTTGCCGCTATTGTCATTTCTGTTGGTTATTCACTGGCCATCTTTTTATGGGGCGTTAGCACCAACTGGCAGCAGGTATTAAGCAATAGCTCGGTCAACCTCGGCAATATTACTTATATCCTGATGAAGAGCCTCGGGATGACGTTGGGTAATGCGCTGCATCTTTCCCCTGAGACCGCGATGGTGATGGGCGTATGGTTTGCACGTATTACCGGGCTTTCCATGTTCCTTGCCTATACCGGCGCTTTTTTCACCCTCAGCTACTCACCGCTGAAAGCGATTATTCAGGGTACGCCGAAAGCGTTGTGGCCCGCGCCGATGACCAAACTGAATGCCGTAGGGATGCCGACGACGGCAATGTGGTTACAGTGCCTGCTGGTGAGCCTGTTTATCCTGTTGGTTTCATTTGGTGGCGATACGGCTTCAGCGTTCTATAACAAACTGACGCTGATGGCGAACGTATCCATGACGCTGCCGTATCTGTTCCTGGCGCTGGCGTTTCCGTTCTTTAAAGCCCGTCCGGGTCTGGAAAGACCGTTTGTTGTCTTTAAAACCCGAGCGGCGACGCTGCTGGCAACGGGTGTGGTCGTTCTGGTGGTGACGTTTGCCAACGTGTTCACCATCATCCAGCCGGTAATTGAAGCCCGGGACTGGAACAGTGCCTTGTGGATGACCGGCGGCCCGATCTTCTTCTCGCTGCTGGCGATGGCGATTTATGAGAACTATCATCGCCGCGTTGACCGTCAACCGGTTCTGGTGACAGAGTAAACTGGGCCGTTGTAGGCCGGATAAGGCAATGCCGCCATCCGGCAATCAGCATCGAATTGCCTGATGGCGCTACGCTTATCAGGCCTACAAGACCCACACCGTAGCTCGGCGTCACTGCGTTCGGGCTACTCAGGTATTACAAACTTCCCGCCGGGCGACTGCCTCTTCCTGCAGAACTTAATGTTCTCCCTGTTTGCTTACCGCCGAGGTTCTCCAGACGCATCTGGAACGGTGGGAATGGCATATCAATACCATGCTCGCGGAAGCCTGCCAGAATCAGCTGGTGGATTTCATGGCGCAGCGGCATGCGATGCCCCATTTCAGCGGCATAAATACGCAGTTCGAAGATTTGAATTCCTTGTTGCAGGTCAACCAGGAAGACTTCTGGCGCCGGGTTATCGATAACCAGCGAGCAACGATGTGCGGCAGTCAGCAGGATCTGCGTAACCTCCTCGCTGTTAGCCTCCGACGGTGCCGGGATGGTTAACACCACACGGGTAACCGAATCGGATAGCGACCAGTTGATAAACTGTTCGGTGATAAAGGCTTTGTTGGGTACGATGATCTCTTTGCGGTCCCAGTCGCTGATAGTGGTGGCACGGGTATTAATTTTCGTCACGCTACCGGTGAGATCGCGAATTGTAACCGTGTCGCCAATGCGGATTGGCTTTTCAAACAGGATAATCAGGCCGGAAATAAAGTTGGCGAAGATCTCCTGCAAACCAAAGCCCAGACCGACACCGAGAGCCGCCACCAGCCATTGCAGTTTGGACCACTCAATACCGATCATCGAGAAGCCCACCAGGCCGCCAATCAGCATCAGAAGATACTTAGTGATAGTGGTGATGGCGTAACCGGTGCCGGGGGTTAAATCCAGATGTTGCAGTAGCGCCAGCTCCAGCAACGCGGGTAGGTTGCGCACTAGCTGGGTGGTGATGATAAACACCAGAATAGCAATGAGCACCGCGCCCAGCGTTATCGGTTCTAAGCTTTCCACGCCCTGCACCGTGGAGGTGACATCCCACAACGAGATGTTTTCCAGGAAGCCGAAAGCGGAATGAATTTCTGACCACAGCACAATGACCGAGAGCAGGGCGATAAGCATCAGGATAGAACGTACCAGGCGCAGCGATTGCGCGCTGATTGCATCCAGATCCACTTCGCTTTCATCTACATCGATCGTACCTTCAAGGCTGGTTGAATGAGGTGGTTCCTCTTCGCCCCGCGCACGTTGCGCCAGCATTTCGGCGCGTCGATGTTTGGCGCGGTCAAACGCAAGGCGGCGGCGCTGAATTAGCATCCAGCGGCGGATGACGTGATACACCACCAGTAATAAGAACCAAATCGCCACGGATGTTTCCAGACGTGCCAGCAGGGCTTGCGATGTGGCGAGATAACCCACTGCCGCAGCGAGAATGGCAATCAGCGGCGCGCCCATCAGCATATTCCACAGCATACTATTGACCATGTTATCGCTGTTGCCCTCTTTATCGAGGTACAGCGGTATCCCGGCGCGTTTCAGGCTCAGGGTCACGACCGCCAGCGCACCGCAAATCAGAATAAAGCACAGACGTCCCAGTGAGGCGGAGAATTCCCTGTCATTGAGATTATCAAACATAATCACCGCCATGATCAGCGGGACAATCAGTCCGATGCTCATCAGGTAGTAGTGCATGGCTTTCGCGACGCGGTTACGTGGCCAGCCAAAGTGGGCAATGAACAGACCGTTGGGACGCGCAAAGGTGGCGCAAATCATTACCGCCCATAGCATAGGCACCGTGGCGGTAACGCCATCGCCGATAGCAACAGCCAGCGGGTAAGGCCAGGCTTCCTGCAACCCGTAACCGAGCGTTGCCCATAACACCGGCAACGGAGAAGCGACGAGTATTGACCAGAATACCGTGCGTATTGTCAGCCAGAAATGGTCCTGGGTGACTTTCCCGACTCGCGCGGACGAGCGTTCAAGGAAACGGGTGAAGTGCTTGCGCGAAGAGAGGCTAAAGCCAACCAGCACCAACGCCGCGAACAGCGGCAATAGTGTTTCTTTGCTGGTCAGCATCATGACGCTGGCTTTACCCAACTGATTAAACGTATCTAATGAGATCAAACGCCGCAGATCCTGAACGATGTCGACAGGCCAGGAGAGCGAGATGGGACTGACGTCTGACGTCCAGAACAGATAGCGGTGCGTTGCTTCGTTGACCTCTTTTAGCGCATCTTCCAGTTGGCTGTTGGAGACTTTGAGCTTGGTCAGCTCAAGGATCAGCGTATCGCCGCCCTGTAACAATGAGTTCAGCAGCTCGCGCTGGGTGCGTAGCTGAGCGTTGAGAATGCTGCTCTGTTCAGCGGTCAGCGGTTGTCCATCGGCCTGATGAATCTGACGCAGCTGCGGCTGTTTGTTGAGGAGATCTTCATAGCGCATACGGTGCACGCGAAGCTGCGCCATTTCGGTATCCAACTGCTGGGGCTTGGGCATTTCCGGCAGACGGGATACCTGCGCGCGCAGCGCTTCTCCCAGCATATTTGAAACCCCAAGCCACTGAGACTGCTCTCGCAGCGTATTCAAGGCCTGGCGGACCTGCAGCGTTTGGCTGGCAGCCTGACGCTGCTGCGAGGCGACCAGGTCCATACGTTGCGCCTGCTGGTTCAAGGCCTGAGACAGCTCGCGGTTAACCTTGAACTGATCGACAATACCTTCCGGCAGTCCCGCGCTGTTTTCTGCCAGCAGTTCGGTACTTTCCAGCGCTCGCTCAGCTTCACGCTGGCGCTGACTGTTGAGTTGATTGCGCAAAGCCTGCAGGTAAGTGTCGAGTTGTTGACTCTGCTTTTCTGCCAGTTCGGAGCGCATACGCGCCAGTTCCTGACGGTTATTGGCGGAAAGCTGTGCCAGCTCCAGTTCATCGACCAGGGCTTTAAGTTTGGCGGATTCAGCTTGCATCGCCTGATTCTGCGCGGAATTGCCGTTGGCGGTACCAATGCGGCGCTCAAGCTCATTGAGCTGGCGGCGGGCATCGGTTTGCTGTTGAGGAAGCTGGCTTAACGAGTCGGCGATTTCCCGGGCGCGATCCTGCTCCTGCTGGGCCTGACGACTCTTTTCCAACAGTTGGCTGCTAACCTGGAGGATCTCCTGGTTTAATGCATCGGTAGAGAGCCCGGTTGGTACATTGCGCGGTTCATCGCGCAGGTTACTAAGCTGTGCGCGTAACGTTGCGGACAGCTTGGGGAAGTTATCAATAACCTGCTGATATTGCTGTGCGCGCTCGAGAGAGCCTTTCCGCTCCTCAAGGGCATTCAGCGCGGACTGGAGCGCCTCGACGGTTTCTGGCTGAGCGGGTTTTGCCGCTTTTGCCTGCTCCAGTTCCTGGGTGAGTTGTTTGGCATCGGGGGCCGTCGCAGCGTACGCCCCCAGGCTGAGGCACCAGGCCATCAGAAAAGTGATAATCAGGCGCACAGCAGCGATTCCTATGTTTAACTTTCGTCTTTTTTGTCGTCAACCAGCGGGCTGGCGTCGTGTTCTGCTTCGATCTCTTCTTTCGTCAGCGGGGTCGGTTCTGCCTCTGGCGTCACGAAAGTCTCGGTCGAGATGGCCATTGGTTGGCCGATTTTGGTCACGGAAAGATCCTGCAACTGCTCAACCAAGTTAACTTTGCCAGGTGCGAACAGGTTGATGACGGTGGAACCGAGCTTAAAGCGGCCCATTTCCTGACCTTTCAACAGCGCTACCGACCCTTCGCTTTCGCCTTCCGGCCAGGTCCAGCGCTTGATGACGCCTTCACGCGGTGGAGTAATGGTGCCAGCCCATGTGGTTTCAATGCTGCCGACGATAGTCGCGCCGACCAGAATCTGCACCATCGGACCAAATTCGGTATCAAACAAACAGATTACGCGTTCGTTGCGGGCAAACAGGTTCGGTACGTTTTGCGCAGTCAGGATGTTTACAGAGAAGAGATCGCCCGGCACATACATCATTTCACGCAGGATACCGTTACACGGCATGTGTACACGGTGGTAATCGCGTGGAGACAAGTAAGTGGTTACAAACGTACCGTTGCGGAATTTGTCCGCCATCTGATAGTTGCCAGCCAGCAGTGCTTCAAGGGTATAGCTGTGTCCTTTAGCCTGCAGCAATTTGTCTTCTTCGATATTGCCTAACTGGTTGATCACGCCGTCAGCGGGCATGACCAGTACGTTTGGATCGGTATTAATTGGGCGAGCATCGTCGCGCAGCGGGCGAACAAAGAAGTCGTTAAAGGTGCGATAGCTGGCGGTGTCCGGCTTTTGCGCCTCTTTCATATCGACCTTGTAATATTTCACGAACAGATCGATAACCAATTTGGTCAGCCATCCCGCTCGTTTGCTCGCACCCCAACCCGCCAGGCGAGTGAGCCATAGTTTCGGCAGAATGTATTGTAGCGAAAGCTTAAATGAGTTTAACAAGGTAGCCTCCAGGCCATAATTTGTTCCCGATCCGGCATGTGGACCGGATCCTGAAAAAAGGGGGACGATTCTAGCGATGCTTAGCTTAGTTGTCAGTTGTCTGTATCAGAAAAGTTTTTACGCGTTTTTACCTGCGCCATGCTTTCCAGGATGCGGTGATAATTTTCAAACCGGGTTTCGGCTATGGCCCCTTTTTCTACAGCCTCACGGATAGCGCAGCCTGGATCGGTATCATGCTTGCAGTCGCGGTATTTGCAATGGCCCAGGTAGTCATGAAATTCGACAAAGCCATGCGTGATTTGTTCCGGCTCCAGATGCCACAGTCCGAACTCACGTACGCCAGGGGAGTCGATAACGTCGCCGCCGTGCGGGAAGTGATACAGGCGAGAGGCCGTGGTAGTGTGCTGTCCAAGACCGGAGTTGTCGGAGACATCGTTGGTCAGGATCTCTTCCTGCAGGCCGAGAAGATTATTGAGCAGGCTGGATTTACCTACGCCCGACTGACCGGCAAAAATGCTGATGCGATCGGTTAATGCTTCTTCAAGCGGTTTCAGGCCGTCTTTAGTGCGGCTGGATACCATCAACACCCGATAGCCAATGTCGCGATAGATATCCATCTGTTCGTTAACGAAGGCCATGCCTTCATCATCCAGCAGATCGATCTTATTCAGTACGATAATTGGTTCAACATGTAGCGTTTCGCAGGCTACCAGATATCGGTCGATAATATTGAGTGACAGCTCGGGTAAGATGGCTGAGACAATAACGATCTGGTCGATGTTGGCGGCAATAGGTTTTACCCCGTCGTAAAAGTCGGGGCGTGTCAGTACCGAGGTACGATCGTGTACCGCTTCAACGATACCTTTGACATTCACGCCTTCAGCCGCCGCTTTACCCGGGCGCCAGACTACGCGATCGCCAGTAACCAGCGAGCGAATTGTACGGCGGATGTTGCAGCGGTGAATTTCACCGTCAGCAGACTCTACGTCGGCATGCATGCCAAAACGGCTGATAACGATGCCTTCAGCGGTTTCGCCAAACAGGTTGTCGTCGTAGTCGGGCTTCTCCGTGGACGTTTTAAGACGACGCTGGTGATTGGCGTTCACACGGCGCTGTTGGCCTTTGGAGAGTTTATTCTTACTCAATCGGACTGGCTCCTGGTCGCCCATGATGGGCAAAACATTTATGATACACACAATTTTAGATCAATGTAGTCACACTGAATGTGACGCTGAAGGGTGGAAAATAGCATGAGTGCCAATGAAAACAACCTGATTTGGATCGATCTGGAGATGACAGGTCTGGATCCCGAGCGCGATCGCATTATTGAGATCGCCACGCTGGTGACGGATGCCAACCTGAATATTCTGGCAGAAGGACCGACAATTGCGGTGCACCAGTCCGACGAACAACTGGCATTAATGGATGACTGGAACGTACGTACGCACACCGGTAGCGGGCTGGTGGAACGCGTGAAGGCGAGCACCATGGGCGATCGTGAAGCAGAACTGGCCACGCTGGCTTTTTTGAAAGAGTGGGTTCCGGAAGGGAAATCACCTATCTGTGGCAACAGCATTGGTCAGGATCGTCGTTTCCTGTTTAAATACATGCCGGAGCTGGAGGCGTATTTCCATTATCGCTATCTGGACGTCAGCACGCTCAAAGAACTGGCGCGTCGTTGGAAGCCGGAGATCCTGGCTGGCTTCACCAAGCAGGGAACGCATCAGGCGATGGACGACATTCGTGAATCTGTTGCTGAGCTTGCTTACTATCGCGAACATTTTATTAAGCTTTGATTTTGTTCTCCGGTGGCTTGCGTCACCGGCTTTTTGACGCTAAATTGTTCAGCTTGATTGTAAAGTAATCACTTGAACGAATTTTCGAAAAAAACGTATTCAAGGGGGTTGCAGCTAAACGGATTTCTCGTATAATGCGCCTCCCGTAACGACGCAGAAATGCGAATTACGACAGCAACAAATTTGCGGGAATAGCTCAGTTGGTAGAGCACGACCTTGCCAAGGTCGGGGTCGCGAGTTCGAGTCTCGTTTCCCGCTCCAAAATTTGAAAGTGCTTATTAAGCACAGACGCACCCAAGCGGGAATAGCTCAGTTGGTAGAGCACGACCTTGCCAAGGTCGGGGTCGCGAGTTCGAGTCTCGTTTCCCGCTCCAAAATTTGAAAGTGCTTATTAAGCACAGACGCACCCAAGCGGGAATAGCTCAGTTGGTAGAGCACGACCTTGCCAAGGTCGGGGTCGCGAGTTCGAGTCTCGTTTCCCGCTCCAAATTCTTACCTCAATAAAAATATCCACAACGAATAATCGCGTTGGGGACGTTTTGTTTCGTCATTGACATACTCTTGTAAACAGACTTATCCACAGGTTCGGGTATTATTCCTGGAATGCAAAAAGCTTCGCCGGGTAAATAGTATCATTTTAACTAATTGAAATTATTGACTTAATTATCATTTCAAATTGTTAATGCGATCACTTGACGATTTTTTCCTTCTTGAATATCAATGTGTTTTTATTTTTATACACAAGCTGTGGATGACTTAAGCGTCGCGCGGCAGACCCTTCTCAATGACCCTGACCAAACGTTGTTTCTTCGGTAGCTGCACCTCAACTACGCAGGCATTTCGCTTCTCGATTTGCTGAGCAACCGCCCAGTCTATGTGTTCGTCGAGAAGTGGGTGCTCACCTCTGCGACTTTCCAGCGCGAGAATAACAGCGTCATTCCAGGGAGCATTACCCAACGCAACGGCGATATTTCGCAGCCAGCGCAGGTGGCCAATACGACGAATGGCAGACCCCTCCGTGACTTTTAAAAACCACGCTTCGCTCCAGCTAAACAGCTCTATTAACTCCGGAGCATGAAGCTGCTTGCGCGGGTTGAAGTCATCCTCTGTCGTCAACTGTGAATAGCGGTTCCACGGGCAAATGAGCTGGCAATCATCGCAGCCGTAAATTCGATTCCCCAACAATGGACGAAACTCTTCCGGTATCGGGCCTTCCAGTTCGATAGTGAGATAAGAGATACAGCGGCGCGCATCTACGGTGTAGGGTTCAACGATGGCCCCGGTGGGACAGATTGTCATGCAGGCGACGCATTTCCCGCATCCTTCTTCTGCTGGTTGGTCGACCGGCAAGGGCAAATCGATCAGTAATTCCCCGAGGAAGAAAAATGAACCGGCTTCGCGATTGAGGATTAGTGAGTGCTTACCTGTCCAGCCAAGCCCGGCTTTTTCCGCCAAAGGACGCTCAAGAATGGGCGCAGAATCGACAAAAGGTCTAAAATTCAGCGAAACGCAGTGCTGTTGAATCATCTCTCCCAGCTTTTTTAAGCGGTTACGTAGCAGCTTATGGTAGTCGCGGCCAAGCGCGTAACGGCTGACGTAACCCAGAGAAGGGTTCTTCAACGTGCTGGCAAAGGCCGCTTTGGCAGGAAGATAGTTCATACGTACGCAGATGACACGTAGCGTACCGGGCAACAATTCGTGGGGGCGGGCGCGCATCATGCCGTGACGGGCCATCCAGTCCATCTCGCCGTGGTATTGTTTATCCAGCCAGGCCTGCAGTTTGGGCTCTGCTTCGCTGAGGTCGGTATCGGCAATACCGACCTGCTGAAAGCCAAGCTCCAGCCCCCACTGCTTAATATTTTGCGCTAACTGATTGAGATCGAGGGGCTCTGACATGACGGACCATACAATGAAGAAAAACCCCGCAAGTATACCACACTCCATCTGGCACGCCGATGATATCAGGCGGATGGAGCGAGAGGCGGCAGACAGTTTAGGGCTGACGTTGTATGAGCTGATGCAACGGGCGGGAGAGGCGGCGTTTCAGGTCACCCGTGAGGCTTACCCGAACGCCCAACACTGGCTGGTGCTATGTGGTCACGGCAACAACGGCGGTGATGGTTACGTGGTGGCAAGACTTGCCAAAGCGCAGGGTTTTAATGTTACGTTGCTGGCGCACGAGAGTGATAAACCGCTCCCCGAGGAAGCGCAGCAGGCGCACGACGCCTGGCTTAACGCCGGTGGCGTTATTCATGCTGCTGATATTAACTGGCCAGACAGTGTGGACGTCATTATCGACGCGCTGTCAGGTACTGGCTTAAAAAACGCGCCGCGTGAACCTCTCCCGGCGTTGATCGAACGTGCCAATAGCCACCCAGCCCCTACAATTGCAATCGACATTCCCTCCGGCCTGCTTGCGCAGACGGGGGCGACGCCGGGGGCAGTCATCAACGCTGCGCATACCGTTACCTTTATTGCGCTCAAGCCAGGTCTGCTCACCGGTAAAGCACGCGATGTCACCGGACGTCTGCATGTTAACGCACTCGGGCTGGACGACTGGCTGGCGGGGCAGAACGCGCCGCTGCAACGTTTTGATGCTCAACAGCTTGCGCACTGGCTAACGCCGCGTAGGCCCACCTCACACAAAGGCTCCCACGGTCGGCTGGTGATTATCGGCGGCGACCACGGCACGGCAGGTGCAATACGTATGGCCGGTGAAGCGGCGTTGCGTGCGGGAGCCGGGCTGGTCAAAGTATTGACGCGCAGTGAGAACATTGCGCCTGTTCTGACTGCCAGACCAGAACTGATGGTCGATGCGCTGACGCCGCAGACTCTGGAAGAGAGCCTGGCATGGGCGGATGTTGTGGTGATAGGACCAGGGCTTGGTCAGCAGGAGTGGGGCAAAAAAGCGCTGCAAAAAGTGGAGAATTTTCGCAAACCGATGCTCTGGGATGCGGATGCGCTGAACCTGCTGGCAATCAACCCCGATAAACGTCACAATCGCGTGATCACGCCGCATCCAGGTGAAGCCGCGCGACTGCTGGGCTGTTCCATTGCAGAAATTGAAGACGATCGCTTACTTTGCGCACAACGTCTGGTAAAACGGTACGGAGGCGTGGTAGTGCTGAAAGGCGCGGGTACGGTTGTTGCTGCTGAACAAGCTGAGTTAGGTATTATTGATACAGGCAATGCAGGGATGGCCAGCGGCGGAATGGGAGATGTGCTTTCCGGTATTATTGGCGCATTGCTCGGACAGAAGCTTACCCCGTATGATGCAGCATGTGCGGGATGTGTTGCGCACGGAGCGGCGGCGGATGTGCTGGCGGCGCGTTTTGGTACGCGCGGCATGCTGGCGACAGATCTCTTTACCACGCTACAGCGTATTGTTAACCCTGATGTGATTGACGTTTATCATGATGAATCGAGTAATTCCACTACCTGATGAGCAGGCAACTTTAGACCTGGGACTGCGGGTAGCCAAAGCCTGTGACGGCGCGACGGTTATATATTTGTACGGCGACCTGGGGGCGGGTAAAACCACTTTCAGCCGGGGATTTCTGCAGGCGTTAGGTCATAAAGGTAATGTAAAAAGCCCCACCTACACGCTGGTTGAACCCTATTCACTCGATAACTTGATGGTATATCACTTCGATTTATACCGACTTGCGGACCCGGAGGAGCTGGAATTTATGGGGATCCGCGATTATTTTGCCAATGATGCCATCTGCCTGGTGGAATGGCCGCAACAAGGTAAAGGTGTACTGCCAGACCCGGACGTCGAAATACACATTGAATATCAGGCGCAAGGTCGAGAGGCGCGCGTAAGCGCAGTCTCCTCATCGGGTGAATTATTGCTGGCGCGTTTAGCCGAATAACCTTAAGGGTGGCGGGATGATTTATCGCATCAGAAACTGGCTGATGGCAACCCTGGTCCTGCTGTGCGCGCAGGCAGGGGCCGCCAGCCTCTCCGATCTTCAGGTTTCCAATGGCAATCAACAGGCGCGGATTACGCTGAGCTTTATTGGCGAGCCTGAATACGCCGTGAGCCAGGACGGGAAACGCACCGTCGCGCTGGATATAAAACAAACCGGAGTGATTCAGGGATTACCGCTGCTGTTTAGCGGCAATAATCTGGTGAAATCTATCCGCTCCGGCACGCCAAAAGATGCGCAGTCCTTGCGTCTGGTGGTGGATTTAACCGAGAACGGCAAGGCCGAAGCCGTTAAACGCCAGAACGGCGGCAATTATACCGTTGTGTTTACCATCAAAGCGGATGCGCCACCACCGCCGCCTCCACCTCCCGTGGTTGTTAAGCGTGTTGAAACGCCGGTTGTCGCCCCTCGTCCTGCCGAGCCTGCGCGTAACCCGTTTAAAGCAGAGAACGATCGCACCACGATGGTGACCAACAGTAATACCTCCACACGACCTGCGGCGCGCGCCAGCACCGGCAGCGGTGAAAAAGTGGTTATTGCCATTGATGCCGGACACGGCGGGCAGGATCCGGGGGCGATTGGCCCTGGCGGCACGCGTGAGAAAAACGTCACGATTGCCGTGGCGCGTAAACTGCGCAGCTTGCTCAATGATGACCCAATGTTTAAAGGCGTACTCACCCGTGATGGCGATTACTTTATCTCGGTGATGGGGCGTTCAGACGTCGCACGTAAACAAAACGCCAATTTCCTGGTTTCTATTCACGCGGATGCCGCGCCAAACCGTGATGCCACAGGTGCTTCCGTTTGGGTGTTGTCGAACCGTCGGGCGAACAGTGAGATGGCCGGCTGGCTGGAACAGCATGAAAAACAATCGGAGCTGTTGGGCGGCGCGGGCGATGTGCTGGCAAACAGCCAGTCCGATCCTTATCTCAGCCAGGCCGTACTGGATCTGCAGTTCGGTCATTCGCAGCGCGTCGGGTATGATGTGGCGACCAGCATGATCGGCCAGTTAGAACGTATTGGTTCGATGCATAAGCGCCGTCCGGAACACGCCAGTCTTGGCGTACTGCGTTCGCCTGATATCCCGTCTGTGCTGGTTGAAACTGGCTTTATCAGTAACAACAGCGAAGAACGTCTGTTGGCGAGCGATGATTACCAGCAGCAACTGGCTGAGGCGATATACAAAGGATTGCGTAACTATTTCCAGGCGCACCCGATGCAAACCGGACCGCAGGGCGCGCCGGCGCAAACCGCCAGCGCCATATCGCCGGGTAACACGTTAACAAATTAAGGATTAGCCATGCCGATTCAGGTTCTACCGCCACAGCTGGCGAACCAGATTGCCGCAGGCGAGGTGGTAGAACGGCCTGCGTCAGTGGTGAAAGAGCTGGTGGAAAACAGCATCGATGCCGGTGCGACGCGCATTGATATCGATATTGAGCGCGGCGGCGCGAAGCTTATCCGTATTCGTGACAACGGCTGCGGGATTAAAAAAGACGAGCTGGCGCTGGCGCTGGCGCGTCATGCCACCAGTAAAATAGCCTCGCTTGACGATCTTGAGGCCATCGTGAGCCTCGGATTTCGTGGCGAAGCGCTGGCAAGTATCAGCTCCGTGTCTCGTTTAACCCTGACATCGCGTACACAAGAGCAGCCTGAGGCCTGGCAAGCCTATGCTGAAGGGCGCGACATGGATGTGACGGTAAAACCTGCTGCGCATCCAGTGGGAACCACACTGGAGGTGTTAGATCTGTTCTACAACACCCCGGCGCGGCGCAAATTTATGCGCACCGAGAAAACTGAATTTAATCATATCGACGAGATTATTCGCCGCATTGCGCTGGCGCGTTTTGATGTGACGATTAATTTGTCTCACAACGGCAAAGTGGTGCGTCAGTACCGGGCAGTGGCCGCGGATGGGCAGAAAGAGCGCCGGCTGGGCGCGATTTGCGGCACGCCGTTTCTGGAGAATGCGCTGGCGATTGAATGGCAGCATGGTGATTTGACGCTGCGCGGCTGGGTGGCCGATCCTAACCACACAACGGCGGCACTGGCAGAAATACAGTACTGTTATGTGAATGGTCGGATGATGCGAGATCGGCTGATCAACCATGCTATCCGCCAGGCCTGTGAAGATAAGCTGGGAGCCGATCAACAACCCGCTTTTGTGCTGTATCTGGAAATCGATCCGCATCAAGTGGATGTCAACGTACACCCAGCTAAACATGAGGTCCGTTTCCATCAATCCCGCCTGGTGCACGATTTTATTTACCAGGGCGTGTTGAGCGTCCTGCAACAGCAGCTTGAAACGCCGCTGCCGTTGGCTGATGACGACGAACCCGCTCCAAGGCACATCCCGGAAAACCGCGTTGCTGCCGGACGTAACCATTTTGCCGAGCCAGCTCCCGCGCGTGAACCTGCGACACCGCGGTACTCAGCATCCGCTGGCGCTGGAAACAGCAGTAGTGGCGCAGGCCGTCAGGCGGGGGCCAGTTGGCCTCATGCCCAACCCGGATACCAAAAGCAGCAGGGCGAAATTTATCAGAAACTGATGCAGACGGCTCCAACGCGTAAAACGCCGGTCTCTGAAACATCATCGGTACCTCTGAGTGGCAGTAGTCAGGGCTTTGGCCGGGTGCTAACGATTGTCGGTGCAGACTGCGCGTTACTCGAGTGCGATGGCCATATTCGGTTGCTGGCATTACCGGTGGCTGAGCGTTGGCTGCGTCAGGCGCAATTAACGCCGGACCAGGGGACCGTTTGCGCCCAGCCGTTGCTGATCCCTTTACGTTTAAAAGTCAACGCCGATGAAAAAGCGGCGCTGCAAAAAGGACAGAGCCAACTGGCTGAGCTGGGCATTGAATTTCAACTGGATGCGCAGCATGTGACCATCCGGGCGGTGCCTTTACCCTTACGCCAACAAAATTTACAAATCTTGATTCCTGAACTGATAGGCTACCTGGCGCAGCAATCCGTATTCGAGCCGGGCAATATTGCGCAGTGGATCGCACGTAACCTGATTAGCGAGCATCCACAGTGGAGTATGGCACAGGCGATTACGCTGTTAGCGGATGTTGAGCGGCTCTGCCCACAACTCGTGAAGGCACCGCCGGGTGGTCTGTTACAACCTGTTGATTTACATTCGGTAATGAATGCCCTGAAACATGAGTGATACCCGTAAGGCGAGCCTGCCAAAGGCGATTTTTTTGATGGGGCCAACGGCCTCCGGTAAAACGGCACTCGCAATTGAATTGCGTAAAGTTTTGCCCATAGAGTTGATAAGCGTTGATTCCGCCCTTATTTACAAGGGAATGGATATCGGTACAGCAAAGCCCGATGCAGATGAATTACAGGCCGCGCCGCACCGATTACTGGATATTCGCGATCCGTCGCAAGCGTACTCCGCTGCGGATTTTCGTCGCGATGCGTTAGCCGAGATGGCCGACATCACCGCCGCGGGGCGTATCCCGTTGCTGGTGGGCGGCACAATGTTATATTTCAAAGCCTTGCTTGAAGGGCTGTCGCCGTTACCGTCGGCGGACCCGGAAGTCAGGGCCAGAATTGAGCAGCAGGCGGCAGAGCAGGGTTGGGACGCGTTACACCGACAGCTTCAGGACATCGATCCGGTGGCTGCGGCGCGTATTCATCCAAATGATCCGCAAAGACTTTCCCGGGCACTGGAAGTTTTTTTCATTTCGGGTAAAACTTTAACGGAGCTGACGCAAACGTCAGGAGATGCTTTGCCGTATCAGGTGCATCAGTTTGCAATCGCCCCGGCGAGCCGTGAACTGCTCCATCAGCGAATTGAGCAGCGTTTTCATCAGATGTTAGCTTCAGGTTTTGAAGCAGAAGTCCGGGCGCTTTTTGCCCGTGGAGATTTGCATACGGATTTGCCTTCCATTCGTTGTGTAGGGTATCGCCAGATGTGGTCATACATTGAAGGTGAAATTTCATACGATGAAATGGTTTATAGAGGTGTTTGCGCCACGAGGCAGTTGGCGAAGCGACAGGTAACCTGGTTGCGTGGTTGGGAAGGGGTGCACTGGCTTGACAGTGAAAAGCCTGACCAGGCGCGAAACGAAGTATTACAGGTTGTTGGTGCTATCGCGAACTGAATGTGTACAATTGAAACGTATCGTGCGCAATTTTTCAGAATCGAAAGGTTCAAAGTACAAATAAGCATATAAGGAAAAGAGAGAATGGCTAAGGGGCAATCTTTACAAGATCCGTTCCTGAACGCATTGCGTCGGGAACGTGTTCCAGTTTCTATTTATTTGGTGAATGGTATTAAGCTGCAAGGTCAAATCGAGTCTTTTGATCAGTTCGTGATCCTGTTGAAAAACACGGTCAGCCAGATGGTTTATAAGCACGCGATTTCTACTGTTGTCCCGTCTCGTCCGGTTTCTCATCACAGCAATAATGCCACCGGCGGCACTGGCAGCAACTACCATCACGGTAGCAACGCGCAAGGTTCATCTGCGCAACAGGACAGCGAAGAAACCGAATAAGGTTATTAGCTGTTTTACATACGGGGAGCCAGCGATCCTGCGTTCCCCGTTGATTTATATTAAGGGGTTGACGCTTGTTTGACCGTTATGATGCCGGTGAGCAGGCGGTACTGGTACACATCTATTTTTCGCAAGACAAAGATATGGAAGACCTCCAGGAGTTTGAATCTCTGGTTTCTTCCGCCGGTGTCGAAGCAATGCAGGTGATTACCGGGAGCCGTAAAGCACCGCACCCGAAGTATTTTGTTGGTGAAGGTAAGGCAATCGAAATTGCCGAAGCCGTAAAAGCGACTGGCGCTGCGGTGGTGATTTTTGATCATGCTCTGAGCCCCGCCCAGGAACGTAACCTGGAACAGTTGTGCCAGTGTCTTGTTATCGACAGGACCGGTCTTATTTTAGATATTTTTGCCCAGCGTGCGCGCACCCATGAGGGTAAGTTGCAGGTTGAGCTGGCGCAGTTGCGCCATATGGCTACGCGTCTGGTCCGTGGCTGGACCCACCTTGAAAGGCAAAAGGGCGGGATTGGTTTGCGTGGTCCGGGTGAAACCCAGCTCGAAACCGACCGTCGTTTGCTGCGTAATCGCATTTTGCAAATACAGTCGCGCCTGGAAAAAGTTGAAAAGCAACGTGAGCAGGGGCGGCAGTCGCGCAAGAAAGCGGATGTCCCAACCGTATCACTGGTGGGATATACCAACGCCGGAAAATCCACCCTGTTCAACCAGATCACCGAAGCCCGGGTTTATGCAGCGGACCAGCTGTTTGCGACCCTGGACCCAACGCTGCGCCGCATAGACGTGGCGGACGTGGGTGAGACCGTGCTGGCGGATACCGTAGGGTTTATCCGCCATTTGCCGCACGACCTGGTGGCGGCATTTAAAGCCACCTTGCAGGAAACACGTCAGGCGACATTGCTGCTGCACGTTATTGATGCTGCAGATTTTCGTGTGCAGGAAAACATCGAGGCAGTCGACACGGTGCTCGAAGAGATCGATGCACATGAGATCCCGACCCTGCTGGTGATGAATAAAATCGATATGTTGGATGACTTTGAGCCGCGTATCGATAGAGATGAAGAGAATAAACCCATTCGCGTTTGGGTATCAGCGCAAACGGGGATTGGTATACCACAACTTTTTCAGGCTTTGACTGAGCGACTTTCCGGTGAGGTGGCGCAGCATACGTTGCGTTTGCCGCCGCAGGAAGGGCGTTTGAGAAGCCGGTTTTATCAACTTCAGGCAATAGAAAAAGAGTGGATGGAGGAAGACGGCAGCGTAGGTCTGCAGGTTCGTATGCCGATCGTAGACTGGCGTCGCCTCTGTAAACAAGAACCGGCACTGGAAGACTATGTTGTCTGATCTGACGGATATGGCCTGAAGATTTTTTCGCCTCTATACCTTGTGGATTTTGTGCGGCAGGAAGGCGGCAAGTCCTGAAATCTCCAGGAGCATAGTCAACTATGTGACTGGAGTTGAGGGACGCAGCCAACGCATCGGCAGCGCAAAAGACGCAGGTATAGCATCGCATAACAAATATGGAGCACAAAAATGGCGTGGAATCAGCCCGGTAATAACGGACAAGACCGCGACCCCTGGGGAAGCAGCAAACCTGGCGGCAACCCTGAGGGAAATGGAAACAAAGGTGGTCGCGAGCAGGGACCTCCCGATCTGGACGATATCTTCCGCAAACTGAGTAAAAAGCTCGGTGGTCTGGGTGGCGGTAAAGGTACTGGTTCTGGCGGCGGTAGTTCATCTCAAGGCCCGCGTCCGCAACTGGGCGGTCGAGTCTTTACTATCGCAGCGGCCGCCATCGTCATTATCTGGGCGGCTAGCGGTTTCTATACCATTAAAGAAGCGGAACGTGGCGTGGTGACACGCTTCGGTAAATTCAGCCATTTGGTTGAACCGGGTCTGAACTGGAAACCGACCTTTATCGATGAAGTGACACCGGTCAACGTTGAAGCCGTGCGTGAACTTGCCGCATCCGGCGTTATGCTGACCTCTGACGAAAACGTCGTGCGCGTCGAAATGAACGTACAGTACCGCGTGACCGATCCGCAGCGTTACCTGTTTAGCGTAACCAGTGCGGATGACAGTCTGCGTCAGGCAACTGACAGCGCCCTGCGTGGGGTTATCGGTAAATACACCATGGACCGTATCCTGACCGAAGGGCGTACCGTTATTCGTAGCGATACCCAGCGTGAACTGGAAGAAACGATCCGTCCGTACAACATGGGTATCACCTTGCTGGACGTCAACTTCCAGGCAGCACGTCCGCCGGAAGAAGTAAAAGCCGCGTTTGACGATGCTATCGCAGCACGTGAAAACGAACAGCAGTACATCCGTGAAGCAGAAGCGTACACCAACGAAGTTCAGCCGCGTGCAAACGGTCAGGCTCAGCGTATTCTGGAAGAAGCGCGTGCGTATAAGACTCAGACCATCCTGGAAGCACAGGGTGAAGTGGCTCGCTTCGCAAAAATTCTGCCGGAATATAAAGCCGCACCGCAAATTACCCGCGAGCGTCTGTATATCGAAACCATGGAAAAAGTGCTGAGCAATACCCGCAAAGTCCTGGTTAACGATAAAGGCAGCAATCTGATGGTTCTGCCGCTGGATCAAATGCTGAAAGGTGGTAGTGCGCCAGCAGCAAAGACTGACAGCAGTTCAAACCTGTTGCGTCTGCCGCCAGCAACGACTTCCAGCACTGGAGCAAGCAATACATCGTCCACCAGTCAGGGCGATATTATGGACCAACGCCGCGCGAATGCGCAGCGTAACGACTACCAGCGTCAGGGGGAATAACGATGCGTAAGTCAGTTATTGCGATTATCATCATCGTTCTGGTAGTTCTGTTCATGTCTGTCTTTGTGGTCAAAGAAGGCGAGCGCGGTATTACTCTGCGCTTTGGTAAAGTTCTGCGTGACGATGAAAACAAGCCGCTGGTCGTTGCACCAGGCCTGCACTTCAAGATTCCGTTTATTGAATCTGTGAAGATGCTCGATGCGCGTATTCAGACCATGGACAACCAGGCCGATCGCTTTGTTACCAAAGAGAAGAAAGACCTGATTGTTGACTCCTATATCAAGTGGCGCATCAGTGACTTTAGCCGTTACTACCTGGCAACGGGCGGTGGCGATGTTTCTCAGGCGGAAGTCCTGCTGAAACGTAAGTTCTCTGACCGTCTGCGTTCTGAAATTGGTCGTCTGGACGTGAAGGACATCGTTACCGATTCCCGTGGTCGTTTGACCCTGGAAGTTCGTGACGCGCTGAACTCCGGTTCTGCTGGCACGGAAGATGAAGTGGCGACTCCGGCAGCAGATAGCGCGATTGCCGAAGCGGCTGAACGTGTTCAGGCTGAAACGAACGGTAAAGTACCGGTCATTAACCCGAACAGTATGGCGGCATTGGGCATCGAAGTGGTTGACGTGCGTATTAAGCAAATCAACCTGCCTGCTGAAGTGTCCGAGGCTATCTACAACCGTATGCGCGCTGAGCGTGAAGCGGTAGCGCGTCGCCATCGTTCACAAGGCCAGGAAGAGGCGGAAAAACTGCGTGCAACGGCGGACTATGAAGTCACTAAAACGCTGGCAGAATCTGAGCGTCAGGGCCGTATCATGCGCGGTGAAGGCGATGCAGAAGCCGCTAAGCTGTTTGCCGATGCATTTAGTCAGGATCCAGACTTCTACGCCTTCATCCGTAGCCTGCGTGCTTACGAGAAGAGCTTCGAAGGCAACCAGGACGTGATGGTCATGAGTCCGGACAGCGATTTCTTCCGCTACATGAAGACACCGAGTTCCGCGACACGCTAATCGCGTTCCAGCGGTTTTAAAGCAGCAAAACCACCGGCATCTCCAGGGATGCGGTGGTTTTCTTTTTATATAAGGGCGATGGATGAATTCAACAATTTTGCTGGCGCTCGCGCTGGTTTTGGTGCTGGAAGGGCTGGGTCCGATGCTTTATCCCAGCGCATGGAAGAAAATGATCTCTGCAATGGCGCAACTTCCCGAAAATATTTTGCGTCGTTTTGGTGGAGGTCTTGTGGTTGCGGGCGTAGTGGTCTACTACATGTTGAGGAAAACGATTGGCTGATTAATAAGTAGACTAATTTGCGGATTTTCGCATGCAAAAAGTGCTGTATATCTGAAAAAGCGGTGGTAGAATCCATTTTTAAGCAAACGGTGATTTTGAAAAATGGGTAACAACGTCGTCGTACTGGGCACCCAATGGGGTGACGAAGGTAAAGGGAAGATCGTCGATCTTCTGACTGAACGGGCTAAATATGTTGTGCGCTACCAGGGTGGTCACAACGCAGGCCATACTCTCGTAATCAACGGTGAAAAAACCGTCCTCCATCTTATTCCATCAGGTATTCTTCGCGAGAATGTCATCAGCATCATCGGTAACGGTGTTGTTCTGTCTCCGTCCGCGCTGATGAAAGAAATGAAAGGACTGGAAGATCGTGGTATCCCGGTTCGCGAGCGCCTGCTGCTGTCTGAAGCTTGTCCGCTGATCCTTGATTATCACGTTGCGTTGGATAACGCTCGTGAGAAAGCGCGTGGCGAGAAAGCGATCGGTACTACCGGTCGTGGTATCGGTCCGGCTTATGAAGACAAAGTAGCTCGTCGCGGTCTGCGTGTTGGCGATCTGTTTGATAAAGCAACCTTCGCTGAAAAACTGAAAGAAGTGATGGAATATCACAACTTCCAGCTGGTGAATTTCTATAAAGTTGAAGCAGTTGACTACCAGAAAGTGCTGGATGATGTGATGGCTATCGCCGACATCCTGACCTCGATGGTTGTTGATGTTTCCGATCTGCTGGACCAAGCGCGTAAGCGTGGCGATTTCGTCATGTTTGAAGGTGCGCAGGGTACGCTGCTGGATATCGACCACGGTACCTATCCGTACGTAACGTCCTCCAACACCACCGCAGGTGGCGTGGCAACCGGCTCTGGCCTGGGCCCACGTTATGTGGACTACGTTCTGGGTATCATCAAAGCTTACTCTACTCGTGTAGGTGCGGGTCCGTTCCCGACTGAACTGTTTGATGACGTTGGCGAGTTCCTGTGCAAACAAGGTAACGAGTATGGTGCGACCACCGGTCGTCGTCGTCGTACCGGCTGGCTGGACTCCGTTGCTGTACGCCGTGCAGTACAGATTAACTCCCTGTCTGGCTTCTGCCTGACCAAACTGGACGTACTGGACGGTTTGAAAGAGGTGAAAATCTGTGTCGCTTACCGTATGCCGGATGGCCGTGAAGTAACGACTACTCCGCTGGCAGCAGACGACTGGAAAGGTATCGAGCCGATTTACGAAACCATGCCGGGCTGGTCTGAATCTACCTTCGGCGTGAAGGAACGTAGCGGTCTGCCGCAGGCTGCACTGAACTACATCAAGCGTATTGAAGAACTGACCGGTGTGCCGATTGATATTATCTCAACTGGCCCAGACCGTACTGAAACCATGATCCTGCGCGACCCGTTCGACGCATAATTCTGGTTATAGCGTGGCGTCGAATGGCGCTGCGCTTGCAATATCTCAAGCCGGATAAGGTGCTTTGCATCAGAATCCGGCTTAAAATCACGTAAGTTCCTCGCTTTTTTCCTTCCCGAACTGAAATAAATTAGCGACCTGGCTGGTGGCTGGTTTATCATCAATATAATTAATACCACCAGGTTTATCCGTTTTATCCCTTTTCCTGAGGTTGATGTGCAGTTAACAAGTTTCACCGATTACGGATTACGTGCGCTAATCTACATGGCGTCACTTCCCGAAGGACGTATGACCAGTATTTCTGAGGTGACAGAAGTCTACGGCGTGTCCCGTAATCATATGGTCAAAATAATCAATCAACTTAGCCGGGCGGGCTTTGTTACTGCTATTCGAGGAAAAAATGGCGGTATCCGCTTGGGTAAACCCGCTAAGGATATTGGTATTGGTGATGTGGTTCGCGAGCTGGAACCCTTATCGTTGGTCAACTGTAGCAGCGAGTTTTGCCACATTACCCCGGCCTGTCGACTCAAACAGGCGCTTTCTAAGGCAGTGCAAAGTTTTCTCACGGAGCTGGACAACTACACACTTGCTGATTTGGTTGAAGAGAATCAACCGCTTTATAAATTATTGCTGGTGGAGTAATGAAGTCCAAAGTATTTCGCGTCGCATCGCGGCGGCAACTGAGCGAGTCGCCAGGAGCTTACAAACGTAAGTGACTGGTGGGAGCAAAGGCAGCCAACAAAGAGGCGTCGTGAAAGACGAAGGAATTCCATCAGAGCTGACAATGGAGGAACCTCAATGTCACAAGATCCTTTCCAGGAACGCGAAGCTGAAAAATACGCGAATCCTATCCCAAGCCGGGAATTTATCCTCGAACATTTAACTAAACGTGAAAAACCGGCCAACCGCGATGAGCTGGCCGCTGAACTCAACATTGAAGGTGAAGAGCAGCAGGAAGCACTGCGCCGCCGTCTGCGCGCGATGGAGCGTGACGGACAACTGGTCTTCACTCGTCGTCAGTGCTATGCGCTGCCGGAGCGTCTCGACCTGCTGAAAGGTACCGTTATTGGCCACCGTGATGGCTACGGCTTTCTGCGCGTTGAAGGCCGCAAAGATGACCTGTACCTGTCCAGCGAGCAGATGAAAACCTGCATTCATGGCGATCAGGTGCTGGCGCAGCCGCTGGGCGCGGACCGTAAAGGTCGTCGCGAAGCGCGTATTGTGCGCGTACTGGTGCCAAAAACCAGCCAAATTGTCGGTCGCTACTTCACCGATGCTGGCGTTGGGTTTGTCGTCCCTGACGACAGCCGTCTGAGTTTCGATATCCTGATCCCGCCGGAAGAGGTGATGGGCGCTCGTATGGGCTTTGTGGTCGTCGTTGAACTGACCCAACGTCCGACTCGCCGCACCAAAGCGGTGGGTAAAATTGTAGAAGTGCTGGGTGACAACATGGGAACCAGCATGGCCGTTGATATGGCCCTGCGTACTCATGAAATCCCATATATCTGGCCGCAGGCTGTTGAGAAACAGGTCGCCGGGCTGAAAGAAGAAGTGCCGGAAGAGGCGAAAATAGGACGTGTCGATCTGCGCGACCTGCCGTTGGTGACTATCGATGGCGAAGATGCGCGTGACTTCGACGATGCGGTTTACTGCGAGAAGAAACGCGGCGGCGGCTGGCGTTTATGGGTGGCGATTGCCGACGTAAGCTATTACGTTCGCCCGCCGACTCCGCTGGACCAGGAAGCCCGCAGCCGTGGCACATCCGTTTACTTCCCGTCGCAGGTTGTCCCGATGCTGCCGGAAGTGCTTTCTAATGGATTGTGTTCGCTCAACCCGCAGGTGGACAGGTTGTGTATGGTCTGTGAAATGACCATTTCGTCGAAAGGCCGTTTAACCGGCTTTAAATTCTACGAAGCGGTCATGAGTTCCCATGCACGTCTGACCTACACCAAGGTCTGGCACATGCTGCAGGGCGACCAGGAGCTGCGTGAGCAGTACGCACCGCTGGTCAAACACATTGAAGAGCTGCATAACCTCTACAAAGTGCTGGATAAAGCCCGCGAAGAGCGCGGCGGTATCTCGTTTGAAAGTGAAGAGGCGAAGTTTATCTTCAATGCTGAACGCCGTATTGAGCGTATTGAGCAGACGCAGCGTAACGACGCGCACAAGCTGATTGAAGAGTGCATGATCATGGCGAACATCTCAGCGGCGCGATTCGTTGAGAAAGCCAAAGAGCCCGCGCTGTTCCGTATTCACGATAAGCCGACGACCGAAGCGATTAACTCGTTCCGTTCCGTCCTGGCAGAGCTGGGACTGGAGCTGCCAGGTGGCAACAAACCTGAGCCGCGCGATTATGCTGAACTGCTGGAGTCGATTGCTGACCGTCCTGACGCAGAAATGCTGCAAACCATGCTGCTGCGTTCGATGAAGCAGGCGATTTACGATCCGGAAAACCGTGGTCACTTCGGCCTGGCGCTGCAATCTTATGCACACTTTACTTCACCGATCCGTCGTTACCCGGACCTCTCCTTGCACCGGGCGATTAAGTATCTGCTGGCGCAGGAGCAGGGTCATAAAGGCAACACCACGGAAACGGGTGGCTACCATTATTCGATGGAAGAGATGCTGCAACTGGGTCAGCATTGTTCGATGGCCGAGCGCCGTGCTGACGAAGCCACACGCGATGTCTCTGACTGGCTGAAGTGCGACTTCATGCTGGATCAGGTGGGGAATGTCTTCAAAGGCGTGATTGCCAGCGTCACCGGATTTGGTTTCTTTGTCCGTCTTGATGAGCTGTTTATCGACGGTCTGGTGCATGTCTCCTCCCTGGATAACGACTACTATCGTTTCGACCAGGTTGGGCAGCGCCTGACGGGGGAATCCAGCGGTCAGATGTATCGCCTGGGCGATCGCGTGGAAGTTCGCGTGGAAGCAGTCAACATGGACGAGCGTAAGATCGACTTTAGCTTGATCTCCAGCGAACGTGCGCCGCGTAATGAAGGTAAAACTGCGCGCGAAAAAGCCAAAAAAAGCGATGCGGGTAAAAATACCGGTAAACGTCGTCAGATGGGCAAAAAGGTGAATTTCGAGCCGGACAGCGCTTTCCGCGGCGAGAAAAAAGGCAGAGCCAAACCTCAGGCGGAAAAGAATGCGGCTGAGAAGAAAGGCGACAAAAAAGCGAAAAAGCCATCGGCAAAAACGCTTAAAATCGCTGCCGCCACCAAAGCTAAACGTGCGGCGAAAAAGAAAGCCGCACAATAACTGCCATAAACAGTAAGTCGGGCAATCTCGTGTTGCCCGCGTTATGCATAAACTATTAACGAGTACATTCATGAGTGAAATGATTTACGGCATCCATGCGGTGCAGGCTCTGCTGGAACGTGCGCCTGAGCGCTTCCAGGACGTCTTTATTCTCAAAGGTCGTGAAGATAAACGCCTGCTGCCGCTGATCCACGCACTGGAAGCACAGGGTGTTGTCATTCAACTGGCTAACCGTCAGTTTCTGGATGAGAAAAGCGAGGGTGCGGTACATCAGGGGATTATTGCTCGCGTGAAGCCTGGGCGTCAGTATCAGGAAAACGATCTGCCGGATCTGATTGCTACGCTCGATCAGCCGTTCTTTTTGATCCTCGATGGCGTCACCGACCCGCATAACCTGGGGGCATGCCTGCGTAGCGCCGATGCCGCTGGCGTACATGCTGTAATCGTACCGAAGGATCGTTCCGCTCAGTTGAATGCTACGGCGAAAAAAGTGGCCTGCGGTGCGGCAGAAAGCGTACCGCTGATCCGCGTGACCAACCTGGCGCGCACCATGCGTATGCTGCAGGAAGAGAATATCTGGATCGTCGGAACCGCTGGCGAAGCCGACCATACTCTCTACCAGAGCAAAATGACCGGACGTCTGGCGCTGGTGATGGGCGCAGAAGGTGAAGGTATGCGCCGTCTGACCCGTGAACACTGTGACGAACTCATCAGCATCCCGATGGCAGGTAGCGTTTCGTCGCTGAACGTTTCAGTTGCGACGGGCATCTGCCTGTTTGAAGCAGTCCGTCAGCGCAGCTAAACTATCTCCCTGATTTCTCTCTTCTCTCAAGCCATCTTTCGGGATGGCTTTTTTGTGACCGTTGTCCCATGCGTTCTCTCTGCTGCCTGACCATACTTAAAGCGATGGCCATTGACGGAGGGAGACACAATGCACTGGCAAACGCATACCGTTTTTAACCAACCTGTACCGCTCAATAACAGTAATTTGTACCTGTCGGATGGGGCCCTGTGCGAAGCGGTTATCCGCGAAGGTGCTGGCTGGGACAGCGATCTCCTCGCCAGTATTGGTCAGCAGTTAGGGACTGCCGAGTCGCTCGAACTGGGTCGTCTGGCCAATGCTTTTCCACCTGAACTGTTGCGCTACGACCCGCAGGGGCAGCGGCTGGATGATGTGCGTTTTCATCCTGCCTGGCATTTGCTGATGCAGGGATTGTGCGCCAACCGCGTACATAATCTGGCCTGGGAAGAAGACGCGAGGCAGGGAACATTTGTTGCCCGGGCGGCGCGTTTCATGCTGCATGCGCAGGTTGAAGCAGGCACGTTGTGTCCGGTGACCATGACGTTTGCCGCTACGCCGCTGTTACTTCAAATGTTACCCGCCCCCTTTCACGACTGGCTGACGCCGCTGCTAAGCGACCGTTATGACTCGCATTTACTGCCCGCAGGGCAAAAGCGCGGGCTACTGATTGGTATGGGTATGACCGAAAAACAGGGTGGTTCAGATGTGCTGAGCAATACCACTCAGGCAGAACGTCTTGTCGACGGCTCGTATCGGCTGGTGGGACATAAGTGGTTTTTCTCCGTGCCGCAAAGCGATGCCCATTTGGTGCTGGCCCAGGCAAAGGGCGGCTTATCCTGCTTTTTTGTACCGCGATTTTTACCTGATGGGCAGCGTAATGCCATCCGTCTTGAACGACTGAAAGATAAGTTAGGCAACCGCTCCAACGCCAGCTGCGAGGTTGAATTCCACGATGCGATTGGCTGGCTATTGGGCGAAGAAGGGGAAGGCATCCGCCATATCCTGAAGATGGGCGGGATGACGCGTTTTGACTGCGCGCTCGGCAGTCACGGCATGATGCGACGTGCTTTTTCCATCGCGATTTATCATGCGCACCAGCGACAGGTTTTTGGCAAGTCATTGATTGAACAGCCGATGATGCGTCAGGTATTAGGTCGGATGGCGCTCCAACTGGAAGGTCAAACGGCGCTACTGTTTCGACTGGCGCGGGCCTGGGACCGTAGTGCTGATGCCAAAGAAGCGCTGTGGGCCAGGTTGTTCACGCCAGCAGCGAAATTCTCCGTTTGCAAGGTCGGTATGCCGTTTGTGGCTGAGGCGATGGAAGTGCTGGGCGGGATTGGCTATTGCGAGGAGAGTGAGCTGTCGCGCCTGTATCGTGAGATGCCGGTAAACAGTATCTGGGAAGGCTCCGGCAACATTATGTGCCTTGATGTATTGCGGGTACTGACAAAACAACCCGGCATCTACGATATGCTCAGCGAAGCCTTTGCGGAGGTAAAGGGGCAGGATCGACATTACGATCGGATGGTGCGTCAGCTACAGCAGCGTTTACGTAAACCCAGTGAGGCATTGGGACGAGAGATTACGCAGCAGCTTTTCCTGCTCGGTTGCGGGGCGCAGATGTTGCGTTATTCTTCTCCGCCAGTGGCGCAGGCCTGGTGCCAAATGATGCTTGATACGCGGGGTGGACTACGATTGTCTGAACAGGTGCTGAACGATTTGCTCCTGCGGGCAACGGGGGGGTTACGGTAATAACTTGCCTGATGGCGACGCGGGTGCGTCTTATCATGCCTACGCTCAGTCCAGGTCAGATAAGTTTACGCCATCCGGCAATCTGTTACGCATAAAGTATGGCCTGTACGCGCCAGTTGTCGGGCTGCTGGTCTTCGTACATCTGAATGATCCGATACCATGAGGCACCTTGTTCATCCGCTTTTAACGCGATTACACGTTCTACATCCTGCGGATTCCCTGCAATGTTACTGACAGAGATCAGGCCAATTTCGTTCAAGCCCGTAACGCAGTCAGCACTGGCGAATTCGGCAGACTGCGCCGTAGTGCCTGCCAGTCCGGCAGAAAGCAGCAGTGAGGATAAGGCAAGAGATTGTTTCATCGTCAGCTCCATTATTCGTACCCCTACACACGGCAGGGCATTCCATCGCGATAATAAACCTCAAGCTTCCTGCTGTTGGTTTATTGTGCACAGGTAAACGCATAGAGGCGCAAAGCAATGTAAAGCTGACTAAATTTCAACCCAATGTTATTTACGATATAAAATCGCCTGTGAATACCATTGGCCTGTCACGATGGTTTCATCTACTAATAAAACCACGTAGTAATCAGCTTTAGCCGCGACGGCTTTGGCACGGATCTCTGCCAGCGCATCATCCGGAGAGCCTCTAACCAGCGCGCTAACCGTCCCTAATCGCTGTAACCCATTACTCTGGTCACGGCGGATCTCCTGCGGGTGGTCGGCAACGGGCGGTGCGGGTTGCGGCGTTCCCTGTAGCACGCTACAGGCGCTTAAAAACATAACCAGCAACAAAGAGGCAAACCGACGCATAACTCTATCTCGTTTCCTGATAGCCATAGTGTAGTGCCTTATTAATTTCCCTTTAGGGGAATGTTCCCGAATTGTTATCTCTCACGCGATTTTCGAATGAAAATGTTGCGAAAGCGTAACCCAGTTCTCAACATTATGAATCATTACCGAACACATTCGCTTGCGTTAAGTATTGCTGCATGGCATACCAGAAAAAAAGGGGCAACAAATGATAGAAATTGAGACACGACAGTTAGCTGGTATCCCTGTCCTGCATGCCGTTCCGGCTGGTAAACGCGAATGTTCACTCCCTTGTATTCTCTTTTATCACGGGTTTACATCTTCAAGTCTGGTCTACAGTTATTTTGCCGTTGCGCTGGCTCAGGCCGGATTTCGCGTCGTCATGCCAGATGCACCCGATCATGGCGCCCGATTTAACGGTAATGCTCAGGAGCGAATGTTCCGCTTCTGGCATATATTGCAGCAAAACATGCAGGAGTTTACGACGTTACGTGCGGCTCTGGTGGCAGAAAATTGGCTTTCAGATGAGCGGCTTGCCGTCGGTGGGGCATCAATGGGAGGAATGACTGCATTGGGCATAATGGCGCGCCATCCTGAGGTTAAATGTGTAGCCAGCCTGATGGGCTCAGGATATTTTACCCGGCTTGCGCAGACGCTTTTTCCTCCTTTACTGGTTCAGACCCCAGAGCAACAGGCGGAATTTGATGCCGTTATTGCCCCGCTTGCCGAATGGGATGTTACGCATCAGTTGCCACGCCTCGCCGACAGGCCGTTGTTGCTGTGGCATGGACAGGATGATGATGTTGTACCGGCTGTTGAAACCTTCCGCTTACAGCAAGCGCTGATTCAGGCAGGTTTGGACAACAATCTGACCTGCCTGTGGGAAGCGGGCGTACGGCATCGCATCACGCCAGAAGCGTTGGCCGCAACAGTGACGTTTTTCCGCCAGCACCTTTAAACGCGCATAATGCTCACGCCCTGAGCTTCAAGCTGTTGTAGAATCTCAGGGTTTGCATTTTTGCCGGTAATGAGCATATTGATTTGATCGGCGCGACTGAACAGCATTCCCGCACGTTCACCGACTTTACTGCTATCGACCAGCACCACCAGTTTACCCACCACGTTAAGCATCTTCTGCTCGGCCATCGCGGTCAGCATATCGGTTTTATACAGTCCGTCCGCGGTCAACCCTTTGCCGCTGGTAAACATCCAGTGTCCGGCATACAGGCTATTTTCACTGCCTTGCGGGCTAAGCGTAATGGATTGGCTTTTGTTATATTGCCCTCCCATGATGATCACGCTGTCATGCTCCTGGTCGATCAGATAGTTCGCCAGCGGCAAATAATTGGTGATGATCTGCACCGGCTTGCCGCACATTTCGCGACCCAGCAGGAAAGCGGTCGATCCGCAGTTGATCACTACGCTTTCACCCGCATTCACAAGCTGGGATGCTGCCTTGGCAATGCGAACTTTTTCATCGTGGTTCTGCGCCTGGTGAAGATTCATTGGCGTCCAGCGCGGCCGCTGCTGGGTAATAGCTTCTGCGCCGTTGCGTACTTTCTTGAGTTTGCCGCTTTCGTCGAGCTTGTTGATGTCCCGGCGCGCAGTGGCGGGTGAAATCCCCAGACGCTCAACTACGTTCTCAACGGTAACAAAGCCCAACTGCGCCAGCATATCCAGCAATATTTGATGTCTTTGTGCTTCAGTCATGAGCTATTCCGATACAAATTGATTTGAAAAGATGATATTTGAAATAGCCTGGAAATACTAAAGTAAATGGGAAAAAAATGCCGGGATGGCCCGGCATTTTGTGTGGATCACAAGAACGATTTAAACGGTAAATCCGGTTCAATGGTGAAGCAGTCATCAAAGCCGCGCGGATAGTGATATTCAAAGTTATCTTTGTCCAGCGGCCAGGTGAACTTGCCACCTACCTGCCAGATGAATGGCTTAAAGCCATACTTAAGGCGATCTTTTTTCATCTCCCACAGTACGCGGATCTCCTGCGGATCGGCCTGAAAGTTTGACCAGATATCATGATGGAAAGGGATCACCACTTTTGTATTCAGGGCCTCCGCCATACGCAGCATGTCAGAACTGGTCATTTTGTCCGTAATACCCCGTGGGTTCTCGCCGTAGGATCCGAGTGCGACGTCGATCTGGTGCTCGTTGCCATGCTTTGCATAGTAGTTGGAGTAGTGCGAGTCGCCGCTATGATAAAGCGTACCGCCCGGCGTTTTGAACAGATAGTTTACGGCGCGGGCATCCATACCATCCGGCAGTACGCCAGCGGCTTTCTGATCGGCGGGCAGGGTGATTAACGCAGTACGATCGAACGCATCAAGCGCATGAATTTCAATATCTTTCACTTTTACCACATCGCCTGGTTTTACCACGATGCAGCGCTCTTTTGGTACACCCCAACCGATCCACAGATCCACACAAGTCTGCGGTCCAATAAACGGCACGTCGTCGGCACAGTTCTGCATGACGGCTGCCGCAACATTTACGTCGATGTGATCGTTATGATCGTGCGTGGCCAGCACCGCATCGATCTGACGAATGGCAAACGGATCAAGAACAAACGGCGTGGTGCGCAGGTTTGGCTGCAGCTTCTTCACCCCTGCCATGCGTTGCATCTGGTGACCGGTTTTCATCAGCGGGTTACCGTGACTCTGTTTGCCCGTGCCGCACCAGAAATCGACGCAGACGTTAGTCCCGCCTTCCGACTTCAGCCAAATTCCGGTACAGCCGAGCCACCACATCGCGAAAGTACCTGGTGCGACCTGTTCCTGCTCGATCTCTTCATTCAGCCAGCTTCCCCACTCCGGGAATGTGCTCAGGATCCATGATTCACGCGTGATGCTTTTTACTTTACTCATCGCAATTACCTTCATGTTTATTCAAGTTGAATCAAATTGTGATTTGTTTTGATTGATACTGACATCATTTTCTCAAGAAGGCAATGCGTTGATTTTTGATGTTGAATGAAAAATTGTTAACAAATTACAACGTGACAAGATGGTTTATATGAAATGTATTTTTTTTATTTTATTGTTTTAAATGGATTTATTTTGAAGTGAATGAATTCGGAGCAAATCCACTCTGCAAGTGAGAGAATTATTTGCGTACTGCATCACATTTAATCAAATTCAATCTTGTTGTGATTACTTTTGAAAATTAGAGTGAGGGCACAACATCCTGGGCATCTGTAATGAATGTTCAGCAACTTCGTCTACTGGAGATCGTTATGGAGATCCTCTACAACATCTTTACCGTCTTTTTTAATCAGGTCATGACCAATGCACCGTTGCTGTTGGGTATTGTGACCTGCCTCGGCTACATCCTGTTGCGTAAAAGTGTCAGCGTCATTATCAAAGGCACGATCAAAACGATTATCGGTTTTATGTTATTGCAGGCAGGGTCGGGCATTCTGACCAGCACGTTTAAACCGGTAGTGGCGAAGATGTCCGAGGTTTACGGTATCAACGGTGCGATTTCCGATACCTATGCCTCCATGATGGCAACCATCGAACGTATGGGGGATGCCTATAGCTGGGTAGGGTACGCGGTACTGTTGGCGCTGGCGCTAAACATTTGTTATGTACTGCTACGGCGGATTACCGGTATTCGTACCATCATGCTGACCGGGCACATCATGTTCCAGCAGGCGGGCCTGATCGCCGTCTCTTTCTACATCTTTGGCTATTCCATGTGGACCACCATCATCTGTACCGCGGTGCTGGTGTCGCTCTACTGGGGCATTACCTCCAATATGATGTACAAGCCGACCCAGGAAGTGACCGACGGCTGTGGTTTTTCCATCGGTCACCAGCAGCAGTTCGCCTCCTGGATTGCTTACAAAGTCGCGCCGTATCTGGGTAAGAAAGAGGAGAGCGTAGAAGATCTCAAGCTGCCAGGCTGGCTGAATATCTTCCATGACAACATCGTTTCTACCGCGATTGTGATGACCATCTTCTTCGGGGCTATCCTGCTCTCTTTCGGCATTGATGTGGTTCAGGCGATGGCGGGTAAAACCCACTGGACCGTGTATATCCTGCAAACCGGTTTTTCGTTTGCTGTCGCTATCTTCATCATCACCCAGGGCGTACGTATGTTCGTTGCTGAACTTTCAGAAGCGTTCAACGGTATCTCTCAACGTCTGATCCCGGGCGCGGTACTGGCCATCGACTGCGCGGCGATTTATAGCTTTGCTCCTAACGCGGTGGTCTGGGGCTTTATGTGGGGGACCATCGGCCAACTGATTGCGGTGGGCATCCTTGTGGCCTGCGGCTCTTCCATTCTGATTATCCCAGGTTTTATCCCGATGTTCTTCTCGAACGCCACTATCGGCGTATTTGCTAACCACTTTGGCGGCTGGCGCGCAGCGCTCAAGATTTGCCTGGTGATGGGGATGATCGAAATCTTCGGCTGCGTCTGGGCGGTGAAGCTCACCGGTATGAGCGCCTGGATGGGCATGGCGGACTGGTCAATTCTGGCACCGCCGATGATGCAAGGCTTTGCCTCCATCGGCATCGTGTTTATGGCCGTCATTATTCTGATTGCACTGGCTTATATGTTTTTCGCAGGACGCACGTTGCGTGCTGAGGAAGACGCAGAAAAACAACTGGCAGAACACTCTGCTTAATAAGGAGTTCCGATTATGACCGTACGTATTCTGGCTGTGTGTGGCAATGGGCAGGGCAGTTCCATGATCATGAAAATGAAGGTGGACCAGTTTTTAACCCAGTCAAATATTGACCATACGGTAAACAGCTGCGCCGTGGGTGAATACAAAAGTGAACTGAGCGGAGCGGATATTATCATCGCCTCTACGCATATCGCCGGTGAGATTACCGTTTCTGGCAATAAATATGTCGTTGGCGTACGCAACATGCTGTCTCCTGCCGATTTTGGACCAAAACTGCTGGAAGTGATCAAAGCGCATTTTCCGCAGGACGTGAAGTAAGGGGCGGCATATGAAATTACGTGACTCGCTGGCAGACAATAGTTCCATCCTTTTGCAAGCCGAGGCCAGTACCTGGCAGGAAGCGGTAAAGCTTGGCGTGGATCTGCTGGTTAAGGCTGATGTGGTTGAACCACGCTACTACCAAGCCATCCTTGATGGCGTTGAGCAGTTTGGCCCGTACTTTGTGATTGCGCCAGGCCTGGCGATGCCGCACGGCCGTCCGGAGGAAGGGGTCAAGAAAACCGGTTTTGCGCTGGTGACGCTGAAAACGCCGCTGGTGTTTAACCACGAGGATAACGACCCGGTCGACATTCTGATCACGATGGCGGCAGTTGACGCCAACACGCATCAGGAAGTGGGCATCATGCAGATCGTGAATCTCTTTGATGACGAAGCCAATTTCGACCGTTTACGTGCCTGCCGCACCGCGCAGGAAGTGTTGGATTTAATTGATAACGCCACTGCGGCGGCTGTTTAAAAGGATACCAAAATGTCATTACCTATGTTGCAGGTTGCGCTGGATAACCAATCAATGTCTTCCGCGTATGAAACGACGCGTCTGATTGCCGAAGAGGTCGATATCATTGAGGTGGGCACTATTCTTTGCGTGGCAGAGGGCGTGCGCGCCGTTCGCGATCTGAAAGCGCTTTACCCACATAAAATTGTGCTGGCGGACGCCAAAATTGCCGATGCGGGAAAAATCCTCTCCCGCATGTGTTTCGAAGCCAACGCTGACTGGGTCACCGTCATCTGCTGTGCCGATATCAACACCACCAAGGGGGCGCTGGAGGTGGCGAAAGAATTTAACGGTGATGTACAGATTGAACTGACTGGTTACTGGACCTGGGAGCAGGCGCAAGAGTGGCGTGACGCAGGGATTGGGCAAGTTGTATATCACCGCAGTCGTGATGCGCAGGCGGCGGGCGTGGCGTGGGGAGAAGCGGATATCAGCGCGATCAAGCGTCTGTCCGAGATGGGCTTTAAAGTCACCGTCACCGGCGGTCTGGCGCTGGAAGATCTGCCGCTGTTCCAGGGAATTCCGATTCACGTCTTTATTGCCGGCCGCAGTATTCGCGATGCCGCCTCTCCGGTGGAAGCGGCCCGTCAGTTCAAACGTTCTATCGCCCAACTGTGGGGATAAGGAGCGACTATGTTGTCGAAACAGGTCCCGCTCGGTATTTATGAAAAAGCACTCCCCGGCGGGGAGTGCTGGCTGGAACGCTTGCAACTGGCGAAGGAACTGGGCTTTGACTTTGTCGAAATGTCGGTTGATGAAACCGACGCTCGCCTGGCGCGTCTTGACTGGAACCGCGAGCAGCGACTGGCGCTGGTGGCCGCTATCGCCGACACCGGGATACGGGTACCGTCCATGTGCCTGAGCGCTCATCGTCGTTTTCCGCTTGGTAGTGAAGATGATGCGGTACGCGAACAGGGGCTGGAGATCATGCGTAAAGCCATCCAGTTCGCCCAGGATATCGGCATCCGTGTGATTCAGCTGGCGGGTTACGACGTTTATTACCAGCAGGCCAATAACGAAACGCGTCGTCGGTTCCGCGATGGGCTGAAAGAGAGCGTAGAGATGGCGAGCCGTGCACAGGTGACGCTGGCGATGGAAATCATGGATTATCCACTGATGAATTCGATCAGTAAGGCACTGGGATACGCCCACTATCTCAACAATCCGTGGTTCCAGCTGTATCCCGATATTGGCAATTTATCGGCGTGGGATAACGACGTGCAGATGGAGCTGCAGGCGGGAATGGGCCATATAGTTGCCGTACACGTGAAAGATACCAAACCCGGCGTATTCAAAAATGTGCCGTTTGGTGAAGGGGTTGTCGATTTCGAACGTTGTTTTGCGACGCTCAAACAGAGTGGGTATTGCGGGCCATACCTGATTGAGATGTGGAGCGAAACGTCGGACGACCCGGCACGTGAAGTGGCGAAGGCGCGCGACTGGGTGAAAGCGCGTATGGCCAGCGCGGGCCTGGTGGAGGCTGTGTAATGCAAAAACGTAAACAGCAGGTTTTTGAGGCCAACATGGATCTGCCGCGCTACGGGCTGGTGACGTTTACCTGGGGTAACGTCAGCGCCATCGACCGCGAACGCGGGCTGGTGGTGATCAAGCCCAGCGGCGTCGACTACCAAACAATGACAGTGGATGACATGGTGGTTGTGGATCTGCACGGTAATGTGGTGGAGGGACGCTATCGTCCTTCTTCCGACACCGCCACCCATCTGGCGCTGTATCGCCGTTATTCCTCTCTCGGCGGCGTGGTGCATACCCACTCAACCCACGCAACGGCATGGGCGCAGGCAGGTCTGGCAATTCCTGCGCTCGGCACGACGCATGCTGACTACTTCTTTGGCGATATTCCCTGTACCCGGGCTTTAACTGAAGCTGAAGTTCAGGAGGAGTATGAACTTAATACCGGTAGGGTGATTATTGAAACGCTCGGGGAGGTGGAACCTTTACATACGCCTGGCGTAGTGGTGTACCAACATGGCCCGTTTGCCTGGGGCAAAGATGCTCACGACGCGGTACATAACGCTGTGGTGATGGAAGAGGTGGCAAAAATGGCATGGATTGCGCGTGGCATTAATCCGGCGCTCAGCCCCATCGACAGTTACCTGATGAATAAGCACTTCATGCGTAAGCACGGCCCAAATGCCTATTACGGCCAGAAGTAAGAAAAAACGTTCCGGAGCCAACTCTTCATGGGGATGAGATCGGTCTGGCTTCGGGATTGTTTTGCAAAAAAAAGCCCCCAGTGAAGGGGGCAAGTCAAACTGTGGCAATGTTCTCGTTGGTTGTTTCTGGTGCTAGCGATAAATATCTGCACTGGCGTGCATATTTCCGTTACTACCGGGTTCCCTGGTGAGGATCACGTGATAGTAGGTTGCGCCTTGCGCATCGGTTTCTTCATTCAGGGCCTGAGTGGCTTCACTTTCAGTGGCGAAGTTATGATTTATGTAAATAACGCCTAAGCTCTGCACATCATCCATATTCCTGGCCTGATGATTGTCAATTTTGATGGCTGCCGTTGCATTTGCACTGAGCAAAAGTACAGCCAGAAGGGTCAAAACACGGGCTCGCATATGTACCTCCTCGACTGCGGTCTCTGGTTAGCTCTCTCCTGTGAGTGGATAACTTCTGATTTAATTTTAACCGCTGCCGGCGCAGTCGATAGCGACCATTTCTGATGCAGTTGTTCAAAAAATTACCGCAAAGCCATCTTTTCTTTAATTAACAATCAGCTGATGCCTTCCGCTACGGTTAAAAATACCTGCCTTACGCGCATAAGCTCTTACCAAATAGTCAATTTAATCGGGTGAGTACGCCGTTTATAGTGAGCCAGATAATTAATATAACTTTATGATAATTAGGCAAAAACTTATGGATACTTCATTCATGGATTTCAGCTATTTCGTGATTATGTTTATGGTCGCGCTGGTGGCTGGCTTTATTAACGTGGTGTCGGGCGGCGGTGGTTTTCTCTCTATTGGCGCTCTCTTAATTTCTGGTTTACCCCCGGCTAATGCGCTGGCAACCAATAAAATTCAGGCACTGGGTAGCTCGCTAACCTCCGGAATTTACTTTTTACGCCGGGGACATATTAATGTGCAGGAGCACAAATATGTCTTTTTATCTGCCTTTATCGGTTCTGCGATGGGCACAACGCTTATCCAGTTTATTGAACCGGACGTGTTGAAGAAACTGCTGCCGATCCTGATTATCGCGGTCGCTATCTACTTTATTTCTGCGCCTAATCTTAGCGAACCGAAAAGAAAGCAGCAGGTATCCCTGTTTCTCTTCTCGTTGATCTGCGGGGGAGGTATTGGGTTTTATGATGGTTTTCTCGGTGCCGGGGCCGGCTCCTTTTATACGCTCTGCTATATCCTGCTGTGGGGGTACAGTATCGATAAAGCGCAAATCCACTCGAATTTTATCAACCTGGCGTCGAACATTGCCTCGATTCTGTTCTTCATTTTCGGCGGTAAAATGATCTGGTCGCTGGGGCTGGTGATGTTTGCCGGGCAATCCCTTGGCGCACGTCTGGGTGCGACAGTCGTACTGACGCGCGGCAAGAAAGTCATCCGACCCATGATTGTCATCGTCTCTATTTGTATCAGCGTCAAAATGCTGCTGGATATGTATTAATGGCGACATGATAAATAATCGGACAAGCACCTTGAGTTTACCTGCTGACCCCAGTATTATGACGCGTCATTTTTCAGCCGACCTTTAACACGTTCCTTGCCTCCATGGGCCTCGGCTGACCCAGACAGGAGGCTGAATAATCCGTAAGGAGCAATTCGATGCGTCATTACGAAATCGTTTTTATGGTCCATCCTGACCAGAGCGAACAGGTTCCGGGTATGATCGAACGCTACACTGCTGCCATCACTGGTGCAGAAGGCACGATCCACCGTCTGGAAGACTGGGGCCGCCGTCAGCTGGCTTACCCGATCAACAAACTGCACAAAGCTCACTACGTTCTGATGAACGTTGAAGCGCCGCAGGAAGTGATCGATGAGCTGGAAACTACCTTCCGCTTCAACGATGCCGTTATCCGCAGCATGGTTATGCGTACTAAACACGCTGTTACCGAAGCATCTCCGATGGTTAAAGCGAAAGACGAGCGCCGTGAGCGTCGCGATGATTTCGCTAACGAAACCGCAGATGATGCTGAAGCTGGGGATTCTGAAGAGTAATTTCTGATGACCAACCGTCTGGCGTTGTCCGGCACCGTGTGCAGGGCTCCCCTTCGAAAGGTCAGTCCATCAGGAATTCCTCATTGCCAGTTCGTGCTTGAGCATCGTTCTGTGCAGGAGGAAGCCGGGTTTCACCGGCAGGCGTGGTGCCAAATGCCCGTTATTATTAGCGGACACGAAAACCAGGCCATTACTCACAGTATAACGGTCGGTAGCGCAGTGACCGTTCAGGGGTTCATCTCTTGCCACAAGGCAAAGAACGGCCTGAGCAAAATGGTTCTGCATGCCGAGCAGATTGAATTGATAGATTCTGGAGACTAGCCATATGGCACGTTATTTCCGTCGTCGCAAGTTCTGCCGTTTCACCGCGGAAGGCGTTCAAGAGATCGACTATAAAGATATCGCTACGCTGAAAAACTACATCACCGAAAGCGGTAAGATTGTCCCAAGCCGTATCACCGGTACCCGTGCAAAATACCAGCGTCAGCTGGCTCGCGCTATCAAACGCGCTCGCTACCTGTCTCTGCTGCCGTACACTGATCGTCATCAGTAATCGGTCACGGTCCATTAATACGACTTTGAGAGGATAAGGTAATGCAAGTTATTCTGCTTGATAAAGTAGCAAACCTGGGTAGCCTGGGTGATCAGGTTAACGTTAAAGCGGGCTATGCTCGTAACTTCCTGGTACCACAGGGTAAAGCTGTTCCTGCTACCAAGAAAAACGTTGAATTTTTCGAAGCGCGTCGCGCTGAGCTGGAAGCTAAACTGGCTGACGTTCTGTCCGCTGCTGAAGCTCGTGCTGAGAAAATCAACGCACTGGAAACCGTAACCATCGCGTCTAAAGCTGGCGACGAAGGTAAACTGTTCGGTTCCATCGGTACTCGCGACATCGCTGACGCTGTAACTGCAGCTGGCGTTGAAGTAGCTAAGAGCGAAGTTCGTCTGCCGAACGGCGTTCTGCGTACCACTGGTGAGCACGAAGTGAGCTTCCAGGTTCACAGCGAAGTGTTTGCTAAGCTGACTGTAAACGTAGTTGCAGAATAAGTTTTTATTCTGATGACCGCGTAAAAGCGCCGGCCCTGTGCCGGCGTTTTGCTTTTCTGTTCCCCCGCTTTTCTCTCTGGCTATTCTTTATCCTTTTCGGGATAATCACAAAAATAAAACATTATTTCAAAGTGGTGATGGAATGGAACCAACGCACCAACCTCTGTTTGCGCGTAAAAATGTTGTCTATCTGAGCGCGGCGTTCTGCTGCCTGCTGTGGGGGAGCGCCTATCCGGCGATCAAAAGCGGATATGAGATCTTCCAGATTGCCACGGATGACATTCCCTCAAAGATTGTCTTTGCCGGATATCGCTTTCTGTTTGCGGGAATATTGCTGCTAATGCTGGCGATGGCGCAGCGAAAACCGATTGGCCGGTTAAGCCCGCGTCAGTACGGCCAACTCACGCTGTTGGGGCTGACGCAAACCTCGCTGCAATACATCTTCTTCTATATTGGCCTGGCTTTCACGACGGGGGTGAAAGGGTCCATCATGAATGCGACCGGGACCTTCTTCAGCGTGCTACTGGCCCATTTTATCTACCATAATGACAAACTGAGCTACAACAAAGCGCTGGGCTGTATCCTCGGCTTTGCTGGGGTGATGGTAGTGAACTTTAGCAGCGGAATGGATTTTAGTTTCAGCCTGTTAGGAGACGGCTCAGTAGTGATGGCGGCCTTTATTCTTTCTGCTGCCACGCTATATGGAAAACGTATTTCTCAGACGGTGGACCCGACGGTAATGACAGGGTACCAGTTGGGCGGTGGCGGTCTGGCGTTGGTTATCGGTGGCTACGCTTTTGGCGGCACGCTGACCGTACACGGTGCGTCTTCGGTAGCAATTCTGGGCTACCTGACGTTACTCTCTTCGGTCGCCTTTGCCTTGTGGAGTATTCTGCTCAAGCATAATCGTGTGGGGATGATTGCGCCGTTTAACTTCCTGATCCCGGTTTCGGGGGCGGTGCTGTCGGCGATATTCCTCGGCGAAAACATTCTCGAATGGAAATACGCACTGGCGCTGGTGCTGGTCTGTTCGGGGATCTGGTGGGTGAATAAGGTGAAGCGCTGACGCTTCACCTTGATGCCTGATGGCGCCGCTTAACGGGCGCGAATAAAACTGCCGTTTGGCTGGCGGGTAAACAGAACCTGCTGGCCATTCCCGGTATCAATGGTTAATCCCGTCACCACGCCATTGGCATTCTGCCTGATCTGCACCATCTGACCGTCTTTCAGGTTGCTTAGCGGTTTTCCCGCGCCTTCAACCTGCGCCATTGCATACACATCGGTTGGCGGGAGGTTATGGTCACGGAAGACCTGGGCCAGCGTTTTGCCCGAGTCTACGCGATAAGAGCGCCACTGTTGCTCAATTCCGCTATCCTGTTGGAAAGGTTGCGTCTGCGGCTGAGATTGCTGAGCCTGCGGCTGCGCATCAGGTTCTCCTTCCTGGATTGGCTCTGGAGCAACCGGAGCGACCTGGCCGGGATCGTTTTGCGGGGCGACTAACTGTGCCTGTAGCTGAGCCTCGGTTGGTGGCTGCGACTGTGACTGTAAATCCAGCTGGGCAGTACGCGTCACCACAGGGGCATCGCTGGTGTCACTGGAAGGAAGCAGGAAACCTATCACCAGCACGATAGCAGCAATAATAATGCCGCGGCGGTGCATAGGCGGTAGCGGATCCATAATGCGAAAATTGTCCGGTGCATGCCAGATTTTCGCCAGGGTTGGTTTTAATTCAAAGCGCCCGGGCATGGCTTTCCTCCTGCTCCGCGTCTCGTTCCTCGATCATAGAGTATAGATGGCTAACGCTATGATGTTCGTCATATTACCCGCTTTCGTGACGTCAACGCGGGATATTCCTATTGTTTATGTTTCCTCGCGATTTGTCATCTGTTCCCGAGACAAAGTTTTACCGGATGCGGCATGGCTGATATGCTGCCCGCTACTTTACATCCGATGAAAGGAAATATGATGGCTAACCCGACTTTTGACACTATCGAAGCGCAAGCAAGCTACGGCATTGGTTTGCAGGTAGGACAACAGCTGAGCGAATCCGGACTGGAAGGACTGTTGCCTGAAGCGCTGGTAGCGGGTATCGCTGACGCGCTGGAAGGTAAGCACCCGGCAGTGCCGGTTGATGTTGTGCATCGCGCGCTGCGTGAAATCCATGAACGCGCTGATGCAGTACGTCGCGAACGCTTCCAGGCTATGGCGGCTGATGGCGTCAAATATCTGGAAGAAAACCGTGAGAAAGAGGGTGTGAACAGCACTGAATCCGGTTTGCAGTTCCGTGTTCTGACTCAGGGCGAAGGGGCTATTCCGGCGCGTACTGACCGCGTTCGCGTGCATTATACCGGTAAACTGATCGACGGTACCGTGTTTGACAGCTCTGTCGCACGTGGCGAACCGGCTGAATTCCCGGTTAACGGCGTAATCCCTGGCTGGATTGAAGCACTGACCCTGATGCCGGTAGGTTCGAAATGGGAACTGACTATTCCTCAGGAACTGGCTTACGGCGAGCGTGGTGCTGGCGCGTCCATTCCTCCGTTCAGCACGCTGGTGTTCGACGTTGAGCTGCTTGAGATCCTGTAAGCAGTGACTTCTGTTCCCTCCGAGGTCGGGGGGAACAAATAAATAGCGTGAAAAGCTATAGTTACGTCGTTGTCGATATTTTATCTTGCAAATGCCGCATCAGCGTGTATTTTTGTGAGCTGATTCGCGCTATCAGAGTGATATGACACTCACTTTAAACATTAAATTAACATTATATCTAAATCTTAGTATTCATCCCGCCAATTCTTACCTAATATCGATGAGTCCTGATAACAGGATCGTCGTATCATAGACACACTAAAGGCCGTAGAGCCTGAACAACACAGACAGGTACAGGAAGAAAAAACATGGTAGATCAGGTAAAAGTCGACACCGCTGAAGAGGCGTCGTCTGAACAGTCGCTACGGCGCAATCTCACAAACCGTCATATTCAACTTATTGCTATTGGTGGTGCTATCGGTACTGGCCTGTTTATGGGCTCCGGTAAAACCATCAGTCTCGCCGGACCGTCGATCATCTTTGTATATATGATCATCGGTTTTATGCTGTTTTTCGTGATGCGGGCAATGGGTGAATTGCTGCTCTCGAATCTGGAGTACAAATCGTTTAGTGATTTCGCCTCCGACCTGCTCGGGCCATGGGCCGGGTATTTTACCGGCTGGACCTACTGGTTCTGCTGGGTCGTTACTGGGATGGCAGACGTTGTCGCGATTACCGCGTATGCGCAATTCTGGTTCCCCGAACTGTCAGACTGGGTCGCCTCGCTGGCGGTGATTGTGCTGCTGCTGAGCCTCAACCTCGCCACCGTAAAAATGTTCGGTGAGATGGAGTTCTGGTTTGCGATGATCAAAATCGTCGCCATCATCGGCCTGATTGTCGTCGGTCTGGTGATGGTGCTGACGCACTTCCAGTCGCCAACCGGCGTTCAGGCATCGTTCACGCATCTGTGGAATGACGGTGGCTGGTTCCCGAAAGGTCTGAGCGGCTTCTTTGCCGGCTTCCAGATAGCGGTGTTCGCGTTTGTGGGTATTGAGCTGGTGGGAACGACCGCTGCGGAAACCAAGGATCCTGAGAAATCTCTGCCGCGCGCCATTAACTCGATTCCAATCCGTATTATCATGTTCTACGTGTTCGCGCTGATCGTGATTATGTCCGTAACGCCGTGGAGCTCGGTAGTACCAACCAAGAGCCCATTCGTTGAACTGTTTGTGCTGGTTGGTCTGCCTGCTGCGGCGAGCCTGATCAACTTTGTGGTTCTGACTTCAGCTGCCTCTTCCGCAAACAGCGGCGTGTTCTCTACCAGCCGTATGCTGTTCGGCCTGGCGCAGGAAGGCGTTGCGCCTAAAGCATTTGCCAAGCTGTCTAAACGCGCAGTTCCGGCGAAGGGGTTAACCTTCTCCTGTATCTGTCTGTTGGGCGGCGTGGTGATGCTGTACGTGAACCCGAGCGTGATTGGCGCGTTCACCATGATCACCACCGTGTCGGCGATTCTGTTCATGTTCGTCTGGACCATCATTCTTTGCTCGTACCTGGTGTACCGCAAGCAACGTCCTCACCTGCATGAAAAATCAATCTACAAGATGCCGTTAGGCAAGCTGATGTGCTGGGTATGTATGGCGTTCTTCGTCTTCGTACTGGTACTGCTGACGCTGGAAGATGATACCCGTCAGGCGTTGATGGTGACGCCGCTGTGGTTCATCGCGCTGGGTCTGGGCTGGTTGTTTATCGGTAAGAAACGTATGGCGGGTATGCGTTAAGCGTTGTCATATCGGACACAAAAAAGGCCACATAAGCAGTGGCCGAATTCGGACTTCAGGAAGGCGCTCTCGGGCGCCTTTTTTTATTCACCTGCGAGGGCACGCGGGAACAACACATTGTTTTCCAGGCTGATGTGTTCCATCAGGTCATCGATCATTTCGTTAATGCCGTTATACATGGCTTTCCAGGTGGTGCAGGCTTCTGGCGGCGGCGTCACGTTGTGGGTGATGTGTTTGATCACTTCCACCAGTTCACCCGCATCGTCATGTTCGCTTTCCATCACGCTGATTGGCCCCATCGCCTGGCTACCCATGCCCTGTTTGATCATCGGGAACAAGATCTGCTCTTCTTTCATCATGTGGCTGGACAGCTCTTCATGCAGCATGGTCAGGTTTTTCGCCAGACCGCGCGGTACGTTCGGTTTGTCTGCGTGAACGCGTTCAACTTTTGTGGCCTGCAGGATCAGCTCCGGCAGCTGTTCGCGGTGTCTGTCGTGATAACGCACGATGATATGGTCGATGATTTCAGCCAGAGCCACGGTACGCCAGTCTTTCTCCAGCGGCTGTTCAGCCAGCTGCGCGAGCTGCGCCTCAATAACGTCTAAATCCAGCTCTTTACGCGCGGCAGCGCGTGCCAGCGTTTGCTTACCGCCGCAGCAGTAATCCATATCGTATTTACGAAACAGGGCCGAAGCGCGAGGAATAGAGAGCGCCAGTTCACCTAAAGGTTGATCGCGATAAGACATTGCCGTTACCTCATTCTCAATAATATAAGATGTATTTTAAATACAACTTATGGCGAAGGATATAACCCTTTCGGGGTGGGGTGTTTTGTGATGAACGTCACGAAAATTTCTTATTTCGTTAAGGTGCTGAATCTTATTGGAAAGGTGAGGGGCGGCGAAAAAAGCGGCTCGACAGGATTAAATAAGCGCACGCCGCTGCCGATAGTTAGACCTCAGACAATACCTGCATAATAAAAAGGCTACAGATGTTCAAACGAATCAAAGTGATAACCTTACTTATCACCGTGTTACTCGCCCTGGGCGCAATGCAGCTCATCTCTGCGGGCGTCTTTATTGGCGCGCTCAATAACGATAAGCAGAACTTTAACGTGTCTCAACTTTCCAGCCAGAATGTGGCCGAGTTTACCGATGCGTGGATTAGCCTGAACCAGGCTCGCGTCACGCTCAACCGGGGCATGCTGCGTTTACAGGGAACGATGGCCAGCGAGATTAACGGCGGTCAGTTGAAGGAGCTGGTGAACACAGCAAATCGCCTGTTGGCCGAATCGAAAGAGCATTACGATAAATACTACGCTCTACCGGAAACGCCGGGGTTGGATGAGCATCTGGCCGATCGACTGGAAGAACAGTACGGCATCTATTCTGCGACGCTGGCAAAAATGAACGCGCTGCTGGCTGAAGGAAAGCTGGAAGAGATGTTCAAGCAGAACGCCGAGCAAAAGCAAACGGCCATGCAGGAAGTTTATCGGGAATGGCGTAGCGCGCAAACGGCGCTGGCCACTGCCGGGGTACAGGACAATGAGAGTGACTACCAGAAGATAATCTGGCTACTGTCCGCGGTGATGCTGATTGTCGTCACCGTAATTATCGCCAGTTGGCTGGCGATGCAGCGAGTGCTGCTCAAGCCGCTCCACGAGGTGATGGGACATATTCGCCATATTGCCGCAGGTGATTTGACTCACCGCATCAACGCCGATGGCAGTAATGAAATGGCGCTGCTGGCAGGCAACGTCCGCGACATGCAGCAGGCGCTGGCGAACACGGTCAGCGTGGTGCGTGACGGGGCTGACACCATCTATACCGGCGCGGGTGAAATTGCCGCTGGCAGTAACGATCTCTCTTCACGTACCGAACAGCAGGCCGCCTCTCTGGAGGAGACCGCAGCCAGCATGGAACAACTTACTGCAACCGTGAGACAGAACGCAGATAACGCGCGTCAGGCGACCAGCCTGGCAAAAAATGCTTCGCAGACGGCGCAGAAAGGCGGAACCGTGGTTGATGGCGTGGTGCGTACGATGGATGAAATCGCCACCAGTTCCAGCAAAATTGCGCAAATTACTACTGTTATCGACGGTATTGCTTTCCAGACCAACATCCTGGCGCTGAACGCGGCGGTAGAAGCGGCGCGAGCGGGCGAACAGGGGCGTGGCTTTGCTGTAGTCGCAGGCGAGGTGCGCACGCTGGCGCAGCGTAGCGCTCAGGCGGCAAAAGAAATTAAGGCGTTGATTGATGACTCAGGGAATCGGGTCAATGCCGGTACGGCGCTGGTGCATGAGGCGGGTGAGACGATGGCGGAAATTGTCAGTGCCGTCACCCAGGTTACCGATATTATGGGAGAAATTGCGTCGGCCTCTGATGAACAGAGTCGGGGTATCGATCAGGTCGGTCAGGCGGTGGCTGAGATGGATCGCGTCACGCAGCAAAACGCCTCGCTGGTGGAGGAATCCGCTTCCGCCGCAGCCGCGCTCGAAGAGCAGGCCGCACGGTTGAACCAGACGGTGGCGGTGTTTAAAGTTTAACGTCTGCTCCGGCCTACAAGATATTATCCAGTAGGCCGGATAAGCGGAGCACCATCCGGCACATTATGATTGTGAAATCACCATGACGCTCGGTTTCTGTGGCTTGGCTCTGACGGCTATCACTACCCCAACCATCAGCAGCGTAATACCGCTTACCGTCAGCAGCGGCGGAAATTCCTGGCGCAGTATAAAGGTGTACAGCAAACCAGCCAGCGTTTCGAAGACAATCAACGGGCCGAGGATCACCGTCGGCAGCTTCTGGCTGGCGACGTTCCAGCACAGTGCGCCAACCCAAGAACACAATACCGCAATGGCTATCATCAGGCCGATAAACACGGCTGGACGCGGACCGAAGGGCAGAGCAAAGTCCGGCGTTTGCCCGTTCAACCACAGGCAGGCGGCAATATAGCCGAGCAGAGAAACAGGCAGCGTCACCAGTGCCTGGGCCGTCGCCCACATCATCGGGTGCTTATCCGGATTCTCGCGCAGCCAGCGGGCATTACGCAGCGCATACCACGCCCAACACACCACCGAAATCAGCGCCAGTGCGATGCCTGAGCCATATCGCCAGCCGCTAAAGTCAGGGAGTCCCTGATTCAGCTCCGAGATATTCACGCACAGCAGGCCTATACCAATCAACACTAGCGCAGGCGACAAACGCCACCATGATAATTTGCCGTCACGCTGGCTGTAGAGCAGGTTAGCGAAGACCGGGATCACCACCGGCAATGTACCAATAATCATCGTGGAGACCGGTGCGCCGGTGCGCTGGATAGCGCTTGCCAGGCAAACGTAATAAATCAGATTCCCCATCATTGTTAGCGTCAGCGCAGTTAACCAGTCTTTCCGCCCGAGTTGACGCAGGCGCACACGTCCCAGCCAGGCAATCGGCAATGCGATCAGCCCCAGCGCCAGATAGCGCCCCATCGACTGCAATACCGCCGGGTATTCCGGTACGATCAGCGGTCCAACAAAAATTAATCCCCACATCAGCCCAGCCAGCAGGGCATACAACACACCGCTAATCATTTTTGATATCCACATCGCTTAACAATACGTCGAGTGTAGGCAGGAAAAATGCCGCCGTATTGTATGAGATTGCTGATCAACGCCGGACGACTTGTTTCTGATAACGCACTGGCGTAATGCCGTAGCGATGGGTAAACGCGCGGGTGAGATGCGACTGGTCGGTGAGGCCGGTTGCGGCGGCGACCTCTGCGGCGGGCATACCGCAAGTGAGAAAACCTTTGGCTCGCCACAGGCGGATCGCCATCAACATCTGGTGCGGCGTGACGTGGAAATGAGATTTAAACTGGCGCTGAAAATGCCAGGGACTCAGCGATGCAACCCGCGCCAGCTCGTCGAGCGTGACCGGATGCATATAATTATCGTGCAGATACTCGCGTACTCGTTCAAAGCGATGCGCCCCCTCCGGCAAAACCGGTGCATGGCGGGCCAGCGGCTGGAACGTGTCGATCAGATCGAGCAATAGTCCTTTTTGCGCCAACGGATCTTCCGTGTTCCACAGGCCGTGGATCAGCGAGCAGATCTGGCGCGAGCGCAGCGGATCGTGACGCGTTACGTCATGAAACCACCAGTGGCGGATCCCAGTGACCTCTTCCAGAAGATCGGGCTCAAGATAAATCATCCGATAGCGCCAGCCATCGGCGGTTTCGGCCTCGCCGGTGTGCAGCTCATCGGGATTCATGGTTACGACGGAATGGGCGGGGGCCACGTACTGCGTGCCGCGATAACGAAAACGTTCGGCTCCGGCTTCTATCGCGCCAATGCCGAATGCTTCATGTGTGTGCGGCTCAAAGGCGTAACGTGAGATGTGCGCATGATACAGCTCTACGCCCGGCACCTGCGCCAGATGGCGAAAGCGGGCGCTGTCTTTCTCATCAATAAACTGCTCAGGTACACCTTGCACGTTTTCTCTCCCCACGCATCATCCTGTCATTATCAGAGAGGATGCGTGGGGATGCCACCACAATTAACTAATTTTTAACACTTACACGATGCCTTTGACGCTGTCAGCCAGCGAGGTGGTCGGGCGACCAATCAGTTTGCTCAGCGTATGGCTGTCGTCGAACAGACCGCCTTTGGAGGCGCCAGTGTCTGAGTCAGCCAGCATGTCCGCCAGTCCGGCAGGCAGACCTACACCTTTTAGCGCGGCGGCAAAATCAGCTTCGCTCAGGTTCTGATACACCACTTTTTTACCACTCTGTTTTGCCAGCTCGGCAGCCAACTGACTCAGGGTCCAGCCTGCGTCGCCCGCCAGCTCATAGGTTTTACCGGCGTGACCGTCTTCACTGATGACGCGCGCGGCGGCAGCGGCATAGTCGGCGCGGGTCGCTGAGGCAATTTTGCCTTCACCTGCAGCCCCGATAAACACGCCATGTTCCAGAGCAGCCGGTGCGCTGGCGAGATAGTTTTCGGTGTACCAGCCGTTACGTAGTAGCGCGTAGGCGATACCGGATTCAGCCAGCATCTGCTCGGTTGCCACATGCTCATCAGCCAGCCCCAGCGGAGAGGTGTCGGCGTGCAGCAGGCTGGTGTAGGCGATAAATTTCACGTGAGCGGCTTTCGCTGCATTAATCACGTTGCGATGCTGCGGGGCACGTTGTCCCACTTCGCTGGAGGAGATCAGCAGTAGCTTGTCGATACCCTGTAAGGCAGTTGTAAAGGCGGCTTCATCGCTGTAATCCGCCTGACGAACGGTAATGCCCTGCTGACTAAGCGCCGTCGCTTTAGCGGGATTACGCACGATTGCCACAATCTGGCTGGGAGGAACGGTTTTCAGCAGAGATTCAATAACGTGTTGGCCCAGTTGGCCGGTGGCGCCGGTAATCGCGATCATGGGGTGACTCCTTGGTATTGGTCTTGTGTTTAATCACGCTAACACCTAAACTTACTTTTAGTAAGTACGTACAAAAAGGTTAGTATGAAAATGACAGCTTCGACGCTCTCCCAGCAGTTACGCGATGGCAACTTGTTTGCCGAACAGTGTCCCTCCCGCGAGGTGTTAAAACACGTCACCAGCCGCTGGGGTGTATTGATTCTGGTGGCGCTGCGCGACGGTACGCACCGTTTCAGCGATTTGCGCCGTAAGATGGGCGGGGTCAGTGAAAAGATGCTGGCGCAATCTCTGCAGGCGCTGGAGCAGGACGGGTTTATCAATCGGGTGTCATATCCGGTGGTACCGCCGCACGTGGAATATAGTTTGACGCAGTTGGGTGAGCAGGTGAGCGATAAAGTCGCCGCGCTGGCGGACTGGATAGAACTGAATTTGCCGCAGGTTTTAGCGCAGCGGGAAGAGCGGGCGGCGTAAAGTATTGCCGGATGGCGGCTAACGCCTTATCCGGCCTACAGATTACTTCGACTCGTAGGCCGGATAAGACGCTATTGCGTCGCATCCGGCACGAAAATTACTTACTTAAATCCAGCTGGTAAATGGCGAAACCGATGTCATCGGTCGCGACTTTTTTCAGCGGATACTGGCCTTTCTCTTTAATAAACGCCGCGGCTTTATCAGACGGTGATGTTTCAAAGCGAATATCCAGTGGCGTATCGCTGTGAATTGGCGCCAGACGCCAGTTGTTATCTGCCGCCGGATGAATTTCACCGGCACGCTTCGTCTCCGCACCAATCCACGCGGCCAGCACCGAGCGGTTTTCATCCGGAGAAGCAAACGCGATGTGGTTGTCGCCGGTTCCGGCAAACTTACCGCCGTAGGCGCGGTAGTTGTTGGTCGCGACGAGGAAGGTAGCATTCGGATCGATTGGTTTGCCGTTAAAGGTCAGATTTTTAATACGTTCCGCTTTCGGATTAATGGTCTGACATTCCCCGTCGTAGCGGGCGGGTTGTGAAACATCAATCTGATAATTCACGCCATCAATCACGTCGAAATTATAGGTACGGAAGCCGTCCCAGTTAATCAACGACTGTGGTTTGCTGCTGTGGATATCAATCTGATTGAACTGCCCGGCGGAACATTCCAGCCACTCTTTCACCTCTTTACCGCTGGCTTTCACCACCACCAGAGTGTTGGGATAGAGATACAAATCAGCGGCGTTACGGAAGGTTAACTGGCCTTTTTCGACTTCTACAAAGCTTGCCGGATCGTTCTTACGCCCACCGACCTTAAACGGCGCGGCGGCGGAAAGTACCGGTAGTTTTGCCAGATCCGGATCGCCCTGAATAAAGTGTTCCACATAGGCTTTCTGCGCGTTGTTCACCACCTGTACGGTCGGGTCATCCTGTACCAGCGCCAGATAGCTGTACATATTGTCGGCGGATTTACCGATCGGTTTGCTGACAAACTCACGCGTGGCGTCGTGATCGGCTTTCAGGATCTCAACGATTTTTTTGTCTTCTGCTGCCAGTGATTTTTTCGCTGCCGCGTCATAAATCGGACGTGCTTCGGCTTTCGCCTGGGTGACCTGCCATTTACCGCTGTCGTTATTCAGCACTAAATCCACCACCCCCAGATGATCGCCCCACATACCCGGCATTACCGCTGGAACACCATTCAGCGTACCTTTTGCGATATCTGCACCTTTGATGTTGGCAAAGTCTTTACCAGGGAAAACGGCGTGAGCGTGACCAAACATAATGGCATCTACGCCCGGGACTTCACTGAGGTAATAAACGGAGTTTTCCGCCATGGTTTGATACGGGTCGGCAGAAAGCCCGGAGTGAGCAACTACCACCACGACATCGGCACCTTTTTCTCGCATTTCGGGAACGTATTTGCGTGCAGTTTCCGTAATGTCGTTCACCGTCACTTTACCGCTGAGGTTGGCTTTATCCCAGGTCATAATCTGCGGTGGCACAAAACCGATATAGCCAATCTTCAGCGTCTGCTTGTTCCCTTCTTTGTCGACAACCTCAGTGTCTTTGATCAGATAAGGCGTAAATAGCGGCTTTTTGGTCTTAACGTCGATGATATTGGCGTTAACGTAAGGGAACTTTGCCCCTGCCAGCGCGTTGTGCAGATACTCTAGACCGTAGTTGAATTCATGGTTGCCGAGGTTACCCACCGCGTAATCCAGGGTATTCAGCGCCTTATATACCGGGTGAGTTTCGCCCGCTTTCAGCCCCTTGGCCGCCATGTAATCCCCGAGCGGGCTGCCCTGAATCAGATCGCCATTATCAACCAGCACGCTGTTTTTGACTTCTCCACGCGCAGAGTTGATAAGACTTGCCGTACGTACCAGACCGAATTTTTCAGTCGGTGTATCTTTGTAATAATCGAAATCCATCATATTGCTATGCAAATCAGTGGTTTCCATTATACGCAGATCGACGGTCGCGGCATTGACGCTGGCTGCAATCAGCGTTGCCAGAAGCGTTGCACTAAACTTAATCATCAGGGGCATCCTTTTAAGATCTAAGCCACAAAAGAAAATGTATATAAATCTTCTTGCTTACAGAACTGTGAATCATGACATGAATATAGCGTTTAAAACCGCAGACGCTATCACAGTTGGCGGATCCCCTGACGATCGGGTATAAGTAAAACAACGAGTTAACACCACTGACAGAAACGAGGTGGAGAATGCTAGAACATGTATGCCAGCTTGCACGGAACGCGGGCGATGCCATTATGCAGGTCTACGATGGAATCAAACCGATGGAGATTACCAGCAAGCAGGATGATTCTCCGGTCACGGCGGCGGATATCGCCGCGCACAAGGTTATCCTCGAGGGATTACTGGCGCTGACGCCGGATATTCCCGTCCTGTCTGAAGAAGCGCCTCCTGGCTGGGATGTCCGCCAGCACTGGCAGCGCTATTGGCTGGTGGACCCGCTGGACGGGACCAAAGAGTTCATTAAGCGTAACGGTGAATTTACGGTCAATATTGCGCTGATCGAAAAGGGAAAGCCGGTTCTGGGCGTGGTTTACGCGCCGGTAATGAAAGTGATGTACAGCGCAGCAGAAGGTAAAGCGTGGAAAGAAGAGTGCGGCGTACGTAAACAAATTCAGGTTCGTGACGCGCGTCCGCCGCTGGTGGTCATTAGCCGCTCGCATGCCGATAATGAGTTAAAAGAGTATCTGCAACAGTTGGGCGAGCACCAGACCACGTCGATTGGCTCATCGTTGAAGTTCTGCCTGGTGGCGGAAGGGCACGCACAGCTGTACCCGCGTTTTGGGCCCACTAACGTATGGGACACCGCCGCGGGCCACGCTGTTGCCGCCGCAGCCGGAGCGCACGTTCACGACTGGCAGGGGAAACCTCTGGATTACACCCCACGTGAATCGTTCCTCAACCCCGGCTTCCGCGTTTCTATTTACTGAGCAATTTGTGCAGCAGGGCAATCACCTGCTGCACCTCTTCCTGCGTTAATGCGCCATCTTTTGCCCACTGCACGCGTCCGTCCTTGTCGAGTACGACGATAGCGGAGCTCTCTTCATCCAGTTGCCAGGCTTTACGCGCAATGCCATTGCTGTCGACAATGAATTGCGACCACGGGTAGAGCTTCTTATTGCTCTCCAGACTGCTGCGCACAAACATACCGGAGCCGGGAATGGCGTCATCAGTGTTGACGATAGTGGTGGTCTGGTATTTGTCGTGCGGCAGGTTGGCGGCTTTGATTGCCTCGATCAGTGTCGCATTTTTCTCTTTGGCTGAGGTGCGTCCGGCAATGTGTTGCACAATTCGCACTTTCCCAGGCAACTGCGCGCTATTCCAGCTTTTGTAGCTAAACTTATCGTTATCGAGAATCAGTTCGCCGCGATCGGCGATCCCCACCGGTGGTACGCGTTGGTCAGTCTCAAACTTATGTGCGGAGGCAATCATCGGCAGCAGCAGAAACGACATTGCCAACAGTTTTCGTAAGGTCATAGGTTTTCCTTCTTTCTTTTATTTTGCAGGTGATCCGACCACTTGGGTCTGGAATTTAATCATATGTGCGATTGATGCTTTTTCCCGCAAGCGCGATGCCAGTTTGCGGACGGGCGCACAAATCCTGCGAAAAATGAAGGCTTATACTGAAGACAGCGAAGCGTTGAAAAGATAATTCTGAATAATTGTAACCTGAAGGTAAATAAACTTATACACGCTGGAAACATCAACGAGATAGTCTATAGTCATAGGGCATTAAAATTTGCGCCTGAGGATTGTCGGACCGATTGTGGTACCGCAAAGGCGTAATGCTCAGCAGGAGACAACAATGAAAATTTTCCAACGATACAACCCGCTGCAGGTGGCGAAGTACGTGAAGATCCTGTTTCGTGGACGGTTATATATCAAGGATGTAGGCGCTTTTGAATTTGATAAGGGTAAGATTCTTATCCCAAAAGTGAAGGACAAGCTGCATTTTTCCGTGATGTCCGAAGTTAACCGTCAGGTCTTGCGTCTGCAAACTGAGATGGCTTGATCAAGTGCTATGCAGTAGTTAAAAAAACGGCTCCTGGACAGGAGCCGTTGATGTTTCTGTAAGGCGTTACGACGCCTTTGCCTCTTCTTTTGCATCTGGCAGTTTTGGTACCAGAACAGTAGGTTTGCTGTCCAGACGCGTCACCAGCAGCTGATCGATCTTGTAGTTATCGATATCCACCACTTCAAATTTGTAGCCAGAATACTTCACCGAGTCGGTGCGTTTCGGGATTTTACGCAGCATGAACATCATAAAGCCGCCGATGGTTTCATAGTTGCCGGACTGCGGGAACTCGTCGATATCCAGCACGCGCATAACGTCATCAATCGGCGTACCGCCATCAACCAACCATGAGTTCTCATCACGCGCCACAATCTGCTCTTCCAGACCCTGGCCAACTAAATCACCCATCAGCGTGGTCATCACGTCGTTAAGCGTGATAATTCCCACCACCAGCGCATACTCGTTCATGATGACGGCAAAGTCTTCGCCTGCGGTTTTGAAGCTTTCCAGTGCTTCAGAGAGCGTCAGCGTGTCCGGGACGATCAGCGTATTGCGGATCTGTACGCCGCTGTTCAGCGCCATGCTTTGGTTCGCCAGTACGCGGTTGAGGAGATCCTTTGAATCGACATAACCAATGATGTGGTCGATATCTTCGTTACACACCAGGAATTTGGAGTGCGGATGTTCCGCCACCTTGTTCTTCAGGCTTTGCTCATCTTCATGGAGATCGAACCAGATAATATTCTCGCGCGAGGTCATTGAAGATGGGACGGTACGCGATTCCAGTTCGAACACATTTTCAATCAGCTCATGCTCCTGTTTGCGCAGAACACCCGCCAGCGCACCGGCTTCGACCACGGCGTAAATGTCGTCTGAGGTGATGTCGTCTTTTCGTACCATTGGGATCTTAAACAGACGGAAAATGTTGTTTGCCAGACCGTTAAAGAACCACACCAGCGGGCGGAAGACCAGCAGGCAGAAGCGCATCGGGTTGATGATACGCAAAGCCACAGCTTCTGGCGCAATCATACCGATGCGTTTCGGGGTTAAATCCGCGAACAGGATGAACAGGCCAGTAACCAGCGAGAATGACAGAATAAAGCTTAACTGTTCGGACAGCTCTGGAGCGAAGTACTTCGAGAAAAGGCTGTAAAACGCCGGGGAGAATGCTGCATCACCGACGATACCGCCGAGAATGGCGACCGCGTTAAGGCCAATTTGCACGACGGTAAAAAACATGCCGGGGTTTTCCTGCATCTTCAAAACACGTTGTGCGTTTACGTTGCCTTCATCGGCAAGCAGTTTAAGTTTTATTTTGCGTGATGCAGCAAGCGAGATCTCAGATATCGAGAAAAACGCACTCACGGCGATCAGGCAGAGAATGACTAAAATACTGTTTAACATATCTTATCCGACCGTTCAGGTCAGATCCTCGGAAGGGAGAAGTTGATACTCGTCGTCTTTCAAGCTGCAGGTGCGTTAGCTGCACTCATTCACCCCAGTCACATAGTTATCTATGCTCCTGGGGATTCACGAGTTTGCCGCCTGCCTGCAACTCGAAATCCATAGAGTATAAATCCAATGGAATATTCAATGAAAACCGGTCCGAAGGGAGTGGACCGGTAATTTCAGAAGCTAGTATAGCGTAAGGTACTGTAAAGTCGCCAGAGGGGGGAAATTATCCTTGTGGCGGCAGGCAAACGCCAATTCCGCCAATGCCACAATATCCATAAGGATTTTTATGCAGATATTGCTGGTGATCGTCCTCGGCATAGTAGAAAGGCGTTGCCGTAGTGATTTCTGTGGTAATGGTGCGCTCGTCGCCTGCGGCGGTCATTGCTGCCTGAAAACGCTCAAGGCTGGCCTGTGCGGCGGCGGTTTGTTCCGGCGTTAACGGGTAAATGGCGGAGCGATACTGCGTACCCTGGTCGTTCCCCTGACGCATGCCCTGCGCCGGATCGTGATTTTCCCAGAACACCTGCAGCAGTTGTTCGTAGCTGATAACATGCGGGTCATAGACGATGCGTACCGCTTCGGCATGTCCAGTGTCGCCAGAACACACTTCCCGATAGGTTGGGTTTGGGGTGTAGCCGCCGGTGTATCCGGCTGCCGTGCTGTATACACCGGGTAATGACCAGAATAAACGCTCAACGCCCCAGAAACATCCCATGGCGAAATAAGCGGTCTCCATACCGTCGGGCACGTTGGTCATCGAATGTTGGTTAACCGCATGCAGCGTTGCCACTGGCATCGGGGTGTTGCGTCCAGGTAGCGCATCTGCTTGAGTAACAAGATGCTTTCTATCAAATAAACTCATGGCCGTTCTCCCGAAATCAGTCATTTGGGTTAAGGTTGTAACGAGACGCGTCTTTGCCCACAATAAACGGCGTGAATACGTCTAGAGTTAAACATAAGAAATATTTGGGTTGCCGTCTGTTTTTCAACTCTTATTGTTGATTTTTTGTTAAGCCGAGGAACGGCATAGTATTTTTTTCCAGGGGTGGGAAAAAAGGATATTCAGGAGAAAATGTGCCACATATCCGTCAGTTATGTTGGGTGGGATTACTGTGCTTAAGTGGCTCCGCCGCCGCCGCGAATGTTCGCTTACAGGTCGAAGGATTATCAGGACCGCTGGAGAAAAACGTCCGTGCGCAGCTGTCCACGATTCAAAGTGATGAAGTCACTCCAGACCGACGCTTTCGTGCGCGCGTTGATGATGCCATCCGCGAAGGGCTAAAAGCGCTGGGCTACTTTGAGCCGACCATTGATTTTGAACTACGTCCACCGCCGGCGAAAGGCCGCCAGGTGCTGATCGCCAAAGTGACCCCCGGCGAGCCGGTGCTGATTGGTGGCACCGAGGTGATTTTGCGTGGTGGCGCGCGTACGGATAAAGATTATCTGGATCTGTTGAAAACGCGCCCGGCAATCGGCACCGTGCTGAATCAGGGGGACTATGACAACTTCAAAAAGTCACTCACCAGCGTGGCGCTGCGCAAAGGTTATTTCGACAGTGAATTTAATAAAAGCCAGCTTGGAATAGCGCTTGAGCGTCGCCAGGCGTTCTGGGATATCGATTACAACAGCGGCGAACGCTATCGCTTTGGGCATGTCACCTTTGAAGGCTCGCAAATTCGCGATGAGTATCTGCAAAATCTGGTGCCCTTTAAAGAAGGTGAAGAGTACGAGTCGAAAGATCTGGGCGAACTGAACCGTCGTCTGTCGGCGACCGGATGGTTTAACTCCGTGGTCGTCGCGCCGGAGTTTGATAAAGCCCGCAAAACCAAAGTGCTGCCGCTGAAAGGCGTGGTCTCACCGCGCACCGAAAACACCATCGAAACCGGGGTTGGTTATTCAACTGATGTCGGACCACGGGTGAAGACCTCGTGGAAAAAGCCGTGGATGAACTCCTACGGCCACAGCCTGACAACCAGCGCCAGTATCTCGGCGCCAGAGCAGGTGCTTGATTTCAGCTATAAAATGCCGCTGTTAAAGAACCCGCTGGAACAGTATTACCTGGTACAGGGCGGCTTTAAGCGAACCGATTTAAACGATACCGAGCAGGATTCCACAACGCTTGCGGTTTCCCGCTACTGGGACCTCTCCAGCGGCTGGCAGCGCGCGATTAACCTGCGCTGGAGCCTCGACCACTTTACCCAGGGTAACGTCACCAACACTACTATGCTGCTCTATCCGGGCGTGATGATCAGCCGGACGCGTTCACGCGGCGGCTTGATGCCTGTCTGGGGCGACTCCCAACGTTATTCCATCGATTACTCCAACACCGCCTGGGGGTCAGATGTTGATTTCTCCGTTTTCCAGGCGCAAAACGTCTGGATCCGCACGCTGTACGATCGCCATCGTTTTGTGATGCGCGGTAATCTCGGCTGGATTGAGACCGGAGACTTCGACAAAGTACCGCCGGACCTGCGTTTCTTCGCCGGGGGCGATCGCAGTATTCGCGGCTATAAATACAAATCTATTTCGCCGGAAGGTAGCGACGGCAAGCTGAAAGGGGCCTCCAAGCTGGCAACTGGCTCGCTGGAATACCAGTACAACGTGACCGGTAAATGGTGGGGCGCGATGTTTGTCGATAGCGGTGAAGCGGTCAGCGATATTCGCCGAAGCGATTTCAAAACCGGTGCCGGGGTCGGCGTACGCTGGCAATCACCAGTGGGCCCTATCAAGCTCGACTTTGCCGTCCCGGTCGGCGACAAAGATGAACATGGTTTACAGTTTTACATCGGTCTGGGGCCTGAATTATGAGTTTATGGAAGAAGATAAGCCTCGGTGTGCTGATTTTTATCCTGCTGTTGTTAGGCACGGTGGCGTTCCTCGTCGGTACCACCTCGGGCCTGCATCTGATCTTCAAAGCAGCTAATCGTTGGGTTCCGGGGCTGGAGATTGGTCAGGTCACCGGCGGCTGGCGGGATTTATCACTGAAAAATATTCGTTATGACCAGCCTGGCGTGGCGGTGAATGCCGGCGAAGTGCATCTGGCTGTGGGGCTTAACTGCCTGTGGGACAGCAGTCTGTGCGTCAACGATCTGGCACTGAAAAACATCAATGTGGCGATCGACAGCAAAAAGATGCCGCCATCCGCGCCGGTTGAGGAAGAAGAGAGCGGTCCGCTTAACCTTTCCACGCCTTACCCCATCACGCTTTCACGCGTGGCGCTGAACAACATCAATATCAAAATCGATGACACCACGGTTTCCGTGCTGGATTTTACCTCCGGCCTGAACTGGCAGGAAAAAACGCTGACGTTGAAGCCAACGTCATTACAGGGGCTGCTGATTGCTCTGCCCAAAGTGGCGGAAGTGGCGCAGGAAGAGGTTGTCGAACCGAAGATTCAAAACCCGCAGCCGGATGAAAAGCCGCTCGGCGAAACGCTAAAAGATCTGTTCTCACAGCCGGTGCTGCCGGAAATGACCGATGTCCATCTGCCGCTCAATCTCAATATTGAAGAGTTTCGCGGCGAGCAGCTGCGCGTGACCGGAGATACGGATTTAACGGTCCATAGCATGCTGCTGAAAGTGAGCAGCATTGACGGCAACATGAAGCTCGACGCGCTGGACATCGACTCGAATCAGGGAACGGTAAAAGCCAGCGGCACAGCGCAACTGACCAACACGTGGCCGGTTGATATTACGTTAAACAGTACGCTAAACATCGACCCGTTAAAAGGCGAAAAGGTGAAGCTGAAGGTCGGCGGCGCGCTGCGCGAGCAGCTGGAAGTCGGCGTCAATCTGTCTGGTCCGGTGGATATGGACCTGCGTGCACAGACGCGTCTGTCTGAAGCCGGATTACCGCTCAACATTGAGGTGGTGAGTAAGCAGGTTTACTGGCCGTTTACCGGTGAGAAACAGTTCCAGGCCGATGACATCAAACTCAAACTGACCGGTAAGATGACCGACTATACGCTGTCGATGCGTACCGCCGTGAAAGGTCAGGATATTCCACCGGCTACCATCACGCTGGACGCCAAAGGCAACGAGCAGCAGATCAATCTCGACAAACTCAGCGTTGCGGCACTGGAAGGGAAAACCGAGCTGAAAGCGCTGGTGGACTGGCAGCAGGCGATCAGCTGGCGCGGGGAGCTAACGCTGGATGGTATCAACACCGCAAAAGCGATCCCGGACTGGCCGTCAAAATTGAATGGCCTGGTGAAAACTCGCGGCAGTCTGTACGGCGGAAGCTGGCAGATGGAGGTTCCCGAGCTGAAGCTGACCGGCAACGTGAAGCAGAACAAGGTCAATGTGAACGGTTCGCTGAAGGGGAACAGCTACCTGCAGTGGACGATCCCGGGCCTGCATCTGGAACTGGGGCGCAACAGTGCGGACGTAAAAGGTGAACTGGGGGTTAAAGACCTCAACCTCGACGCGACGATTGATGCCCCAAGCCTGGATAACGCGCTGCCGGGGCTGGGCGGAACGGCGAAAGGGCTGGTAAAAGTTCGCGGTACGGTTGAAGCACCACAGCTGCTGGCGGATATTACCGCCCGTGGTCTGCGCTGGCAGGAACTTTCCGTTGCTCAGGTACGTGTTGAAGGGGATGTGAAATCGGCCGAGCAAATCGCCGGTAATCTTAATGTTCGCGTAGAGCGGATTGTACAACCTGACGTGAATATTGGCCTGGTGACGCTCAACGCCAAAGGCAGTGAAAAGCAGCACGAGCTGCAGTTGCGCATTCAGGGGGAACCGGTTTCCGGGCAACTGGATCTTGCCGGGAGCTTTGATCGCAAAGAACAGCGCTGGAAAGGAGAGTTAAGCAATACCCGCTTCCAGACGCCGGTCGGTCCGTGGTCGCTCAATCGGGCTATCGCGCTGGATTACCGTAATCAGGAACAAAAAATTAGTATCGGACCGCACTGCTGGAACAACCCGAATGCGGAGCTGTGCGTACCACAGACGATTGATGCGGGCGCGGAAGGGCGCGCGGTGGTGAATCTAAACCGCTTCGACCTGGCGATGCTAAAACCGTTTATGCCGGAGACAACCCAGGCCAGCGGCGTGTTCACCGGTAAAGCCGATGTGAGTTGGGACACCACCAAAGAGGGGCTGCCACAGGGGCAGGTCACCCTGAGCGGACGTAACGTGAAGGTCACGCAAAGCGTTAATGATGCACCGCTCCCCGTGGCGTTTGAGACGTTGAATCTGACCGCCGACCTGCACAATAACCGTGCCGAGCTGGGCTGGCTGATTCGTCTGAGCAACAACGGACAGTTTGACGGACAGGTGCAGGTAACAGACCCGCAAGGGCGCCGTAATCTGGGCGGTAACGTCAATATTCGCAACTTCAATCTGGCGATGGTGAACCCCATCTTCTCGCGCGGTGAAAAAGCGGCAGGGATGATCAACGCCAACCTGCGCCTCGGCGGCGATGTGCAAAGCCCGCAGTTGCTCGGACAGCTGCAACTGAGCGGTCTGGATATAGACGGTAACTTTATGCCGTTTGACATGCAGCCAAGCCAGTTAGCCGTTAACTTCACCGGAACACGCTCAACGCTGGCGGGCGTGGTGCGTACGCAGCAGGGAGAAATTAACCTGAGCGGCGATGCCGACTGGAGTCAGATAGACAACTGGCGGGCGCGCGTCGCGGCTAAAGGCAGTAGGGTGCGTATTACCGTACCGCCAATGGTCCGCCTGGATGTCTCGCCGGACGTGGTCTTTGAAGCCACGCCAAGCCTGTTCACCCTCGATGGCAACGTGGATGTGCCGTGGGCGCGTATCGTGGTACATGACCTGCCGGAAAGCGCGGTTGGGGTTTCCAGCGACATGGTCATGCTTAACAACAATCTGCAGCCCGAGAAACCGCAGACCGCCGGCATTCCGATCAACAGCAACCTGAACATCCACGTCGGTAACAACGTGCGTCTTGACGCCTTTGGTCTGAAAGCGCGTCTGACGGGCGATCTGAAAGTGGTGCAGGATAAGCAGGGGCTGGGGCTGAACGGACAAATTAATATTCCGAGCGGTCGCTTCCATGCCTATGGTCAGGATCTGATTGTGCGTAAGGGCGAGCTGTTGTTCTCCGGTCCGCCGGATCAGCCGTTGCTCAACATCGAAGCGATTCGTAACCCTGATGCCACCGAAGACGACGTGATCGCTGGCGTTCGCGTCACTGGTACCGCCGATGAACCGAAGGCGGAGATCTTCTCTGACCCGGCAATGTCGCAGCAAATGGCGCTTTCCTACCTGCTACGCGGACAAGGGCTGGATAGCGAGCAGAGCGATAGCGCAGCGATGACCTCAATGCTTATTGGTCTGGGGGTTGCACAAAGTGGTCAGGTTGTGGGTAAAATCGGGGAGACATTTGGCGTAAGCAATCTGGCACTGGACACGCAAGGGGTGGGCGACTCATCTCAGGTGGTTGTCAGCGGATACGTACTGCCAGGTCTGCAGGTGAAATATGGTGTGGGTATATTTGACTCCTTAGCGACACTCACGCTACGTTATCGTCTGATGCCTAAGCTATATCTGGAAGCAGTGTCTGGCGTAGATCAGGCACTTGATTTGCTCTATCAGTTCGAGTTTTAGCAATGCGAATATTTGTCTACGGCAGTTTACGAACCAAACAAGGCAACAGCCACTGGATGACCAATGCCCTGTTGCTGGGAAATTTCAGTATCGATAACTACCAGTTGTACAGCCTGGGCCACTATCCAGGCGCGGTTCCGGGAAATGGAACAGTACACGGGGAAGTTTATCGTATTGATAACGCCACGCTGGCAGAGCTTGACGCTCTGCGTACCCGTGGCGGTGAATACGCACGCCAGTTAATTCAAACGCCGTACGGAAGTGCATGGATGTACGTGTACCAACGTCCGGTTGATGGCTTAACGCTGATTGAAAGCGGTAACTGGTTAGACAGAGACCAGTACTAACATATACCTGATGGATTTCGAGTTGCATCAAGGCGGCGATGCAGAGAATCCCCAGTCACGTACATCAGTACGTGACTGGGGTGAGCGAGGACAAACTGGCACAGCCAGTTTGAACAGCGCTTACGCTGGCCCCGAAGGGGCGAGGCCAAAGGCCGAGTAAAGCCAACGCAGAGGCAGTTTGAAAGACGACAGGTATAACACGCCACCCTCGGGTGGCGTTGTTTTATACGATGGTCGCTGTAATCCTAGGCTATCAGGAAGCATTTCTCTTTTTTTTCATCACATAAAAATACCTGTTCAATAAAGCGTTAATTAATATAATTTATTATTTTACTCAAAACATCACCGTGGATTATTGTAAGGCAATATGATCACGTTAGCAGAAATAATTTTATTTTAGTTGCACTCTCATTCTGTAAAAATAATTATCCAGGTAAGGATAGTAATGGAATGAGTAATATTGTTTATCTCAAGCTCATTGGTGAACAACAAGGCGATATTTCTGATGGATGTGGCACAACTGATTCAGTTGGTCATCGGTGGCAACAGAATCATGTGAATGAAATATTTGTTTTTTCTCTGGTTGCAGGAGTAGCGAGTACAGGTAAAGGTACGAATCTAAAGAACTTAACATTCAGTAAGCAAATAGATAAAAGCTCACCACTATTAATGAATGCGATTAATAACAATGAAAACCTGTTTCTAGAGTTTTGGTTTTATCACATAAATAGATATGGTCAATGGGAGAAGTATTATTATATTCAGCTCAGAGGTGCATCGATATCAAGTATTCAGATGAGGGTTATAAAAGACCAGATAGATACAGAAATAATATCAGTAAATTATGATTATATCCTTTGTAAGCACCTGATAAGCAATACCGAGTGTAGCTATCTGGCTTTACCTGCAGACTACAATAAGCTTTTTGTTCCGATTCCGAAACCCCAGACTCAAACTCTTAACAGTGCAGGTGTGGGCCGATTGCTGGCGGCTGGAGGGATTTATAACGGTAACATCGAAGGGTTCAGGGACACTGCAGAAAAACTGGGTGGTGATGCCGTCAAAGGCTACGATCAGATTCTTAATGAGAAAACGGTCGGCGTCGCCATTACGGCTGCCTCTATTGCCGCTGGTTATGGGCTTGGGAGGATGGAGTTAAGTTCGACGATAAGAAGTCTTGAAAAGCTGGGGCGGATTGAAACCAAGAGCATATCATTAGGGCGTAGTAACACCACTGAAAATTTATATCGTCGGACTAGCAATACTGAAGTGTTTTCAGATCTAAAAGTGCCTATGCAGATGCGCTATGTTGAACAGGCTGCACGTGAAGGTGGGATAGGCTTGGGGGGAGTTAAAGTGAGAATTATCAGGGATTCTGACCTGAAAGGTAAGAATATCTATGGTTATACTCACCCTAGTGGTGATATTGATTTGTACCCGGATGCTTTTGCGGATATTGAGCAATTAATAAAAACGTTAGGACATGAAAGAACACATACTATGCAAATCTATCTCTTTAAGCATCCAAATACATATGCTGATGATGCAATCAAGATGAATAAAGAATTGATATTGAATGAAAAAGCCGCCCATAGTATTGAAGATAGCTTTTGGCAATTTTACCTGAATAATAAGACCGGAAAGCTAGAGGAGTACAAATAGATGAACTCTTTGACCTATCTTGAATGGATGAAGCACTTACCAAAAGATGATGGTAGTTACAGTTCATGTGAATGCCCAGCATGTGGTAAAAAAGGACTTTCTTATCAATACTTTGGTTTCGATAATGGTGATATTGGCTGGAAGGTTATTTGGTGCGAAACCTGTAAATCTGGAGTGAAAATTTCGAGAACCAAAATACCTGAAGGGGCTAGTAGGTTAATAGATTTTCAAGAACAAGAACGTTTCTTTGAAACGAAGCCTGAACTGAAACTAATTGTTTAGATTGATCTCAATAAAAGCCCCTCATAAAGTGAGGGGCTTCAATAAGTTATGCTGATCTTAGAAAGCCAACTTACTTCTTCGCGCGCTCGAAGGAAGCAACGATTTCAGCTTTAGCAGCTTCAGCGTTGTCCCAACCGTCAACTTTTACCCATTTGCCAGCTTCGAGGTCTTTGTAGTGCTCGAAGAAGTGGGTGATCTGCGCTTTCAGCAGTTCCGGCAGGTCGGTCACATCTTTGATGTGATCGTATTCTTTGCTCAGCTTGGTGTGCGGTACCGCAACCAGTTTCGCATCTTCACCGGATTCGTCGGTCATTTTCAGTACGCCAACCGGGCGGCAACGAATCACTGAACCTGGTTCCAGCGGGTACGGAGTCGGGACCAGAACGTCTACCGGGTCACCGTCCAGAGACAAGGTGTGGTTGATGTAACCGTAGTTGCACGGATAGAACATCGCGGTGGACATGAAGCGGTCAACGAACAGGGCGCCGCTCTCTTTGTCAACTTCGTATTTGATCGGATCTGCGTTAGCAGGGATCTCGATAACAACGTAGATATCTTCCGGCAGGTCTTTACCGGCAGGGACGTTGAGTAAGCTCATGTCTGTTTCCTTTAAATAAGCTATGGCAAACAAGTGGCGGGTATTATAGCCAACTCGCGCGGAATGTCTCCGCTTGTTTTCGCTTTCTCTGCGTGCATTTTCTTCTTTTTACCTCTCTCTCGTGACAGAAAAGTCCATATCTTCAGCCGCATTTTTCATAGCGAGATGAAAGCGATTACAAAGTTGTGATTAACGTTTTATTTACTTTTTTGAAGTGTGATGTAACGCAATCCGTTACATGCTCAATTGTCTATAGTTTTTTCGCAACGGTTAATTAACCAACAATAATCACCCTACGAGGACGCACTTATGTGGAAGCGCTTACTTTTAGTCACAGCAGTTTCGGCAGCCATGTCGTCTATGGCAATGGCAGCCCCTTTAACCGTAGGATTTTCGCAGGTTGGCTCTGAATCCGGCTGGCGTGCAGCAGAAACCAACGTCGCGAAAAGCGAGGCCGAAAAGCGGGGAATTACGCTGAAAATCGCTGATGGCCAACAAAAGCAGGAAAACCAGATTAAAGCAGTTCGCTCATTTGTTGCCCAGGGCGTCGACGCCATCTTTATTGCGCCGGTCGTGGCAACAGGTTGGGAGCCGGTTTTAAAAGAAGCGAAAGATGCCGACATTCCGGTCTTTTTGCTTGATCGTTCCATCGATGTAAAAGACAAATCTCTCTATATGACCACCGTCACCGCCGACAACGTGCTGGAAGGCAAATTGATCGGCGACTGGCTGATTAAACAAGTGGACGGCAAGCCGTGTAACGTCGTTGAGCTGCAAGGGACCGTCGGGGCCAGCGTGGCGATCGATCGTAAAAAAGGCTTTGCTGAAGCCATCGCCAGTGCGCCAAACATCAAAATTATCCGCTCTCAGTCCGGTGACTTCACCCGCAGTAAAGGGAAAGAAGTGATGGAGAGCTTTATCAAAGCAGAAAACAACGGCAAGAACATCTGCATGGTTTACGCCCACAACGATGACATGGTGATCGGTGCTATCCAGGCGATCAAAGAAGCGGGTCTGAAACCTGGCAAAGATATTCTCACCGGTTCTATCGACGGCGTACCGGATATCTACAAAGCGATGATTGACGGTGAAGCCAACGCCAGTGTCGAACTGACGCCGAATATGGCGGGGCCGGCATTCGACGCGCTGGAGAAATTCAAAAAAGACGGCACGATGCCTGAGAAGCTGACCATTACCAAGTCGATCCTTTATCTGCCGGATACGGCGAAAGAAGAGTTAGAGAAGAAGAAAAACATGGGCTACTAAGCCTTCATGAAAATGCCGGGGGGGCTGCGCTTGCCCGGCCTACATTACGCTCTTTTGTAGGCCGGATAAGCGTAGCGCCATCCGGCGTGATGCAGGAGGAATCATGACCACCGACCAACATCAGGAAATCCTCCGCACCGAAGGATTAAGCAAATTCTTTCCCGGCGTCAAAGCGTTGGATAACGTGGATTTCAGCTTGCGTCGCGGTGAAATTATGGCGCTGCTGGGGGAAAACGGAGCCGGCAAATCGACGCTCATCAAAGCGCTGACCGGCGTTTACCATGCCGATCGCGGCACTATCTGGCTCGAAGGCCAACCGATCTCCCCCAAAAACACCGCCCATGCCCAGCAACTGGGGATTGGCACCGTGTACCAGGAAGTGAACCTGCTGCCCAATATGTCGGTTGCCGATAACTTATTTATTGGTCGTGAGCCGCGGCGTTTTGGCCTGCTTCAGCGCAAGCAGATGGAAAAACGCGCGACGGAGCTGATGGCGTCATACGGTTTTTCCCTTGACGTGCGTGAGCCGCTGAACCGCTTTTCCGTGGCGATGCAACAAATCGTCGCCATCTGTCGGGCGATTGATCTCTCCGCGAAAGTGCTGATCCTCGATGAGCCGACCGCCAGCCTCGATACCCAGGAAGTTGAAATGCTGTTCGGCCTGATGCGTCATCTGCGCGATCGGGGCGTCAGCCTGATCTTCGTCACTCATTTCCTCGATCAGGTTTATCAGGTCAGCGATCGCATCACCGTTCTGCGTAACGGCGGCTTCGTTGGCTGCCGTGAAACCCGGGAATTACCGCAAATTGAACTGGTCAAAATGATGCTGGGTCGCGAACTGGATACCCATGCGCTACAGCGTGCGGGACGCACATTGCTTAGCGATAAGCCAGTGGCGGCCTTTAGCGGCTTTGGCAAAAAAGGCACCATCGCGCCGTTTGATCTACAGGTGCGTCCCGGTGAGATCGTCGGTCTCGCAGGGCTGCTGGGATCCGGGCGAACGGAAACGGCAGAGGTGATCTTCGGTATTAAACCCGCCGACAGCGGAAGTGCGCTGATCAAAGGCAAAACGCAGACCTTGCGATCGCCGCATCAGGCTTCGTGTCTGGGGATCGGTTTCTGTCCGGAGGATCGCAAAACGGATGGCATTATTGCCGCCGCTTCGGTGCGGGAAAACATCATTCTGGCATTGCAGGCGCAGCGCGGCTGGCTGCGGCCTATCCCACGGAAAGAACAAAACGAGATTGCCGGGCGTTTTATCCGCCAGCTCGGAATTCGCACCCCTAACGCTGAACAGCCGATCGAGTTTCTCTCCGGCGGCAATCAGCAAAAAGTATTGCTCTCGCGCTGGTTACTGACCAAACCGCAGTTCCTGATCCTCGATGAACCCACGCGTGGGATCGACGTCGGCGCGCATGCGGAGATTATCCGACTGATCGAAACGCTGTGCGCGGATGGTCTGGCGCTGCTGGTCATCTCATCCGAACTGGAAGAGTTAGTGGGCTATGCCGATCGGGTCATTATTATGCGCGATCGCAAACAAGTGGCCGAGATCCCACTGGCTGAACTGTCCGTACCGGCGATCATGAACGCCATTGCGGCCTAAGGAGACTATGGTGATGCCTCAATCCCTCCCTCAATCCAATCCGCCTAAACGGCGGTTCCGTTGGCCAAAGGGGATGCCACAACTGGTGGCGCTACTGCTGGTGCTGCTGGTGGATAGCCTGGTCGCCCCGCACTTCTACCAGGTGATTTTGCAGGATGGTCGGCTGTTTGGTAGCCCGATTGATATTCTCAACCGCGCCGCTCCCGTGGCGCTGTTGGCGATTGGTATGACGCTGGTGATTGCCACCGGCGGCATCGACCTTTCCGTGGGGGCCGTCATGGCTATTGCTGGCGCCACTACTGCGGCGATGACGGTGGCCGGGCACAGTCTACCGGTGGTGCTGCTTGCCGCCTTAGGCTCCGGCATTCTGGCTGGGCTGTGGAATGGGATTCTGGTGGCCATACTCAAGATCCAACCGTTTGTTGCCACGCTAATCCTGATGGTGGCCGGGCGTGGAGTGGCGCAGCTTATCACTTCCGGGCAAATCGTCACTTTCAACTCGCCCGAGCTGTCGTGGTTTGGTAGCGGCTCGCTCTTACTGTTCCCTACGCCGGTAATTATTGCACTGCTCACGCTGGTGGTGTTCTGGCTGCTGACGCGGAAAACGGCGCTGGGTATGTTTATCGAAGCGGTGGGTATCAACATTCGTGCGGCAAAAAACGCTGGGGTGAACACCCGCATTATCGTGATGCTCACCTATGTGCTGAGCGGCCTGTGCGCGGCTATCGCTGGCATTATCGTCACGGCGGATATTCGTGGGGCAGATGCCAATAACGCCGGATTATGGCTGGAACTGGATGCCATCCTGGCGGTAGTCATCGGTGGTGGCTCGCTAATGGGCGGGCGCTTTAACCTGCTGCTGTCGGTGGTAGGCGCGTTGATTATTCAGGGCATGAACACCGGGATTTTGCTGTCGGGCTTCCAGCCGGAACTGAATCAGGTGGTCAAAGCCGTGGTGGTGTTGTGTGTGCTGGTCGTGCAATCACAACGCTTTATCAGCCTGATAAAAGGAGTGCGTGGTCATGATAAAACGTAATTTACCGCTGATGATCACCCTCGGCGTGTTTGTGCTGGGCTACCTTTACTGCCTGACGCAGTTTCCAGCTTTTGCTTCCACCCGGGTGATTTGCAATATCCTGACCGATAACGCTTTTTTAGGGATTATTGCCGTGGGCATGACCTTCGTGATCCTCTCTGGCGGGATCGACCTTTCCGTTGGCTCGGTGATCGCGTTTACCGGCGTATTTTTGGCGAAGGCCATTGGCTATTGGGGTATTTCCCCGCTGCTGGCGTTTCCCCTGATTTTGCTGATGGGCTGCGCGTTTGGCGCATTTATGGGGTTACTGATTGATGCGCTGAAGATCCCTGCATTCATTATTACGCTGGCGGGAATGTTTTTCCTGCGCGGCGTCAGCTATCTGGTCTCTGAAGAGTCGATCCCAATTAACCATCCGATTTATGACACGCTCTCAAGTCTGGCATGGAAAATTCCTGGCGGCGGTCGCCTGAGCGCGATGGGGTTGTTAATGCTGGGCGTGGTGGTGATTGGCATCTTCCTTGCGCACCGTACGCGCTTTGGTAATCAGGTTTACGCCATTGGCGGCAACGCCACCTCTGCTAACCTGATGGGCATTTCTACTCGCAGCACAACGATCCGCATTTATATGCTGTCTACCGGGCTGGCGACGCTTGCCGGCATTGTGTTTTCCATTTACACCCAGGCGGGTTATGCGCTGGCGGGCGTTGGCGTTGAGCTGGATGCGATTGCCTCAGTGGTGATTGGCGGAACGCTGCTAAGCGGCGGCGTGGGAACGGTGTTGGGTACGTTGTTTGGCGTCGCCATTCAGGGGTTAATCCAGACCTACATTAATTTTGATGGCACATTAAGTTCCTGGTGGACGAAGATCGCGATTGGCATTTTATTGTTTATTTTTATAGCGTTACAACGCGGTCTGACGGTGCTTTGGGAAAATCGTCAAAGCTCGCCGGTTACCCGAGTGGGTACGGCGGCAACACCAAAGTAACATCCTGATTTTGCACAAAACATTTAAATACCTAAACTTTTTCCGGTTGTAGTCGATAGGTTCTGTACAGGTCTGTTTTAACCCTACAACCGGAAATATAACGATGCCAAAATCCCTTTCAATTCGATCAAGTTTGTTGGTGTTATTGTCTTTGCTGACTTTCCTTCTGTTACTGACCGGTGGTATGGGGCTATATGCCTCGACGCGTGTCATTAAATCATTGATTTATCACGGTATTATGAGCGCTGCGATGTTGGCTGCTATCGCATTGCTGGCGGTTATTTGGTTTATGCTGCGAAATAAGTTTCTCAAACCGCTGGATAATATGGTTGAGCAACTGGAACGTCTGGCGACAGGGGATTTATCACCGGTTACCACGCTGTCGGCCAGCGCTGAATTCAACCGCCTGAACGCGGCAATGGATGACATGCGCCATGCGCTGGGCGACTCGGTACAACGCGTACGCGATGCCAGTTCGCAAATTGATATTGGCAGTCGTGAACTGACGGCCGGGAACCAGCATCTGGCACAACGCACTGAATCGACAGCCACTTCACTGGAGCAGACCGCCGCCAGCATGGAAGAACTCACGGCGACGGTGAAACAGAATGCGCAGAACGCGGAACAGGCTCACCAACTGGCAAAATCGGTGTCGGATACCGCCGATCGCGGTAGTGAAATGGTGTGCTATGTGATCGAGAAAATGCGCGATATTTCCGGCAGCTCCAGCCGAATCGCCGACATCCTCAGCGTAATCGACGGTATTGCTTTCCAGACCAATATCCTGGCGCTCAACGCTTCCGTTGAAGCGGCGCGCGCCGGTGAGCAGGGGCGGGGCTTTGCGGTTGTTGCAGGTGAAGTACGTAATCTGGCCAGCCGCAGCGCCGAGGCGGCCAAAGAGATCCGCACGTTAATCAGTGATTCACACACCCACGTAGGGGAAGGTAGTGAGCTGGCGCAGCAGGCGGGCGAAACCATGGATGAGATTGCCAATGAAGTCATGCGCATGACCAAACTGATGCGTGAAATTGCCAGTGCGTCCCAGGAACAGAGTCGCGGCATAGAGCAGGTGAATATTGCGGTGATTCAGATGGATGAAACGGCGCAGCAAAATGCGGCGCTGGTACAGCAGTCGTCAGCGGCTACCCGCTCGCTGGAAGAACAGTCTTCAGCGCTAATCGAAGCAATGGCCGTATTTAAGCTACAGACAGCGTAACTGTGCGTAGGCCGGATAAAGGCGTTTACGCCGCCATCCGGCAATATCACCGTATTGTGCCGGATGGCACTTCGCTTATCCGGCCTGCAACGTGCTGTAGGCCGGATGTTGCGCTTACGCGTCCGGGAACTCGCGGATAAAGCGTTCTACATCTTCAACCATATGGTCGTTACCCACGAAGAAGGAGCGGCGCTGGTGCAGGCTTTCCGGGATGATATCCAGAATACGATTTTTACCGTCGCTCGCCTTGCCGCCCGCTTGCTCGGCCAGCAGGGCCATTGGGTTGCATTCATACAGCAGACGCAGTTTCCCTTCCGGGTGGCTGGCGGTGCTTGGGTACAGGTAGATCCCGCCTTTCAGCAGATTGCGATGGAAGTCCGCAACCAGAGAGCCAATGTAGCGCGAGGTGTACGGGCGCTGGGTTGACTTATCTTCTTCCTGGCAGAATTTAATGTACTTCTTCACGCCGTTCGGGAATTTGATGTAGTTACCTTCGTTAATGGAGTACGTGCTGCCTTTCGCCGGGAAGCGCATACGTTCCTGGCTGAGGCAGAATACGCCCAGAGAAGGATCGTAGGTGAAGGCGTGCACGCCACAGCCGGTGGTGTACACCAGCATGGTAGAAGAACCATAAACCACGTAACCTGCAGCAACCTGCTTGTTGCCCGGTTGCAGGAAATCCTCTTCCGTGACCGGAGTACCGACTGGGGTTACGCGGCGGTAAATAGAGAAAATCGTACCGACAGAGACGTTAACATCGATGTTGGATGAGCCATCCAGCGGATCCATTAGCACAACGTATTTAGCGTGTTCACAGCCTTCAAAGACGACGATTTCATCTTCTTCTTCCGAGGCAATGCCCGCCACAATGTCGCGCGCCTTCAGTGCAGCTTTCAGTTTTTCGTTCGCGAACAGATCGAGTTTTTGCTGAACCTCTCCCTGCACGTTCTCAGCACCGCTGGCACCCAGGATATCGACCAGACCGGCCTTGTTGATATCGCGGTGGATGATCTTGGCGCCCAGCTTTATTGCCGACAACAAAGCAGTGAGTTCACCGGTAGCATGAGAAAACTCGTGCTGCTTTTCGACAATAAATTCACCTAACGTTTTCATAACACTTTCCCTGCAATTTATGTGGAGTAAAGCGACCGCAACAATATTAACAAATATTTCCATTGTTGCGCTTAGGTGAATCGCGCCAGCAAACTGCGGAATATCCTGAAATGCGTTTCTCACTTGCCGGACATGTGCGTAAAATGGCCCCCAGATTAAAAAAGGATAGTGACGTATGCGCATTCATATTTTGGGAATTTGTGGCACTTTCATGGGCGGTCTGGCGATGCTGGCGCGCTCGCTCGGTCATGAAGTAACCGGTTCGGACGCCAATGTGTATCCGCCGATGAGTACCTTACTTGAGAAGCAAGGCATTGATCTGATTCAGGGTTACGATGCCAGCCAGCTCGACCCGCAGCCGGACTTAGTGATCATCGGCAATGCCATGACCCGTGGTAATCCGTGCGTGGAAGCGGTTCTCGAGAAGAACATTCCGTACATGTCTGGCCCGCAGTGGCTGCATGACTTTGTATTGCGCGACCGCTGGGTACTGGCGGTTGCGGGTACGCACGGCAAAACCACCACCGCCGGAATGGCGACCTGGATCCTCGAAGCCTGCGGCTATAAGCCTGGCTTTGTGATCGGCGGCGTACCGGGTAACTTCGAGGTTTCTGCGCGTCTTGGCGAAAGCGACTTCTTCGTGATTGAAGCGGATGAGTACGACTGCGCGTTCTTCGACAAGCGTTCTAAATTCGTGCATTACTGCCCGCGTACGCTGATCCTCAACAACCTTGAGTTCGATCACGCGGACATCTTTGACGATTTGAAAGCGATCCAGAAACAGTTCCACCATCTGGTGCGTATCGTGCCGGGCCAGGGACGCATCATCTACCCGGAAAACGACATCAATCTGAAACAAACGATGGCGATGGGCTGCTGGAGCGAACAAGAGCTGGTGGGCGAACAAGGTCACTGGCAGGCGAAAAAACTGACCACCGATGCTTCTGAGTGGGAAGTGTGGCTGGACGGTGAAAAAGTCGGTGAAGTGAAGTGGGGCCTGGTGGGCGAGCACAATATGCATAACGGTCTGATGGCGATTGCGGCCGCGCGCCATGTGGGCGTCGTGCCTGCAGATGCAGCTAATGCGCTCGGTTCATTCATTAACGCCCGTCGTCGTCTTGAGCTGCGCGGTGAAGCCAATGGCGTGACGGTGTATGACGATTTTGCCCATCACCCGACGGCCATTCTGGCAACGCTTGCGGCGTTGCGCGGTAAAGTGGGCGGTACGGCGCGCATCATCGCAGTGCTGGAGCCTCGCTCGAACACCATGAAAATGGGCCTGTGCAAAGACGATCTGGCGCCGTCGTTAGGCCGTGCGGACGAAGTGTTCCTGCTGCAACCTCCGCATATTCCGTGGCAGGTAGCCGAAGTCGCTGAAGCCTGCGTTCAGCCGGCACACTGGAGTGGCGATGTGGATGCCCTGGCAGATATGGTGGTGAAAACCGCGCAGCCAGGCGATCACATTCTGGTGATGAGCAACGGCGGATTTGGTGGTATTCATCAAAAACTGCTGGATGGCCTGGCGAAGAAAGCTCAGGCAGAAGCGGAAGAGTAAAAAAATGCCCGGTGGCGCTACGCTTACCGGGCCTACAACGTGTTAACGGATTGTAGGCCGGATAAGGTGATTGCACCGCCATCCGGCACTTTCAGCAGACGAAGAGGTTAGGCTTCGTTTTCCGCCAGTTCACGCAGATACTGGAAGATCTGGCGGGAAGATTTTGGCGGCTTGTTGCCCGCTTTTTCTTTCCTGGCGTTACGCACCAGCGAACGCAGTTGCTGGCGGTCGGCGTCAGGCCACAGATTCATCACTTCTTCGATGGCTTCATCGCTACCGTCAACCATACGGTCACGCAGTTGCTCCAGCTTATGGAAGACAACGACCTGCTGGTTGTGACGATTTTTCAGCTTGTCCAGCGCCTGACGGATAGGATCAACATCGCGCTGGCGCAACATTTTGCCAATCAACTGCAACTGGCGGCGACGTCCTTCCATCTTAATACGCTGGGCCAGCTCAATGGCGGCACGTAAATCCGCATCAAGCGGGATCTTATCCAGCGCGTTTTTCCCCAGATCAACCAGTTCCGCACCCAGGCGTTTTAACTCCTCGGCATCGCGTTTAATTTCACTTTTACTGACCCAGATAATTTCATCGTCTTCGTCTTCGATGTCATCACCGGGAACGTCGTCGAGCCAGTCTTCGGGCTGCTTTGTCATTTCAGGCTCCTTAAAAAAAGAGGCTAATGTTACCAGTTAAGATGCGCACTGAAAAACGGTTCTCTGTTAGACTTCAGAGAAACTCTCTCTACATTATGGCATTTGCGATGAAAGTAATCTCACAAGTTGAAGCGCAGCGTAAGATTCTGGAAGAAGCAGTCTCGACGGCACTGGAATTAGCGTCAGGTAAGTCGGATGGCGCGGAAGTCGCTGTGAGCAAGACCACGGGTATTAGCGTCAGCACCCGTTATGGTGAAGTGGAGAACGTCGAATTCAATAGCGATGGTGCACTGGGGATTACGGTTTATCACCAGAACCGTAAGGGCAGCGCATCGTCCACCGATTTAAGCCCGCAGGCGATTGCACGCACCGTGCAGGCTGCGCTGGACATTGCACGTTACACTTCGCCGGATCCGTGCGCAGGCGTGGCAGATAAAGAACTGCTGGCCTTTGATGCGCCCGATCTGGACCTGTTCCACCCGGCGGAAGTTTCCCCTGATGAAGCCATCGAACTGGCTGCTCGTGCTGAACAGGCGGCGCTGCAGGCTGATAAGCGTATCACCAATACCGAAGGCGGCAGCTTTAACAGCCACTATGGCATCAAAGTGTTTGGTAACAGCCACGGCATGCTGCAGGGCTACTGCTCCACGCGTCATTCCCTTTCCAGCTGTGTAATCGCGGAAGAAAATGGCGATATGGAACGCGATTACGCCTACACCATTGGCCGGGCGATGGGCGATCTGCAAACGCCGGAGTGGGTAGGGGCTGACTGTGCTCGCCGCACCTTATCTCGTTTGTCGCCGCGTAAGCTGTCCACCATGAAAGCGCCGGTGATTTTCGCCAACGAAGTGGCGACCGGACTGTTCGGACACCTGGTCGGCGCGATCGCCGGCGGTTCGGTGTACCGCAAATCCACCTTCCTGCTGGATTCGCTGGGCAAACAAATTCTGCCGGAATGGCTGACTATTGAAGAACATCCGCACCTGCTGAAAGGGCTGGCGTCTTCACCGTTCGACAGCGAAGGGGTACGGACCGAACGCCGCGACATTATTAAAGACGGCGTGCTGACTCAATGGCTGTTGACTAACTATTCCGCACGTAAGCTGGGCCTGAAGAGCACTGGGCATGCGGGCGGGATCCACAACTGGCGAATTCCGGGACAAGGTCTAAGCTTCGAGCAGTTGCTTAAAGAGATGGGCACAGGCCTTGTGGTTACCGAGCTGATGGGCCAGGGCGTAAGCGGCATTACCGGCGATTACTCGCGCGGTGCGGCGGGCTTCTGGGTCGAAAATGGTGAAATTCAGTATCCGGTGAGCGAAATTACCATCGCCGGTAACTTAAAAGAGATGTGGCGCAATATTGTGACCGTGGGGAACGATATTGAAACGCGCAGTAATATCCAATGTGGTTCGGTATTGTTACCGGAGATGAAAATCGCCGGGCAGTAATACTCGTTAAGGCGTTAATTTTTAATAATAAAAAAGGAAGTGAGCAATGCGTAAACACCTGTTAGCGATCGTCGCGGCTTCAACGCTGGTTCTTGGTTCTTCTGCGTTTGCAGCCGATCTCGAAGATGACATGGGGATCCTCAACGACAACCTGAAAATTGTCGAAAAAACGGATAATGCGACTGAACTGAAAGACGCGTTAACCAAAATGCGTGCAGCCGCGCTGGACGCGCAAAAAGGTACGCCGCCGAAGCTGGAAAACAAATCCCCGGACAGCCCGGAGATGAAGGATTTCCGCCACGGCTTTGACACGCTGATCGGCCAGATTGACGGCGCGCTGAAGCTGGCGAACGAAGGTAAAGTTAAAGAGGCGAAAGCCGTTGCGGAAGAGCTGAAAACCACGCGCAACGAAAACCACAAGAAGTTCCGCTAATCTGCGCTACCCGGCCTGCATACCCGTAGGCCGGATAAAATCCCCCGCTACTACACGCCCATAAGTAAACGCTATCCCCATCACATTTTTTCATTTTTATCGTCCATTCATTGTTCGCACTTCCTTCCATTTTGCTGCCCACTCTTGCGATCTCAATCACATTCTTCCGGTGATAAATCGTGGTTCCAGCCCTTTTTGCGGCACAGATCACTATCGCTGCACACCTTTCCACTTCGAAGTGGAAAACAACTCGCTACAAACTTATAACCTCCGTCGCTAATTTACCCTCAGAGACATTAACGGGGTAAGACGAGTGAATAACGGAGCTGTAATGAATGACATGGGGGAATCGGTGGAACTGGCCGACCGCATGCTGGCACAGGTGTATGCCTTGCTGCGTGAACGCAACATTATTCCCAACGCCGTACAGGAACAGATGCTGACGTCGCATGTTCGCGCCATGGCGCACCGCTCGGTAACGGGTGAACCCTTACCAGAAGTCGATGCCAGCTTGTTTGATGAAATATCTGCCGATTCAATGGCGCTTGCCCGCGACGTGGTCGCCGAGTTTGGCAATCTTCCTGAGGAAGAGGCCTGGCTGCTGTCGGTGCACTTTGAAGTCGCGAAAGACAACCTTTAAGGAGAAAAAGATGGAACAGATTACCGTAGTGATTGGCGATCGTCTGGGTAAAGGCCAGAAAGTGGCGGCAGGCGTAGAGAAAGCGGGTGGCCGTGCCGTTGTGGTGCCGGGCGTTGCAGCAGATATGAAGCTGGGTGACGTGATGAAGGCGGAAAACGCCACCTTTGGTATCTCGTTTTGCGGCAGCGGTGGTGCGGGTGCGATTACTGCGCAGACCAAATACGGCTACAAGGCGAAATACGGCATGCGTTCGGTCGATGAAGGGGTAACCGCCATCAACGAAGGGTGCAACGTACTGGGATTCGGCTTTATGGACAAAGAAGAGCTCGGCGAGCGCCTGGTGCAGGCCTGGCAAAAGAAACACGGCGCTTAAGCATGAAAGAGCAATTCACCACCACGGTGAGAGTCACGGGTAAGGGCGAGACCAAAGCTCGCGCCTTTGCCGATGCCCTGAACCACGTTCAGGCTGCGGTGATGAAAGCGTCGCCGCATATCTTACTGCGTATTGAGCCACAGGATGTGCAGGTTGTTCAAGCGCGTGAATCGGTGCGTAAAGAGGCGTTTTTATTCCTCTTTTTGCGCCGGGAAAGACGCACTTTCAGCGTGGAGCTGGACGTGACCGTCAACGTGACTGCCATCAATCTCGACAAGGTGGATTTCGTTACGCAACGCTGATTTTCTATTAAAAGGCATAATTATGTTCCTGATAATATTAATAAAATCGCTCATCATCGGCGCGTTGGTTGGCGTTGGTGTCGGCGCTGGGGCTGCACGCATGTTTCATGCGCCTACCACTCAAGGGATGGGCGCGTTTCGTACTCTTGGAGAACTGAATTCCTGCGAAGGGGATCCGGCTTCTCACTTCTCGTTCGGTCTGGGCTTCTTCTTTAACGCCTGGGCTTCCTCCGTTGCGGCGGGGGCGTTCACTCAGGACGTCGACCATCGCATCATCCCCAACTGGGGTGCCGCCGCGCTGATGATTAAAAATCGCAACGTCGGTGAAACGCTGCACGATCCTAAGCGCATGGCAATTGCCTGCGGCGTTATCGGGATGATCGTGGTGACCTTCCTGAACCTCACTGCGTCATCCGTACCGGAAGCGCTGCAGGTTACCGCCGTCAAGGTGCTGGTGCCAGCGGCTAACCTGCTGGTTAACACCGTGATGCCGGTGATCTTCTGGCTGGCGGCGATCGACGCCGGTAAGAAATCCGGCTTCTGGGCCACCGTTTTTGGCGGCGCGGCGCAGCTGATCATGGGCAACGCCGTTCCGGGGCTGGTGCTCGGCATTCTGATAGGCAAAGGTGTTGAAGAAAGCGGCTGGAACCACGTCACGAAAGTGATGATGGTAGCTATCGTCGCGCTGTTTGTCCTGAGCGGCTTCTTCCGCGGTTTCGATATGAAGATGATCGAATCCTTCCATCTGACCGTGCCTAACTGGCTCGAACTTATCCACAACTCGCTCAGCGGCAAATAACGGAGGTCATCATGGAACAGAATAAAGGTTTTTGGTTCGCTGACTGGTCGTTCCCGATCTTCGTGGGCCTGCTCTCATCCGGCGTATTTGCCGGAACGCACATGTACTACCTGTACGGTATTGGCGCATTTAACGAAGTGGCTTTTGTGGCGATGCTGAAAGCTGGAATGGATACCGGCTCCTATGGGGCGGTGGCGGCATTTGGCGCAAGTTTCCTGTTTGCCCGCATCATTGAAGGTTCGCTGGTGGGGATTCTGGATATCGGCGGGGCGATTCAGACCGGGGTTGGGTTAGGCGTTCCGGCGCTGCTACTGGGCGCGGGCATTATCTTCCCGGTCGCCAACTTCGCCGCCTCGCTGGTCACTGGTCTGGTGATTGGTTTAGCGATTGGCTACATCATTATTCTGGCGCGTAAGTTCACCATCAACCAGAGCGACTCAACCTACGGTGCGGACGTCATGATGGGGGCCGGTAACGCCTCCGGCCGCTTCCTCGGACCGTTGATTATCCTCAGCGCGATGACGGCTTCTATTCCTATCGGAATCGGTTCTCTGGCGGGTGCGCTGCTGTTTTATCTGTGGCAAAAACCGATTACCGGCGGGGCGATCCTTGGAGCAATGATCCTCGGGTCCATCTTCCCGATTGCCATTAGCTAACTGTTGATTTGCAGGCCGGATAAGGCGGTTACGCCGCCATCCGGCATAGGAGAGAGCGATGTTTGATTTACTCCTGCGCCGTGCGCGCCTCGTTGACGATACGGTGAGCGATATTGCGCTCAAAGACGGCAAGATCGCGGCGTTGGGCGACGTTGATGGCCCGGCGCTGAAAACCATTGAGCTGGGCGGCGAGTGCTACGTCAGCGCAGGCTGGATTGACTCCCACGTTCATTGCTACCCGAAATCCCCGATTTACCACGACCAGCCGGATAGCGTCGGTATTGCGACTGGCGTCACTACTGTGGTGGATGCGGGCAGTACCGGGTCGGATGACATCGACGATTTTTACACCCTGACCCGGGAAGCTGCCACCGAGGTGTATGCGTTGCTGAATATCTCTCGCGTTGGGCTTATCGCCCAGAACGAGCTGGCCAACATGGCCAATATTGACGCTGATGCGGTGCGCCAGGCGGTGAAACGCCACCCTGATTTTATCGTCGGTCTGAAGGCACGTATGAGCAGCAGCGTAGTCGGTGAAAATGGCATCACGCCGCTGGAGCGCGCCAAAGCGATGCAAAAAGAGAACGGCGACCTGCCGCTGATGGTGCACATCGGCAACAACCCGCCGGATCTGGATGAGATCGCCGAGCGCCTGAGCGCGGGTGACATCATTACCCACTGCTACAACGGTAAGCCGAACCGCATTCTGACGCCGCAAGGCGAGCTGCGGGCGTCAGTGACGCGGGCGATTTCACGCGGCGTGCGTCTGGACGTTGGGCATGGCACCGCCAGCCTGAGCTTTGCGGTGGCAAAACGCGCTATTGAACTGGGGATTTTGCCACACACCATCAGTTCCGATATTTACTGTCGCAACCGTATCAGCGGCCCGGTCCATTCTCTGGCGAATGTGATGTCGAAATTTCTCGCCATTGGGATGTCGCTTCCGCAGGTCATTGAGTGCGTTACCGCCAATGCTGCCGACGGCCTGCGCCTGAAACAGAAGGGGCGACTGCAGGTCGGTCTGGATGCTGATTTAACCCTCTTTACGCTTAAGCGCCAGCCAACCGTGCTGGTAGATGCAGAAAACGACAGCCTGCAGGCTGAACAACTGCTGGTGCCGCTTGCCGCAATACGTGCGGGCAAGGGCTATATGACCGAACAAGGGAGCGCGGAACATGCCTTCGATTTTTGAGAAATACGATTTAAAACAGGTGATTAATACCTCCGGCCGCATGACGGCGCTCGGCGTTTCCACGCCGCGACCAGAAGTGGTTGAAGCCGCGATGGCCGGGATGAATCAATACTTTGAGATGAAAGACCTGGTGAATAAAACCGGCGACTACATCGCGAAATTGCTGGAAGTGGAAGGGGCAACCGTTGTCTCTTGCGCCTCGGCGGGGATCGCCCTGTCGGTGGCTGGCGTATTGGTTAAAGACAGCGACTGGCTGCTGGAGAACCTACACGTCACGCCCATCGAGAACAACGAAATCGTGCTGCCCAGAGGCCACAACGTCAACTTTGGCGCTCCGGTGGGTACCATGGTGGCGCTTGGCGGCGGTAAGTTAGTGGAGGCTGGTTATGCCAACGAATGTTCCGCGGCGCAGCTGGCTGCGGCCATTACACCGCGTACGGCGGCCATTCTGTATATCAAATCTCACCACTGCGTCCAGAAAAGTATACTCAGCGTGGAGCAGGCTGCGGTGGTGGCGCGTACGCATAACCTGCCGCTGATTGTGGACGCGGCGGCGGAAGAAGATTTGCAATGCTACTACCGGGTTGGCGCAGATCTGGTTATTTATAGCGGCGCGAAGGCGATTGAAGGACCAACCAGCGGTCTGGTGATAGGTAAAACCCAGTACGTTGAGTGGGTGAAACGCCAGACGGCGGGAATTGGCCGGGCGATGAAGGTGGGGAAAGAGGGAATTCTTGGCCTAACCTGCGCCATCGAACTGTATCTGAACGCGCAGAAAGAGAGTGGCGCGGAGATGGTCGAGAAAATGGCGCCGTTCATTAATGTGTTGAACCAGCTTAACGGCGTGAGCGCCCGCGTGGTGTGGGATAGCGCAGGGCGCGACATCGCACGCACGGAAATTAAGTTTGATGAAGCGGTAACCGGGATCGCCACGGGCGAACTGGTTGAAGCCCTGAAACAAGGCGAGTACGCGATTTACTTCCGTGGTTACAAAGCCAACGAAGGCATTATCGAAGCTGATGTGCGCAGCGTCGATCGTGCGCAGCTGGAGATTGTGGCCCGTCGAATTGGTGAAGTGATTTCGCAGGAGAAAAACGCATGAAACTGACCCCTAACTTTTATCGCGACCGCGTCTGCCTGAACGTGCTGGCAGGCTCCAAAGAAAATGCGCGGGATATTTACGCGGCGGCGGAAGGACACGTGTTGGTTGGTGTGTTGTCAAAAAATTACCCGGATGTCGCAAGCGCAGTAGCGGATATGCGTGAATACGCAGCGCTTATCGACAATGCGCTCTCCGTGGGATTGGGGGCAGGCGATCCTAACCAGTCGGCGATGGTCAGTGAAATTTCCCGTCAGGTGCAGCCCCAGCATGTTAATCAGGTCTTTACCGGTGTGGCCACCAGTCGCGCGCTGCTGGGCCAGCAGGAGACAGTGGTCAACGGTCTGGTCTCGCCAACCGGCATGCCGGGCAGGGTGAAAATCTCCACCGGTCCGCTGAGCAGCCAGACGCCGGACGGTATTGTGCCGGTAGAAACCGCGATTGCGCTGCTCAAAGACATGGGCGGTAGCTCGATTAAATACTTCCCGATGGGCGGCCTGAAATGCCGTGAAGAGTACATTGCCGTAGCGCAGGCCTGCGCCCGTCATGACTTCTGGCTGGAGCCAACTGGCGGTATCGATCTGGATAATTTCACTGAAATCCTGCAGATTGCCCTCGATGCCGGAGTGAGTAAAATCATTCCTCACATCTATAGTTCGATTATTGATAAGGTGAGTGGTAACACTCGTCCGGATGACGTACGCCAGCTGATGGCGATGACCCGGGCCTGCGTAGGCTAACTGACTGATGAGGAAACTGACGTGCGATTTCCCAACCAACGTTTAGCACAGCTGTTTGACATGTTGCAAAACGAAGCGCTTCCACAGGACGAGCTGGCGCAGCGGTTGTCGGTTTCCACACGCACCGTACGGGCGGATATCACCGCGCTAAACGCGCTGCTCACCCAGTACGGCGCACAGTTTGTCCTCAGCCGGGGTAACGGTTATCAGCTCAAAATTGACGACCCGGCAAGTTATAACACCCTGAAAACGCAGCAGCCCAACGCGTTGCTACGCATCCCTCGAACCAGCCAGGAACGGATACACTGGCTGGTGGTGCGTTTTCTGACGTCGGCTTTCTCGCTAAAGCTGGAAGATTTGGCTGATGAATGGTTTATCAGCCGCGCGACGCTGCAAAACGATATGGCTGAGGTGCGCGAGCATCTGCAACGTTATCATCTGACGCTGGAAACGCGTCCCCGTCACGGCATGAAGCTGTTCGGCAGCGAAATGGCGATTCGCGCCTGTTTGACCGATTTGCTGTGGACGCTGGCACAGCAGGATCCGCAGCACCCATTAGTGATGCAGGAGGCGCTTAATGCCGGGATCCCTGAGCAGCTACAGCCCGTTTTACAGGATATTTTCGCTCGTTTTCATATTCGTCTGACCGATGAGGGCGAGCTGTTTTTACGCTTGTACTGCGCGGTGGCGGTACGGCGGATTAGCGAAGGGTATCCACTCCCGGATTTTGCCGCAGAAGAGGCCGATCAATCGGTGTGCCTGGCCACGCGGGAAATCGCGGCGGTATTGCACCGCCTGGCAGACAAACCGCTTTCCGTTTCCGAAGAAAACTGGCTACAGGTGCATATTGCTGCTCGCCAGGTACAAGAGATCGCGCCCAGTGCTATCAACGCGGATGATGACGAAGCGTTGGTCAATTACATCCTGCGTTTTATCAACACCCAGTACAACTACAACCTGTTGAATGACAAACAGTTACATGCTGATCTGCTGACGCATATTAAGACGATGATCACCCGCGTGCGTTACCAGATAATGATCCCCAATCCGCTGCTGGAAAATATTAAACAGCACTACCCCATGGCGTGGGACATGACGCTGGCCGCCGTCTCGGGATGGGGAAAATATACGCCGTACACCATCAGTGAAAATGAGATCGGCTTCCTCGTGCTGCATATTGGCGTCGGGCTGGAGCGTAGTTACAACATCGGTTATCAGAGACAGCCGAAGGTTCTGGTGGTATGCGATGCCGGAAATGCGATGGCGCGGATGATTGAAGCGGTGCTGGCGCGTAAGTATCCGCAGATAGAGATCGTCGATACCGTCACGCTGCGTGACTACGAACAGCGGGAAAGCATCAGCGAAGATTTTGTCATCTCTACCGCGCGGATCGGTGAAAAAGATAAGCCTGTAGCGATGATTGCGCCGTTCCCGACCGATTATCAACTGGAACAAATTGGCAAACTGGTGCTGGTGGATAGAACCCGCCCGTGGATGTTGAACAAATTCTTCGATGCCGCCCATTTTCGTGTAATTGACGAGCCAATGGATCAACAAACGTTGTTCAAAACCTTATGCCGTCAGTTGCAGGATGAAGGTTTTGTCGACGCAGAGTTCCTTGATTCAGTGGTTGAGCGTGAGGCCATCGTCAGCACCATGCTGGGTGACAGCATTGCCCTGCCGCACGCCCTCGGTCTGCTGGCAAAGAAAACGGTGGTTTACACTATCCTCGCACCGCAGGGCATTGCATGGGATGATGAAACGGCGCATGTGATCTTCCTGCTCGCCATCAGTAAAAGCGAGTACGAAGAAGCGATGGCGATCTACGATATTTTCGTCACCTTCCTGCGTGAACGCGCCATGACGCGGCTCTGCGCATGCCGGAATTTCACCGAGTTCAAAACGGTCGCCATGGAGTGTGTGAGCCGTTTTTGAGAGGCGTTATCCAGAATTCGATGTAATGCGTATGTAATGCTAAACTGCATTACACATTCGATTCTACTGGAGGCATAATGGCCACGCTGAACGTCCGTCTGGATGACAAACTCAAAAATGAGGCTTATGCCGTGCTGGAAAAACTGAACATTACTCCAACGGAAGCTGTGCGATTACTGTTTCAGTACGTCGCGGAAACGGGGCGCATGCCAGTGAAAACCGTCACCGTTAGCGACAGCGAAGATACACTGATTCAGACAGTCCGGGAGAGGCTGGCCAGCCCGCAAAAAGGAATCAAGGTTAGTCTGGATGACTTATGAACTGGAATTCGACCCGAGAGCCTTAAAAGAGTGGCATAAACTGGGTGATACGGTGAAGGCTCAGTTTAAGAAGAAGTTGGCCGACGTGTTGTTGAACCCCAGAATTGACTCTGCCCGTTTAAACGGTCTTCCAGATTGCTATAAAATTAAGCTTAAATCGTCCGGCTATCGTCTGGTGTACCAGGTTCGGGATGAGGTTGTGACCGTGTTTGTTGTCGCGGTCGGCAAACGAGAACATTCGGCCGTTTATCTCGATGCAAACAAACGGCTTTAGCGATCAACGCAAATGATGTACAACCTGGTTGCTGCTGCCGCGCCAGATTAGCGCCGGGTCTTTAAGATCCTGCACGTATTTGCCATCGACCAGTACGTTGATGAGATCGACCACCTGCATTTGCGCGGCGTTGAGTTCATCGAGCTTGTAGCCGGTCCACACCCAGATATCTTTGCCGGGGCACTCAGCGCGAACGCGCTGCACTAGTTGCAGGATTTCCGGCACGTTTTGCGGATGTAGCGGATCGCCACCGGAGAGCGAGATCCCCTGACGCTTGATTCGCGTATCGTTCAGATCGGCAATGATCTTGTCTTCCATCTCTTTGGTAAATGGCTTGCCGGAATTGAGCCGCCAGGTGCTTTTGTTATAGCAACCGGGACATTCATGCACGCACCCGGACACAAACAGCGTGCAGCGGGTGCCGGGGCCGTTAACGATGTCGACGGGATAGTATTGGTGAAAGTTCATAGCTTGTAACCATGCCGGGTGGCGCTGCGCTTACCCGGCCTACAATAAGAGTGCGGTCC
>NZ_JAOWEY010000024.1:293109-416773 GCF_030333935.1 Citrobacter sp. Cf125 | reverse complement strand
AGCGCAGCGCCACCGGGCATTAACGTAACAGCGGATTAACCTATCTGCCCGTTACCCAAATGCTTAACGCGGCGTTTCACTTCTTCCTGCTTACCGGCGTTAAACGGACGGGCGTCCGGGCTGCCTAAATAACCGCAGACGCGGCGGGTGACCGACACGCGCGCGGCGTCGTGGTTACCACATTTCGGGCAGGTAAAGCCTTTGCTGGTGCACTCGAACTCACCGGTAAAGCCGCACTCGTAGCATTCATCAATTGGCGTGTTGGTCCCGTAATACGGCACGTGCTGATAGCTGTAATCCCAGACGTCTTCCAGTGCTTTCAGGTTGTGCTGAATATTCGGGTATTCGCCGTAGCAAATGAAGCCTCCGTTCGCCAGCGGCGGGTATGGCGCTTCGAAATCGATCTTGTCGTACGGGTTAACCTTTTTCTCCACGTCGAGGTGGAAGCTGTTGGTGTAGTAACCTTTATCGGTCACGCCTGGCACCACACCAAACTCGGCGGTATCCAGACGACAGAAACGATCGCACAGGTTTTCGCTCGGCGTGCTGTACAGGCTGAAGCCGTAGCCGGTCTCGTCTTTCCACTGATCGACTGCCTGACGCAGGCGTTCGACAATGGCGATAGCTTTGGCGCGAAGCTGCTCGCTGTCGTACAGATGTTTGTCACCAAACAGTGCGTTAATGGTTTCGTGAATGCCGATGTAACCCAGCGAGATAGACGCGCGGCCATTTTTAAAGATTTCTGACACGTCATCGTCCGCTTTCAGACGCACGCCGCAGGCACCTTCCATATACAGGATTGGCGCCACGCGAGCTTTCACTCCTTCCAGACGCGCAATGCGGGTCATCAGCGCTTTACGTGCCAGCACCAGTCGATCGTCGAGCAGTTTCCAGAAGGTGGCTTCATCGCCGTGGGCTTCCAGCGCGATACGCGGCAGGTTGAGGCTGATAACGCCGAGGTTGTTACGCCCGTCGTGAATCTGTTCGCCGTTCTCGTTTTCCCACACGCCGAGGAAGCTGCGACAGCCCATCGGCGTTTTGAACGAACCGGTCACTTTCACTACCTGATCGTAGTTCAGGATGTCCGGATACATGCGCTTGCTTGCACATTCCAGCGCCAGCTGTTTGATGTCGTAGTTCGGATCGCCAAACTTGTGGTTCAGGCCGTCGCGAATGGCGAACACCAGTTTCGGGAACACGGCGGTTTTACGATTTTTACCGAGGCCCGCAATGCGGTTACGCAGAATGGACTGCTGGATCAAACGCGATTCCCAACTGGTTCCCAGGCCAAAACCGAAGGTGACGAACGGCGTCTGGCCGTTAGCGGTATGCAGGGTATTCACTTCATACTCGAGGGACTGGAATGCGTCGTAGCACTCTTTCTCGGTACGGGAATGCGCATAACCGTCGGCATCCGGGATCTGCCACTCTTCAGCGGTTTTGCGATGCTTGTTAAAGCTCTCGGTCACGAATGGTGCGAGAACTTCGTCAATACGGTTAATGGTGGTACCGCCATAAATATGGCTGGCAACCTGCGCGATAATTTGCGCGGTGACGGCCGTCGCGGTGGAGATGGATTTTGGCGGCTCAATCTCCGCGTTACCCATCTTAAAGCCCTGCGTCAGCATGCCTTTCAGGTCGATCAGCATGCAGTTAAACATTGGGAAGAACGGAGAGTAGTCGAGATCGTGATAGTGAATATCACCACGCTCGTGCGCCTGGACGACATCACGCGGCAGCAGGTGCTGACGCGCATAGTGTTTGGCGACGATACCGGCCAGCAGGTCACGCTGGGTCGGGATCACTTTGCTGTCTTTGTTGGCGTTTTCGTTCAGCAGAGCAGAGTTGGTTTGCTCAACCAGACCACGAATTTCCTGGTTCAGACGGCCACGCTTTTCACGCTGTATATCACGGTCGTGGCGATATTCGATGTACGCACGGGCGAGTTGTTTGTACGGACCAGACATCAGCTGGTTTTCTACCGCTGTCTGGATCTCGTTGATATCGACCTGGCTGCGCTCATTCATCTGGCTACTAACGACTTCTGCGACGGTGGCACAGTAATCTGCGTCATCGACTCCCGCTGCTTTAGCTGCACGCAGAATGGCTTCTTTGATGCGCTCTGATTTAAACGGCACTTTACAGCCATCTCGTTTCATCACATGCGGTGTCATGATCACTCCATATTTATAAGAACAGGTTATCCACAGAGGTTGGGGAAGCGGCCATGGCTTTATTCATCTCTATTGCCAATGACTTCCCGCAATCCTGACCCACTTTATCCACAATTTCACCGTAAAGCGGTGCACTGTAGTTGTAGCAATTGTAGTCGATTAATACAACATATTGGGTCGGCGTGCATTTTAAGTTCTATATGTAGTGATTTGCATCAAGGATGTTTACGGTTTATTTGATGTAGCGCAAAGTAAAAATCGGAGCGTACAGATGACGGGCAGTACAGCGATTGTAAATTATGGGCAGAAAATTCTGATTAATTATTCAACAAAAACAGGAAGGTAAATGCAGTGTCAGCAGTGAAGCCCGGCAATACTACACGAACCGGGCCTGACGCCAATTGCAAGCTATTTTTGTACCCACCAGACGGCCTCAAAAGGACGCAGTGTCATGTCCCCAGGTTGGCTGGCGACCTCGGCATAGTTGTGCATCAGCACCTGCCAGTTTCCATCGGCCAAGGCTGGCTGCCAGTTCTGGAAGGCATCGCTCAGATTAGCAATGACCAGCAGCCGCTGCCCTTGCCACTCGCGTTGGTAACACCACAGATGTGGGCTGTCCGGTAACAGATCCTGATAGTTGCCCCAGGTAATAACTGGCTCCGCTTTGCGCAATGCGATCAGTTTCTGATAGGTGTAGAACACCGAGTCGGTATCGTTCAGTGCTGCAACCACGTTGATCTCCGCCGCGTTGTCACACAGATTGATCCATGGCTCGCCCTCGGTAAAGCCCGCGTGTTGGCTGGCATCCCACTGCATCGGCGTGCGGCTGTTATCGCGGGATTTACTGGCGAGGATCGCCAGCAGTTCGTCGGCATCCCGCCCCTGACCGTTCAGTTCGGCAAACATGTTATGGCTTTCCACATCGCGATAATCGGTAATCTGGCTGAAGTGCGGGTTGGTCATGCCGATCTCTTCACCCTGGTAGATATAGGGCGTGCCCTGCATGCCATGCAGCACCATCGCCAGCATTTTGGCCGACGGAATGCGGTATTTACCTTCATCGCCAAAACGCGACACGATGCGCGGCTGATCGTGGTTACACCAGAACAGCGCGTTCCAGGCCTGATTGTGCATGCCTTGCTGCCAGTGACGGAACAGGGTTTTCAGCGCGACATAATCGGGTTTGGCTAACGTCCACTTCTCACCGTTGGGGTAATCCACTTTCAGGTGGTGAAAGTTAAAGGTCATCGACAGTTCGCTGCCATCGAGCGCGGCGTACTGCTGGCAATTTTCCAGTGTGGTGGAAGACATCTCGCCCACCGTCATCAGGCCGCGTGGCGTGAAGACGTCGCGGTTCATCTCGCGTAAAAACGCATGCGCGCGCGGGCCGTCGGTATAAAAACGCCGCCCATCGCCGTCGGGATCGTTCGGGAAGTCCTGATCTTTAGAGATTAGATTCACCACGTCGAGGCGCAATCCGTCCACGCCGCGATCGGCCCAGAACTCACAGACTTTTTTTAGCTCGGCGCGTACCGCCGGATTTTCCCAGTTCAGATCGGCCTGCTCCGGAGCAAAGAGGTGCAGATAGTACTGCTCGCTTTCGGCGTGCCAGCCCCAGGCGTTACCGCCAAATTTGGAACGCCAGTTATTCGGCGGGCTGTCTGGCGTGCCGTCGCGCCAGAGATAAAACTGACGATACGGGCTGTCTTTATCCAGCGCTTCACGAAACCAGGCGTGCTGGGTTGAGGTGTGGTTAAACACCATATCGAGAATAATACGGATGCCGCGCGCTTTCGCCTGCGCCACCAGTTCGTCAAAATCTTCCAGCGTACCGTAGGCCGGATCGACAGACAGGTAATCCGCGACGTCGTAGCCGTTATCAACCTGCGGCGAAATATAGAACGGCGTCAGCCAGATGGCATCAACGCCCAGTTTTTGCAGATAGTCGAGACGCTGCGTCACGCCGCGTAAATCGCCGGTGCCGCTTCCGGTAGTGTCCTGAAAACTCTTGGGGTAAACCTGATAGATAACGCCGTTTTGCCACCAGTGGGGAATATTCATGGTTGTTTCCTGGAAATACGCTGGGGCGCAACTGCGCCCCGAAGAAAAGTTAGATAATTTGTAATGTGCCCAGCCGGTATTTACGCTGGTAAACAAATGAGGTCAGTATCATTGGGATAACAATTGCAATGACCATCGCCATGCCAAATACCTGCCAATAAGTCGGCTGGATGGAGAGGATGCCCGGCAAACCGCCGACGCCAATCCCGTTTGCCAGCACACCGTTCAGGCCGCACAGCAGTCCGGCGAGACCGGAGCCGATCATCGCGCACAGCATCGGGAAGCGGTATTTCAGGTTGATCCCGTACATTGCTGGTTCAGTTACTCCAAGATAAGCAGAGATCGCGGCAGGAACGGAGATTTCACGTTCGTTGTGCTTGCGACTGGAGATAATGATCCCGACCACCGCAGAAGCCTGAGCGATATTCGACAGTGCGATCAGAGGCCATACCGGCGTGCCGCCCATGCTCTGAATCATCTGCATGTCGATAGCCAGTGTGGTCTGATGCACACCGGTGATCACCAGCGGGGCGTACAGGAAGCCGAACAGGGCCGCGCCAATCGGAGCAAAACTGCCGGTCAGCAGATGGCGGACCGCAAACGCGACACCGTCGCCGATCATGCGGCCAAACGGACCGATAAAGGCGTGCGCAAGGAATACCGCAAGGATCAGCGAACACACCGGGACGATCACCAGATACAGGTAATCCGGCACGATGCGCTTCATGCGTGTTTCAATAAACCCGAGCGCCAGCCCGGCCAACAATGCCGGAATGACCTGCGCCTGGTAGCCCACTTTCTCAATGCTGAACAGGCCGAAGTTCCACACTTCCGGTACCTGCTGACCGAGCAAATAAGCGTTCATTAACTGCGGTGAAACCAGGGTTACGCCCAGCACAATACCGAGGATCGGCGTACCGCCCATTTTCTTCACCGCCGACCAGCAGATTCCGACCGGCAAATAGAAGAAGATCGCCTCGCCAATCAGCCACAGGAAGTCGTAAAGGGTTTTCAGCGAAGGATGCATCTGCGCCAGCGTCTGACCATTGCTCATCGGCAGATCGCCGATCACGTTACGGAAACCTAAGATCAAGCCGCCGCTAATCAGCGCGGGCAGCAGCGGGAAGAAGATCTCCGCAAAATGAGAAATCAGCTGTTCATGCCATTTCATATTCTGCCGCGCCGCTTTTTTCGCCTGCTCTTTGTCGGCGCTGGCTTGTCCGGTAGTCGCCAGTAGTGCTTTGTAGTAATCACCTACCTCGGTGCCAATCACCACCTGAAATTGCCCGGCGTTGGTGAAGCAGCCTTTGACCATCGGCAACTGTTCGATCTCTTTCGGCCTGGCGTTCGCAGGCTGATTCAGCACAAAACGCAGGCGAGTAATGCAGTGACTTACCGTGGCGATATTGTCGCGCCCGCCTACCAGCTCAATCAGCCGGTCGATGTCTGCTTGTTTTATTTTGCTCATGATGACGTGTGTTCCCCGTAGGCCGGATAAGACGCGTTAGGTCGCCATCCGGCAATCTCGCGTTGTTGGCGCCAGAGTATATCGTCGATCAATATTTAAAAATGGGAACGTTCCCGAAACGCAGCGAAGATCACAAATTAACGCTCAGAAAGCGGTCAGGAGAGGGTGGAAGGAATAACGATTTGTCGTGGTTCGCTGCGGCCGTTGATCTGCTCGATCAGCTGCGAGGCCGCTTGTCGCCCGGCTTCGGCGTATCCTGGGTCGACGGTGATAATTTCCGGATGGAGGAATTTCATCAGCGGCGTGCTGCCCACGCTCGCCAACTGCAGGTTCTCTATTCGCTGCTCCTGTAGATATTTACTGACCCCAAGGGCGAGGGTGTCCGTCGCGCAGACTAATGCGGTGGTTTCCGGGGTGATGACACTGGCGGCCTGCTCATAGCCCTGCTTCATGGCCAGACCCGGCAGCGCGGCAACCGGATGCAGTTTGTGTTTCTTACAGAATGCCAGATAAGCTTCATGGCGGCGCTTACCGGTGGTCACGTCGCTATGAGGAACGCCAAGAAAGCTAATATGGCGATGCTCGCGTTCATATAAACGCTGCATCAGGGTGCGAATGGCACCCTCATCGTCATAGCAGACGGAGGCAATGCCTTTGGCATCTCTTGCCAGCAGCACCAGCGAATCTTGCCAGGTGGTGAGCATGGATTCAGTAATGCCGGTAAAACCAAACAGCACCACGCCGTCAATATTACGGCGTCGGAGCATGCCGAGATGTTCTTCAACCAGTTCGGGTGAGAACTGGCTTTCCATCATGATCGGATCGTAACCCTGTTCATAAAAGGCGGGCAGCATGGTCTGCACGGCGAGATTTTCCGAAAGTGAGTCCAGACGCGTGACGATAATCGCCACTACCTTGTCGCTTTGCCCACGCATGGCGCGTGCGGAGCGAGAAGGGGAAAAACCGTGCTGATTCATCACCGCTTCAACGCGCTCGCGGGTGCGTTCACTCACGCCGCTTTCATTGTTGAGCACACGGGAAACGGTTGATTTTCCCACACCGCTTAAGCGGGCGATGTCTTTAATGGTCAGCCGATTTTGCATCCTGTTTTCCCATGTTGCGTGTGAAGTTATGCCAAATAGAGAATAACTTTACTCAAGCGCAGTGCAATGGGCAAAGTCTGGTATACATTTGGTTTAGTTTCCGTGCTGTATCATACCGCCATAATTGCCACAAACCTTATGGTTTTCTGCGTATAATCCGCAGCGCAAATCTTTTACTTACCGGAGGCTATATGGATCCCGATCCCACCCCTCTCCCGAGACGGAGAAACAACCCTTTCCGGTAAGCCTGTCTTTCACTGTCTTACCGGATGCGTAAGACAGTGACGTTCTGACGTCCCTGTTACGATTTTTAGATTGCCATCAGGCAAGGATTTGCCACGCCTGAAGGATTTACTGCGCCTGTTAAGACTGGCGCAGGGGGACTGCCTATGTTCAAAAATATTACTCGCCAGCTATTTGCCCGGCTAAACCGCCATCTACCGCATCGTCTGGTGCATCGCGATCCGCTACCCAATGCGCAAACCGTTGCCAGCACGCCGATCCCACCCTCGCTGAGCGAACATTGCCTGAAAATGGCGCTGATGGACGAAGCCGCGCTGTGGAAAACGTTCGGTGCGCACCCAGAAGGGTTGAACGCCGCAGAAGTCGAGAACGCTCGCGAAATCCATGGCGAAAACCAGTTGCCGGCGCAGAAGCCGTCGCCCTGGTGGGTGCATCTGTGGGTCTGCTACCGCAACCCGTTTAATATTCTGCTGACCATCCTTGGTGCGATTTCTTATGCCACTGAGGATCTGTTCGCTGCCGGCGTCATCGCGCTGATGGTCGCCATCTCGACGCTGCTGAATTTTGTGCAGGAGGCACGTTCCACCAAAGCGGCGGATGCGTTGAAAGCGATGGTCAGCAACACCGCCACGGTGCTGCGCGTTATCAACGAGAAAGGGGAGAACGGTTGGGTTGAACTGCCGATCGATCAGTTGGTTCCTGGCGATATTATCAAACTGGCGGCAGGGGATATGATCCCGGCCGATCTGCGCGTGGTACAGGCTCGTGACCTGTTCGTGGCTCAGGCTTCGCTGACCGGTGAATCGCTGCCGGTAGAAAAAGTTGCAACCAGCCGCGACCCGCAGCAAAGCAACCCGCTGGAATGCGATACCCTGTGCTTTATGGGCACCAATGTGGTGAGCGGCACGGCACAGGCCATCGTGATTGCGACTGGGGCCAATACCTGGTTCGGGCAACTGGCGGGCCGCGTCAGCGAGCAGGAAAGCGAGCAGAATGCCTTCCAGAAAGGGATCAGCCGCGTCAGCATGCTGCTGATCCGCTTTATGCTGGTGATGGCGCCGATTGTGCTTATCATTAATGGCTACACCAAAGGTGACTGGTGGGAAGCGGCGCTGTTTGCGCTGTCTGTGGCGGTGGGACTGACTCCAGAAATGCTGCCGATGATCGTCACCTCGACGCTGGCGCGTGGGGCGGTGAAGCTGTCAAAACAAAAGGTTATCGTTAAACACCTCGACGCTATCCAGAACTTTGGCGCGATGGATATTCTGTGCACCGATAAAACCGGCACTCTGACACAAGATAAAATAGTGCTGGAGAATCATACTGATATATCTGGAAAGCCCAGCGAACACGTCCTGCATTCTGCGTGGCTGAACAGCCACTACCAGACCGGGCTGAAGAATCTGCTGGATACGGCAGTGCTGGAAGGCGTGGACGAAGAATCCGCCCGCCGGCTCTCTACCCGCTGGCAAAAAATCGATGAGATCCCGTTTGATTTCGAACGTCGCCGTATGTCGGTGGTGGTGGCAGAAGAAACCGATGTGCACCAGTTGGTCTGTAAAGGGGCACTACAGGAGATCCTCAGCGTGTGTACCCAGGTGCGCCACAATGGTGAGATTGTTCCGTTAGATGACAACATGCTGCGTCGGGTGAAACGCGTCACGGACACGCTGAACCGCCAGGGGTTGCGCGTGGTGGCGGTGGCGACGAAATACCTGCCAGCGCGTGAAGGTGATTACCAGCGTATTGATGAATCCGATCTGATCCTCGAAGGCTATATCGCGTTCCTCGATCCGCCGAAAGAGACCACCGCACCGGCGCTTAAAGCGCTGAAAGCCAGCGGTATTACGGTGAAAATTCTGACGGGCGATAGCGAGCTGGTGGCGGCGAAAGTGTGTCATGAAGTGGGGCTGGATGCGGGCGATGTGGTGATCGGCAGCAGCATTGAGGGGTTAAGCGATGACGAACTGGCCCAACTTGCCCAGCGCACCACGCTGTTTGCCCGCCTGACACCAATGCACAAGGAGCGTATTGTCACGCTGCTCAAGCGCGAAGGTCATGTGGTCGGCTTTATGGGGGATGGCATTAACGACGCCCCGGCGCTGCGCGCGGCGGACATTGGTATCTCCGTTGACGGCGCGGTTGATATTGCCCGTGAAGCGGCTGATATCATCCTGCTGGAAAAGAGCCTGATGGTGCTGGAAGAAGGGGTAATCGAAGGACGCCGTACCTTCTCTAACATGCTGAAGTACATCAAAATGACGGCCAGTTCTAACTTCGGTAATGTGTTTAGCGTGCTGGTGGCGAGCGCCTTCTTACCGTTCCTGCCGATGTTGCCGTTGCACTTACTGATTCAGAACCTGCTGTATGATGTATCCCAGGTGGCGATTCCGTTTGATAACGTTGATGAAGAGCAGATCAAAAAGCCGCAGCGCTGGAATCCCGCCGAGTTGGGCCGCTTTATGATCTTCTTTGGACCGATCAGCTCGATCTTTGACATTCTGACTTTCTGCCTGATGTGGTTCGTCTTCCATGCCAATACACCTGAACATCAGACATTGTTCCAGTCTGGCTGGTTTGTGGTGGGTCTGCTGTCGCAAACGCTGATTGTGCATATGATCCGTACCCGTCGCGTGCCGTTTATCCAAAGCCGCGCCGCATGGCCGCTGATGCTGATGACGCTGGTGGTAATGGTGGTGGGCATTGCATTACCGTTCTCGCCGCTGGCCAGCTATCTGCAATTGCAGGCGCTGCCGCTGAGCTACTTCCCGTGGCTGATTGCGATTCTGGCGGGTTACATGACATTAACCCAGCTTGTGAAAGGTTTTTATAGCCGCCGCTACGGCTGGCAGTAATCCTCAACTTCTCTTCTGCAGGATGGTGTTAATACCATCCTGCATTTCTCTTTTTCATTCGAAAGATATTCTCCCGAAATATTGGTGTTTTATTTTTATTGAAATGCTAACGCGGGTTGTTAGTATCAAATCGCCTTCCTTGCGTTGTTTTTTTATCAATAAAACGATCTGTATTGCAAAAATGAAACAGTGTGCTAAAAATTTTAAGCGTCTGCTATTTTTTGTGAACGTAGTCATCGAAATAAATTGTTACACCAGTTAGTCTGCGCAGGTAACGTCGTTAAGAAAGTTTCTCGCTGCCCGTTTTTAATTCCGGCAGTCATTTGCTCTGCAAGCTATTCCTGTTAATGGATATTATGAACTTCTGGAGAAGGACAAATGAAACTGACAAAAAACCTGTTAAGTCTGTGTATTGGCGCGTCTGTATTACTGGCGAGTCATGCAACGCTGGCACAAACCTTTCGCGCCGCAGATGTGCATCCGGCTGATTACCCGAACGTTGTTGCCGTGAAACATATGGGGGAAAAACTTAGCGCCGCCACCGAAGGTCGTCTGGAGATTAAAACCTTTCCCGGTGGTGTGTTAGGCGACGAAAAACAGATGATTGAGCAGGCACAATTAGGCGCTATCGATATTATTCGTGTCTCAATGACGCCAGTCGCCGCTATTCTCCCTGAAATTAACGTGTTTACCCTGCCATATATTTTCCGTGATGAAGACCATCTGCATAAGGTTCTCGACGGCATGATTGGTCAGGAGATTGGCGACCGCCTGACGGCCAACGCCAAATCGCGGCTGGTGTTCCTCGGCTGGATGGATGCCGGAACGCGTAACCTGATCACCAAAAATCCGGTGGTGAAACCGGAAGATTTACACGGTATGAAAATCCGTGTTCAAGGGAGTCCGATAGCGCTGGATACCCTGAAGGCGATGGGCGCTAACTCCGTTGTCATGGGCGTTAGTGAAGTATTTAGCGGCATGCAGACCGGCGTTATTGATGGCACGGAAAATAACCCGCCAACGTTTGTTGCGCATAACTATTTGCCGGTCGTGAAAAACTATACCTGGAGCAAACACTTTATTATTCCTGAGCTTTTTCTGTTCTCGAAAGCCAAATGGGATAAGTTAAAAAAAGAAGACCAGGACCTCATTATTAAACTCGCCAAAGAAGCACAGGTAGAGCAACGAAAACTTTGGCAGGATTATAATGCAAAATCGCTGGAGACCATGAAAGCCAACGGCGTTCAGTTCCACGATATTGATACGGACTATTTCTATAAAGCCACGCAGTCAGTGCGGGATAATTACGGTAAAGACCACCAGGATTTGATCAAACGAATTCAGGATGTGAAGTAATTCATCAGGTGGAGGATATCAACCCTCCGCCTGAATCTTTTGATTAATTCGAGGTGATGATTATGGGTGAATGCTATTCATCGGTAATGGATTTTCTTTATCGGGTGTCAATGTGGATTGCCGGTATCGCATTATTAGTCATGGTCGCCATTATCCCCATTGGTATATTCGCGCGTTATGTTCTGAATAACGCCCTGTCATGGCCTGAACCCGTCGCTATTCTGTGTATGGTGACATTCACCTTTATTGGCGCGGCGGTGAGCTATCGTGCAGGCTCGCATATCGCGGTAAGTATGGTGATTGACCGTCTGGGTGATGCTTCCCGCCGTTATTGCTCGGTAATCGCTGACGTTATGTTAGTGGCGATAAGCCTTTTTATCCTCTGGTACGGAACCAATCTCTGTCTTGAGCTGTGGGAACAGCCCGTGGCCGAATTCCCACTTTTAAGTGCCGGGCAAAACTACCTTCCATTGCCGATTGGCTCTGCCATAACGCTGCTGTTTATCGCAGAAAAGATTTTCCGTGGTCCGCAGTACCAACGTCCCGTTGTCATGCTGGGATCGACCAGCTAGTTACCGCCCCCATTTCAGAAAGGAAAGCAGATGGATGCATTTATTCTCGTCTTTACGCTCGGCATTATGCTGGCAATTGGGGTACCGGTAGCGTATGCGGTTGGCATTAGCGCCATCATTGGCGCCTGGTACATTGATATTCCGCTGGAAGCGGTGATGATCCAACTGACCAGCGGGGTGAATAAGTTCTCCCTGCTGGCGATCCCGTTCTTTATTCTGGCCGGGGCTATTATGGCCGAAGGGGGAATTGCGCGGCGACTGGTGAACTTTGCCTATATTTTTGTTGGCTTTATTCGCGGCGGACTGTCGCTGGTAAACATTGTGGCATCAACCTTTTTTGGCGCTATTTCTGGATCGTCTGTAGCGGATACCGCATCCATTGGTTCGGTAATGATCCCGGAAATGGATAAAAAAGGTTATCCGCGCGACTTTGCCGCGGCGGTAACGGCCAGTGGTTCGGTGCAGGCGATTCTTACGCCGCCCAGCCATAACTCGGTTATTTACTCGCTGGCTACAGGCGGAACGGTGTCGATTGCCGCACTGTTCATCGCCGGGATCCTGCCGGGCCTGCTGTTAAGTTTCAGTCTGATGGTGATGTGCGTGGCTTTTGCGCACAAGCGCGGTTATCCAAAAGGGGAACGCGTACCGTTTCGCCAGGCGCTGAAGATTTTCGTCGATACGCTGTGGGGCCTGATGACGGTTGTGATCATCATGGGCGGCATCCTGTCAGGTATCTTTACCGCGACGGAATCTGCGGCGATTGCCTGCCTTTGGGCCTTCTTTGTCACCATGTTTATCTATCGTGACTATAAATGGTCTGAGCTGCCAAAGCTGATGTTCCGCACGGTGAAAACGGTCACGATCGTCATGATCCTGATAGGCTTTGCCGCTGCGTTCGGCGCCGTTATGACCTATATGCAATTGCCGATGCGTATCACTGAAGCTTTCACCAGCATCTCGGACAACAAATACGTCATTCTGATGTGCATTAACATCATGCTGCTGCTGATCGGTACGCTGATGGATATGGCGCCGCTGATCCTGATTTTGACGCCGGTTCTGCTGCCGGTGACCAACGCGCTCGGCATTGATCCAGTCCATTTTGGCATGATCATGCTGGTGAACTTAGGGATCGGCCTGATTACGCCACCGGTAGGGTCGGTGCTGTTTGTGGCCAGTGCGGTGAGTAAGCAGAAAATAGAGCAGGTGGTAAAGGCGATGCTGCCGTTCTACCTCGTGCTATTCCTGGTGCTGATGCTCGTGACATACATTCCGGCGATTTCACTGTTCCTGCCGAAATTGTTTGGCGTGATGTGATAAATGCCCGGTGGCACTCACGCTTACCGGGCCTACAAACTACGCTTGCGTAGGCCGGATAAGGCGAAGCCGCCATCCGGCACAAGGAGACTTAGCGACGAACGGCGATCGCTTCAATCTCGATTTTCACGTCTTTCGGCAGACGGGCAACTTCTACGCAAGAACGCGCCGGGAAGGTCGCGTTGTGCTCGGTGAAGAATGCTTCGTAGGTCGCGTTTACGGTGGCGAAATCGTTCAGGTCTTTAACGAAAACGGTCGTTTTTACGATGTCGCCCACTTTCAGGCCTGCTGCTTCAACGATAGCTTTTACGTTTTCCAGCGACTGACGTGCCTGAGCGGATACGTCTTCCGCTACGGCACCGGTTTTCGGATCGACCGGGATCTGACCGGAAGTGATTACCATGCTACCCAGGTCAACGCCCTGAACGTATGGGCCGATTGCTGCTGGTGCATTTTCCGTCGCGATAGTCTTGCTCATGATTTCTCCTGAATTTACAGCGGTAGTAGAATGTTCCCGCCCATTATACACGTCATCCTTCACACTGCCTCTTCGTTGGCTACGTCCTCTTACCCTGGTCACATAGTTTACTATGCTCCCAGTGATAATCGGACTTGCCGCCTCGATGCATTGCGAATGCTTATGTGTAACGGGAGCCGGGATCTCATAACCAACCCCAATTAGTTGGCCAGCACCACATAATGCGAAAACTCTTTTTCACAGTATTTGCATTTGAGTGCGATGTCATCGGCACGTTTTTTCACTGCAAAACTGGAAGAAACCGGCTCAGCATGACTGATGCAGTTGCTGTTCGGGCAAACCAGCACGTTATCGATACGCTCAGGCAGGCTCGGACGTGATTTACCCACCACATCGTAATCGTCAATGCGGTTTACCGTTGCCTGCGGGGCGTACAGGGAGAGCTGGTTTACCTGCTCGTCGGTCAGGAACGTGTTTTCGATTTTAATCAGATCCTTACGGCCCATCTCGCCAGACGGCAGGTTCAGACCGATGGTGATACGTTGGTCGGTTTCCGTCAATTTGAACAGCGTCAGCAGCTTAAAACCAACCTGTGCGGGAATATGGTCAATCACGGTGCCACGTTTGATGGCTTCAACCTGCAGTTTGTTATCGTGTGTCATCTCTTTTTCTCCCTTACAGTGCCAGTTCGCTATTCAGTACCAGTGCCAGTAACGCCTGGCGGGCGAAGATGCCGTTGCCAGCCTGCTGGAAATACCAGGCGTGCGGCGTCTTATCGACGTCGGTGGTGATTTCATCGATGCGCGGCAGCGGATGCAGCACCTTCATGTTCGCTCTGGCGCCGTTCAAATCGCTGGCGCGCAGGACAAACTGTGCTTTCACGTTGGCGTATTCGGACGGGTCCAGACGCTCTTTTTGTACGCGGGTCATGTAGAGGATATCGACCTCCGCCATCACCTCTTCGATAGTGCCGTGCAGGCTCCAGGCGATACCTTTTTCGTTCAACATATCCAGAATGTATTGCGGCATGGCCAGTGCGTCCGGGGCGATGAAGTAGAAACGGTTACCTTCGAACTTCGCCAGCGCCTGGGTCAGGGAGTGGACGGTACGGCCATATTTCAGGTCACCCACCATGGCGATGTGCAGATTGTCCAGGCGACCCTGCGTTTCCTGAATGGTAAACAGGTCCAGCAGCGTTTGGGTGGGATGTTGGTTGGAGCCGTCGCCTGCGTTCAGTACCGGAACGTTACCGGAGAACTCTGTAGCCAGACGTGCGGCGCCTTCCTGCGGATGACGCATGACGATGGCGTCGACATAGGTGCTGATGACGGAAATGGTATCGGCCAGGGTTTCGCCTTTTTTGCCCAGCGACGTGTTGCTGCTGTCAGAAAAACCCACCACGCTGGCGCCCAGGCGGTGCATGGAGGTTTCAAAGGATAAACGGGTGCGGGTTGACGCTTCAAAGAAGCAGCTGGCGATAACCTTATGCTTTAACAGCTCCGGCTGTGGGTTAGCTTTTAATTTCGCCGCCGTCGCGAGGACCAGATTGAGGTCATCGCGGCTGAGGTCGTTTATGGAAATGATGTGTTTTTGATAGAGCGGGTTAGCCATGTTTATCTCCTGACGCCTGGGCAAAAAAAAAGCCCCTCAATTGAGGGGCTCGGAATGGGTGATCAACGGAAAGAAAAACGGCAGGCCAGCGTCCTTTTTCAGACGCGGTAAGACAAAATGTCGTACACACTGAACCATACATCCTCCCGGCAAATTGTCCGCGATTATACTCAGCTCCGTTATGGGATCAAGCGGAAAATGCACAATTTATTCACCGCAAACGGTTCTTATGAATTTTAATTCATTTTAAATAGATAGTTAATCTGCTTGTGCACCAGCCCTGTTCGCTGCACAACTCGCGGCGCAACCCAGACAATACTGCTGCCAGCGATGACACCCAGAATCTCTGGTAACGCGTGGTAATCGAGGATTCTGGCAACGGCACGGCCATAACCTGCCGCCGTGTGGATGAGGATAAATTCGCTATTGTGCTCAACGCTGACCACCATTTCAGCAATCGATCGGGCAGCATCAGGAGCGGGTCGCGATTGCGGATTTACAGAATAAATTTTTTGCCCTTTTGTATTTCTTATTTTTATAGCCCCGAGCAGTTTCAGCAGACGGGATACCGTTGACTGGCTAATTCCGGTAAAACCATGGTGTTGGAGATCGCGGCGAAGCGCTTCCTGAGAAAGATAGCTTTTTTCGCTAATCAGGCGCTGACAAATCGCCAATTGTTTCTGCTCTTTGGTCGAGTAATCATCGAATTCCTTCATAAATACACCCTAAGTTTATCATTTGTATCAATGTGATGGCGAAATTCACCACATTTGCAGTATCAATAACGGCTCAAACGGGCGGTTGCGCAGAAAAACGAGAATGCGCTCAAAAAAGCCGTCGGGATCCGACGGCTAAAAGGGCTACAACATCGCGCCGATACTCAGGACGGCCATGTTCAGTAACGTCAAAATGAGCAGGAGCGGGGCGACCCATTTCAGGTAGCGCACGTAAGGAACACGGGCGATGGCTAACCCACCCATCACGACGGCTGAGGTGGGTGTAATCAGATTCACAATGCCGGAAGCGGATTGATACGCGGTGACGACCAGATCCCTCTGTACATGCGCGAAGTCGGCCAGCGGGGCCATAATGGGCATCGTGAGCACCGCCAGGCCAGACGAGGAAGGGACCAGGAAGGAGAGCAATACTTCCAGCCAGTAGGTTACATTGATGAAAATGGTGGTGGACAGACCGGAGACTAAATTTTCGGCGCTGTGCAAAATAGTGTGGGTGATCATGCCGTTGTCCATCACCACGACGATACCGCGTGCAATGCCGATAATCAGCGCCACGCCAAGCAGATCCCGCGCACCGTCAATGAAGGTACTGGTGAAGGCTTCTTCACTCATGCGGGCAATCACGCCGACGATAATGGCAGAACCCAGAAAGACTGCGGATATTTCTGCCATCCACCATCCGAGTACCGCGACGCCATAAATCATTACCGCAAAGGCGGCGGCGAATATCAGCAGGATCCACTTACGCGTGGCTGTGAATTCAAGATTGGTATTGCCGCGATTGCCGAGAAAATGCGCACGGTTTTCCTCCATTTTATCCGCCACAATCGACAGCTCCGGGTGATTGCGGACTTTGCGCGCATAACGCATGACCCACACCACACAGATAACATAGCCGACGACCAGCAGCAGAATGCGCATCAGCATTCCCTGGGTGAAGGGGATCCCGGCGGCGTTAGCCGCGATAACCGTTGCGAAAGGGTTGATTGTCGAGCCGAGTGTACCAATGCCTGCGCCGAGCAGAACGGTGGCGGCGGCAACCAACGGATCAAAGCGTGCGGCCATCATGACCGGAACCAGCAATGTGTAGAATGGGAGTGATTCCTCCGCCATCCCGTAAATCGTACCTCCGGCGGCGAAAAGCCCCATTAGAATGGGGATCATCCACTCCTCTTTACCGTTCAACCTGACCGTCACGCGCTCGATACCTGCGTCGATGGCGCCTGTTTTGTTTACTACGCCGAGAAACCCACCAATAATCAGGACAAACAACGCCACATCAATTGCGCCTGCGGTATAGGTTTCGTGGTTGTAAAGACCGTCAATCGGGGCCAGCAGTACAGCGGTAAAACCTTGCGGGTGCGCCTCTGTGGGGGCATAAGTACCGGCAACTGGCACTTCTTTGCCCAGAGTAGCATTCATCGCCATCTGGTATTTCCCTGCCGGGACTATCCAGGTCATAACCGCGACGAGTGCAATGAGAATAAACAGGATGGTATATGCGCTGGGAAATTTGAATTTGCCCATGATGTTCTCCGGATAGCTTGGGCATATGCCGTCAGGCGACATACGCCCGCAGGGGTTAGTCGCCGAGGGTCGCTACCATTACTGCTTTAATGGTATGCATCCGGTTCTCTGCTTCGTCGAAGACGATGGAATGAGCTGACTCAAAAACCTCTTCCGTGACTTCAAGCCCTTTCAGGCCGTAGGCCATTTCGATTTCACGTCCAACCTTTGTGTGCTCGTTATGGAAGGCGGGCAGACAGTGCATAAATTTCACATTGGGGTTACCGGTTGCGTTGATGACCCGCTGGTTAATTTGATAGGGCGTCATCAGGCTAACGCGTTCTGCCCAGGCTTCTTTGGGTTCGCCCATAGAGACCCAGACATCGGTGTAGAGGAAATCGACGTCGTATACGCCTTCCTCAACATCCTCTGTGAGCGTAATGCGTGCGCCAGTCACGCTGGCAATTTCACGGCATTCGGCAACCAGTGCCTCGTCAGGCCAGAAGGATTTAGGTGCGACCAGACGGATATCCATCCCCATTTTCGCTGCGCCAACCATCAGGGAATTACCCATGTTATTGCGGGCGTCACCGAGATAAGCGAAACTCAGTTCCGGCAAGGTTTTACCCGGCGCGTGTTCCAGCATGGTCATCAGATCCGCGAGGATCTGGGTGGGGTGAAATTCATTTGTCAGTCCATTCCAAACAGGAACTCCGGCAAATTGCCCCAGTTCCTCCACAATGTCCTGGCCGTATCCGCGATATTCAATGCCGTCGTACATGCGGCCTAGCACGCGGGCAGTATCTTTCATTGATTCTTTATGGCCGATCTGCGATCCACTTGGGCCGAGATAGGTCACCTGTGCGCCTTGATCGAAAGCGCCGACTTCAAAGGCACAGCGGGTACGGGTTGAGGTTTTTTCGAAGATCAGCGCGATATTTTTACCGACCAGCGTCTGTCTTTCGCGCCCGGCCTTTTTTGCCGTTTTTAACTCGATAGCCAGATCGATCAGGTACTGGATTTCCGTCGGGGTGTAGTCCAGCAGTTTGAGAAAATTGCGATTTTTCAGGTTAACAGTCATGAAAATGTCCTTATGTAGGCCGGATAAGGCGAAGCCGTCATCCGGCAAAAAAAGTCCTACGCGTTAGCGTCGGTGGTTTCGAGACGAATTAGCGTGCCTTTGTCGCCGGCGAGAATGGCCGAGCCGTCGGCCAGTGAACCGATGCCAGCAATCCCACGACAGTGAGAGACGAATTCCGCGCAGGCGGTGACTTTGGGGCCCATTGAACCGGCGTCGAATTGCATTTCACCGAGCAGTTCCGGGGTGACCTGGGACAGTGGGCGCTGGGTAGGTTTGCCCCAGTCGAGGTACACGGCATCAGCATCGGTGAGGATCAACAAAGCATCGGCATGGAGTTGGCGGGCGAGCAGGGCGGCGGAGAGATCCTTGTCGATCACTGCTTCAATGCCGTGGAAGCCATCGGCTTTTTCCACCACCGGTACGCCGCCACCGCCGTTGCAAATCACCAGATGATCGCGGGCGATCAATGTGCGAATAGCATCACTTTCAACGATACGTTTGGGTTGTGGAGAGGGCACAACGCGACGGAACGCTTTACCATCGGCTTTGAAAATCCAGCCTTTTTCCGCGTGTAGCGTTTTAGCCTGAGCGTCGTCGTAAATCGGTCCGATATATTTGGTCGGATTACTGAAGGCTGGATCGTGGGCATCGACTTCAACCTGAGTCAGCAGGACGCTGATTTCACGTTGCGGCAGCTGGTTTTTCAGAGCTTGTTGCAGCATATAGCCAATCATTCCCTGACTTTCCGCACCGAGAATGTCGAGCGGATAAGGGGTGACGCGGTCATAAGCGCTGTTCTGTAACGCCAAAAGTCCAACCTGTGGGCCATTGCCGTGCACCAGAATCACGCGCCATTGCTGTGTGAGCTGAGCGATAGTCTTTGCCGCCAGCTCAATGTTCTTGCGCTGGATGTCAGCTTCCAGCGGCTCGCCGCGTTTGAGCAGCGCATTGCCGCCCAACGCCACAACCAGAGTAGGTTTGTTTTCCATGACTTTTCCTTAGATACCGTCGCGTTCCAGTGGGCAGCTCATGCAGCGTGCGCCGCCGCGTCCACGTCCAAGTTCGTCGCCAGGAATGGGTAAAACGGTGATGCCCGCTTTGTCGTATTTCTCGTTGGTCCAGATGTTGCGCTCGTAGCCCACGACCACACCGGGGCGTAGCGTCAGGACGTTGTTGGCGTCATTCCACTGTTCGCGTTCAGCTTCGAAGGCGTCGCCCCCGGTGGTTATCAGCGTGATTTGGTCGAGGCCCAGCGCTTTTTCGAGGGCATGTACCAGAGAACTTTCCTGGGTGCGTTTCAAGCCGCCGCGCCCGTCTGGCGTCAGGGTCCAGCACTGGACATCCGGGCGTACCACTTCCGGGTAGACGGAGAAGGTATCGATATCAATGTGGGTCATGACGGTATCGAGGTGCATACAAGAGCGATGTTTCGGCAGTTCAACCGCGATGACGCGTTCAGCCTGGCGATGCTTAAACAGCGACTGGGCAAGGAATTCAATGCCCTGCGGCGTGGTGCGTTCCGACATACCGATGAGTACCGCGCCGCGACCAATGACCAGCACATCTCCACCTTCTAATGTGGCGTGGTCGTAATTAATATTTTCATCGCCGAAATATTTAATAAATTCACCATCAGCAAATTGAGGGTGCCAACGGTAGATCGCCCGCAGGTTATTGGTTTCTCTTTGCCGCGCGGTTTTTGCCATTGGGTTAATTGACACACCGTTATATATCCAGCATGAGGTGTCGCGGGTAAATAAGTGGTTTGGTAATGGCTTCATAATAAAGTCATTAATATCGTGAGTATCGACCACCATATTTTTGATTGAGGCAGGAATTTCTCCGTAGGTTAGCCCACCGCTTAAATGCCGGGCCAGTTCCCGGTGCTGCATATCTGCAAGCCAGGCGCGAATATCCGTGGCGAAAGCGGGGCCAAGGCGATAATCAGAGATTTGTGTCTCCAGCAACCAGTCTTTGGCATCTTGGACATCTAAGGTTTGTGTCAATAAATCAGTGAGTAACAGAACCTCAATCCCTTGCTGACGTAACGTGTTGGCGAAAATGTCATGCTCTTCTCCTGCACGTTCTACCGAAAGAACATCATCAAAAAGTAGTTCCTGGCAATTTGATGGTGTCAGCCTTTTTAAGCTGAGATTAGGGCGATGTAGCATTACGCTACGTAATTGACCGATTTCAGACCCGACATAATGCTTTTCCATCATTATTCCTTTAATACTATTTTAAAAAATAAAGAGGATGTGCCTGCAAATAATATTTATTGCAGTCATGACTTTTCAGCTGATTTCGGAATCTATATTTAGATCTTATTTGATGAGGAAACGTGATTTATTTCACAGTCAGGTCGATATTTGACTTTTGATGTTTAATTTATGATATGGCTCGGAGAATTAATAAAATAAAAACATGAATAATTGAATTACTACGCGGGAATATGTCTTGTTATTTATCGGTGTTAATTTTATGTACACTTTTAGTGTGCTGCAATATAAGTAATGCATTGATTTGTTTGTGTTTTTTTCTGTATTGTGAATTATTATGCGAATATATGATTTTATTATTTGCGCGGTAAAGTTTATTTCAAAATAAATATGACGATGAAGAAGGATTGCGAAGGAGAGGTGAACTGTGATCGATAGCTGGTTTTTCTAATAAAGCCTTTAATAACAGTATTTTACTGATCTTGTTGGAAAAGGGTAGCCGAAAGTTATGCAAAGTTTATGCATAACCTGTGGCTGAGAGTTAGCAATTATTTAACACCATCAGCGATAAACATGCGTTGACGCAAAATATCGGCAAATAGCAGTAGTATGGCAGGCCGTTTTTTCGTATAACAACTAAAATGAAACGATGTTTTAATTAAGGGGTTTGAGATGATTGTTGGCAATATTCACAACCTGGATGCCTGGCTGCCGGAAGAGCTGCGTCAGGCAATTGAACACATTAAAGCGCATGTGACGGATGCGACGGAAAAAGGTAAGCATGACATCGACGGCGATCGTCTGTTTTATCTGATTGCCGAAGATATGACGGAGCCGTTTGCACAGCGCCGCGCCGAGTATCACGCCCGCTATCTGGATATTCAGATCCTGCTCAAAGGCCAGGAAGGAATGACCTTCAGCACGCAGCCTGCGGGCGCGCCGGAAACTGACTGGCTGGCGGATAAAGATATCGCCTTCCTGCCGGAAGGGGTACAGGAGAAAACGGTGGTGCTGAACGAAGGTGATTTCGTGGTGTTCTATCCGGGTGAAGTGCATAAACCGCTGTGCGCGGTCGGTGCTCCAGCGCTGGTACGCAAAGCCGTAGTGAAAATGCAAGTGGCATAAGCGTATTTGCCGGAGGCGGCTTCGCCTTGCCCGGCCTACGAGAGCGCGGTTGTAGGCCGGATAAGATGCTTAGCATCGCCATCCGGCATTCTTTTCATCCATGCCCTCACTTCGCCAGCGTCGCCACCATCACCGCTTTGATGGTGTGCATCCGGTTTTCCGCCTGATCAAATACGATGCTGGCGGGTGATTCAAAGACCTCATCGGTCACTTCCATACCGCCGTGCAGACCATATTCCTGTGCCATTTGTTTGCCAAGCGTGGTTTGATCGTCATGAAACGCGGGCAGGCAGTGCAGGAATTTCACCTGTGGATTGCCGGTCAACGCCATCATCGTGCTATTAACCTGGTACTTACGCAGCAGCGCAATACGTTCGGCCCACTTCTCTTTTGCTTCGCCCATTGATACCCAGACGTCGGTATAGATAAAGTCCGCACCTTTCACGCCCGCGGCGACATCTTCGGTCAGCGTAATATTGCCGCCGTTTTTCTGCGCCAGCGCTTTGCACTCTGCAACCAGACTTTCCTCTGGCCAGCAGGCCTGCGGTGCGACCAGGCGCAGATCCAGCCCGGTTAACGCAGCGGCTTCCAGCATGGAATTGCCCATATTGTTGCGGGCATCACCGGTGTAGACCAGCGTCATCTCATTAAACGCTTTACCCGGCAGGTGTTCCTGCATAGTTAACAGATCCGCCAGCAACTGGGTGGGATGAAACTCGTTGGTTAATCCGTTCCACACCGGAACTCCGGCATATTCCGCCAGCGTCTCGACAATCTCCTGGCCGTGTCCCCGATACTGAATACCGTCGTACATGCGGCCGAGCACGCGGGCGGTGTCTTTGATCGACTCTTTATGGCCAATCTGGCTGCCGCTTGGCCCGAGATACGTCACGCGAGCGCCCTGGTCGTATGCGGCAACTTCGAAAGAGCAACGGGTGCGGGTTGAGTCTTTTTCGAAGATGAGCGCGATGTTTTTACCGGTGAGCTTTGCGACTTCAGTGCCGTTTTTCTTATCTGCCTTTAGCTGCGCGGCGAGCTGGAGCAGTGACGTGAGTTCAGCAGAGGTGAAATCAAGCAGTTTCAAAAAATGTTTATGATAAAACGCAGACATGGTTCCCTCACATGGCTTAGGCCATTTATTGAATTAAAATTCAATTTATATGGGTGTTTATTCATTTGCAACCTTGTTTAACAAATCTTTCCTGGAAAGGTGGAGGCAATGACAGCGGTATGTGACAATAAGAGTATCGGCAGGACATTATGAGGAACGAGCCATGGCAAACCCGGAACTACTGGAAGAACAGCGTGAAGAAACGCGCTTGATTATTGAAGAGTTACTCGAAGATGGCAGCGATCCAGACGCGCTGTACACCATTGAGCATCACCTTTCCGCGGATGACTTCGAAACCCTGGAAAAAGCGGCAGTAGAAGCCTTCAAGCTGGGTTATGAAGTGACCGAGCCGGAAGAGCTGGAAGTGGAAGAAGGCGACACGGTTATTTGCTGTGACATTTTGAGCGAATGTGCACTGAATGCGGAGTTGATCGATGCTCAGGTTGAGCAGCTGATGAACCTGGCTGAAAAATATGATGTGGAATACGACGGTTGGGGCACCTATTTTGAAGACCCGAACGGCGAAGAAGGTGAAGACGGCGACGATGAAGATCTCGTCGACGAAGATGATGACGGCGTGCGTCACTAAGTCATCTACTGACCTGCGGTAGCCCAGGCTGCCGCAGGCCAAGGACAATGTATGGATTATCTGCAAATACTCTCCCCGATCCACAATTTCCTGCACTGTAAAACGCCCCAGGCCTGGCTTGATAAAGCGCGAGACCCGGCTAATCTGCCTCTGTTATTGACCGACCACCTCGTCTGTGAGCTGAAAGCGGCGCAAACGGCGATGCTGCTGGTGCGTAAGTATGTCGCAGATAAACAGGGATCTCAGGCGCTGCTGGACTGGCTGAAACCCTATGAAGCGTTTGCTTTCAGAGAAGGGGATGAGCCGGATTTTATCGCGCTGAATAAACAGATAAGCAAAAGCGTGATGCCGCAAACCGACGACCCGTGGGGACGCAAGCTTATCGACAGCATGGTTTTGCTGATCAAAGAAGAACTGCATCATTTCTGGCAGGTGCGTGAGGCGATGATGAGTCGCAACATTCCCTATATTAAGATTACCGCCAGCCGTTACGCCAAAGGCATGCTCAAAGAGGTGCGCACCCACGAGCCGCTGACATTAATCGATAAACTGATTTGCGGGGCTTACATTGAGGCGCGTTCCTGTGAACGGTTCGCCGCGCTCGCACCGTATCTGGATGACGATTTGCAGGCGTTTTATCTGTCGCTGCTGCGATCCGAGGCGCGGCACTATCAGGATTACCTGGCGCTGGCGCAGCAGGTTTCAACCGATGATATCAGTAGCCGGGTGCAGTTTTTTGGCGAAGTAGAAGCCGCGTTGATCACCTCTCCTGACGATGAATTCCGCTTTCACAGCGGTGTGCCAGCTTAGTTCCTTTCTTTGACGCGCGTGCCCATCGCCGCGCGGTTTAATCCTTCCTGTTTCTGTTAGCAAAATCTGGTGGCTGGAAATAGCTCGCTGCTGCCGTAATAATCAAAACATCGAAGGGGAAATATATCCCTGTAACAGAGACGATTTGGCATAAGGATGGTTAATGAACTGGGCACACGTTTTGTTGGCAGGTTATATCGGGGCGGTGATTGCTATCGTCGTCGGCATGTTTCGCAAAAAAGGCTGGCTGGGCAAGGTCTCCGGCGCGGTGGTCTTTGTGGTGGCGATTATCGCGTGGAATCTGTTTGATGTGCACTACCTGATCCCACGCGAAAGCCCGGATTATGGTCTGACGGATGCGCAGAAATTTGAAAACGCGATGCTGTCCATGCCCGTTTATCAGGTGCTTAAGGAGCAGGAGCCAGCGCTGTGGCAGAACATCCTCACCCAGGCAACGCAGCTGAAAGAGGCGGGGAAAAGCGAACAGCAGATTATCGACGCTATTCAGCCGCAGATCCTACAGGTACAGATGGCGCGTTTGCAGCAGGCGCCTGATGCCAACGTGATCGAGTATATGAAGATTAATCTCGAGCAGATTGCCGCGGTGGCAAAAGTGGGCAATGACGAATGTTTTCGCTTTTTGTTCCCGGCAGTGAAAGGCGGGATTAACCCGGTGCGTATTATTCCGCGCGAGCTCATGAACCGTCGTATGGCCAGCGACATGAGTATGATGCACGCGGCCTATGGCCCGAACAAACATACGGTTACGGCGGAAGAAAAACAGTTGGCGCTTCAGGATCTGCAATCCATCAGTCCGGGGCTGGTACAACGCTTTGGACCGGATATCCAAATCATGGCCGATCCGAGTAAAGGCGTGGGCAAAGAGAAAGTCGCCTGTGAAATGGTGCAAGATTTATGGTCACAGGTGCTGAAGCTGCCAACCGCTCGCGCGGCTGGCGTTATTCGACTGATGCTCTCAGCCGAGATGCAGTAACGCGGTTAAAGCCTCTCGGCGTAAGGTCAGAGGGGCTTTAACATTCGCACTTCACAATCTACGTGCCCGGTACAGCCCAGCGCTTCGCTGATATGCTCAAAGCCTAAATGCTCATACAGGCGGATTGCCTCAGTCAGAAAAGCCGTGGTCTCAAGATAGCACTGCTTAAAACCTTGCTCACGGGCATGTTCAAGCGCCATCAGCGCCAGTTTTTTCGCCAGCCCCTGACCGCGCGCGCTCGACAGGAAGTACATCTTTTGCAGCTCGCAAATGTCTGGTTCACTACATCCTAACGGTGCAACACCGCCGCCGCCCACGACTTCACCGTTTTGCTCAACCACCCAGTAGGCCGCGCCCGGCTGGCTGTAAACCTGGAACAATTCGTCCAGATTAGGGTCGGCAACGGTGTAGCCTTTATCGGCGGTCAGGCCGTATTCAGCGGAAACTTTGCGGATAACGCGGGCAATTGCGGCGTTATCATCGGCAGAAATTCGGCGCAGCGTTGCCGCGACGGAGGTAATGGCACTCATAGCGAACTCATGACATAAAAGTGAGACATATGCAGTTAATACCACTGCGGTGAGGGGAAGCGCAAGCGAGGATAATTCAATAAAAAGCCTCTGAGCATATGCGTCAGAGGCTTTTATTGTCTGCGGCGTCGGATGCGCAACACTTATCCGACCTACGTTGACGGTGCCCGTAGGCCGGATAAGCGCAAGCGCCATCCGGCAAACGTACAGGCACGATGATTACAGCGCGGCGATAACTGCCTGCTGCTCAATCAGCTTCGCTTTCGCTTCTGCGTAACCGTCCAGCTTCTCACGCTCTTTGGCGATGACCGCTTCCGGTGCGCGGGCAACGAAACCTTCGTTGGACAGTTTGCCTTCGATACGGGCAATCTCACCTTCGATTTTCGCCACTTCTTTCGCCAGACGCGCCAGTTCATCTTCTTTGTTGATGAGGCCAGCCATCGGGATCAGCAACTCGGCGCCGTCGATGATTTTGGTCACGGAGACCGGACCTTTGTCATCGGCTGGCAGCACGGTGATGCTTTCCAGACGCGCCAGGTTAAGCAGGAAGCTCTTGTTGTCGTTTACACGACGCATCGCATCCGCGCTGCAACCACGCAGCAGCAGCTCCAGCGGTTTGCCCGGGGCAATGTTCATTTCCGCGCGAATATTACGTACGGCAACGATCGCCTGCTTCAGCCATTCGGTATCGGCCAGCGCCGCTTCATCTACCTGAGCCGCGTTATATTCCGGGAACGGCTGCAGCATGATGGTATCTGCGGTGTTGCCACAAATCACCTTCACGCGCTGCCAGATGGTTTCGGTGATGAACGGAATGATCGGGTGCGCCAGGCGCAGCAGACCTTCCAGCACGGTCACCAGCGTATTGCGGGTGCCGCGCAGTTCAGCATCAGTTCCTCCGGTCATTACCGGCTTGGTCAGCTCCAGATACCAGTCGCAGAACTGGTTCCAGGTGAACTCGTACAGGATGCCCGCAGCGATATCGAAGCGGAAGTTATCCAGCGCTTCGCGGTACGCTTTGATGGTCTGGTTGAATTCAGCGAGGATCCAGCGGTCTGCCAGTGACAGGGTCATTTCGCCGCCGTTAAAGCCGCAATCATTTCCTTCAGTGTTCATCAGCACGAAGCGGCTGGCGTTCCACAGCTTGTTACAGAAGTTACGGTAACCTTCCAGACGCTTCATGTCCCAGTTGATATCGCGGCCGGTCGAAGCCAGCGCCGCCAGGGTAAAGCGCAGGGCGTCGGTGCCGTGCGGCTCAATACCGTTCGGGAACTGCTTCTCGGTACGTTTGGCAATCTTCTCAGCCAACTGCGGCTGCATCATGTTGCCGGTGCGTTTCTCCAGCAGCTCCGGCAGTGAGATACCGTCGACCATATCCAGCGGGTCGATAACGTTGCCCTTGGATTTGGACATCTTCTGGCCTTCGTCATCACGGATCAGACCGGTCATGTAGACGGTCTTAAACGGAACCTGCGGCTTGCCGTTTTCATCTTTGATGAAGTGCATGGTCATCATGATCATGCGGGCAATCCAGAAGAAGATGATGTCGAAGCCGGAAACCATCACGCTGGTTGGGTGGAACTGACGCAGCGCGTCGGTATTTTCCGGCCAGCCCAGGGTAGAGAAGGTCCACAGCGCGGAGGAGAACCAGGTATCGAGAACGTCTTCGTCCTGACGCAGCGCAACGTCGGCGCCGAGGTTGTTTTCCTGACGCACTTCGTCTTCGGTACGGCCAACATATACGTTGCCGTCGTTGTCATACCATGCCGGGATACGGTGACCCCACCACAGCTGACGGGAGATACACCAGTCCTGAATATCGCGCATCCAGGAGAAGTACATGTTTTCGTACTGCTTCGGTACAAACTGGATGTCACCATTCTCAACCGCTTCAACCGCCGGTTTCGCCAGCACGTCGGCACGCACGTACCACTGATCGGTCAGCATCGGTTCGATAACCACGCCACCACGGTCGCCGTAAGGAACGGTCAGATCGTGAGGTTTGATCTCTTCCAGCAGGCCCATCGCATCAATGGCAGCGACGATCGCTTTACGCGCGGCAAAGCGTTCCAGCTTCTGGAACTCAGCCGGGATTTCATTGGAGTAAACGTCGGACTCTTCACCTTTGGTGTCGTACACTTCCGCGGTTTCACGGATGTCACCGTCAAAGGTCAGAATGTTGATCATCGGCAGGCCGTGACGTTTCCCGACTTCGTAGTCGTTAAAGTCGTGTGCCGGGGTGATCTTCACGCAGCCGGTACCTTTTTCCATATCGGCGTGTTCATCACCGACGATCGGAATACGGCGGTCAACCAGCGGCAGAATAACGAATTTGCCGATCAGATCTTTATAGCGCGGATCTTCCGGATTCACGGCCACGCCGGTGTCGCCCAGAATGGTTTCCGGACGGGTGGTCGCCACGACCAGGTAATCTTTACCGTCTGCGGTTTTCGCGCCGTCGGCCAGCGGATAGCGGATATGCCACATGGAGCCTTTAGACTCGCGGTTTTCCACTTCCAGGTCAGAAATAGCGGTGCGCAGTTTCGGGTCCCAGTTTACCAGGCGCTTGCCACGGTAAATCAGGTCTTCTTTGTACAGGCGAACAAAGACTTCTTTCACGGCATTGGAAAGACCTTCGTCCATAGTGAAACGCTCGCGCTCCCAGTCAACGGAGTTGCCGAGACGGCGCATCTGGCGGGTAATGGTGCCGCCGGATTCCGCTTTCCACTGCCAAATTTTATCGATAAACGCTTCGCGACCGTAGTCATGACGGGTTTTACCTTCTTCAGCGGCAATCTTACGCTCAACCACCATCTGGGTAGCGATACCCGCGTGGTCGGTACCAGCCTGCCACAGGGTGTTTTTACCCTGCATGCGCTGGTAGCGAATCATGGTATCCATGATGGTTTGCTGGAAAGCATGACCCATATGCAAACTGCCGGTGACGTTCGGCGGCGGGATCATGATGCAGAAGGACTCTTTGCTTTCATCGCCGTTAGGTTTGAAATAGCCCTGCTTTTCCCAGTGCTCGTAAAGCGGCTGTTCGATATCTTGTGGGTTGTATGTCTTTTCCATTATTTCCAGGTTGCCGTATTCAGGTTAAAACCAGCCACGCGGTAAGCTTTGTAGCGATCGCGTGCCGATTGTTTCAAAGAATCTTCGTAAGGAACGAAGTCTATCACTTCTGTGAAAGCGGTGGCAAAATCTGCAAAGCCAACGCGCAAACTGATGAGCAGGTCGCGCGGGCTGCTATTGCGTTTCTCCGGCCAGGCAATCTCTACCGGCGCGCCGCCTCTGGGGCCTTCGCCCGCCAGATTATGCGGAACAAAGCTTTCTGCCGGTCTTGCCCACAGGGCTTCATCCAGTCGAAGAGCCTGCTTTTCGTTTTCACAGGCGATAAGCACGCGCTTGCCAGCCCGCCAACGTTCTGCGGCAATTTCACACACCAGTTGCTCGACGGCGCTTAAACCATCTTGTTGTGTGTCGTTGTCCAGAAGATAGAACGTCGCATTCTTCATATATGGGGCTTCTTGTGGTGGATTTAAATGCAAAGCCGGGTGGCGCTACGCTTACCCGGCCTACGGTTGAGTGACGTTGTAGGCCGGGTAAGGCGAAGCCGCCACCCGGCGTTTTACATCACTCTTCGCCGTTAAAACCCGCGCGATTGAGCAGGAACTGCGACAGTAACGCGACCGGACGACCGGTTGCGCCTTTGGCTTTCCCTGAACGCCATGCGGTACCAGCGATATCCAGGTGCGCCCAGTTGTACTTACGGGTAAAGCGTGACAGGAAGCAGCCCGCGGTAATGGCGCCGCCAGGACGTCCGCCGATGTTCGCCATATCCGCAAAGTTAGACTCTAACTGCTCCTGGTATTCATCACCCAGCGGCAAACGCCACGCGCGGTCGCCAGCCTGCTCGGACGCACCGATCAGCTCATGCGCCAGCGGGTTGTGGTTCGACATCAGGCCGGTGATGTGATGGCCCAGCGCAATCACGCACGCGCCGGTCAGGGTCGCAACGTCAATCACCGCCTCCGGCTCAAAGCGCTCGACGTAGGTTAACACGTCGCACAGCACCAGACGGCCTTCGGCGTCGGTATTGAGCACTTCAACGGTCTGACCAGACATGGTGGTCAGCACGTCGCCTGGGCGATACGCGCGGCCACCCGGCATATTTTCGCAGCCCGCCAGTACGCCGACGACGTTGATGGGCAACTGAAGCTCGGCCACCATGCGCATCACGCCGTACACAGCCGCCGCGCCGCACATGTCGTACTTCATCTCATCCATGCCTTCGGCTGGTTTGATGGAGATACCGCCGGAGTCGAAGGTTAACCCTTTACCGACCAGCACAATCGGACGCGCGTCTTCGGACGGATTGCCTTTGTACTCGATGACTGACATCAGCGACTCGTTCTGCGAACCGTGACCGACGGCGAGATAAGAGTGCATACCCAGCTCTTTCATCTGCTGCTCGCCGATCACGCGGGTCACCACATTTTTGCTGTAGCTGTCTGCCAGCTGACGCGCCTGAGAGGCCAGATAAGCTGCGTTACAAATATTTGGCGGCATGTTGCCGAGATCTTTCGCCGCTTTAATGCCAGCGGCGATTGCCAGACCGTGTTGGATCGCACGCTCACCGCTGGTCAGCTCGCGGCGGGTCGGCACGTTGAAGACCATTTTACGCAGCGGGCGACGCGGCTCGCTTTTGTTGGTCTTCAACTGGTCAAAGCTGTACAGCGTTTCCTGTGCCGTCTCAACGGCCTGGCGCACTTTCCAGTAGTTATTACGCCCTTTGACGTGAAGCTCAGTCAGAAAGCAGACGGCTTCCATTGAGCCAGTATCATTCAGCGTATTGATGGTTTTCTGAATGACCTGCTTGTACTGGCGCTCATCAAGTTCGCGCTCTTTGCCACAACCAATAAGGAGAATTCGCTCAGACAGAACGTTAGGAACATGGTGCAGCAACAGGGTTTGACCCGGTTTGCCTTCCAGTTCGCCACGACGCAGCAGTGCGCTGATGTACCCGTCGCTGATCTTGTCGAGCTGCTCTGCAATCGGAGAGAGGCGGCGTGGTTCAAAGACACCCACGACGATGCACGCACTCCGCTGTTTCTCCGGGCTACCGCTTTTTACACTGAACTCCATGCACTACGCTCCTGAATCTTAAAGACAACGGCGGTGGCTACGGATAGAATTGCAAGCTTTCGTAACTCATACCCGCTGTTGCGGTGACTTCGTGTTAATCTTAACGTTATTACGGCATTGGCACGTCAGAACAATTTCTGAGAGGTGGATCCGTTGAGTATAATGATCTTAGCGACGATTTCGACGACTCAAGAGAATAAATGACGTTTAAGCCATGAAACAAGCTAAATTCCGGCAAAAGACGGGTTTTTACGGGCGTATTTAAAGTGATAATCATAAGATATCTGGTTCGGGAAACGCTCAAAAGCCAACTTGCGATCCTATTCATCCTGCTTTTGATCTTCTTTTGTCAAAAGTTGGTCAGGATCCTTGGTGCGGCTGTTGACGGTGATATCCCGGCAAATCTGGTGCTCTCGCTGCTGGGGCTGGGCGTGCCAGAAATGGCGCAACTTATCTTGCCCTTAAGCCTGTTCCTCGGGCTGCTGATGACGCTGGGCAAACTGTATACCGAAAGTGAAATTACGGTCATGCATGCCTGTGGGCTGAGCAAGGCTGTGCTTGTTAAAGCGGCGATGGTGCTGGCGTTGTTTACCAGTATTATTGCGGCGGTCAACGTGATGTGGGCCGGACCGTGGTCCTCCAGACATCAGGACGAAGTCCTGGCAGAGGCGAAAGCGAACCCCGGTATGGCGGCGCTTGCTCAGGGGCAATTCCAGCAGGCGACCAACGGCAGTTCGGTGCTGTTTATCGAAAGCGTTGACGGCAGCAACTTCAAAGACGTGTTCCTCGCGCAAATCCGCCCGAAAGGCAACGCTCGTCCTTCGGTCGTCGTAGCCGATTCCGGACATCTTACCCAATTGCGCGATGGCTCTCAGGTTGTGACGCTAAACCAGGGGACGCGCTTTGAAGGTACCGCGCTGCTGCGCGATTTCCGCATTACCGACTTCCAGGATTATCAGGCGATTATCGGCCATCAGGCCGTGGCGCTGGATCCAAACGATACCGAACAGATGACCATGCGTACGCTGCTGGCGACCGACACCGATCGCGCCCGCGCGGAGCTGACCTGGCGTATCACGTTAGTATTCACCGTATTTATGATGGCGCTGATGGTTGTACCGCTGAGCGTGGTAAACCCGCGTCAGGGTCGCGTGTTGTCGATGCTGCCAGCAATGCTGCTCTATTTGCTGTTCTTCCTGGTTCAGACATCGCTGAAGTCGAACGGTGGTAAAGGTAAGCTGGATCCGGTGTTCTGGATGTGGGTGGTTAACCTGGCTTATCTGGCGCTGGCGATTGTGCTTAACCTCTGGGATACGGTGCCGATGCGCCGCTTGCGTGCCCGTTTTATGCGTAAAGGAGCGGTATAATGCAGCCTTTTGGTGTACTTGACCGCTATATCGGTAAAACCATTTTCACCACCATCATGATGACGCTGTTCATGCTGGTGTCGCTCTCCGGGATCATCAAGTTCGTTGACCAACTGAAAAAAGCCGGGCAGGGGAGCTACGATGCGATGGGCGCCGGGCTGTATACCCTGCTCAGTGCGCCGAAAGATATCCAGATCTTCTTCCCGATGGCGGCGCTGCTGGGGGCATTGCTGGGGCTGGGCATGCTGGCCCAGCGCAGTGAACTGGTGGTGATGCAGGCTTCTGGCTTTACCCGTATGCAGGTGGCGTTGTCGGTGATGAAAACCGCGATTCCGCTGGTGCTGCTGACGATGGCCATTGGCGAATGGGTCGCACCGCAGGGTGAACAGATGGCGCGTAACTACCGTGCGCAGCAGATGTACGGCGGCTCGCTGCTCTCTACCCAGCAGGGTTTGTGGGCGAAAGACGGTGACAGCTTTGTCTACATCGAGCGGGTGAAAGGCGAGGCCGAGTTGGGCGGGATTAGCATCTACTCGTTTAACGACAAGCGTCGTCTGCAGTCTGTACGTTACGCTGCGAGCGCGACGTTTGACCCGGAGCAGAAGGTCTGGCGTTTGTCGCAGGTGGATGAATCCAACCTGACCGATCCGAAACAAATCACCGGTTCGCAAACGGTGAGCGGCACCTGGAAAACCAACCTGACGCCCGACAAGCTCGGCGTCGTGGCGTTGGATCCTGACGCGCTGTCGATTAGCGGTCTGCATAACTACGTGAAGTACCTGAAGTCGAGCGGCCAGGATGCCGGACGCTACCAGCTCAATATGTGGAGCAAAGTCTTCCAGCCGCTATCAGTGGCGGTCATGATGCTGATGGCGTTGTCGTTTATCTTTGGTCCGCTGCGTAGCGTCCCGATGGGGGTGCGTGTGGTGACGGGGATTAGCTTCGGTTTTGTGTTCTATGTGCTGGACCAAATCTTTGGCCCGCTGACGCTGGTGTACGGCATTCCGCCGATTATCGGTGCGCTGCTGCCAAGCGCCAGCTTCTTCCTGATAAGCCTGTGGCTGATGCTGCGTAAATCGTAATCACAGTAATCGTAGGCCTGATGGCGTTGCGCTTTTCAGGCCTACTCCGGACCCATAGGCCGGATAAGGCGTTAAGCCGCCATCCGGCAACGTAATACGGGCTAGCGTTTTCTCCCGCCCATCAAACTCCCCAACATGCCGCGGATTATCTGATTAGTAACCTGTCGCGCCGCGCTTTTCGCCACGCTCTGTACCACGCCATCGCGCTTGCCGCCGCGCGGCCCTGTGCTGCCAAATAAAATATCCTTCAATCCACCGAGAATACCGCCGTCCACCTCGACCGCTTTACCGTTGGCGGGAGGCGTATTTTGCTGCTCGGTACTGGCCTGCACACCTTGCTGTAAACGTTCATAGGCGGACTCTCGGTCGATATCTTCTTCATATTTGCCGTACAGCGAAGAGTGATTAATCAGCCCGTTGCGCTCGTCGTCCGTCACCGGTCCCATCCGTGAGCAGGGAGCAATCACCATCGCCCGTTCAACCACCGACGGGCTGCCTTTGGCGTCCAGAAACGACACCAGCGCCTCGCCGGTTCCCAGCTCCTGAATGGCTTTTTCGGTATCAAATGCCGGGTTGGCGCGCATGGTTTGCGCCGCGGTTTTCACCGCTTTCTGATCTTTCGGCGTGAACGCGCGCAGGGCGTGCTGCACGCGGTTCCCCAACTGACCAAGCACGTTGTCCGGAATATCCGACGGGTTTTGCGAGACGAACCACACGCCGACCCCTTTCGAGCGGATCAGACGGATCACCTGTTCGATTTTATCCAGCAGCACCTGCGGGGCATCGTTGAACAGCAGATGCGCTTCATCAAAGAAGAACACCAGTTTTGGCTTCTCCAGATCGCCCGCTTCCGGCAACTGTTCGTACAGTTCTGAGAGCATCCACAGCAGGCTGGCGGCGTACAGTTTGGGCATCTGGTAGAGCTTCTCGGCGCTGAGGATATTAATCATCCCTTTGCCGCTGGCGTCGGTACGCATCCAGTCTTTGATGTCCAGCATCGGTTCGCCAAAGAAGTGTGCCGCTCCCTGCTGCTCCAGCGACAGCAGTCCGCGCTGGATAGCCCCGACCGAAGCGCTGCTGATATTGCCGTACTGATTCTGGAAGGATTTAGCGTTATCGCCGATGTACTGAGTAATGGCCCGCAGGTCTTTGAAATCGAGCAGCAGCAGGCCCTGGTCATCGGCAATGCGGAAGATAATATCCAGCACGCCGGACTGAATGTCGTTGAGATTCAACAGACGAGCCAGCAGCAGCGGCCCGAGGTCAGATACCGTGGCTCGCACCGGGTGACCCTTTTCGCCGAAGATATCCCACACCGTGACCGGATTACCATGCGGTTGCCAGTCGGTAATGCCGATGTTTTTCAGGCGGGCGAGTAGCTTTTCAGAGGCTTGTCCTTCTTCGGCTACGCCGGTTAAGTCACCTTTCACATCGGCCATAAATACCGGTACGCCAATCTCGGACAACGATTCGGCCAGCTTTTGTAGTGTGACGGTTTTACCGGTCCCGGTCGCGCCGGTAATCAGCCCGTGACGGTTGGCCATGCCTGGCAGTAAAAACAGTTCGGTGTTCGGCGTGCGGGCAATTAGCAGGGGTGCGCTCATTGAGATTTCCTCCATTTATCCTGCCTGGAGTATAGGCAACCGTGATGCACTCTTCACCGCTAAATTGCGGAGATTGTGAGGAGAATTTTACCTGCCTGGAATAGCGGGGAGAATAGCCGGGAAGCTTACGCCTCCCGGCAAAGACGATCAGAAGTCGGCTTTCAGCACCACGCGGTAGCGGGCCTTGCCGTCACGCACATGCTGGATTGCTTCGTTAATTTGCGACATCGGGTACAGCTCGGTGGTAGGCGACACCTTGCTGCGCCCGGCAAACTTCATCAGCTTGCGCAGCTCGAATGGCGTCCCGGTCGCCGAACCGGAGATGCTACGATCCCCGGCAATTAAGGTGAACGCCGGTACCGGCAGCGGCTTCAGCACTGCACCGACGGTATGGAAGTTACCGCCGTAGGCCAGCGCTTCAAAATAGGGCTGCCAGTCGAGATCGACGTTAACTGTGTTAATAATGAGATCGAACTGGCCCGCCAGCGCTTTTAGCGCATCCGGATCGCGGCTGTTGACCACCTTATCCGCTCCCATCGCCAGCACTTCCTGCTCTTTCGCCGGATTGGAGCTGAACGCGGTCACTTCGCAGCCCATCGCATGCAACAGCTTAATGGCGATATGCCCCAGCCCGCCGATGCCGATCACCCCGACACGGCTGGTGGCTGTGATATGGTGCATCAGCAGCGGTTTGAACACCGTAATGCCGCCGCACAATAATGGGCCAGCGGCCGCCAGATCGATACTCTCCGGCAGCGGGATCACCCACTGCCAGTCGGCTCGTAGCTTCTCGGCAAAGCCGCCGCGATTAAGAATAGTGGTAACGGAACCTTCCAGGCAGTTAATCTGATTGCCGCTGATACAGGCGTCGCAGTGCCCGCAACTGCGCGCCGTCCAGCCAATACCGACGCGCTGACCAACCTTCAGACCCTTATCCTGCGCCGCGCTGCCGAGCGCCGCCACGCGACCAATCACCTCATGCCCGGCAACCAGCGGATACTGAGAGAATCCCCATTCGTTGTCGATCATCGACAAATCAGAATGGCAGATACCGCAGTAATCGACCTGGACTTCGACATCTTCCGGCTTGAGCTCGCCCGCATCATATTCATAGAGTTCGAGTTCGCTGCCCGCCGCTTTTGCGGCGTAGCTTTTTATCATCGACATCGTGTTTCCCTCAGTGTGGTGTTGAACTGGAAGTGTAGAGCATGGGGAAACGGGACGCCTCGCAGAAGGGGGGGTTAAGAAGAGGGCAAACTGTGATGATGGTTACAGGTAAGAAAGGTAATGCTGAAATTTTCAACACTTAGCGAGCCAGACACACGCTGGCGCTTGCATGGTGGCGCACGACAGGTATAATCCACAACGTTTTCCGCATCCCTTCCGTGCCGGAGTGGCGAAATCGGTAGACGCAGTTGATTCAAAATCAACCGTAGAAATACGTGCCGGTTCGAGTCCGGCCTTCGGCACCAAAAGTATGTAAATGGACCTCAACTGAGGTCTTTTTTTATGTCTAAAATCCAGTATTTATCTACCTTTCCCGCTATATTAACTCTCTCAAGGTCAACCGACATCAACGTACATCTACCAACACATGTTGGTATAGATGATGGTATTTCCGGTTCGATAATGCTTGTACCAACAGGGAGGGGATAAGCATGGCGTTAACAGATATCAAGGTTAGAACAGCCAAACCAACGGACAAGCAATATAAGCTGACCGATGGTAGCGGTATGCACCTGCTTGTCCATCCAAATGGTTCTAAGTACTGGCGGTTGCAGTACCGTTATGACGGCAAGCAAAAGATGTTGGCACTTGGGGTTTATCCTGAAATCACACTGGCGGATGCCAGAGCACGTCGTGACGAAGCGCGTAAGCTGCTAGCGAATGGCGTCGATCCGGGAGACAAAAAGAAAAATGATAAGGTAGAACAGAGTAAAGCACGAACCTTCAAAGAGGTGGCGATCGAGTGGCATGCCACCAATAAAAAGTGGTCTGAAGATCACGCCCATCGTGTGCTAAAAAGCCTGGAAGATAATCTCTTTGCAGCGCTTGGTGAACGTAATATCGTCGAGTTAAAAACTCGCGATTTATTAGCACCCATTAAAGTCGTAGAGATGTCTGGACGTCTTGAGGTTGCTGCTCGTCTTCAACAGCGCACTACGGCCATCATGCGTTATGCAGTGCAGAGTGGGTTAATTGATTATAACCCGGCACAAGAGATGGCTGGGGCTGTTGCTTCCGCTAATCGACAACATCGTCCGGCGCTTGAATTAAAGCGCATCCCTGAGTTGCTTGAGAAAATAGATAGCTATACCGGCAGGCCGCTAACCCGCTGGACGACAGAACTCGCTCTGCTTATCTTTATTCGGTCCAGTGAGCTGCGTTTTGCTCGCTGGTCAGAAATCGATTTTGAAACGTCAATGTGGACCATCCCACCTGAGCGAGAGCCCATTCCTGATGTGAGACATTCTCAGCGAGGTTCAAAGATGCGTAAACCTCATCTGGTGCCGCTTTCAAAGCAGGCGCTGGCGATCCTGAAGCAGATAAAACAGTTCTGTGGCGAACATGAGCTGATCTTTATTGGCGATCATGATCCGCGTAAGCCAATGAGTGAAAACACCGTAAACAGTGCGCTACGGGTGATGGGATATGATACTAAGGTTGAGGTTTGCGGCCACGGCTTCCGTACAATGGCCTGTAGTTCGTTAATTGAGTCAGGACTATGGTCGAAGGATGCGGTTGAAAGGCAGATGAGCCATATGGAACGCAATTCGGTGCGGGCGGCGTATATCCATAAAGCGGAACATCTGGATGAGCGCAAGCTGATGTTGCAGTGGTGGGCTGATTTTCTGGATGCGAATCGGGAGAGAGCGATTGCGCCGTTTGACTATGCGAAGATCAATCGGGGTAATGGCGTGTGAGTTGAATGCCTTTATTTCTAGGTTGATGCTTAAATTAAAAAGACCAACCAGCCCGCTTAGGACTGGTTGGTTGCTGTATTTTTTTACCGTTGTTATCAGAATTCCACTATTCTAGCAAGCAATCACCAGAGCATAATCTCTATGCTCTAATATGCAGCGAAGCAATTTGAGCTAGAGATTCCCGAGCGCTGGTTGTGATTAATTAATCCGGTCAAACATTTTTTTAAGGTAGCTGTTCCCACCATCTTCCATGAACAACATGTGCTTGTCTTCCAGCTCTTGCTTTTTCACTTTATCGCCGACGTTCAATAAATCAGCATATTTTGTTGGTGAAAGCACAAAAGCATTGAGCGTTAGCGCGGGCTCGCCAGCTGCAGCCTGCTTGGTTAAGTCTGCCTCAATCTTTTTGATTTCGGTATAAAGCCCCAATTTCGGATGGTTCAGATCCATGTGCTTTAAACCTTTTGGATCAACAAACGAAAGCCACTGCTCACCGCTTGCATCATCAACCAGCCAAAGCAAGAAGTCCGGGTAAAAGTTACCTGCCGTTGCAAACCCAATTCCCTTGTTCTTTGAATCCGCATTACGCAGTAAATACAGGCTTCGCGTACCAATCGCCTCGCGTCCTACTGACGAGCCATAAAATGCCTGCAAATCTTCAATAAATTGAATTTCGCTTGGCGCATCAAACGCCAGTGGGCGCATTTTTAATGGCACCGCGTCTTTATCTTCCAAAGACAACAGGGGGTAGAACAAATGCCGATCAAAGCTTATTGCGACCATGTGCGGTGCATTCCACTTGCTGGCCTCCCCCAAGTCACCCTTGGCAACCAGAGCCTTAAGCACTTCCAGTTTCTTTAAATATTCATGACCATCATCGCTGTCATCAATTTCGAAGTGGTAGAGTTTGAGCATGGATCCGTGCTCATCATGCATGGAGATCACTTCATAAAACTGGCCTTCATAACCGGTTTTCAGTGCCTTGTAGAACCGTTCCGTATAGTCACACAATAAACGGATCAGAATATCTTCTAACCGTTTAATGTCAGCAAAGCTTTTCGCCTCAAATTCTGGTTTGGGCATATACAGCGTATACCAGCTATGTTCCCCCAGACAGAAATCGATCAACCGTTGCTTGTCTAAACGCAAGTTGCTCCAGTTACGCTGTTGCTTGAATGCCTGCAGCGCTAGGTAAATTCGGTCAAAATCAAATAATGCAAAATGTGCCTGGTTGAGTTTTCCTTCATGGCGCACATTCAATTGCAGTACAGCGCTGCCTTCTGTTGTACTAATCGCCTCTAGTCTAGGGTACAAATCCAAAGCGATATGCGGGGTTTTGATCTTGCCGTCAAACTCTGCCGGGATTACATACAACCAAGGATAGTGGGTCCGTTTAAAGCCCAACTTTTGGTTGTCTTTATAACCATCCTTTAGCGCCAGAGTCTTTAACTTTTTGGTCGGCAAGTTTGGTTGAGTCGGGAAGTCCAGTTCGATGATTTCATCGCTTGGGGTAATACCTTCCTCCTTCAGATAATCCTTAAAGGCGGCCATATAGCTGGCGCGCACGCCAAATATGTTCAGGGTTTCCAGCTTATCCAAGTACAGACCTTTCGGGCGCTGATTTGGCGTTGTACGCTTCAGCGAGAAGTCTTTGCCCTTAAGGCGCACGCCACGACCAAACAACTGAATAATTTGTGAACCTTCTCCTTGGCCCATATTCAGCAATCCCATGGTGGATACACGCCAGCTGCTCCAGCCTTCAGTAAATTTGCGAGAGCCAATCAGCACATTCAATTTGCTGTCTTTGTTGTTCAGTGTACCGAACAGGGCACCGCCAAAATCGTCGGCTTCACTGTCGAAGCTATCCAGTTCCTCTGCGGTTTTATAAAAGCCACTGTCATCACCAATCGAGATCAGGCCAAACGGTTCGGCATCGCCCACACGCAGTGCCAGCTCGCCTTTACTGTTCTTGATGTTCACCAGCTTTAAACGCTGGCGGGTGTTGGCATTGAACAGCTTGTGCAAAATGTCGGCGTACAGACCATCGATATTGTTGCTGAACCCCATTAAAGAGTTAAACCGCCCCTGGAAAATATTGTTGCGTTTGGCATCGAGCAGTTGCGCCTTGTCATCGACCAACTCTTTAAGCCAAGTTTTTATAGTTTGCTCATCATTCAGGAAGAAACTTAAAAACTGCACGACTTCGAGAATGTCGGAATCCTCTCCGGACACCGTATTACCCACAAAAACCCATAGAGGTTTTGCAATATTAAAGTCATTCAACTTGCCTTGATGGGTTTGCCAAAGCCAGGTTTGCTGATAAAAACTTAATAAACAAGCAGTAAAATACTTTTGTGCATTATCGGCTTGCTCGTAGGCCTCACCATTCATATTTAAAATGAGCGATTCTTTGCCATAGCCATCGTCGTAGAAATATTTGTAGGAATAGTCAAACAGAATGCACTTCGCATAGATCTCTCGGGTAGCTGTCACGCGTGCCTGGCGTTGCTCCGCTTGTGTTAAGACTAGCTGTGCGAGTTGTGCGTCATCCAGCTTCTTTAATGCCGTTGTCTCAAACAGCGTTTTGGCTTTCTTTTTCAAGAGCTCTTCTTCGGCTTTGACGACAGTATTACCCTTCGCCACAGCCTGACCAAAAGTCGCCGAGTATTCAAAGGCAAAACCACCTCGTACCAATGCATCACGGCGTTGCATCCAGGGACCTGCGGCTGTACCGGTGCCACGGTGGCCTTCGTCGACCAGTACTAGGTTATTGCCTTCAAAGGCTTCAACGGCAACCGTTTTATCGCCCATACTGTCACCGAGCTTGTTGATGTCGATAATCTCGATGGTGCCTTTAAAGGTGTTGGTTCGGTTCTTATCGAAGAAACGACTGAAACTGAAACCTGAAAGCTCTAATTCCTCCAGATGCTGCTTAGATAAGCCTTCGTTCGGTGTCAGCAGAATGATTTTGTCCGGGTACAGACTGCTATTGCCAGCTTGGAAATAATGTAAATACTGTTTGATATTTACATGTAATAGCAGGGTTTTACCGCTGCCCGTGGCATTCCAGAACGCGATCTTATTCAAGTCGCTGGCGATATAGGTCTGAAAGGTTTCTGCGCCTTGCTCTTTACTATACGTTGCCAGCTCTTCGTTCAGGCCATCAAGCAATGCTTGTGGCTTGGAAAAGTACCAGTCCAGATATATTTCAGTGAACAACAACGATAAATACTGAAAGTACTTCATGTTCAGCACATGGCCTTCCAGTTGATTACGGTGTTTGGTAATAGCCTGCCAGTGCTCAACAATATGTAAATCGTAGCGGCGTAAATCGGCCTCGGAAATCCAGTCCACTTCAAACAGGTTGCGCGTCAGTTCATGAAAGAACAGGGTTTGCCCGTCTTCATCAATGCCTTCGTGCAGGTCATCACCCAAACGAAGTTTTAGCGCAGCAAGTTCATTGCCTTTAAAAAATCGCATCATCCAACGGTTGAGCACTAACTCTTGATGAAAGCTCCGTTTCTTTAGCTTTGTCTTTGCTGCTGTTTTTGGGAAGGCCATTAAATTTCCTCCTCGGCAAACATACGTTCCAAAAACTCCGGTTCAATCTGGCGCAGTTTTAATACGCGCGTCTCGCCACCTTCGTCGGCTGTTTGAGACAGTACCGTGGGAATATTATGATCGCCATTGATGTAGACGACATCAAATTCATTGTCTGCCGGGTTTAGCGCCAGCTTATCGCATAGTTTGTTGAGGCCTTCGTAATCGATCTTCTCGCAGTCGCGCCATAAGACCAAACAGGTTTCACCACTGGGCAGGGTGCCAGTTACCGTCACAAAACCACGCTCAGGCTGCGCATCAATATGCTTTATGGTTAAGCCAATTAAGTAGTTAAAGGTTTCCACTAAATCGATTTTTTGCTCTTCAAAGGCACCGGCAGAATCTACGGCGATCTTCATAGTGTAATCGAATGGCTTTTTAAAGTTATCGGTAGATAACAGAGAACCACGACTCTCGACATCGAACATATAGTTAAGCAGGTAGTCATCTTTGAGTTCGGGATTATTGTCGAAAAGATCGACTTTAGGCTTTTTCAATTCTAAGTTATTAAGCGTGTCTTCATAAGATTCAAGAGATATATATTTTGTGATAAAATTTCTTGATGCGATATCGTCATCACACTTACCCTTTGCAGCCTCAATTTTTTGTGCAATTTTCCTTTGCTGGACAACATCGCGCTCTGTATGCAACTGCTTTTCTAATCGAGAAATATCTAAAGCAGATGACAGCCTTACTGGTAGTCCATCATCCCAAAGTAGGGAGTAAGCTGATTTTTTAATACGCGGCAATAGAATGCTTGAAAAGTATTCCCCCATTTCCACCAATAAAAACTTGGTCTTTTTGGCTTTCTTCTTGTTAAGTGAGATTATTGCATCGCCTGTAGTTCCCGAACCTGCAAAATAGTCAATTGCTATATCACTATCACTAAGGTCCGCCTGTGTCGCGAACCTTTCTATTAACGAAGTAGGTTTAGGATTAGAAAATGCTCTGCTTTTCCCAAAAAGATTTCTGAGTTCCTTTTCTCCATCTGCGTAATCATTCACAACGGACTTTGCAACATTTGTAGAAACTTCATCCAAAAAGCTTTTTTGTTGAGGCACTTTGCTTTCATTTTCACCCCAAACAATACGATCTTTTTCTACTAACTCAGAAAAAGAAGTATTTTGTCTCCCATATCTCTCAAATGACCATCTCCATCCGGTTTTTGGGGGCGTGCAAGGTCTTTGAGTGGTGGGATGAAGTGGCCTGTAAAAACGGAAATCCGGATGATTTTCGTCACGAAATTCGTCTTTTTGAGAGTCCTCTTTAACCTGCGGGAGTGAGGTATCAACTTCTCTCCATACAAAAATGTCAGCTTTTTTCTCTTTAGCCTCTGTCTCGCAAACTAGATTTCCTTTCAAATCTCTATATTCTGCCCGATTGTAGTTTGTTAGGCTTTTCCAGGGGTCATCCTTGGGGTCTACGCCTTGACTCTTAAGCTCTGCTTTGTGATCTTTGTAAAGATTTGATAGTGCCTTTTCCACAACGGCAATAGTGGGATAATCAGGTAAAAGTTCACTAATCAATTCTTTGACTTCCTTGTAGCCCGGCTTAACTTCACGGAACATGAAGTACTCTTTTTTAACCGACTCTATATTCTTTGCATAAACTTGAACGTATTCATGGTTTGTAGAAAAAGTAGGTGATTGGTTTTTAGTAGTATTTTGTGCCCATATAACTTCTTCCACTTTATTTTCATTACCAAATGTATTGTCTAGCGCCGTTTGCAAGCTAGCCCTTTCAACTGCATCAATGCTGCAATAGATAACCCCATTTTCTTTAAGCAATGAATTAGTTAGTTGCAACTTTGGATGAATCATGGATAACCATGAAGAATGTTTATATGTATCTCTATAGAAAAAACCATCACCCCCGGTGTTGTATGGTGGGTCGATGTATGCGAATTTGATTTTATCTCTGTATTTTTCTTGAATGATTGAAAGTGCATGTAAATTGTCGCCAGAGTACAATTCAGCTGCCAAGCATTCATCTAGGCCTTCAAAATTTGAAATTAATCTATTTTTGAAGTGCGGTGAGAAAAATTTTGTATCTAAGATTAGCTCTTGGTTCTCACCCAAAAACTTCTCTGTGATAGGTAATGAAAATCCATTAATTTTATCTATTGAAAAATTAATAATCCAATCTTGGATTTGCGCTTTATTTGAGCAAACTTCAGGCCATACAATTTTTGGAACTAGATCTAGCGATATCAAGTAGTTGGTGTTCGTAATAAATTTTTTCTTTGTCCACAACTTCTTCTGAAAATCCTCCAATTGCGCCAAGAATTTAATCAAATCCAACGCAATACTGCGCAAGCACTGAATCATACGCAGATTATTTTCTATATCACTAAAGATTTCTGCGTTCTGCACGTCATCCAGGTGTATCACTTCGTTTTTAATATAAAAATCCAGCTCACCACGTAGAAACTTACCGAGGTTTTTATGGATAAAATAGTCGGCGGTATTTTTAGTGGTGTAGTTGGTTAGGTGCTTTTCAAGCAGTGTGCGCTTCGGGTTCTTTTCTGTCGGTTCTCGCTTGCTTAAATCCAGCCAACGGCTGGCTGTAGCTCCTTCGGCTAGCACAGCACTCACTGCCGCTTCCACCAACTTATCCTGCTTGCTGCCTTTCGGCATGGCTTTATATTCAAAACGGATAATGAGCTCTTTCGTTTCGTTGCCATCGATGTCTTTTTTGATGACTTCCTGTACTGGAAGAATTTCTTCTTCATACCCTTCGCCTTCGTCGTCGATGCGCGTAATGATCTTCTGCTCAGCTAATACAAAGCGGCGCTCTTTGTCGTTGTCTTTGCGGTTGTCTTTGGCTGTGTCGGCGGCAACCAAGCGGAAGTGCACCACACGGCCATCATCTAATTTAAACGAGTAATTGGAGAAATTTTCGCCGCTTTTGATGTAGTACTGGTCTTTATTGGCCCAATGCAGCATGACTTCCTCGCCGGCATAGGGAATGGCGTAGGTGTCACCTTTATAACGACGCTGGCTGATAAAATCGCCGTTGTCGTAATAACGGGAGAAGAAGGTCAGCAGGTGGCTGAATACGGCGTTTTCATGTTCGGCGTTGCCGCTACTGGCCTGGGTTATTTTGGCTTTCAGTTCTTTAACTTTTGGAGACTCAGCTGGGTCAAAGCCTGCATCAGTTGCAGCCTGTTCGGCCTTTTTCAAATCGTCTTTGAGCTGACCGATATTGGCTGCACTGCCACTAGCTAACGCCTGTTCTACTTTTTCTTTAAGGCGTTTTTCCAGATATTCATTGATCTCATCGGCACGCGCATTGAGGATGCGATAAACACCAAAATCCAGTTCGGGGCGATCAATCTGGAAAACTTCTCTTAGTTTAGTGACTAGCTCGTTAAACTTGCTCATATATATTCCTGTGTTCGTAACTTCACAATTTTTCATTTGCCAGCTTGGTATTAAGCCACTTGCCAACGAATGGTAAATAAATGTTCTGTTGCTGTGGTTTGCGTGAGCCGCTCTTGCAGTGCTTCAATCAGTTCATCGCGCTTGGCCATAATCTCGTCTTCCACATCAAAAATTTGCTGCCGTTGGCGCCGTTGTTGGCGTTCTAGATCGCGCAACTGATTTTGTAGCTCTGATTGCTCTTCTAGTGTTGGCGCCTTGCGGGCATCACGTTTTACTTGGGCAATTTTAGCTTTGGTGTCTTTTAATGCTCCTTCACTGGCCAGCAGTTTGTCATCGGCCCAGCGTTCTAGCTTTTCCCGTTCAGCATTAAACAGGCGCTGGTTTTCCTCTATAAATTGCGCGAGACTGGCTTCAATTCGCCGCTGTTGATTGTTGGCTAATAGCACGGGTGACTCTGCATTCGCAGTGCATTGTGTTTTTTTGGCTTGAACAGAAAATAGTTTCTCACAGGCTTCTTGATCCAGCGATTTGCCATCATCGGTGATTGCTGAAAACAACAAGCTTTCTACCGTGTCCAAAGCACTCACCGTGAGTTTGTCGAGACGTAGCCAGCCGGATTTTCCAACTAGATCGGCGATTAAACTCAATTTGGTTTCATGGCCTGCATAGTCAAATACCAACTCAGCCACTGGAGTGGCGCTGGCTTTGGCGGTATCGAGCGACCATTCACCCAACGGGTGGTTCAGGCGGTAAGCGTGCGCCATAAAATCTTGTTGCCGCTGCTGGTTTTGCTGCGCTCGCACCAGTTGATATCGGCCGGCAGGTGCATTTGCAATGGGCGACTGTATTAGTGCAAAACTGTAATTGTGTTCATCAAACTGAGCTTTCGCTCCCAATTTATTGGCAATTTCTTTATCGCCTTCTTTATCACTAAGTGCAAAACGGGTGACGCCCCAAAACCAACGGCTAACTTTGTCGAGACGAGCCTGGGTAGCATCCAACTGAATTTTAAGTTTGTCGTGAACGTCCTCATCAAAGTGCTCAATAAGCTGGCTTTGGGTTTGCTTGAGCTTGTCGTTAATATCTGCTTCTAGCTCTTTTTGAAGTTCTTCAAACGCCAACTCAATGTCTTGTGGTTTACGGCAGGTATCGTAAATGCGGGCGATACGCTTTTCAAAATCAATACCGGATTCGATTCGCCCTAACACTTCATCTGATGCACCAAAAACACCAGAAAATAACTGAAATTTTTCAGTGAGCAGTTCAAGCACCCGTTGATCGGCCTGGTTGCGAGTATTTAAGAAGTTAATGACAACGACATCATGCTTTTGCCCATAGCGATGGCAGCGACCAATACGTTGTTCGACGCGCTGAGGGTTCCAGGGTAAGTCGTAGTTGATCAGCAATGCACAAAATTGCAGGTTAACACCTTCAGCAGCCGCTTCGGTTGCTATCATGATTTCTGCGTGTTCGCGAAATTCGTCAATAAGCGCTGTGCGTTTATCAACTTGTGCGGAGCCCGTAATCCGGTCACTACCCTGATATTGTTGTAACCAGCGTTGGTAAATTTGATTGGTTTCTGGGCCAGTATTTGTACCGCTGAAGGTGACGATTTTATTTTGATAACCATGACTGGCGAGATAATCGGCTAAAAACTGCTGAGTGCGCTTGGATTCAGTAAATATGATGGCTTTTCTCGGGCCATTGTGTTCTGCCATTTTGGCAAAGCCTAAATCTAGCGCAGTGAGCAGCGCTTCCGCTTTGGTATCAGTCGTTAAAGATTGAGCTTGCTGAATGAATGACTCGATTTCTGCTATTTCAGCCTGTAGTTCTATGGTTGCATCGGGCGAACCTGGAGGTTCTCCCATCGTTTCTGCTAGCGATTCGTCCGTTTCAGCATCGGAAAAATCAGCATCATCCAAATAGTCATCTTCTAAATCATCTTGCTCGATCAACTGAGTCGCCAGGTCTTCATCTGACTGATCGTCACCCATCAATTTTTTCTGCAACCGCTCGAGTATGGTTTGCAAAGTTCCGGTGATGGCATACGGGCTTGATGCCAGGAGCTTTCGCAATATCAAGCCAGTTAGGTGTCTCTGGCGCTTAGGTAATGCAAAGGATATTTCGCGCTGCAAAAAGACAGAGATGCGCTCATAAAGGTCTTGTTCCGCATCTGTGGGTTTAAATGGCTGAGTGACGGCTTGGCGTTTGGTGTAGCGCACGTACTCGAGTACTTGGCTACGTAAAGTGCGCTTGGCAAAACCCGCCAATCGCTGCTTCAGTTCATCTGTGGCGCTTTCACCATGAATAAACTGTTTCCGAAATGTCTTTTCATCGCCAAACAAATGTTCGTCGAGTAGCGTTGAAAGGCCATACAATTCCATCAAGGAATTTTGCAGAGGCGTCGCAGTTAAAAGCACTTTGCGTCGACCATTAAATGCCAACTTAAGCGCTTGCCCTATGCGATTACTTGCTCGATGGGCGTTTCTTAGCTTATGGGCTTCGTCAATAACGACGAGATCCCAAGGCACAGTCACTAAGTCGTCGGCTAATTTGGCTGCAAAATGGTAAGACATAATCATTACCTTTTTGCCTGCAGTATTTGCAAGATAAGTTCTTGGCGATACCCCGCTTGACTTGATCGCAGCTGTGTCCAGCACACTACTGGGTAGTGCAAATTTTTCAGCCAGCTCCTGCGCCCACTGTTTGCGTAATGCGGCCGGGCAAACGATCACCAAACGACGTCGGCGTTCCGCCCAGTGCTGACAGAGGACGAGAGCGGCTTCAATGGTTTTGCCAAGACCGACCTCATCCGCCAGTAATACACCTTGCTGCAAGGGGTTTCGCAACGCAAAAAGTGCAGCTTCAATCTGATGAGGATTCAAATCTACCGTTGCATCGAACAGGGACTGTGAGAGCCGATCCACACTGTCTGCCGCGTGAAGGCACGTGAGCTCATGGGCGTAGTATTTTGCGTGGTACTCAGTGATCTGCATCCCTTAATTCCTCTCCTTCGGCTTTAATTCCGTGAGCCTTAAGCTCCAGCAGATCGCCAATGCCACAGCCAAATAACAGACAGATTTTTTCTATCGTGTCCAAATCCACTTTTTGAGCAGTCTCTTTATAGAGCAACGTTACCGTAGCACGACTGAGTCCCGTCTCTCTGGCAACGTCGGCAATACGCAGCTTGTGTTCACCCATCATTCGGGCGAGGTGGCAGCGGATCATGGCTGTGCCTCTTGTTGCGAATGTCAATATTGGTTAGAAGCATACCATTATCTTTGAGTTTGCATAGCATTTTGCAAGTTGAGATTACATTGTGCGCAGTTAGGCTGGTATTAGAGATAGTTAAACCCATTTATGTGAACGTACTTGTCCGATTGGACTGACCCCGCTCTGATAGACGATCCTGCCCTATAGTTTGAGCATAGGAGGAGCGTATGGGCACACCACGATTTACACCGGAATTTAAAGAAGAAGCCGTCCGTAAAATCACGGAACGCGGTTATTCCGTTGCCGAAGTTTCCGATCGTCTGGGCGTTTCTGCGCACAGTCTTTACAAGTAGCTGCGGGCCATCAAACCCGATAACAGTGAACAACATGCCAGGGATTTGCTGGAAGCCAAAAGTGAGATCCTGAAGCTCAGGGCGCAGCTGAAACGTACTGAAGAAGAACGGGATATCCTAAAAAAGGCCGCGCGGTACTTTGCAAGGGAGCCCGACTGAAGTACCGCTTTATCAATGAACACCGTGCTGTATGGGGTGTCATGACAATGTATCGGGTCCTGAATGTCGCCAGGGCCGGATTCTATGCGTGGCTGCATAATCAGTATCTGCACGTGATAAAGACAATCAACGCCTGCTGACGCTCATCCGAGACTCATATGCACTGAGTGGTGGCGTGTATAGCTATCGTCGGGTTCATGGTGATCTGAGCGAAATCGGTGAAACCTGTGGTAAAAATCGTGTAGGTCGCATTATGCAACTGAACCGGATCAAAGCGGTGCGTGGTTATAAAGCACCACGCCGGATAGCTGGCAGGCCTTCTGTTGTTGCCCCTAATCGCGTGCAGCGTGAATTTACCGTGGTAAAGCCCAATCAGGTCTGGGTGACCGATATCACCTACATCCGTACCTGGCAGGGCTGGCTGTATCTGGCAGTCGTCATCGATCTCTTCGCCCGGAATGTGGTGGGCTGGTCAATGAAACCCACTCTTTCACGCGAACTGGCGCTGGATGCGCTCATGATGGCCGTGTGGCGACGAAAACCGGACGGCGAGGTTATCGTGCATTCGGACTAGGGCAGTCAGTACGGCAGCGACGACTGGCAACGCTTCTGTCGGGCCAACAACCTGGCCCCGAGCATGAGTCGGCGTGGCAACTGCTGGGATAATGCGGTGGCGGAGTCGTTCTTCAGCTCACTGAAAAAAGGACGTATCAGGAAACGCATATATAAAAACCGGGATCTGGCCCGGGCCGATATCTTCGATTACATTGAAGTCTTCTACAACCGGGCCCGGCGCCATAGTCACCTGGGCGGCGTCAGTCCGGAGGCTTTCGAACAGGCTTCGTCGTGAGGACAGGAAATGTCTACTGAGGTGGGGTCAGTCCAGGATTTCTACTGAAGGCTATTTCCCGAGCTCCACCTCAGAAAAATATGCGTTATATTCCTCAAGCATTTGTTGCTGATGAGCCAATGCTAGCACGTCATTCCACTGCTCATTTTCATAAATCAGTGCCAACTTGAGTGAGTCCACCCTGCTCTGGTTACGCTCAATGAAACGAGCCCGTTTTTCAACATAGGGTTTGTTGCCGTACTCTGAGTTGATACTGCGTGAAACCAGCCCTAAATTACCAAAACAGTCCAGTATTTCAGAGCTCACTCGGTTGGAATCAAAATGCTCAGGCTGCTGTGGGGAAACATGCTCCACTGAATTCCTGGCCGTCATTCGGAATGCCTGCCAGGCATTCCCTTTTTGAAAGCGGTAATGCTCCCAAAGAATATATTCCAGCTTGTAAAACCAGTAGTGAGAAAATCCGGTTCCCTCATCAGCTCTCAGCACTGCCTGCATATCGCGGATCGGATAGCTATCGCACCATGGATTTAACACAAACGTACGGGTTCGTTCGATCAGTGGCTGTTCACTGCCACTGCAAAGCAAGTGATTGTCCAGATATTGCAGGTATCGGTGGGCACTTTCACCGCCATGGTTTAGTAGGTAACTAAGCAGGGGAGTTAGCCAGTAATGGGTGGTCAATTGCTGTGAGTGATAGAGCATGCTTTGTAACATAGCAAACCCGCTATCGGCATCACGGCTAGCGCGAATAAGGCTTTGGTAACCGTTCCGATTTTCATTCACTCGGAGGCGACGAATACCATGACTTTCTTCATTAGCATCATCGCTAATCCATTTGATGATGTGTTTGTCAAATAGATAGCGGCAACGCCACAACAATTCGATAAAGCGACGTATCTGATTGGCTTGTTCTGATTTCTCACACTGGGCTAGCCCCGCCAGCCAATGAGTCTGGAAGATCTGTAACAGCTCTTTGTCTAGGATTTTGCTGATATCATCGCGTTGCTGATGTAACAGAAAAAGGCGTAAAACATGCTGTAAGAGCATGGAAAAGCCGATAATACTGCGTACATCATCGGCTTCATAGGCCTCGTTATTTTCAGAAGCATTGTTAGATGGCTCCGTCAGGAGTGTCTCATCATTGAGGATATCGTCTAATGAGTGGTGTCTGAGGTCTTGTTGTGTACCTAATTCCAGCAGTACGTCACGTATAACCAAGGGGTCTGCGAGCTTCTCCCGGTCTCGTTTAGCATCCTCAACATTATAAAGCGGAATCAGCTTCATTCCTTTAACGGTACGTAGGTTCTTGTCGACATAGGCCCCCATAAATGAGCAGGCATCCCACATCTGGCCATAGGCTTCGCGCTCTGCGTTATCTGGCAGTAACGCCAGCAAGCGAGCTTTCAAAATTTCATGATGCTGCAGCTGCACACCGCGATTGTTGATGACCTCAAACAACTTGTTAAGGTCCGTGTTGGCCGGTACCAAGGTCAACACCAGTTGAACCCGATCACGGATGAACATACCCAATTTGACAAGATCAATCCGGTGGGTGTCATCCGTTCTATGGGTGAAGTAACCCTCCATTACCTGCATCGCATAACTCAACGCAGCAGCTTTTTGCTCATCAGATGCAGCTCGGCCATCAAGTAAGGCTGAAAAAAAACGGCTTACCTCAGGGCGAATGGCAAACCGAATCCGCGGCTCACGACTATTTCCCAACTGGGCATAGAGAAAACAGGAAAGGGGGTTTTGGCTTCGCTCACTGTTTTTCGATGATGAGAGCAGGCGCTCGATTACTACGCTAAGCAACCACAAGGTGGTAAAACGTTGCTGACCATCAATCAGATCCAACAAGGGGTGCCCAGATTCTGTCCTTCCTTGCTCAATCACCAGCGTACTACCCAAGTAAAATACATCCTTGTCTGCATTACAGGCGGAAACTAGATCATCAAGTAATACTTTGATCTGGTCACTACCCCATACATAGAGGCGTTGATATATAGGAATATTGAAAAGTCGTTTTTCATCAATGAGTTGAGCAAGTGTCATTAATTTTGATTCATATTGCATCTACTTTTCCATCCCTAGCCAACGTTTAATTACCCAGCTGTCACCCTCAGGGATACCATCAAGATTGAAATAATCCAGCAATGCATTAAGGTAACGCCCTTGTACGCCCTTAGATAGGACGATGGAGACAGCCTTCCCGTATCCCTTACTACGTTCGATTTCAGAACGTAAGAATGTCATCACCTCTTGTGGGCGATAGGCCCCACATATCTCATCAAGCAGATTGTAAGGAGCGTCACGTAAGTACTTGAGTGGTGATTCTTTAAAGATATAACTTTTCTCCAACCGTAATCCCCCCAACACTAGTTCCAAACCCACTGCAAAGGCTAATAGATGTTGATAACCAAAACGGTCGACATACATCAGAAGGGCCAAGTTAAAGAGCTCCTGTAAGTAATAGGCATTAGCACGTACCACACGCCGATAAAATTCTCGGAATGCCTCTAATTCGTGGCAGGTATTCTCTTTGTACAAAAGATCATCAAGTAAAGAGGCATATTTTTGAGCGTAAAGGAAAAAACAGATGCCTTTATGAATAGGCTGGCGCAAGGTAAATGGTAAATTGGCCGCACTTCCACTAATTTGTAAAGGGTTCAATGCCAAGCGATAGTCATCGCTGCTTTGCAATTTGAGGGAATTAGCAAATTGGTTGTGATAACCCGGATAGAGCGGGATCTCATCAATCTCACCACCACCAACACTCTGTTGTTGAAAGGCTTCCAGCAGACTATCGTGATCTTCACGCTCCATTTGCTTATTACCCCGCCAATTGCGGGCACGCCACAAATAGTACTGAAACAGCTCGGGTGCAAAATCTTGCTGTTCACAATCCTGCCGCCTAGGGCCTGTCATTTGAACATGCTCCCAACGTCGAGCACAGATTTGCTGCAATGACTCGACATGCCGTACGTTAGGCCCGTTCACAGCCCGCAGGTGATAAGCTTTGAGCAAATCAGTCGCTTTAAGTGGTACTCCGCGAAAATTCTGAGTATCAAAAAAGGTAAAAGCGAGATCTTCGCGCTCAACTGTGATCACCGTAAAACACAATTGCTCAACGATGGATGGCTCTAGAGCTGACTCACGATGTTCGCTCATTAGCTTGCGTGCTACTCGCAAATTACGAGCTGAGATGGGAGAGCGGTAATGAAATTCTAACCCTTTGGGTAATTCATTGTGCAAGGCATGATACAGCACTGCTAGGGTACTGAGGCGCTGTTGGCCATCGATCACAAAGCGGGCTTTTTTTTCGTCATTCCGATGCAGCAATAGGGTACCTAGATAATAGACTTTCTGCCCATTGCCGCTGTGCCTGAACTCGTCCAAATCCTCCAGCAACTGATTGACCTTGTGTCTGTCCCAAACATAGGGTCGTTGGTAGTGGTCGAGCTGTAAAGTTGCTCCATTGCTGCACAAAGTGGCAAAATCCATCATGCAGACCTCGACGGGCTGCTTAATCGTCATGACTGTGGCTCCAATGGCTGCTGGGTAAGATCACTTAGCGGTTTTTCTTTACCATATCTTGATAAATAGGAAGCAATTTCCAGCAGCTCTTTTTTTGATGTCCTCATGTCCGCTCCCTATGAAACATTTTTACATCCCCATCGTTGCATGACATTATTGAATCAAGGAATGATAATGAACATATAATTTTTTGTATCAATGTGAGCTTATCCAACATCGCTTGATATGGCGCTAACATTTTGAAGTTTAGGGGGCTATTCCTTCTGTACATCCCAATTCCGACAGTAGACCCCGTCTTACACACCTGGCATTTTTTCTCACCGCAAAAATCTACGCTGCACATGACGCACTGCCAGTCACGCATCGGCAATAGCGACACCACGCCATTCAGAACCGTCTTAAGGAACTACAATAGGGCCTGAGTTTTTGTGCTTTCCTCCAGATAATCATAACGGGCGATATGTTCTGGTTTGATGTCAACTCCGATATGTCTGAAGCAGGCTTTCTAATTGAGAGTGGCGGGGTAAAAGGCGGTCGAGTGGCATAGATGGCAGGTATAACGGTCGTAAGGGAGGCGGTCTCGTTTAAGTACCGGTCAGACGAGCGTTGCCGCCGAGAGTGATAAAGAATTTAGCAAACATAAACAGGCTCCTGCAGGCAGGCGCAAGACGCCCCTGAAGCGTAGTGACCAGATGCGTTAGAATTTGATAATGAGATTAATAAACATGTAGAAGTTGGAACGCATTAATTTCTCGATTCATAAATACGGTAATATAACCATTCTTCCAGATCGCTTTTTAACCAACGGGAAGCTCTGCCCAACTTAATTGGCTTCGGGAATAACCCATCCTGTATGAGCTTGTAAAACCATTTGTCGCTCAGGCCAGTAAGTTGGGTAATGAATTTCATATCAATAAATTGGTCTTCAAGCAATGTGGGCTTTGTATACATGGTGATGTGTTCCGATTAAGGATAAATAACCGGAGCCGTTAGTAAAATTATTTACTGCCAGCTCCTCCACATCAATAGCTTCTGTTGTAAAAAAGTTTGGAGCATATCTAGGGGAATGCCCCCTGGATATAAAACTGCGCCTAAGATTTTCTTGGGCGACCTAATCCACTAGGTAGCGGTACTTCACTGCTTCCGTAAATGTTCATACCATACTTTTGCTCCTGCTTAGCAAGATAGCTGATGATATATCTCAACCCTTGAATATAATCAGTATCCCGGTGGCTGATGATCTGGTTGATATCTGCCTTATAGCTTCCCTTGTATTCACAGCGATGATATTTACCTTCTCCCTGAGTTATTTCCTTCCACAAAGCACCTATGCGTTCTGCTAACGGAAATGTTTTGCGTTTTTTTTGCCCATCCAGATACACCACAGTATGAGAATGAAATTTACTGTCCTCGCCATACTCAATCACCCAAAAGAATCCGGCAACACCAGACTCCTGTTCAACTCGTTTAAATAGCTTCCGCAGATCCTGTTGAAGGTAATTATAATCCTTGTTGTAACTTTCTGAATTCTGGTTGTACGAAAAGTCCAGTCGTATACCAATCACCTTTGAATAGCGTTCAATGACATTGTTCAGGTGATTGTTTATCAGGCTATGTAAAAACCAGTCCATTTTATATTTGGCAATATATGGGTAGTTATCGTTCATGTTGTTTCCTCTGGGGTTATGGTTCAGAGGAAAGGGATGTGTTGTATTTTTTTTGTCAGGTGGTTTGACGGTAAGGATTAGAAGGGATATTAATTAAACTAATTAACCTTAATTATATTCTTTCTTTTTATTTTCCTTTTTCTATAGACATGCATTAGTGGTAGAAACTGTATCCGTGGAGGTGGGCATGATTCAGTTGCCTGGTCCCATGCATGGCGTAAATGATAAAAACCTGCAGCCACACCCTGACACTATCCTTTGTTGATACAGGGCAATACCATAGCAACCATATGTAAAAAATCTTGCCATCCTTGCCTCAAAGGCATTTCCCCTTATAATTTCTGTGTTTCAGGCACATCAACGCTATGGTTTCTAGGAAAAGAAACAAAGTGCATTACTAAAATATTACTTAAAAATCACTAAAAAACCACTATTTTAAGATTGAATAATTTTATGATTTTATGTATTCCTTACTTAAATATCATGATTTGTAGGTTCCCTTGATTCGAACCATGAGCAAAAATGGTGAGGTTGGAGGGGCGTTTGTGATTGAAACGTGTTTTGGCGAGGGCTGATATATGGGTGTGATTAAAAACTATAGACAGATTAGAGAGTATAAAAAATGTCTCGATCATATCGTTCATGAATGGAATAGGACTGTTTCGGATAATGACATGAAACAACTGGTATCTAGGGGTGACTATTATAAATTGGTGAGAGCTATAGTTGACTCCCTTCCTAACAAAGAAAAGATAAAGGAAGCCGAAACTTTATTGGCTGCAGTGGTTAATAATGAATTATTGCCAGAAGTGCATTTTCAATGGTTGCACGATAGCGATCGCATTGCGTGTTTTTCCTTGTATTACATCATGTTTCATCCAGCAAAAAACAAATCCAATATAACAAGCAATGGATGCACCATTTCTGACTCTTCCAAAAAACCTGCCATGAAAAACGATGACATAGATATGATCACGCGGGATGATTATGTGGATGCCATTATGCAGTATGTCGACGAAACCAAATTACCCTTGACAGATAAAGTAAAATATTTATCAGAGATGCAGCAATATTGGAGAAAAGAGTACAACACCCACCCACAACCTTTTGACTGGCTAAATAAAAAAAGTGAAGAAGATATTCAGTGGGCATGGGATTACATGGTCAAAAATCTCGTTCACTTTCCACTGCGTCCGATTAATAGCTACCAGCGCTGGCAATTTATAGAAGCAGCATTTTATACATTACCAGAGCGAGACCTTACCGAAATGATTTCAATCATAACCCGAAACAAAAAGAGAATGAGCAAGAAAGATCAGCAGGAAAGTGATATTCATAACCTGGGTGTTGTGGGCTTTCAGATTGATAGCGAGAGCCTTGATTATAAATCAAAATTCCTTAAGGAAATGAGAAATGCCTGGGCGCAAAAAAACTGGCGAGAAAGAAACAGAACTGGTCAGAAAAAGGAAAAGGTTCCTAAGTTGGATGGTGTAACATTAAAAAAGCTTAATCAAATACAACAAGAAACAGGCGAGGGTATAAATGACATTATATCCAGATTAGTCGAGGAGGAGCTGTCCCATTATGAAAGAAAAAAATTGTGGTCACATTAGTCTAGGCTTTCAATCTTAAATAATCTCAGGCATATATCATTTTCCTGAACACACCAGCACAACGGCGAATCCATCAAGGGTTCGCCGTTTTTGTTTTCTTTGTCTCAGGAGATGTCATGAGTAATAAGGAAGGACAGCAGTCCCTGCAGGACTCACTTACGGGTTTGCCGGAATGGGCCACAGAGCGGATCATAAAGCAGATAAATAAGATCACAAATTACGAACCAGCGATCGGCATTATGGGAAAAACTGGGGCGGGGAAATCGTCACTCTGTAATGCGTTGTTTTCCAGTGAAGTATCACCGGTCAGCGATGTGGTGGCCTGTACTCGTGAACCCCTGCGCTTTCACCTTCAGGTTGGCGAACGGTTTATGACACTGGTGGACCTGCCCGGTGTAGGCGAAAGTGGTGCACGTGATAACGAGTATGCTGCGCTGTATCAAGACCAGCTTCCCCGGCTTGACCTGGTGCTGTGGCTGATTAAGGCTGATGACCGGGCACTGGCGACTGATGAGCATTTTTACCGTCAGGTTATTGGTGAAGCATATTCACAGAGCAAAGCGTGCTACCGGGCTGATGAGTACATAAATTCTTCGGGCTTCATTCCTGATTTTTACCTCTGCGCTTTCCACCCTTTTTATTCATTGCATAATGCGCCTGCCACTTCCGGCAGGCGTGTTTGCTTTTATGGACGATTGACGATGCAAACAGAACCCGACGTATTAAGCGAATTCAACGAACGGATGAATGATATTTTGGAGAAGCATTAACCGGGGATGCTGGCTTCACATTAGAATCTGGTTGGATATAAGCGGTGGTTTTTGCCCTGATTCGAGTCCCAAAATCAATGATTTAATGTGTTGGTATCGAAGTTGGTATATTAATTGAAAGCTATTATTAATTGTTTTTAAATCAAAGGATTAATCATTATGTGCGAGTCCGGCCTTCGCACTCACCCTCTAAACACCTCTTTCCTGTGCCACTCCACAAACCCTTCTTGTGGATAATTTTCGCGCATCATCGGTAGAGCAATCTCCTTCCCGTCGAAATCCCAGAACAGTCTGCCCACCATGCCGCTGCCATTTACTGCGGGCGACACTTGAACTCGCATACTTTCATCCAGGCCAATCGAACCTTTATCAAAGGCTTTATGGTGAATTGCACACAGCGCCAGGCCGTTTGAAATCTCGCACGGGCCGCCGTGCTGTTTCCATTTGATATGGGCGGCTTCCAGGGCGACAGAGGTGCTGTCGTGGCGCATATTGAAGCCACAAATAGCGCATTCATAGTTATAGGCACGCAGAACCTGCTGGCGGAACAATGGGTCCCGCTGTTTGCGGATTTGCAGGATATCAAATCCCAGTTCATCCGCGATCTCTTCCTGAATGCTTTCGGTGAAGTGCGCCTCGAGGATTTGCTGGGCCAGGGCGTTGATGAGACTTTTGCTCTTTTTCAACTGGGCAAAATGCTGTTCATCAAAACCTCCGGCAACGTTGTGCGTTACCAGTTCCCCGGCAGGGGGCTGTTTGCTGCTACCGGATGTTGAACAGTGCTCGGCGTTTTGTAGCTCCCAGAACCCATCTCCCTGTAAGCGCCAGAAGGGCATATCCGGGCGGTATTGCGCGCGCTGTGGTCCAAATCGCTCCAGCAGGCTATGCAACGGGTCGCGAACCTCCGAACCGTAGTCAAACAGGCGACCGTGACCCTGCTGATAACCCGCCAGCACATGAAGCAGCAGCAGGGGCTTGTGCGGCGCGCGCTGCTCGCCTTTACGCCAGATGGTGATGTCGGCAATTGCCTGTTGCAGGGTTTTACTGGAAGTCATTGATTTCATTATCAGGTAAATAATTGCGATGATGCTCGCAAATTATCACCTGATCAACAGGTGTGAGGCCGATACACTATCGATGTCACTTTATCGCTTACCTGTAAAAGCTCAAAAAGGCGCCCGCAGGCGCCCCAATGACAATCACACACTCACCCCTTCAACGCTTTCCCCGCAATTACCCCGATAAACTCCAGTACCTGCTTTTGCTTACGCACGGAGAGCTTTTCCACGGCGCGCAGGGATTTCATTAGTTCTGACTCTTCGGGTTCGGCGGCGCGGGCGGTTAATACGATGCAGCCTTGCATTACGCGAACATCAACGTCGGTGCCGGTGTCGAATCCGGCGGCTTTCAGCCACTGGCCCTTCATCACAATGGACGGAAACCGGACGAACTTCACCGGAATACGGCTGTAATCAGGATAACGGCTCGCATAACCCACCTTCAGGCGACGGTTATCTGCGGCGTGGACTTCTGGATCAAATGAAACTGCAATACAATGCGTATCAGTCATGGCTGCTATTCTCTATTAATAGTTGCTGTGATTAGCGATGCGGAGGTGTTGGCGCACCTTCGCATCGCGCTAATAAAACCCCTGTAAATTACGCCAGTATCTTGGGGGAAGTCCAGATGTAAATAAGATGAAATAAGCGCGAATAGCACGCTTTCGGAATAAATAGAAAACCCCTTCACCCCAATAAATCCGGTATTATTCACCGTATAAATCCATTCTCATCCAATCCGCCAAATACCTGCCATTTCCAGAAAATAATGCTCCTCTGCATCTGGCCAAAAATGCGATCTCACTCACTGAAGCAAATAGCAAACTCTGAAACAACACGGTTTTGTACACTTTGCTTTACACTTTTAGTGATGTGAATCACAAATATCACTCCGTGAAGTGATCCGACTCTCACAAAATGAGGTGTACTCATTCACCAATACATTACGAGCACAGCCTGGAAAGTTATGTTTTCAGTATTTCCACTCTCCGCAGACACACTACGACGAATGGCAAATCGAAACGCAAAAAAAAACTTGTTGAATATTAACGGGTAAAAAAATGACGTGTGATTTGCATCACCCACATTTACAGCTTTTTAAATTATTGCCAGTGATTAATGTTGACCGGGCTATTTCCATAATCAATCAAATCTTGCATAGTGCCTCCACATTATTTCTCCCCCTGACTCAGGAGGCGAATAGTTATATTTCATCAGGGTTTGTTGATGAACCAGGTATGATTTACTTCACATTAATACGTACATGACCACTGTTACTGGAGAAACAAAATGAATTATCCGGCAGAACCCTTCCGTATTAAAAGCGTTGAAACTGTATCTATGATCCCGCGTGATGAACGCCTCAAGAAAATGCAGGAAGCGGGTTACAATACTTTCCTGTTAAATTCGAAAGATATTTATATTGACCTGCTGACAGACAGTGGCACTAACGCAATGAGCGACAAGCAGTGGGCCGGAATGATGATGGGTGATGAAGCGTACGCGGGCAGCGAAAACTTCTATCATCTGGAAAGAACAGTGCAGGAACTGTTTGGCTTTAAACATATTGTTCCAACTCACCAGGGGCGTGGCGCAGAAAACCTGTTATCGCAGCTGGCTATTAAACCTGGGCAATATGTTGCCGGGAATATGTATTTCACTACCACCCGTTATCACCAGGAAAAAAATGGTGCGGTGTTTGTCGATATCGTTCGTGACGAAGCGCACGATGCCGGTCTGAATATTGCGTTTAAAGGTGATATCGATCTTAAAAAATTACAAAAGCTGATTGATGAAAAAGGCGCAGAGAATATTGCGTATATCTGCCTGGCGGTGACGGTTAACCTCGCGGGTGGGCAGCCGGTCTCCATGGCTAACATGCGTGCGGTGCGTGAACTGACAGAAGCGCATGGCATTAAAGTGTTCTACGACGCTACCCGCTGCGTAGAAAACGCCTACTTTATCAAAGAGCAAGAGCAGGGCTTTGAGAACAAGAGCATCGCCGAGATCGTGCATGAGATGTTCAGCTACGCCGACGGTTGTACCATGAGTGGTAAAAAAGACTGTCTGGTGAACATCGGCGGCTTCCTGTGCATGAACGATGACGAAATGTTCTCTTCTGCCAAAGAGTTAGTCGTGGTCTACGAAGGGATGCCATCTTATGGCGGCCTGGCCGGACGTGATATGGAAGCGATGGCGATTGGCCTGCGCGAAGCTATGCAGTACGAGTACATTGAGCACCGCGTGAAGCAGGTTCGCTACCTGGGCGATAAGCTGAAAGCCGCTGGCGTACCGATTGTTGAACCGGTAGGCGGTCACGCGGTATTCCTCGATGCGCGTCGCTTCTGCGAGCATCTGACGCAAGATGAGTTCCCGGCACAAAGTCTGGCCGCCAGCATCTATGTGGAAACCGGCGTGCGCAGTATGGAGCGCGGAATTATCTCTGCGGGCCGTAATAACGTGACCGGTGAACACCACAGACCGAAACTGGAAACCGTGCGTCTGACTATTCCACGTCGTGTTTATACCTACGCACATATGGATGTCGTGGCTGACGGCATTATTAAACTTTACCAGCACAAAGAAGATATTCGCGGGCTGAAGTTTATTTACGAGCCTAAGCAGTTGCGTTTCTTTACTGCACGCTTTGATTACATCTAAAAATAGTTATGGCCCCATCATGTGATGGGGCTTTTTTGTATTCCTTTTCCATGAACAGGAAGCCTTTGCGGTGCCCGTTACCGTGACATAACTAAAAAAAAGTAAACCCTGACTCCGACATTTTTATTATCCGCATGATGTACAAATGACAGCTGTAATTATAACGAATAGTCTACAGGAACATTTATCATGGATATTAATGCCATTGAGCGACAGAGTAGTACCCCCGGACTGATTAGCGGAACCATGTTGGTTATCGCGACCGTAGTGGGTGGCGGGATGTTCTCCCTGCCGATTGCGATGGCCGGCGTATGGTTCCCCGGTGCGTCTGTTATTCTTCTGTTTATCGCCATCATGATGTTATTAACCGGTCTGATGCTGGTCGAAGTTAACCTGCATTATGGCGCCGGTGCCAGTTTTAATACCTTTACTCAGGATTTATTAGGCCGGAAGTGGAATATCGTGGTTGGTATCGCTTTCGGCTTTGTGCTGTATATTCTGACCTATGCCTATATCTCCGGTTCGTCGGCGGTGATGGCGCAAACCGTGTTCAAATACAGCGGTGTGCGCTTTCCGGCGAATATCTCGGTGGTGATCGTCAGTATGCTGGTCGGCGCGATTGCCTGGTACAGCTCCCTGCTGGTTGGACGCATCACTACCGTGCTGATTATCGGTAAGTTTGTGGCGTTCTTTGCCACGTTCTCCGGGCTGATTGGCCATATCGAAGTGGCAAAACTCATCGACAGCGTGGCGGTGGCGTTGCCCAATTCGCAGTATCTGCCGTACATCCTGATGACGCTGCCGTTCTGCATCATCTCGTTTGGTTTTCACGGTAACGTGCCGAGCCTGGTTAAACTGTATGGCACAAGCGGAGTCTCGAATATTACGCGTTCGATTATCATCGGTACGCTGTTTGCTCTGCTGCTGTATATTTTCTGGCTGGGCGTGACGATGGGTAACATCAGCCGTTCCTCATTCCCGCCGATCATCGCCAAAGGCGGCAATATCGATGTGTTTGTCGAGGCCATCAGCGGGCTGTTCACCAGCCGGTATATGGATCTGATCCTCACCTTTTTCGGCAACTTCGCGGTAGCCAGTTCCCTGCTGGCGGCGACGCTTGGCCTGTTCGATTACATCGCCGATCTGTTTCACTTCCCGGACGACGGTATGGGCCGCCTGAAAACCGCGCTGGTGACCTACTTCCCGCCAGCCGCCGTGTGCTTTTTCTTCCCGAACGGTTTTGTGCACGCGATTGGTTACGCCGGTCTGGCCTTTACCATCTGGAGCGTGATCCTGCCGCCGTTCCTGGTGAAAGCCGCGCGGAAACGTTTCCCAACCGCCAGCTATACCGCGCCCTGTAATAACACCGTGCTTAACCTGGTGATTGTCTGCGGAGCGGTTGTCTATCTGACGGTTGTTCTGGACGTATTTGGTCTGCTGCCAACGTTTCGTTAGACGGAGTCAAAATGAAAAACGTGTTGTCTGTTCAGTCGTCGGTTGTTTATGGCTATGCCGGAAATAAAGCCGCTGTGTTGCCGATGCAGCTCTCGGGGATCGATGTCTGGCCGTTTTACACCGTACAGTTTTCCAACCACACCCAATATGGGATGTGGCAGGGTATGGCGATGCCGCACGGCGAGCTGAGCGCGATCATCAGCGGGTTGGATGACCTGCAAAAGCTGGCGCAATGCGATGCCGTATTGTCCGGGTATCTTGGAGATAAACGCCATTGTGAAGAGGTGAAGCACGCCGTCATCACCATTCGTCAGCGTAATCCGCAGGCGCTCTATTTTTGCGATCCGGTAATGGGCGACCCGCAAAAAGGCTGCATTGTCGCGCAGGGCGTGGAGTCATTTTTTGTCGATGACGCCATTCAACTGGCCGACATGATGGGACCAAATCTCTATGAGCTGGGCGTGCTGACGGGCAGACAACTGCGTAGTTTTGACGAGGTGGTGGAAGCGGCGCGGCAGCTGGTGTCGTGGGGCGTAAAGAAGGTGCTGGTGAAGCATCTCGGCGACTGTTCGCGGAACAAACAGGCGTTTGAAATGCTGCTGGTGACGCCGGAACAGACGTTACACATTGCCCGGCCGCTGTATACCTTTACCAAAATGCCGGTGGGCGTTGGGGATCTGATTTGCAGCGTGATGCTGGCCTCACTACTCAATGGTTATGAGGACAAGCTGGCGCTGGAGCGGACCACCAGTGTTGTTGACGCGGTAATGCGGCTGACGAAAGAACATGATTCGTATGAACTGCGGCTGATTGACGCGCGCCACCAGATTATGGACCCACAGGTTCGCTATCAGGCAACGGTGATCTGACGCCGCAAGGGGGCTCTGTGTTTCTGACATTGCTGAGGTTTCAGCATCCGCTGGTCTACCGTTTTGCATGGCTTCGTATTTGGGTTGTGATGTTAAGAGCGTGCGGACTGCGTAAGAGAAAGGGGTGAACATTTTACGCTGCTGCCGGATGCGGCTAGTGCCTTATCCGGCCTACAAATGAGCGTGAAACGCAGGCCTACAAATGAATGCGAAACGTAGGCCTGATAAGCGAAGCGCCATCAGGCATAAGTGCCCAATATTACACGCGGAAGTAGCGTGGTGGAATCAACGCGGAAAAGGCGTCGAACTTCTTCACCATCTTTTTCCAGAACAACATAACAACAATCCTCGATTTGAAACATCGGCGCTATTTTAGTCAGCGCCGACAAATCGTAAAGTCTGGCGCCTCGTTCCGTTTCCGGGGAGGTGTAAACCTTTTTGGTCACCGCGTCGTCAAATACGGTTGCCGCAAATTTGACGGGGTTGACAATGGCTTACGCCATAAACCAGTAATAAAAGAGGCCAACCTTTAAGCCGAGGATCACGATATAGGCGCAGCAGTATTTCATGGTGCCAGACATGATCTGGTTGGCCTGACCGTCCATTTTTGTGGCGGATACCGCGATGGCGATGCTTTGCGGCGAAATCATTTTCCCGCCCGTTGCGCCAGAAGTGTTGGCCGCCGCCAGCCAGTTGGGATCGATATGCAGTTTGCTGGCGGCAATGGTTTGCAGTTTTCCGAACAAAATGTTCGAGTTGGTATCGCTGCCGGTAACGAACGTGCCCAGCGCGCCAATCACCGGGGCGAGGAAGACGTACGAGCTGCCGGTCAGATCGACAATCGACTGCGCCAGCGTGGAGATAATCCCGCTGAGATCCATCACCGTGGCCAGCGCGACGATCGCCATAATTGCGACGATAGAGTTTTTAAGCTGGAAAATCGTTTTGATAAATACTTCCAGCATCCCGCGTGCGGACGCTCCCTGAATAAAACCACCGATAATGGTCGCAAAGATGATCAACATCCCTGGCGTGGTCACCCATTCAACTTTCAACGCCATCGTTTTGCCGTCAGCCAACGTGAAATGTAGCACCGAGGCCAGTTGTGAGGCTGCGGCTTTTATCGTCGGGAACAGCGGCGAACATAGCAGGATAAAGACAAAAATAAACAGATAGATAGAACCCACGCGGAACAACACTTTTGCCGAACGCGGCGTGGTTTCGCGGTTATGGCTGACTTCAATTCGCCACTCGGGATCGGTTTTCCCTTTGCGCAGGCGGCTAACCATCGCCACGGCAAACAGGCTGACCAGGCTACCGGCAAAGGCGGGTAATTCAGCGCCGAGATGAATAGCGACAAAATACTGCGGAACCAGCGTGGTAATACCGCAAATCAGCGTGATTAAAAATACGCCGCGAATGGCTTTCAGGCCGCCGCCAATAATGCAGACAATCACAAACGGCAGCAGGATATTAAACAGCGCGAGCTGCAGAATAATGGTTCCGCCTAAGGTATAAACCGGCAGGTTAACCTGTTCCGCCAGAATAGAAACCGGGATCCCGACCGCGCCGAATGCAGTGGGAACGGTATTTGCCACCAGAGAGGCAATCGCCGCCTTCAGCGGATTGAAACCCAATGCGATAAGAATACCGATCGGAATGGCGACCGCTGTACCATAACCCGCCGCGGCTTCAAGAAATCCACCAAAGCACCATGAAATCAGCAGCACCTGAATACGCTTATCTTCGCTAATACTGGCGAGAATATCGCGCAGAATATCCAGCGCTTTGGTCGCCTGCATGACGTTATAACTGAAGATAGCGCCGAGGATCACAATCACAATCGGCCATAATCCCTTCAGCGCGCCATAGCCTATCGCGGCTTTTAGATTTTGTACGGGCATTTCCCAGAATATTGCCGATAGTGCAGCGGTGAATACCAAAGAGATCAGTACTGAATAATGGATGGGCATTTTCAATTTCAATATTAAAAATACCATCAGTAGTAACGGAGAGAGTGCCAGGGCAAACATAAAATATTCGTTCATTGCTATTCCCAATTGGTTCATTAAACCTGATTTATATTTATGGTTGGGAGGCTACATTGCTGTTCTAATAAAGTATGCAAACTGAATCGCTTCAGTGAATAAAGTAATTATGATTTGTAGTTTTGTAACTATTGTAATCTTTTAATTAAAATCCAATGCCGGGTAAATATACTTAAGTGCCGATTGAATACCTATAAGTAGTTATTTAATAAACTTTTTAATAATGGTAGTGACAACAGTGGTAATCACCTGAAACTGTTTTCTAAGGTGTTAATAACGCTGTGGTTTCCAATATAAAAATGTGAGCGAGGCCGAAATAAATAAACCAGGGTATTGCATGTGCGAGTCGATTAGGGGATTATTTGGTTTTGTCATACAAATGAAAATACAGACATTTGCGATTGTCCTGATATAAGAAGAGGAGAGTTGCCATCAAAGGAAAACGATCAGAGCATCACCATGAACCCAGGTATTGGTAAAACCAGCAAACAGAAAAACTGGGCATGAAATACGAATGAACATTTGTTTGATATCGCGATATCAAGCGCAATAAACAGAAATGAAGCAATGGAGTAGTTATTGTGAATGTAAATTTCTTTGTTACCTGTATTGGTGACGCACTGAAATCACGGATGGCACGAGACTCCGTATTGCTGCTGGAAAAACTGGGTTGTCGCGTTAATTTCCCCGAGAAGCAAGGGTGTTGCGGTCAGCCAGCCATCAACAGCGGTTACATCAAAGAGGCGATCCCCGGGATGAAAAACCTGATCGCCGCCCTGGAGGACAACGACGATCCGATTATCTCCCCGGCAGGCTCCTGCACCTACGCGGTAAAAAGCTACCCGACGTATCTGGCGGATGAGCCTGAATGGGCGCTGCGCGCCGAGAAGGTTGCCGGACGTATGCAGGATCTCACCTCTTTTATCGTCAACAAACTGGGCGTGGTGGACGTGGGTGCCAGCCTGCAGGGCCGCGCTGTGTATCACCCTTCCTGTAGCCTGACCCGCAAACTGGGGGTGAAGGAAGAGCCGCTCACGCTGCTGAAAAACGTGCGCGGACTGGAGTTGTTGACGTTTGCCGATCAGGACACCTGCTGCGGCTTTGGCGGGACGTTCTCGGTCAAGATGGCCGAGATCTCCGGCGAGATGGTGAAAGAGAAAGTTTTACATCTGATGGATGCGAAGCCGGAGTTTTTGATCGGCGCTGACGTCAGCTGCCTGCTGAATATTGGCGGCCGACTGCAACGCGAAGGCCAGCCGGTCAAAGTGATGCATATTGCTGAAGTGCTGATGAGCCGCTGAGGGGAAAGAGATGTCGATAAAAACCAGCGATGTAGAATTTAAACTGCGCATTCGTCAGCAGATCGAAGATCCGATCATGCGCAAAGCCGTGGCCAACGCGCAGGAGCGTATTGGTGCGAATCGGCAGAAAATGGTTGATGAGCTAGGCCACTGGGAAGACTGGCGCGATCGTGCCAGCCAGATCCGCGATCACGTTCTGAGCAACCTCGATGCTTACCTGTACCAACTCTCCGAGAAAGTGACGGAAAACGGCGGGCACGTCTATTTCGCCAAAACCAAAGAAGACGCCACCCGCTACATTTTGCAGGTTGCGCAGAGTAAAAATGCGAAGAAGGTGGTGAAGTCCAAGTCGATGGTGACCGAAGAGATCGGTGTCAACCATGTGCTGCAGGATGCCGGAATTCAGGTGATCGAAACCGATCTCGGCGAATATATCCTGCAGTTGGATCAGGATCCGCCTTCGCATGTCGTGGTCCCGGCTATTCATAAAGATCGCTACCAGATCCGCCGCGTGCTGAACGAACGTCTGGGCTACGACGGCCCGGAAACCCCGGAAGCCATGACCTTGTTCATTCGCCAAAAGATCCGCGAGGATTTCCTCAGTGCCGAAATCGGTATTACCGGCTGTAACTTTGCCGTGGCGGAAACCGGCTCTGTTTGCCTGGTGACCAACGAAGGCAACGCGCGCATGTGTACCACGCTGCCGAAAACGCACATTGCGGTGATGGGCATGGAGCGTATCGCGCCGACCTTTGCCGAGGTGGATGTGCTGATCACCATGCTGGCGCGCAGCGCTGTGGGCGCACGTCTGACGGGCTACAACACCTGGCTGACCGGCCCACGCGAGGCGGATAACGTCGACGGCCCGGAAGAGTTCCATCTGGTGATTGTCGATAACGGCCGCTCACAGGTGCTGGGCTCTGAGTTTCGCGATGTGCTGCGCTGCATCCGCTGCGGGGCTTGTATGAACACCTGCCCGGCGTACCGCCACATTGGCGGACACGGTTATGGTTCTATCTATCCCGGCCCTATCGGCGCGGTGATCTCTCCGCTGCTCGGCGGCTATAAAGATTTTAAAGATCTGCCATACGCCTGTTCATTATGCACGGCCTGTGACAGCGTTTGTCCGGTTAAGATTCCGCTGTCAAAACTGATCCTGCGTCATCGCCGGGTGATGGCCGAGGAGGGCATTACGCCGAAAGCCGAGCGACGGGCGATCAAAATGTTCGCCTACGCCAATAGCCATCCGGGGCTGTGGAAAGTCGGGATGATGGCGGGCGCACATGCGGCGAGCTGGTTTATCAATGGCGGCAAAACGCCGCTCAAGGTTGGCGCGATTGGTGACTGGATGGAGGCGCGCGATCTGCCTGATGCCGACGGCGAGAGCTTCCGTAGCTGGTTTAAGAAACATCAGGCGCAGGAGAAAAAGAATGGATAACCGTACCGCGTTTTTAAATACCATCGCCCAGGCGCTGGGTCGCCCGCTGCGCTTCGAACCGCAAGCGGATGTCGCACCGGTTAACAACTATGCTAACGAGCGCCTGACCGAACTTAGCCCGCAGCAGCGCTGCGATGCGTTTGTCCAGTTTGCCAGTGAAGTGATGCTGGCTCGCTGTGAGCTGACTCGCGAAGACCAGGCCGCAGATGCGGCGCTCCGTCTGTGCGAAGAATTGGGCCAGCAGCCGGTGGTGCTGAGCGGCGACAGCCGGCTGGCGGCGCTGGGCATTACCGAACGCTTGCAACAGGAATGCAACGCCGTAGTCTGGGATCCGGCGCGTGGCAGCGAAAATATTACCCAGGCCGAAAAGGCGAAAGTGGGCGTGGTGTATGCCGAGTATGGTCTGACCGAGTCCGGCGGCGTGGTGCTGTTTTCCGCGCCGGAGCGCGGGCGTTCCCTGAGCCTGTTGCCGGAATCCTCAATTTTCGTGCTGCGTAAAAGCACTATCCTGCCGCGCGTGGCGCAACTGGCAGAAAAACTGCATCAGAAGGCGCAGGCCGGTGAGCGTATGCCATCGTGCATTAACATCATTAGTGGACCCAGCTCGACGGCGGATATTGAGCTTATCAAGGTGGTTGGGGTGCATGGCCCGGTGAAGGCGGTGTATCTGATTATTGAGGATTGTTGAGGCAGGATGGATAACCGCTCTGGCGCTGCGGGCCAGAGCGGTATCGACGTTATGCAATCATGCTGATGGTCAATACGATAATCAGGCCAACCACGGAGTTCACCAGCTCCAGCAGACCCCAGGTTTTCAGCGTATCCTTCACCGACAGGTCAAAGTAGCCTTTGAACAGCCAGAACGAGGCATCGTTGATATGGGTCAGGGTGTTGGAGCCCGCCGCCGTTGCCAGTACCAGTAACGCCGGATCGACGCCCACCAGTTGACCGGTTGCCGGGTCGAGAATGGCGGCGCTAATAATCCCTGCTGCCGTCATGGCTGAGACTACGCCCTGACCCGTTGCCAGACGAATCAGCACGGTTATCAACCACGCCATGATGTACGGAGAAATATTGCCGTGCGACATCAGCATACCGATGGTATCGCCAATGCCGGTATCAATAATGGTCTGCTTCAGTACACCGCCCGCGCCGATGATCAGGATCACCATGGCGATGCTTTTCACCGCGTTTTCAAAGGCATTCATCACCCATTGCATGTCGTGACCACGCGCGGTACCAAACAGCACGAAGGCGACAACCATAGCGATAAACATTGCAATCGGTGAAGAGCCTAAGAAGTTGACCACTTCCCACGCCTGCGTCCCTTTCACCAGCCAGATGTTGGCGATGGTGGTGGAGATCATGATGATTGCCGGGATCAGCGGCACCAGGATAGAAACACCGAAGGATGGCAGGTTATTCTGGTCAACCGGTACGTCGGCCTTCATGAATGACGGCGTTGGGCGATCGAGGTTGCCGAGGAATTTCGGCAGGATAAGCCCGGCGCAGATCACGCTCGGAATGGTCACCAGAATACCGTAGATGTAAACCATGCCCATGTCCGCACCGTAGGCGTTAACCAGCGCCACCGGACCCGGCTGCGGTGGGAACAGCGAGTGGGCGGTGGTGGCGGCGGCAACGGCAGGAATCGCCAGCTTGAGGAACGGGATCTTCGCTTCTGCAGCAATGACGATCACCAGCGGCGCCAGCATAATGAATGCCACTTCATAGAACATCGCCAGGCCGAAGATCAGACCAATAATGATTACCGACAGCTGCACATAGCGCAGGCCGAGGCGCGCCAGCAGCGTATGGGCAATCTGATGCGCCGCCCCGGAATCAACCATCAGCTTACCGATGACCGCCCCGAATACCACGATAATCGCCAGTTCACCCAGCGTGCTGCCAAAGCCGGATTTCATGGTGTGCAGCAGCTCCATTAAATCCATACCCGCCAGCATACCGACCGAGAGCGCCGCCAGCAGCAGGGCGACCATCGAGTTTATTTTGAATCTTAGATTGAGCACCAGCATCAGACCGATGCCGAATACGACCCACAGAATATTGAGAACGTGCATATAACGTCTACCTTTATTGGTTGAACTATTATGATTTTGGTTGAGATGTTACATATATTGGTTAACCATTGATGCGATGAATGTCACATTGCGTTACATGTTTACATTATTACTGAGCAACAGGGCCGTAAAATGGCGATCTCAATAGAATAAATCGTGATTTGGTTAACCAATTTTAAGCTTCAGGTTGACATGTCATACCAAAAGGAGGAATTTATGTGCCATATCGTCGAGTCCATAACGTAACGAGGAATAAAACATGGAACAGACATGGCGCTGGTATGGTCCTAACGATCCGGTCACCTTAGCGGATGTACGTCAGGCGGGTGCCACAGGCGTTGTCACCGCCTTGCACCATATCCCGAACGGGGAAGTGTGGACGGTTGATGAGATCCTAAAACGCAAAGCCATTATTGAGCAGGCGGGCCTGGTCTGGTCGGTCGTCGAAAGCGTGCCGATCCACGAAGACATTAAAACCCGTTCCGGCAACTATCTGCAGTGGATCGCCAACTACCAGCAAAGCCTGCGTAACCTGGCTCAGTGCGGTATTCGTACCGTGTGCTACAACTTCATGCCGGTTCTCGACTGGACCCGTACCGACCTGGAATACGTTCTGCCGGACGGCTCCAAAGCGCTGCGTTTTGACCAGATTGAGTTTGCCGCCTTTGAGCTGCATATCCTCCAGCGTCCGGGCGCGGAAGCGGACTACACCGCCGAAGAGATTGCTCAGGCAAATGAACGCTTCGCCAACATGAGCGATGAAGACAAAGCGCGTCTGACCCGCAACATCATCGCCGGTCTGCCGGGTGCGGAAGAGGGCTACACGCTTGACCAGTTTCGCCAGCATCTGGCGCGCTATAAAGATATCGACAAAGCCGCGCTGCGTGAGAATTTTGCCGTCTTCCTGAAGGCGATTATTCCGGTGGCGGAAGAAGCAGGCGTACGCATGGCGGTACACCCGGACGATCCGCCGCGCCCGATCCTTGGCCTGCCGCGCATTGTTTCCACCGTGGAAGATATGCAGTGGATGGTCGATACGGTCAACAGTATGGCGAACGGTTTCACCATGTGCACCGGCTCCTACGGCGTGCGGGCGGACAACGATCTGGTCGACATGATCAAACAGTTTGGTCCACGCATTTACTTCACCCATCTGCGCTCCACGCTGCGTGAAGATAACCCGAAAACCTTCCATGAGGCGGCGCATCTTAATGGCGATGTCGACATGTACGAGGTGGTGAAAGCGATCGTTGAAGAAGAACAACGCCGTAAAGCCGAGGGTAAAGAGGATCTGATCCCGATGCGTCCGGACCATGGCCACCAGATGCTGGACGATCTGAAAAAGAAAACCAACCCAGGCTACTCCGCGATTGGTCGCCTGAAAGGGCTGGCGGAAGTGCGCGGCGTTGAGATGGCTATCCAGCGCGCTTTCTTTAGCCGCTAAAGCGAGTTGCCGGCCACCTGTCTGGCCGGCTTTTTCTTTTCTCATCCGTTGGCCTTTCAACGGGTTCTGGAGTTCACGATGACAACGACAATTGCCAATAGCGACCTGCCGGTTGCGCGCCCTGCATGGGACCGCTCGCGCCTGCAATCCCGCATTGTTCACCTGGGATGTGGCGCTTTTCACCGCGCACATCAGGCGCTGTACACCCATCATTTGCTGGAAACCACTGACAGCGACTGGGGGATCTGTGAAGTTAACCTGATGCCGGGTAACGACTGCGTACTGATTGAAAATCTGCGCAAGCAGCAACTGCTGTATACCGTGGCGGAAAAAGGCGCGGACAACACCGTGCTGAAAGTGATCGGGTCAATGAAAGAAGCGCTGCACCCGGATCTTGACGGCTGTGACGGTATTTTACAGGCGATGGCGCGCCCGCAGACGGCAATTGTTTCGCTGACGGTCACCGAAAAAGGCTACTGCACCGATGCGGCCAGCGGTCAGTTAGATCTCAATAACCCGCTGATTAAACACGATCTGGCGAATCCGACCGCGCCGAAATCGGCGATTGGTTACATCGTACAAGCGCTGTACCTGCGCCGTGAGCAGGGGCTGGCGGCTTTTACCGTGATGTCCTGCGATAACGTGCGTGAAAATGGGCATGTGGCGAAAGTCGCAGTACTGGGGCTGGCGCAGGCGCGCGACCCGCAGCTGGCGCAGTGGATTGAAGCTAATGCGACTTTCCCGTGCACTATGGTCGACCGCATTGTTCCGGCGGCGACGCCGGAAACGTTGCAGGAGATTGCCGACCAGTTGGGCGTTTACGATCCGTGTGCTATCGCCTGTGAGCCGTTCCGTCAGTGGGTAATTGAAGACAATTTTGTCAACGGTCGTCCTGACTGGGACAAGGTTGGCGCACAGTTCGTGGCCGACGTGGTGCCGTTTGAAATGATGAAACTGCGCATGCTCAACGGCAGCCACTCTTTCCTCGCATATCTGGGCTATCTCGGCGGCTATGAAACCATCGCCGATACCATGACCAATCCGGCGTACCGCAAAGCGGCGTTTGCGCTGATGATGCAGGAGCAAGCGCCGACGCTCTCGATGCCGGAAGGCACCGATCTCAACGCCTACGCGACGCTGCTGATCGAGCGTTTCAGCAACCCGTCTCTGCGCCACCGTACCTGGCAGATTGCGATGGACGGCAGCCAGAAACTGCCGCAGCGCCTGCTGGATCCGGTGCGTCTGCACCTGCAAAATGCCAGCGGCTGGCGTCACCTGGCGCTGGGCGTGGCGGGCTGGATGCGCTACACCCACGGTGTGGATGAGCAAGGGCAGGCCATTGATGTTGTCGACCCTATGCTGGCTGAATTCCAGCACATTAACCAACAGTACCAGGGCGCCGAGCGCGTGACGGCGCTGCTGGGGCTGTCTGGCATTTTTGGTCATGACCTGGCGGAAAACGCTGGCTTTGTGGAGACCATTATCGCGACGTATCAACAGCTATGTGAACACGGCGCACGTGAGTGCGTTGCGGCATTAAGCGCTGACGCATAACTTCCGAACTATGACGGGTCAATCAAAATATTGGTTTGGTTGACCCGTTTTCTGTTTTTGCCTTCCCGCAAATGCTATAGTTCGATACCTATTCCCCGTATCTGATTACACGCATCTGACGGACATAACACGATGAAATCGAACACTTCTCAGCAAAGACCCTACCAGGAAGTGGGTGCCATGATCCGCGATCTGATTGTCCAGACGCCGTACCAGCCCGGTGAACGCTTGCCGCCAGAGCGTGAAATTGCCGAGATGCTCAATGTCACTCGCACGGTGGTTCGCGAAGCGTTAATCATGCTGGAAATTAAAGGCCTGGTGGACGTGCGCCGCGGGGCAGGGATCTACGTGCTCGACAATGCGGATGCGCAGACTATCGACAGTACGGATGCAAATCATTGCAATGATGCGGGCCCGTTTGAACTGTTGCAGGCGCGACAGCTGCTGGAAAGCAACATTGCCGAATTTGCCGCGCTGCAGGCTACCCGCGAAGATATCGTCAAAATGCGCCAGGCGTTGCAACTGGAAGAGCGGGAACTGGCTTCCAGCGAGCCGAACGGTTCTGAAAGCGGCGACATGCAGTTCCATCTCGCCATAGCTGAGGCCACGCATAACAGCATGCTGGTGGAGCTGTTTCGCCAGTCATGGCAGTGGCGTGAGAACAACCCGATGTGGATCCAGCTCCATAGCCACCTCGACGATACCCACTACCGGAAAGAGTGGATGGGCGACCATAAACAGATCCTGGCTGCATTAATCAAAAAAGATGCCCGCGCGGCCAAGCTGGCCATGTGGCAGCATCTGGAAAATGTCAAACAGCGTCTGCTGGAGTTTTCAAATGTCGATGACATTGATTTTGATGGTTATCTGTTTGATTCCTGGCCGCTGGATAAAGTTAACGCCTGATTTTCCTTCCTCTCATACGCGGGCTATTGCGGCCCGCACCGCGTTTTCCGCATCCTCATTCATTGCCCGGCAGGGCCGCTTTTCACGTTCTGAAAGTCACGTAAAAAATTGTTTCCATCGCCTCGGATGAACATTTTTTCGTCCCCTTTGTGCGGTGCAAATTGATTTAAATCAATTAAAAACAACTTATTTTCGCATGCGAAAAAATGTGTCATTTACCTTATTTTTACCTTTCCGTGCTTATTTTTAGACAAAATGGGTCTGGGTTAAGTGAGAATCAACGCGATCTCTGCAGTAATCAGGATAAGGTTTACCGGCATAACTACACATAGAAACAAGCGGTTCGCGTAAATGTAGACATTAATAACGGTGCGTAACTTATTGGTCGTAATGATGTTTTGATTGGTGATATAGTTGATGTAAATGTTTCATGCTTTTTTAATCAAATGAATAAAATCCAATATTCGTAAAGCTAGCATTACACATTATTCCATAAACAAGTTATCTTTCATTTGAAATATCGTTCCATTCTTCATTGGTTTATTAACACTTTCATTACTATTATGACTGTATTTTACCGTTGACATGTTTTTACACTAACTGCATATTTCATCGCCATAAGCGTGTTATTACGTTCAGGAGTTGAAAATGCCATCTCGAGACTATCCCGATATTCGAAAACCCAGAGGGACCCGATCAAAAGATATGGTTCTTTTAAGTGCCCGTGTCGATACCTCTTTGTGGGAATATGTGCGAACGCTGGCATTTGAAACCCGTAAAAGTAAACAAGATATTATTGCTGAAGCATTAATGTTGCATCGCTCAGTTAATGAGAGTGAAAGTCTCGAGTAATTATCGCTGTCCGGTTTTGATTGAAAATCCAAAAATTAATTATGTCTTGCCACTTCATTATTACCTTCATTGGTATTTTTTTTGGTGTGTTATTGGTATTGCCCCTTAATCCATAGGGGACTTTTTTATGCAGGTATTCTGCCTGCATAACAAAGTTGATAGCCAAATTCACAATTAAAAGTGAGTAATAACATGAAAAAGTCAGTAGTGGCATTAGCTGTAATGGCATTAGGGGTAACCTCCGTTCATGCAGCGGAAATTTATAATAAAGATGGCAACAAGCTGGATCTCTACGGCAAAGTAAAAGCAGCCCATTCCTGGACTGATGGTACTAATGCTGATGAAACCTACGCACGTCTGGGTTTTCGCGGTGAGACGCAAATCAACGATCAACTGACCGGTTACGGGCAATTTGAAAGTCAGTTTGATGCCGCTAAAGCAGAAGGTTCTCAGAATGGCGTTAATACACGTCTGGCGTTTGCTGGCCTGGATTATGGTCATGACGTCAGTTTTGACTATGGTCGCAACTATGGTATCGCTTACGATGTGGGAGCTTATACTGATACTCTCTCAGAGTTCGGCGGTGACTCCTTTGAAAATACTGACCGCTTCCTTACTACACGCACTTCTGGCGTTGCAACACTTCGCACCAAAAATCTGTTTGGTGCCGTTGATGGTCTGAACGTCGGGGCGCAATATCAGGGTCAGGACGATACCAATTCTGATCCGTCGAAACAACACGGCAATGGCTACGGCTTCTCCCTGGGTTATGACAACATTGCGGATTCTGGCATATCTGCAATTGCGGCCTATACCAACAGTTCTGTGACTGCTCAGCAGAAACAAAAAGGTTGGAATGGCGAAAACGCAGAGTTCTGGGGCGCGGGTCTGAAATATGATGCTAATGCTATCTATGTAGCGACTATGTACGGAGAGTCCCACAACCTGATTCAGGATGCGGACAAAGCTGAGCACTTTGAAGCGATGGCTGCGTATGTGTTTGATTTTGGTCTGCGTCCGAACGTGGCTTACGTCCACGCGCGTGATAACAACAATAATGACCTGACCGAATACGTCGCGCTGGGTACAGACTACTACTTCAACAAAAACATCGTGGCTGATGTAGGTTACAAAATTAACCTGCTCGATGGTAAAGACAGCGATAACCAGGTTGCTGCGGGTCTGACCTATCAGTTCTAACTTTTTGTTCTGGTATGAAAAAGGCGTCCTGGTTCAGACGCCTTTTTTTATATCTGCCGGCGTTTAAACCGGCTGACTCTCTTCCTGCTGTACACCGCTAAACAGCCATTGCCAGATGCCCATTGCCATAAAAATGTTGTTGATAACAGGAAGATAATAAACAATCCCAGTGCGCCAAACAGGCCAAAGTCTTTATAATCCTTTAGCGTGCCAATTAAACCCGCCAAAATAATCAACCCCAGTAACATTCTTTTAAACCACGACATGTGTTTTCCCGAAGATAGTGTTGATGTTGAATTAATATGTCCATTTTTACGCATTTTAAATTGAGCTTATAAATGAATGGACGGGAATTATAAATTGTCTGGTGGGTAATTACCGATTATTTGCGGTTTATTAAATGTTGACATTTAATTGCGGACTAATCCGAATATACCTTCTTTAGAAGGTTGCCGGTTATACCCTTTTTGGCGAGGCGAAACGCTGTTTGTATAATTGCGTGAGGCTGATAAGTGCCGCAATAAACAACGCGACGGCGCCGCACACCGTGGCGTTAACGATCGCCAGTGCGCCGCTTCCCAGCAGGCTGGTTAATAGCGGACCAAGTATTTGCCCAATGCCGTAAGTCAGAGTGACCAGGCCCAGCAGATTAATATTGCGCGGTACGCTAAGTTGTCGCGCAAGCGGCATCACCAGTGAAGTGGTTCCCATAAACGTTGCGCCAAAACCCATGCTGCTTATCACCAGCAGCGGCAAAGAGCCGCTGGCGAGCGTCATGAGCACGCAGGCGCTTTGAATCAACAAATTCGCCGTCAGGCATTGCAATACTCCCCAGCGTCGGGCGGCCCACAGCCAGGCGAAACACCCCGGAATTATTGATATGCCGACCAGCGACCAGAGATGGGCAGTCAACAGCGGCGAGCCGGCGCTTTTCGCCATTAGCGGCAGGTAGGTGGCGACAATGATGTAGCCAAATCCGGCCAGCCCGTACAGCAGCGCCAACAGCCACCAGGACATAGGCTGATGCTCTGTTTTTACCGGGGCCGCGGCGGGGAGCACGTGGTCGCGAGATGGCAGGAGTATAACCAGTAGCACAAAGAACAGAGCCGAGGCTGCCGCCGCGCCCAGCCAGAGCGTGTGCGAGGACAGCGCAAAATGCAGCCCGCTAATGACATATTCATTGCCCAGCAAAATGCCTGCGCCAACGCCGGAGAACAACGCCGCGATCACGAAGGGATGCCGGGTATGATGCAGAACGATCATCGAGCCAAAGATCATCATACCGGCACTGGCGACGCCCGCCAGAAAGCGGATCAGCATCACCAGCGCGGGCTGCGTAAAGCTAGCCATCGCCAGAATCAGCCCTGCGGTAGCGAGCGCGGACGTTAGCAACATCGGACGTAAGCGTGAGGGGAGATGAAAGAGCCCAAAGGAGAAGAGCAGGCTTCCCGCCAGATACCCGGCGTAGTTGGCGCTGGCAATCCACGAGAGTTGGTCAAACGTAAATTGACCTTCCGACAGCAGCACCGGCAGCATTGGCGTATACAGAAAGCGCCCAATTCCCATACCCAGCGTTAAGACCAGCATGCCAAAGAGCGCGACACTGATGGCATGGCGATTTGAATCTGGGCTTCCCTGGGACATACGGACTCTCATTTCGCGCTGTTAGCTGGTAATTGTTATATTACATGCGTAAATGATAATGAAAAGTAAAAACAAAACCGCGTAACGCTGAATGCCATCAAAGGTTACGGCTGTAGACCCGCGAGACTTCCCCCCACGGATGATAGCCCGGCCCGTTAAAGTAAAACCCTGCTTTCTCGTATAAACCTTCCAGGTCAGTACACAGATGGAGCTGCGTAAAACCCAGCTGTCTGGCCTGCTGTGCAATATGTTCGATCAGGCGAAACGCCAGACCGTGACCACGATAGCGAGGATCGATATAGAGCGCGCATAGCCACGGCCACAGTTCGCCGCGACTAATAAAATCATTGGTGATCAATCCAGCACAGCCAACAATGCTACCACCATCCTGTAGCCAGTACCACTGCGGTAGCGGATTCTTTGCGCCAATACAACGGCGCAATGCATCCTCGTATACCGCCATGGAGTCTTCTGAGGCCCATTGCTGCTGAAAGTAAGCGGTGATCTCGTGCAGCTTTTCTGGCGTCTCGCGCAGGGAAAAAATGCGGATGCTCATCGTCATTGAATCTTTCTCCTTAAAAATTCGCCAGCGTCAGCAGGGACGGAATTTGCGACAACAGATATAACACCAGCCCGATTGAACCGCCAACCAACGTGCCGTTGACGCGAATAAACTGCAAATCTTTACCGATGTTTAACTCAATTTGCTGCGACATATCGCGTGCATCCCAACTTTTCACCGTGTCGCTAATATGGCGCGTCAGGAAGGTGGCGAACTCTGGCGCTACCTTATGCGCGGCCTGCTCCAGATGCCCATTTAGTGAGGCACGCAGGGCGCTGTCGGCTACCAGCGTTTCGCCGAACCACTGTCCGGCGCTGGCGATGCGCTGCTTCACGCGGGAATCATCTGCGTTAATGTCGGTTTTCACCCACTGACGCAGGTCTGCCCACAGCTCGCCAAGATAACGGTTGAAGGCTTCATCTTCCTTCAGATAGCTTTTCAGGCTTTCGGCACGCGCGGCCATTTCCGGATCGTGTTTGAGCTTATCGATGAGCTTAAATGTAGCGCGATCGAAGGCATGGCGGATCTGATGCGCGCGATCGTGGCTGATGTCATCCAGCAAGGAGTTAACGGCATCAGACACCAGCTCGGCGCTGTGCTCGCCCAGCCATTCGGTTGGCAGGATCTTCGCTTTCAGCGGATGTTCGGTTTCCAGCCAGTGCACTATTTGTCTGGCGATAAACGCTCGTGAGCTGTCGCGCTGTAGCAGGGCGATCAGTTGGGCGATCAGCGTATCGAGCAGCACCTGATGGCGATTGTTTTTGGTCATGCTTTCCAGCATCAGTGCGCTGGTTCCGGAGAGATCGACCTTGTCGATGGCCTTGTGCACCGCCCGCTTGATCAGCCGCTGAATGCGCGAGTCGTCGGTCAGTTCGAGAAAACCGCTCATGATCTGCAACAGATGCTGGCCGATGCGCTGGGCGTTTTCCGGCTGGCTGAACCAGTTGCCGATCAACAACGCCGGTTCATGGCGGCGGATCAGGGCTATCAGCGACTGGGTATCGAGGAATTTCTCTTGTACAAACTGACCAAGATTTTCGCCGATCCGATCCTTATTGCGCGGGATAATAGCCGTGTGTTGCGAGATAAACGGGATCGGCACCCGGCGAAAAAGCGCCACCACGGCAAACCAGTCCGCCAGCGCGCCGACCATCGCCGCTTCGGCGATTGCTTTGATCCCGAGCACCCAGAAGTTGGGTGGCAGAAATAGCGTGATGACGAAGGTCGCGGCAGCGATCAGCAGCAATGAGAGCGCCAGTCGCTTGGCACGTTTGAGTTCAGCAATTTTATTCATAGGCTTAAGGATAGAGCCAGACGGGGGGATCGCGCAAAAAATGTGGTGCGCCTCCCATTTTCAGGTGGGCTGGGTTTACTCCGGGATCCAGTTATCCCACGCCGGTAAGGGACCAAGTTCTGCGACCAGAAAATCGATAAACGATCGCACCTTCGGATTGCTGTACTTGCTGGGAAAGTACAGCGCATACAGGGCATGAGTTTCACAGGTGATGGTGCCGTCGAGCATCAGCGGCGTGATCTCCTCTTTTTGAATATGATCGCCAATCAAATAAGTGGGCAAATATGCCACCCCCTGATCTTCTAACACCGACTTCAACAGCACCAGACTGCTGTTGGCCTGGATCGGCATATGTAGTTTCAACTGATGCAGTCGATCCTGTTCATCTGCCACCTTCAGTACCGGCGTGAGGCCCGGGTAAACCAGGCAATCATGATCTACCAGATCGCTGCGACGCTGGGGCATGCCTTTTTTGGCGAGGTAGCCGGGTGAGGCACAGTACGCCCAGCGAACGGGCACCAGCTTGCGCATCGCATAGTTTTGCGGCGGCGCGGTGGAAATTCGCAGGGCAATGTCGAAATCCGTTTCGTTCAGATTGACGAAGTTATCGTTGAGATCGATATACAGATTCACATCCGGGAACTGGGAGCGGTATTTATCCACCAGGTTCACCAGCCGGGAATAACCAAACGCAATTGAGCAGGTTATACGTAATTCACCCTGCGGGTTATGGTAATAACCGGAAGTAGTGTTCAGCGTTTCATCGAATTCTTTCAACAGCTTGTTAGCGCGATTAAAGAGATATTGCCCGGCGTCGGTCAGGGTAATACTGCGGGTGGTGCGTTTAATTAATGTCGTGCCTAACGTATCTTCCATCGCTGCCAGGCTTTTGCTGACCGCAGACGGCGAGACGTTGAGCTGCGCCGCGGCTTCTGACAATCCTCCGCAGTCGACGATTTTAGTAAAAAACTCCAGATGCTTGAGTGAAATCGGCGTACTCATAGTTTCCTTTAATTCACAAGTGATTTGCAAAAACGGTACGAATAGGCCGTTACATTCGCCTTTTAAACATGCAACTATTGAATCACAGGAAACAACTTGCTGGCAAAATGAAAAAATAACAACTTAGGTGAGTTACGTCACAAATTAAAAGGAGGCGAAACGGAAACTCATCACATTGTGAATTTAATCTCATTAATTATTATTCTAAAGGTACCGATTATGTGGTCACGACTAGAACCCTACAGATCGTCGATTATTTTATTAGTTGCTCTGGTGATTGGCGGCTTATTAGGTATTTATGCCCCATCGTTTGCAAGTAAACTCCAGCCAATAGGTCAGATATTCTTAAACCTGTTATTTATGATTATTGTGCCGCTGGTGGGGATCAGCGTCATGTCTTCGATCGCCAGTATGACCGACCTGAAAAGGCTGGGGCGTATTATGGCGATTATCTTTATTGTTTCGATCGCGATGGCCTTTATTCCGGCGGCCGGGATCGTCGCGCTGGCGCTCTGGTATAACCCGGCGCAGGGCGTCACTATCGATCTCTCGCAGTCGGTGCAGGCGGGCAGCGGCAAGATGGATTTTGTCAGCATGATCACCACCAGCGACTTTATTGGGCTGTTCTCTAAGTCCAATATTCTGGCACTGATCGTGATGGCGATCATCGCCGGTGTGGCGATTGGCCAGTCGGATCAGGCCGGTAAACGTATTGCGTCGCTGCTGGAAGACGCCAATACCGTGATTATGAAGATCGTTTCGATCATTATGAAGGTCGCGCCGATTGGTCTGGGCTGCTACTTCGCCGCCACCATGGCCAGTCAGGACTCTGCACTACTGTTAACCTTTGCCCGTGCCATCGGCCTGTTTATGGTTGCCACGCTGGTCTATTTTGTTTTTGGCTCGATTCTCTATTCGTATATTGGCGGCGGTATTCCGGCGGTCAAAGCCTTCTGGCGTAACGCGATTGAACCGTCTGCAACTGCGCTGGGGACCTGCTCTTCGCTGGGGACGCTCCCGGTGACGCTGCGTGCCGGTAAGGCGATGGGGATTAACCCGGAAATCGTTGATGTTTCCATTCCGCTGCTGGTTAACCTGAACAAAGGCGGTGTGGCGATGATTGCCGCGCTGAAAATCGTCTTTATCTATTCCGTGCTGGGCATGGAATTCACCACCGAAACCTTCTTCCTGACGATGCTGATTGCGGTGCTCTCCGCCATTATCGTTGGAGGCGTGCCGGGCGGGGCGTTCCTCGGTGAAATCTTTATCGTTACCACGCTGGGCCTGCCGATGGAAGCAATCCCGATGCTGGTGGTGCTGGGCACCATTACCGATGCGCCGGCCACACTGATTAACGTTATCCATGATTTGAATGCGGCGCAGATTGTTGAACGGTTCGCTGGAAAAAAGCAGACCAACACTGAAATAAACTCTACTGCTGCGGTGGTATAGGTTTCACACGGATTAAGAACAGGAGATGTTATGAAAGACGCAATGAAGCTTGAGACGCAACTGGTTGTTGCTGGTCGTGACAAACGCTACACCCAGGGAGCGGTGAATCCGGTTATCCAACGTGCCTCTTCACTGGTATTTGATACCGTGAAGGACAAGAAATTTGCTACCGCCAATCGCGCGAACGGCGAGCTGTTTTACGGTCGTCGCGGAACCTATACCCACTTTGCCTTCCAGAAGGCAATGAGCGAACTGGAAGGTGGCGTTGGCTGCGCGCTGTACCCATGTGGTGCTGCGGCGGTGACCAACGCGATTCTGGCGTTTGTTCAGGGGGGCGATCATATCCTGATGACCGGCGCGGCCTACGAGCCAACCCAGGATTTTTGCAATAAGATCCTGAGTAAATTCAATGTGGAAACAACGTATTACGATCCGCTGATTGGTGCAGGTATCGTCGATCTTCTGCGTCCGGAAACGAAGGTTGTATTCCTTGAGTCACCAAGTTCTATCACTATGGAAGTCCAGGACGTGCCGGGGATGGTGAAGGCTATCCGCGCGGTGAATCCGGAGATTGTCATTATGATCGACAACACCTGGGCGGCGGGCGTGCTGTTCAAAGCGCTGGATTATGGCGTGGATATTTCCATTCAGGCGGGAACGAAGTACACCATCGGTCATTCGGACGGCATGCTGGGCACGGCGGTGTCTAACGCTCGTTGTTGGGATCGTCTGCGCGAGAACTCCTATCTGATGGGGCAAACGCTGGATGCCGATACCGCCTACAACGGCAGCCGCGGATTGCGTACCCTGGCGGTACGCCTTAAGCAGCATCAGGAAAGCAGTATCCATATTGCTCGCTGGCTGTCGGCAAGACCGGAAGTGGCGCGGGTGAACCATCCGGCGTTACCGGAATGTCCGGGCCATGAGTATTTTCAGCGTGATTTTACCGGAAGCTCAGGCCTGTTCTCATTTGTGCTGAAAAAGAGACTGACCGACGAACAGATGGCGAATTTCCTCGATAATTTCTCGCTGTTCCATATGGCCTATTCGTGGGGTGGATTTGAGTCTCTCATTCTGGCGAACCAGCCGGAAGAGCTGAACAGCATCCGCCCGGCTGGAGAGGTGGATTTCAGCGGCACGCTGGTCAGGGTGCATATTGGCCTGGAGGATATTGGCGACTTGATTGCCGATCTCGAAGCGGGATTTGCACGCATTGCGTAAGGTGATGTGAGCGTAGCCGGATGCGGCGCAAGCGCCTTATCCGGCCTACATAGTTGTCGTAGGCCGGATAAGCGGGCAGGTTAGTTTTCAGTGACTAACGTCGTTGCCTCATGTTGGCGTACCCGTTTGAGTAAGCCTGCCAGCGTGAACACGACAGCGATCCCCGCCGCAACCGCCAGCAGATGAAACGAAATCCTGCCGCCGTTAAACCATAACCAACGCCCAATTTCGACAGAAACCGCCATCACCGTCAGGATCACCATATTCAGCGATGCCGAGACCGTTCCTTTAGGTAAGTTGTTGGAAAAAAGTGTAAAGCGGAACAGCGTCGGGAAGATCATCCCAATACCAAACGCATACAGGCTGGTTCCCAGCACTGACCACAGCCAGACGTGCGGCCACAGTAAATTGCCGACAATCAGCACTGCCAGCCCGCTCAGCTGTATAGGTGCGGCCCGCCAGATAAAGCGTGGTCGGGTCGGATCTTTCACGAAACGAACCACCACCATATTGGCGACGATCACTGCGCCAAACACCGGGGCCTGTGCCCAGGCAAACTGCGATGTAGTCATGCCGCCCGCATCAATCAGTATCACCGGTGAGACCGCCACCCAGCTCATCATCGGGATATAGCTTAGCGATAGCGTGGCTGCGCCAAACAGGAATACCCGGTTGCGGAAAACGTCGCGGAAATCACGCAGTACGCCGCGTGCACAGAACGGTACCGCGCCGCGCTGGACGGTTTCCGGCATGGCTAGCATTAACCCAATCAGGGCGATAAGCCCCATGACGGCAATGATGGCAAACAGGATCTTCCAGTGTACAAAGTGCATTAGCGCCGCTCCGGAGAGCGGGCCGATAACCGGTGCAACCAACACAATGGAAGTGATTATCGCCATTAACTTAATGGCCTTCGTTTGCCCAAACGCCTCCTGCACCGTGACATAGCCAACGGTCGCGATAAAGCAAATGCTGGTGCCCTGCACAAATCGGGCGATCAGAAATTGCGTCATTGAAGTAGTAAATAGCGTGGCAGCGCAGGCGAGGGTAAAGATTAACGCCCCCGCAATCAGCACCGGTCGGCGGCCAATCCGGTCGGAAAGCGGCCCCAGCAGCCATTGCAGCGCCATGCCGCCTGCCAGATAGAGGCTCACCGCAGCGGGCGCCAGGCTGACGTCGGCGTTGAAATCGCGTACGACATTAATGATGCCGGGCTGAATCAAGTCCGTCGACAGATAGGCGGCGAAATCATACAAAATCAACGCAATAGGAAAAAATAGCGTCGTGGCGCGTTGGGAGAAAAACGCGAGAATCCGTTGCATAAAACAGCTCCTTGTCGGGAGAAAACCCTCAACGGGAATAGCGAAATTCAATACCGTCTTTGAGACGTCAGGCCGATGACAGAATAAAAGCAGACTGCAAATGTACTGAATTTCATGTAATCAAAAACGCTGCCTGCGTGAAGCGCAAACAGGAGAAACGCTCACTAACGCGGGGTCAGAAAACGTAACGATTACAGGTAACAATCAGCACATCGCACCTCAGGAAGAGTAAGTTGAACGGGTAATAACCATCCGCAGTGTAATGCGGATTGGATATTAATTAAACGAGTTTATCCTGTTTATGTGTAGAAAATCGCACCGCAAATCAGACTACGATGCTCTGCAAAAACCGCAGCGCGATAGCACAGCCGAAGATAATCAATACACCGCCAGCGATACGCTCTACCCACAAGATCCCTCTGGTTAACCGCCGCTGGATCTGCGGTAAACCGATGAACATCACGATCAGCAGATCCCAGCACAGCACCACGCTGGTCATCCAGATCCCGCTCATGGTTTGTTGTAGCAGCGTCACCGACGGGCCGAGCAGGGCGGTCATTAGCGCCAGATAGAACAGTGCATTTTTTGGGTTAAGCAGTGACGAACCCAATCCCAGCAGCAGCTGTTTACCAAATCCTGGGCAGGTAGACCGGGCATCTGCTCCGGTCAGAGTTTGCGGGCGGCTGCGTATCAGCAGGCTGCCTATCCACAATAAATAGAGCGCGCCCAGCAGCTCAATAATGGTAAACAGCAGGGGAAGCTGGCGCAGGATCCCCCAACCGATAATTGCCAGCAGGATATATAGCCCATTGCCGACGGCGATACCCACGCACAGCCCGGTGCTGCCGCGCATCCGGTATCGTACGGCATAACCGACCAGTAAAAAGAAGTCCGGACCGGGGCTGAGTAGTGCGACAAAATGTGCCAGCGCCAGCGCGGGAAAAGCAGACGGAAAAAGTACAGAAAGCAGCGACATAGCGACCTCAGACAATGAATCTGAGATCACCGTACGCCTGACGCAGCGCTAATTATTGTCTGTTATTGATCGCCCCAACGCGTACTGGCGCGGTGTGGCGGCGGTGTAGCGAACAAAGGTGCGATGGAAATGGCTCTGGTCGGCAAACCCGCTCTGATAGCCGACATCGGCAATTTCGTCCCCGGCCCGCAGCAGCTGGCGGGCATAGTCAATCCGTATGATGTTCAGATAACTTCCTGGCGTCAGCCCGGTGTCCTGCTTAAAAGCGCGGATCAGCGTCTCTTTACGCATGTGACACTCATGTGCCAGCTCATCGAGTGAGGGCGGAGCCTGCAGGTTGGTCTGCAACCGTTCGCGCAGATACTGGCTGGCGGCGCTTAGGTTTTCCGGTGCTACCGATTGCAATGGCAGCGAACGCAGCAATGCTTGCGCGGCATCCGTTACCCGCGTCGTTTGCCGTTGCTGCATAAGTGCCACGAGGTTTACATAGTGCTGGAACAATTGCCGATCGCGGATAACACGATCGCGCGTGCAAAGCCGCTGATTGTTGTTCTGCGCAGGCAGATGGGCAAGGCACCACCGGGCATCAAGATAAAGCATGTGATAGCTGCGAAACTGTCCGTTAACAGGATTACAGCTGTGAGGTGCCAGCGGTGGGATCACAATCAGATCGCCCACCTGCAGATGGTATTCCTTGCCATCGCACAGGCAGCACGTTTCCCCCTCGAGAATTGCCCCAATCGAGAGCTGAGAGTGGTGATGCCGCTTATAGGCCTGCTGGCTTTGCCAGGTGCTGCGCAGTTCCAGCCACGGGAGCTGTTCATCACGCCAGAACGATTGTGGAATATCCCGGGTGTGCGTCACATCGCGTCCTCCCTGAAAGTAATGATTCGTTATAGCACAGGCCGAGTGGTGAAAAAGTGGGAATGTGCATTGAGATAGCGATTCTGCGTGACGGGTTCCAGACAAATGCAGAAGTTACATAGGGACGTTTTTATCCCGGAAATCGTCTCGCAAACAGAGAAAGTTGCAGGTGAGGGTGTAGCTTCCTTATGGGGCTTGTTGAGCAAATTGTTTCCCTGCTACTTACTGGAGTGACTAATGACAGCCAGATAAAGACGCTGTTTAATTATATTTTGCAAACTGGCGATGCACCTCGCTTCAGTGAGTTTATTCGTGGGGTTGCTGAACGTTCACCGCAGCATAAGGAGCATTTAATGACGATCGCAGACAGATTGCATGAGGCTGGATTTCAAAAAGGGTGACTTGAGGGTCTGCAAGAGGGCCAGCAAAAAGGTAAGCAGGAAGGTAAACAAGAAGGTTTAATTGAGGGGCGACGTACTGAGGCGGTGCGCATTGCCCGCACCATGCTGGCCGACGGTACTGATCTCAGCACGGTGCAAAAAATTACCCGACTTTCCGTTGAAGATATTCAGGGCGTAAGCCATTAGAAATGACTTAATCCGTGCTATCGCCAGCCCGGTAGCACCGGGCGGTCTGATTTACTCTATCGCCACCTTTACCGCCTCGCCGAGCTTCTGCATCACTTCCCGATGCTTCTCGTTTGGCGGCAACGCGCAGTTGATGCGTACGCAGTTGCGATACTTTCCTGATGCGGAGAACAGCGAACCCGGTGCAACCTGGATTTTGAGGCGACAGAGCTGCTTAGCGACACAGACCATATCGACCTGGTGCGGCAGCTCAACCCACAGCATAAAGCCGCCTTTTGGTCGGGTGACGCAGATCCCGCAGGGGAAGTATTCCCGTACCCAACAGGTGTAGATCTCCATATTGCGCTGGTAGATCTGACGCATACGGCGAACATGCCGATGATAATGCCCCTCACGCACGAAAGCGGCGGCCGCCAGCTGCGTAGCAGGAACGTTAGTGCCGATGACGGCATATTTCATATGCAGAAATTTATCGTGATAACGACCGGGAATAACCCAACCGACGCGCAACCCCGGCGCCACGGATTTGGTAAATGAACTGCACAGTAGCACCCGACCATCGCTGTCCCAGGAGTGTATTGTGCGCGGACGGGGATATTCCGTGGCAAGCTCTCCGTACACATCATCTTCAAAAATAACAATATCGTGCTGCTGGGCGAGGGCGAGCACCGCCCGTTTACGCGCATCCGGCATAATAAATCCGAGGGGATTATTGCAGTTAGGAACCAGAATCACCCCTTTAATCGGCCACTGATCCAGCGCCAGTTCCAGCGCTTCAATGCTGATCCCTGTATCCGGATCGGTTGGGATCTCTATAACTTTGATCCCTAATCCGCGTAGCAGCTGCATCGTGCCGTAATAGGCGGGCGATTCTACGGCGACGATATCTCCTGGCTGGCAGACTGCCAGCAGCGCCAGTGACATCCCGCTCTGACTCCCGCTGGTGATCACAATATCATCCGCATTGATGACCGAACCTCCGTCCAGCATGAGCCGGGCAATTTGTTGACGCAATTCGCGACAGCCTGGTAATTCATCGTAGCCCAGAACCGCCTTGAGATTATGCTGCGCCACGCGACTTAGCTCGCGCCAGAGCGGCTTCAGGCTGGGTTGATTGATATCGGGCACGCCACTGCTAAAAGGGATTATCGATTTGTCTGCATGACCTGCAAGCATGTCCAGCACCTGATCCCACTGGGTTATCTCCACTGGACGCTGGACCGGTCGCGACATCAGCGGCACCGGAGGCTGCGCTTTTTGCGGCGCGACAAAGTAGCCGGAACGTGGCTGGGGGGTGATCAACTGACGCTGTTCCAGCGTCTGATACGCCTGCTGAACGGTGCTGATGCTGACCCCGTGCTCCTGGCTCAGGCTGCGTACCGAAGGCAGTTTTTCGCCATGGCGATACAGCCCTTGCTCAATGCGTTCGGCCAGCAGATTGGCCAGATGTTGGTAACGGGTCATGCTGTATCCCTCATGGGTACCATACAGATTAAAAAACCAGTACAGATTGGCGTAGTTAATGCGATGCAGAATCCTTTTTAACCAATCTGTATGTTAAAGAAAAGTACTTTGTGAGTCTGTATTGTGCCTGGCCAAATCCGTGAAGATAAAGCCTCTGGCAAGACGGGGAGGCAAGGTATGGAATTTCACGAAAATAAAGCAAAGCAGCCGTTTATTGGATTTGTGCAGATCTGGCGGGCATACAAGGCGTGGCGACTGCGAGCGCAAACGCGGCGCCTGTTGCAACAGATGAGCGACGAGCGGCTGCGGGACGTCGGGCTGCGACGCGATCAGGTGGAGTGATTTTCTTTCATCGACAGAGGCTGGGGTTATCGCCCGGCCTCTTTTGTATTCATGGTATTTATCAATTCATGCTTCTGAATGATGTGTTTCTTGATACTTACCCTGATAAGTATTATTTTCTTCTCAGCGATGAGGGGAAGGATACATGACTGAAGATGAACTGTTTGCCCGCCGCCCGATGGGGATGCGCATGGCAATGGTGGTGCGCCAGTGGCGGGCCATTATTGATGCAGCCATCACCGACACTGGCCTGACGCAGTCAAGCTGGACGGTACTGATGCAGCTGTATCAACTGGGAGACAACGTCTCGGTCAGTGAACTGGCGGAGGTGCAGGGTATTGAACTGCCGCCGCTTATGCGCACTCTCTCACAGCTGGAAAAGCACGGCTATCTGTTGCGTTCCACATCGCCTTATGACAAACGCATTCGCCTGCTCACGCTGACCGAGCAAGGCCGCGCAAGGCTGGAAGAACTAAACCGGGTGATTGAGAACTACCAACATCGCGTCACGTGTACCATCCCCGAAGCGGAGCTTGCCGCCTTCAGCTCGACCTTAAATCAACTCGCCTGCAATTTGCGGACAATCCGCGAAGAAGACAATCAACACTAAAAAACTATGATGACCCCAGAACAAAAATTTGCCCGTTGGGTAAGGGTGAGTATTGCCGCTTTCCTGGTTATATTCGCCTGGTTTATCGTTGCCGATATCTGGATCCCGCTAACACCGGACTCCACGGTGATGCGTGTGGTAACGCCTGTTTCCTCACGCGTATCCGGCTACGTCTCGCAGGTGCATGTACATAACAATAGCCAGGTGAAAAAGGGCGATTTGCTGTACGAACTGGATCCGACGCCATTTATCAATAAGGTCGAGGCTGCGCAAATCGCCCTTGAGCAGGCAAAGCTGAGCAACCAACAGCTGGATGCGCAGATCGCCTCTGTGCGTGCCAACCTGCGCACCGCGCAATTCAACGCCCGGAACGACAAGACCACCTTTGACCGCTATCAGCGCCTGAGCGCCATGCAGAACGTGTCGCAAGCCGATCTCGACAAGGTGCGCACCGCCTGGCAAACCAGCGAGCAGTCGGTGTCGGCGCTCAATGCCAGTATTCAGAACCTGCTGATCCAACGTGGCGAGCGCGATGAAAACCGCAACGTGACGCTGCAAAAATACCGTAACGCGCTGGAAGAGGCGCAACTGAACCTCGGCTGGAGCAAAGTATATGCACAGACCGACGGCACGGTGAGCAACCTCCAGCTTAGCCCCGGACTTTACGCCACTGCCGCCACGCCGCTACTGGCGCTGGTCAGCCACCAGACCGATATCGTGGCCGACTTTCGCGAGAAAAGCCTGCGCCACACCCGGGTGGATACCGATGCCGCCGTAGTGTTCGACGCCATGCCGGGCAAGGTTTTCTCTGCCCGCGTCACCAGCAGCGATGCCGGTATTCTGGCGGGTCAGGAGCAGGTTAACGGCCAACTGTCGCAACCAGAACAGTCTACCCGCTGGGTGCGCGACGCCCAGCGTATGCGTATTCACGTCGCGCTGAACGAACCGCTCGACACGCCGTTGCCGACCGGGGCACGCGCCACGGTACAGCTGTACAACAGCGAGGGGATGTTCGCCCGCACCTTTGCCGGAGCGCAGATCCATCTCGTTAGCTGGCTGCATTATGTCTATTAACACCCTGGCTCACGTCTTTACGCCGCACGGGAATATTGTCTACACCGCCAATGATTTTCGCCAGACCCTGCGTATCTCGGTTGCCGGGACAATCGCGCTGAGTATCTCGACCTTTTATAACGTGCAGTACGGCGTGTTTTTTGTGGTTTATCCGCTGATGCTGTTGTCGCTGGTGCCGGTGTTCAACCGCCATGTGGCCAAGCAATTTGTGTTCAGTGCGGCGGTGAACTGCGTTGAAATGGTACTGATTGTCGGCTATCTCTCACAATGGCCGCTGATTATGACGCTGGTGGTATTTGGCCTGTACGTGATGCGTTTTCGTTTGATGAGCAAAGGACCGCTGTTTCTGTTCGGCTCAATGGGCGTGGTGTGCCAGAGCACGATGCTCAACTTTATGAGCTATCCCACCACCAACTGGCATACGCTGATGTTCTCCAATATGGAAGCCTGCGTCATGGCGGTGGCGCTAAGCGCGTTGCTGCATTATCTGATCCCGGACGTGGAACCCCGCCAGCCGCCGCCGCGCATTGAGAAAGATGACGCCCGGGTGCGCCACGAGTCGCTGCTTTCCGGTTCGGTGGCGACAATGACTTTTGTGGTCTTCCAGATCTGCGATTTGAGTGATTCGCTGTCGGCGCTGATGGCGGGCATTTTGATCCTGTTTCCGATGCATTATCGCGGCGCGGTGTTGAGCTCTCTCTGGCGCGTGGTCGGCGTGGTTCTGGCTTGTCTGTACATTCTGCTGGTGCAACTGCTGGTGTATGATTTCAGCAACCACATGGTGCTGATGATGCCGCTGATTGGCCTTGGACTGGCGTTCAGCGCCCGCCTGCACGTGATGGAAAAAGTCGGTGCGGGCGTGGGTTTTGCCAGTATCACCACCATCGGCATTATGTTCGGCCAGAACCTGCATCCGGACAGCGATCTGGTGTTCAGCGATCTCTATCGCATCACTTCCGTTACCGTCGCGCTGCTGGCCACGTTAACGATGGTATTTCTGGTGCACCGCGTTTTGAACTGCTTTGCGGCGACACGATTTGTGATCACCGAGTGAGTGGCTGGAATGCCGGATGGCGGCTGCGCCTTATCCGGCCTACGGGAAGCGGAATTTCCAGGCCCGGTAAGCGCAGCGCCACCGGGCATCAGGGCGGTTATTTCTGCCTGAGCGACTTCGCCGAAATCACGTCGATAAACTCCTGTACCTGCTGTTGCTTACGCGCGGACAGCTTGCACACCCGACGCAGCGACTGCAATAACGCCGGTTCTTCCGGCTCCGGCAGTTTTGCCGTCAGCACGATGCAGCCTGGCATTACTCTGACATCGAATGGGGTTCCGGTGGTAAAACCGGCGGCTTCCAGCCACTGGCCTTTCATAATAATTGCCGGAACATGCGTGTAATCCGGATAACGACTCGCATAGCTGACGGTACCCAGACGATTATTTGCCGGGGAGACTTCTGGATCGGTGAATTCTGCAATAGAATGCGGGGTAGTCATGGTCTCTATTCCTTTTCAATAGGGATTGTGATGAGCGAGGCGCTCGTGTTGCAGCACGGGCGTCTTGCGTTAAATAACACCTGTAAATTTACCCAGTAAATAAAAATAAAGCCAGCTGAAAATAGACAAAAATAAAAACGTTACTGGAAATATTGATGGGGTAATTAATTTGATGGGAAATATAAAACAGGCCGGATAAATAGAGCGCCATCCGGCCATAAAAATTAATACACTGTATTAATGTGGTGCTGCTTAAAATTCTCCGCCTGCGACAGCACGCCCATATACACATCGTCATTCGCCACTGGCGGGAACTTGTGTTTATGCAGCAGCAGGATCAGCTCCACCTTCAGTTTCGCTTTAATATCATCACGCTTGCTCCAGTCGGGGTACTTTGACGTGTTATCGACTACTGCCTTCATCTCTTTCGCCAGCGCCAGCATCTTGTCTTCTTCGTAGGTGAACTGATACTTATCGCGCATATGCGCCAGAATGTCGTAAAAGGCTTTCTCTTCGATATCAATCCCCATCTCGGCGTAAGTGCCCATTTCGGTTTTAATATCGTAGATAATATCGGTCATCTCCTGGCTGAAATGATCGAACTCTTCACCGTTGAGGACGTCATCTTCCCGGCGCTCGTTATATTTATCCATGATGGACTGGAAACGACGAGTGAAATTGATCCCCTGTAACTGGTTAACCTTTTTAAAGTCGCTGATGGCTTTTTCCAGCAGCTTTTGCAGCAGCTGGATTTTGGTGGCCGGCAGTTTGATCTTATTAATGCGCGCCAGATAATCGTCGTCGAAAATATCGATCGATTCCGCTTTCTTGTCGCCAAGGAAAAACAGCTCTTCCACGCCGTCGGCTTTCAGCGCCTCGGCGATCATCTCGCGTACGCGGGCATTCATTTGCGTGACGTCCGGCGCATCGCCTTTGGTCAGTTTGAAGACAATGGAGCGCACGGCAATATAGAAATGGATATGGTCGCGCTCGGCCTGCGACAGCGCCTCGCTGCCGCAGCAAACGTCATAGGCCGCTTTCAGACGCTTCACCAGCCCCATAAAGCGGCGTTCAAGCTTCTGGGTACGCATCACAAATTCTGCTGCGTTGTTCAGGCAGGCTAACTGCGCCTGCGGTTCTCCTGTGAAGTAAGCCCGGCTGTCGAAATCGTGGAACACCTGTGTGAGCAGATCGAGATGATTTTTCACCTCAATCACTGACTGTTGGATATCTTCAAAGTTAGTGGCATCGATGCGGGAATACATCGCCAGCGCCTGGTTCATCTGGCGCTTAATGCCGATATAGTCGACGACCAGCCCTTTGCTTTTGCCTTCCAGCTTGCGGTTAACGCGGGAGATGGTCTGGATCAGGTTATGCTTTTGCAGCGGCTTATCGATATAAATGGTGTCCAGCTCCGGTACGTCGAACCCGGTCAGCCACATGTCCACCACGATGGCGATTTTGAAATTCGACTTCGCGTTTTTGAACTGTTTATCCAGCTCTTTACGGTACTCTTTACTGCCCAGCAGATCGTACAGTTTGCCGTCGTCATCTTTGCCGCGCGTCATCACCATCTTCACCATCTCAGAAGGCGGCAGCTCTTTTTCCTCTTGCTCCGTCAGCTCAACCCCATCCGGGGCCTGCTTAACCTCAAACCACGCCGGACGAAAGTCTTTCAACTGACGATAGAAATCCCAGGCAATTTCGCGGCTGGCACAGACAAACATCGCCTTGCCTTTCACCGTTGAGCCTTCGGTGACACGTTTTTCATAGTGTTTCGCGAAGTCTTCCGCCAGCGCTTTCAGGCGGTCTTCATCGCCGAGGATGGCGTTCATGGTGGCGCTGGCTTTTTTGCTCTCGTCGATTTGCCACTCGTTGGTGCCCGCGTCAGCGCACTCTGCGTAGTACTTTTCCACCTCTTCCAGCTTGCGGGCATCGAGGATGACCTTTGCCGCCCGGCCTTCGTAGACGATGCGTACCGTGATCTCATCCTGCACGGATTCGGTCATGGTGTAGCTGTCGACGATGTGGCCAAAGACCTCCATCGTGGCGTCGATAGGGGTGCCGGTAAAACCAACGTAGGTGGCCTGCGGCAGCGAATCGTGCAGATATTTGGCGAAACCGTAGGTTTTGCGCACCTTGCCGCTCTCTTTATCGACGATCACTTTCTGATCGAGGTTGACCTGGCTGCGGTGCGCTTCGTCGGAAATACAGATGATATTGCTGCGCCCGGAGAGCAGTTCGGTGTCTTCGGTAAACTTATGGATGGTGGTCAGGAAGACGCCGCCGCTGTTGCGACCGGCCAGTTTCTCCCGCAGATCCTCGCGGCTGGTGACGGGCACTACGGTGTCGTCGCCAATATAGTTTTTGGCATTGCACATCTGCGCCGAGAGCTGATCGTCCAGATCGGTGCGGTCGGTGATCAGCACGATCGTCGGGCTGGCGAACTCGACGCTTTTCATCAGCAGACGGGTTAAGAACTGCATGGTGTAGCTCTTGCCGCAGCCGGTTGCGCCAAAGTAGGTGCCGCCCTTGCCGTCGCCGAAAGGTTTACGCGCCCGTTCAATGCTGTAGTACAGCTTGCGCGCCGCGTAATACTGCGGGTAGCGGCAGCAAATTTTCACTTCATGTTTGGCTTTATCCGGGAAGCAGATAAAGTTTTTGATCACGTCCAGCAGGCGGACCGGATGAAACAACCCCTGAATCATCGAGTGCAGGGACGGGATGCCGTCCTGCTCGCGGTTTTCATTGCCGGTGACTTTGCGCCAGGAGTAGAAATACTCATACGGCGCAAACAGGTTACCCATGCGGTTATTGACGCCGTCGCTGATAATGCACAGCGCGTTATAAACAAACAGCTGTGGAATATCGCGACGATAGCGGGTGCAGAGCTGTTTATACGCATCGCCAATATTGGCTTCCTGCTCGCGCACCGCGCTTTTAAATTCAAACACCACTAACGGCAGGCCGTTGATATACAGGATCGCGTCCGGTATGCGCGACTGGTTTTCTTTGCCGGTGATGGTCAGCTGATTGACGATTTTCACCCGGTTCAGCGACTGGGTAAGATGATAACTTGCCGGTGTTTCCGCGGCCTGTTGCAGCGGAAACTCTTCGGTATCGAACAGTTCACGCAGCGCGGCGGGCAGGTGCCGGGTGTCGAGCAATTCGATATAGAGATCTTTTTGCTGGCGATCGTCGCGTTTAAACAGGAAACCGTTGGCCAGCCAGGCGCAGAAGGTTTTATTACTTTCATAGAGATCGGAAGCGGGCAGGGTGGTGAACTGTTTGATCAGCCGCTGGATCTCCTCTTCGGTGATACCGTCGGCCTGATAACGTGCGGCGAGGTAGTGGCGAAGATCGTCTTCGATAATCACCTGATCGAGGCTGGAACGCGGCATATTGTCGCCGATCAGGTGCTGATAGCCCTGATCCTGTAACAGTTCAATTATCGCCTGTTCTAACTTCGCTTCACTGAATGAGAGATGCATATCCCGCTCCGGCCCTGGCTGGTTTTCTGGTAAGGGTTCCTGTAACAGAGAAAACCTTAACAGAAAGCCCCTGATTTTTCAGGGGCAAAATGCGTTATGCGGGTTCGGTTTGGTTGGCTAAGTTTGGTAGATCCTCCAGGGACAGCTCGCCGGAGATGAGTTTGGGGAGCAGGGTGTCTCGGAGGTTAATTAAGTTTATATTCGCTTTTTTCGTTTCAATTATTTTATTATAAGCTGGTGCTAGATAACTATTAATAAATAAATCCATGATCTTATCGTTATTTGGCATTATGAAACTAATAAATTCTAGTTCTTTAAAAGTTATTTGTGGGAAAGTACCAGATCTTAACTCAGCAATTCGTTGTAATTTTTTAGTATTATCTTCAAGTGTTATAATAAAATATGGAAGCAAAGGATTTATTTCATTTTTTGCACGTAATACCATTAGCTTTGTTGATACGACATAATCATCTGATTCAAAATGAATAAAGGCGTATCTTTTATTTTCTGGCCTAATTTCACTAAAGAGTATATCACCTTTTTTTATCGATTTTTTAGCTTGACCTGGTAATCCTTCTGTCTTGGAGTAGTTTTGGTGTAGGAAAGATCCTTTTTCAATGTCACCAGTATTAAGGAATATGACCTTATCTGTTTTGCTCAATGGGAATGTAATTGAGACACTTTCGACGAGATCATGCATTGACTTAGTTTGCCAGCCTTTCGGTACCCAGCCCAGCTCTGTTTCTTCAAATTCAGCCGGGAACAGTGCACGAATATCCGCCGGAAGTGGTGTGAAATCTGCACTATTGCGTACTTTTTGACGCAGTTCGGCGCGAGATTGCAGCGCTTCCGGGATTGGGCTTCCCGCATCCAGCGCGTTATCAATCACCGGGTCGAAATCCACAAACCAGGATTTGAACAGGGCTTGGGATATTTTTTCCAGGGTCTGATTGATTTGGTTATTGAGGTTTATTTTTTTATCTAAAATATAAAGTATTTTACTAATAGAAGTTTGGTTAGAAAAATCTGGGAAATAAAATTCAAGATCTAAAATATCACCAACTTTAATGCTGGGTTGGGCTGCACCACGATCGAGGTTACGTAAAGTGCCAAGATTAAACTTCAGTAAATAATAAAGATATTTATTAGAAAAGCCTTCTTTACAACGAAGTCCAATCGTATTTTGAATAATGGCACAAGTATCATTTGGCGTAATTGCTACTTGCCCGTAGCCGTTTCCAACAAGGGTTAGCAGTACATCATCAGGTTCTAGGTACTTTCTCAAAAAATTGTCGTAGGTGTTTTGGTTAATAAAACGTCTAGCCATGGATAAGTCAATTACTCCTTGGCTTTTGATTAATACATTATCTATTACAGGTATTCCAACTTCAGTATAGTTTTCCGGATTTCGACCACGATTATCAATTACTTGCTCAATTACGTCGGCCAGTCGCGTCAGTGTCCAATTACTCACCATATCCCAATACCTCCATATTGGAACGAATCGCTTGATCCAGTGCAGTCGCTTCATCCAGTTGTTTATAAAGGGTTTGAGTCAATGCATACATCTTGGTTTCAAAGGCGATACCATCATCCTCCGCATCAGCGGCCTCCACGTAGCGGCCCGGGGTCAGCACGTAGTCGTTAGCCTTCATCTCTTCAATGGTCGCGACTTTGCAGAACCCGGCCTGATCTTCGTATTGCGCCAGCTTGCTGTCACCGCGCTTCACGCGCTCGGCCAGCTCTTTCGGCGTGCTGCGCCATGCATGGTAGGTATCGGCGATGGTGGCGATATCGTCAGCCGTCAGCTCTTTGGTGGTGCGGTTCATCATGGTGCCGAGGTTACGTGCGTCGATAAACAGCGTTTCGCCCTGACGGTTGCGGTAGCCTTTGGCCGGATCGGCTGCCTTCGATTTGGTCATAAACCACAGACACACCGGGATCTGGGTGGTGTAGAACAGCTGGCCGGGCAGGGCGATCATGCAGTCGATCAGATCGTTTTCGATCATCTGCGCGCGGATCTCGCCTTCGCCGCTGGTGTTGGAACTCATCGAGCCGTTCGCCAGCACAAAACCGGCGGTGCCGCTGGCCGACAGCTTGGAGAGCATATGCAAAATCCAGCCGTAGTTGGCGTTACCGGTCGGCGGCGTGCGGTAGCCAGCAAAGCGCGGGTCTTTGGTCAGCTCGGCGTCGTTACGCCAGTCTTTCAGGTTAAACGGCGGGTTGGCCAGAATATAGTCGGCTTTCAGATCCGGATGCTGGTCGCTGAAGAAGGTATCCGCCGGGCGCTCGCCGAGGTTGGCGGAGAGGCCGCGAATGGCGAGGTTCATCTTCGCCAGCTTGTAGGTGGTGGCCGTCAGCTCCTGGCCGTACAGCGCGATATCGCGGCTTTTCCCCTGATGGCTTTCAACAAACTTCACCGACTGGACAAACATCCCCGCCGAGCCGCAGCAGGGGTCATAAATTTTTCCCTGGAACGGTTCGAGCATTTCGGTCAGCAGCGTGACCACGCATTTTGGCGTATAGAATTCACCGCCGCCTTTGCCTTCGGTAGCCGCAAACTTGCCGAGGAAGTATTCGTATACGCGACCGACCAGGTCTTCTTTCGACAGCGCTTCCACGTCGGTTTCATGGGCCAGCGTTTCGATGTTGTCGATGGTATCGATCAGCGACGCCAGCTTTTTGGTTTCCAGATTCTGACGGCTGAAATAGTTGTCCGGCAGCGCGCCTTTCAGCGTCGGGTTGCGCTTCTCAATGGTCGAGAGGGCGGTATCAATGCGCACGGCAATATCATCCTGCTTGGCGTGCTGCTTGATGAACGACCAGCGCGCCTCTTCCGGCAGATAGAAGATGTTGTCCTGCTGATAGAAGACTTCCATTTCGAGGAAATCACCCTGGCCCTCGTCTTTCATCTTCTGACGGCGGGCTTCAAACTTATCGCTGATAAATTTGAGGAACACGAGGCTCAACACCACGTGTTTGTACTCGGAGGATTCAACGCTGCCGCGAAGCTGGTTCGCGGTATCCCATAATGTGTCTTCAAAGCCTTTCTTTGCTTTGGCTTTTTTCGTTGGTGCTTTGGCCATGATGAACTCAATCAGGAAAAATTTGGGGGCTATTGTAGCGATAAAAGCGGCGAAATTCGCCCCCCTCACTCAATCTCCAGCTCATCAAACAGCGGTAAATCCACATTCTGCAACGCTTAACACGGATCGCTTTTTCGTGCCGGTGGCGCTTTTCCTGGCCTGGTTTGTCCGGCATCGGTGATGCGATAGCTCATGCCTTTACGGTTAACCATCCTCTGCCGGATGGCGGCTGCGCCTTATCCGGCCTACTAAAGTTCATCCTATCAACAGCAAATGTGATGTTATTTCTAACAATTTCGCTATAATCATAAGATAATTGTAGATACATTTTTGTATATACAATTAGGGATGAAATACATGCCAATAGAGTTTGAATGGGATGCAAACAAGGCACAAAGTAACCTGAGGAATCATTATGAACATGGTTAAGCATAAACGCGGCAGTGTATCCGCGCTGAGTGCTCAGCATGAGGCTGAACTGAAAGCGCTGGCAAATAAATTGGATGATGATATCGATTACAGTGACATTCTCGTGACCGAAGATAAGCAGTGGTCAGAGGCCACACGCGGTAAGTTTTTCCGTCCCTTAAAAACACAGGCCTCGGTGCGTATTGATGCCGATGTGATGGAGTGGCTGAAACGTCCAGGAAAAGGATATCAGACGCGCCTTAATGCCATTTTGCGCGAAGCGATGCTGCGCGAGCAAAATAAGAAATAGTCAGAATATACTGGGGCAGTGAGTGCCGGATGGCGGCTGCGCCTTATCCGGCCTACGAAAAATCTACTTCTTCAACCCCGCAAACGCGGCTCTGATCTCGTCTTCCGGCAGATTAATACCGATAAACACCAGTTGGCTGTACGGTTGTTCGTCGCCCCACGGGCGGTCCCAGTCGGCGCTGTACAGGCGCTGGACGCCCTGGAACAGTAGGCGATTTGGCTCGCCTTCAATCCACAGCATACCTTTGTAGCGCAGCAGCTTCTCAGCGGATTCCAGCAGCAGATTTTCCATCACTCGGGACACGTCGCTGATGTTCACCGGGTAATCCAGCTCGACGACGATCGAGGAGATATCGTTTTGCTTGTCGGCGATAAAGTGGAAGCGCGGTTTGGCGCTGACCACGTTTTCTTCCAGCATGAAACCGTTGGTGTCGAACAGCAGAGAGAGGTCGATATCGCCATGCGTGACGGTATACACCGGGGCGCGGGCGTTGATGCGCGCCAGGCGCTCACGCAGTTTTTCGCTTTCACCTGCTACGTCGGTTTTGGTCAGCAGGATGCGGTCGGCGTAGCCCACCTGAGACTGGGCAATGGTGAACTGGTTCATCTGCTCGTCGGCATGCACCGCGTCAACCAGCGCAATCACGCCGTCCAGCAGGTAGCGTTCGCAAATTACTTCATGGGAGAAAAAGGTCTGAATAATCGGGCCGGGATCGGCCATGCCGGTGCATTCGATCACCAGACGGTCGAAATTTATGGTGCCTTTGTCGAGGTTGTCGAGCAGATCGAGCAACGCGTCTTCCAGTTCGCTCGAACGGGTGCAGCAGATGCAGCCGTTGGTCAGGGTTTTGATCTGTGTTGCGCGATCGCCAATCAGCTGATCGTCCACCGAGACTTCGCCGAATTCGTTTTCGATAACGGCAATCTTGTAACCGTGCTGCTCGTTGAGAATATGGCGCAGCAGGGTGGTTTTACCCGCGCCAAGAAAACCGGTGAGTAGGGTAACTGCAATCGGGGTCATTCACTTCTCCTTCTAACAGCAACTGCTTCCGCCGCTACCGTAGCGGGCTTCCTGGCGCTCGCGGAAGAATTCTTCGTAGGTCATGTACGGCTTATCGGGATGGTTGGTCTTCATGTGCTCGACGTAGTTGTCGTAGTCCGGAATGCCAATCAGCATCTTTGCCGCCTGACCGAGATATTTTTTTGCCTGACCTAAAGTACCAAACATTCTGCCGTCCTGTTAATGAATAAAGCCGGATGGCGGCTTGCGCCTTATCCGGCCTACATACTGCACATTTTGTAGGCCGGATAAGCGCAGCGCCATCCGGCAATTACGGCTTAATGATGTGAAGAGGTTTTCACACCGCCTTCCGGCACCGGTACATACGGTGTCTCTTTATCAGAGCGACCGTTGATGGTACGGGCTTTCTGCCAGGTACGGAACCCGTAGAAAATGATGCTGTACACCACCACCAGGAACAGAATACTCAGGCCTGCGTTGGTGTAGTTGTTGATGACGATATGATTCATGTTGGCAATCTGCTGAGCGGTCAGTTCGCCGCCGTTAGCAATCTTCTCTTTGTACTGATTCGCCATGAAGAAGAAGCCTTCCATCTGCGGGTTGGTGCTGAACAGTTTCAGACCCAGCGCCCAGGTGGTGCAGATAAGCAGCCATACTGCCGGAACCACGGTAACCCAGATGTATTTGGTGCGTTGCATTTTAACCAGCACCACGGTGCCGAGAACCAGCGCCACGGCAGCCAGCATCTGGTTAGAGATACCGAACAGCGGCCACAGGCTCTTAACGCCGCCCAGCGGGTCAACAACACCTTGATACAGCAGGTAACCCCACAGGCCTACGCAGCCCGCAGTACCAATGATACCCGCAACCAGAGAGTCGGTTTTCTTCAGGAACGGAACGAAGTTACCCAGTAAATCTTGCAGCATAAAGCGGCCAGAACGGGTACCGGCGTCCAGTGCGGTCAGGATGAACAGCGCTTCGAACAGGATACCGAAGTGGTACCAGAAGCCCATGTCAGCCATCGGCAGCACTTTATGGAACACGTGGGCGATACCAACGGCCAGCGTCGGTGCGCCACCTGCGCGGTTCAGAACAGACGGCTCGCCGATGTCTTTCGCGGTTTGCAGGATCTGCTCAGGCGAAATCACAAAACCCCAGGAGCTGACGGTTGCCGCTGCGTGTGCGGTAACGTCTTTCAACTGCGCCATAATCAGCGGGGCGTTCTCACCGCTCATTTCATGCAGGTTCGGCATGGTGATGCCAAGGCCCGCAGGCGGGGTGTTCATTGCGAAGTACAGACCCGGTTCGATGATGGACGCAGCAACCAGCGCCATAATCGCCACGAAGGATTCCATCAGCATCGCGCCGTAACCAATGAAACGCGCGTCGGTTTCACAGGCCAGCAGCTTCGGTGTAGTACCGGAAGCGATCAGCGCGTGGAAGCCAGATACCGCACCACACGCGATGGTGATGAACAGGAACGGGAACAGAGCGCCTTTCCACAGCGGGCCAGTACCATCAACGTACTGGGTCATCGCCGGCATTTTCAGTTCCGGGTTGAGAATAACAATCCCCACCGCCAGACCGACGATAACGCCGATTTTCAGGAAGGTAGCCAGATAGTCGCGCGGGGCAAGGATCAGCCATACCGGCAGCAGCGCAGAGATAAACGCGTAACCGATCAGGGTGAAGGTAATGGTGGTGTCTTTAAAGGTCAGCGCCGGGCCCCAGTACGGGTCGTGCGCAATCACGCCGCCGAAGTAGATGGAGGCAACCAGCAACACAATACCAATCACCGACACTTCGCCCACGCGTCCTGGGCGCAGGAATCGCATGTAGATCCCCATGAACAGCGCGATAGGTACGGTTGAGCAGACGGTGAACACACCCCACGGGCTTTCAGCCAGTGCTTTCACCACGATCAACGCCAGTACCGCGAGGATGATGATCATGATTAAGAAGCAGCCGAACAGCGCAATGGTTCCCGGCACCGGGCCCATCTCTTCTTTGATCATCTCACCCAGAGATGCGCCGTTACGGCGAGAAGAGATAAACAGCACCATGAAGTCCTGTACCGCACCGGCCAACACTACGCCCGCCAGCAGCCACAGCGTACCAGGCAGGTAGCCCATCTGCGCGGCCAGTACCGGCCCAACCAGCGGACCTGCACCTGCGATAGCAGCAAAGTGGTGACCAAACAACACGTTACGGTTGGTTGGAACGTAGTTCAGACCATCATTATTGATGACCGCCGGCGTGGCGCGCGTCGGGTCAAGTTTCATCACCTTTTGGGCGATGTACAAACTGTAGTAACGATAAGCCACCAGATAAACAGAAACTGAGGCGACCACGATCCACAGGGCACTGATGTGCTCACCCCGACGTAATGCCACTACCGAGAGGCAGAATGCACCGATGATTCCGAGAATCACCCAGGGTATGTGCTTGAATATCTTTTTCGTATCCATAGTAAAACCTGGTATCTAATTAATAATTGGCCGAAGCCGCGTGGGTTTGATCTTGTGTTTGAGGAGGTTATTTGACTGCTATGTTGGGGGGATCTTGCCAGAGAATTACGCGCGTAAAGTAAGGTAAATAAGTGAGCGGTTGTATGTCAGCTTAAGCGGTCCCAAGTGTCAGCGAGCGGTTTTAATATGGGGGGTAGACCGGTAATTATGTGATTAAAATCACATAATTACCGGTATGAGGTTCACGCGACTGGAGTGGACGCCTGTATTTGAGTGGCTATAAGGTAGAGGTAGTAGGCGAAAATGGCGATAACCACGGTATAAAAGGTACATCGTTCAGTTTTGCCAACCGCGTTTTTACTCATGTGGCTCAGGAAGTCAAATAGGGCCCATATCACGATCAACATCGCAGAAAAATATAGGCCGACTCCCGCCATGCGAAATTCGCTATAGGGAAGCATTGCCAGCGTAAGCCCGAAAAGTGTACCAAACGTGGCTGCGGTAATGGATTTTCCCAATTCATTGAATTTAAATAAAAATCTTTCATAGATAAAAGCAGATTTTTCTTTTTTTGAATCGAATACACCACATAGCCTGAGTAAAATTACAGTAAATAACGCATCTATAATGAGCAGAAACATGATGCTTTTAGGTGCGATGCTCTCCATTAAGATGCCTGAAATCTCCGGGATAAGGAGCTTTGGCACTATGGGGGTCATTAATCCTAAAATGCCTCCCAGCAGTAAGAAGGGAGCAGCATTAGATAATAAATCGAAAAATTTCTTTTTCACAAAGGGACTTCCTTGTTTTAGAGGCGGGTGACAGGACTTCCATTGGTAATCGAAGTTCGTATAAATGAAAAGCCCTCTGAAAAGGTGGGGAAGCCACTACGGCAACTTTTGCGTGGTATGTGCCGAGTGTGTTTGCTGCTTTTTTCAGCGAGAGATATTGCCAGAACACCGGCTTTTCGAACGATATCCATAAAGTTTTCCCTTTCCAGGCCGAAAATTCTGACATCTGTCTAGCGGAAAGAGAAAACATGTTAAAACGTATGAAGATTGTTACCAGCTTACTGCTGGTATTGGCGCTGTTTGGCCTTTTACAGCTCGCCTCGGGCGGCTTGTTTTTTAACTCACTTAAGAATGACAAAGAGAACTTTACCGTTCTGCAAACCATTCGCCAGCAACAGTCTGCGCTGAACGCTACCTGGGTTGAGCTGCTGCAAACGCGTAACACCCTGAACCGGGCGGGCATTCGCTACATGATGGATCAGAGCAATATCGGCAGCGGCGCGACCGTTGCCGAGCTGATGCAGGTGGCGAGTACGGCGCTGAAGCTGACGGAAAAAAACTGGGCGATTTACGAGTCGCTCCCGCGCGATCCGCGCCAAAGCGAAGCCGCTTTCCAGGAGATCAACCGCACCTATGACATCTATCACGGTGCGCTGGCGGAGCTGATCCAGTTACTGGGTGACGGGAAGATCAACGCGTTCTTTGATCAACCGACGCAGAGCTATCAGGATGGTTTTGAGAAGCAGTATATGAGTTACATGCAGCAGAACGATCGCCTGTATGACATCGCGGTGGAAGATAACAACAGTTCTTACAGCCAGGCGATGTGGGTGCTGATCTGCGTGCTGATTACCGTACTGGCGGCGATTATTGCGGTGTGGTTTGGTATCAAACTGACCCTTATCTCCCCAATGAACCGTCTGATTGACAGCATTCGTCATATCGCCAGCGGCGATTTGGTGAAGCGTATTGAGGTGGAAGGTTCCAACGAGATTGGGCAACTGGCGGAAAGCCTGCGTCACATGCAGGGTGAGCTGATGAATACCGTGGGTGACGTGCGTAACGGCGCCAACGCAATTTACAGCGGGGCCAGCGAGATTGCGATGGGCAATAACGATCTCTCCTCCCGTACCGAACAGCAGGCGGCCTCTCTGGAAGAAACCGCAGCCAGCATGGAACAGCTGACGGCAACCGTGAAGCAGAACGCCGAAAACGCGCGTCAGGCCAGCCATCTGGCGCTGAGTGCGTCGGAAACCGCGCAGAAAGGCGGCAAAGTGGTGGACAACGTGGTGCAAACCATGCGTGATATCGCTTCCAGTTCGCAGAAGATCGCCGACATTATTAGCGTCATCGACGGCATTGCCTTCCAGACCAATATTCTGGCACTCAACGCCGCGGTAGAAGCCGCACGTGCGGGCGAGCAGGGCCGTGGATTTGCGGTGGTTGCGGGTGAAGTGCGTAACCTGGCCCAGCGTAGTGCGCAGGCCGCACGCGAGATTAAGAGCCTGATTGAAGACTCGGTCAGCCGTGTGGATGTTGGTTCAACGCTGGTTGAAAGCGCCGGTGAAACCATGGATGAGATCGTCAATGCGGTAACCCGCGTGACCGATATCATGGGTGAAATCGCCTCTGCTTCTGATGAACAGAGCCGCGGTATTGATCAGGTTGGTCTGGCCGTTGCCGAGATGGATCGTGTGACGCAGCAGAACGCCTCGCTGGTGGAAGAATCCGCCGCTGCCGCTGCCGCGCTGGAAGAGCAGGCCAGCCGCCTGACTCAGGCCGTTGCCGTGTTCCGTATTCAGCATGACCAACAGCGCGCGCGTGACGTTGCGGCCGCTAAACCGGTTTCAACAGTCCAGCCGCGTAAAGCCGCGGTAGCGGATGCCGGGGATAACTGGGAAACGTTCTAAGACTGTGATGCCGGATGGCGCTATCGCTTATCCGGCCTACGGGAATGTTACGTAGGCCCGATAAGGCGTAGCCGCCATCGGGCAATTAGCGCAACATCAGGCGCATGGCGCAGCGCGATTCATATGCCAGTCCATGCGCTGCTTCCTCTTCTCTTTTCTGGAGCAACTTTGCAGGCAGCGTCTCTTCAGCCAACATTTCAAATCCCAGTCGCGCGTACCATGGCGCATTCCACGGCACATCGCGGAAGGTGGTCAGCGTGAGCGATGTGTAACCTTTCTCGCCCGCCTGTTCGGCAACATAGCAAATTAATCGGCGGCCAATTCCCTTTCCCTGCCACTCCTGATGCAGCGACAGTTCCGCAATAAACAGCGATGAATCCAGCGTTTCGGCGACTAAAAAGCCGACCGGATGCTCATCGGCCTGCGCCAGCCAGCTCAAGCCAGTGGCGGCAAATGCCTGATGCTGAGCAGCCGATATAATCTGCTCATCAGCAATCCACGCCAGTTCTGGGATCTGTAAAAAACGTTGCCCCGCAGATCGTTCGATGGCGGGAAGAGCGGCTGCGTCTGCCAGAGTAGTAGCGCGTAAGGTGATGTTCATACGAGGAGCATAACATGCCCGATAAGCACGGTGTTATCGGGCATCTGGAGGATTAATCTTTACGTGGATCGCTAATGGGCTGGCGAACCAGGAAGATGTAGGCAAGTGCCCCCACCATGGTGACACAGCCGCAGATGATCAGCGCCAGGCGGAAAGAGTTGGTGGTATCAACAATAAATCCGGTGACGATCGGCGCAAACGACGCGCAGATAAAGCTGGCAAAGTTCTGGATACTGCCCACGGAAGCGGTCATGCGTGAGGCGACGGCGACGTGGATCAGGCCCCAGCACGAGGTACCGGCGAAGTGGATACAGAACAACGCCATACCGATCAGTAACACGGCGGCCATTGACGTTGTGGCCTGCGGCACAACGAAGGTGAAGGCTGCAGAGCAGAACATCCCGGCGATTATACAAATCTTACGGCTCTTAATCGGCGCCATACCGCCCTTCACCAGCCAGTCGGTGACAAAACCGTTAATCAACATGCCGGCTGCGCCAAACAGGAACGGGATCGCCGCCATTAATCCGGTGCTTTTTAAATCCAGGTTGTAGGAGGTTTGCAGGTAGCCCGGCAGCCAGGCCAGGTATAACCATGCGGTATAGTTGATGCCGCTAAAGCCCAGCATCATGCCCCACATAGTGCGGTTGCGAAACAGACTGCGCCATTCGGCAAAGCTCAGCGGATCGCGGCGGGCATTGACGCTACCAGCGTTCAGGTACGCTTGTTCCGTGGCGCTCAGCTCAATTTGCTCGCGGTTGCGATACAGCATGTACCAGCCGATGGCGAGGAAAATACCCAGCACGCCAATGGTGATGAACATCCAGCGCCAGCCCATTACCAGCATCATGGCAGCCAGAATCGGCGGGCTAATGGCAACCCCGATGGTGGAGGCGGCGTTGAATAATCCCATCGGGCGGCCGCGCTCTTTGATGTTAAACCAGTCGTTGATGACCTTTACGCCGCACGGGTTCATTGGCGCTTCGCCGATCCCCATCCCGATACGCACCAACACAAACTGGGTGAAGCTGTGTACCATGCCAGACATTGCCTGAAACAGCGACCAGAAGAACATCCCCAGCCCCAGCATAATGCGCGGACCTTTGCGATCCAGTAGCGGGCCGCAGGGCAATTGCGCAATACCGTAAGCGAGAGAGAATACCGACAGTAGCACGCCGATTTGCGTGGCGCTTAGCCCCAGTTCTTCACGAATCGTTAAGTTGGCGACCGACAGAGAACTGCGGTCGAGGTAATTAATAACCGCAGCAAAAAATAATAAAATCATTGCCGTGGTCTGAATACGTTTTATTCGGCTACTGCGTTGCACCATGCCCTCAGGCGGAACATTAATATCCGCAGATGATGACGTGCCAAACGAAGAACTCGGGTCGAGGGTAATATTATTTTTTTCCACGCCGGACTCCTGAACCTCAATAATTTATTTTTCACACAGCAGGACTGTGCAGTATTGAAAAAATACCGGTGATGAATCAATTTGCTCATCACCGCTCACAAAAGTTTTAATGCAGTCGACTTAGCGTGAGCATAGGCAAGAGGTATTTTTCAGGCGTTTTTATTTTTATAAAATCGTGCTCCCGGTAATGATTTGCTGTTTTTTATCGGTACTTAATGGGCGGCGCTATGACTCTGGTTGATGGAACGAATCATTGATTGTTTGGCTGAATTCAAATGGTTACAAAGCGCCAGGGTGGCATCCAGGTCGCTGCGGCAGATCAGCGCGCTGAGGATGGTCATATGCTCATCGATGGCAATGATGTTGCGTTGTTTGAGGTCGCTCTCATCCCACTGATAGTGGAAGTGGAAAATCACGGAGATGATTTCAAGTGATTGATTGAAAAATATATTATCGGCAGCAGAGAGCAGCAAGGCATGAAACTCACGGTCTAACTGCGAGAACATACGAAAGCTGCTGCCGATGCTGTCGCGCAGGATCCGGTGGCGTTCCAGCAGCGTTTTCGCTTGCAGCCAGCGTGGGTCATCGTCGGGCAGATTGAGAAAATGCTGCAGGGAATGGGTTTCCAGCATTTCTCTGAGTTCAAACAGCTGCTCCGCATAGGCCTGATCGAACTGCTTCATGCTCCACTGACCGCGTTTTTCGTTTTTGATCAGGTTGTAACGTTCGAATTTTAAAAGATATTCCCGTACGACTACCGGACTGACGCCCGCGGCTCTGGCAAGCTGCAGTTCGGAGAAGCTCTCGCCTGCACGCAGCTGGCGCTGGTTGATCATAGTGAAAAAAGCCTGCTCAAAAATCCGGTTTTGCTCGGTCATGGAGGCGGTGGTGCAGGCAAAACCGTCGTCATGGTCGGGTTTACGCACGATAACATAGTGGCTGCCGACCTGGGTCAGAACGCCGCACTTGCCTAAGTGGCTCAGCATATGACGCACGGTGGTGCGGCTGATGTTGTACATCTCCGCTAATGCGCTTTGCGACGGGAGAGGGGAAGGGATATGACCACGCGCCATATCATCGATAATCTGGTTAATCACATTGTGGCGTAAGTTCTGCGAACGGCTCATGGCTTCTCCTTTTTACCTATTAAAACCCGATTTAAAACATTTTTATGCGCTGGGATTCACAGATTGTGTTTCTGCTTTCTCCGTCTTTTTTATTTTCGTTGATATCTGAGGCAACAAAAAACAGGAGAGCAGAATCATGTCTACGATGAATACGTTGATTTGCCAGGAACCTAAAAAATTAGTCTGGAAAGAACGCGAAATACCTATTCCGGGTGAGAGCGAAGCATTAATAAAAATTAAATCGGTAGGGATTTGTGGTACCGATATTCATGCCTGGGGTGGCAATCAACCTTTTTTCAGCTACCCACGTGTATTAGGGCATGAAATATGTGGGGAAATTGTCGGGCTGGGTAAGAATATACAGAATCTGAAAAATGGTCAGCAGGTGGCGGTTATTCCTTACGTGGCCTGCCAGCAGTGTCCGGCATGCCTGAGCGGGCGCACCAACTGCTGCGAGAAGATTTCAGTAATTGGCGTGCACCAGGATGGCGGTTTCAGTGAATATTTGTCCGTTCCGGTGACCAACCTGCTGGATGCGCAGGGGATTGACCCGCAGGCGGCGGCGCTGATTGAGCCTTATGCCATCAGCGCGCATGCGGTACGCCGGGCGGCGGTGGCGTCGGGTGAGCAGGTGTTGGTGGTCGGCGCTGGTCCGATTGGCCTGGGGGCAGCAGCGATTGCCAAAGCCGATGGCGCACAGGTGGTGGTCGCCGATACCAGTCCGGCGCGCCGAGACCATGTGGTTTCCCGCCTGGGACTCCCGGTTATCGACCCATCCGCTGAAGATTTTGATGCGCAGCTGCGCGCTCAGTTTGGCGGTTCGCTGGCGCAAAAGGTGATTGATGCCACGGGGAATCAGCATGCGATGAATAACACGGTGAATTTGATTCGTCATGGTGGCAGCATCGTTTTCGTTGGGTTGTTTAAAGGCGATTTGCAGTTCTCTGACCCTGAGTTCCACAAGAAAGAGACCACCATGATGGGCAGTCGCAACGCCACGCCGGAAGATTTCGCCAAAGTGGGCCGCCTGATGTCGGAAGGCAAATTGACCGCCGACATGATGCTTACGCACCGTTACGCGTTTGCCACACTGGCTGAAATCTACGAGCGGGATGTAATCAATAACCGTGAACTGATTAAAGGCGTGATCACGTTCTGAGAGGGAAAACAGGATGAAAACATTGAATCGACGTGATTTTCCGGGAGCCAGCTACCCAACGCGTGTGATCCAGTTTGGAGAAGGTAACTTTCTGCGGGCGTTTGTCGACTGGCAACTGGATATCCTTAACGAGCATACCGATCTGAACGCTGGCGTGACCATCGTTCGGCCAATTAATACCAATTTCCCGCCGTCGCTGAATACCCAGGACGGGCTGTATACCACGCTGATTCGCGGGCTAAACGAGCAGGGTGAGGCGGTGAGTGAGGCGCGGCTTATCCGGTCGGTGAATAACGAAATCAACCCGTACCAGGATTTCGCGGCGTATCTGGCGCTGGCGCACAATGCAGATATCCGTTTTGTGTTTTCAAATACTACCGAAGCCGGAATTAGCTATCACGCGGCAGACTGTGTGGATGATGCGCCGCCGGTGAGCTTTCCGGCCAAACTGACGCGCCTGCTGCTGGAGCGCTTTAACCACTTTGAGGGCGCGGTGGATAAGGGCTGGGTAATTATCCCGTGCGAGCTTATCGACTATAACGGTGAGGCGCTCAAAACCCTGGTGCTGCGGTATGCGCAGGAGTGGCAGCTTCCTCCGGCATTTGCCGACTGGGTGGAGACGGCAAACACGTTCTGTTCCACGCTGGTTGACCGTATTGTCACCGGCTACCCGCGCGAAGAAGCCGCTGCGCTGGAGGCTACACTTGGCTATCACGATGCGTTTCTCGATACCGCGGAGCATTTTTACCTGTTTGTGATCCAGGGGCCGCAGTGGCTGGCAGAGGAGCTGAAGCTGGCGCAGTGTCCGCTGAATATCCGTGTAGTGAGCGATATCAAACCGTACAAAGAGCGCAAAGTCGCTATTCTCAATGGCGCGCATACGGCGCTGGTGCCGGTGGCGTGGCTGTGCGGGTTGGAGACCGTTGGCGAGGCGATGCAGGATGCTGATATCCGCCGCTTTGTCGAGCGGGCGATTAGTGAGGAGATTATTCCGGTGTTGGATCTCCCGGCGGACGAACTGCGAGAATTTGCCGACGCGGTGAGCGGGCGTTTTCAGAACCCCTACATTCGCCACCAGTTGCTTTCCATTGCGCTTAACGGGATGACTAAATTCCGCACCCGAATTTTGCCGCAACTGCTGGCGGGTGAGCAAAATGGGCGCTGGCCAGTGCGGTTAACGTTTGCCCTCGCTGCGCTGCTGTCGTTTTATCGCGCAGAGCGTAACGGGGAACGCTATCCGATACAGGATGATGAGCAGTGGGTAAGCCTCTATGCCAGCCTGTGGCCGCGAGTTGGCAATGATTTAACGCTGCGTGAACTGGTGGATTCAGTGCTTGGCGATGCGGCGCACTGGGGAGAGGATTTGACGTTGTTACCTGGGCTTGCCGGGCAGGTGACGGCCAACCTGGAGATGATTCTGGTGCAGGGTATGCGCCAGGCGGTGAACAGTCTGGAATAAGGTTGCCATGCAGCGCCCGGTGTGGTGTTGGGCGCTGTTTTTTTATCCCTGAGCAGCCACTATTTTGATTTCAACCATCCCGATCCCCAGCTTACGCGGTGAGTGACCGAGAATATTGCCCTCGTTGGTGGCAACCGGATCGGGCGGGACAATCACCAGCGTATCGGCGTCCGACGGATTATCAAAATGCAAGGTGGTGGTGCTGACATCATGGCCTAACACCAGCGTCTGTTCCTCGTTGCCAACGCGCACGGGGATCGGACGATTGGCATTGTCACCGAAGGCTTTCGCGGTAATGACCAGATCGAATTTCTTCGGTAGCGGGGCTTTGTACTCAATCGTTACTTCTTCGCTGAGCTGCGCATTGGACCAGCGTCCCCAGGATTCGGGGCGTGAAATACCGCTAAATTGTTTCACCTCTTCCGGCGCGCCCGCCACGTTGAAAACGAAGCTATCTGCTTTGTAGCGAATGTCGTTATCGACAATTTTCAGCGTATCGACGTTACCTTTGTAGCGCTCCATGTCGATCACCGTATCTTTAAATACGGTTTTACTTTTCCATTTGGCTTTGTCGACGTGCTGCACAATTTGCTGCCCGCCTAACTGACCCTGTGAAACGCACCAGTCGGTAGAAAGCGCCAGCTCCGGCGCCCACAGTTGCGCCATTTTGTAGCAGCGATCGACCCAGACAAAGTTATCGCGCGGGGCGAAATCCGCCAGCTGGAAGCGCAGCGGGGCCGAGTATTCGCTTTCCGGCAGCGGCTCGACGCGTTTGTCCGATACCCGTAAAAGCAACGGCAAGCGGAAATGGCTGCCGGAGAAGGAGATCATATTTTTGTCCTGGTCGACGGTGAACTCTTTCATCTCTTTCGGGAAATTCCACAGGCGAATGATATCGGGCTTCCACGCCAGCATTTTTTCTTTAATGTTCAGGAATACTTCCGACACGGATTCGCTAGACAAGCTGCTACGGCCAAGACCGATAAAGTTATCGCCGCCGAGAATATCCAGTACCGTTGCGCCGTTATCCATCGTATTACGTTTTACCGCCAGCGTGTCCTGTTGCGGTTGGTCGCCGCGCAGCACGAAGAACAGGTTGTTACGATCCTGCTTGTTCAGATACTTCCATGCGGTGTTGTTCATCGCCAGATGATCGGAAGAAACCACGATAACGGTATCTTTAAACCACGGTGATGCTTTGATTTTATTGATAAATTCGGCAATGTTTTCCTGGCTGCAGCTGACCGCGCTGAACGACTGGTTGGCCTTCCCGTCGATGTCATAACGTTTACGGTTGCAGCTACGTGAGATAAATCCATCCGGATGATGGGTGTCCACGGTCAGGGTAAACAGTGAAAAACGCTGGCCCGAGCGCGAAAGCTCTTCGAATTTTTTCCATGCTTCGTCCAGCACGGTATCGTCGTAGAAGCCCCAGTCGTTACGATAGGCCGGGTCCGCCACCACGCTTTTTAACTCTTCCGCACCGTACAGATGGTCAAAGCCGTGAGATTTCAGGAACACGTCTTTGCCGGCAAAGCGCAGGTTGGCACCCTGCACAAAGTAGTTCTGATAGCCGGAGTTTTTCAGGATATCGCCCAGACAGATATTGTTAGGGAAGAAACTTGAGACCGACGCCGAGGCGTTGCCTTCAAATGGCGCAAACAGCGGAATACCGCACTGGGAGGCGACCATGCCAGCGATGGTGTAATCAGTACCCGGTAGTTGCATGGTATTGCTGAAATCCAGACCTTCATTTTTTAACGCGCCGAGTTCCGGGGTCAGCTCCGGGAACGCGTCATTATTAAAATAGGTGCGCTCGAGGCTCTCGCCGTAGATATACACCAGGTTCAGCTTCGGGTTGGGAATGGTTTTCGATGGCTCTTTATAATACGTCGGGAAATCCGGATCGCCATCGCGCGACTGCGACTTCACCAGTTCGGTTATCTGGTGAAACGCCGGGCTTGCGTCAACGGAGGCCAGCGCCAGCAGCAGGGCCAGCAGACTGTAACCCACATGATGCGGGTGATGGCGACGGCGGCGCAGGATCCAGCCGAGCGCGACAAAAATGGTCGTCAGCGCCAGCGCGATGCCGACCCCCGGCAAAATATATTTTCCAATCCCCGCGCCGGTCAGACTGTTGGTCAGCGTGTAGAGTACCGCGTCATTGATCCCGTCGCCGGTGAAATAGTCACTGGCGTACAGCGTGATATTCAGAACAATAAAAATCCCCAGCACCGATAACGTGGCGGCAAACCACCAGGTGTTGCGACCCGCTTTCCAGGCGTAAATCAGCACTGAAGCGAGAAACAGAGTGATGGAGATTAATTCTGACAACGGTCGATCCTCAGTAAACCGGGCACATGCCTGGCAGGCTAATCATTAGGGGGAAAGCACAATGTAATAGCGTTGTTACATTGCTGCAATTGTAGTGACATTAAATTACGTTGTTATTCAGAATTGGTTTAGATATGCGCGTTTTTGTGGGGAATTACTATTTATTTGAAATGTGAATGCATTGGCGGAAATAAATAGATGCCGCGCAGGTTATACGCGGCGTGTCGTGCGTCAGGAAATGAAGTTCATGCCCTGTTTTAACACCAGATCGCAGGCCTTGGTTTTAACCTGTTTCGCCAGCGAGCTGTTGCCAATCGTGTTCAGGTCCAGCTGTTGACCATCTTTGGCGTTGAGCAGACCCTGAATCCCGTCCATATAGTTGGTGTCTTGCTTCTGCTCAGGAGCACTGAGCCCCAGTTTATCCAGCACCTGGTTTTTGACGTTTTGCGTGTCGGTGACCGAGGCCAGCTTCTGTTTCGCGCAATATTCCAGGATCCCGGCGGCGTTATTCATGCTGCTGGAGGTCAACGACTGATTGCTGCCATTCAGCAGGCTGGTCAGGGAAGAGAGCGACGAGCTGCTTTGCGAGCCGGAGCTTTGTTTGCTTAGCTCACTGGCCGCGCTGGAGAGCGAATCCTGCCAGGAGGCGGCAAAAACGCTGGTGGAGATGAGCGTGCTGGCGGCAAGCGCACAGCACAGCAGACGTTTGGTAGTTTTCATCATTATATGCAACTCGTGTTATGCCTTTTCAGCGCAGTATAGCGCTGGCAGTCTTAGGAGTGGTCCTAATACGTTAATACTCTTTACCGGTGACCCGACTACGGTAGCTTTCCCAGTTAAAAATGACCCACAGGCTGTTGCCAAGGCGCATACGATCCATCACGCGCTCGCCCAGCAGCTTGTTCATTTCATCCATATTGCTGTTAGTTAACATGCCGGTCGGACGTTTTGAGGATGAACGGCGATCGACAATTTGATTAATAATCACTTTTTCATAGCGGGATTCGGTCTGCATGCCGATCTCGTCGATCACCAGCAGATCCACATTGCTCAGATCGTTGAGCAGCTGTTCTTCGCTGGTTTCACGATTGCTGAACGTTTCTTTCATCGCCGACATGATATCGGCCACGGTAATGATCAGTACCGACTTGCCGCGCAATAGCAGTTCGTTGCAGATAGCGGCGGCCAGATGGTTTTTGCCGGTGCCGGGTTTGCCGGAGAAGATAAAGCTGGCGATGTTGCCGTCAAACTCTTCAACGTATTGGCGGGCTTTGCTCAGGGCGTTCATCTGACCTTCGCACTCTACCCGATAGTTTTCGAACGAACAGTTCTGATGCAGCGGACGGATACCGGATCGGTTGAATGTGCGCTGCATTTTCATGGCCCGGTTTTCGCGGGCCAGCGCTGCGGCACGAATTTCACCTTGCTCTTTTTGCCATGCCAGCAGCTCCTCGCCCGTTTTAAAGGCGGGCTCGACATTAGGTGGCATCATTTTTTGCAGACGTTTCATCAGGTCGCCAACGTTTTTCATCGTTATCCTCTAAAACCCGGTGGAATGTGGCTGTCAGGTTCACTGACGCTGTTCACATCGCGCTTTGGCATTCCGCCATTGCTGGCCCGTCCAATCTGAATGCTGCGCGCCAGTTTTTGCTGCCACTGAATATGGTGAAAGACTTTGCCTTCAGCCTGCCAGTAGGCAACAAATGAGGCCAGTTCTTCAGCAGTAACCGGCTCTCGCAACGCTACACCCCATAAAGCGGCCTGACGCTGAAAGTCGGCATCAGGCTGCCAGGCAGCGTACATCGCAAATTTCCCCATTGGCACGGCAACGGGAGCGGTTTGCGGCTCTTCATAAAATTGATCATCCAATGTCACATCGCTTCCCGGGCGTGACAGTTTCTCCTCAAGCGCCAACAGCTCAGCCAGTCTCGCAGGCGTCACCGCGTAAAACGCTGGTGCATTGTTAGCGAATACGGCTACGGCGCCACCCGCAGACTTGGCCAGCACAGCGTGGTGATCGTGTAATAAGGCGTCAATGCTCGTGACGTCTGGCGTCAAAATTTTGCAGGGCATAATGTTTCTCAATACTGAACAACAACCGAGAAGGGGACTGCTTTATAGTAACACAGAGAAGAAGGAGAGCAGCAGGTGAGGGGAGATTCCCCTCTCTGCACGGTATTAAAGAAAGTGCACCGTTAAACGCGTGGACGTTTGCGATACAGCCATAATCCTGGCACGGACAGACCGATGGAGAGCGCACCGACAATCGATGAGGCTTTCAGGAAGTTGGTCAGCAGGGTAATCATCAGCACTTCGCTGTAACCGAAATGGCCGATTTTTACTGCTGAGATCATGGCGGTGTAGGCGGAGATCCCTGGAAACATGGGGATCACTGCCGCGACGGTGAAGACTTTCGGATGCGCCAGATACCAGCGCGACCACTGGATCCCAATGCAGCCGACCAGCAGCGACGCCATAAATGTTGACCATTCAATATTAAACCCTGCGGTCATCATCACCATTCGTGAGCCGTGACCGAGTGCGCCGAGTAATGCGCACCATGGGAGCGCCCGATGGGGGACATTGAATACCATGGCAAAGCCAAGCGCCGGGATCGCCGACAGGATCATATCCTGCATCAGCGCCAGTATGAAATCGATCACGCCCATCCGCGCAGCCCCCATAAGGTCATCGACACGATCACGCCAATACAGGTCGCCAATGTAAGCAGACTGGCAATAGCCCAGCGAGCGAGTCCGGTATTAATGTGTCCCTTAAACATATCCGCGACGGAGTTGATCAACGGAAAGCCCGGAACCAGCAGTAGCACGCTGGCGGCCATAGCGATAGTCGGAGTATTGCTAAAGGTCGGCAACGTCAGTAGCAAACCTGAAATGGTGGTCGCCACAAAGGCGGTGATGCAAAAATTGATTTGCGGATGCAAATGCCGGGATGCCAGTATCTGGCGGATATACATCGCCACCATGCTGGCAAAAAAGGTGATCACCGCACCATCCCATCCGCCGTTATTGAGTTTACAAAAACAGGCGCAGGATAAACCGACCATCAGGGCGACCAGCCATCTTGGATAGCGCAGTGGTTTAATCTGGCTAAAGCGTTTCTCTACGCCTTTAACATCCAGCAGTTTATGTTCCGCCAAAATGACAATGTGCTGCACTTCCGTCACGACGTGCATATTAATGCCGCGATCCTGATTTTTTCGCGTTGATGTCAGGCATTGCCCGTCTTTAATGGTGGTCAGGACGATAGCGTTAGAGGAGATAGCGCTTTCTACACTATCCATGCCAAGTGCCAGCCCGAGGCGGGTGGATAGCTCGTCAACCAGCGCGCTTTCTGCCCCATGCTGAAGTAAAAAAAGACCGCATTGAATACATAACCGTGTAACCGTTCGCTGTGACGACTGCTCTGTTTGCATGGTTCGCTCTGACTGAAAAGGATCTCTTTGAGTGACGAATGTTTACTTTTATCATGAAGCATGAGCCCGCTGGCTCTGGCTAAGATCAATCTTTGTGTCGAAAAAAGACACCGACGATACGGTTATGGCATATTAACACTCCCCACTCGCCGAGGTATGAGAGGGCGCATGACTGTAATGTAGCGTTATTTACCCGGATGGCAAATACATAAGCCATGCTAACGATCTATTGTAGTTATTTTAATTTTACAAATAACGTATTTATGCGTAATCATGTAATAATAGCTTGACAGTTTGGCTTTATCTGGATTGTAGTGCCAATACTTTTATTTTAATAAACGCCAAGGATAAGCAATTCACCCCGTTTATTGTTCGGAGTATTTTCCCGTGAATTAATGGCTATTAATTTATTCGGGAGAACTGAATTAAGTACGATTACGGACTGGTGAGTGTGGAGGGGATATGTTGCAAGGACGCTGCAAAAACGCAATTATTATTAGTAAATCACCGATTATACAGACCGGGCTTAAAGGTATAATACAGGCGCAGTTTGCCGATTACGAACTTACATACTGTTGTTCTGTTGAAGAACTAACATTATTACAACTACGGTACGCTGATTTGGTGATTGCTGATTTAACTGGAGACTGCAATTATCCTCGTTCAGTCTGCGAACAATATTATTCTTTATTATCTCAATACCGTGATATTCACTGGGTCTTTCTCGTCTCTCGTATTTTTTATCCTTTGGCTATTGAGCTACTGATGTGTCCTGTCAGTTCGCTGCTCTCTGATGCAGAGCCGATAGAAAGTTTAGTGAGCGTCATTCACGCAGGAAATGCGCGAGCAGAAAGAATAAGTAAGACACTACTTTCTCCACCTGCCATGCCGCAATTGTTAGATCATAGCGCGCGCTCAATAGTCCTCACTCTCTCTGAAAGGAAAGTGCTGCGCCTCCTTGGGAAAGGCTGGGGAATTAATCAGATTGCGATGTTGCTGAAGAAAAGCAATAAAACAATCAGTGCCCAAAAGAATAGCGCTATGCGTCGCTTGTCGATAAATAGCAATGCAGAAATGTATGCCTGGATAAATAGTTCTCAAGGATCGCGAGAACTTAATTTACCTTCAGTTTATGGAGAAACCACGGAATGGAAAGCAGAATCATCAAAAGAAACGTTGCACTGGTAGAAAAGTGTACAATGAGCAGTGTAGGTATTAATAGTTTATTTAATACCATGCCAGATGACCAATATAAACTTCATCTCTTTTCTAGCCAGCCCACTTTTAGTCAGGCAATGTTAAAGATGTCGTTTTCGGCAGTTATTTTTTCTCTCTCTGCAATCAGAAGCGATCGCAGAGCTGGGTTGGCCTATTTAACGGAACTGGCGATAAATTTTCCACGGATTCGCCGCGTGGTGATTGCCGATGATGACGCTGAAGCGCGTTTAATTGGCTCCTTGTCCCCCTTGCCGCTGGATGGCGTTGTGAGTAAAGCTTCTTCGTTAACGGTGCTACAGGACGCTTTATTTACGGCGTTAAGCTGCCCAAGCCGAGGAACCGAAAGCACGAAAAACCATTGGTATATTAATCAAAGCCGCATGCTCAGTCCGACAGAACGAGAAATACTGCGCTTTATGTCAAATGGCTATTCGATGCCGCAGATTGCCGCTCAGCTTGAACGGAACATTAAAACCATTCGGGCACACAAATTTAATGTGATGTCCAAACTGGGAGTAAGCTCAGATGCCGGGTTACTGGATGCTGCCGATATCCTGCTGTACCTGCGTGCTGGCGAGCCAGCGCCTTTTATGCAGGCGGCTTCGTGACAGGCAACGTTGACGTGCTTTGTGCCGGGTTTGGTCGCCGATTTGGCGCGTGAAGCATTACTGACACACGTCAACCCAGGTGGCAGAAGTCAGTTCAGCCATCCTCTCAGGCGTGATGCGAACCGCGCTGTGGATGGCACCTGCGGCAGGCAACACTTCAGCGTAGTGCTTCAGAGAAACATCACAGTACACTGAAATCGGTGTTTCTAATCCGAAGGGGCAAACGCCGCCAACGGGATGCCCCGTCGCGCTCACGACCTCATCGCTACTCAACATACGGGCTTTGGCACCGAACGTACTCTTTAGCTTTTTATTATCCAGTCGGGCATCACCTTTTGCCACGACCAGGATGATGTCGTTCTTCACCTTTAGCGAAAGTGTTTTCGCTATCTGGCCAGGTTCAACGTTATGGGCTTTTGCTGCCAGATCAACGGTTGCTGTGCTCTGATCTAATTCGATAATCTCAATATCTGGTGCATGTTGCGCCAGGAATTGACGTACTGATTGCAAACTCATTCTTCTCTCCCTATCGCTTACAGATAACCCTGCACAGCAGAAAACATGCAGGATGTAATTTGTCATAGGGGCAACCGCACTGTAAATATTTTATTGTAACAATATAGCAACATTAGCAGTTTTTCGATCGTCTTCACAATCAAAGAAACCGGTTACAGTAACCGGTTGCAGAATGCTGAAATGACGATTAATACTGAAGCTGTCACTTCCTCTGTATCACATAATAAGAGCCATCTATGAAACTTAACTCGAATAGCGGTAGTGCTGGTGTTCCCCCCGGCACGGTTGCGGAAAGTGGTAATGGGCTTTACGTGGTGGTGTTGATGCCAACACGGTTGCAGGATTTTGCACAACGGGAGAACGGCTATGTCTACTAACCATGCTGTGTTTAACGTGATTTTCCGCTTTGTTGAAAACTATGTTAGCCCTGTTGCCGGGCGCATCTCTTCACAACGTCATGTCATGGCTATTCGTGACGGTTTTATTTCGGCGATGCCTTTTATGATTGTAGGCTCTTTTCTGCTGGTTTTTGCCTATCCGCCGTTTTCTCCGGATACCACCTGGGGATTCGCCCGTGCGTGGCTGGATTTGGCAAAACAGTTTGAAGGCCAAATCCTCACACCGTTTGATATGACGATGGGGATCATGTCGGTCTACATATGTGCGGCTATTGCTTATAACCTGGGCAAGCACTATGTGAAGTCGTATCAGTTAGATCCGTTTATGTGTGCGATGCTATCAATCATGGCTTTTTTGCTGATTGCCGCGCCAAAAACCAAAGGCACGATGCCGGTTGATAGTCTGGGAGGAACGGGGATTTTCACCGCCATCCTGGTAGCCATTTACTGCGTTGAAATGATGCGCTTCCTGAAGGCGCACAACATTGGCATCCGTTTACCCGATCAGGTGCCGCCGATGATCAAAAACTCTTTCGATCTGCTGATCCCGGTGCTGGTGGTGGTGCTAACGCTGTACCCGCTAAGCCTGGTGATACAGTCGCAGTTTGACATGCTGATCCCGCAGGCCATTATGGCCATTTTCAAACCACTGGTGTCGGCTGCAGATTCTCTCCCGGCGATCCTGCTGGCGGTATTGATCGGCCATCTGCTGTGGTTTGCCGGTATTCACGGCGCGGCTATTGTGTCGGGAATGCTGCAAATGTTCTGGCTCACCAATCTCGGGATGAACCAGTCGGCGCTGGCGCAGGGTGCGCCGTTACCGCATATCTTTATGGAAGCGTTCTGGACGTTCTTCATTGTGGTTGGTGGTTCCGGCGCGACGATGGGGTTGGTGATTTGCTATCTGCGGAGTCGTTCAGCTCATCTACGCTCGATTGGGCGTCTGAGCGTGGTCCCCAGCATTTTTAATATTAACGAACCGGTGATATTTGGTACGCCGATTGTCATGAACCCGGTGTTTTTTATCCCCTTCCTGCTGGCTCCGATGGTGAATGCGGTACTGGCGTGGGCGGCGATGAAACTGGATTTAATTGGGCGGGTAATTTCAGTGGTTCCATGGACGGCCCCGGCACCGGTTGGCGCCGCATGGGCGTTAGGTTGGGATTATCGTGCGGCTATCCTGGTGGTGCTGTTGGCGCTGGTATCGGCCGTTATCTACTTCCCGTTCTTTAAGGTCTACGAAAAGCAGTTATTAGCGCAGGAAAAAGAAGAAGCGCAGCGTATGGAAGAGGAAAACCAGCAGGTTGCATAAATATCTGGCGAGGGGCTACGGCTCCTCGCTTACTTCAGCGTGCAGTCTCCGCATTGCTGAACGTCAGGCAGGCGATAGCGTTGGCAGCAGGTTCTGCGCACTAACAGCCCTTCACGCGGAACAACGGTACGCCATAGAGGATTATCCTGACCGCAGGAAAGTTGTTTCTCAAAAAAGCAGGTCTGGCGCAGCGTGGTCAGCAGTTCTTCACCTAACAACGGCTTCATTTCCGTTAAATACCAGTGAATTAAGTATCCGGTGTTGCTCCAGATAAGCTTTGCGTTGATCTCACCCGTTGCTTCCAGCGCCTGCACAACCGGCGTTAGCGCTGAGAGAATCAGCGTTTCCATGCGTTGTTGAGGAGACAGGGCTGTAGCCAGATGATCCTGATGGACATCGATCCAGAAGCAGGCTGCTCGGCCCGTTTCGTGGAATTCTACGTGCATGTGTTCAGGAGAGACGTCTATAGCCTCTTTTTGCGTCAGCAGGGCCACCATTAACGGAGGCATCATCAGGCCGATATACCATTGCGCCCAAAGAGATATCAGGGGCTTATTTTCGCGGGGCAGCGTGGGCTGGTTGCGATAGATATGGTCTGAATAAACAGCGAGCAATGAACTTAGCGTCGTCGGTTGCGTCCATTCATGCAGCGTCATTGCACCTGGCACAGGTGTTTCGTCAAGACGAATGAAGTCCAGCAAGTGCTCGCGAGTTTTGGCTATCGTTGCGCGTACGGCAGCAGCCAGCGAGGGCATCTCTGAGGGGAGATGGCTACGCCAGATGACATCTTCAACGATCGGTGCGGAACGATAAGCCATGTCGATATAAGGATGTTAATCTTAATGATAATGATTGCTAATCCTATAATTGGTGTTAAGCGATAGCAAGATCTTTGTCGCCATCTCGGGTGGCACCGCACAGAAAGCTCAGATAGAAGGGCAGTTTACCCGTAGCTCATCGCTGACCAGAGTATTGTTACGCCCAAGATTCTTCGCCTCGTAAAGGGCTTTATCCGCTTTGGCAATAGCAGCATCAATATCCTGTTCGACCAGAGGTGCAATGCCGATACTGACGGTTACGTTGGTTGCCACGCTCTCATTAAACATGTGAGGGATTTTAAGGTCGTACACTTTCTGGCGGATACGTTCGGCGGCAGCCTGGGCCTGCTGTGGATCGACTGCGGTCAGCAAAATCATAAACTCTTCACCGCCAAAACGCGCCACCACATCCCTGGAGCGGACGGAGTCTCGGATGGCGGCAGAAACACGGATCAACGCCTGGTCGCCCATCATATGTCCGTAATGATCGTTATAGGATTTGAAATGGTCGATATCCAGCAGCAGAACGAAGTGTCTCGAATTACTTAGGGCCAACAGCGTATCGAGCCGGTGTTGCAGCCCTCGACGATTATACAAACCGGTTAGCGGGTCGAGCATGCTGAGCCCGTTCAGGGTTTCTCGTTCTTCCAGCAGTTTGTACATCAGTTGCTGAGCGAACCCATCGTAGCGCTTTTGTATCACATGCTGGATGGCGATACCGGCCATAGGCAGCGCCATAAAATAGAAAATCCGCAAACCATGCTCGCTGCCGTTAAGCCATAAACAAACGGCGACGGAGGGGAGTGAGTGGAGCGTAAACGCGATGATATTATTGGCAAAAGCGATAGAGCCAATAAACAGTACGCTGAGAAGCGCTATTAACAGGAAATAATAATCATTCTGACCTAAAGCATTATATTTCAATAATATGTGTAACGCCCATAACAAGCCAAAAACGATTGAAATAAAAGGGAGATTAATTCTTTTATCTGCGTATTTCCCATGCCATACCAGCAGCAGTGTACTCATCACCAGTATCAGCAACGCCGATACTGATAAGGCTTTGACCGCAAACAGTGGGAAAAAAAGCGTAAACAGCGCGGAGACTGCGTTGAGCAGCAGAAACAGTCGTAAAGAGAGTTGGTATTTTTTGGTGCGCAGAGTTCGCCAGGATTGTACTGTCATAGGTAAATATTGTTAGTTATCTGCAATGTACGAAGGTGTGTTGGTAAATAAAACAAATAACGAACGGGGTATCATTCGCAGAGGTTTTTATTGTTTTTAGTTGAAGAGCTAACCGGTGAGCAATTTATCACCTTGGGTTATTCATGTCATCAATCGTTAAGTAAAACTCATATAATTGATAGTGCTTCACGGCTGACAAATGAGAAATTTTATCATATGATATTGGTTATCATTATCAGTGTCATAGGTGGAATCATGTTGCAACGTACGCTGGGCAGTGGATGGGGTGTTCTGCTGCCGGGAATGCTGATTGCCGGGATGGCATATAGCGACCTGTCGGTCTACGTATGGAAGGTGATGATTGTATTAGGATTACTACTGACTTCGCTCATGTTGTACCACAAGCGTTTACGGCACTTTGTTTTGTTACCTTCATGCGCGGCGCTGATTGGTGGCATTGTTCTGGTAATAATGAACTGGAATCAGGGATGAACAAAACTAGAGAAGGAAATCGAGAGGGAAATAAGATAATTGGTGCGAGGGGGGGGACTCGAACCCCCACATCCTAAGGACACTAACACCTGAAGCTAGCGCGTCTACCAATTCCGCCA
>NZ_JAOWEY010000024.1:27748-293059 GCF_030333935.1 Citrobacter sp. Cf125 | reverse complement strand
GAGGGGGGGGACTCGAACCCCCACATCCTAAGGACACTAACACCTGAAGCTAGCGCGTCTACCAATTCCGCCACCTTCGCCCAGTGCGAGCAATATCAACGTGGATTATGGTGCGAGGGGGGGGACTTGAACCCCCACGTCCGAAAGGACACTAACACCTGAAGCTAGCGCGTCTACCAATTCCGCCACCTTCGCATACCATCGACACTCAAAAAAAGTATCGTTACCACGGAGGCGAATTCTAGAGATTTTATGCAGGGCGTCAACTGTTAATTATCGAACTTAACGTGATTGCCGAAAAAAAAGGCGTTTCTTCGGCTTTGGCGTTTTATGCAGGCCGGATAAGCGATAGCGCCATCCGGCGTTGCTCGGTGTCACGCCAGATGGCGGCGTAAACGCCTTATCTGGCCTACAGCGGTTAGGCTTTTTTCGCCTGGCGCGTCATGATGGTGCGATAGACCTTGAAGCGCCCGGTCTGCGCGATAACTTCGTGGAAGCCAAACACTTCATCCAGAACCTTCGGATAAGGCAGGAAGGCGTTTGCCACGATACGCAGTTCACCGCCACTGTTCAGATGACGCACGGCGCCGCGAATCAGCGTTTGCGCGGCATCAAGGCTGGTCTGCATTCCGTCGTGGAACGGTGGATTGGAGATGATCATATCAAATCGGCCCGTTACGTCAGAAAAGACGTTACTGGCGATGACGTCACCTTCAATGCCATTGGCTGCAAGCGTTGCGCGGCTTGCTTCAACGGCGGCGGCGCTAACATCGCACAGGGTTAAGCGCACTTTTGGCGAGTGGCTGGCTAAGGCGACGGAGAGAACGCCTGCGCCACAGCCGACATCCAGCACTTTGCCTTTGGTGTGCGGCGTCAGCGTGGAGAGCAGCAGTTGGCTGCCAACGTCCAGGCCGTCACGGCTGAAGACGCCCGGCAGCGTTTTGATGGTCAGATTTTCTGTCTGGTATTCATCCCAGTATTTTTCTGCATCAAAGACCGGCTGTTTTTCCAGACGACCGTGGTACAGGCCACAGCGACGTGCGCTGTCGACTTTGTTTAACGGTGCGTATTCGGCCAGCATCTGCTCTGCGCTACGTACGCCGCTGCGATTCTCACCGACAACAAAAATATCGGTGCCAACCGGTAACAGCGACAGAATGTTCATCAACTGGAACTGGGCTTCCGGCTTATTCTTCGGCCAGTAGTAGATCAGCGTATCGCTATCGGCAACGTCATCGGCCTGCGCGATGAGGCTGAAGCGGACGTTGTCGCCCATCTGGCGGTTAAGCACCTGCCAGTGGTGAAGTTGCTGAGTGTGCGCTCGGCTGGCGGCGCTTTCAAAATGGGCAGGCAGGTCATCCTGCAAATCACCGGCAAACAGAATACGGCTTTGTTCGAAATCATCACTGTGGCGCAGCAAGACTTCACTTGCCGGGGTAAAAGCAGACATGGAATGCTCCTTAAATTGTACAGCGGGGGATTATAGTTGTTTGATGGCACGGATTCGACAAATTTGCTATATTTGCGCCCCTGATAGACAGGAGTGTTTCGCTATGACATCCCGACGAGACTGGCAGTTACAGCAACTGGGCATTACGCAGTGGTCGTTGCGTCGTCCTGGCGCACTGCAGGGCGAGATCGCGATTTCCATTCCTGCGCATGTCCGTTTGGTGATGGTTGCTGCACAGTTACCCGCGCTAACCGAACCATTGATGAGCGATATTTTACGCGCATTAACCGTCAGCCCGGATCAGGTTTTACAACTGACGCCTGACCGTGTCGCCATGCTGCCGCAAGGCAGTCGCTGTAATAGCTGGCGGCTGGGAACCGAAGAGCCGCTGCTGCTGGAGGGCGCTCAGGTCGAGAGTCCTGCGTTTAATGAATTACGGGAAAACCCAGCGGCACGCGCCGCGTTATGGCAACAAATCTGCGCATATGAACACGATTTCTTCCCTCGAACCGACTGATTTACCCGCAGCATTTCATATTGAAAAACGCGCCCACGCTTTTCCGTGGAGTGAAAAAACATTTGCCAGCAACCAGGGCGATCGCTATCTCAATTTTCAGTTGAGGGTTGATGACGTGATGGCGGCTTTTGCGATTACGCAGGTCGTGCTGGATGAAGCTACGCTGTTCAATATTGCCGTCGATCCTGACTTTCAGCGCCGTGGGCTGGGGCGTGAGCTGTTGGAGCATTTGATCGATGAGCTGGAAAAGCGTGGCATTTTGACGCTGTGGCTTGAAGTGCGCGCTTCGAATGCGGCCGCTATCGCGCTGTACGAAAGCTTAGGCTTTAACGAGGCGACGATCCGTCGCAATTACTATCCAACGGCCGATGGTCACGAAGACGCCATCATCATGGCGTTGCCAATCAGCATGTAAGACAAGGTGTAATGATGAAGAAGTGGGACTGGATTTTCTTTGATGCCGACGAAACGCTGTTTACATTTGACTCGTTTACCGGCTTACAGCGGATGTTTCTCGACTATAGCATTACCTTTACCGCTGAAGATTTTCAGGACTACCAGGCCGTGAATAAACCGCTGTGGGTGGATTACCAAAACGGCGCGATTACCTCATTACAACTGCAGCATGCCCGTTTTCAGAGCTGGGCCGAACGCCTGAAGGTTGAACCGGGCCAGCTTAATGATGCATTCATCAATGCGATGGCGGAGATCTGCTCGCCGTTGCCGGGGGCGGTTTCTCTGCTCAATGCGATTCGTGATAAAGCGAAAATCGGCATCATTACTAACGGCTTTACCGCGTTGCAGCAAATCCGCCTTGAGCGGACGGGGCTGCGCGATTATTTCGATCTGCTGGTGATTTCTGAGCAGGTTGGGGTGGCAAAACCTGATTCCCGTATTTTTGACCATGCGCTGGAGCAGGCGGGCAATCCTGACCGTTCTCGCGTGCTAATGGTGGGTGACACCGCAGAGTCCGATATTCTTGGCGGCATTAACGCCGGGCTATCCACCTGCTGGCTAAATACGCACCACCGCGAGCAGCCAGCGGGCATTCAGCCGACCTGGACCGTAGCGTCATTAAGCGAACTGGAGCAGCTCCTGTGTAAACACTGATTGCCTCCCCCCCGTTGATGGGTAAAATAGCCGCAATTTTTCGTATTCAACTTGCCCGGCCCGTTGCCGTGCTTACCTAAGAAGATTTGACTATGACGTTGTCTCCTTATTTGCAAGAGGTGGCCAAACGCCGCACTTTTGCCATTATTTCTCACCCGGATGCCGGTAAAACGACAATTACTGAAAAGGTACTGTTATTCGGACAGGCCATTCAGACCGCCGGTACGGTAAAAGGCCGTGGCTCCAGCCAGCATGCAAAATCTGACTGGATGGAAATGGAAAAGCAACGTGGTATCTCCATTACCACCTCTGTGATGCAGTTTCCGTATCATGACTGCCTGGTGAACCTGCTGGACACCCCGGGGCACGAAGACTTCTCCGAAGATACCTATCGTACTCTGACGGCGGTGGACTGCTGTCTGATGGTTATCGATGCTGCAAAAGGCGTTGAAGATCGTACCCGTAAGCTGATGGAAGTTACCCGTCTGCGCGATACGCCGATCCTGACCTTTATGAACAAACTCGACCGTGACATCCGCGATCCGATGGAGCTGCTGGATGAAGTTGAGAACGAACTGAAAATCGGCTGTGCGCCGATCACCTGGCCGATTGGCTGCGGTAAGTTGTTCAAAGGTGTCTATCACCTTTATAAAGATGAAACTTACCTGTATCAGACCGGTAAAGGCCACACCATTCAGGAAGTGCGTGTTGTTAAAGGTCTTAACAACCCGGAACTTGATACTGCCGTGGGTGAAGACCTGGCGCAGCAGCTGCGTGACGAGCTGGAGCTGGTGCAGGGCGCGTCCAATGAGTTCGACCATGAGTTGTTCCTTGCGGGCGAAATCACCCCGGTCTTCTTCGGTACCGCGTTGGGTAACTTCGGCGTTGACCATATGCTGGATGGCTTAGTGGAGTGGGCGCCTGCGCCGATGCCGCGTAAAACCGACACCCGCGTCGTCGAAGCCTCAGAAGAGAAGTTCACCGGTTTCGTGTTTAAAATTCAGGCCAACATGGACCCGAAACACCGTGACCGTGTGGCGTTCATGCGTGTGGTATCCGGCAAGTATGAGAAAGGCATGAAAATGCGCCAGGTGCGCATTGGTAAAGACGTGGTGATCTCCGACGCACTCACCTTTATGGCCGGTGACCGTTCTCATGTGGAAGAAGCGTATCCGGGCGATATTCTCGGCCTGCATAACCACGGCACTATCCAGATCGGCGATACCTTTACCCAGGGCGAAATGATGAAGTTCACCGGTATTCCGAACTTCGCGCCGGAGCTGTTCCGTCGTATTCGCCTGAAGGATCCATTGAAGCAGAAACAGCTGCTGAAAGGGCTGGTTCAGCTGTCAGAAGAGGGTGCAGTGCAGGTATTCCGTCCGATCGCCAACAACGATCTGATCGTCGGTGCGGTGGGTGTGCTGCAGTTTGACGTGGTGGTTTCACGTCTGAAGAGCGAGTACAACGTTGAAGCGATTTATGAATCCGTCAATGTGGCGACTGCACGCTGGGTAGAATGTTCTGACGTGAAGAAATTCGAAGAATTTAAGCGTAAGAACGAAATTCAGCTGGCGCTGGATGGCGGCGATAACCTCACCTATATCGCGCCAACCATGGTTAACCTGAATCTCACCCAGGAACGTTATCCGGACGTTCAGTTCCGTAAAACACGCGAACACTAATCGACCTTCCAGGGCACGGTATCCGCCGTGCCCTGCAACTTTCCCTGTCTTTTAAATCCCTTGCGGAATGTTCTTAAAACTTCGCGTTTTTCTTTTGTTTGCCTGTTTTTTAGTCAACTCGGGCAGCGATCACGAAATCCTGAACTATATTTAACAATGTGATGACATAAATATCGGCGTTAAATGCTTTTTAGGCTGCCTGTTGCAGCTTCTATTGCTGATATTTATTCCACTTACAAAATTAGTTGCTGGTTCAGGCCGTGTAACGGCAGAGCCTGGCTTTTAGCAAAACATACAGGAATACATCGATGACAATGACAGGACTTAAGATTTCTAAAACGCTGCTGGCCGTGATGCTGACCTCCGCTGTTGCAACGGGTTCTGCTTATGCAGAAAACGCCACGACGGATAAAGCGCAATCCGGCGTCGAAAGTGCGGGGCAGAAAGTCGATAGCTCTATGAACAAAGTCGGTAATTTCATGGATGACAGCACCATCACCGCGAAAGTAAAAGCCGCGCTGGTGGACCACGATAGCATTAAGAGCACCGATATTTCCGTCAAGACCGATCAGAAAGTAGTAACGCTAAGCGGCTTTGTTGAAAGCCAGGCGCAGGCTGAAGAAGCGGTGAAAGTGGCGAAAGGCGTTGAGGGTGTGACCTCCGTTAGCGACAAACTGCACGTGCGTGATAGTAAAGAAACCTCCGTTAAAGGCTATGCGGGCGATACGGCAATCACCAGTGAAGTAAAAGCCAAGCTGCTGGCCGATGATATTGTCCCATCCCGCAAAGTGAAAGTTGAAACCACCGATGGCGTTGTGCAACTTTCAGGCTCTGTCGATTCACAAGCTCAAAGCGATCGCGCTGAGAGCATCGCCAAAGCGATTGATGGCGTGAAAAGCGTTAAAAACGATCTCAAAACTCACTAATTAGACTTAATTCGCCCTCCTGACGTTTGTCGGGAGGCGTATTGTGCACCACACTGAAAATATCGCCGATGGGTAGCCTGAGCGCTCATATCAAGCGGTGAAATTAACTATGGTAAAGGAGAAGCATATGTTTCGATGGGGCATCATATTTCTGGTTATCGCGTTAATTGCCGCTGCACTGGGTTTTGGTGGACTGGCGGGTACCGCTGCAGGCGCAGCGAAAATTGTTTTTGTGGTGGGTATCATTCTGTTTCTGGTCAGCCTGTTTACCGGGCGTAAACGACCCTAGTACGTAAACCGTAAAGATAACTTGCTACTGAGCCAGTCCAGCGGACTGGCTTTTACGGTTTTAGCTGCAGGCAATTTGCGTTACTTTGTTGTCCTATTACAAAAACAACAGGAAGGCAGAGGTGGGGCAGAGAATACCCGTCACGCTCGGTAATATCGCGCCGTTATCGTTACGTCCGTTTCAACCAGGCAGTATGGCGCTGGTGTGCGAGGGCGGGGGACAAAGAGGCATCTTCACCGCAGGCGTACTGGATGAATTCATGCGCGCGCAGTTCAATCCCTTTGATCTCTTCTACGGGACGTCCGCTGGTGCGCAAAACCTTTCAGCTTATCTCTGTAACCAGCCCGGTTACGGTCGTAAAGTCATCATGCGTTACACTACCCGACGTGAGTTTTTTGACCCGGTGCGCTTTGTGCGCGGGGGAAACTTAATCGATCTCGACTGGCTGGTGGATTCGACCTCGTCCCAAATGCCGCTGGCGATGGACAACGCTGAGCGCTTGTTTGCCGCGGGGAAAGCGTTTTATATGTGCGCCTGTCGGGGTGATGACTACACGCCGGGCTATTTTTCGCCGAACCGGCAAAACTGGCTCGATCTTATTCGTGCCTCCAGCGCGATTCCCGGGTTCTACCGCACAGGGGTTGTGCTGGACGGTGTGAATTACCTGGATGGGGGCGTCAGCGACGCCATTCCCGTGCAGGAAGCGGCGAAGCAGGGGGCGAAAACGCTGGTGGTTATCCGCACTGTGCCTTCGCAAATGTACTACACCCCGCAGTGGTTCAAGCGTATGGAACGCTGGCTGGGTGAAAGCAGCCTGCAACCACTGTTGAATCTGGTGCAGCACCATGAAGCCACCTATCGCGCGATTCAGAGCTTTATTGAGAAACCGCCGGGCAAGCTGCGTATCTTTGAGATCTACCCGCCCAAACCGCTCCACAGCATGGCGTTGGGAAGCCGTATTCCGGCCTTGCGGGAAGATTACAAAACCGGACGCCTGTGCGGTCGCTACTTCCTCGCTACCGTCGGCAAACTGCTGGGGAAAAACGTGCCGCTGCCTCGTCAGACGCCGAAGATTGTGGTGCCGGGACCGGTGGTGGTTCCTCCCGCGCCGGTGGCCAACGATGCCCACGCGCCGGTGGTGGCCAATGCGCCTCAGGCCAACGATACAACGTTTAATAATGAGGATTTGGCGTGAGTTTTCGTTTTATCGATACGCACTGTCACTTTGATTTCCCGCCGTTTACCGGCGATGAACCTGCCAGCATTCAGCGCGCGGCGGAGGTTGGTGTACAGAGCATTATCGTTCCGGCCACCCAGGCGGCGAATTTTTCCCGTGTACTGGCGTTAGCGGAAAATTATCCTCCATTATTTGCCGCGCTTGGCCTACATCCCATTGTTATTGAACAACATAGTGATGACTGCCTGGACCAGTTGCAACAGGTGCTGGATAAGCGCCCACAAAAGCTGGTGGCGGTAGGTGAGATTGGATTGGATCTGTATCGCGACGATCCGCAATTCGACAAGCAAGAGCGGGTGCTGGAAGCGCAACTTAAGCTGGCGAAGCGGTACGAACTGCCGGTGATCCTGCATTCGCGACGCACGCATGACAAGCTGGCGATGTACCTTAAACGCCATGCTTTGCCACGAACAGGCGTGGTGCATGGGTTTTCCGGGAGCGTGCAGCAGGCCGAACGCTTTGTACAACTGGGATACAAAATTGGCGTGGGCGGCACCATTACCTATCCGCGCGCCAGTAAAACCCGCGAAGTAATGGCGCAGCTGCCGCTCGAGTCGCTGTTGCTGGAAACCGACGCGCCGGATATGCCGCTCAACGGCTTTCAGGGGCAGCCTAATCGCCCGGAGCAGGTAGTCAGAGTCTTTGACGTCTTATGTGAACTGCGCCCGGAACCTGCGGACGTGATCGCTGACGCGCTGTATCGTAATACCACGGCGTTGTTTGATTTTTGAATTCCGGATGCGGCGCTATTGCATCGCATCCGGCCATCACAGGTACAGCGCCGGGAAAATCAAATTATCCACCCCACGTTCGCGCAATCTTTGCGCCAGGTGTTCCACATCCTCCGGCGTGGCGCTCGGCCAGTCCTTCGCTTCGCCATACACCCCGTGCGCATGAAAGGCATTCAGCCGTACCGGCACGTCACCTGAACCTCTGATAAACGCCGCCAGCGCATCAATATGCTGTAGATAATCCACCTGACCAGGGATAACCAGCAGGCGCAGTTCCGCAAGTTTCCCTTGCCCGGACAGAAAGGTAATGCTTTGTTTAATCAGCGTGTTATCGCGACCGGTCAACTGACGATGACACGTGCTGTCCCAGGCTTTTAAATCCAGCATTACGCCGTCGCACACCGACAGCAGCTTCTGCCAGCCGGTTTCGCTCAGCATGCCATTGCTGTCGACCATACAGGTCAGGTGTTGCAGTTGCGGATCGGTTTTGATCGCACGAAACAGCGCCACAATAAACGGTAGCTGGGTTGTCGCTTCGCCGCCGCTGACCGTAATTCCCTCAATAAACAGTGCTGCCTTGCGAATATGCTGCAGCACCTCATCAACGCTCATGGTCTGCGTCATCGGCGTGGCCTGCTGGGGGCACATATGAAGGCAGGTGTCACACTGCTGACACAAATCAGACTGCCACCACACTTTCCCCGCGCTCAGGCTCAGCGCCTCATGCGGGCAATGCAGCACACACTCCCCGCAGTCGTTGCAGCGTCCCATCGTCCACGGATTGTGGCAGTTTTTACAGCGCAGATTACATCCCTGCAGAAACAGAGCCAGGCGACTGCCCGGCCCGTCGACGCAGGAGAAAGGGATAATCTTACTTACCGAAGCGCATCTGCTGTTCATGGCTAATCACGCGAGGTTGTCGTTCCAGAATGCGCGTATTACGCGCGGCTTCTTCGCCAAGCCAGGTGGTGTTGGTGCGAGAACCTTCGGCGCGATATTTTTCCAGATCCGACAGACGCACCATATAGCCGGTAACGCGAACCAGATCGTTGCCGCTCACGTTGGCGGTAAACTCACGCATCCCGGCTTTAAATGCGCCGAGGCACAGCTGCACCAGCGCCTGAGGATTGCGCTTGATGGTTTCATCCAGCGTGAGAATGTCGCTGATCCCCGCGTGATAAAACGCGTGATGTGGCGCGACGGTTTGCAGATGAGTAATCGGGTCTGGTTCATCGCCGTAAGGCAGGCGTGCACCCGGCGTGGTGCCGATGTCAGAACTGATCCCCGACTGTGCATGCAGCATCGCGCGCTGCTTCCAGCCATATTTCACTGGGGTGCTTTCGACAAACTCCGCCAGTTGGGCGCTGATGCGATAGCCAAGCTGATTGGCGAACTCATCTTTTCCGTAGCGCGCATTTTGTCCCGCCTTATCGCACAGTAGATTCACCGCCTCCGCCAGGCCATACATGCCGAACATAGGCACAAAACGTTCGGGATCAATCAACCCTTCCTGCACGAGGAAGCTATTCTCAAAGAAATGTGATTTTTCATAGAGGAATTCACATCGTGAATCAATGATGGCGATTTGCTGTTGGCAATAGTGCGGTAGGGTGTGCATAAAGAAGTCATCGATAGAGGCGCTGCGCTCTGCGATGGCTTTCAGATTAAGCCTGACCAGCGTGCTACCCCCCCCGGCGAGCGGCAAAGAATTGTAACAGCTGACGACGCCATACTGACTTTTTGTGAAAATTTTATCATTTTCAGGGCCGTTGGAAATATGTGGCTTACTGCACTCGCAGATATTTTTCGCCACGCTGAGCAGCAGATCGTCAGGTGTGATTTGCGGGTCATAAATGAATGTCAGATTAGGCGAAACCTGCTTTAACTCTGCATCTGCGCGTAAAATTGCACGGGTAACTGGAGTATCGGTGGGGCCGATATTGGCATGCATAAACGCGTCTGGCAGGGTTCTGTCGAGATAACGCCAGAAACGTTTTATTCGAATATCGATCTCTTCTTGTGTTAGAATTCTAACATACGGTTGCAGCAGAGCATCGAGCTGGCCGAGATAAACCGGCATCGACGTCACTGACGGAACGTGGTGGTACAGGATGGTGAGTAAGGATAACGCGTCATCAAGATCCTTTGCCCCTTCCAGCTCCAGCCACGATGAACCATTGGCCAGAAAACGCGCGTAATCGGGTAAAACGTAGCGCGGTTTGAACGGGGCATGACCTTCGTACATATCGCAGATTACCCCATCATCCAGCGCCTGACGTGCCTGTGCAGGTAGTTGCGGATAAGGCAGCGCGTTTTCAGCTTCCAGCGCCAGAAAGTGGCGTTTCTGCTCAGGGCTGAGCACCGGGCTGGTCACGATTTGTTGGCAACGCTGTTGCAGCGCGAGTTCGCTTGAAGTGGGCATCGTTGATTCCTTTTTGTCCCGAAGGTGTAACGCCATTGTAGAAAGCAACGCCGCCACAACCTTTGATCCGGATGCGCCTGATGCCACCGCATCCCTTTAGAAAAGGTAATTTATTTGAAGTAGATCTCATTAGAGTAATGCAAATCTGTATGTGGTTTTCATTAACTGTGATGTATATCGAAGTGTAATAGCGAGCGGATGTTAGAATACTAACAAACTCGCAAGGTGAAATTTTATACGGCGATGCCGTTGGAGAATGTTATGACCGATTTAACAGCAAGCAGCCTGCGTGCACTGAAACTGATGGACCTGACCACTCTGAATGACGACGACACCAATGAAAAAGTGATCGCGCTGTGTCATCAGGCGAAGACCCCGGTTGGCAACACTGCCGCAATCTGTATCTATCCGCGTTTCATCCCTATTGCGCGTAAGACTCTGAAAGAGCAGGGTACGCCGGACATCCGCATTGCAACCGTCACCAACTTCCCGCACGGCAACGACGACATCGAGATTGCGCTGGCGGAAACTCGCGCGGCGATCGCCTACGGTGCTGATGAAGTTGACGTGGTGTTCCCGTACCGTGCGCTGATCGCCGGTAACGAGCAGATTGGTTTTGATCTGGTTAAAGCTTGCAAAGACGCGTGTGCGGCGGCAAACGTGCTGCTGAAAGTGATCATCGAAACCGGTGAGCTGAAAGAAGAAGCACTGATTCGCAAAGCGTCTGAAATCTCCATCAAAGCCGGTGCTGATTTCATCAAAACGTCTACCGGTAAAGTGCCGGTCAATGCGACGCCGGAAAGCGCACGCATCATGATGGAAGTGATCCGCGACATGGGTGTTTCTAAAACTGTAGGTTTCAAACCGGCTGGCGGCGTGCGTACTGCAGAAGATGCACAGCAGTTCCTGGCGATTGCCGATGAACTGTTTGGCGCTGACTGGGCTGATTCTCGTCACTACCGTTTTGGCGCATCCAGCCTGCTGGCTAGCTTGCTGAAAGCGCTGGGTCACGGCGACGGCAAGAGCGCAAGCAGCTACTAAGCCCGTAGGCCGGATAAGGCGCAGCCGCCATCCGGCATTAAGACGACTGCCGGGTGGCGCGTTGCTTACCCGGCTTACAACGGCCTTCTACTCTTTTCCCCTGGGGGTTACCGTGTTTCTCGCACAAGAAATTATTCGTAAAAAACGTGATGGTCATGCGCTGAGCGATGAAGAAATTCGTTTTTTTATCAATGGCATTCGCGACAATACCATCTCTGAAGGGCAAATCGCCGCCCTGGCGATGACCATTTTTTTCCACGATATGACAATGCCTGAGCGTGTTTCGCTGACCATGGCAATGCGTGATTCAGGAACCGTGCTGGACTGGAAAAGCCTGCAGTTGAACGGCCCGATTGTGGATAAACACTCTACCGGCGGCGTAGGTGACGTAACGTCACTGATGTTAGGCCCGATGGTTGCTGCGTGCGGCGGCTATATTCCGATGATCTCCGGGCGTGGCCTGGGGCATACCGGCGGTACGCTCGATAAACTGGAAGCGATTCCTGGATTTGACATCTTCCCGGACGACGCGCGTTTCCGTGAAATTATTAAAGACGTGGGTGTGGCGATTATTGGGCAAACCAGCTCGCTCGCACCGGCGGATAAACGTTTTTATGCCACCCGCGATATTACCGCGACGGTGGATTCCATCCCGCTGATTACCGGTTCCATTCTGGCGAAAAAACTGGCGGAAGGGCTGGATGCGCTGGTGATGGATGTGAAAGTGGGCAGCGGTGCTTTTATGCCGACCTACGAGCTTTCTGAAGCCCTTGCTGAAGCGATTGTCGGCGTGGCAAACGGTGCGGGTGTACGTACCACCGCGCTGTTAACTGATATGAACCAGGTGTTGGCCTCCAGCGCAGGTAACGCGGTCGAAGTCCGCGAAGCGGTGCAGTTCCTGACCGGTGAATACCGCAATCCACGTCTGTTAGACGTCACCATGGCGCTGTGCGTGGAAATGCTGATCTCCGGCAACCTGGCGAAAGATGACGCCGAAGCCCGTGCGAAATTGCAGACGGTGCTGGATAACGGCAAAGCAGCAGAGATTTTTGGTCGCATGGTGGCGGCGCAAAAAGGCCCGACCGATTTCGTCGAAAATTATGCGAAGTACCTGCCGACGGCAATGCTCAGCAAAGCGGTATATGCTGATACCGAAGGCTTTGTCAGCGCGATGGATACCCGTGCGCTGGGAATGGCGGTTGTTTCCATGGGTGGCGGTCGTCGTCAGGCATCGGACACCATTGATTACAGCGTTGGCTTTAGCGATATGGCGCGTCTGGGCGACAGCGTAGACGGACAGCGCCCACTGGCGGTGATCCACGCCAAAGACGAAGCCAGCTGGCAGGAAGCGGCGAAAGCGGTCAAAGCGGCAATTAGCCTTGACGATAAAGCGCCAGAAATTACACCGACAGTCTATCGTCGTATTACCGAATAACTGTATACTGATCTGATCGCTTTTTTGCGGCGCAGATGTATGGAGAACAAGATGAAACGTGCATTTATTATGGTGCTGGACTCCTTTGGTATTGGTGCGACTGAAGATGCGGATCGCTTTGGCGACGTAGGTTCAGACACTATGGGACACATTGCAGAAGCCTGTGCGAAAGGTGAAGCTGACAATGGTCGCAAAGGTCCACTGAATCTGCCTAACCTGACCCGTCTGGGCCTGGTGAAAGCTCACGAAGGTTCTACTGGTAAAATTGCTGCTGGCATGGACGGCAACGCGGAAGTGATTGGTGCCTACGCATGGGCGCATGAACTTTCTTCCGGGAAAGACACGCCGTCTGGCCACTGGGAAATCGCGGGTGTTCCGGTTCTGTTTGACTGGGGTTACTTCTCCGATCATGAAAACAGCTTCCCGCAAGAACTGCTGGATAAACTGGTAAAACGTGCCAACCTGCCGGGCTACCTCGGCAACTGCCACTCTTCCGGTACCGTGATCCTGGATCAACTGGGTGAAGAGCATATGAAAACCGGCAAGCCGATTTTCTATACCTCCGCTGACTCCGTGTTCCAGATTGCCTGCCACGAAGAGACTTTTGGCCTGGATAAGCTCTATGAGCTGTGCGAAATCGCCCGTGAAGAGCTGACCGAAGGTGGTTACAACATCGGTCGTGTTATCGCCCGTCCGTTTATCGGTGATAAAGCCGGTAACTTCCAGCGTACCGGTAACCGCCACGACCTGGCCGTTGAGCCGCCAGCACCGACCGTGCTGCAGAAACTGGTCGACGAGAAAGACGGCCACGTGGTTTCCGTCGGTAAAATCGCGGATATCTACGCTAACTGCGGCATCACCAAAAAAGTGAAAGCCACCGGTCTGGACGCGCTGTTCGACGCCACCATCAAAGAGATGAAAGAAGCCGGTGATAAGACCATCGTCTTCACCAACTTCGTTGATTTCGACTCTTCCTGGGGACATCGTCGCGATATCGCCGGTTATGCTGCGGGCCTGGAACTGTTCGACCGCCGTCTGCCTGAGCTGATGGAGCTGGTGGGTGAAGATGACATTCTGATCCTGACCGCTGACCACGGCTGCGACCCAAGCTGGACCGGCACTGACCATACCCGTGAACACATTCCGGTACTGGTTTACGGCCCGAAAGTGAAACCTGGTTCTTTAGGTCACCGTGAAACCTTCGCGGATATCGGTCAGACGCTGGCGAGCTACTTTGGTACGTCGCCGATGGACTACGGTAAAAATATGCTCTGATGCAATTGCCCGGTGGCGCTTCGCTTACCGGGCCTACGGTTTTGTAGGCCGGGTAAGGCGCAGCCGCCACCCGGCAAAAACAACAATATAAAAGGAACTGAAGATGGCAACTCCACATATTAATGCAGAAATGGGTGATTTCGCTGACGTCGTATTGATGCCGGGCGACCCGCTGCGTGCAAAGCATATTGCTGAAACTTTCCTCGAAGATGTTCGTGAAGTGAACAACGTTCGCGGCATGTTAGGCTTCACCGGTACTTACAAAGGCCGTAAGATTTCCGTAATGGGCCACGGTATGGGTATCCCGTCCTGCTCCATCTACACCAAAGAGCTGATCACCGACTTCGGCGTGAAGAAAATCATTCGCGTAGGCTCCTGCGGCGCTGTGCGTATGGACGTTAAACTGCGTGACGTGGTTATCGGTATGGGCGCTTGCACCGACTCCAAAGTTAACCGTATCCGTTTTAAAGATCATGACTTTGCAGCTATCGCTGACTTCGACATGGTGCGTAACGCAGTTGATGCGGCAAAAGCGCTGGGTGTAGACGCTCGTGTGGGCAACCTCTTCTCCGCTGACCTGTTCTACTCTCCGGACGGTGAAATGTTCGACGTGATGGAAAAATACGGCGTTCTGGGCGTGGAAATGGAAGCGGCGGGTATCTACGGCGTGGCGGCGGAATTCGGTGCGAAAGCGCTGACCATCTGCACCGTATCCGACCATATCCGTACCCACGAGCAGACCACTGCCGCTGAGCGTCAGACGACCTTCAACGACATGATCAAAATCGCACTGGAATCCGTTCTGCTGGGCGATAAAGAGTAAGTTTTGTTGTGGCCCGGAGGCGCTGCGCTGGCCGGGCCTACGGGAATGCCGCTATTAATGCCTGATGGCGCTTCGCTTATCAGGCCTACGGGAGCGGTCTTGTAGGCCGGATAAGGCGCAGCCGCCATCCGGCAATTCGCCACTAATCGCTTAGCGAACGGCCTTCGCTACCCAAGCAGCCAGCTCACGCAACTCGCTTTCCTGATCTGGATACTCCGCAAGCAGCGCTTCACAAGTCTGCTGTAAAATATCGGCGCGATACTGGCAGCCCTGTAGTCGTTCTGCCAGTACTTCCAGCGGCGCAGGATTGAGGCTATCGGTGTAGACTTGGGTGCGGGTAATCACGCCTTTTTCGACGTCGAAATGCAGCTCAACGCCGCCCCAGGTGAAACGTTCGTCCAGTAAATGTGAAAAAGCAGGCGCCTGGCCAAAATTCCACTCCCAACTGCTCTGGCGGGCAAATGTTTCGGCGAAGTTCGGCAGATCCGGCGCTTTGTCTGGGGAGATGATCTCGGCTTCTACGCGTTCGCCGTAGTGGGCGAAAAAGGCTTCCGTGATGGCCTGACAGACCTGTTGATGAGTGATGCCCGGTAACAGCTCGGTCAAATTCGCTACGCGCGAGCGAACCGAAGTGATGCCTTTGGCGGCAAGTTTCTTTTTATCGGGATTGAGATAGTTTGCCAGGCGGCTGAGATCGGCATTCAACAGCAGCGTGCCGTGGTGGAATCCGCGATCTTTCGTTTCCCTATAAGCAGAGCCGGAAACTTTGCGATCGCCGTCCGGCGTTTTCACCACCAGATCGTTACGCCCGGAGGCATCAGCTTCTACGCCCAGCGAATTCAGCGCATTGAGGACGATCGCGGTGGAGATGGTTTTGTCGTATTCCGGTTTACCAGCCATAAAGGTAAAGCAGGTATTGCCTAAGTCATGGAACACCGCGCCGCCACCGCTGCTGCGCCTGGCGAGCCGCACGTTGTCTTCTTCCATGCGGCGTGTATTACATTCTTTCCACGGGTTTTGCGCCCGGCCAATTACCACCGTATCGGCGTTACGCCACAAGAACAGAACGCGCTGCGTGGCGGGCATCTGGCGAAAAATGCACTCTTCGACCGCGAGGTTAAACCACGGATCGTAAGAGTCTGAGATAAGCAGGCGTAGTGTTGTCATGGTTGATTTCCCTTCTGTTTTACAGTTTTTACAGCTTTTACTCTATCTTCTCGTTGTCTTCTTCCTGCACCGGTTTGTTGGCAGTGAGAAGGAAAGGAGATTGCTGCCAGCGGGTACGCTTACCTTGCAATAAGGTGCGGGTCAGCACTACACCGATTGCCAGTGACAGTAGCAGCATCAGGCGTAAGATGTTGGTGGTGTTATCCACCTGCTTGGCTTCAGTAGCAAGAGTGTGGGTATCCAGCGTCAGGCGCAGATAGCCCAGCGGACCATTTTTTCCCTGAATGGGTTCGACAATCTGCTGGTTAAAATAGCCCCCGGCTTTTTTGCCGTCGAGCGCCAGACGATCACGAACATTGACGCTCTCACCGGTGCGCGTAATCAGGTCTCCCTGTTCGTCGTACACGCCTGCGTCCAGAATACGGCTACTCTCCGTCAACTGCGTGAGCACCGCCTTAATACGCTTTTCATCCGGCGTTTCAGTACGCATCAGCGGGGCGACGTTCAGCGCGACCTGACGGGCTAGCGTGCGGGCCAGCTCTTCGAGCTGCGGATTACGCTGCTGCTGGTGGCTTTGACTAAACCAGGAAGCCCCCTGCATCAGCGCGACGAGCAGCGCAAGGCAGGACAATACAATCACTGCACGATGAAGTCGGAATTTCAGTTTTGTGCGAGCCATATTCCACCTGCTGAAAATTTGAGACTTAATGTTGCCAGAAGCGCTGGTTACAGGGTAGCCTCATGCGTTATTTTCCCCTGATGATTCCGACCCGAACGATTTTACAGGAGCTTTAATGCCTAACATTACCTGGTGCGATCTACCTGAAGATGTCTCTCTGTGGCCAGGTCTGCCCCTCTCTTTAAGCGGTGATGAAGTGATGCCGCTAGATTACCACGCGGGCCGCAGTGGCTGGCTGCTGTACGGTCGTGGGCTGGATAAACAACGGTTAACGCAATACCAGAGTAAACTGGGCGCGGCGATGGTGATCGTGGCGGCGTGGTGCGTTGAGGATTATCAGGTAATTCGTCTGGCGGGCTCGTTAACGCCGCGTGCGGCAAAACTGGCGCATGACGCCAAACTGGATGTTGCGCCGCTGGGTAAAATTCCGCATCTGCGCACGCCGGGTTTGCTGGTGATGGACATGGATTCAACGGCTATCCAGATCGAATGCATTGATGAAATTGCTAAACTGGCCGGAACCGGCGAGATGGTTGCCGAAGTCACCGAACGCGCAATGCGCGGCGAGCTGGACTTTACCGCCAGCCTGCGCAGCCGCGTGGCGACGCTGAAGGGCGCTGATGCCAATATTCTGCACCAGGTGCGCGAAACATTGCCGCTAATGCCAGGCCTGACTCAGTTGGTGTTAAAACTGGAAACGCTTGGCTGGAAAGTGGCTATCGCTTCCGGCGGGTTTACTTTCTTTGCCGATTATCTGCGTAACAAGCTGCGCCTGACGGCAGCTGTGGCGAATGAGCTGGAGATCATGGACGGTAAATTTACTGGCAACGTGATCGGCGATATCGTCGATGCGCAGTACAAAGCCAGTACTCTGACCCGCCTGGCGCAAGAATATGAGATCCCGATGGCGCAGACGGTGGCGATCGGCGACGGTGCCAACGATCTGCCGATGATCAAAACGGCCGGGCTGGGCATTGCGTATCATGCGAAACCCAAAGTGAATGAAAAGACGGAGATTACTATCCGTCACGCTGACCTGATGGGCGTGTTCTGCATTCTCTCTGGCAGTATGAATCAGAAATAATGAGGTAAAACGTGGCAAAAGCTCCTAAACGCGCCTTTGTTTGTAATGAATGTGGGGCCGATTACCCGCGCTGGCAGGGGCAATGCAGCGCCTGTCAGGCCTGGAATACCATTACCGAGGTGCGCCTTGCCGCATCGCCAACGGTGGCGCGCAACGAGCGACTCAGCGGCTACGCCGGAAATGCGGGCGTCGCAAAAGTGCAGAAGCTCTCTGACATCAGCCTTGAGGAACTGCCGCGTTTTTCTACCGGATTTAAAGAGTTTGACCGCGTGCTCGGCGGTGGTGTGGTGCCCGGCAGCGCCATACTGATTGGCGGTAACCCCGGCGCGGGGAAATCAACGCTGCTACTACAAACGCTGTGCAGACTCGCCGAGCAGATGAAAACCCTGTACGTCACCGGCGAAGAGTCCCTGCAACAGGTGGCGATGCGCGCGCATCGGCTTGGCCTGCCGACGGCGAACCTGAACATGCTGTCGGAAACCAGTATCGAACAAATTTGCCTGATTGCTGAAGAAGAACAGCCGAAGCTGATGGTGATCGACTCCATTCAGGTGATGCACATGGCGGATATTCAGTCTTCGCCGGGCAGCGTGGCGCAGGTGCGTGAAACCGCTGCTTACCTGACGCGCTTTGCTAAAACGCGCGGCGTGGCGATTGTGATGGTCGGCCACGTCACCAAAGATGGCTCGCTGGCCGGGCCGAAGGTACTGGAGCACTGTATTGACTGCTCGGTGTTGCTCGACGGCGACGCCGATTCCCGCTTCCGTACACTGCGTAGCCATAAAAACCGCTTTGGCGCGGTGAATGAGCTGGGCGTCTTTGCCATGACGGAACAGGGGCTGCGTGAAGTCAGCAACCCTTCTGCTATTTTCTTAAGCCGTGGCGATGAAGTTACCTCCGGCAGTTCGGTGATGGTAGTCTGGGAAGGCACGCGCCCGCTGCTGGTCGAGATTCAGGCGCTGGTCGATCACTCAATGATGGCGAACCCGCGTCGTGTGGCGGTCGGTCTGGAACAGAACCGTTTGGCGATTCTACTGGCGGTGCTGCATCGTCACGGCGGCTTGCAGATGGCGGATCAGGACGTGTTCGTTAACGTAGTCGGCGGCGTAAAAGTCACCGAAACCAGCGCCGACCTGGCGTTGCTGCTGGCAATGGTCTCCAGCCTGCGCGACAGGCCGCTGCCACAGGACTTAGTGGTCTTTGGCGAAGTGGGGTTGGCGGGAGAAATCCGTCCGGTACCCAGCGGGCAGGAGCGTATTTCGGAGGCGGCGAAACACGGTTTTCGCCGGGCGATTGTTCCTGCCGCTAACGTACCGAAAAAAGTACCGGAAGGGATGCAGGTCTTTGGCGTTAAGAAGCTTGCGGATGCGTTAAGCGTGTTTGACGACCTATAATCAAATACCCGTACGTACTGAATTTGTAGGCCTGATAAGCGATGCGTCATCAGGCAGTGTTACGCGATTTTTCCAGCAGGAGGCTCTTGTGTCATTTGATTATCTGAAAACCGCCATTAAGAAAAAGGGTTGTACCCTGCAACAGGTGGCAGATGCCAGTGGCATGACCAAGGGATATCTAAGCCAGCTTCTGAATGCCAAAATTAAAAGCCCCAGCGCGCAAAAGCTGGAGGCGTTGCACCGTTTTCTCGGACTGGAGTTTCCGCGCCAGCAGAAAAATATCGGTGTGGTATTTGGTAAGTTTTATCCGCTGCATACCGGCCATATCTATCTTATCCAGCGCGCCTGTAGTCAGGTTGATGAACTGCATATCATCATGGGCTATGACGACACGCGCGATCGCAGTCTGTTTGAAGACAGTGCCATGTCGCAACAGCCTACGGTGCCCGATCGTCTACGCTGGCTGCTGCAAACCTTTAAGTATCAGAAAAATATCCGTATTCATGCCTTCAACGAAGAGGGCATGGAGCCGTATCCACACGGTTGGGACGTGTGGAGCAACGGGATCAAAACGTTTATGCAGGAGAAAGGGATCCAGCCAAACTGGATTTACACCTCTGAAGAATCAGATGCCCCGCAGTATCTCGAACATCTGGGGATCGAAACCGTGCTGGTGGATCCCAAGCGGACGTTTATGAGCATCAGCGGCGGGCAAATCCGTGAAAACCCGTTTCGCTACTGGGAGTATATTCCGACCGAAGTGAAGCCATTTTTCGTGCGCACCGTGGCGATCCTCGGCGGGGAGTCGAGCGGTAAATCGACGCTGGTGAACAAGCTCGCCAACATCTTTAACACCACCAGTGCGTGGGAATATGGGCGTGATTACGTCTTCTCCCATTTGGGCGGCGATGAGATGGCGTTACAGTATTCTGATTACGATAAAATCGCCCTGGGACAAGCGCAATACATTGATTTTGCTGTTAAGTACGCCAATAAAGTGGCGTTCATCGACACCGATTTCGTGACCACTCAGGCTTTCTGCAAAAAGTATGAAGGGCGTGAACACCCGTTTGTGCAAGCGCTGATTGACGAGTATCGCTTCGACCTGGTTATCCTGCTGGAAAACAACACCCCGTGGGTAGCGGATGGCTTGCGCAGCCTTGGAAGTTCGGTTGACAGAAAAGCGTTTCAGACGCTGCTGGTCGAGATGTTGCAGGAAAACAATATCAATTTTGTGCACGTTCAGGAGCCTGACTACGACGGCCGCTTCCTGCGCTGCGTGGAGCTGGTGAAAGAGTTGATGGGCGAGCAGAGGTAGGTTTTAATGCCGGATGCGCTGCGCTTATCCGGCCTACAAGTCGCACTAACCTCGTAGGCCGGATGTGGCATGAGGCCGCCATCCGGCACTTAACGCTAATTACTTAGAAATACGCTTGTACTTAATACGCTTCGGCTCCAGCGCATCGGCGCCCAGCGTGCGTTTCTTGTACTCTTCGTATTCGGTAAAGTTACCTTCGAAGAACTCAACCTTACCCTCATCCTGATAATCCAGGATGTGGGTCGCGATACGGTCAAGGAACCAACGGTCGTGCGAGATAACCATCGCGCAACCCGGGAACTCCAGCAGGGCGTTTTCCAGCGCGCGCAGGGTTTCGATATCCAGGTCGTTGGTTGGTTCATCGAGCAGCAGCATGTTGCCGCCAACCTGCAGCAGCTTCGCCAGGTGCAGACGACCACGCTCACCGCCGGACAGCTCGCCGACGCGTTTACCCTGATCCACACCTTTGAAGTTGAAGCGGCCCACATAGGCACGGCTTGGCATTTCGGTGTTGCCGATCTTCATGATATCCAGCCCGCCGGAAACTTCTTCCCACACGGTTTTGCTGTTATCCATTGCGTCACGGAACTGGTCAACGGAGGCCAGTTTGACGGTTTCACCCAGCGTGATGGTGCCGCTGTCAGGCTGTTCCTGGCCGGACATCATACGGAACAGGGTTGATTTACCCGCACCGTTCGGACCGATGATGCCGACGATAGCGCCTTTCGGTACCGAGAAGCTCAGATCGTCGATCAGCACGCGATCGCCGTAAGATTTACGCAGATTAGTGACTTCAACGACTTTATCGCCGAGACGTGGTCCAGGTGGGATAAACAGTTCGTTGGTTTCGTTACGTTTCTGGTATTCAGTGTTGTTCAGTTCTTCAAAGCGTGCCAGACGGGCTTTGCCCTTAGACTGACGGCCTTTCGCGCCCTGACGAACCCACTCCAGCTCTTTCTCAATGGATTTACGGCGAGCCGCTTCCTGAGAGGCTTCCTGGGCCAGACGCTGATCTTTCTGCTCCAGCCAGGAAGAGTAGTTACCTTCCCACGGAATACCTTCACCACGGTCCAGCTCCAGGATCCAGCCGGCAACGTTGTCGAGGAAGTAACGGTCGTGGGTAATTGCCACTACGGTACCTTCGAAGTCGTGCAGGAAGCGTTCCAGCCACGCGACGGATTCGGCGTCCAGGTGGTTAGTCGGTTCGTCGAGCAGCAGCATGTCTGGTTTTTCCAGCAGCAGGCGGCACAGCGCGACGCGGCGGCGTTCACCACCGGAAAGATTTTCAATTTTGGCATCCCAGTCCGGCAGACGCAGAGCGTCAGCGGCACGCTCAAGCTGCACGTTCAGGTTATGACCGTCGTGCGCCTGAATGATCTCTTCAAACTTGCCCTGTTGCGCGGCCAGCTTATCGAAGTCAGCGTCCGGTTCGGCGTACTTGGCGTACACTTCATCCAGACCTTTCAGCGCGTTAACCACTTCGGCAACCGCTTCTTCCACGGATTCACGAACGGTATGTTCCGGGTTCAGTTTTGGTTCCTGCGGCAGGTAACCGATTTTAATGCCTGGCTGCGGGCGAGCTTCACCTTCAATTTCGGTATCAATGCCAGCCATGATGCGCAGCAGGGTAGATTTACCCGCGCCGTTCAGACCGAGAACACCGATTTTGGCGCCAGGGAAGAAGCTCAGTGAGATGTTTTTAAGAATATGACGTTTCGGCGGAACGACCTTGCCGACACGATGCATGGTATAAACGAATTGGGCCACGTTGGACTCGCCTCTATGTTTATCCCGTCATACTTCAAGCCGCAGATGCGTTGGCTGTGTCGTTCACCCCAGTCACGTACTTTTGTACGCTCAGGGGATTCACTTCCTCGCCGCCTTGCTGCAACTTGAATTATTTAGGGCTAATTATTGGTAAATAGTTATCAAAGGCGAAGTGTAGCCTTTTTCATTGTCCAATCCCAGCCAGCAGATCCCACTCGCAACAAAAGTAAAAAAGTGTCCGTGACGTGGCGCATTCTGCAATGTCTGGTTAGCATGAATGAATTAAGCGGCATGATGCTGCACAGACGTAACATGAGAAGAGGAAGAGCTTGTGGACAAAGCCAAACAATTTACCTGGCGCCTGCTGGCTGCCAGCGTATGTCTGCTGACGGTCAGTCAAGTAGCGCGAGCGGATTCCCTGGATGAGCAGCGCAATCGCTATGCGCAAATTAAGCAGGCCTGGGATAACCGACAGATGGATGTCGTAGAGCAGATGATGCCTGGCCTGAAGAACTATCCTCTGTATCCTTATCTGGAATATCGTCAGATCACTGACGATCTGATGAATCAGCCCACCATTACCGTCACCAATTTTGTGCGCGCCAACCCGACGCTGCCCCCGGCGCGTACTCTGCAATCTCGTTTCGTGAATGAACTGGCGCGCCGCGAAGACTGGCGTGGGCTGCTGGCGTTCAGTCCGGAAAAACCGGGCACCACCGAAGCGCAATGTAACTATTACTTCGCGAAATGGAGTACCGGGCAAACTGAAGAAGCCTGGCAGGGGGCGAAAGAACTATGGCTGAGCGGAAAAAGTCAGCCGAACGCCTGTGACAAATTATTCGGCGTATGGCGTGCCTCAGGCACTCAGGATCCGCTGGCGTATCTGGAACGTATTCGTCTGGCGATGAAAGCCGGGAATACCGGACTGGTCACGGCGTTGGCCGGACAGATGCCCGCGCAATACCAAACCATTGCTTCAGCGATCATCGCGCTGGCCAACGATCCGAATTCGGTAATGACCTTTGCTCGCACCACCGGCGCAACGGATTTCACCCGACAGATGGCGGCGGTCGCCTTTGCCAGCGTGGCGCGTCAGGATGTGGAGAATGCCCGCCTGATGATCCCTTCCCTGGTGCAGGCGCAACAGTTGAATGACGAGCAAACCCAGGAGCTGCGCGACATTGTCGCCTGGCGTCTGATGGGCAATGACGTTACCGACGAGCAGGCCAAATGGCGTGATGATGCGATTATGCGCTCCAACTCCACCTCGCTTGTGGAGCGCCGGGTGCGCATGGCGCTGGGAACCGGCGATCGTCGTAGCCTGAATACCTGGCTGGCGCGTCTGCCAATGGAAGCCAAAGAAAAAGATGAGTGGCGCTACTGGCAAGCGGATCTGCTGCTGGAGCGCGGACGCGATGCGGAAGCCAAAGAGATCCTGCACCAACTCATGCAGCAGCGCGGTTTCTATCCGATGGTGGCGGCACAGCGCCTGGGCGAAGAGTACGAGCTGAAAGTGGATAAAGCACCAGCGAACGTTGATTCTGCGCTGACTCAGGGCCCGGAAATGGCACGCGTCCGCGAGCTAATGTACTGGAACATGGATAATACTGCGCGCAGTGAATGGGCGAATCTGGTCACCAGCCGTACCAAGTCCGAGCAGGCTCAGTTGGCGCGTTACGCGTTCAATAATCACTGGTGGGATCTAAGCGTTCAGGCGACGATCGCCGGAAAACTGTGGGATCATCTGGAAGAGCGCTTCCCATTGGCCTATAAAGATCTTTTTACCCGTTACACCAGCGGCAAGGATATTCAGCCAAGCTATGCGATGGCGATAGCGCGTCAGGAAAGCGCCTGGAACCCGAAAGTGAAATCACCGGTTGGCGCAAGCGGGCTGATGCAGATTATGCCGGGTACGGCGACGCATACGGTGAAAATGTTCTCGATTCCAGGTTACAGCAGTCCGAGCCAGCTATTGGATCCTGATACCAACATCAACATCGGAACCAGCTATTTGCAGTACGTGTATCAGCAATTTGGCAATAACCGCATCTTTGCGTCAGCAGCCTATAACGCCGGTCCGGGACGCGTTCGCACCTGGCTTGGCAATAGCGCTGGCCGCATTGATGCCGTCGCGTTTGTCGAGAGCATTCCATTCTCAGAGACGCGTGGTTATGTGAAGAACGTGCTGGCTTACGATGCGTACTATCGCTATTTCCTCGGTGATAAACCGGAGTTGATGAGCGACGCAGAATGGCAACGTCGTTACTGATCGTGTCGATTGTGTTATGCTATCGTACTCGTTAAAGAGTACAAAAGGGGGAGGCAAGCACGCTTCCCCCGCAACGATGGCGATATCTTATGACTCAGCAATCACCCTATTCAGCAGAGATGGCAGAACAACGTCACCAGGAGTGGTTACGTTTTGTCGATCTGCTTAAACACGCCTACGAACAAGATTTACACCTGCCACTGCTCAATTTGATGTTAACGCCGGATGAGCGTGAAGCGTTGGGCACGCGTGTGCGTATCATTGAAGAGCTGCTGCGCGGTGAGATGAGCCAGCGTGAGCTTAAAAACGAGCTCGGGGCGGGGATTGCTACTATTACGCGAGGGTCGAACAGCCTCAAATCCGCGCCGGTGGATCTGCGTCAGTGGCTGGAACAGGTGTTGCTCGAGAAAAATTGATTCGCCGGATGTGGCTTTGCCTTATCCGGCCTACGATTGAACATCCGGCACAATGCTATAAATACACCGCGTTATGAAACGGGCTGAGCGCCAGAATCACCGCCTGATGGTACACGCTCGAGCGCGTCAGCTTACCCGCGGTAAAGACGCCGATTGCGCCCTCTTTACGGCCAATCTCATCAATACCTGTATAGTCCGACATCACCGGGCCGAGTGCTTCACCTTTGCGGACTCTGTCGAGAATGACAGTAGGCAATGGCAGCGTGGCTGAACGGGCTTCACCGCGCCGGTGGCCGTTATCAATCACCACCCAACTGAAGGTGGCATCGTCGTCAATTCCTGCTTCAATGGCGACCCAGAAATCAGCCTGCGGGTGCTGGCGGCGAGCGTTATCAACGCGATTTCGTGCGCCAGTGCGCGTTTCCTGGTTTCCGAAAGGTTGTTCCGGCACGCCACTCTCGACGGCGACGGGTTCTATATGGCAGGATCCTTCCCCGAAAATCTCTTCAAATGCCCGCAGAATTGCCTGAATTTTGGCAGGATTGGTGGTCGCAGAGATAACCTTGTGCATAATTAAGCTCAGTTTGAAAATTCATCGCATCGCAGTATAACGGAAAAAAAGCATGTTACAGGTATACCTTGTTCGCCATGGCGAAACGCAGTGGAACGCCGAGCGACGTATTCAAGGCCAGTCAGACAGCCCACTAACCGCTAAAGGTGAACAGCAAGCCATGCAGGTGGGTGAACGCGCTCGCTCGTTTGGTATTACGCATGTCATCAGTAGCGATCTTGGTCGTACACGACGCACTGCAGAAATCATCGCCCAGGCCTGTGGCTGTGATATCACCTATGACTCCCGTCTGCGCGAGCTAAATATGGGTGTGCTGGAAAAACGTCACATCGATACGCTGACGCCGGAGGAAGAGGGCTGGCGTCGCCAGTTGGTGAACGGTACGGTGGATGGTCGTATCCCGGAAGGGGAATCGATGCAGGAATTGAGCGATCGCGTCAACGCAGCGCTGGCATCCTGTCTGGAATTGCCGCCGGGAAGTCGCCCGCTGCTGGTCAGTCACGGTATCGCGCTGGGTTGCCTGGTGAGTACAATTCTTGGATTACCGGCATGGGCTGAACGTCGCTTGCGTCTGCGCAACTGTTCTATTTCTCGCGTTGATTACCAGGAAAGCTTATGGCTGGCGCCGGGATGGGTCGTTGAAACGGCAGGGGACATCTCACATCTGGACGCCCCTGCGTTGGATGAACTACAGCGCTAGCGGCGAATCGGAATCAGGAATTCGCAGCGCAGGTTGATCGGGCGATCTCCCGCTTTGGCATCTTCTGCCGGGTAATATCGCTCGATATCCTGTCCTTTACGGCGCGTCAGGTTCAGCATTGGCATGCATGTGCCGTAAACCGTCAGGATAAACTCTTGCACGCCGGTTCCCAGCCCTTCGTAGGTAAACATCACGTACTCGCCACCCTGTAACAGGATAGGCTGCGCCGACGGCACATAGCCATTGGCCTGTTCCGGCGTCAGTGCAGTGGTGTAAAACACTTCCTGCTCGTCATCTTTTTCAATGCTCGGACGTGTTTCGTTAAGCCCGTACAGGACTGGCGGGATCGCAGGAGCCTGACTGAGGAAGTCGCGCCAGAACTGAATACGCATTTCATGACGGAAATCTGAAATCTGTTCCAGCGAGCAGGAATAGCTTTGCGTGGTGCCGAGTAGTTGCGTATCTTCCAGGGTGACAAACTCGTGCGCAGGCATCGCAAATTCACCCAGGCGCATTGGCGGGCGAATACCAAACGCACTCCATTCCGGGGAGCGACGATACAGCGCAGGCGTTTGGGAAAACTGTTTCTTGAACGCGCGAGTAAAGGTTTGTTGAGAGTCGAAGCGATATTGCAGCGCAATATCCAAAATTGGGCGCGCAGTCAGGCGCAGCGCCACTGCAGATTTCGATAAACGACGGGCGCGGATATAGGCGCCAATAGCATGGCCCGTCACGTCCTTAAACATTCTCTGCAGGTGCCACTTGGAATAGCCCGCTTTTGCCGCCACATTGTCAAGCGACAAAGGCTGATCCAGATGACCTTCCAGCCAGATTAATAGGTCGCGAATAATGCCAGCCTGATCCATAAAATATCCTCATCCTTTCAACAACGAGTACCTGACGTCAGGTATGAGGATAATAGCATTTTTTGCTGTTTTAGCATTCAGTGTTTTTTTTGCTCATAAATGCTTTTTTCGGACATACGAAAGCGTGATTATTGTAATCCTGTGATCTGTATACGTTTTATCTTAGAATGTCGAATAATTGCACAGAGTAACTTTTAAAAATGGTAACAATATGAAATATAAGAGCTTAGTCATTTCCTCAATTCTGCTGATGTTGGCGCAGGTTGCCCATGCGGAGCAGATTGGATCTGTCGATACGGTGTTCAAAATGTTCGGCCCGGATCATAAAATTGTGGTCGAAGCGTTTGACGATCCGGATGTTACCAACGTGACCTGCTACGTGAGTCGGGCGAAGACTGGCGGCATCAAAGGTGGTCTGGGGCTGGCGGAAGATACCTCCGATGCCGCCATTTCCTGCCAGCAGGTTGGGCCGGTAGAACTGAGCGACAGAATCAAGAACGGTAAAGCTCAGGGCGAAGTGGTATTTAAAAAACGTACCTCGCTGGTGTTTAAATCTTTACAGGTCGTGCGTTTTTACGATGCGAAACGTAATGCGCTGGCCTATCTGGCTTATTCAGATAAAGTCGTCGATGGATCGCCCAAAAATGCCATTAGCGCGGTACCCATCATGCCGTGGCGGCAATAACAAGGAAGCACAATGCAACAGTCGTTGATCTGGTTGGTTGAGGATGAGCAGGGAATCGCTGATACGCTTATCTACATGCTGCAGCAAGAGGGGTTTAGCGTAGAGGCGTTTGAGCGCGGATTTCCCGTGCTGGAGAAATCTCGCCAGCAATGCCCTGATGCCATCATTCTGGATGTCGGGCTACCGGATATAAGCGGTTTTGAACTGTGCCGACGTTTACTTGAACGCCACCCGGCGTTGCCGATCCTGTTTCTGACCGCACGCAGCGATGAAGTGGATCGCCTGTTGGGGCTGGAAATTGGCGCGGATGACTATGTTGCCAAGCCTTTCTCGCCGCGTGAAGTGTGCGCTCGTGTGCGTACGCTGCTGCGGCGGGTGCAAAAATTCTCCACGCCTTCATTGACAACGCGCTGTGGGGATTTTGAACTTAATGAGCTGGCCGCGCAGATTACCTGGTTCGGCATGCCGTTGAACCTGACGCGCTATGAATTCCTGCTGCTGAAAACATTGCTGATGTCGCCGGGACGTATTTACTCCCGCCAACAATTGATGGATTTAGTCTGGGCCGATGCGCAGGATACCTTTGACAGAACGGTCGATACCCACATCAAAACGCTGCGCGCCAAGCTGCGGGCCATCAACCCCGAGCTTTCCCCCATCAATACGCATCGCGGTATGGGATACAGCCTGAGGAGCGTCTGATGCGCATTGGCATGCGTTTGCTGCTCGGCTATTTTCTGATTGTTGCCGTCGCTGCCTGGTTCGTTCTGTCTATCTTTGTGCAGGAAATTAAGCCAGGCGTCCGTCGAGCGACTGAAGGCTCATTGATTGATACCGCCACGCTGCTGGCTGCGCTGGCGCGTGATGACTTACTCTCTGACACCCCCACCAACGGCAAGCTGGCGCAGGCCTTTTCGCAACTGCATAACCGCCCATTCCGCGCCAATATCAGCGGCATTAACAAAGTACGTAATGAATACCATGTCTACATGACGGACGCGCAGGGCAAGGTGGTGTTTGATTCAGCTAACCAGGCCGTCGGTCAGGACTACTCCCGCTGGAACGACGTGTGGTTAACGCTACGTGGGCAGTATGGCGCTCGTAGTACGCCGCAAAACCCGGATGATCCGGAAAGCTCGGTGATGTACGTTGCCGCGCCGATTGTAGACGGTGGTCGTATTATCGGTGTGCTCAGTGTCGGCAAACCAAATGCAGCGATGGCGCCGGTGATTAAACGCAGTGAACGGCGAATGCTGTGGGCCAGCGCCGTATTGCTGGGTATTGCCCTGGTGATTGGCTTCGGGATGGTATGGTGGATAAACCGCTCCATTGCCCGGCTGGCGCGTTATGCCGATTCCGTTACTGAGAATCGCCCCGTCCCACTGCCTGATTTAGGCAGTAGCGAGTTACGCAAACTGGCGCAGGCGCTGGAAAGTATGCGTCTGAAGCTCGAAGGCAAGAACTACATTGAGCAGTATGTCTACGCGTTAACCCATGAGCTGAAAAGCCCGCTGGCGGCCATTCGTGGCGCGGCGGAGATACTGCGCGAAGGTCCGCCGCCAAACGTGGTAGCGCGCTTTACCGATAATATTCTGACGCAAAATGCGCGCATGCAGGCGCTGGTTGAAACCTTGTTACGTCAGGCGCGACTGGAGAATCGGCAGGACATTACGTTGACGCCAGTGGCGGTAGATGCGCTGTTTGCTCAGCTTAAAGAGGCGCGTAGCGTGCAGCTGGCGGCAAAAAACATCACGCTGACCATTCTGCCTTCATCGCTTAGCGTCGCAGCCGATCCCGCGTTACTGGAGCAGGCATTGGGGAATTTACTCGACAACGCTATCGACTTTACGCCACAGGACGGGACGATTGTGCTGAGTGCACATCAGCACGAGGATCGGGTCACGTTGCAGGTTACCGACAGCGGTAGCGGGATCCCTGACTTTGCGTTGCCGCGTATTTTTGAGCGCTTCTACTCGCTGCCCCGCGAGAATGGACACAAGAGCAGCGGTTTGGGGCTGGCGTTTGTCAGTGAAGTTGCACGACTGCATGAAGGCGCGGTGATATTATCTAACCGACCAGAAGGCGGTGCACAAGCTTCGTTTACGCTTCACCGTCACTTCACATAACTTCAAATTCTCCGCACATAGCTGTTCTACCTTGCTGATATTGCAAAGGAGAACGCTATGTTGAAATCACCCCTGTTCTGGAAAATCGTCACTCTGGGTGGCGCCATGCTGCTGCTGTTAATTCCCCTGACAATGGTCAGGCAGATAATCGTAGAGCGATCGGATTATCGCAATGACGTTGAAGATGCAATCCGCCAGAGCACCAGCGGACCGCAAAAGATGGTCGGCCCGTTGATAGCCATTCCGGTGACAGAGCTTTATACCTCGCTGGAGGATGGCAAAGAGATCCAGCGTAAGCGAAGCTATATCCATTTCTGGCTGCCGGAGTCGTTGGTGGTTGAGGGGAGTCAGAACGTTGAAGCGCGTAAAATCGGTATTTATGAGGGCCAGGTCTGGCACAATGACCTCTCGGTGAAGGCCGAGTTTAACGCTGAACGTTTGCGTGATTTAAACCATCCCAACGTCAGCGTCGGCAAACCGTTTATCGTGGTTGGCGTGGGGGATGCGCGCGGGATTGGTGTGGTGCAAGCGCCGCAGGTCAATGGAACGTCGCTGGCGGTTGAGCCGGGGACGGGGCTGGATGGACGTGCGCAGGGGATCCACATTCCGTTACCCGACGCGAGCTGGGCGGAGCAAAACCTGAGCATGACGCTGTCGCTGAATTTGAGCGGAACAGGAGATTTCTCCGTTGTTCCGGTTGGCCGTAACAGTGAAATGACCTTAACCAGCAATTGGTCGCATCCCAACTTTCTTGGGGATTTTCTTCCGGCTAAGCGCGAAATCAGTAAGTCTGGATTCAATGCCCAGTGGCAAAGCAGTTGGTTTGCCAATAACCTCGGCGAACGCTTTGATGGCGAAAAGATTGGCTGGGAGGGAATGCCTGCATTTAGCGTCGCTGTCGCCACGCCTGCGGATCAATACCAACTGACGGACAGGGCGACAAAATATGCCATTTTGCTGATTGTGCTGACCTTTATGTCTTTCTTTGTTCTTGAAAGCATGACCAGCCTTCGACTGCACCCGATGCAGTACCTGCTGGTGGGATTATCGCTGGTGATGTTTTATCTGTTGCTGCTGGCGTTGTCAGAACATATTGGTTTTACCGCCGCGTGGATTACGGCGAGTCTGGTGGGGGCGTTGATGAACGGTGTGTATCTGCAGGCGATATTACAGGGTTGGCGTAAGAGTATTTTGTTCACCGTAGCGCTGCTGGGGCTGGATGGTGTGATGTGGGTGTTGCTCCGTTCACAGGACAGCTCTTTACTGCTGGGAACCGGCGTGCTGTTGGTCGCGTTGTGTGGCGTGATGTTCCTGACGCGTCATCTTGACTGGCACTCGCTGGCACAGCCAAAACCAAAGCCGACAGAAATTCCGGAGTCTCAGCCTGCGCAGAGTGACGAGTTTCGCTTATGGAAATAGGGCTGTGGTGAAATGAAAAACGGCGCATATTGCGCCGTTTTTTTACCTGTGAGGATCGAATTAATCCTGCAGGTCGCCGCAGAAACGGTAGCCTTCACCGTGAATGGTGGCGATGATTTCTGGCGTATCCGGCGTTGATTCGAAATGTTTACGAATGCGGCGGATAGTCACGTCAACGGTACGGTCATGCGGCTTCAGTTCGCGACCGGTCATTTTTTTCAGCAGTTCTGCGCGAGACTGGATTTTGCCCGGATTCTCACAGAAGTGAAGCATGGCGCGGAATTCGCTGCGTGGCAGTTTATACTGCTCGCCATCAGGACCAATCAGAGAGCGGCTGTTGATGTCCAGCTCCCAGCCATTGAACTTGTAGCTCTCGACGCTACGGCGTTCTTCGCTGACGGTACCCAGGTTCATGGTACGCGACAGCAGGTTACGAGCACGGATAGTCAGTTCGCGCGGGTTAAACGGCTTGGTGATGTAATCGTCTGCGCCGATTTCGAGGCCGAGAATTTTATCGACTTCGTTATCACGGCCCGTCAGGAACATCAGCGCAACGTTAGCTTGTTCGCGGAGTTCGCGCGCTAACAGGAGGCCATTTTTCCCAGGCAGATTGATATCCATAATCACAAGGTTGATGTCATATTCAGAGAGAATCTGATGCATTTCCGCGCCATCTGTCGCTTCGAATACATCATAGCCTTCTGCTTCGAAAATGCTTTTCAACGTGTTGCGTGTTACTAACTCGTCTTCAACGATAAGAATGTGCGGGGTCTGCATGTTTGCTACCTAAATTGCCAACTAAATCGAAACAGGAAGTACAAAAGTCCCTGACCTGCCTGATGCATGCCGTAAATTAACATGATCGGCGTAACATGACTAAAGTACGTAATTGCGTTCTTGATGCACTTTCCATCAACGTCAACAACATCATTAGCTTGGTCGTGGGTAGTTTCCCTCTGGACCCGACAGTGTCAAAAACGGCTGTCATCCTAACCATTTTAACAGCAACATAACAGGCTAAGACATGCCGGACACCCAATAAAACTACGCTTCGTTGACATATATCAAGTTCAATTGTAGCACGTTAACAGTTTGATGAAATCAACGTATCCAAATGTTTGCTTTCATCACAAAATTGCAATATTACAACTAGTTGCACGCGCTAATTAATAAATGTAATGAATCCAACCAATGCGATCCATTTTAAATTAAATTATCATGGATAAACAGAAGGATATGCAACTTTTGTTAACATAAAGGGCAATAGTTCAGCCTGGAAATAGTTTAGCATTTTTTACCGGATGCGAAATGCTTTTTCAGTGATTTCTGTTAAAAATATGTAAATTCGCGCTGCGTAATATGTTGATGCACGTCACATTATTACCTGCACATAGGCCAAAAGAGTATCGAAATGCGTTTAACAATTATTCTGGTTGCCCCCGCCAGAGCGGAAAATATTGGTGCGGCAGCCCGTGCGATGAAGACCATGGGATTCACCCAGTTGCGGATCGTTGACAGCGAGGCCCACCTGGAACCTGCCACGCGATGGGTTGCGCATGGCTCGGGTGATATTATTGATAATATTAACGTTTTTCCAACGTTAGCCGAGGCGCTTCACGACGTGGATTTTACCGTCGCGACCACGGCGCGCAGCCGCGCGAAGTTTCATTATTACGCTACGCCGGTCGAACTGGTTCCCCTGTTGCAGGAAAAATCAACGTGGATGGATCACGCCGCGCTGGTTTTTGGTCGTGAAGATTCGGGGCTGACCAACGAAGAATTGGCTCTGGCGGATGTCCTCACCGGGGTACCGATGGTGGCTGACTATCCATCACTCAATTTGGGGCAGGCGGTGATGGTGTATTGCTATCAATTAGCAGGTTTAATACAACAACCGGCCAGAAACATTGAGATGACGGATGAGCATCAGCTACAGGCATTGCGCGAACGTGTTTTGCGTTTATTAGCCACGCTGAACGTTTCTGACGACATTAAGTTGACGGACTGGCTGCAACAGCGAATGGGTCTGTTAGAGCAGCGAGACACGGCAATGTTGCACCGTTTTTTACATGATATAGAAAAAAATCTAACAAAATAAAGTGTTGATCAATGTTTGTTGTGAAGTGTTTTACTCTGGTTTCAAGTGGGCGAGACATGCTGTATTGGTTGAAAGTAAAAGGGCAAGCAGTCGCTCATGAACAAGTTTCGGAATGTGATCAATTTAAAAATTTATTGACTTAGGTCAGCAGATACTTTAACCCTAAAAGAATACAAGACAGACAGATAATAATTACAGAGCACACAACATCATGAAACGCATCAGCATCACTATTACCACAACCATCACCATTACCACAGGTAACGGTGCGGGCTGACGCGTACAGGAAACACAAGAAAAAGCCCGCACCTAAACAGTGCGGGCTTTTTTTTCGACCAAAGGCAATGAGGTAAACCATGCGAGTGTTGAAGTTCGGCGGTACATCAGTGGCAAATGCAGAGCGCTTTCTGCGGGTTGCCGATATTCTGGAAAGCAATGCCAGACAGGGGCAGGTCGCGACCGTGCTCTCTGCCCCCGCAAAAATTACCAACCATCTGGTGGCGATGATTGAGAAGACCATCGGTGGTCAGGATGCTTTAGCCAATATCAGCGACGCCGAACGTATTTTCTCTGAGCTATTGGTGGGTTTGGCCGCCGCGCAGCCGGGTTTTCCGTTGGCCCCGCTCAAAGCCTTTGTTGAACAAGAGTTTGCCCAGATTAAACACGTCCTGCATGGCATCAGCCTGTTGGGACAGTGCCCGGACAGCATCAATGCCGCGCTTATCTGCCGTGGCGAAAAAATGTCGATCGCCATCATGGCAGGCCTGCTGGAAGCGCGCGGGCACAACGTGACGGTCATCGATCCGGTGGAGAAATTGCTGGCAGTCGGCCATTACCTCGAATCTACCGTTGATATCGCCGAATCTACGCGCCGCATTGCCGCCAGCCGTATTCCTGCGGACCACATGATTTTGATGGCCGGATTTACCGCCGGGAATGAGAAAGGTGAGTTAGTGGTGCTGGGGCGTAATGGCTCCGACTACTCTGCCGCCGTACTGGCCGCCTGTTTGCGCGCGGATTGTTGTGAGATCTGGACCGATGTTGACGGCGTATATACTTGCGATCCGCGCCAGGTACCCGACGCCCGACTGCTGAAGTCGATGTCTTATCAGGAAGCGATGGAGCTTTCTTACTTCGGCGCCAAAGTGCTGCACCCGCGCACCATTACCCCTATTGCCCAGTTCCAGATCCCTTGCCTGATTAAAAATACCGGCAATCCACAAGCGCCTGGCACGTTGATTGGCGCCAGCAGTGATGACGACGATTTGCCGGTAAAAGGTATTTCTAATCTCAATAACATGGCGATGTTTAGCGTTTCTGGCCCAGGAATGAAAGGCATGGTGGGTATGGCGGCACGCGTTTTTGCCGCAATGTCGCGTGCGGGCATTTCGGTAGTGCTGATCACCCAATCCTCTTCCGAATACAGCATCAGCTTCTGCGTCCCGCAGGGCGACTGCGCGCGTGCGCAACGCGCCATGCAGGATGAATTCTACCTCGAACTGAAAGAAGGCCTGCTGGAGCCGCTGGCGGTGACTGAGCGTCTGGCTATCATCTCTGTTGTTGGCGATGGTATGCGTACTCTGCGTGGCATTTCGGCGAAATTCTTTGCCGCATTGGCTCGCGCGAACATCAATATCGTGGCGATCGCCCAGGGTTCGTCTGAGCGTTCTATTTCAGTGGTGGTGAACAACGACGACGCGACCACCGGCGTTCGCGTGACCCATCAAATGCTGTTCAACACCGACCAGGTGATTGAAGTGTTTGTGATTGGCGTAGGCGGCGTGGGCGGTGCGCTACTGGAGCAGCTTAAACGTCAGCAAACCTGGCTCAAAAAGAAGCATATCGATCTGCGCGTGTGCGGCGTGGCGAACTCGAAGGCCCTGTTGACCAACGTCCATGGACTGAATCTGGAGAACTGGCAGGCGGAGCTGGAAAGCGCGAAAGAGCCATTCAACCTTGGGCGCTTAATTCGCCTGGTGAAAGAATATCATCTGCTTAATCCGGTGATTGTCGACTGTACGTCAAGCCAGGCGGTGGCGGATCAGTATGCTGATTTCCTGCGCGAAGGCTTCCATGTGGTTACGCCGAACAAAAAGGCCAACACCTCGTCGATGGATTACTACCATCAGCTGCGTTTTGCCGCCGCGAAGTCCAGGCGTAAATTCCTCTACGACACCAACGTGGGCGCAGGCTTGCCGGTAATTGAAAACCTGCAAAACCTGCTCAGCGCAGGTGATGAATTGCAGCGTTTCTCCGGTATTCTTTCCGGCTCGCTGTCGTTTATTTTCGGCAAGCTGGATGAAGGCATGAGCTTCTCGCAAGCCACCACCATGGCGCGTGAGATGGGCTATACCGAGCCCGATCCGCGTGACGATCTTTCCGGCATGGATGTGGCACGTAAGCTGCTGATCCTCGCCCGTGAGACAGGTCGTGAGCTGGAGCTTTCAGACGTGGTCATTGAGCCAGTTCTGCCAAAAGAGTTTGATGATTCCGGTGATGTATCCGCGTTTATGGCGAAATTGCCACAGCTGGATGACGTCTTTGCCGCGCGCGTGGCGAAAGCCCGTGATGAGGGAAAAGTATTGCGTTATGTTGGCAATATCGAAGAGGACGGCGTTTGTCGCGTGAAAATTGATGCAGTAGACGGCAACGATCCGCTGTTTAAAGTGAAAAACGGTGAGAACGCGCTGGCATTCTATAGCCACTACTATCAGCCGTTACCATTGGTTCTGCGCGGATATGGCGCGGGTAACGACGTGACGGCAGCGGGCGTCTTTGCCGACCTGCTACGCACCCTTTCATGGAAGTTAGGAGTCTGACATGGTGAGAGTTTATGCCCCGGCTTCCAGTGCCAATATGAGCGTCGGGTTTGATGTGCTCGGTGCGGCGGTAACTCCGGTGGACGGTTCGCTGTTGGGCGATGTGGTGTCCGTTGAGGCGGCTGATCAGTTCAGCCTGAACAACCTTGGGCGCTTTGCCAACAAGCTGCCGTCAGAGCCGCGCGAAAATATTGTCTATCAGTGTTGGGAGCGATTCTGCCAGGAGCTGGGTAAAACGGTTCCGGTGGCGATGACGCTGGAAAAAAATATGCCGATTGGCTCCGGGTTAGGCTCCAGCGCCTGTTCCGTCGTGGCGGCGTTAGTCGCTATGAACGAACACTGCGGTAAGCCGCTCAACGATACGCGCCTGTTGGCGATAATGGGCGAGCTGGAAGGGCGTATCTCCGGCAGTATTCATTACGATAATGTTGCCCCGTGCTTTTTGGGCGGCATGCAGTTAATGATCGAAGAAAACGGCATTATCAGCCAGCAGGTGCCAGGCTTTGATGAGTGGCTATGGGTACTGGCGTATCCGGGGATTAAAGTGTCGACGGCAGAAGCGCGGGCGATTCTACCTGCGCAGTATCGCCGTCAGGACTGTATCGCCCACGGGCGACATCTGGCTGGATTTATCCATGCCTGCTATTCCCGTCAGCCTGGGCTTGCCGCGAAGCTGATGAAGGACGTCATTGCTGAGCCGTATCGTACCCGCTTGCTACCAGGCTTTAGTCAGGCGCGTCAGGCGGTAACAGAAATTGGCGCGCTGGCCAGCGGGATCTCCGGGTCAGGGCCGACGCTGTTCGCCTTGTGCGATAAGCCGGATACGGCGCAGCGCGTAGCAGATTGGCTGAGTAAAAATTACCTGCAAAATCAGGAAGGCTTTGTTCATATTTGCCGGCTGGACACGGCGGGCGCACGGGTACTGGGATAATCAATGAAACTGTATAATCTGAAAGATCATAACGAGCAGGTCAGCTTTGCGCAGGCCGTCACGCAAGGGCTTGGCAAGAATCAGGGATTGTTTTTTCCGCACGATCTACCGGAATTCAATCTGACAGAAGTGGATGAGATGCTGAACCAGGACTTCGTTAGCCGCAGCGCGAAGATCCTGTCCGCATTTATTGGTGATGAGATCCCTCAGGAAATTCTGGAAAAACGCGTGCGTGCTGCATTTGCTTTTCCGGCACCGGTTGCTCAGGTTGCCGCAGATGTCGGCTGTCTGGAACTGTTCCACGGCCCTACGCTTGCATTTAAAGACTTTGGCGGGCGCTTTATGGCGCAAATGCTGACGCACATCAGCGGCGACAAGCCGGTAACCATTCTGACGGCGACCTCAGGTGATACCGGCGCGGCGGTTGCACATGCCTTTTATGGCCTGAAAAATGTGCGCGTGGTGATCCTCTACCCGAACGGCAAGATCAGCCCATTACAGGAAAAACTGTTCTGTACGCTGGGCGGTAACATTGAAACTGTAGCGATTGATGGCGATTTTGATGCCTGCCAGGCGCTGGTGAAACAGGCGTTTGATGACGAAGAGCTGAAGGTGGCTCTGGGACTGAACTCGGCTAATTCAATTAACATCAGCCGTCTGCTGGCGCAAATCTGTTACTACTTTGAGGCTGTGGCTCAGCTACCGCAAGAGGCGCGGAATCAGCTGGTGATTTCTGTTCCCAGCGGTAACTTTGGCGATCTGACCGCCGGGCTGCTGGCGAAATCACTGGGCTTGCCGGTGAAGCGTTTTATCGCGGCGACTAACGTTAACGATACGGTTCCGCGTTTCCTTGCTGAAGGTGAGTGGGCGCCGAAAGCGACTCAGGCGACGTTATCGAATGCGATGGATGTCAGCCAGCCGAACAACTGGCCGCGCGTGGAAGAACTGTTCCGCCGTAAAATCTGGCGTCTGAATGAGCTGGGTTATGCCGCCGTTGATGATGCCACGACTCAGGACACCATGCGTGAGTTACATGAGATAGGCTACACCTCAGAACCGCATGCGGCGGTGGCTTACCGTGCGCTGCGTGACCAACTGAACCCTGGCGAGTACGGCCTGTTCCTTGGTACTGCGCATCCGGCGAAGTTTAAAGAAAGCGTTGAAGAGATTCTTGATCTGACGCTGGCGTTGCCAAAAGAGCTGGCGGAACGCGCGGACTTGCCGCTGCTTTCTCATCACCTGCCTGCTGATTTTGCGCAACTGCGTAAGCTGATGATGACCCGCAGTTAACGGTGGTGCCCGCTGGCGCTTTGCTTAGCGGGCCTACAAAACCTGTAGGCCGGATAAGGCGTTAGCCGTCATCCGGCATGTAAATTATTGCTCGTGGCGTTTAAACACCAGTTCGCCGTTTCCTGACGCTTCTTCATCAAAGAAATAGCCTTCGCTGTTAAATGCGATCAGCTGTTCCGGCTGCGTTAAGCGGTTCTCAATGATGTAGCGGCTCATCAGGCCGCGCGCTTTCTTGGCATAAAAGCTGATGACTTTGAACTTGCCGTTTTTCTCGTCTAGGAAGACTGGTTTAATCAGCTCGGCATTGAGCTTTTTCGGCTTCACGGATTTAAAATACTCATCCGAAGCGAGATTAATCACCACGCTGTCGCCTTGTGCTTCAAGTGCTTCATTAAGTTTATCGGTGATGATATCTCCCCAGAACTGGTAGAGATCTTTACCCTTCGCATTGGCCAAACGAATGCCCATCTCCAGACGATAAGGCTGCATCAAATCCAGCGGACGTAGAACGCCGTACAGTCCGGACAACATCCTTAAATGCTGCTGAGCGAAGTCGAAATCCGCCTCGCTGAAGGTTTCAGCCTGCAGCCCGGTATACACGTCGCCCTTAAATGCCAGAATGGCCTGGCGCGCATTGTCCGGCGTGAAGTCAGGCTGCCAGTCATGGAAACGCGTGGCATTCAAATCCGCCAGTTTGTCGCTAATTCCCATCAGCTTGCCAATCTGCGGCGCAGAGAGCTGGCGCGCCACATGGATAAGCTGCTGAGAGTGATCCAGCAGTTCGGGTAGCGTATGGCGTGTTGTTGCCAGCGGACTTTGGTAGTCGAGCGTTTTTGCAGGTGAAATCAGAATCAGCATATCCAGTCCTTGCAGGAAATTTACTGCGACTTTAGCAAAAAAAACGACAGATTTGATCGATGGTTGTGATTGCCGCGCTATCTGCGCGGCGTTTCATCCCAGCTTTCGGGGGCAAGCTGTTGTCTGATATCAGGATAACGGTGCGGATCGAATTCCGGGCGCACCCCGAGTTTACGCTGGCGCAGATAGTCGCTGGCGATGGTATGGACAACCGGAGAAAGCAGCAGAATCGCTGTCAGGTTAGTAATGGCCATACAAGCCATAATGATATCGGCCAACTGCCAGACCAGCGGGAAGCTGACAAACGTTCCGCCGATAATGGTGCTAATGGTAGCGATTCGCAATAGCCAGATGACGCGCATATTGTCCAGTTTCAGAAAGACGAGATTGTTCTCCGCATAGATGTAGTTGGCGACGATCGAGCTAAAGGCAAACAGAATCACAATAAAAGCCACGAATCCGGCTCCCCATTCTCCCGTCAGCGTTACCATTGCTTTTTGAAGTAACTGGATGCCTTCCATTGGCACATAGCTGGTGCCATTGCCTGCCAACAGAATAATCATCGCGCTAGCCGTACAGACCACGAGAGTGTCGCCTAATACCCCAATCATTTGCACAATGCCTTGTGCCGCAGGATGCGGTGGCCAGGAGGCGGCCGATGCGGCTGCATTCGGCGTAGATCCCATTCCGGCTTCGTTAGAAAACATGCCGCGCTGAAAACCGTTGGCAATAGCCTGGCTTAGCGTATATCCGGCCGCACCCGCCGCTGCTTCCTGCCAGCCAAAGGCGCTTTTTATAATGGTGACGATAATGTCGGGAAGCTGCCCGATATGCCACAGACAGATGATGATGCTACTTCCAACCCACAGCAGTGCCATCATCGGAACGAACCATTGCATCAGGCGTGCGACGCCTTTAATACCGCCGACGATGACCAGTAATGACACTATTGCCAGTGCGATACCGGAGAAGAGGGGAGGGATGTCAAAAGCAAAGGTCAACGCACGAGAGACCGAGTTCGCCTGAACGCTGTTAAAAATCAGTCCATAGGCAATCAGTAAAAAGATGGCAAAAAGGACGCCCATCCAGCGCATGCCCAGACCACGTGCCATATACCACGCAGGACCACCGCGGAACTGTCCTTTGCTATCGCGTTCTTTATACAGTTGGGCAAGTGAGCACTCGGCGAATGACGTTGCCATACCAATGACCGCTGAGACCCACATCCAGAAAATGGCTCCAGGGCCGCCAGCGGCGATCGCCAACGCTACGCCGGCCAGGTTCCCGCTACCGATACGCGCGGCAAGGCTGGTGCACAGAGCCTGAAAGGAAGTTAAACCGCCCGGCTGCGGGCTAATGCTGTTTTTAAGACTTGTGCCAAACTGGCGAATGTAGCGGAACTGCACGAACCCTGTACGCCAGGTGAACCAACATCCTGCGCCAAGCAGGAGGTAGATCATCACCGATCCCCAGAGTATTTCATTAATAAATGAGAAAAAATCAGGCATTAACATCCCTCTTGTTGATGCCGGTAAGCGCGAAGATTTCCGTGTAAGCGCTACCAATAATCGACCAGTGTATACCTTGTCATGAGAGTGATTGCGGGAGTTTATCATAACAATCGTTATATCCCGCAATTGCGCATCACAGGCTTTGAGATGCGTAATCAGGGCTGAGCAGCGGGTCGGACAATCCAGGCGGTTGCGCTGAGAGTGCGTCGTGCTATCATCAGGGAAGATCGGTTACATCCCCCTAACAAGCTGTTTAAAGAGAATCGCTATCATGACGGACAAATTGACCTCCCTTCGTCAGTTCACCACAGTAGTGGCCGACACCGGAGACATCGCGGCAATGAAGCTGTATCAGCCTCAGGATGCCACAACTAACCCTTCTCTCATTCTTAACGCAGCGCAGATCCCAGAATACCGCAAGCTGATTGATGACGCTGTAGCCTGGGCTAAGCAGCAGAGCAACGACCGCGCACAGCAGATCGTCGACGCGACCGACAAACTGGCAGTAAATATCGGTCTGGAGATCCTGAAACTGGTCCCGGGTCGTATCTCTACTGAAGTTGACGCTCGTCTGTCTTACGACACCGACGCGTCCATCGCGAAAGCAAAACGTCTGATCAAGATGTACAACGATGCTGGCATCAGCAACGATCGCATTCTGATTAAACTGGCTTCAACCTGGCAGGGCATCCGTGCCGCTGAGCAGCTGGAAAAAGAAGGCATCAACTGTAACCTGACTCTGCTGTTCTCCTTCGCGCAGGCACGTGCATGTGCAGAAGCTGGCGTATACCTGATTTCTCCGTTCGTTGGTCGTATTCTTGACTGGTACAAAGCCAACACCGACAAGAAAGAGTATGCACCGGCAGAAGATCCGGGTGTGGTTTCCGTAACGGAAATCTACGAGTACTACAAACAGCACGGTTACGAAACCGTGGTGATGGGTGCGAGCTTCCGTAACATCGGCGAAATCATTGAGCTGGCAGGCTGCGATCGTCTGACGATTGCTCCGGCACTGCTGAAAGAGCTGGCGGAAAGCGAAGGCGCTATCGAACGTAAACTGTCCTTCTCCGGCGAAGTGAAAGCGCGTCCTGCACGCATCACCGAAGCTGAGTTCCTGTGGCAGCACAACCAGGATCCGATGGCTGTAGATAAACTGGCGGACGGTATCCGTAAGTTTGCTGTAGACCAGGGTAAACTGGAAAAAATGATCGGCGATCTGCTGTAATCATTTAAGCGTGGCCCTGATATGGGTCACGCTACCTCTTCTGAAACCTGTCTGTCCTTCCTTTCGCAGTGTATCATTCTGTTTAACGAGACTGTTTAAACGGAATAATCATGAATACTTTACGCATTGGCCTGGTTTCCATTTCTGACCGTGCTTCCAGCGGCGTTTACCAGGATAAAGGTATCCCGGCCCTTGAAGAGTGGCTGGCATCTGCCCTTACCACCCCTTTTGAGCTGCAAACGCGACTGATCCCGGATGAACAGGCGATCATCGAACAGACCTTATGCGAGCTGGTTGATGAAATGAGCTGTCATCTGGTGCTGACTACCGGCGGAACGGGTCCGGCACGTCGCGACGTGACCCCCGATGCTACGCTTGCCGTCGCTGACCGCCAGATGCCAGGCTTTGGCGAACAGATGCGCCAGATAAGTCTGCACTTTGTGCCAACGGCTATTCTCTCCCGCCAGGTTGGTGTTATTCGCAAACAGGCGTTGATCCTGAATCTGCCTGGGCAGCCGAAATCGATCAAAGAAACGCTGGAAGGCGTGAAAGATGCCGACGGTAAGGTTATCGTACCGGGTATTTTTGCAAGTGTACCGTATTGTATACAGTTGCTGGATGGGCCGTATGTGGAAACCGCACCGGCTGTTGTAGCATCTTTTCGTCCTAAAAGCGCAATTCGCGATACAAACAGCTGAAAGTAGCCCGATCGTGACATAAGTGCCAATCACAGTGGAGTATTGAATTGTTTACGATATAGTAATTTTTGCTTTACATATATCGACAGACAGATTCAATAACTCCACTGACTGATGGTTTGCTATGTCACAACACACTCGACCGCTGAATCGCCAGGATTATAAAACTCTTACGCTTGCTGCCCTCGGCGGCGCGCTTGAGTTTTATGATTTCATTATCTTCGTCTTCTTTGCCGCTGTTGTTGGTGAACTCTTCTTTCCGGCAGACATTCCTGAGTGGCTACGTCAGGTGCAAACCTTCGGCATTTTTGCCGCCGGATATCTGGCGCGTCCGCTGGGTGGCATCATCATGGCGCACTTTGGCGATCTGGTCGGGCGTAAGAAAATGTTCACCCTGAGCATTTTGCTGATGGCGATACCGACGCTGGCGATTGGTCTTTTGCCTACCTACGCCTCAATGGGGATCCTCGCACCGTTGTTGTTACTGCTGATGCGCATTTTGCAAGGCGCTGCCATCGGCGGAGAAGTGCCGGGCGCGTGGGTGTTCGTGGCGGAGCATGTACCGGAGCGCCGCATCGGCATTGCCTGTGGCACGCTGACCGCCGGGCTGACGGTGGGGATTCTGTTGGGGTCGGTGGTTGCGACGCTGGTGAATACCAACCTGACGCAACAGGCGGTGCATGACTACGGCTGGCGTATCCCGTTCCTGCTGGGGGGCGTTTTTGGGCTGGTGGCGATGTACCTGCGTCGCTGGTTGCAGGAAACGCCCATCTTCCTCGAAATGCAGCAGCGTAAAGCACTTGCGCAAGAGCTACCGGTGAAGTCGGTGGTGAGTAAGCATAAAAAAGCGGTGGTTATTTCAATGCTGCTGACCTGGCTGTTATCGGCCGGGATTGTGGTGGTGATCCTGATGTCACCAGTCTGGCTGCAGAAGCAGTATGGCTTTGCACCCGCGCTAACGTTACAGGCCAACAGTGTCGCTACCATTATGCTGTGCGTCGGCTGTCTGCTGGCCGGATTTATTGTCGACCGGGTCGGCGCCAGCAAAACCTTTATTGTCGGCAGCCTGCTGCTGGCCTGTTCGAGCTGGTTTTTCTATCACCTGACCGGCAGCCATCCTCAGCACTTGTTCCTGTTATACGGGCTGGTGGGATTATGCGTTGGCGTGGTCGGCGCAGTGCCTTATGTCATGGTGCGGGCGTTTCCGGCGGAAGTCCGTTTTACCGGCATTTCCTTTTCCTATAACGTCTCATATGCCATTTTTGGTGGTCTGACGCCAATCGCCGTGACGATGTTAATGAGCGTGTCGCCAATGGCTCCGGCCTGGTATGTGCTGGCGTTATCGCTGGTGGGGTTAGGTCTGGGGATTTGGCTGCGACAGGATATTTATCATCGCGATACGAGCGTACAGGGAGAGTTACAGCGTTTGTAAGGAATATCCCCCCTTCAGGGGGGATATTGTCAGATTAGTGCGCTTCACCAATCGGCAGGATGGTACGGCCAAACTGTTCGTTCAGCACTTCACCCATCGCCAGGTAAATGGCGCTTGCACCACACACTAAGCCAACCCAACCCGCTACGTGAATGATTGCTTCGTTACCTGCAATGTTGCCAACGGCCAGCAGGGCGAACAGCACTGTCAGGCTCAGGAACACGAACTGCAGCATGCGCGCGGCTTTCAGCGTACCGAAGAACATGAACAGAGTGAACACGCCCCACAGACCCAGGTAAGCGCCCAGGAACTGACCATTGGTTGCATCCGCGAGGCCCATTTTCGGCATCAGCAGAATCGCAACCAGCGTCAGCCAGAACGAACCGTAGGAGGTAAAGGCGGTTAAACCGAAGGTGTTGCCTTTTTTATATTCCAGAAGACCGGCAAAAATTTGCGCGATACCGCCGTAGAAAATGCCCATCGCCAGAATAATAACGTCTAAAGCGAAGAAACCCGCGTTATGCAGGTTAAGCAGAATGGTGGTCATGCCAAAGCCCATCAGGCCCAGCGGTGCCGGATTAGCCAACTTAGTGTTGCCCATAATTCCTCAAAATCATCATTGATTGAATGGTGAAATAGTTTCCCCAAATAACGATCACTGTCTTCGGGGCGCGGCATAATAATCAGGGGAGAGGGCACTGTCTATGATCTAACGAAGGGAAAACGAATTATTTTCCCTGTGATGGGCATCACGCTTGTGCGTGGTTGAACATTCTGCGCAGGCAGGCAATGTGGAGTACAGCCGGGATCGTCACCCGATAAGCGCTGCCGCTCACCGCTTTAACCCCGTTTAAAGCCGCACCTACCGGGCCGCCAAGTCCGGCTCCGCGCAGTAATCCGTGCCCGATTACGCTGACGGCGGCGTGGGTTCGCAGAATTTTGGTTAACTGGCCGGAGAGCAGGTGAGAGACGCCTTTTGCCAGGTGACGATCCTTCAATAATAACGGTAGCAGTTCTTCCAGTTCAGAAACTTTTGCATCGACAGCCTGCAGAAATTCCTGCTTTTGTCCGGCATCCATTTTTTGCCAGGCATTGCGTAAAAAGTGCTCCAGCAGAGACTGTTCAATTTCGAACGTGGACATCTCTTTATCAGCTTTAATCTTCAGACGCTTCGAAACGTCCAGCAAAATCGCCCGATACAGTTTTCCATGTCCACGGAGTTTATTGGCAATGCTGTCGCCCCCATAATGCTGCAGTTCGCCAGCAATCAGTTGCCAGTTGCGGCGGTGCTGTTCCGGATGTCCTTCCATCGATTTAAATAAATCGTTGTGGTTGAGAACGCTCGACAGACGGGCTTTCCCCTTTTCATTATGTGTAAGCAGGCGGGTAATATTGGCGAGCTGCTCCTCACTGCAATGCTGAAGAAAATCGAGATCGTCGTCATTCAAATAGGTGACATTCATGTTTCTATGGCTTTTGAATAAAAGTATGGGGAATTAGTCGTCGCCGATGATTTTCAGCGTCGCCATATCAGAAGAGTTCACCGTATGGCCGGAGAAGGTAATTTTTTTCACGCAGCGCTTATTGTCGTTGTCGCTATTGATGTTGATCCAATTGGTCGTTTGCCCTTCTTTGATGGAGGAAGGCACGTTCAGACTCTGGCTGGACATGCGGGCAGCTTTGAAATAAACCGATGCACCACTGAGCTGTAAATCACCATGATCGGCCGTAAGTTGAATGCGTTTCACCACGCGGCAAACGGGAAGTTTCAGCGTTAGATCGTTGGTTTCATTACGAGGCATGGCGATCACGCCGAGGACTTTATGATCGTTAGCGTGTGCGGCGCTGCTTAGCAGCAGGCCCATAAGCAGGCTGGCGGAAAGGGTTAATACGGATTTCATGGAATTTCTCTTTGACGGCTGTAAAAGTGTGTCGTTTCAGACCATCTTACCGCTGTCAGAATCATGATTCATGCTTGTAATCTTTTCTTTTTATTACAATTTTTATGTGAATGGTTGTGCTGAATTTATCTGTTTTATGAATTAATTTTGATTTGAGACTATTCATTTTTTAATCTTTTAGCCTTTTTTCTGCGATTTTATTGCCACAAGGCTAAAAAAAATTTTCATGCCCCCCTTGATGACGTGGGTTACGACCCCATCTTGTAAGCAACCGCAGTGGTGAGTCTGAAAAAAAACGATTCAGGGTAGTTGAAACCGCACGTTTCGCCCTTATTACAGATTCACAACCACATGATGACCGAATTTTTAGTGGAGACGTTTAGATGGGTAAAATTATTGGTATCGACCTGGGTACTACCAACTCTTGTGTAGCGATTATGGATGGCACTACTGCACGTGTGCTGGAGAACGCCGAGGGCGATCGCACCACGCCTTCTATCATTGCTTATACCCAGGATGGTGAAACTCTGGTTGGTCAGCCGGCTAAACGTCAGGCAGTGACAAACCCGCAAAACACCCTGTTTGCGATTAAACGCCTGATTGGCCGCCGCTTCCAGGACGAAGAAGTACAGCGTGATGAAGCCATCATGCCGTACAAAATCATCGGTGCTGACAACGGTGATGCATGGATTGACGTAAAAGGTCAGAAACTGGCACCGCCGCAGATTTCTGCTGAAGTGCTGAAAAAAATGAAGAAAACGGCTGAAGATTACCTGGGTGAGCCGGTAACTGAAGCAGTTATCACCGTACCTGCATACTTTAACGATGCTCAGCGTCAGGCAACTAAAGACGCCGGTCGTATCGCAGGTCTGGAAGTAAAACGTATCATCAACGAACCAACCGCAGCTGCGCTGGCTTACGGTCTGGATAAAGAAGTCGGCAACCGTACTATCGCGGTATATGACCTCGGTGGTGGTACTTTCGATATCTCTATTATCGAAATCGACGAAGTTGACGGCGAAAAAACCTTCGAAGTTCTGGCAACCAACGGTGATACCCACCTGGGTGGTGAAGACTTCGACAGCCGTATGATCAACTACCTGGTTGACGAGTTTAAGAAAGATCAGGGTATCGACCTGCGTAATGACCCGCTGGCGATGCAGCGTCTGAAAGAAGCCGCTGAGAAAGCGAAGATCGAGCTGTCTTCGGCTCAGCAGACCGACGTGAACCTGCCGTACATCACTGCAGACGCGACCGGTCCGAAACACATGAACATCAAAGTGACCCGTGCGAAACTGGAAAGCCTGGTTGAAGACCTGGTTAACCGTTCTATCGAGCCGCTGAAAGTTGCTCTGCAGGATGCTGGCCTGTCCGTATCTGATATCAACGACGTTATCCTCGTTGGTGGTCAGACGCGTATGCCGATGGTGCAGAAGAAAGTCGCTGAGTTCTTCGGTAAAGAACCGCGTAAAGACGTTAACCCGGACGAAGCCGTAGCAATCGGTGCTGCTGTTCAGGGTGGTGTATTGACCGGTGATGTTAAAGACGTGCTGCTGCTGGACGTTACCCCGCTGTCTCTGGGTATCGAAACCATGGGTGGCGTAATGACTCCGCTGATCGCGAAAAACACCACTATCCCGACCAAGCACAGCCAGGTGTTCTCTACCGCTGAAGACAACCAGTCTGCGGTAACCATCCACGTGCTGCAGGGTGAACGTAAACGCGCTGCTGATAACAAAGATCTGGGTCAGTTTAACCTGGATGGTATCAGCCCGGCTCCGCGCGGTATGCCGCAGATCGAAGTTACTTTTGACATCGATGCCGACGGTATCCTGCACGTTTCCGCGAAAGACAAAAACAGCGGTAAAGAGCAGAAGATCACCATCAAGGCTTCTTCTGGTCTGAACGAAGAAGAAATTCAGAAAATGGTTCGCGAAGCAGAAGCGAACGCAGAATCTGACCGTAAGTTTGAAGAGCTGGTTCAGACCCGTAACCAGGGTGACCATCTGCTGCACAGCACTCGCAAGCAGGTTGAAGAAGCAGGCGACAAACTGCCGGCTGACGACAAAACTGCCATCGAGTCTGCACTGACCGCGCTGGAAACTTCTCTGAAAGGTGAAGACAAAGCGGATATCGAAGCGAAAATGCAGGCGCTGGCACAGGTTTCCCAGAAACTGATGGAAATCGCTCAGCAGCAGCACGCACAGCAACAGGCTGGTGCAGCAGGCGCTGATGCTTCTGCAAATAACGCGAAAGATGACGACGTTGTCGACGCCGAGTTTGAAGAAGTGAAAGACAAAAAATAATCGCCCTTTGAACGGGTAATTACTGGCACGGGCGAAGAGGTTTCCTCTCCGCCCGTGCACGCATGTTAGGGGCAGATAAAAAGAGATGGCTAAGCAAGACTATTACGAGATTTTAGGCGTTTCCAAATCAGCGGAAGAGCGTGAAATCAAAAAGGCCTACAAGCGCCTGGCCATGAAATATCACCCGGACCGCAACCAGGGTGATAAAGAGGCCGAAGCCAAGTTTAAAGAGATCAAAGAAGCGTACGAGATCCTGACCGATGCGCAAAAACGTGCGGCCTACGATCAGTACGGTCATGCTGCGTTTGAGCAAGGCGGCATGGGCGGCGGCGGCGGTTTTGGCGGCGGGGCTGACTTCAGCGATATCTTTGGTGACGTGTTTGGCGATATCTTTGGCGGCGGTCGTGGTCGTCAGCGCGCCTCACGTGGTGCTGATTTACGTTACAACATGGATCTCACTCTGGAAGAAGCCGTGCGTGGCGTCACCAAAGAGATCCGTATTCCGACTCTGGAAGAGTGTGACGTCTGCCACGGTAGCGGCGCGAAGGCGGGCACTCAGCCGCAGACCTGTCCAACCTGTCACGGTTCTGGTCAGGTACAGATGCGTCAGGGCTTTTTTGCCGTACAGCAGACCTGTCCACACTGTCAGGGCCGCGGTACGCTGATCAAAGATCCGTGCAACAAATGCCACGGGCATGGTCGCGTTGAGAAGAGCAAAACGCTGTCTGTTAAAATCCCGGCTGGGGTTGATACCGGCGACCGTATCCGTTTGTCTGGTGAAGGCGAAGCCGGTGAGCATGGCGCGCCAGCAGGTGATTTGTACGTTCAGGTGCAGGTAAAACAACACCCAATTTTCGAACGTGAAGGCAATAACCTCTACTGCGAAGTGCCGATTAACTTTGCGATGGCTGCTCTGGGCGGCGAGATTGAAGTCCCGACGCTGGACGGTCGCGTGAAGCTAAAAATTCCGGGCGAAACGCAAACTGGCAAACTTTTCCGCATGCGTGGAAAGGGCGTCAAGTCTGTACGCGGTGGCGCTCAGGGAGACCTGCTGTGCCGCGTGGTAGTGGAAACCCCGGTTGGCCTGAACGACAAGCAGAAGCAACTGCTGAAAGATTTGCAGGACAGCTTTGGCGGCCCGACGGGTGAACAAAACAGTCCGCGCTCCAAAAGTTTCTTCGACGGTGTGAAGAAGTTCTTTGACGATCTGACTCGCTAATTCGCCGTTTTATCTCGAATAAAAAGCCTGGGACTGAAAAGCCTCAGGCTTTTTTATTTCTGTTTTCCGCTCGGAAAATCTTTATCGACTTTATCTGAATAGGTCGTAAAAACCGATCTATCAATCACAAATAATCTAATTTTAACGAGCTTTTTGAGGGTGTAAGATAGTATTTACGAAGTATTCACCCAATAGAGAGAATAAAAGTGAAACATCTGCATCGTTTTTTTAGTAGTGACGCCTCGGGGGGCATCATTCTGATCATCGCTGCCGTGGTCGCTATGCTGATGGCAAACATCGGGGTAACCAGTGGATGGTACCACGCCTTTTTGGAAACGCCCGTTCAACTGCGGGTTGGCGCGCTTGAGATCAACAAAAATATGCTGCTGTGGATCAACGACGCTTTGATGGCGGTGTTCTTCCTGTTGATTGGTCTGGAGGTGAAGCGCGAGTTGATGCAAGGCTCGCTGGCCAGCCTGCGTCAGGCAGCGTTTCCGATCATTGCCGCTATCGGGGGCATGATTGTCCCGGCGCTGCTGTACCTGGCATTCAACTATGCCGATCCCATCACCCGTGAAGGGTGGGCGATCCCGGCGGCAACGGATATCGCTTTTGCATTAGGCGTGCTGGCGCTGTTGGGCAGCCGTGTACCGCTGGCGTTGAAAATATTCCTGATGGCGCTGGCGATTATCGATGACCTCGGTGCTATCGTAATTATCGCGCTGTTCTATACCAGCGATCTCTCGCTGTTGTCGCTGGGGGTTGCCGCGTGCGCGATCCTCGTTCTGGCGGCATTGAATCTGTGTGGCGTGAGACGTACCGGGATTTATATTCTGGTGGGCGTGGTGCTATGGACTGCGGTACTGAAGTCCGGCGTGCATGCGACGCTGGCTGGCGTGATCGTCGGTTTCTTCATTCCGTTAAAGGAAAAACACGGGCGTTCACCGGCGAAGCGACTGGAGCATGTTCTGCATCCATGGGTGGCATACCTGATCCTGCCACTGTTTGCCTTCGCCAACGCGGGCGTTTCACTGCAGGGCGTTACTATTGATGGACTGACCTCGGTGTTACCGCTGGGGATCATTGCTGGTTTGTTGATCGGTAAACCGTTGGGTATCAGTCTGTTTTGCTGGCTGGCGTTACGCCTCAAGGTGGCGCAATTGCCAGAGGGAACGAATTTCCAGCAGATTATGGCGGTCGGCATTCTGTGCGGCATTGGCTTTACGATGTCGATTTTTATCGCCAGCCTGGCGTTTGGGAACGTCGATCCTGAGCTGATTAACTGGGCGAAACTGGGGATCCTGATTGGCTCCTTACTGTCGGCGGTAATTGGTTACTGCTGGTTACGCACCCGGTTGAACGCGTCAGCCTGACGGGATAGCCCTTTCGTGACAATTTTCAGGGAGAGAGTATGTCTCATATAAACTACAACCACCTGTACTACTTTTGGCATGTCTATAAAGAAGGTTCGGTGGTTGGCGCTGCAGAAGCGCTTTATCTGACGCCGCAAACCATTACCGGACAGATTAAAGCGCTTGAGGAACGTTTGCAGGGAAAGCTGTTCAAGCGCAAGGGGCGTGGACTGGAGCCTAGTGAGTTAGGCGAATTGGTTTTTCGTTATGCGGATAAGATGTTCACCTTAAGCCAGGAAATGCTGGATATCGTGAACTACCGCAAAGAGTCTAATTTACTGTTTGATGTCGGCGTGGCGGATGCGCTATCGAAGCAGCTGGTCAGTAGCGTGCTTGATGCCGCTGTGGTTGAAGATGAACAAATCCATCTGCGTTGTTTTGAGTCAACACATGAGATGCTGTTGGATCAACTCAGTCAGCATAAGCTGGATATGATTATCTCCGACTGCCCGATCGACTCTACGCAGCAGGAAGGGCTGTTCTCAGTGCGGATAGGCGAATGCAGCGTGAGTTTTTGGTGCACCAAACCGCTGCCTGAAAAACCCTTCCCGGCCTGCCTTGAGGAGCGTCGATTACTGATCCCAGGTCGTCGTTCGATGCTTGGACGTAAGCTGCTGAACTGGATTAACTCACAAGGATTGAATGTCGAAATCCTCGGCGAGTTTGATGATGCTGCGCTGATGAAAGCGTTTGGCGCAACGCATAATGCCATTTTCGTTGCGCCTACTCTGTATTCACACAATTTCTATGCCGATGATTCTATTGTTGAAATTGGACGCGTAGAGAATGTGATGGAGGAGTATCACGCCATATTTGCGGAAAGGATGATCCAGCATCCGGCGGTGCAGCGTATTTGCAATGCGGACTACTCAGCACTGTTCAAGTCGCCACAGGTCTAAACGCCTTCATGTTGCCGGCTGCGGTGTACTAACCGCAGCCGGACTTTGACTACAGTTTCAACATATTACGATACTGCCCGCCTTCGCGGATAAATACCGGAATTCTGTTCAGGGGAGCGTCATAGCGCAGCGTTTGTCCTCCCTGATAGCTCTCGCCGGTTGCAAGATCCGTCCATGTTTCCCCTTCCGGTAGCCAAACGTCACGCTCGCGCATGCCTTCATGCATCACCGGAGCAATCAGCAGATCGGGACCAAAACAGTACTGATCGGTAATCTCCCAACTCCTTGTCTGTTCTGGGAATTCAAAAAACAGGGTGCGCATAACCGGGGCATTGCGTTGGTGTGTTTCCGCCATCACCGCTTTGATGTACGGCTTTAACTTTTCTCGCAACGTCAGACAGCCGGTCAACACTTCGCACACCTCTTCACCATAGCTCCACACTTCGTTTGCCGCCCCGGTCGGACACTGGGCAATACCGTCACGGTAAGGATGTTCTGGTAAAATCTGCGGATCGCGGTTGCCGTGCAGGCGCATCACTGGGCTAAACACGCCCCACTGGAACCAGCGAATCAGCAACTCATGAAAGTGTGGGTCGTGAATATTGCCGCCATGAAAGCCGCCAATATCTGTTGTCCACCACGGGATACCTGCAATACCCATGTTCATCCCGGCGGCAAACTGATTGCGCAGAGAACGAAACGATGAGTGGATATCACCTGACCAGACCAGCGCGCCGTATTTCTGACTTCCGGCCCAGGCGCAGCGTAGCAGGTTGATAACCTGGTCTTCGCCATCGGCTTTCATGCCGTCAAAAAAGGTTTTGGCGTACATTCGCGGGTAGATATTGCCCACTTCCAGCACCGGTCCGGCGTGGTAGCGATAATTATCGTAGTCGTAAACGCTGAACTCCGGCTCGGCTTCGTCTAGCCAGAAGAGCTTCACGCCTTTATCGTAATAGTTGCGTTTTGCTTTACCCCAGACGTAGTCGCGAGCGTCGGGATGGGTGGCATCAAAGAAAGTGGTATTGCCGAGGAAATCCATATTAATCGGCAATCCGCGCTCTGTTTGCACCAGCCAGCCGTTTTCGCGCATCTCCCGATAGCTCTCGGTTCGGCTATCCACAGTTGGCCAGACGGAGACCATTAGCTCAATACCCAGCGATTTTAGCTCGGCGATCATGGCATCGGGATCGGGCCAGTCCCGCGAGTCGAACATCCAGTCCCCCTGATTTGGCCAGTGGAAGAAATCGATCACGATTACCGAGATGGGGAGATTGCGCCGTTTGTACTCGCGGGCGACGGCGAGCAACTCCTCCTGAGTGCGATAACGTAACTTGCACTGCCAGAAGCCCATGGCGTAATCCGGCATCATCGGCGGCGTGCCCGTGGCGAGCGCATACGCCCGGCTAATTTCTGCCGGGGTATCGCCAGCGGTGATCCAGTAGTCCAGCTGCTCGCTGATTTGAGCTTCCCACTCGGTCACGTTGTGGGCGAATGTCACGCGGCCGACCGCCGGATTGTTCCATAAAAATCCGTAGCCCAGGCTTGAGAGCATAAAGGGCACCGAGGCCTGAGAGTTGCGCTGGGCCAGTTCGAGCACGCATCCTTTGAGATCCAGATTGGCCTGCTGATATTGGCCCATGCCGTAAATTTTTTCCCCTTCGGTGGCTTCGAAGCGGGCTTTAAGTGAATATTTCCCACCCTGAATAGGGCGGAATTCGCGTCCCTCAAGGTTGAGTGCGCTGACGTACTGGCCGTGAGAAGATTCATCCTCGCCAATTTCGCCCCGCAGGCGCCAGAACTCCTGCAACAAGGGTTTGTGTGGATGACGGTAAAAGGTAACTTGTCCTTTTTGATTGACGATAGCGATAATTTTGCCGTTGGTCATTGTCGCCTGGTGGTGCTCATAATCGATGTGGCAGTGGCTTTCTGCGACTGGCTCAGTCAATGCCCAGTCTTCATTTCTCATTACCGGCAGATGACGACCACTGCGTACGCGCAGGCTGTTCTCGCCCCAGGGTTCAATCCACAAATAGCGATCGTTTTGCTGCCAGACCAGACGACGCGGGTCATGTTGCACAAATGGCATGGTGGTGCCTCCCATATTTTGAGGGTAAAGATTAAGAAAGTTATTGGGTGATGGTTTCCAGATCGTGGCGAATCGTCTCTTCCATTGCTTCGTACTTACGGAAGAAAAGTAGCGGGATCGCCGCGAGTGCGAAGAGTAGGGCGGGCGCCCAGATAAAGGCCCAGGTAATGCCTTCCAGGCCCGCAGCGCTTTGGGCATGGTTCGGGACATAGCCAAAACTATTCATGATCCAGGCGGCGAAAGCGGTACCCAGACCACTGCCCATCTTGATGCAGAAAGTACTGCCGAAGGCGATAAGAATGCCCGTGGCCTTGATGCCCGTTTTCCAGGCACCGAAGTCGACGGCAAAGCCCAACATGGCAAACGGCATTGAGCAGGCGATTCCGCTACCGATATTGCCGAGCACCCAGGCCGCGATGAGGAAAGGTATATTGTCCGCCGCCAGCCACATCAAGACGCCGCCGAACGTGGCGACCAGCAAGCCTCCTACCCATATCCAGGTTTTAGCCAGGAATTTGCTAAAGAAAGGGATGGCGATGATGAACAGGATCTGAATCGTCGCCAGACTGTTAATCAGCGGAACCAGGTCTTTGCGATCGAGGTTGTAGGTCAGATAATAAACAATGGTTGTGGACCGCTGTTGCAGGGCAATCCAGAAGATCAGATTGGCCAGCACCATCAGGATCCATGGCCAGTTACCTTTCATTGCCGTGAAACTTTTTTTCATCGGCAGTTTGGGTTCTTGCTGTATTTTATCCGCATCCATTTCGCGGATATTTTTAAAGGCGAAAAGCGTTAGCGAACAGGATATCGCAGCAAACAGAATCGCCGTGTAAATAAATCCGGCATGATCATTTCCGTTACCTAAAAATGCAACCAGGGGTAATGCTGTGGCATTCATTAATAAAACCCCAATTTGTCCCCCGGTCATTCTCCAGGAATTTAATACCAGCCGTTCCTTAGGGGACAGAGTCATTAGAGGTAATATTGCGCTGAGCGGTGTATTGAGTCCGGTAAATAAAATGCTGGCAATCATGTAGGATATTGCTGCATATATGGCTTTTCCTGTCATGCTGATATCTGGAGACCAAAATGACAGCGCGCTGAATACACCAAAAGGCAGCGGTAGCCATAAGAACCAGGGACGACATTTACCGTAACGTGAACGTGTTTTATCGATAATGATCCCCCAGATTGGGGCATCTATACCATCTACGATACGCGCCAACAGCAGGATGACACCTGCTACGGCGAGACTAATACCCGCAACGTCAGTGTAGAAATATAAGATGTAGGTTGAGCCGAAACAGTACAGTAGATTACCTGCCACATCCAAAGAGCCGTAGCTAATACGCTGAAGTAAAGATAATGATGCTGACCCGCAAGACTGGGTATCCTCAATAACAGAACTCATAATAATAACTCCGATATTGGTGCGATACGCCCAGAAAAACAACTTTTACTTTCCAAGCAAGTTTTAAATATTATTTTTTATGTCGTTACTGAATTTAACCTCAGATTAAAATGAGTGAGTAAGGTGTACATGGAAAGTAGTTGACCCTACCGCAGCAATCAATTATCAAATCTTACATCAGGATTGCGTTTATTCGTTTTTGAATGAGAGATGTTTCTATTTGCTAAGGTGGTCACAGTTTTTTTAATAATGAAATAAAAAAAGGAAAACAGTGAAAGAAAATAACTTTCAAGTATTACGCGACGCGACTAACTAAAGGAGGGATAGCTGAAAAAACAGGCTGGTCAGGAAGAGCGTGGGCGAGCGAGAACAACATCAGTGGCTGAAGAGAAAAACGCCAGATAGCAGGCATAAAAAAACCCGCTTGCGCGGGTTTTTTCACAAAGCGTCGACAAGCAGGCGATTAAGCCAGTTTGTTGATCTGTGCAGTCAGGTTTGCTTTATGACGTGCAGCTTTGTTTTTGTGGATCAGACCTTTAGCAGCCTGACGGTCCACGATTGGTTGCATTTCGTTAAATGCTTTCAGTGCAGTAGCTTTGTCGCCAGCTTCGATAGCTGCGTATACTTTCTTGATGAAAGTACGCATCATAGAGCGACGGCTAGCGTTGTGCTTGCGGGCCTTTTCAGACTGAACGGCGCGCTTCTTAGCTGATTTGATATTAGCCAAGGTCCAACTCCCAAATGTGTTCTATATGGACAATTCAAAGGCCGAGGAATATGCCCTTTTAGCCTTCTTTTGTCAATGGATTTGTGCAAATAAGCGCCGTTTAAATTCCAGCACTCGTTGCGTAGTGATGGCGCAGGATTCTACCAGCTTGCGTGGCGTGAATACAGCTTTTCGACGAGAAAAATTGCATTGGTGTGCCCGTGAAGGGCGTCAATTTGTTTCATAACAATGAAAACCATCCTCTTTCTGTTTCGTAGAAACAATCGCCGGTTAACCTTGACCGCGGTACAGGGTATACTTTCACGATTTTCACTGTTTTGAGCCAGACATGAAGCTGATACGAGGCATACATAATCTCAGCCAGGCCCCGCATGGGTGTGTGCTGACTATTGGTAATTTCGACGGTGTGCACCGTGGCCACCGTGCGTTGCTGCAAGGCTTACGGGAAGAAGGGCGCAAACGCAATTTACCGGTGGTGGTAATGATTTTCGAGCCACAGCCGCTGGAACTGTTTGCGACGGACAAGTCACCTGCGCGCCTTACCCGTCTGCGGGAAAAACTGCGTTATCTGGCCGAATGCGGTGTGGACTACGTGCTGTGTGTGCGTTTTGACAGGCGTTTCGCCGCATTGACGGCGCAGACCTTCATCAGCGACCTTCTGGTGAAGCGCCTTGGTGTACAATTTCTTGCCGTTGGCGATGATTTCCGCTTTGGCGCTAGCCGTGCGGGCGATTTCTTGTTATTACAGGAAGCGGGCGCTGAGTATGGTTTTGATATCACCAGCACCCAAACCTTCTGTGAAGGCGGTGTGCGTATCAGCAGCACCGCAGTACGTCAGGCGCTGGCCGAAGATAACCTGCAACAGGCCGAAAGCCTGCTTGGGCATCCTTTTACTATCTCAGGACGCGTCGTTCACGGTGATGAGTTAGGGCGTACCATCGGTTTTCCGACGGCAAACTTACCGCTTCGTCGTCAGGTTTCTCCGGTGAAAGGTGTTTATGCGGTTGAAGTGATGGGACTGGGTGACAAACCGTTGCCCGGCGTCGCCAACATCGGCACCCGCCCGACGGTAGCAGGCGTACGCCAGCAGTTGGAAGTGCATCTATTGGACGTTGTAATGGACCTGTATGGTCGCCATATAGATGTAGTACTGCGTAAAAAAATACGCAGCGAACAGCGATTTGCCTCGCTGGATGAACTAAAAGCGCAGATTGCGCGTGATGAGTTGACTGCCCGTGAATTTTTTGGGCTAACAAAACCGGCTTAATGCCTATACGAGTTTTAAATACGGAACCGAGAATCTGATGAGTGACTATAAATCAACCCTGAATTTGCCGGAAACAGGGTTCCCGATGCGCGGCGATCTCGCCAAGCGCGAACCGGGAATGCTGGCGCGTTGGACTGATGATGACCTGTACGGCATCATTCGTGCGGCCAAAAAAGGCAAAAAAACCTTCATTCTGCATGATGGCCCTCCTTATGCGAATGGCAGCATTCATATTGGTCACTCGGTTAACAAGATTCTGAAAGACATTATCGTGAAGTCCAAAGGACTCACGGGCTATGACTCGCCGTACGTTCCGGGCTGGGACTGCCACGGTCTGCCGATCGAGCTGAAAGTAGAGCAGGAATATGGCAAGCCGGGCGAGAAGTTCACCGCTGCTGAGTTCCGCGCCAAGTGCCGTGAATACGCAGCGACCCAGGTTGATGGTCAGCGTAAAGACTTTATCCGTCTTGGCGTACTGGGCGACTGGTCGCATCCGTACCTGACAATGGACTTCAAAACTGAAGCCAACATCATTCGTGCGCTGGGTAAAATCATCGGCAACGGTCACCTGCACAAAGGTGCGAAGCCGGTGCACTGGTGCGTTGACTGCCGTTCCGCGCTGGCGGAAGCGGAAGTTGAGTATTATGACAAAACCTCCCCGTCCATCGACGTGGCGTTCCACGCTGCCGATCAGGATGCGGTGAAAGCGAAGTTTGGCGTTTCTGACGTCAACGGCCCGATCTCTCTGGTTATCTGGACCACTACCCCGTGGACGTTACCGGCGAACCGCGCAATCTCTCTGGCACCTGATTTTGACTATGCGCTGGTGCAGATTGACGGCCAGGCTGTGATTCTGGCGAAAGATCTGGTTGAAAGCGTCATGCAGCGTATTGGCGCGGCTGAATACACCATTCTCGGCACCGTGAAAGGCGCTGAGCTGGAACTGCTGCGCTTTACCCACCCGTTTATGGGTTTTGACGTGCCGGCGATCCTGGGCGATCACGTTACGCTGGATGCGGGTACCGGCGCGGTACATACCGCGCCTGGCCACGGCCCGGACGACTATGTCATCGGTCAAAAATACGGTCTGGAAGTGGCGAATCCGGTGGGTCCGGATGGCGCTTACCTGGCGGGAACCTACCCGACCCTGGACGGTGTGAACGTTTTTAAAGCCAACGATATTGTTGTCGCTCTGCTGAGCGAAAAAGGCGCGCTGCTGCACGTTGAGAAGATGCAGCACAGCTACCCATGCTGCTGGCGTCACAAGTCACCGATCATCTTCCGTGCGACCCCGCAGTGGTTCGTCAGCATGGATCAGAAAGGCCTGCGCGCGCAGTCGCTGAAAGAGATCAAAGGCGTACAGTGGATCCCGGACTGGGGCCAGGCGCGTATTGAATCGATGGTTGCCAACCGTCCTGACTGGTGTATCTCCCGTCAGCGTACGTGGGGTGTGCCGATGTCTCTGTTTGTTCACAAAGACACCGAAGAGCTGCATCCGCGCGCTATCGAACTGATGGAAGAAGTGGCTAAACGCGTTGAAGTTGACGGCATCCAGGCGTGGTGGGATCTCGATCCGAAAGATATCCTCGGCGACGAAGCTGACCAGTATGTCAAAGTCCCGGATACGCTGGACGTGTGGTTCGACTCCGGTTCAACCCACTCATCCGTCGTGGATGTGCGTCCTGAGTTTGCGGGCCATGCGGCAGATATGTATCTGGAAGGTTCTGACCAGCACCGTGGCTGGTTCATGTCTTCTTTGATGATCTCCACCGCCATGAAAGGCAAAGCACCTTATCGCCAGGTACTGACCCACGGTTTCACCGTTGATGGTCAGGGCCGTAAGATGTCCAAATCTATCGGTAACACCGTTTCTCCGCAGGACGTGATGAACAAACTGGGCGCGGATATTCTGCGTCTGTGGGTTGCTTCTACCGACTATACTGGCGAAATGGCCGTTTCTGACGAAATCCTGAAACGTGCTGCCGACAGCTATCGTCGTATCCGTAACACCGCGCGCTTCCTGCTGGCGAACCTGAACGGGTTCGATCCGGTTAAAGACATGGTGAAACCGGAAGAGATGGTGGTGCTGGATCGTTGGGCGGTAGGTTGTGCGCAAGCGGCGCAGGACGAAATCCTGAAAGCCTATGAAGCCTATGACTTCCACGAAGTGGTACAGCGCCTGATGCGCTTCTGCTCCGTAGAAATGGGTTCGTTCTACCTCGACATCATCAAAGACCGTCAGTACACCGCGAAAGCGGACAGCGTGGCGCGTCGTAGCTGCCAGACTGCGCTGTTCCATATTGCAGAAGCGCTGGTTCGTTGGATGGCGCCGATCATGTCCTTCACCGCCGATGAAATCTGGGGCTACCTGCCGGGCGATCGTGAGAAGTACGTCTTTACCGGTGAATGGTACGAAGGTCTGTTTGGCTTAGGTGAAACCGAAGCGATGAACGATGCCTACTGGGACGAGCTGCTGAAAGTGCGCGGCGAAGTGAACAAGGTTATCGAGCAGGCGCGTGCGGATAAGAAAGTCGGCGGTTCTCTGGAAGCGGCAGTGACCCTGTACGCTGAACCTGAGCTGGCGGCGAAACTGACCGCGCTCGGTGAAGAGTTGCGTTTTGTACTGCTGACCTCTGGTGCGACGGTTGCGGATTATGCGGCTGCTCCTGCTGATGCTCAGCAGAGCGAACTGCTCAAAGGTCTGAAAATCGTACTGAGCAAAGCCGAAGGTGAGAAATGCCCGCGCTGCTGGCATTACACTACCGACGTCGGCCAGGTGGCGGAACATGCAGATATCTGCGGACGCTGTGTCAGCAACATCGCCGGTGATGGCGAACAACGTAAGTTTGCCTGATGAGTAAGCCTCTTTGTTCAACAGGACTACGCTGGCTGTGGCTGGTGGTAGTCGTGCTGATTATCGATTTAGGCAGCAAATACCTGATCCTCCAGAACTTTGCTCTGGGGGATACGGTGTCGCTGTTTCCGTCGCTTAATCTGCACTACGCGCGTAACTATGGTGCGGCGTTTAGCTTCTTAGCTGACAGCGGCGGCTGGCAACGTTGGTTCTTTGCCGGTATCGCCATCGGTATTTGCGTCATCCTGATGGTGATGATGTATCGCTCGAAGGCGACGCAGAAGCTGAACAACATCGCGTATGCGTTAATCATTGGCGGTGCGCTGGGCAACTTGTTTGACCGCCTGTGGCACGGCTTCGTGGTTGATATGATTGACTTTTACGTCGGCGACTGGCATTTCGCGACCTTCAATCTGGCCGATACAGCTATCTGTATCGGGGCGGCATTGATTGTTCTCGAAGGCTTCCTGCCGTCGAAAGAGAAAAAAGCCGCATAAAAAAATGCCGGATGGCGCTATGCTAATCCGGCCTACAATTTACTGCGATCCTTGTAGGCCCGGTAAGCGTAGCGCCACCGGGCAGACAGGCGGCAGCAATTTTAAAGAGCAACCTGCATGTCTAAATCAGTACAGAGTAACAGTGCGGTGCTGGTGCACTTCACCCTTAAGCTCGACGATGGCTCCACCGCAGAGTCAACCCGCAATAACGGCAAGCCTGCGCTGTTTCGCCTGGGCGACGGTTCTCTGTCTGAAGGACTGGAGCAAAACCTGCTGGGGCTAAAAGAAGGCGATAAAACCACCTTTGCTCTGGAGCCGGATGCCGCCTTTGGCGTATCAAGTCCGGACTTAATTCAGTATTTCTCGCGTCGGGAATTTATGGACGCGGGCGAGCCAGAAATTGGCGCTATCATGCTCTTTACCGCAATGGACGGCAGTGAGATGCCTGGCGTGATCCGTGAAATCAACGGTGACTCGATCACGGTTGATTTCAACCATCCGCTGGCTGGGCATACCGTTCATTTTGATATTGAAGTGCTGGAAGTCGAACCGGCACTGGAGGCGTAAAATGCAGATCCTGTTGGCCAACCCGCGCGGTTTTTGCGCTGGCGTAGACCGCGCTATCAGCATTGTCGAAAACGCGTTGGCTATTTACGGCGCACCGATTTATGTCCGTCATGAAGTGGTACATAACCGTTATGTGGTGGATAGCCTGCGCGAGCGCGGCGCTATTTTTATCGAGCAAATCAGCGAAGTGCCGGATGGCGCGATCCTGATTTTCTCCGCTCATGGCGTGTCTCAGGCGGTGCGTAACGAAGCCAAAGGCCGCGACCTCACGGTTTTTGATGCAACCTGTCCGCTAGTCACGAAAGTGCATATGGAAGTTGCCCGCGCCAGTCGTCGTGGCGAAGAATCCATTCTGATTGGTCACGCCGGACACCCGGAAGTCGAAGGCACGATGGGCCAGTACAGCAACCCGCAAGGCGGAATGTATCTGGTTGAATCACCAGATGATGTGCTGAAACTGAATGTGAAAAATGAAGGCAAATTATCCTTCATGACGCAGACCACGCTCTCCGTTGACGATACTTCTGACGTTATTGATGCTTTGCGTCAACGCTTCCCGAAAATTGTCGGACCGCGCAAAGACGATATCTGTTATGCCACCACCAACCGTCAGGAAGCGGTTCGCGCGCTGGCGGAACAGGCTGATGTTGTGCTGGTGGTTGGCTCGAAGAACTCCTCTAACTCCAACCGTCTGGCTGAACTGGCACAGCGAATGGGGAAAGCGGCGTATTTGATTGACGATGCGACCGACATCCAGGAAGCGTGGGTGAAAGAGGCGAAGTGCGTAGGCGTGACGGCCGGAGCCTCGGCGCCGGATATCCTGGTGCAAAACGTGATTGCTCGCCTGCAGGAGCTTGGCGGTGAGGAAGCTATTCCGCTGGAAGGCCGCGAAGAGAACATCGTTTTCGAAGTGCCGAAAGAGCTGCGTGTGGATGTTCGTGAAGTAGAGTAAGTCTTTCCGGTTACGATTATGAGAAGATGCCAGACTTAACGTCTGGCATTTTTTTATGGAGAAACCATGCGCTTACCGATCATTCTTGATACCGATCCCGGCATTGATGATGCCGCCGCCATTGCCGCCGCGCTGTTTGCCCCTGAGCTGGATCTGCAACTGATGACCACGGTAGCAGGCAATGTGTCGGTGGAAAAAACCACCCGTAATGCGTTGCAACTGCTGCACTTCTGGAATGCGGATGTTCCACTGGCGCAGGGAGCATCGATGCCGCTGGTGCGGCCGCTGCGTGATGCCGCTTCCGTGCACGGCGAGTCCGGTATGGAAGGGTATGAATTTGTCGAACACGACCGCCAGGCGATGGCAAAACCCGCCTTCCAGGCGATTCGCGATGCGCTGATGCATGCCCCGCAGCCCGTGACGCTGGTGGCAATTGGCCCGCTGACCAACATTGCGCTGCTGCTGACCCATTATCCTGAATGCGTATTCAACATTCACCGTCTGGTGATTATGGGCGGCTCTGCCGGGCGCGGGAACTTCACACCCAACGCCGAGTTTAATATTGCTATCGATCCCGAGGCTGCCGCAAAAGTCTTCCAGAGCGGGCTGGATATTGTGATGTGTGGGCTGGATGTTACTAACCAGGCCATGCTCGCCCCGGACTATCTGGCGACGCTCCCCCAGCTTAACCAGACGGGAAAAATGCTGCACGCGCTGTTTAGCCATTACCGTAGCGGCAGTATGAATACGGGGCTGCGAATGCACGATCTGTGTGCCATTGCCTGGCTGGTGCGCCCGGAACTGTTTACCCTGCAGTCGTGTTTCGTGGCGGTTGAAACCCAGGGCGAATATACCTCAGGTACGACGGTGGTGGATATCGAAGGACGTCTGGGGCATCCAGCAAATGCGCAGGTTGCGCTGGGTCTGAACGTTGAAGGTTTCCAGCAGTGGGTGGCAGAGGTGCTTGCACTGGCCCCTTGAGGCTGTGATCCGGCCCGCAATATGCAGACAGAATTAGCAGGTTAATCGATTAATCTGCTAATCTGATCCTGTTGTTCTCCTCGGGCCGGAGACACATATGAACCTTTCTTTTATCCAGCCACCGCAGGTGGCGTGGGCAAGCGGCGCTTTGGCCGATGGCCCGTTATTGCGCAAATCTACCCGTATTCAGGATCTTACTGACGTTTTTGCCGATGAAAACGCCCGTCAGCAATTGGCTGGTGAGCAGGTCGTGTATGACGTTGAGATGCTGGATACGTCTTCCGCTGAAGGTGAACTCTACACCGGCGTTACCCATCTTTATCCTGGCCGGGTCGGCTGCGAGTATTTTATGACCCGCGGGCATTTCCATGAGCGCCGCGAACAGGGGGAAGTCTATTTCGGTCTGCGTGGCGCTGGTTTGCTGCTGTTGCAAACCGAACAGGGCGACACGAGGCTGGAAAAGGTATTCGCCGGATCCATCCACATTATCCCCGGCTTTACCGCGCACCGGTTAATCAACACCGGGGAAGAGGTACTGTCGGCGCTCGCCGTATGGCCGGGGATTGCGGGTCATGATTATGCGGCGCTCGCCAGGGGCTTCAGAATAAGAGTCTTTGAGGAAAATAATCGGGTTCAGGCGAAGGAGGTACAGAATGGCTGACTTAGCGCATTCTTACGGCCTCGATATGACGGTTCATCATCGCCCGCTTGGCTTTAGCTATGGGGATGAGGTTACCGGGCCGATGCCGGAAATTCGTCAACTCGATGACATCCGCGTCTCGCTGCGCGATCCGCACTGTGAAGGGCCGCAAGAGGTGTATGCCATTGCGATGGATGTGGCGCGAATGCAGGATCGCGAAGAGTTGAAAAAGCGGATGCTGTTATTTGGCGTGGTGACTTATGCGGCGGGACGACTGGGGGAAGAGCCGGTGCGTAGTCAGGGACATATTCATCGTATCAGTCAGCACAGCGGCTGGTCCCCGCCGGAGCTTTACGAAATCTGGCAGGGAAAAGCGATAATCTATATGCAGGAGTATGTTGAGGATGACCCTGGTCGCTGTTTTGCTGTAATTGCCGGACCCGGTGAGAAAGTGTTGGTACCACCCGGCTGGGGGCATGCGACCATATCCGCAGATCCGGATGTCCCGTTAACCTTTGGTGCGTGGTGCGATCGTGAATATGGTTTTGAGTACGACGCCGTGCGTGCGCATAAAGGGTTAGCGTGGTACCCGTTACTGCAGGGAAACAACGTTATCTGGCAGCATAATCCGCGTTACATTCCCGGACGATTGCAGGCCGTAACGCCCCGACAATATACGGAGTTCTCAATTAGTTCTGCACCTGTTTACCAGCAGTTCATCGAGGACCCGGCGCGCTTTCAATTTATCTCACGCCCGGACAAATATCCCGAGCTGTGGCAAAACTTTCACCCATAAAGAGCCGGGGCATAGCCCCGGTTGTATCGTTTTCTGTGTATTACCCCGCAAACAGGCCCGTGGCGACGCCAAGCGCCGCCAGGACCAGCAGCAATACCATCGCTTTCACTGGCGACACACCACGCTTGGCCATCAGATACCAGGTGCCAAGTACCACTATCAGCGGCAGTAACTGCGGGAAGATACCGTCCAGCATTTGTTGAACATGGATATTCACCCCATCTTTGGTAATAAATTCCAGCCCGGTACCAAGCTTAACGTAACTTGCCGCCACGCCCCCCATGACAAACACGCCCAGCAGCGATAATGCTTCACGCAGACGGGCAGACTTGCTACTCACCAGCATTTCCACCGAGCCGGAACCCATCTTGTAGCCTTTCAGGAACAGGAACCACGAGCCGGGAATGATGATAGCCAGCCAGGCAACGGTATAAAACAGCGGCCCCAGAATATTACCGCCGGCCGCCAGGGCCATGCCGATGCTGAGCAGGATAGGGATCAACATGCCGGGGATCATTGAATCGCCGATCCCGGCAATAGGGCCCATCAGACCAACCTTCAAGGTATTGATGGTCTCGCCATCGATCGGCTCACCGTTCGCTTTTTTCTCTTCCAGCCCCAGCACCATGCCATTTACGATCGCGCCTATCTGGGGTTCCGTATTATAAAACGAGGCGTGGCGGCGCAGCATCTCAGTACGTTGAGTTGCGTCGGGATAGAGCTTTTTCGCCACCGGGAGCATACTCAGGCAAAAGCCAAAAGACTCCAGACGCTCAAAGCTCATCGATGACAAGTTGTGCATCATCCATGCGCGCCAGCAGCGGCGAAGATCTTTACGCGTAAGTGTACGTTCTTCCATCAGAATTCATCCTCATCATCATCGGCTACCGACTTTGCAGTCGCGGCCTGCGTCGGTTCCGGTTTGTAGTTGTAATGGATCAACGCCAGCAGCGAACCGACGATCACCAGCGCGACCATGTTGAGTTTTAAAAAGACGATGCAGACAAAACCGACGAGGAAGTAGATCAGCATGGTGTAGTTTTTGATGATCTGCTTGAGCAAAATCGCGATCCCGACTGCAGGTAAAATGCCGCCCAGTACGTTCATCGTCGACAAAACAATTTTCGGCAAACTGTCCATAAAGCCGCTGATGTATTGTGCCCCGAAGTAAACCGCAATAAAGGTCGGTACAAAACGCAGGACAAAATTTGTCACCTGTGGCCAGATGGCGCTGTTCAGGTAAATGCCGCGTTCGTCGCCCCGTTCCAGCGCCACATCTGCCCGGTGATTCCAGAAGGAGTTCAGTACCATCATCGCGTTAAACAAAATGGTTCCGGCTATACCGATAGTTGCCGCCAGCGCGACCGCGACCTCGGGGCCTTTTCCGGAAAGGATCCCTAAAGCAATTGCCGGGTAAGCCACAAAGTTGAGGTCGGCGGGCATCGAACCGCCGGGTGTAACCATCGCGATATACACCGCCTGAACCGCGACGCCAATCATGATCCCGGTTTTAATGTCGCCGAGGATAATCCCGACCAGCATTCCGGAAATCAGCGGGCGGGTGATCAGGTACCAGCCGCCGGTCAGTCCCAGCAACCAGGGGCTGCTAAGGGCGCCGAGATAGCAAAGTATGCCAATCAACGTAGCTTCGATAATCATCGTGCGCTCCTTATTTCAGCTTCTGACGTGCGTCCTGCCAGCTGTAGCAACTGGCATCAGGCACCAGGCGAAACTCAACCAGGTGGCCATGCTGTGTCAGCCAGTCAAAGGCGGCAATTTCATCCCCGTTGACCGACTGATTCGGGCCGATGGTGGTGGTATCAGCACGAGCACTCATTGGACCCACATTAATCTTGCCGTTGGCATTTTTCAGGCTGATACCGGCTTCTTCAATGCGTTTGAGCGTCACGGGGGATTTGCCAATGACGAAATAACGTTTCTCGCTGGCAATGACTTTCGGCAGTTTTTCAATTGCGGTGGCCGTATCAAACAACCAGACTTTGGTGTCCTGTACAGCGCCTTTCATCACCGAAGAGAGCAGAGGGTCGGCCGCGACGGCGTCGTCTATAGCGACAATTCCGTCACAGGGCAGCTCTTTGGCCCAACGTGTCACGAGCTGCCCATGGATTACGCGGTCATCGATACGTACAAAAGAAATACTCATTGTGGTTTCCTTTAAAAATCGTCGGACTGAACGGATAAAACTGGGACGGCTTTAATCAGCGTGGGTACCGTCAACGCCAACAGCTCGGCGGCTGCGGCGTGAACGTCCGTTAAATGGCAGATCTCTTCGCTTTGTAACAACATTGGGAAATTGACTCCCGCTACCACGGCAACAGGAGGAACCGTTTGTGCAGAAAACGCATGATGGCAGGCGACATTCCAGGGTGTACCGCTTTGCATGTCACACAGCACCAGAACGCCGTCAGCGTCTTTCCCGGCACTGGCGAGGACCTGAGAGAACGACTGTTTAAACCCTTCGATACCTGCCTGTTCACTCAGCGTGACGGGATAAACATGCGGTAATTCTCCGTAAACCATACGACCGCTGGCGAGAAGCGCTTCCGCCAGGGGACCATGGGTGGCAACAATAACGTTAATCATGCGCTTATCCTCTGACCCAGGCTTTAATCGTGGCAAGCTGTTGACCGATGCCTTTGCCAAACGGCGAAATGCGATACTCTCCAACGGCGGCTGGGATGATAAAGGTCTCTGCATAGTTGACGACAAACGGGGCAAACGCGCCGCTCGGGCTTTCGACAACGGCCTGAACTCCTTCGACAAGGTTAAGGACGTTTACGCCGCCATGGGTATGGTGAGTGACCGGTGCCGTAAACCAGTGGCGACGCGTTTCGATAAATTCGCGTTCGTGCATCCCGGTTCTTTCTTCTCGCCAACCTTCTCCTTCTGCGATGGGGTCAATACGGTTGACCAGATTGTCGTGTACCCATTGCGTGTCACGCTGCCAGTCAATAACCTGTTGACCGTGATCCAGATGCACCGGACGCGGTAAGCCGTCTAATCCTAAGCGACCCCAGTCCCACAGTTTGAAGGTGAAAATATACGGCGTTGCGCTGATCTCCAGCACCATGGTGCCTGCTCCTGAACAGTGGACGGTTCCTGCGGGGATCAGGAAGTGATCGTGTTTATGCGCAGGGATCTGGTTCACGAATCGTTCATCATCAAACGTTTTTTCACCACGCCCCGCTGCCCGGAGATCGTCGAGCATATCTTGCGGCGCGATCCCGGTTTTGGTGCCGAGATACACCACGGCGTCCGGCTCGGCTTCGAGGATGTAATAGCTCTCATCCTGGGTATAGTGCATGCCAAACTGCTGCTGAATGTATTCGGTAAGCGGATGAACCTGAAAGCTCAAATTCTGGCCACCAATAGTGTCAAGAAAGTCAAAACGGATCGGGAATTCCGCGCCAAAGCGCGCATGGACTTTTTCGCCCAGCAGTGGGCGGGGACAGGTCAGCACCAGATCCTGAGAGGGGATCTCGATCCGCACGTTGCCAAAACGCAGTAACAGGCTGTTTTCCTCGGGCACGCAATCAAAACACCACGCGTAATTGGGGGCTGAGGGATCGAGATCGAAGCGTTGTTTCATCCATTGCCCGCCCCAGACGCCAGGGTCAAAGAAAGGGACAACGCGAAACGGTTGTTGGGTGGTTTGTTGCAGACCGGCGCGTAGCGCGTCGCCGCTGACCATCGCGGGACTATTTTCTACCGTGGTATCGAGCAAATAATCGGCACGTTTGAGTAACGGCGTTTTGTGTTTGTCGAAGACCCGCCATTCAATGAAAAAAGCACGTTTGTAACGACGAAGAATATCTTCATCCTGGTTTTTTGCCCCCCAGTTACCCAGCCCGTCATGGCGCATGCGCTGCTGAATTTCCCAGCGCGGAAGGTCAGCATAAACCAGCACGTCACCCGGGTGTGCCAATGCAGCGCCAGAGCCGTATACCACGACCAACCCTTCACTAATGGCATCAATCTGTTGGCGGAGCTGGCTGAGTTTGTCGCTATCAAAAAATTCATCCAGGTGATGACAGGAAAGCACGCCGAATACGCGATCGTCGGTCAGGTTACGCGCCAGTAAATCATGCAGGGCCTGCTCATCGCGGCGGGCGGATTCAATATTCAGCACCAGTGCGGCATCTAATGCCGTAACGAGCTGTTGCTCCAGCTCGTCAAGCCGCACGCCCGGATAGCAATCCACGATCAATACGGTTTTGGCTGCGCCAGATACTTTGGTGTTAATCACTGAATGGATCGACGACCAACCCTGCCAGGCGTGGTTGTCATAGCCCTGAATGCTAACCTCAGGGAATTTATTATAGGTTGTACGCATTTTCTGTCTCCGTGTTGGCTTATTTAAGATTAATCGATTAACCTTATTTTCATAGTGTGGTTAACGCGATTAACCCGCCATATTCAGGATCCAGCGCGGTGAAAAGCACGTTAGCGTGATGTGAATCACACGTAAAAAGACAAGATTTCGGTTATTCGATTAACCTTTGCAATAAATTCAGGAGAAGTCATGACAACAGTCACGTTGGCGCAGGTAGCGGAACGCGCGGGAGTCTCCACGGCAACCGTTTCAATGGTATTGCGTAACCGGGGGCGCATTTCTCAGGCCACGCGTGACCGCGTGCTCAAAGCGCTGGACGATACTGGCTACGTTTATAATCAAACCGCCGCCAACCTGCGTAACCGGAGCAGTAATCAGGTCGGATTGTTGTTACACGATATCACTAACCCTTTTTACGGTGAGATGACGGCAGGGCTGAGCCATGAGATGGAGCGGCATGACCTGCTGCTGTTTCTGGCAAACAGCGAAGAGTCAGGAGAACGGCAGCAAAAATTTGTCGACTCGTTGATGCGCAATAATGCCTGCGGCATGGTGCTCTGCGCGGCGCGTGAAACGCCGACATCCTTCTTCGAAGCGCTGAAACGGCGCAATATTCCCGCCATCATGGTGGTCCGTCCCCTTAGCGATCCTGATTTTGATTTTGTGGGCACCGATAACTTTCTCGGTACGCAAATGGCCACCACCCATTTAGTCAAAATGGGGCACAAGAATATTGCGTTTATTGGGGGGAGCCCAAGTTCCGGGAGCCGGGCGCAGCGTATAGGTGGATTCACCAGCACGTTGCTGGAGCATAGAATATCGCCTAATCCGGAATGGATAGTGGCGACGCAGGCCAGCCAAATTGATGGCGCAAAAGCGGCGGAGTCTCTTCTTCTGCGCTTCCCGCAAATTACCGCTGCCGTTTGTTATCAGGATATCGTGGCGCTTGGGGTCATGCAGGCATTACGTAAAATGGGGCGTGAACCAGGGCGCGATTTTGCGCTGGTGGGGTTCGACGACATCACCGAAGCGGCGCTGGTACAACCTGCGCTCACCACTGTGTCGGTGGCGGCAAAAGAGATTGGTCGCAAGGCTGGGGAGCTGCTTTACAGTCGCATTCAGGGAAATGACGAACCACCGAAACGTATTATTCTGCCGCCTGCGCTGGTGGTCAGAGAATCATGTGGTTTTAGCTGATCGTCATGCCTTTTACTGATATCTCTGCCTGTTTATCATTAAATTCTAATTATCGACGTTTTCGGCTGGCGGCGCAGCGTTGTGCTGGTTAATCTGAAAACGATTTACGTAAAATTAACAAAAGAGAATAGCTATGCATGATGCACAAATCCGCGTTGCCATCGCGGGAGCCGGAGGACGCATGGGGCGTCAGTTGATTCAGGCCACTCTCGGCATGGAAGGCGTACAGCTGGGCGCGGCGCTAGAGCGCGAAGGTTCCTCCTTATTAGGAAGCGATGCCGGAGAGTTAGCGGGAGCCGGGAAAACGGGCGTTACCGTACAAAGTAGCCTTGAAGCGGTGAAAGATGATTTTGATGTTTTCATCGATTTTACCCGCCCGGAAGGCACGCTGACGCATCTGGCGTTTTGCCGCCAGTACGGTAAAGGAATGGTGATTGGCACCACCGGCTTTGATGACGCGGGTAAACAGGCTATTCGTGATGCCGCGCAGGAGATTGCTATCGTTTTCGCCGCGAACTTTAGCGTCGGCGTGAACGTTATGCTTAAGCTGCTGGAGAAAGCGGCGAAAGTGATGGGCGATTACACCGATATTGAGATTATTGAAGCCCACCACCGCCATAAAGTTGATGCGCCGTCAGGCACTGCGCTGGCGATGGGCGAGGCGATTGCCGGGGCGCTGGATAAAGATCTGAAAGACTGCGCAGTCTATTCGCGTGAAGGTTACACCGGCGAGCGCGTACCGGGCACGATCGGCTTTGCCACGGTGCGGGCGGGGGATATCGTTGGTGAGCATACCGCGATGTTTGCTGATATTGGCGAGCGTATTGAGATCACGCATAAAGCGTCCAGCCGCATGACTTTTGCGAACGGCGCGGTGAGATCGGCAATTTGGCTAAAATCAAAGTCAAATGGTCTTTTTGATATGAAAGATGTGCTTGATTTACGTAATTTATAGCTTTTACTACCCTTCGTGATGTGGTTATTGTAATCATAATTATTTGATTGCATGGGGCAATATTTTATTGCCCTTTAATTTTTATCTTTTGAATATATTTTTTCTTTTAAATGAGTGTTTGTATATGTTTTGTTGGGTTTTTATGTTACCTCAATGTAAATTTTGACCAAATGGTCCACTTTTTTCTCTCCCGCATTCTGTTTTTACACTCTTTGCCTACCGCAAGCGTTTTCCACCACAAGTTAGCTGATCTTTTTGCCTGTTAAATCGTGTGATTTATCCCAGTGGCGCAAAATAATAATAAAAATTACCCTTTTGGGTAGACTTTTACGTGGGCTATCTCTAGAATGCCGCCGTTTGCCAGAAATCCATAGGTAAGCAAATTTGCATTGATTCATGAAGTGTTAATGAATTAATATGCAAATAAAGTGAGTGAATATTCTCTGGAGGGTGTTTTGATTAAGTCAGCGCTATTGGTTCTGGAAGACGGAACCCAGTTTCACGGTCGGGCCATAGGGGCAACAGGTTCGGCGGTTGGGGAAGTCGTTTTCAATACTTCAATGACCGGTTATCAAGAAATCCTCACTGATCCTTCCTATTCCCGCCAAATCGTCACTCTTACTTATCCTCATATCGGTAATGTCGGCACCAATGAAGCCGATGCAGAATCTTCACAGGTACATGCGCAAGGCCTGGTCATCCGCGACCTGCCGCTGATTGCCAGCAACTTCCGCGATACCGAAGACCTCTCTTCTTACCTGAAGCGCCATAACATTGTGGCGATTGCTGATATCGATACTCGTAAGCTGACGCGTTTGCTGCGTGAAAAGGGCGCACAGAACGGCTGCATCATCGCGGGCGATAACCCGGATGCGGCGCTGGCACTGGAAAAGGCAAAAGCTTTCCCTGGCCTGAACGGTATGGATCTGGCGAAAGAAGTGACCACCGCGGAGCCTTATAGCTGGACGCAGGGTAGCTGGACGCTGGCGGGTGACCTGCCGGAAGCAAAATCTGCCGATGAACTGCCGTTCCACGTTGTGGCTTACGATTTCGGCGCTAAACGTAACATTCTGCGTATGTTAGCGGACCGCGGCTGCCGCCTGACGGTTGTACCGGCGAAAACCTCAGCAGAAGACGTTCTGAAGATGAATCCGGACGGTATCTTCCTGTCCAACGGCCCTGGCGACCCGGCGCCGTGCGACTACGCGATTACCGCGATTCAGAAATTCCTCGAAACCGATATTCCGGTATTTGGCATCTGCCTCGGCCATCAGCTGTTGGCGCTGGCGAGCGGTGCGAAGACCATTAAGATGAAGTTTGGCCACCACGGCGGCAACCATCCGGTAAAAGATATTGATAACAACACCGTGATGATCACCGCGCAGAACCACGGTTTTGCTGTAGATGAAGCCTCCATGCCTGCCAACCTGCGCGTGACCCACAAGTCACTGTTCGACGGCACTTTGCAGGGGATTCATCGTACCGACAAACCGGCATTCAGCTTCCAGGGGCACCCTGAAGCGAGTCCGGGGCCGCACGACGCTGCACCGCTGTTCGACCACTTTATCGAGTTAATTGAGCAATACCGTCAGTCCGCGAAATAATCAGGAGTAAAAGAGCCATGCCAAAACGTACAGACATAAAAAGTATCCTGATTCTGGGCGCGGGTCCGATTGTTATCGGTCAGGCGTGTGAGTTTGACTATTCCGGCGCACAGGCGTGTAAAGCCCTGCGTGAAGAGGGTTACCGCGTTATTCTGGTGAACTCCAACCCGGCAACCATCATGACCGACCCGGAAATGGCCGATGCCACCTACATCGAGCCGATTCACTGGGAAGTGGTACGCAAAATCATTGAGAAAGAGCGCCCGGATGCGGTGCTGCCAACCATGGGCGGTCAGACGGCGCTGAACTGTGCGCTGGAACTGGAGCGTCAGGGCGTGCTGGCTGAGTTCGGCGTGACCATGATTGGTGCCACGGCTGATGCGATTGATAAAGCAGAAGACCGTCGTCGCTTTGATATCGCGATGAAGAAAATTGGTCTCGACACCGCGCGCTCTGGTATCGCCCATACCATGGAAGAAGCGCTGGCGGTTGCTGCTGACGTGGGCTTCCCGTGCATCATCCGACCGAGCTTCACCATGGGCGGCACCGGCGGCGGTATCGCTTATAACCGTGAAGAGTTCGAAGAGATTTGCGAACGCGGTCTGGACCTTTCCCCAACCAACGAGCTGCTGATTGATGAATCGCTGATTGGCTGGAAAGAGTACGAGATGGAAGTGGTGCGTGATAAAAACGACAACTGCATCATCGTCTGCTCCATCGAAAACTTCGACGCGATGGGCATCCATACCGGTGACTCCATCACCGTAGCACCTGCCCAGACGCTGACCGACAAAGAATATCAAATCATGCGTAACGCCTCGATGGCGGTACTGCGTGAAATCGGCGTGGAAACCGGCGGTTCTAACGTCCAGTTTGCGGTAAACCCGAAAAACGGTCGCCTGATTGTCATCGAGATGAACCCGCGCGTATCCCGCTCCTCGGCGCTGGCGTCCAAAGCTACCGGCTTCCCGATTGCGAAAGTCGCCGCCAAGCTGGCCGTAGGTTACACCCTCGACGAACTGATGAACGACATCACCGGCGGCCGTACTCCGGCCTCGTTTGAGCCGTCCATCGACTACGTTGTGACGAAAATTCCACGCTTCAACTTCGAGAAATTCGTTGGTGCTAATGACCGTCTGACCACGCAGATGAAATCTGTTGGTGAAGTGATGGCGATTGGCCGCACCCAGCAGGAATCGCTGCAGAAAGCGCTGCGCGGTCTGGAAGTGGGCGCGACCGGCTTCGACCCGAAAGTCAGCCTGGACGACCCGGAAGCGCTGACCAAAATCCGTCGCGAACTGAAAGACGCTGGCGCTGAGCGTATCTGGTACATCGCCGATGCCTTCCGTGCTGGCCTGTCCGTCGATGGTGTGTTCAACCTGACCAACATCGACCGCTGGTTCCTGGTGCAGATTGAAGAGCTGGTGCGCCTGGAAGAAAAAGTCATTGACCTTGGCATCAACGGCCTCGACGCTGACTTCCTGCGCGTACTGAAGCGCAAAGGCTTCGCTGATGCGCGTCTGGCAAAACTGGCCGGCGTTCGCGAAGCGGAAATCCGCAAACTGCGTGACCAATATAACCTTCACCCGGTCTACAAGCGCGTGGATACCTGTGCGGCAGAATTCGCGACCGACACCGCTTATATGTACTCCACTTATGAAGATGAGTGTGAAGCGAATCCGTCCGTCGACCGCGATAAAATCATGGTGCTGGGTGGTGGTCCAAACCGTATCGGTCAGGGCATTGAGTTCGACTACTGCTGCGTACACGCCTCTCTGGCGCTGCGCGAAGACGGTTACGAGACCATCATGGTCAACTGTAACCCGGAAACCGTCTCTACTGATTACGACACTTCCGACCGCCTGTACTTCGAGCCGGTCACGCTGGAAGACGTACTGGAAATCGTGCGCATTGAGAAGCCGAAAGGCGTCATCGTACAGTACGGCGGCCAGACCCCGCTGAAGCTGGCGCGTGCGCTGGAAGCGGCAGGTGTACCGGTAATCGGCACCAGCCCGGATGCCATCGACCGCGCGGAAGACCGTGAGCGTTTCCAGCAGGCGGTTGACCGTCTGAAGCTGAAGCAACCGGCGAACGCTACCGTAACGGCTATCGAACAGGCTGTTGAGAAGGCGAAAGAGATTGGCTACCCGCTGGTGGTGCGTCCGTCGTATGTTCTCGGCGGCCGCGCGATGGAAATTGTCTACGACGAAGCCGACCTGCGTCGCTACTTCCAGACTGCGGTCAGCGTTTCTAACGATGCGCCGGTACTGCTGGACCGTTTCCTTGACGATGCGGTTGAAGTGGACGTGGACGCTATCTGCGACGGCGAAATGGTGCTGATTGGCGGCATCATGGAGCACATCGAACAAGCGGGCGTACACTCCGGTGACTCCGCATGTTCTCTGCCAGCGTACACCCTGAGCCAGGATATTCAGGATGTGATGCGTCAGCAGGTGCAGAAACTGGCCTTCGAACTGCAGGTTCGCGGTCTGATGAACGTTCAGTTTGCGGTGAAGAATAACGAAGTTTACCTGATTGAAGTGAACCCGCGTGCGGCGCGTACCGTTCCGTTCGTCTCCAAGGCAACTGGCGTACCGCTGGCGAAAGTTGCGGCGCGCGTGATGGCCGGGAAAACACTGGCACAGCAGGGCGTAACCAAAGAAGTTATCCCGCCGTACTACTCAGTAAAAGAAGTGGTGCTGCCGTTCAACAAATTCCCGGGCGTTGACCCGCTGTTAGGGCCAGAAATGCGCTCTACCGGGGAAGTGATGGGCGTGGGTCGTACCTTCGCGGAAGCGTTCGCCAAGGCACAGCTGGGCAGCAGCTCCACCATGAAAAAACAGGGGCGTGCGCTGCTCTCTGTTCGCGAAGGCGATAAAGAGCGCGTGGTTGACCTGGCGGCGAAACTGCTGAAGTTTGGTTTTGAGCTGGATGCAACGCACGGCACGGCGATTGTGCTGGGCGAAGCGGGTATCAATCCACGTCTGGTGAATAAGGTGCATGAAGGGCGTCCGCACATTCAGGACCGTATCAAGAATGGCGAGTACACTTACATCATAAACACCACCGAAGGTCGTCAGGCGATTGAAGACTCTAAGCTGATTCGCCGTAGCGCCCTGCAGTACAAAGTGCATTATGACACTACCCTGAACGGCGGTTTCGCGACGGCGATGGCGCTGAATGCCGATGCCACTGAGAAGGTGACCTCGGTGCAGGAAATGCACGCGCAGATCAAAAAGTCATAAACAAAGAGTCCGGTGATAATTGCGTTAACCGGACCTGCAATATAATCTTGAAAGGGTTTCTGTAAAGAAACCCTTTTTTTATCTCTCGTAAGGTCATTCCTGGCCAAATGCAGTTTCATAACCACATTTTCAATGTAATAAGCACGATATTGCTCACACTAATCAACATTCAAGTCGCATACTATCTTTTATATCCACAATTTTAATATGGCTTAGTTTTTATTAATTTGGACAGGCCGTAGCCAGATTTTTAATTTGTGAAATGGTGTGCTTATGTGTGAAAAATATGTTGAAAGACCGCTTTATTTGTTAATTGCTGACTGGATGATGGCTGAAGATCGTTGGATCACCGCAAAGGAAATTTCCCGCCATTTTGATATTGAACACTGCAAAGCAATTAATACGCTCTCTTATATTCTGTCGGAAGTGGGAGAAATTGTTTGTGAAGTTAAGATGATCCCTAATCAGATTGCAGGCCGGGGCTGCCAGTGCCAGCGTCTGGTAAAAGTCATCAGTATTGATTCTCACCTCTACAACCGATTGAGCCACAATTTGCAGGAAAAAAAGGTGAGTGTGGCGAAAACGCCGCGGCTGTCTGCCGTTCCCCCAACAGAGCTCAACCGTGAGCAGAAATGGCAGATGATGCTCTCCAAGAGTATGCGTCGCTAATTGTCAGTTGCCTGATGGCGGTATAAACGGTGGTTGACGCGTAGGCCGGATAAGCGTGAGCGAATCCGGCATCAATTACTGTGCTGATTTGGGTTTTACGTCCGTCGTGCCTTTCAGGCGCGGCCGGTGTTCTTCGACTTGCGTTAATGGCTGCGTTTCGCGTAAACCTGTCCGGCAGCGGACCGCAAGATCCTGATACTCTTTGGTGTTTAACCGTTTCCAGTGCAGCTCCTGGTCCGTGACTTCACGCAATACGCGAGCAGGTGAGCCCACCAGCATCTGCCTTGCCTCCCCCTGAAATCCGGCTTTGACAAAGCTCATGGCGGCGACAATGCTCTCTTCACCAATCACTGCGCCGTCCATAATGACGCTGTTCATGCCGATCAGCGCGTCCCTGCCCACCACGCAACCGTGCAGGATTGCGCCATGGCCGATATGCCCATTCTCATGCACGATGGTGTCAGTGTCGCAATAACCGTGCATGATGCAGCCATCCTGCAAGTTAGAACCTGCCTCCAGAATCAGGCGACCATAGTCACCGCGCAGTGAGGCATGCGGGCCGACGTAGACGCCAGCCCCCACGATCACATCACCAATCAACACAGCGCTGGGATGAACATACGCCTCTGGATGCACTACCGGAATCAGGCCTTCAAAGGCGTAATAGCTCATCTGTTATCAGCGTCCTTTCCACACCGGATCGCGTTTTTCCGCAAACGCCTGCGGTCCTTCGAGCGCATCTTCGGAGTGCAGCACTGACGGATAGTGCTTCAGCACGCCGCTGCGGATGTAGCGGTAGCCTTCTTCTACCGGCATTTCGCTGGTCGAACGGTAAATCTCTTTCAGCGCGGCGATCGCCAGCGGGGCGCTATTCACTAGCTGCTGCGCCAGTTCGCGCGCACTATCCATCAGTTCGCTCTGGCTGACAACGCGGTTGACGATACCCCAACGCAGCGCTTCTTCGGCACTCATTCGTCTGCCGGTCATCATCATTTCGTTGACGATAGCCGGTGGCAGTAGCTTCGGCAGACGCAGAACGCCTCCGCTGTCAGGTACGATCCCGAGCTTGGCTTCCGGTAGCGCGAAGCTGGCATTTTCCGCGCAGACGATAAAATCCGCCGCCAGCGCTAATTCAAAACCACCGCCAAACGCATAGCCGTTTACAGCAGCGATGACCGGTTTATTAAGGTCGAAAATTTCGGTTAAACCGGCAAAGCCGCCTGGGCCAAAATCGGCATCCGGCGCTTCACCTTCAGCCGCTGCTTTTAAGTCCCAGCCCGCAGAAAAGAATTTCTCACCGCCGCCGGTGATTATCGCTACGCGTAATTCCGGGTCATCACGAAAATTAAGAAACGCTTCACCCATGGCAAAGCTGGTTTTGGCATCAATGGCATTGGCTTTAGGCCGGTCGAGGGTAATTTCCAGAATCGGGCCGTTACGGGTCAGATGTAATGATTCACTCATAGTTCATCTCCAGATAAATAGATTTCCCGGCAGGAGGAATTCCTACCGGGAGGGTTATTTCAGATTTTTTTTGATTATTTTTCCTGAACAATTGCGCGGCAGGTCGGTTCTTATCTCCATAAACGAGGGAACCTTGAATTTCGCCATATTGTTTTCGCAGAAGCTGAAGAACTCGGCTTCGCTTAATGTTTCACCTTCATTAAGGACGATAAACGCTTTAATGGCTTCATCACGGATTGAATCTTTAATACCGACAACCACAATGTCCTGAATTTTCGGATGCGCAGAAATAATATTTTCCAGCTCGACGCAGGAGACATTTTCTCCGCCGCGTTTAATCATGTTGCAGCGTCTGTCGACGAAATAAAAATAGCCATCCGCATCCTGATAGCCCGAATCTCCGGTATGTAACCAGCCTTCAGGTTCCAGCGCTTTGGCGGTAGCCTCCGGCTGGGCATAGTACTCTTTGAAGATTGTTTTGCCCGGCACGCCTTTAATACAGATTTCGCCAATTTCTCCGGCGGGCAGGGGACGGTTGTGATCGTCACGGATTTCGGCTTCATAGCTAAATCCCACGCGGCCAATGGAGGGCCAGCGTCGTTTGTCACCGGGACGGTCGCCGATAATACCGACGATGGTTTCAGTCATACCGTAGGAGGTCAGCAGCCTGACGCCAAAGCGTTCGGTAAAGGCGTCTTTTTCCTGTGCGGATAAATTGAGATAGAACATTACCTCGCGCAGGTGATGCTGTCTGTCGGTTGGCGCGGCAGGTTGTACCATCAGCGTTCTGATCATCATCGGAATGCATTCGGTAACCGTCGCCTTATATCTATGCACCTGATTCCAGAACGCCCTGGCACTGTACTTCTCTAGCAGCACAAAGGTGCTGCCAGCGGAGAATGCGGGCATTGCGGCGGTACACTGACAGTCGATATGAAAAGCGGGCATCACCGTCATGTAGACGTCATCATCGCGCAGAGCGATTTGCCAGGAAGTGTAGTAGCCTGCAAAACGCAGGTTGTAGTGGGTAATCACCACCCCTTTAGGCCGTGAAGTGGTGCCTGAGGTAAACAGAATTTCCGCCGTATCGTCAGTGGATAACGCGGGCGTATAACACAGCGTAGTCGACTGGCGGGATTGCAGTTGGGTAAAGTGGCTCACGCCGTCGTCAACCGGAAGCTGTTCGCCAATCAGACAGATATGATTAAGCGGTGTGGTATTTTCCAGCCGTATCTGGCGGTACATAGGATAAAACTGGGCGCTGGTGACCAGCAGGCTTACCTGGCTGTTTTGTAGGATCCAGGCACTTTCTTCGCCCAGTAAGCGGGCATTAATCGGTACCATAATGGCGCCAATTTTTGCCAGCCCAAACCAGCAAAAAATGAATTCCGGACAGTTATCCAGATGCAATGCGACCTTATCGCCCTTGCGGATCCCTAAGGAATGGAACAGGTTTGCCGTGCGGTTAATCTCTTCATTGAGCGAGGCATAGCTAAACTGCCGAACGACTCCTTCGCAGGATTCGAAAATTAACGCCGTTTTATCTCCGTACACCCCGGCCAGGTCGTCCCACATCTGACGTAAGTTTTGTCCGCCAACGATATCCATATTGCTTTATCCACTGAAATCAGGCGTGAGCGCTAACCAATGAGCGGTCAGCGCGTCGCGTTTATTCCTCAACTCTGGCCAGGCCTTTGCCGACCAGCTCATTTATGTCTGCTTCGCTATAACCAATGTTTTTCAGAATGGCGGCAGTATCCATGCCATGTGACGGCATGCCACGCCAGATTTTCCCCGGGTTGTTTTTAAATTTCGGCATGATGTTTGGCCCTTTGCAGGTGCGGCCATCCATTGTTTGCCACTGAGTAATGGATTCACGAGCAACGTACTGAGGGTTGCCTTCCAGTTCCGGAATGGTCAGCACCTTCGCGCAGGCGATATTCAGCTCAGCAAAACGCGCCTGGACTTCGGCGATGGTGTGTGTTGCCAGCCACGCGTCCAGTTTCTCTTCCACGAGCGGGCCATAAGGGCATTCCACGCGATGGATAAGCTGGGTGCCTTCCGGAACTTCCGGTGTGCCAAGAATGTGGGCGAGGCCAATATCTTTGAAGCACTCGTTGATTTGCGTGATGCCGACCAGCTCCATGACGATATAGCCATCGGCGCATTTATACAGGCCGCAGCCAGCGTAATACGGGTCTTTGCCTTTGGTCATGCGTGGGCAAATTTCGCCGCCGTTGAAGTAATCCATCATGAAATACTGACCCATGCGCAGCATCACCTCGTACATGGCGATATCGATGCTTTCACCTTTACCCGTTTCGCGGACTTTGTGCAGAGCCGCCAGCGCCGCTGTCGTCGCGGTCATCCCGGAGAAGTAATCGGCGGTGTACGGAAAGGCTGGCATTGGCTGATCCACGTCACCGTTTTGGATCAGATAGCCACTGAACGCCTGTGCGATGGTGTTATACGCCGGAAGATTGGTGTACTCCTCGGTACCAAACTGGCCGAAGCCGGAAAGGTGGGCGATAACCAGTTTTGGGTTATGTTCCCACAGCACTTCATCGGTAATACCGCGGCGGGCAAAGGCCGGGCCTTTACTGGCTTCAATGAAAATATCGGTGGTTTCCATCAGCTTCAGAAACGCTTCCCGGCCTTCATCTTTGAAAATATTCAGCGACAGGGCATGCAGATTACGGCGTGAGAGCTGCGGATAGTTAGGTTGCACGCGGATGGTATCGGCCCATGCGACGTTTTCAATCCAGATAACCTCAGCACCCCATTCGGCGAACATCTGTCCGGCGAACGGACCGGCAATTTCGATCCCTGAAAAGACAACGCGTACCCCGGAAAGCGGGCCGAAGGATGGCATTGGTAAATGATTCATCATTTTCTCCTGGCATTTTTTTGTAGGCCCGGTAAGCGCAGCGCCACCGGGCATATTGCCGGATGGTGGCGTAAACGCCTTATCCGGCCTACGAAACGAACGAATCAACGGTATTGCTTCAATACCGCACGACCCAACGTCAGGATCTGCATTTCGTCAGAACCACCAGAAACACGGTCAACGCGCAGGTCACGCCAGAAGCGCGTGATGCGATGGTTACCCGCGATACCCACGCCACCCAGCACCTGCATGGCGGTGTCTACCACTTCAAATGCCGCGTTGGCGCAGAAGTATTTGCACATGGCCGCGTCGCCCGAGGTAATAGTGCCGTTATCCGCTTTCCATGCGGCTTCCAGCAGCATGTTTTTCATGGAGTTCAGTTTGATCGCCATGTGCGCGAACTTCTCCTGAATCAGCTGGAAACGGCCGATCGTTTCGCCAAACTGTACGCGTTGGTTGGCATAACGCGCTGCGTCTTCAAAAGCGCACATTGCCGTACCGTAGTTGGTCAGTGCGACGAGGAAGCGTTCATGGTCAAACTCTTCTTTCACACGATTGAAGCCATTACCTTCCCGACCGAACATGTCTTTCTCGTCCAGTTCAACGTCATCAAAGGTGATTTCACAGCAGCTATCCATGCGCAGACCGAGTTTCTCCAGTTTGTTGACCTTGATACCCGCCTTGCTCATGTCAACAAACCACTCGGTATAAACAGGTTTATCCGGCGATGCACCATCTCTCGCCATCACTACGATGTACGGGGTATAGGCGCTACTGGTGATAAAGCACTTACTGCCATTAAGATAAACCTTACCATTTTTGCGTGTATAAGTGGTTTTCAGACTGCCAACATCCGATCCCGCTCCCGGTTCTGTGATCGCCGAGTTCCACATCTGCTTACCGGTCCCCTGGAACGCCATGATTTTATCAATTTGCTCTTGGGTACCTTCACGCAGAAAAGTGTTAAAACCGCCAGGTAATTGGTACAACACGTAAGTCGGTGCGCCAAGACGTCCGAGTTCCATCCAGACGGCGGCAACGGTGACAAAACCGGCTTCCAGCCCGCCGTGTTCTTCCGGGATCAACAGGCTATCGATGCCCATATCTGCCAGTGCTTTTACAAAACGCTCAGGGTAGACGCTGTCGCGATCGCACTCGGCAAAATAAGCTTCCCAGTTCTCACTGGCCATCAGTTCACGAATACCGGCGACAAACAGTTCCTGCTCGTCATTTAAGTTGAAATCCATCTTTCAGCCTCTTGATCAATTGGGTTAATAAGAATTACTTGTCTTTCCAGTGCACTTTGGCGTCTTTAATAAAGGACAGCGTCACCATGATGTTGACGAAGAACAACGGGCATCCTCCGGCGATAATCGCGGTCTGTATCGGCTTCAGCCCGCCCAGCGCCAGTAGAACGATGCCGATGACGCCGACCAGAACGGACCAACCGATACGCACCAACAGCGGCGGTTCTTCACCATCACGAACTTCGCGACAGGTGGACATCGCCAGGGTGTAGGAGCAGGCGTTAATTAGCGTGACGGTGGCAATAAAGCAGAGGATAAAGAAGCCCCACATGGTGGCGGTGCTGAATGGCAAGGCGGCCCAGGTTTCGATAATGGCGCGCGCCACGCCGTGTTGTTCAATCAGCTGCGGGATGTTGAGAATGTTTTTATCCATCAGCAGCAGGGTATTGCTGCCAAGGACTGTCCACAGGATCCAGGTGGAAGCGGTCAGGCCCAGCACCATCCCAAAGCACAGTTCACGTACGGTACGACCACGAGAAATACGCGCCAGGAAGATACTCATCTGGATGGCGTAAATGACCCACCATGCCCAGTAGAAAACAGTCCAGCCCTGCGGGAATCCGCCTTTGCCGATGGCATCGGTATAGAACAACATGCGCGGCAGATACATCAGCAGCATGCCGACCGAGTCGGTGAAGTAGTTCATGATGAAGCTGGCGCCGCTGACGATAAACACCCAGCCCAGCATCAGGAAGCTCAGGTAGCTACGCACGTCGCTGGCGATTCTGACTCCTTTTTGCAGGCCACAGGCTACGCAAATGGCGTTCAGAATGATCCAGCAGGTAATGATGATGGCATCTAATTGCAGCGTATGCGGAATACCGAACAGCCATTGCATACACTCAGTTACCAGCGGCGTCGCCAGACCGAGGCTGGTACCCATCGCGAAGATCAGTGCCACCAGGTAGAAGTTATCAACGATGGTGCCGAACAGCCCTTTCGCATGCTTTTCGCCCACTAACGGTACCAGCGTGGAGCTGGGACGGATGACGTCCATCTTGCGCACAAAGAAGAAATAGGCGAAGGCCACGGAAAGGAAGCTGTAGGTTGCCCACGGCAACGGCCCCCAGTGGAACAGGCTGTACGCCAGACCGATCTCTTTCGCACCCGTGGAATTGGGCTCCAAAGCGAACGGCGGGGTAGAGATATAGTAGTAGATCTCGATGGAACCCCAGAACAGCACCGCGGCGGATGTACAGGAGGCGAACATCATAAAAATCCAGCTGGCGGTACTAAACTCGGGTTTTTCGTCGCCTAATTTCTTTTTGGCATACGGGCCAAAGACTAACCAGAACCAGCCGAAGAGCATGACGACCATATACCATTCGAATGCCCAACCCCAGACGTTGGTGACATAACTGAATACCGCATTAATAACGACGTTAGCGGCATCAAGATCTCTTACTGTTAGCCAACAAAGTATCCCAACAATTATTAATGGCGGAAAAAAAACCTTCGGTTCAATTCCCGACTTTCTCTTTTCATTTTTCATAAGTGAATTCCAGTGTGAAAACGAAATTTATTTAGCGTGCCCGTATGTGATCGTTTGTTTATTTATTATTAATGATTTGTTGATGACTTTTTAACCTCTGGGCGCCTCAGTGAGTAACTCATAATGGGTATTCATTTCCGGCTATTCTGTTATGTACGTCACACTTTTTTATGCTGGTTATTTTGTCTGGAAATCTAGATAATTTCCTTATTAATCATAACCTTGATATTGATTTTTTAACTTTTTTAAGTGACTGGCGTTCAATATTGTTGAACCAGCAGACAATATTGAAAATTTTCATATTTGACGTGATTCTTTCAATATTGGTGAGGCATGTAACACTATTGAAAGTTACGAATTTCAATGTGTGACATTTTCAATATTGGTGATTAAGGTTTTATTTCCGAATTAAAGAGCGTGATATCTGTATTTAACACCGCCGATATAAATACGTTTCCTTCATGATTTCTGGAGATGCAATGAAGATAATTACTTGCTACAAATGCGTACCTGATGAGCAGGATATTGCGATTAATAATGCTGATGGAACACTCGATTTCAGCAAAGCAGATGGCAAAATCAGCCAATATGATCTGAATGCGATCGAAGCGGCTTGCCAGTTAAAACAGCAGTTGGGAGAGGCTCAGGTTGTGGCCATGAGCGTCGGAGGCAAAGCGCTGACCAATGCAAAAGGGCGCAAAGATGTGCTTTCCCGTGGCCCTGATGAACTGATTGTTGTCATTGACGATCAATTTGAACAGGCGCTGCCGCAACAAACTGCCACTGCGCTGGCTGCCGCCGTGCAAAAATCCGGTTTTGATCTGCTTATTTGCGGCGACGGTTCTTCCGATCTTTATGCTCAGCAGGTTGGTCTGCTGGTGGGCGAAATGCTGGACGTGCCGGCGATAAACGGCGTGAGCAAAATCCTCTCTCTTACCGACAGCACTCTGACGGTAGAGCGTGAACTGGAAGATGAAGTTGAAACCCTGAGTATCCCGCTTCCGGCGGTTATCGCGGTCTCTACTGACATCAACACCCCTCAAATCCCTTCCATGAAAGCCATTCTTGGCGCGGCGAAAAAACCGGTTCAGGTTTGGTCGCCTGCGGATATCGGGCTGAACAGCGTACAGGCGTATTCCGCACAGCAGGTTGCTGCGCCGAAACAGCGCGAGCGTCAGCGCGTTGTCATTGAAGGTGACGGTGAAGAACAGATTGCCGCGTTTGTCGAGAATCTTCGCAAAATCATTTAATTATCAGGGGATGTTATGAACAAATTTTCCAGTATCTGGGTATTCAGCGATACCCCTTCTCGTCTGCCGGAACTGATGAAAGGTGCGCAGGCTTTAGGCGAAAAAGTTAACACGTTTGTGCTCAGCGATGCGGACAGTGCAACGGCATGTCATTTAGGCGCGGATCATGTCTGGCTGCTCAGCGGCAAACCAGAAGACCGTATGGTTGAAGACTACGCCGATGCGATGGCCGAAATCATTCGTCAGCACAGCGAGGGCGGCGCGGTGCTGCTGCCGAATACACGTCGGGGCAAGCTGTTAGCGGCAAAGCTGGGCTTTCGCTTGTCGGCTGCAGTCTCAAATGACGCCAGCGCAGTCGCGGTGCAGGATGGAAAAACGGCGGTCAAACATATGGTCTACGGCGGCCTGGCGATGGGAGCAGAAACAATCGCTTCACCGTTTGCCGTGATCACTCTCAGTAGCGGAACGTTTGACGCGCAGCAACCGGATACCGTTCGCAGCGGTGAGGTGCACACCGTCCAGTGGCAGGCTCCGGCCATTGTCGTAACCCGTACGGCAACTCAGGCGCGTCAGAGCAACAGCGTCGATCTCGACAAAGCCCGTCTGGTGGTCAGCGTGGGACGCGGTATTGGTAGCAAAGAAAATATCTCGCTGGCAGAAGCGCTGTGCCAAACGATTGGCGCTGAGTTGGCCTGTTCCCGTCCGGTGGCGGAAAACGAGAAGTGGATGGAGCATGAACGCTACGTCGGCATCTCCAACCTGATGCTTAAGCCTGAACTGTATCTGGCCGTGGGGATCTCCGGGCAGATCCAACATATGGTCGGCGCCAACGGCGCACAGACGATTTTCGCCATCAACAAAGACAAAAATGCGCCGATTTTCCAGTATGCAGATTATGGCATTGTTGGCGATGCGCTGAAGATCCTGCCTGCGCTGACGGCTGCCTTAGCGCGTTAAACCATTCGGGCAGGATGCGAAGGTATCCTGCCGCTGACAGGAGTACGTATGTCCGAAGATATCTTTGATGCCATCATCGTGGGTGCAGGTCTGGCTGGTTCGGTTGCGGCGCTGGTGCTGGCTCGGGAAGGTGCACAGGTGCTGGTTATCGAGCGCGGCAATTCTGCTGGCGCGAAGAATGTCACCGGTGGGCGCATGTATGCGCATAGCCTGGAGCGCATCATTCCCGGTTTTGCTGAGCAGGCCCCCATTGAACGCATAATCACCCACGAAAAGCTCGCCTTTATGACCGACAAAGGGGCGATGACCATCGACTATTGCAATGGTGAAGAGGCCGCATCGTCGCAGGTTTCTTATTCCGTCTTACGTAGCAAATTTGACGCCTGGCTGATGGAGCAGGCCGAGGAGGCGGGCGCCCAGCTCATCACCGGTATTCGTGTGGATAACGTTGTGCAGCACGAGGGTAAAGTCGTGGGCGTGGAAGCCGACGGCGATATTCTGGAAGCCAAAGTGGTGATCCTCGCCGACGGGGTGAATTCTCTGCTGGCTGAAAAGCTGGGTATGGCAAAGCGCGTCGAGGCATCGCATGTTGCCGTCGGCGTAAAAGAGCTGATCGAACTGCCAAAATCGGTAATTGAAGATCGTTTCCAGTTACAGGGGAACGAAGGTGCAGCCTGCCTGTTTGCCGGATCGCCAACCGATGGGTTGATGGGCGGTGGCTTTCTCTATACGAATGAAACAACCCTTTCTCTGGGGCTGGTCTGCGGCCTTCATCACCTGAAAGACGCGAAAAAATCGGTCCCGCAAATGCTGGAAGATTTCAAACAGCATCCGGCGGTTGCCCCACTGATCGCCGGTGGCAAGCTGGTGGAATATGCCGCGCACGTCGTACCTGAAGCCGGTATGAATATGCAGCCTGAACTGGTGGGGGACGGTGTGCTGATTGCCGGTGACGCTGCCGGAATGTGTATGAACCTCGGCTTTACCATTCGCGGTATGGATCTCGCCATTTCCGCAGGCGAAGCGGCGGCGAAAACGGTGCTTTCAGCGATGAAGCGTGACGACTTTAGCAAGCAGTCGCTGGGTGAATACCGTCAGCATCTGGACGATGGCCCGATGCGCGATATGCGTATGTACCAGAAGCTTCCTGCTTTTCTTGATAACCCGCGCATGTTTACCGCCTATCCCGAAATGGCGGTCAGTATCGCACGCGACCTGTTCACCGTAGATGGTTCCGCCCCAGTGCCAATGCGTAAAAAAATCCTGCGCCATGCGAAGAAAGTGGGTTTCATCAACCTGATGAAAGATGGCCTGAAAGGAGTGACCGTATTATGACATCTCCCGTCAATGTGGACGTCAAACTGGGCGTCAATAAGTTCAATGTCGATGAAGACAGCCCGCATATCATTCTCAAAACCGATCCTGATAAACAGGCGCTGGAAGTGCTGATTAAGGCCTGTCCAGCAGGGCTGTATAAAAAGCAGGACGACGGCAGCGTACGGTTTGATTACGCCGGATGCCTGGAGTGCGGAACGTGCCGCATTCTCGGGCTCGATACAGCGCTGGAAAAGTGGGAATACCCGCGTGGGACATTTGGCGTGGAGTTTCGCTACGGTTAATAAGTACGAGGTTGTGCACCCGTAGGCCGGATAAGACGCGCTAGCGTCGCCATCCGGCAATCATGTGACGCCAGTGCCGGATGGGGGCGTAAACGCCTTATCCGGCCTATAGATGACGCTTTGCCCGTGTTGAAACAGGAAGTCGCTATGCAGCAGCCCAGGAACTTTGATGACATCAAATTTACCTCTATTCACCGCCGGATAATGCTGTGGGGAAGCGGTGGGCCATTTCTGGATGGTTATGTGCTGGTGATGATTGGCGTAGCGCTGGAACAGCTCACGCCAGCATTGAAACTGGACGCACAGTGGATTGGTCTGCTGGGCGCCGGCACGCTCGCCGGTCTGTTTGTGGGGACGTCGCTGTTTGGCTACATTTCCGATAAGGTCGGGCGGCGCAAAATGTTCATCATCGATATTATCGCCATTGGCGTGATATCGGCAGCAACCATGTTTGTTTCCTCGCCCGTTGAGCTGTTGGTGATGCGCGTGCTGATCGGCATTGTGATTGGTGCCGATTATCCGATTGCTACCTCGATGATTACCGAGTTCTCCAATACCCGCCAGCGCGCTTTCTCCATCGGTTTTATCGCCGCGATGTGGTATGTCGGCGCCACCTGTGCCGATCTGGTCGGTTACTGGCTGTATGATGTTGAGGGAGGATGGCGCTGGATGCTGGGCAGCGCGGTGATCCCCTGTATTTTGATCCTGATTGGGCGCTTCGATCTTCCTGAATCGCCGCGCTGGCTGCTGCGTAAAGGTCGGGTGAAAGAGTGTAAAGCGATGATGATCAAACTGTTCGGCGAACCGGTGGTGTTCGACGAAGAGGCGCCGCAGGAGACGCGTTTTCTCCAGCTGTTTAACCGCCGTCATTTCCCGTTTGTCCTGTTTGTTGCCGCTATCTGGACCTGTCAGGTAATCCCGATGTTCGCCATTTATACCTTTGGTCCGCAGATTGTTGGACTGTTGGGGCTTGGTGCCGGGAAAAGCGCCGCGTTGGGCAATGTGGTGATAAGCCTGTGCTTTATGCTGGGGTGCATTCCGCCCATGTTCTGGCTCAATAGCGCAGGTCGCCGACCGCTATTGATTGGCAGCTTTATTATGATGACGCTGGCGTTGGCTGTGCTGGGGTTAATTCCTGATATGGGGGCGTGGCTGGTGGTGCTGGCGTTTGCCGTGTACGCGTTTTTCTCGGGGGGACCGGGAAACCTGCAGTGGCTATACCCAAACGAACTGTTCCCTACCGACATTCGCGCGTCTGCCGTCGGAGTGATTATGTCCTTAAGCCGCATCGGTACTATTGTTTCAACCTGGGCGCTGCCGGTATTCATCACCAAATACGGTATCAGCAATGTCATGCTGATGGGCGCAGGAATTTCGCTGATTGGCCTGCTTGTGTCCATCGCTTTCGCCCCGGAAACGCGAGGTCTGACGCTGGCGCAAACCAGTCAAATGACGATTCGCAGTAAGCCCGTGACCAGGGCGGGCTATTAGGAGTGTTCTGTATTTTCCCTGCAACTCAGTCAGTTAGCCTACAGTTAACTGGGTATATCACTGAAAACAACTGAAAAGCAGGGAGAACACCATGCAAAAACATATCCTGATCACCTCAATTTTTACCGCAGCAGCACTGTTTACCGTGGCCGGTTGTTCCTCAAACCAGGCGGTTAAAACCACCGATGGCAAAACAATCGTCACTGACGGCAAACCGCAGGTTGATGATGATACTGGTCTGGTGTCGTACAAAAATGCTCAGACGGGTAAGACGGAACAGATTAACCGCGATCAGGTTAAGGATATGAGCGAACTGGACAACTAGTTCAGTTTTCTCCATTCAGCCACTCAATAATATTGACTGTTAGCCTGTGGATTAAGTGACTAAACTCACTGTTATTACAATAATGCAGTGACACAGGCTAATCATGATTCTCATCATTTATGCGCATCCCTATCCGCAGCATTCGCATGCGAATAAGCGGATGCTTGAACAGGCAAGGACGCTGGAGGGCGTGGAGATACGCTCGCTCTACCAGCTCTACCCCGACTTCAATATCGATATTGCCGCTGAACAGGATGCGCTGGCGCGCGCTGATTTGATCATCTGGCAGCATCCGATGCAGTGGTACAGCACACCTCCATTACTCAAGCTGTGGATGGATAAAGTCCTTTCGCACGGCTGGGCGTATGGCCATGGCGGTACCGCGCTGCACGGTAAACAACTGCTGTGGGCGGTGACGACCGGCGGCGGTGAAAACCACTTCGATATTGGCTCCCATCCCGGATTTGATGTGCTTTCTCAGCCTTTACAGGCAACAGCGCTCTATTGCGGCCTCAAATGGCTGCCGCCGTTTGCGATGCACTGTACGTTTATCTGTGATGATGAAACGCTGCAAGCGCAGGCGCGTCACTACAAACAGCGTCTGATGGAATGGCAGGAGGCACACCATGGATAGCCATACGCTGATACAGGCGCTGATTTATCTCGGATCGGCGGCGCTGATTGTACCCATCGCCGTACGGCTGGGATTAGGGTCGGTACTGGGGTATCTCATCGCCGGATGCATTATCGGACCCTGGGGTCTGAGGCTGGTGACGGACGCCGAATCCATCCTGCATTTTGCGGAGATCGGTGTGGTACTGATGCTGTTTGTCATCGGTCTGGAGCTGGATCCGCAACGTTTGTGGAAATTGCGGGCATCGGTGTTCGGCGGCGGTGCGCTACAGATGGTGGTTTGCGGCGGCTTAATTGGTTTGTTCTGTATGTTCCTTGGCCTGCGCTGGCAGGTAGCGGAACTGATCGGCATGACGCTGGCGCTTTCCTCAACGGCTATCGCTATGCAGGCAATGAATGAACGCAACCTGATGGTTTCGCAAATGGGCCGCAGCGCGTTTGCCGTGCTGCTGTTCCAGGATATCGCTGCTATTCCATTGGTGGCGATGATCCCGTTACTGGCGGCGAGCGGCGCATCGACTACGCTTGGGGCGTTTGCATTGTCAGCCCTGAAGGTAGCGGGCGCACTGGTATTGGTGGTGGTATTGGGGCGTTATGTCACACGTCCGGCCTTGCGTTTTGTTGCGCGTTCGGGCCTGCGGGAAGTATTCAGTGCCGTTGCGCTGTTCCTCGTGTTTGGCTTCGGTCTGCTCCTGGAAGAGGTTGGCCTGTCGATGGCGATGGGGGCCTTTCTGGCCGGGGTGCTGCTGGCAAGCTCTGAGTATCGCCACGCGCTGGAAAGCGACATTGAGCCATTTAAAGGATTGCTGCTGGGACTGTTTTTCATTGGCGTGGGGATGTCTATCGACTTTGGTACGCTGATTGATAATCCCTTGCGCATTATCATTTTGCTGGTCGGTTTCCTGGTTATCAAAACCGTCATGCTGTGGTTGATAGCGAAACCGTTGCAGGTGCCGAACAAGCAGCGTCGCTGGTTTGCCGTATTGTTAGGGCAGGGCAGTGAGTTTGCCTTTGTGGTGTTTGGTGCGGCGCAAATGGCAAATGTGCTCGATCCTGACTGGGCGAAATCGCTGACGCTGGCGGTGGCGTTGTCGATGGCGGCTACGCCGATTTTGCTGGTGATTTTGACGCGTCTGGAAAAATCGGCGACTTCGGAAGAGCGGGAAGCCGATGAAATCGATGAGGAGCAACCGCGGGTGATCATCGCTGGATTTGGGCGATTTGGCCAGATAACCGGTCGTCTGTTGTTGTCGAGTGGGGTCAAAATGGTGGTTCTTGATCATGACCCGGACCATATCGAAACGCTGCGTAAATTCGGGATGAAGGTTTTCTATGGCGATGCGACCCGGATGGATCTGCTGGAGTCTGCCGGGGCGGCGAAAGCTGAAGTCATTATTAATGCCATTGACGATCCGCAAACCAGCCTGCAGTTAACCGAAATGGTGAAAGAGCATTTCCCGCATCTGCAAATTATTGCTCGTGCGCGCGATGTGGATCATTACATCCGCCTGCGCCAGGCGGGCGTGGATATGCCGGAACGCGAAACCTTTGAAGGTGCACTGAAGACCGGACGTCTGGCGTTGGAGGGGCTCGGGCTTGGGCGCTATGAGGCACGTGAGCGGGCCGACGTATTCCGCCGATTCAATACCATGATGGTAGAGGAGATGGTGAAAGGGGAAAATGACGCGACTTCCCGCGCGGCCGTTTATAAACGCACCAGCGCAATGCTGAGTGAAATTATTGCGGAAGATCGTCAGCACTTATCGTTAATTCAACGCCATGGCTGGCAAGGCACGGATGAAGGTAAGCATACGGGCGACGTCGCCGATGAGCCGGAAGTGAAACCGTCAGCATAGGGTAAAAAATGTGATGTTCTGCAAACTTTACTGCTAATTGGCTGTTTTTGAACTACTGTAATGCTGGCGTACCACCTTAAATAGGTCGGTTCGCCAGCAGAACGGAAAATTTTCCTGTTCATCCTCTTTCCGCCAGTCGACGAAAGATTGCGCTTTCCGTATAGTGGCGACAATTTTTTTGTATCCGGGAAATATTCAATGATCAGTCTGATTGCGGCGTTAGCGGTAGATCGCGTCATCGGTATGGAGAACGCCATGCCGTGGAACCTCCCTGCCGATCTCGCCTGGTTTAAACGTAATACCTTAAACAAGCCGGTTGTCATGGGACGCCACACCTGGGAATCCATCGGGCGACCGTTACCTGGGCGTAAAAATATCGTCATCAGCAGCAAGCCTGGCACTGACGATCGTGTGCAGTGGGTGAAGTCTGTTGATGAAGCCATTGCGGCCTGCGGTGATGAACCAGAGATTATGGTGATTGGCGGTGGGCGCGTGTATGAGCAGTTCCTGCCAAAAGCGCAGAAGCTGTATCTGACGCACATTGATGCTGAAGTCGAAGGGGATACGCATTTCCCGGACTACGAACCGGATGACTGGGAGTCGGTGTTCAGTGAATTCCACGATGCCGACGCGCAAAACTCTCACAGCTACTGCTTCGAGATTCTGGAGCGTCGTTAATCCTGTAAGTGCCGGATGGCGGCGAAACGCCTTATCCGGCCTATTCTTGTGCCAGATGTAGGCCTGATAAGCGTAGCGCCATCAGGCATAAATCTCTCAGGCGTTGACCGCTTCGCCAGGATCCAGATTCAGATGGCGATTTGATGGCTGCACAAAGTACTGTTTGTCTTCCCAGCGCAGACAGGTGAGATCGCCTCCCCAGCAACACCCCGTATCCAGCGCGTAAATACCTTCTGGTGTGCCTTTGCCTTCCAGCGATGCCCAGTGCCCGAATGCAATGCTGTACGCTTCACTGACAGGTCCAGGAATGGCAAACCATGGCTTCAGCGGGGCAGGCGCGTCTTCTGGTGACTCTTTGCTGTACATATCCAGTTGACCGTTGGGGAAGCAGTAACGCATGCGGGTAAAGGCGTTGGTAATAAAACGCAGGCGTGCCAGCCCGGTCAGTTCCGGGGTCCAGTTATTGGGCATGTCGCCGTACATCGCATCAAGGAAGAAGGGATATGAGTCGCTCGACAACACGGCTTCAACATCGCGAGCACAGTCTTTTGCCGTCTGCAGGTCCCACTGTGGGGTGATACCGGCATGTGCCATCACCAGCTTCTTCTCTTCGTCTACCTGCAACAGCGGTTGACGGCGGAGCCAGTTAAGTAATTCGTCGGCATCCGGTGCTTCGAGCAGCGATGTGACCCTGTCTTTAGGTTTATTACGACTGATACCAGCAAATACGGCCAGCAGGTGTAAATCGTGATTACCCAATACCAACCGCACGCTGTCGCCCAGTGATTTCACGTAGCGCAAAACGTCCAGCGAGCCCGGCCCACGAGCGACCAGATCGCCGGTGAGCCATAGGGTATCTTTTTTGGAATTAAAGTCTACCTGATGCAGCAAGGCTACCAGTTCATCGTAACAACCGTGAACGTCGCCAATAAGGTATGTCGCCATAGTTATTGTTTTAATGAATGAGTGTTGGAACGGCGAGTCGGAATACGGGAATGTCGATGGTAAAGGCGATGCCTTGTTCATCGATCATTTCGTAGTGACCCTGCATGGTGCCCAGCGGCGTTTCAATCACCGCACCGCTGGTGTACTGGTACTCTTCGCCGGGTTCGATATGGGGCTGGACGCCAACCACGCCTTCACCCTGGACTTCTGTTTCGCGGCCATGACCATTAGTGATTAACCAATAACGCCCCAACAGCTGCACAGGCGCTCGCCCCAAATTGCGGATAGTTACGGTGTAAGCAAAAACGTAACGTTCATCATCAGGTGAGGATTGCGCCTCAATGTAGACGCTTTGTACCTGAATGCACACTCGGGGCGAATTGATCATGTTTAACTCTCCTTCGATGGCGCGTTTTCTGACAGATAGTTAGCCATCCGGCAGTATTGCGCGACAGAGATATTTTCCGCTCGCATCGCCGGATCAACGCCCAGCTCTGTCAGTACTTCAACGCTAAACAGGTTACCGAGGCTGTTACGTACCGTTTTACGGCGCTGATTAAACGCTTCGGTGGTAATACGGCTCAGCACACGAACATCTTTAACCGGGTACGGCATCGTCGCGTGAGGGACCAGACGCACTACGGCGGAATCGACTTTAGGCGCAGGCGTAAATGCAGATGGCGGCACTTCAAGTACCGGGATCACATTGCAGTAATACTGCGCCATGACGCTTAATCGACCATACGCTTTACTGTTTGGCCCTGCAACCAGACGATTGACCACCTCTTTTTGCAACATGAAATGCATGTCGGCAATGGCATCAGTATAGGAAAAAAGATGGAACATGAGTGGCGTGGAGATGTTGTACGGCAGGTTGCCGAATACACGCAGCGGCTGTCCCATCGTTTGTGCCAGTTCGCCGAAGTTCATGGTCATAGCATCTTGCTGATAAATCGTCAGCTTAGGCCCTAAAAACGGGTGTGTCTGTAAGCGTGCTGCCAGATCGCGGTCCAGTTCAATGACCGTGAGCTTGTCCAGACGTTCGCCTACTGGTTCGGTCAATGCCGCCAGGCCTGGGCCGATTTCGACCATAGCCTGACCTTTCTGCGGGTTGATAGCAGAGACAATACTTTCGATCACAAACTGATCGTTGAGGAAGTTCTGCCCGAAACGTTTACGGGCTAAATGGCCCTGATGGACTCGATTATTCATTGGTATTAACAATCATTTTGATGGCGAGATTAAGCGCCGTAATAAAACTGCCGACATCTGCTTGTCCATGGCCCGCGAGTTCAAGTGCGGTGCCGTGATCGACGGATGTGCGAATAAAGGGCAGGCCCAGCGTGATATTCACACCGCGACCAAATCCCTGGTATTTTAGCACGGGGAGACCCTGATCGTGGTACATTGCCAGCACGGCATCCGCGTGGTCGAGATATTTGGGCTGAAAAAGCGTATCTGCGGGCAGCGGGCCGTTTAATTTCATCCCCTGCGCACGCAGTTCATCGAGTACCGGAATGAGGGTGTCTATCTCTTCCGTTCCCATATGACCGCCTTCACCAGCATGCGGGTTAAGACCGCACACCAGAATATGTGGATCGGCAATGCCGAACTTAGTGCGTAAATCATGATGCAAAATGCCGATCACTTCCTGAAGCAGGGCGGGCGTAATGGCGTCGGCAACGGCTCTGAGCGGCAAATGCGTGGTTGCCAGGGCAACGCGCAGCTCTTCGGTCGCCAGCATCATAACAACTTTCTTTGCCTGTGAGCGCTCTTCAAAAAACTCGGTATGCCCGGTAAACGGAACGCCTGCGTCATTGATTACGCCCTTGTGAACCGGACCGGTGATCAACGCCGCAAACTCACCTTGCAGACAACCATCGCAGGCGCGAGCCAGCGTATCCACTACATATTGCCCGTTTTCTACCGCCAACTGACCCGCGACAGCAGGTGCCCGCAGCGCAACCGGTAACAGCGTCAATGTGCCTGCTGATTGCGGTCTGGCTGGGGTATCTGGAGAGTAGGGGAGGAGTGAAAGCGGTAAACCGAGCATCGCTGCCCGGTCACTGAGAAGTCCTGCATCCGCACAGACAACGAGTTCTACAGGCCAATCGCGCTGGGCGAGCTGAACCACCAGGTCCGGGCCAATCCCGGCGGGTTCGCCGGGAGTGATAACAACACGTTGAGTACGAGCCATTAGTTGCTCAGAACTTTAACGTAAGCGCTGGCGCGCTGTTCCTGCATCCAGGTTGCTGCTTCTTCCGAGAATTTACGGTTCATCAGCATACGGTAAGCTCTGTCTTTCTGCGCCGCGTCAGTTTTATCAACGTTACGCGTGTCCAGCAGTTCGATCAGATGCCAACCGAAAGAGGAGTGCACCGGGGCGCTCATCTGGCCTTTATGAAGTTTGGTCAGCGCATCGCGGAAAGCTGGGTCGAAAATATCCGCTGCAGCCCAACCCAGATCGCCGCCCTGGTTGGCAGAGCCTGGATCCTGAGAAAACTCTTTAGCGGCTGCCGCGAAGGTAGTTTTACCGCTCTTAATATCTGCCGCGATTTGTTCCAGCTTCAGACGCGCCTGCTGATCGGTCATGATCGGCGACGGCTTAAGTAGAATATGGCGAGCGTGAACTTCAGTCACGGAGATGCTCTGGCTTTGGCCACGCATATCATTGACTTTCAGGATGTGGAAGCCGACACCTGAACGAATTGGGCCGATGATATCGCCTTTTTTCGCAGTGCTTAACGCCTGGGCGAAGATACCCGGCAGCTCCTGAATACGTCCCCAACCCATCTGGCCGCCTTTCAGCGCCTGCTGGTCAGCGGAATAAGTAATAGCCAGTTTGCCGAAATCGCTACCGTTACGCGCTTCATCAACAACAGAGCGTGCCTGGCTTTCAGCCGCGTTAACCTGGTCGGAAGTTGGGTTTTCCGGTAATGGGATCAGAATGTGGCTCAGGTTAAGTTCGGTGCTGGCATCGTTTTGGTTGCCTACCTGTTGCGCCAGGGCATCCACTTCCTGAGGCAGGATGGTGACGCGACGGCGAACTTCGTTGTTACGCACTTCAGAGATGGTCATCTCTTTGCGGATCTGGCTACGATAGGTCGAATAACTTAAACCATCCTGTGCCAAACGACTGCGCATCTGATCCAGCGTCATGTTGTTCTGCTTGGCGATGTTGGCAATAGCCTGATCCAACTGCTCGTCAGAGATTTTAACACCCATCTTCTGACCCATTTGCAGGAGGATTTGATCCATGATCAAACGTTCCAGGATCTGATGACGCAGCGTGGCGTCGTCCGGTAACTGCTGACCAGCCTGACTCGCATTAAGTTTTACTGACTGCATTAAGCCATCGACGTCGCTTTCGAGAACGACGCCGTTATTGACGACGGCTGCGACTTTATCGACTACCTGTGGGGCAGCGAAACTGGTATTCGCGATCATGGCGATACCGAGAAGCAGCGTTTTCCAGTTCTTCATACTTTTTCCATTTCAATTAACCGCGATGCGGATTACGTTGTAAGTCAATCAGATCATAAAGAGCTTTGATACGGCAAAATGTTTGAACGCAACATTTGGTTGGTGCCGAGACCGTAGTTGGAGCTCAGGCCGCGCAGTTCGATATTAAAGCCGATCGTGTTGTCATAAATCGCGTGTTTCTGGGTGTTATCCCAGCCGTTCAGCTTACGTTCGTAACCGAAGCGAATGGCGTAACAGCAGGAGTTGTACTGCAGCCCCAGCATTGAATCTGCTTCTTTGTTCACGTTGGTATCGAAGTAGTAAGCGCCAACAATCGACCAACGGTCGGCGATTGGGAAGCTTGCCACTGCGCCCACCTGTGAGATCCCGTTTTTATACTGCTCTGCCGTAGAGTAGTAAGACGGCAGAGTAGCCTGGATATACTCCGAGCTGGCATAACGGTAGTTCAACTGCAGCATACGGTTTTCGTCGCGACGATATTCGATACTGCTGCTACTGGTTGCAACGCTGTCCAGACGGGTATCGTACTGGATCCCACTGCGTAAACCCCAGCGATCGGAGATGCGCCAGTAGGTATCGCCCGCCCATACCAGTGAGCCCGTTTTGTCGTCATTCTCCCATTTAATGTTGTCATCGCCGGTGCGAGACTCGGTGAAATAGTAGATTTGACCCACGGATATATTAAAACGTTCAACGGCTGCGTCATCATAAACGCGAGATGTGACCCCAGTCGTGACCTGGTTGGCGGAGGCAATGCGGTCCAGACCGCCATAGGTACGGTCACGGAACAGGCCGCTATAGTCGGATTGCAGCAGGGACGAGTCATAGTTATAGATATGACTTTGGTCGCGATACGGTACGTACAGGTACTGCGCGCGCGGCTCCAGCGTCTGGGTATAACCCGGCGCCAGCATTTGCATGTCACGCTCAAACACCATCTTGCCGTCAACTTTAAACTGCGGCATGACGCGGTTAGCTGAATCATCGAGCTTGGTGTTCTGCGGGTTGCTGTTGTACCAATCCAGATTAGTCTGCTGATAGTGCGTTGCCAGCAGTTTTGCTTCGGTATTGATACTTCCCCAGTTGTTCGACAATGGCAGATTGATGGTCGGTTCAAGGTGAACACGCGTCGCTTCCGGCATGTTGTCGTTGGTGTTAACGAAGTGCACCGCCTGACCATAAATACGGGTATCAAACGGACCAACGTCATTCTGGTAGTAGTTGACATCTAACTGCGGCTGCGCAGAGTAGCTGTTACTGTTTTGCGCGTCGAAGACCTGGAACTGCTTGGTCGAAACTGTGGCATCAAAGTTCTGTACCGCGTAGCCGACGCTGAATTTTTGCGTGGCGTAGCCGTCGGTACTGGAACCGTATTTGTTATCGAAATCATTAAAGTAGCTGGTGTCGCTGACCTTGGTATAGTCAACGTTGAAACGCCACACCTGGTCCATCACCCCAGAGTGTTGCCAGTAAAACAGCCAGCGACGTGAATTGTCATCCTTCGGATGTTCGTCCTCATACACTTTATCGGAGTTCAGATAGTCGAACTCCATCAGGCCCGCACCTGCTTGCGTCAGGTAGCGGAATTCGTTTTCCCACATGATCCCGCCACGACGGTGCATATAATGTGGCGTGATGGTGGCGTCCATGTTGGGCGCAATGTTCCAGTAATACGGCAGGTAGAACTCAAAATAGTTATTAGTGGAATATTTTGCGTTCGGGATCAGAAAACCGGAACGGCGCTTATCGCCGACGGGTAACTGTAAATAAGGACTGTAAAAGACCGGAACCGGACCCAGTTTAAAACGGGCGTTCCAGATCTCTGCGACCTGTTCTTCACGGTCGTGGATCACTTCGCTACCGACGACGCTCCAGGTATCGGAACCTGGCAGACAGGAGGTAAAGCTACCGTTTTCCAGAATGGTATAACGGTTTTCGCCACGCTGTTTCATCAGATCGGCTTTCCCGCGTCCCTGACGGCCCACCATCTGGTAATCACCTTCCCAGATGTTGGTATCTTTGGTATTCAGATTCGACCAGCCCTTCGGCCCCTTCAGAATAACCTGATTGTCATCATAATGGACATTGCCCAGCGCATCGACGGTACGTATTGGCTCCGGCTGGCCTTCAGCCTGCTTCTGATGAAGCTGTACTTCGTCGGCCTGCAGGCGGCTGTTACCCTGTGCGATGTCCACGTTGCCGGTAAATACCGCGTCATCGGGATAATTCCCTTTAGCGTTGTCGGCATTGATGGTGACGGGTAATTCATTAGTCTCGCCCTGTACCAGAGGACGGTCATAGCTCGGCACGCCCAGCATACACTGTGAGGCGAGATCGGCTGCCAGGCCCTGATGGCTATAGAGGGCACTGGCAATCATGGTGGCCAGAAGAGTGGGAATACGTTTTTTCATACGTTGTATTTATTGTTCCATCATCAGTAGCGTCGCGCGTGACAAACGGTCACAGCCTAACTTATCTCATCTTCACTGCGCTAGTGTTAATCCTGCCCATTTAGGCATCCGTGGTGTTAGGCACGGCATTGAATGACAGGTATGATAATGCAAATTATAGGCGATGTCCCACAATTGACCGCAGCCGTAAATCGGTAAAAGCACCTTATATTGTGGGACATAGCCTGGCTGAGAGCATAAAGATTTGGGGAGTCTATGCAGTATTGGGGAAAGATAATTGGTGTAGCCGTGGCCTTAATGATGGGTGGCGGCTTCTGGGGTGTGGTTCTGGGGCTGTTAGTTGGCCACATGTTCGACAAAGCCCGCATGCGCAAAATGGCGTGGTTTGCCAACCAACGTGAACGCCAGGCGCTGTTTTTTGCCACCACTTTTGAGGTGATGGGACATCTGACCAAATCCAAAGGTCGCGTCACGGAAGCCGATATTCATATCGCCAGCCAGTTGATGGATCGGATGAATTTGCACGGTGACTCGCGAACGGCTGCACAACACGCCTTCCGGGTAGGAAAATCGGATAATTATCCATTACGTGAAAAGATGCGTCAGTTTCGCAGCGTCTGTTTCGGTCGATTCGATCTGATCCGCATGTTTCTGGAAATTCAAATCCAGGCGGCATTTGCCGATGGGTCGTTACATCCTAATGAGCGTGAAGTGCTGTATGTGATTGCTGAAGAGTTGGGGATCTCACGTACCCAATTTGATCAGTTCCTGCGCATGATGCAGGGCGGCGCGCAGTTTGGCGGCGGATATCAGCAGCAGTCTGGCGGCGGTAGCTGGCAGCAGGCGCAACGCGGCCCGACGCTGGAAGACGCCTGTAATGTGCTGGGTGTGAAAACGACCGATGATGCGACTACCATAAAGCGCGCTTACCGTAAGCTGATGAGCGAGCACCATCCGGACAAACTGGTCGCGAAAGGTCTGCCGCCAGAGATGATGGAAATGGCGAAGCAAAAAGCGCAGGAAATCCAGAAGGCTTACGAGTTAATCAAAGAACAAAAAGGCTTTAAATAATAATTATGCCGGATGCGGCTAGCGCTTTATCCGGCCTACGGTAATGAATGTAGGCCGGGCAAGCGAAGCGCCCCCGGCATAAATTGGCTCAGAATTTAAAAATCCGCCGGGACTTTAAACGTCATACTGTTGCCGTATTCGGGATGCGTGATGGTTAGCATCTCGGCGTGCAGCAGCAGGCGGGGCGCCAACGCCAGCGCTTCAGGCGGAGCATAGAAGCGATCGCCGAGGATTGGATGCCCTAACGCCAGCATATGCACACGCAGCTGGTGGGAGCGTCCGGTAATCGGTTTAAGCACTACCCGGGAGGTGTTATCCGCCGCGAACTCCACCACCTCATACTCTGTCTGCGCTGATTTCCCGGTCTCATAACACACTTTTTGCTTTGGCCTGTTCGGCCAGTCGCAAATCAGCGGTAAATCAACCAGACCCTCGGCCGGAGCGGGATGCCCCCAGACGCGTGCAACATACTGTTTTTTCGGTTCGCGCTCGCGAAACTGGCGTTTTAGCTCGCGCTCTGCCGCTTTGGTTAGCGCGACTACAATCACGCCGCTGGTGGCCATATCCAGACGATGTACGGATTCAGCCTGCGGATAATCGCGCTGGATACGCGTCATCACGCTGTCTTTGTGCTCATCCAGACGACCCGGCACAGACAATAAACCGCTCGGCTTGTTGACCACCATAATGTGCTCATCCTGATACAGGATGACCAACCAGGGTTCCTGCGGCGGATTGTAGTTTTCCATCCCCATGTATGGCTCCGTTACTGATGCGTCACGACGATCAGGCGCAGGGCATCCAGACGCCAGCCCGCCTGATCCAGGCTTTCCATCACCTGCTGACGGTTGCTTTCAATTGCGCTGAGTTCGTCATCACGGATGTTCGGGTTAACGGCACGCAGCGCTTCCAGACGGGAGAGTTCCGCAGTCAGTTTTTCGTCCGCTTCTTTACGCGCCGCGTCGATCAGCGCGCGGGCTGATTTTTCCACCTGTGCTTCACCGAGTTGCAGAATAGCATGAACGTCCTGCTGCACGGCGTTGACCAGTTTACTGCCGGTGTGGCGGTTAACGGCGCTGAGCTGACGGTTAAAGGTTTCGAACTCAACCTGTGCAGCGAGGTTATTGCCGTTTTTATCCAGCAGCATACGTACCGGCGTTGGCGGCAGGAAGCGGTTCAGCTGCAGCTGTTTCGGCGCTTGCGCTTCAACCACATACACCAGCTCAACCAACAGAGTTCCGACCGGCAATGCTTTGTTTTTCAACAACGAAATGGTGCTGCTGCCGGTGTCGCCAGAGAGGATAAGATCCAGACCATTACGGATTAACGGATGCTCCCAGGTAATAAACTGAGCGTCTTCACGCGACAGAGCGACATCACGCTCAAACGTAATGGTGCAGCCATCTTCCGGCAATCCAGGGAAATCTGGCACCAGCATATGATCGGACGGTGTCAGCACGATCAAATTGTCACCACGGTCATCCTGATTAATACCAACGATATCAAACAGGTTCATGGCGAAGGCGATCAGGCTGGTATCATCGTCCTGTTCTTCAATACTCTCAGCCAGTGCCAGCGCTTTTTCACCGCCGTTAGAGTGGATCTCGAGCAGACGATCACGACCTTGCTCCAGCTGAGCTTTCAGCGCGTCATGTTGTTCGCGACAGGTTTTGATCAGATCGTCAAAGCCATCGGTATTTTCTGGTTCAGCCAGGTAGCCGATCAGATTGTTATAGACCGTGTCGTAGATGGTACGGCCGGTCGGGCAGGTGTGTTCGAACGCATCCAGACCTTCGTGGTACCAGCGCACCAGCACGGATTGTGCGGTTTTTTCCAGGTACGGGACGTGGATCTGAATATCATGCGCCTGACCAATACGGTCCAGACGGCCAATACGCTGTTCCAGCAGGTCCGGGTTGAACGGCAGGTCAAACATCACCAGATTGCTGGCGAACTGGAAGTTACGCCCTTCGGAGCCGATTTCAGAACACAGCATTACCTGAGCGCCGCTATCTTCTTCACTAAACCAGGCTGCGGCGCGGTCACGCTCAATGATCGACATCCCTTCATGGAACACGGCAGCACGGATACCTTCGCGCTCGCGCAGGACCTGCTCCAGTTGAAGCGCGGTGGTGGCTTTTGCACAGATAACTAATACTTTTTGCGAGCGGTGGCTGGTCAGATAGCCCATCAGCCATTCCACGCGCGGGTCAAAGTTCCACCAGGTGCCGGTATCGCCTTCGAATTCCTGATAAATCTGTTCCGGGTAGAGCATATCGCGCGCCCGGTCTTCCGCGCTTTTACGCGCACCCATAATGCCGGAGACTTTAATCGCCGTCTGGTATTGGGTCGGCAGCGGCAGCTTGATGGTGTGCAGCTCGCGTTTTGGGAAGCCTTTCACACCATTACGGGTGTTACGGAACAGCACGCGGCTGGTGCCATGGCGGTCCATCAGCATCGAAACCAGCTCCTGACGCGCGCTCTGGGCATCTTCGCTGTCGCTGTTTGCCGCTTGCAATAGCGGCTCAATGTCCTGCTCGCCAATCATGTCGCCTAACATGTTCAGCTCACTGTTACTCAGCTTGTTGCCTGCCAGTAACATAGCGACGGCGTCGGCGACCGGACGATAATTTTTTTGCTCTTCAACAAACTGGGCGAAATCGTGGAAACGGCTGGGGTCCAGCAGGCGCAGACGAGCAAAGTGACTTTCCATGCCCAGCTGCTCCGGTGTAGCGGTTAGCAGCAGGATGCCCGGCACACGTTCTGCCAGTTGTTCAATGGCCATATATTCGCGGCTGGGCGCGTCTTCGCTCCACACCAGGTGATGCGCTTCATCGACGATCAGCAGATCCCATTCGGCGTCACACAGATGCTCCAGGCGCTGTTTACTGCGACGGGCAAAGTCCAGCGAGCAGATGACCAGTTGTTCGGTTTCAAACGGGTTGTAGGCGTCGTGCTGCGCTTCTGCATAACGCTCATCATCAAACAGGGCAAAACGCAGGTTGAAGCGACGCAGCATTTCGACCAGCCACTGGTGCTGTAATGTCTCCGGCACGATGATCAGCACGCGCTCTGCGGCGCCTGACAGCAGCTGTTGATGCAGGATCATCCCGGCTTCAATGGTTTTACCTAAACCCACTTCGTCTGCCAGTAAAACGCGAGGGGCATGACGACGGCCAACATCATGGGCAATGTTCAGCTGGTGAGGAATCAGGCTGGTACGTTGACCACGCAAACCACTCCACGGCATACGGTATTGTTCGCTCTGAAATTTACGCGCGCGATAGCGCAGAGCAAAGCGATCCATGCGGTCAATCTGGCCGGCAAACAGGCGATCTTGTGGTTTGCTGAATACCAGTTTGCTGTCGAGTAGTACTTCACGCAGCATGACACCGGTTTCTTCGGTATCCAGGCGGGTTCCGATATAGGCAAGCAGGCCGTTTTCTTCTTTTACTTCATCGACATGCAGTTGCCAGCCTTCATGGCTTGTTATCGTATCGCCTGGATTGAACATCACGCGGGTCACGGGGGAATCACTGCGCGCATACAGACGGTTTTCGCCCGTCGATGAGAAAAGTAATGTGACGGTTCGCGCATCCATGGCGACAACGGTACCAAGTCCCAATTCGCTTTCTGTATCGCTGATCCAGCGTTGACCAAGTGTAAAAGGCATATATGTTCGGCTCTATATCTTTAGTTGCAGGCAATACTCACCCTCTGCCAGAGTAAAGTGGCAGCAAGTGTATTGGGGTCCAGGAATGGAAAGGGCGCTATGGTACTGGATGGCGACGGTTTCGTCACGCGTCAAAATAACCCCAGTTGCCCTGTGAGTAGTGTAGCAAAATTATCGTCAATAAAGGGAAGAATTCCCTCGGCAACGGGTTGGATCTGGCGTGTCAGATAATGCTCGTAATCGAGCACAGATAGCTGATAATCAACAGGTTCTGGGCCATTGACCGTCCAGACATATTTTATGGTTCCGCGATTTTGATACTGCGGTGGACGCCCCAGCTTTACATTCTGCTCATCGGCGAGGCGCGCGGCACGCACGTGTGGTGGAACATTTCGCTGGTATTCGCTTAACGGGCGGCGCAGGCGCTTGCGGTACACCAGTTGTTCATCCATTTCACCGGCCATCAGACGGTCAATAGTCTCGCGAACAAACTCCTGATAAGGTTCGTTACGAAAAATTCGCAGGTATAGCTCCTGCTGAAACTGTTGGGCCAGCGGCGTCCAGTCGGTTCGTACCGTTTCAAGTCCCTTAAACACCATACGTTGCTCAGCGCCGTCCTGAATCATCCCTGCATAGCGTTTTTTACTGCCGGTATCTGCACCGCGAATGGTCGGCATCAGAAAGCGACAAAAATGGGTTTCAAATTCCAGCTCCAGCGCACTGGTCAGGTTTTGTTGCTTCAGCGACTGCGCCCACCAGTCGTTGACATAGCTCACCAGCTCACGGCCAATCCGGGCGGCATCGTCTTCTGAGTGCGCCTTTTTCAGCCAGACAAAGGTCGAGTCGGTATCGCCATAGATAACGTCGTAGCCCTGAGCTTCAATCAGTGCTTTGGTCTGGCGCATGATCGCATGACCGCGCATGGTAATGGACGAGGCCAGTCTCGGGTCGAAAAAGCGACAGGCGGTGGTTCCCAGCACGCCGTAAAATGCGTTCATGATGATTTTCAGCGCCTGCGAGAGCGGCTTATTGCCGCGGCGTTTTGCTTCATCGCGACCATGCCAGATCCGGGTCACGATTTCCGGCAGGCAGTGCTTTTCACGTGAGAACCAGGCGTCAAGGAACCCTTCGGTGCTGTGCTCCGGATCCGGCTGCGCCATTCCTTCGATAAGCCCCACCGGATCGATTAAAAAAGTACGTATTATTGAGGGGTACAGGCTTTTGTAATCCAGCACCAGTACCGAGTCGTATAAGCCGGGGCGCGAGTCCATCACGTAGCCACCGGGGCTGGCGTGAGCGGGGACTTCACCCAGGTTCGGTGCCACATACCCCGCCCGGTGCATTCGTGGCAGGTAGAGATGTCCGAAGGCGGCAACTGAACCACCGTGCCGGTCGACCGGCAGACCGTTGACCGTCGATCGCTCAAGCAGAAATGGCATGATCTCGGTTTTATGAAAAATACGCGTGACCAACTCACAGTCTTTGAGATTGTAGGTGGCGAGCGCGGGCTTATCCTGGGCAAACCGGCGATCGATTTCGTCCATCCTGTCCCAGGGATTATCAATTGACTTCCCTTCGCCCAGTAGCTCCTGCGACACCGTCTCCAGCGAAAATGACGAGAAATTCCAGAATGCGGATTTGAGCGCCTCAATGCCGTCGATAATCAGGCGACCTTTAGCCTGCGCGAAGAACACGCCGTTTTTGAAGCCATGCTCGCGCCACTCCAGCTCGCTATTGTCACGACCAAAACGCAGGGGAATGCGGTAACGTTCGGCGTGCTTTTGCAGGACGCGTAAATCGAATTGCACGACGTTCCAGCCGATTATCACATCAGGATCGTGACGGGCAATCCAGTCATTGAGCTTTTCCAACAACTGCGGGCGGCTTGCAACGTACTCAAGTTCAAAATCCAGCGCAGAGGCGTCACCGTTTGCCGGGCCGAGCATATAGACAATACGCTGCCCACAGCCCTCAAGACCGATGCAGTAGAGTTCGCCGTGGCGCGTGGTTTCGATATCCAGCGATACCCATTTTAGCGGTGGTCGATAGTCAGGGTTCGGCTTCAGGCGGGCATTAACCAGCATTTCGTCATGTCTGTCGCCTTCGACCCAAACAGGGGAGGTGATAAAGCGCTCCATCAGATACCGCTCCGGCGGCCGTACGTCAGCTTCGTAGACGGTGACTGCGTTTTCGCGCAGCAGTTTTTCCAGCCGCATAAGCTGGCGATGTGAGCGGCAATACAGGCCGGAAACGGGCTGGCGGTGGAAGTCTTGCAACTGAAGAGGCGTCAGGCGATAGCCGTTTTCAGTGCGTAATAATGACGTGACGCGAGGAACCTGACTGGTGGGAATAAACGCGACTGACTCCTGAGGCGCAAGCGTGACCTGCAGCGGCCCATCGTCTGTAGCCAGCCAGAATGAGACCTCAGTTCCCTGCGGAGTGTCCCGCCAGTGTCGGGTTAGAATAAAGCCTGCCTGCGCCACGCTGTGTATCCGTCAAAAAGCCAGACACTATTATAGCCTGGTTTACATGATTGTACTGTTATTTTGTACAGTTATTCGACGTAAGACGCGGTACCCGCTGGAGTAAAAAGCGTCTCTGAGTAAAAAATGTGTTGTGTCAGCCTGGGTTATCTTCGTATTTAATATATGAATATCGTGCCTAAGACGAGTTGCAGTGAACTATTTTATTGGTGTGGCTGTTGTTTTAAATGGCGATTGTCCATCTGGGTTATGTATTGAATTGATATTATAAAGTCCATTATCGGATGTTTGCTGTTTTTCGGATTTGTGCTTATTTATTTTTGCTACATCTTTCTCGGATTCAGGAAAAGTTACTTTTTTTATTTGTGTTTATTAATGGTTGATGTAAAGATTTTATTCGAAGCATCCGGATATGAGTTTGAAATATAATATATATTTAATCGTATTTATTGCCGAATAGAAACGGATTTTCAGTTCGAATTCGTCGGGAATCTCTCTGTAGAATTTGGTTTTTATCTCGGGATATAATTTATTTTCAGCTTACTGTTCGGGTGCTTCTTAATACATATCCGGGAAAGTGATGAGATGGTGTTTTTATGAATGTTTATACTCAGGCAATTTTGCCTGGATACCAGCACTATCTATTTGTTAATACTCAGCTATCAAACCCATTAATTAAAACTGTGAGCAAATATATTGAGTACAAAACATGGACCGGACAAATTTGGCGGACTGAAATAATTGAAAGTGGAAACGCTTTTTTTCACTGGCAGGGGCATGACAGAAGAAATGGTCATCGTGATACGGTAATTAATTATTTGTTGTGTGGGCAGAAATGGCAGTCAACGATAACAGATTATATTTTCTTCCATTCACTGGAAGGAGAGGAAACTCATGGGAATTATGACAATGTGATTGAGTATGTTTCTTCTAATAACTGTGTTTATCAAAGTGCTTTTGCTGAATATATAGCCGAGTAGAAATAAAGCGCGCGACGATCAAAACGCGCTTATATAAAGGTTACTGCCCGTAGTAGGCTTTAGCACCGTGTTTACGCAGGTAATGCTTATCTAGCAGGGTTTGTTGCATATCTGGCAATTGCGGCGCGAGCTGGCGACAGAAGATCCCCATGTAGGCGACTTCTTCCAGCACGATGGCGTTATGCACTGCATCTTCGGCATTTTTTCCCCAGGCAAACGGACCGTGAGAGTGCACTAGCACGCCAGGCATCTGCGAGGCGTCAATACCTTGTTTCTCAAAGGTTTCAACGATCACATTGCCGGTTTCCCATTCATATTCGCCGTTGATTTCTTCGTCGGTCATTTTCCGTGTGCAGGGAATCGAACCGTAGAAATAGTCCGCATGGGTGGTACCCGTGGCCGGAATCGACTGACCCGCCTGCGCCCAGATTGTCGCGTGACGCGAGTGGGTATGAACAATACCGCCAATGGTCGGGAATGCCTGATACAGCAGTCGGTGCGTTGGGGTGTCGGAAGAGGGCTTCTTCTGGCCTTCGACTACTTCACCCGTGGCGATACTGACTACCACCATATCGTCTGCGGTCATTACGCTGTAATCGACCCCGGAAGGTTTAATCACAAACACGTCGCGCTCGCGATCGACGGCGCTGACGTTCCCCCAGGTCAGGGTGACCAGATTGTGCTTAGGCAACGCCAGATTGGCTTCCAGTACCTGACGTTTAAGATCTTCTAGCATGTTAACTCCTGAATGCCGGATGGCGCTTCGCTTATCCGGCCTACGGTGATTTGTAGGCCCGGTAAATGAAATGCCACCGGGCAATCCGTTTCGACAATTAACGTTTGAACCCGTAATACACTTCGTTCCAGCGCAGCGCGTCCTTAAAGGCCGGCAGGCGGGTATCGTTATCGATCACAGCGATCTCGATATCGTGCATTTCAGCGAACTGGCGCATATCGTTCAGATCCAGCGCGTGGCTGAACACGGTGTGGTGCGCGCCACCGGCCAGGATCCATGCTTCAGATGCGGTCGGCAGATCGGGTTGAGCTTTCCACAGCGCGTTAGCTACAGGCAGTTTCGGCAGGGAGTGCGGTGTTTGTACCGTGTCGATGCAGTTAACCAGCAGGCGAAAACGATCGCCGAGATCGATCAGGCTGGCAACCACGGCCGGGCCGGCTTTGGTGTTGAAGATCAGACGGGCGGGATCGTCTTTACCACCAATGCCGAGGTGCTGTACGTCGAGGATCGGTTTCTCTTCCACCGCGATGGACGGGCAAACTTCCAGCATGTGCGAACCGAGTACCAGATCGTTGCCTTTCTCGAAGTGGTAGGTGTAATCCTCCATAAATGAGGTGCCGCCCTGCAGACCGGTTGACATCACCTTCATGATGCGAAGCAGAGCGGCGGTTTTCCAGTCGCCTTCGCCCGCAAAGCCATAGCCTTGCTGCATCAGACGCTGTACGGCCAGACCCGGAAGCTGTTTCAGGCCGTGTAAATCTTCAAATGTGGTGGTGAAGGCGTGGAATCCACCCTGTTCCAGGAAGCGCTTCATCCCCAGTTCAATACGGGCAGCTTCCAGGACGTTCTGACGTTTTTCACCGTGGACTTGCGTCGCCGCCGTCATGGTGTAAGTGCTTTCATACTCATCGATTAGCGCGTTGATTTCGCCGTCGCTAATTGCGTTCACGACCTGCACCAGATCGCCCACGGCCCAGGTGTTTACCGAGAAACCGAACTTGATCTGCGCAGCGACTTTATCGCCATCTGTGACCGCAACTTCGCGCATGTTGTCGCCAAAACGGCAGACTTTCAGATGGCGAGTGTCCTGTTTGGACACGGCCTGGCGCATCCAGGAGCCGATGCGTTCGTGTGCCTGTTTGTCCTGCCAGTGACCGGTGACCACGGCGTGCTGCTGACGCATACGTGCGCCGATAAAGCCGAACTCACGACCGCCGTGCGCGGTTTGGTTCAGGTTCATAAAGTCCATATCAATGCTGTCCCACGGCAGGGCGGCGTTGAACTGGGTGTGGAACTGAAGTAGCGGTTTATTAAGGATAGTCAGGCCGTTGATCCACATTTTGGCCGGGGAGAAGGTATGCAGCCAGACCACCATCCCTGCACAGCGATCGTCGTAGTTAGCGTCACGACAGATAGCGGTAATCTCGTCAGGGGAAGTGCCCAGCGGTTTTAATACCAGCTTACAGGGCAGTTTGGCTTCAGTATTCAGTGCGTTAACGACGTGCTCCGCATGTTGGGTTACCTGACGCAGGGTTTCAGGGCCATACAGATGCTGGCTACCAATCACAAACCACACTTCATAGTTATCAAAAATCGTCATTGTCGTGTCCTTAATGTGTCAGGGTTGCCAGGTCTACCGGGGCTTGTTGCGCCGGAGCGGCAGTCGGAAGGTATTGTTGTTCAGCGCTTACCGCCCACTGCTGATAGCGGCGGTAGAGTTGTTCAAAACGTTGAGCCTGCTCTGGGCGAGGTTGCAGCGTGTTTTCCACGGCGCTTGCCATTTGCTGCTGAGCGGCTGGGATATCGGCGTGTACTTTCGCGGCAACGGCAGCAAAGATAGCCGCACCGAGTGCGCAGCACTGGTCTGAAGCGACAATCTGTAGCGGGCGGTTCAGCACGTCACAGCAGGCCTGCATGATGACCGGGTTCTTGCGCGCGATACCGCCAAGCGCCATTACGTTGTTAACAGCAATGCCTTGTTCGGTGAAGCATTCCATTATGGCGCGTGCGCCAAAGGCCGTGGCGGCAATCAGCCCACCGAACAGCGCTGGCGCGTCAGTTGCCAGGTTCAGATCGGTAATTACCCCTTTCAAACGCTGGTTGGCATTGGGCGTACGGCGACCGTTGAACCAGTCGAGCACCACCGGGAGATGCTCCAGCGATGGATTTTTCGCCCATGCTTCAGTGAGTGCAGGCAGCAGCTGTTTTTGACTGGCTTTAATCTGGGGCTGCAGTTCCGGATGCTGTGCGGCAAGCTGTTCCAGAGGCCAGCTCAGCACGCGGCTAAACCAGGCATAGATATCACCGAATGCAGACTGGCCAGCTTCGAGGCCAATAAAACTAGGTACCACGCTGCCATCAACCTGGCCGCATATGCCTTTCACCGCGCGTTCGCCGACGCTGTGCTTGTCGGCAATCAGAATGTCGCAGGTCGACGTGCCGATGACTTTCACCAGCGTGTTAGGCTGTGCGCCTGCGCCAACCGCGCCCATATGGCAGTCAAAAGCACCGCCTGCAATCACCACGCTTTCCGGTAGCCCCAGGCGCTGTGCCCACTCAGCGCACAGGGTGCCAACCGGCAGATCCGCGGTGAAGGTATCGGTAAACATTGGGTATTGCAGATGGCGGTTGAGGATGGGGTCGAGTTCGTCAAAGAAACTGGCTGGCGGCAGACCACCCCAGCTTTCATGCCACAGGGATTTATGTCCGGCGCTGCAGCGACCGCGACGAATATCCTGTGGGCGTACGGTGTTGGAGAGCAGGGCCGGAACCCAATCGCATAGCTCAATCCACGAGACCGCAGCTTCGGCTACCGCATGGTCCTGACGAGTTACATGCAGGATTTTGGCCCAGAACCATTCGCTGGAATAAATGCCGCCGATATAGCGGGAGTAATCGATCTTGCCCGGTGTGTGGCACAGGCGGGTGATTTCTTCAGCTTCTTCTACTGAGGTGTGATCTTTCCACAGGACAAACATTGCATTCGGGTTTTCCGCGAACTCCGGACGCAGTGCCAGTACGTTACCGTCTGCATCGATGGGCGCCGGGGTTGAGCCGGTACTGTCAACGCCGATCCCGACCACTTCCGCGCGCTGTTCAGCGCTCAGTTCGGCCAATACGGTTTTCAGCGCCGCTTCCATGGATTCAATGTAGTCGCGCGGATGATGGCGAAACTGGTTGTTTGGGCCATCGCAATACTGCCCTTCCTGCCAACGTGGATACCACTCAACGCTGGTGGCGATCTCTTCGCCGGTGGCACATTCCACCGCCAAAGCGCGTACTGAATCACTACCAAAATCGAGGCCAATTGCAATCGCCATCGTCTTACTCCATCCAAAAATACGGGTATGGATAAACAGTAGTGAGTAGCGATAAAAACCGTCAGGCAGGATCCGCTAATCTTATGGATTAAAATGCTGTGGCATCACAAAGTGTGACGCTGTGCAAATAATCAATGTGGACATTTCTGCCGTAGTTATAGACACTTTTGTTAGCCGATTTTGACGTTGGCGTAGTACATGTTTTTTACAAAGAGCTTTTCACAAGCGGGATTGGTGGTCCATTACCGCAAATACAGCGGCCCGCAGGGGCGACAGCGATGATGTCTGGCGTAATATGGACAAATTGTTTCTTGGCAGGACATAGGGAGTATTGAAATTATGGCTGAAACGCAAAACGATCCCCTGTTGCCAGGTTATTCGTTTAACGCGCATTTGGTGGCCGGATTAACCCCCATTGAGGCGAACGGATACCTGGATTTTTTTATCGACAGGCCGCTGGGTATGAAGGGTTATATCCTCAATCTCACCATCCGTGGTGAAGGGGTTATCAATAATCAGGGCAAGCAGTTTGTCTGTCGGCCTGGCGATATTCTGTTGTTTCCACCCGGAGAAATTCACCACTACGGACGCCACCCTGACGCCAGCGAGTGGTATCACCAGTGGGTTTACTTTCGCCCGCGCGCCTACTGGCAGGAGTGGCTGACCTGGCCAGCCATTTTTGCCCAGACCGGTTTTTTCCGCCCGGATGAAGCGCATCAGCCGCATTTTAACGAGCTGTTTGGGCAGATAATTAACGCCGGGCAGGGAGAAGGTCGTTATTCCGAACTGCTGGCGATTAATTTACTGGAACAGTTGTTGCTCCGACGTATGGAAGCCATCAATGAATCGCTACACCCGCCCATGGACAACCGCGTCCGCGATGCCTGCCAGTACATCAGCGATCACCTGGCGGACAGCAATTTTGATATCGCCAGCGTCGCGCAGCACGTCTGCCTGTCGCCTTCCCGTTTGTCGCATCTGTTCCGTCAGCAGTTAGGTATCAGCGTATTAAGCTGGCGCGAGGACCAGCGCATCAGCCAGGCGAAGCTATTACTGAGTACCACACGTATGCCCATTGCCACCGTAGGTCGCAATGTTGGTTTTGACGACCAGCTCTATTTCTCTCGTGTTTTCAAAAAATGTACCGGCGCCAGTCCGAGCGAGTTTCGCGCTGGATGTGAATAAAAAGTGAATGATGTATCCTGAAAGTTGTCATAACTCGCAATCTATTCAGACAATTGATGGCTTGACGAAGTTGAGAGGGGTTATCAAAATCCCTGCTTCGTAAATTTGACGGACACATTATGCAAGCATTGCTGGAACACTTTATTCTCCAGTCCGCCCTGTACTCTCTGATCGCCGTACTTCTGGTGGCTTTTTTGGAGTCGCTGGCGCTGGTTGGCCTGATTCTACCCGGGACCGTGATGATGGCGGGGCTGGGGGCGCTGATTGGCAGCGGCGAACTGAACTTCTGGCATGCCTGGCTTGCGGGCATTATAGGTTGCTTATTGGGGGACTGGATCTCTTTTTGGTTGGGCTGGCGCTTTAAAAAGCCATTGCACCGTTGGTCGTTCATGAAAAAGAACAAGGCGTTGCTGGATAAAACCGAGCACGCCCTGCATCAGCACAGCATGTTTACTATTCTGGTGGGGCGTTTTGTCGGACCGACGCGTCCGCTGGTGCCGATGGTAGCAGGCATGCTGGATCTGCCTGTCGCTAAATTTATCGTCCCGAATATTATCGGCTGCGTGCTGTGGCCACCGTTCTACTTCCTGCCGGGGATCCTGGCGGGAGCGGCAATTGATATTCCTTCTGATATGCAGAGCGGGGATTTCAAATGGTTGCTGCTGGCGACGGCGGTGTTGCTCTGGGTTGGCGGCTGGTTTTGCTGGCGGCTATGGCGCAGTGGCAAAGCGGCTGTCGATCGCTTAACGGCGTATTTCCCCCGCAGCCGTTTGCTGTATCTGGCGCCGTTGACGCTCGGGATCGGCGTGGTCGCGCTGGTGGCGTTACTGCGCCATCCGCTGATGCCGGTGTATATCGATATTCTGCGCAAAGTGGTGGGTTACTGACGATTCCTTTGCCGGATGGCGGCTTCGCCTTATCCGGCCTACAGGTCGCACATTATGTAGGCCGGATAAGGCGTTCACGCAGTCATCCGGCAACGCATTATGCTTTAATGCCCAATAGCGCCGAGGCGCTAGCGTTGCCGCTTAACAGATTGTCCGTATCGCCCTGCCAGGCGATGCGCCCGTCGGCGACCACAATCGAGCGGGGCGCAATTCGCGCCGCATCTTCTACGCTGTGGGAAACCATCAGTAACGTCAGCTGCTTCTCGCGACAGACTTCGGCCACCAGCGTTAGCATCTCCTGGCGCAGCGCGGGATCAAGTGCAGAGAACGGTTCATCAAGCAGTAAAATAGGTTGCTCCCGCACCAGACAACGCGCCAGCGCCACGCGCTGCCGCTGTCCGCCGGAAAGCTCACCGGGGAGACGTTCCAGCAGAGAGTCGATCCCCATTTGCTGGGCGATGTGGAGTATTTTCTCCCGCTGCGATGCGTTAAGCTTCAATCCAGGATTCAGGCCAAGGCCGATGTTTTGCTGTACGCTCAGATGGCTGAACAGGTTGTTTTCCTGAAACAGCATAGAAACAGGACGGCGCGAGGGTGGTGTCGTGGTGTGATCTTCACCGTCAATCACCATGTTACCGCTGGCAGGCGTGAGAAAGCCGGCAATCAGATTCAGCAGCGTACTTTTCCCGGCGCCGCTGGGCCCGAGTATCGCTATCTGCTCACCGCGCGCGACCGACAGCGTAAAGCGCATGGGCAGATGGTGATAAAGCCATGTGATATCAATCAGTTTTAACATTTCGACCCGGCAATTTCTCAATAACGGTAAACAGCGTAAAGCACAGGATCAGCAGTAATAACGCCGTAACTGCGCCATCCTGACTGCGATAAGAGCCAATCTGCTGATATAAATAAAACGGCAGGGTGCGGAAATCTTCATTACCAAATAACGCCACTACGCCAAAATCGCCAATCGACAGCACGCAGGCAAACGCCATCGCCTGTGCCAGCGGGCGCTTCAGGGCGCGCAGTTCAACCACTTTCAGCCGCGACCATCCCTCAATGCCCAACGACTGGCACAACATACTATAGCGCGCAGTGACGTCACGCATTGGGTTTTCCAGCACCTTCAAAGCATAAGGGATCGCCATCAGCGCATTGGTAAAAATGACAATGCCGTCGGCAGATTCGGGAAGCCCAATAGTGTTATTGAGCAGCAGAAAGAAGCCGGTTGCCAGCACGATACCCGGCATGGCGAGGATCATCATGCCGCTCAGCTCCAGCATTTGACCTGCCAGCACCTGCTGTCGGGCACGTAGTTCACGGCTGCTCCATAACAGCATCATGGTGAGTACAATGCACAACGCTCCTGCCGCCAGCGCAATGCGCAGCGAGGTTCCCAGCGCCTGCCACAGTACAGGTTGCCTAAGAACATCCAGAATATGGCGGTTAAAGCCATCGACAATCACCGCCAGCAGCGGCGGCAACAACAGCAGCAGGGCCAGAATAATCAGCAGAGCGTCTGTCAGGCGGCTGTGCAAACGATCGTCAGGATCGCGCCAGCCTTGTACCAGGGTAGCACCGGGAGCAATCGCGCGGCTCAGACGTTGACTGAGAAGCACCAGCGCCAAACAACAAACCATCTGGATCAACGCCAGCATGGCTGCGCGGGCAGGATCGTAATCAAAATTCAGCGCCTGATAGATAGCCAGCTCGATGGTCGTGGCCTGTGGCCCGCCGCCCAGCGACAGAACGGTGGCGAAGCTGGCGAAGCACAGCATAAAGATGAGTGCTGCGACGGGCAGGATCTGACGACGCAGCCACGGCCATTCAACAAAACGGAAGAAATGCCAGCCACGCATACCCAACTGAGCGGCTAACTGCCGCTGTTCGCCGGGAATACTCTCCAGCGATTGTAACAGCAGGCGGCTGGCCATCGGCAGATTGAAAAAGACGTGCGCCAGCAGAATGCCCTGCAAACCGTAAGGCGAAAAGGTCCATTCCAGCCCGAAGACATGCCAGAGTGAGGCCAGCCAACCCTGGCGACCGTAGACGCTAAGAATACCGAAGACCGCGACCAGCACCGGCAGGATTAATGTCATGGCGCACAGGCGCAGCAGCGCCAGACGTCCTGGAAAACGGCGGCGATAGAGCGCTCTGGCAAGGAAAATCGCCGGGACAACCGACAGCACAGCGGATAGAAAAGCCTGCCAGAAAGAAAAGCGCACCACGTGCCACAGGTAGTCATCTTGCCACAGCGAGGACCACTCTCCCTGCGGGGCGTTAAACCACAGTGCCAGAAACGCGGCCAGGGCAACGGCCACCATCAGCGTGGCGGCGGTAAGCCCTGGAACCAGCCAGCCGGGGATTAACGGCTGACGGCGCGTTGCCATTCGCTAATCCATGCCTGACGTTGAGCCGCAACCTGCTGCGGCGTAAATTCCAGCGCGGTGGTCGGTTTATTCAGTTGCTCGAATCCTGACGGCAGGGCGACTTGCGTCACGGGATACATCCAGTTGCCGGTCGGAATCGCATTCTGGAATGCAGGAGACACCATGAACTTCAGGAATTTCTCGGCCAGTTCCGGCTGCTTGCTGGCCGCGGTACGGGCGGCGACTTCCACCTGCAAATAGTGGCCTTCGCTAAAATTAGCGGCGGCGTAGTTGTCTTTTTTCTCGGCGATGATGTGATAGGCCGGAGAGGTGGTGTAGCTGAGCACCAGATCGCTTTCACCTTTCAGGAACAGGCCGTAGGCTTCGCTCCAGCCCTTGGTGACGGTGACGGTTTTGGCTGCCAGTTTCTGCCACGCCTCTGGCGCTTTATCACCATAGACTTTCTGCATCCATAGCAGCAGACCCAGACCTGGCGTGCTGGTGCGTGGATCCTGATAAATGACGCGCCATTTTTGGTCGCTCTCTACCAGTTCTTTCAGGCTTTTGGGCGGATTCTTCAGCTTGTTCTTATCATAAACGAAGGCGAAATAACCGTAGTCAAACGGCACGAAGGTATCGTTTTTCCAGCCGCCGGGTACGTTAACGGTGTCGTTGGTTACACCACTTTTGGCAAACAGTTTGGTTTGTGTGGCGGCTTCCAGAAGGTTGTTATCCAGACCCAGCACGACGTCGGCTTTGCTGTTTTTTCCTTCCATGCGCAGGCGGTTAAGCAGCGAGACGCCATCTTCCAGCGCGACCAGTTTCAGCTCGCAATTGCAGTCAGCTTCAAAGGCTTTTTTGATTGTTGGGCCCGGGCCCCAGTCAGCTGCGAACGAGTCGTAGGTATAGACGGTCAGTACAGGTTTGGCGAAGACAGGCGCTGCACACAGCAGTAAAAGCGGAAGACATTTTTTAAACACTTTGCACCTCAAGAGTTGGGTGGCAAAGGACTTGAGATAAGCCTCAAATCCCTTCGCCGGCATTATCCGGATCAGGTTCGACGGGTATCTCTCAGCCCATACGCAGATCGAATGATTTTGTGTATGTTTTTATTTAGCACCCCGTTGAGAACGGCGTTAGTGTAATGATTTTGTTGCTTAGCAGCAATTAAGGATCCGGCGGAGCAAACCACGCCGATTTAAAATCAAACCAGCCGAGGGTATTCATGCGCAGCCCGCGCATACTGCGCTGTCCCTGAATGATCAGCCAGTGGTGGATTAATGGCACAATGGCCTTTGTGGCGAGCAGCTGTTGGCACCATGCTGCCAGGCTCATTTCGCCCGTTCGCCAGCGAGCCGCATCGTTTTCCCAGTCCCGCGAGATACAGTTTTGCAGCAACGGGACTTCGCACAAATGGGCGAACAGTGAGAAGTCGAGCGGTAGGGTAAAGTTGGCGCTGTTGAGCCAGATATCGCTGACGATTTCACCTGCATGCCATTGATCGTAGTCGATCTCCTGAATATTCAACTGCACCTGATGCTGCGCGAGCAATGTCTTCATGATCTGCGCGATAATCCGGTGTTCGATGTGATCGCGATAGTAAGTGATAGTCAGCGTTTCCAGCCCGGCGGGTTTTTCACCATGGCCGGGTTTTGCGTGATGCCAGCGGGGGAGTAAACCATACGCGGGAAACCACAGTCGCTGGTACTGTTCGTCGGCGTGGCAGATTAAATTCGTTGGCGAGAGAATGCGGCTTACCCATTCACGGACCTCCTGGTTAGTGCCACGGTGGCTACGCGCATCAAACAGCAGGTAGTAGCAACCTTCTTCGAGGCGGCTTTCGATCGCCTTTTCATCCTCTGTGGGACCTTTTAGCGTCAACCCGCCGCCAGGTTCTTCTCCGATGTCAGGTAATACCCAAACGTTAACTTCATCGATCAGGGCCCTGTAGCCAAAGTAATCATCAAATGCATGAATTTTCAGTTGGTTATTGGTGTTTCGTATTACCGCATACGGACCGGTACCAATCGGGTGACTGGAGAAGTTGTTTAGCGTTTCCCATTCTCGCGGCAGGATCATGGCGGGGACCTGCCCCAATAGCCAGGGAAGCCAGCGGTCTGGCTGGGCCAGATGGATATCCAGCGTCCAGGCCGTGGGAGAGACGATCTGCGTGATGTGTGAGTACAGCGGCAGGCTGTTAATGCGCATCAGTGAGGCGATAACATCTGCCATTTCCAGCTCGCGGCCATGATGAAAATGGATCCCCGGACGCAGGAAGAATCGCCAGTGTAAAGGTGAAATTTGCTGCCAGTGATGGGCAATGTCCGCTTCCAGTTCCCCATTTTCCTCATTTACCCGAATTAAGGCGCTGAAGATTTGCCGGGCGATATGGGTTTCGGAGCGGCGTAATGCCGTGCCGGGGAGCAGGTTGTGCATGGGGCGGTAATAGAGAACGCGCATGATATGCCGACCCTGGCGAAAGCTGCGACCCAGATGGGAGACCAGCATTTGCCGTACGGCCGTTTTGTCACCGACCAGTTGCACCAGTTGATCGATGCGATCCTGTTCCAATAGGTCTTCCGCGCGCTGCTGCTGGAGCGCCAGCCCGGTATAGAGGAATGTCAGGCGCGAGCGTTTACCTCGTCCAACTTCAGCTTCCCACGTTAACCAGCCGCGATCCTGCATGGTATTAAGCAGCGTACGCATATGGCGGCGCGAGCAGCTCAGCAGATCCGCCAGCTCGTTGAGCGTCGTGTCTTGCGTTTTGCCGTCACAGCATTGCCACAGACGGATGAACTGTTGTTGCAAACGACCAGAAGACATAAAAGGGGAACTCCTGCGGAAAACTCAGCAATTTTATAATCCCTATATTAAGCCAATAATAGATTCCGATGAAGCGATGAGACAACGAAGGGGTCATCTATGCGTCAGTTCTGGTTGAAGTACTTTACCACGACGGAAAAATCGTCCTGGTTGGCTTGCCTGAGCGCACCGCAGCGCTTAAAGATGCTCGAAGAGCTGATGCAGTGGGAGATGACATCTGACTCCTGAATTGGAAATTGCAGACATCATGTGTGACTGAGTATTGGTGCAGGCTGTATCCTGCCATTATATCTGAGCATCGCTGGTGGCTATTTTTTCACATGGCAAGGCGCGAACAGTGAAATTTGGTGAACCAAATAAGGTGTGAGCAACACAGCTATGTGAAAAAATGGCCCCAGCCCTCCGGGACGCGTGTAAAAAACGCATACTCTGCGTTGTCAGGCTTGGGAATAGATTTCTATACCCAGCGCCCTCCGCCTGGATTATGCGTTTTTTACCCAGCGTCGATGCCAGATATAATGGCAGGATACAGCCTCGTTCACCCGCCAGCAGGTATTATCTGCTGGCTTTTTTCGTTTCAGCTGCGCTTAAAAGGAAAGATATGCTCTGGATTATGACCATGGGACGGCGCCTCAACGGCGTTTACGCGGCATTTATGCTGGTCGCTTTTATGATGGGCGTGGCGGGGGCATTGCAGGCACCCACCCTGAGTCTGTTCCTGAGCCGTGAAGTCGGGGCGCAGCCATTTTGGGTCGGGCTGTTTTACACCGTCAATGCGATTGTCGGGATCGTCGTCAGCCTTGGCCTGGCGAAACGATCCGACAGCCAGGGCGATCGGCGCAAGCTGATCATGTTTTGCTGCCTGATGGCGATTGGCAATGCGCTGCTGTTTGCCTTTAATCGCCACTATCTCACGCTGATCACCTGCGGTGTGCTGCTGGCCTCGCTGGCGAACACCGCCATGCCGCAGCTGTTTGCGCTGGCGCGAGAATATGCTGATAACTCCGCGCGTGAAGTGGTGATGTTTAGCTCGGTGATGCGTGCGCAGCTTTCGTTGGCCTGGGTGATAGGACCGCCACTGGCATTCATGCTGGCGCTGAATTACGGCTTTACGGCGATGTTTTCCATTGCCGCAGGTATTTTTGCCATTAGCCTGGTGCTGATTGCGCTGATACTGCCGTCTGTCGCGCGGGTGGAGCAGCCTGTAGACGTGCCGCTGGAACAGACCGGCGGTTGGCAGGACAAAAATGTGCGTATGTTGTTTATTGCCTCCACGCTGATGTGGACCTGCAACACCATGTACATCATTGATATGCCACTGTGGATAAGTCTTGAACTGGGCTTGCCGGACAAGCTGGCTGGGATCCTGATGGGGACGGCGGCTGGGCTGGAAATTCCGGCGATGATTCTGGCAGGCTATTACGTGAAGCGCTTTGGTAAACGGCGAATGATGATCGCGGCCGTAGCGGCAGGCGTGCTGTTTTATATTGGTTTGATCTTCTTTCACAGCCGTACGGCGCTGCTGGTGCTGCAACTGTTTAACGCGGTATTTATCGGTATTATCGCCGGGATAGGCATGCTGTGGTTTCAGGATCTGATGCCCGGACGTGCGGGGTCAGCGACCACATTATTTACCAACAGTATTTCAACGGGAGTCATTCTGGCAGGGGTGATTCAGGGGGCAGTTGCGCAAAGCTACGGTCACTATGCCGTCTATTGGGTGATTGCGGTGATTGCGGTGGTTACGCTGTGGATGACCGGGCGGGTGAAGGACGTTTAGTCCGGCGCAGTCCTGGCGTCGCAGTGCCCGGACTGGCGATATTTTGCATTAGTTTTTGTCGTTTTTGTAGGCCGGATAAGGCGTTTACGCCGCCATCAGGCAACCTGTCCCTACGGCCTGAACGCGTTACGCTTATCAGGCCTATCCCTCTTTTTTTATCTTGCACGTAAATGTAACGTTGATCACATAACGATCATTTTCCTCTTCCTGGATCTTCTTTTTTCTACTGTTACGCGTATACAGTTACGCGTAACAGTTATCAAAAAAGGAGTTTTTTATGAAAAACCTATTCGACCTGACAGGTAAACGCGCGCTGATTACCGGTTCCGCTCAGGGCATTGGTAACCTGCTGGCCAGCGGTCTGGCGGCGCACGGTGCTGAGATTGTTATTAACGACATTACCCAACTGCGTGCTCAGGTGGCGGCGGACAAACTGGTGACCGAAGGCTATCGCGCTGTTGGCTATGGATTTGATGTTACCAACGGGGAAGAGGTGGCGTGCGCCATCGCGCAAATTGAAAAGGACGTTGGGGCCATTGATATTTTAATTAACAATGCCGGAATCCAGCGTCGTTATCCCTTCACCGAATTCCCGGAGGCTGAATGGGACAAAGTGATTGATGTAAACCAGAAATCGGTCTTTCTGGTATCGCAACAGGTTTCCCGCTACATGGTGCAACGCCGCCGCGGGAAGATTATTAATATCTGCTCAATGCAAAGCGAATTAGGTCGTAAAACCATTACCCCCTACGCGGCGTCAAAAGGCGCGGTCAAAATGTTAACCCGTGGCATGTGCGTGGAACTGGCGGAATACAATATTCAGGTCAACGGCATTGCTCCCGGCTATTTCGCTACCGACATGACCACCGCGCTGGTCAACGATGAAGCATTCTCCGCCTGGCTGTTCCAGCGCACGCCCGCTGCTCGCTGGGGTAACCCGGAAGAGTTGATCGGCGCGGCGGTTTATCTCGCTGCGCCCGCCTCTGACTTTGTGAATGGGCATCTTCTGTTTGTAGACGGCGGCATGCTGGCCGCTGTTTGATCGCTAACGAGGCCGCGGGAAGCAACCTCATCCTTTAATGATAATCCAAGGAGTGAGTATGAATATGCTCGCAAAACTGCCAGCGCGTCGCTGGTGGTATTTAATGCCGATTATTTTTATTACCTACAGCTTAGCTTATCTCGACCGCGCCAATTACGGCTTTGCCGCTGCCGCTGGTATCGAACACGATTTAGGGATCACCCAGGGCACGGCCTCGCTGATTGGCGCGCTCTTTTTCCTGGGATATTTCTTTTTCCAGGTGCCTGGCGCCATGTATGCCGTTAAACATAGCGTCCGTAAAATGATTTTTTACAGCCTGATCCTCTGGGGGCTTTGTGCCGCGGCGACCGGGTTTGTCAGCAATATCCCAACGCTGATGGCGATCCGCTTTATTCTCGGCATCGTCGAAGCGGCGGTGATGCCCGCGATGCTGATTTATATCAGCAACTGGTTTACCAAAACTGAACGCTCGCGCGCCAACACCTTTTTAATTCTCGGTAACCCGGTCACAGTGCTGTGGATGTCGATTGTCTCTGGCTACCTGATTGAAGCCTGGGGCTGGCGCGAAATGTTTATCATTGAAGGTATTCCTGCGGTGATCTGGGCTTTCTGCTGGGTGATTCTGGTGCGCGACAAACCGGCGGATGCGGGTTGGTTGAGCGAGCAGGAGAAGCAGGCGTTACAGCAGGCGATGGACCGCGAGCAGCGGGACATCAAACCGATGCGCAACTACGGTGAAGCGATGCGTTCACGCAGCGTCATTATGCTTTGCGCGGTGCATGCGCTGTGGAGCATCGGGGTGTATGGCTTCATGATGTGGATGCCGTCGATTCTGAAAAACGCGGCGCAGATGGATATTGTGGCGGTGGGCTGGCTGGCGGCAGTGCCGTATCTGGCGGCGATCTGCCTGATGCTGACGGTTTCCTGGCTGTCCGATAAATACCAGAACCGTAAGCTGTTTATCTGGCCGCTGCTGCTGATTGCTGCCATTGCGTTCTTTGCCTCGTGGATGCTGGGCAACCAGTCCTTCTGGCTCTCTTACGCGCTGCTGGTCGTGGCCGCCGCCTGTATGTATGCGCCTTACGGACCGTTCTTTGCGCTGATCCCCGAACTGCTGCCGCGCAACGTCTCCGGCGTGTCGATGGGAATGATCAACAGTTTTGGCGCGTTAGGGGCATTCCTCGGCGCGTGGCTGGTGGGTTACCTCAACGGCGTGACCGGCGGGCCGGGCGTCTCCTACACCTTCATGGCGATTGCTCTGCTGTCATCGGTGGTGCTGATGTACTGCGTTCGTGCGCAAAATGAAACCATGTCGCCGTCGGCTGAGATGGTAACGCGTTAAGGTTGAGCGAGGAGTGCAGTCGCTAACCGGCTGTGATAAGGTTCTCTGCGAGCATAATGGGATGTTGGTCGTAGAGAACCTCATGAAAAACAATCGGATGACATTACAGGATATCGCTAATCTGGCCGGTCTGAATAAGATGACGGTCAGCCGTTATCTGCGTGACCCGAATCAGGTGTCGCAACGCAGCCGTGAATTGATTTCGAAAATCATGGAAGAGAACAACTACATTCCTAACCGCGCTCCGGAAATTCTGCTCAACGCACGTAGCAAAACTATTGGTGTGCTGATCCCCTCGTTTCGTAATCAGATCTTTGCCGACGTGCTGGCGGGAATTGAATCCGTCACCTCGGCTTGCCAGTACCAGACGCTGATCGCCAACTACGAATATGACGCCGAGCGTGAAGAACGCGAGGTTCTGAATCTGCTCTCTTACAATATCGACGGCCTGATCCTCACGGGAAAGCTGCATACCGAGCGGATGATCCAGTACGTGCGCGCCAGCGGCGTACCTGTGGCGGAACTGATGGATATTAGCGGCCAGTATCTGGATATACAGGTCGGTTTCGATAACGAAAAAGCGGCCTTCGAGATGACCCAGGCGTTTATCGACAGTGGAAAACGTCACATTGCGTTCTTTGGATCAATGGACGACCCTCGCGATTTGAGTCGTTACCGAGGTACCGAGAATGCGCTGGCTGCGCAGGGGCTGGAGGCGTATCACCTGGCGCCAAAAACGATTTCGTCGGTAGCGCTGGGGCGCAAAATGTTCCAGCAGGCGATGGCGGAAAAGCCGGATATTGACGCTATTTTCTGTACCAACGATGACCTGGCGGTTGGCGTGCTGCTGGAGTGTCAGGCACAGCAGTACGATGTGCCGGGAAAAATGGCGATTGCCGGTTTCCACGGGCTGGAAATTGGCCGTGCGCGGCTGCAAAAAATCGCCAGCGTGATTACACCACGCTTTGAGATTGGCAAAACGGCGGCGGATATTTTGATTAAACGTCTTGGCGGGAAGGATGCGCCGGGCAGCGTTAATCTTGGCTACCAAATCTATTACGGCGATACGCTGTAGGCGAAGAGTAGAGGCTGGCCACCGTGCGGTGACCAGCGGGAGAGATTACTGCATAAACGCTGGCTGCTTGTCTTCGTACTCGGTGATGGCCGCTTCATGCTGCAGCGTCAGCCCGATGCCGTCCAGACCGTTCAGCATGCAGTGGCGGCGGAAGTCGTCGATTTTAAAGCTGTAGGACTTATCGCCCGCTTTCACCACCTGCGCTTCCAGATCCACTTCAAATTTAATGCCCGGATTGGCTTTCACCAGGGTAAACATTTCATCTACCTGCGCGTCGCTCAGAGTCACCGGCAGCAGTTGGTTATTGAAACTGTTGCCGTAGAAGATGTCGGCGAAGCTTGGGGCAATCACCACTTTAAAACCGTAATCGGTCAACGCCCACGGCGCATGTTCGCGTGACGAACCGCAGCCGAAGTTTTCGCGCGCCAGCAGAATTGATGCCCCTTTATATTCCGGGAAGTTCAAAACGAACTCAGGATTTGGCTGTTGCCCTTTTTCGTCCAGAAAACGCCAGTCGTTAAACAGATGAGCGCCAAAACCGGTACGCGTAACCTTCTGCAAAAACTGTTTGGGAATGATTGCGTCGGTATCAACGTTGGCGGCATCCAGTGGGACAACCAGGCCGGTATGCTGGGTAAATTTCTCTGCCATGGTAGTTTCCTTATTTGATGCTGCGAATGTCGGCAAAATGACCGGTAACGGCGGCAGCGGCGGCCATGGCCGGGCTGACTAAATGCGTGCGACCACCGCGGCCCTGACGGCCTTCAAAATTACGGTTGCTGGTGGATGCGCAGCGCTCGCCCGGATTCAGGCGGTCATTGTTCATGGCCAGACACATGGAACAGCCTGGTAAACGCCATTCGAATCCTGCTTCGATAAAGATCTTGTCCAGACCTTCTGCTTCCGCCTGCGCTTTCACCGGGCCAGAGCCCGGCACCACCAGTGCCTGTACGCCTGGCGCAACTTTACGTCCTTTGGCGATTTCCGCCGCGGCGCGTAAATCTTCAATACGCGAGTTGGTGCAGGAACCGATGAACACTTTATCGATAGCCACTTCCGTTAACGGAATACCTGGCTTCAGCCCCATATACGCCAGCGCTTTTTCAGCCGATGCGCGCTCAACGGGATCGGCAAAGGATGCCGGGTCGGGAATATTATCGTTCACCGAAATGACCTGACCCGGGTTTGTTCCCCAGGTGACCTGCGGCGCAATCTCTTCCGCTTGCAGGGTGATGATGCTGTCGAAAGTGGCGCCTTCATCCGTTTGCAGGGTTTTCCAGTAGGCGACCGCGTCGTCAAAGTCTTTGCCTTTCGGTGCATGCAGACGGCCTTCGACATAGTTGAAGGTGGTCTGGTCTGGCGCGACCAGGCCCGCTTTTGCGCCCAATTCGATCGCCATGTTGCACAGGGTCATGCGGCCTTCCATGCTCAGCGCGCGGATGGCTTCGCCACAAAACTCAACTACGTGTCCGGTACCGCCTGCACTACCGGTTTTACCGATAATCGCCAGCACAATATCTTTGGCGGTAATGCCAGGGGCTGCTTTACCGTTGACTTCAATCTTCATGGTTTTGGCGCGCCCCTGTTTCAGGGTCTGCGTCGCCAGAACGTGTTCAACTTCAGAGGTGCCAATACCAAACGCCAGCGCGCCGAACGCGCCGTGTGTAGCGGTGTGGGAATCGCCGCAGACGATGGTCATACCCGGCAACGTCACGCCTTGTTCTGGCCCCATCACGTGAACGATACCCTGATACGGATGGTTCAGGTCATACAGCTCGACGCCAAATTCGTTACAGTTCTTAATCAGCTCTTGCATCTGGATGCGTGCCATCTCACCCGACGCGTTGATGTCTTTGGTCTGGGTAGAGACGTTGTGATCCATGGTGGCAAAGGTTTTACCCGGCTGGCGTACCTGACGGCCATGCGCGCGCAGGCCATCAAACGCTTGCGGAGAGGTCACTTCATGCACCAGATGTCTGTCGATGTACAACAGCGGGGTTTCGTTTTGCGCTTCAAAGACGACGTGCGCATCAAACAATTTTTCGTATAACGTTTTGGCCATGATTACACCCCTTCTGCGACGTAACGGGCAATGATGTCGCCCATTTCATCGGTACTGACTGCGGCAGCGCCACGGGCTAAGTCACCGGTGCGGATGCCTTCTTCTAATGCGCGGTTGATGGCGCTCTCAATTGCGGTTGCCGCATCATTGGCATCCAGGCTGTAGCGCAGCAGCAGCGCCAGCGACAGGATTTGGGCGATAGGGTTGGCAATGTTTTTCCCGGCGATGTCAGGAGCGGAGCCGCCAGCAGGCTCGTACAAACCGAAGCCCTGATCATTCAGGCTGGCGGACGGTAACATGCCCATTGAACCGGTGATCATGGCGCACTCGTCAGACAGAATGTCGCCAAACAAGTTGGAACACAGCAGCACGTCGAACTGGGAAGGATCTTTAATTAATTGCATTGTCGCGTTGTCGATGTACATATGCGCCAGTTCAACGTCTGGATATTCATTAGCAATTTCATTGACGATTTCGCGCCACAGAATAGACGTTTGCAGTACGTTAGCTTTATCAATCGACGTGACTTTACGGCGACGTTTACGGGCGGATTCAAACGCGATACGCGCAATACGTTCGATCTCGAAACGGTGATAAACCTCGGTATCAAAGGCTTTTTCATGTTGTCCGCTGCCTTCGCGGCCTTTTGGTTGACCGAAGTAAATTCCGCCAGTCAGTTCGCGTACGCACAGGATGTCGAAACCGTTCGCGGCAATATCTGCGCGCAGAGGGCAAAACGCTTCCAGACCCTGATAGAGCTTAGCTGGGCGCAGATTGCTGAATAATTTGAAGTGCTTACGCAATGGCAGCAGCGCGCCACGCTCTGGCTGCTGGTTTGGCGGCAGATTTTCCCATTTCGGGCCGCCAACGGAGCCAAACAGAATGGCGTCAGCTTGTTCACAGCCTTCAACCGTTGCAGGCGGCAGCGGCTGACCGTGGTTATCGATAGCGGCACCACCCACGTCGTAGTGGCTGGTGGTAATGCGCATGTTAAAGCGGTTGCGGATTGCGTCCAGTACCTTCAGGGCTTGCGCCATCACTTCCGGGCCAATACCGTCACCCGGCAAAACAGCAATATGATAATTCGTCGACATCACACGGTTTCCTTGTTGTTCTCGTTGTTCTGAGCTTTGCGTTGCAATTCTTTTTCGACTTCTTCGGCGCGCCAGATGTTGTTCAGCACATGAACCATTGCTTTAGCGGAAGATTCGACGATATCTGTCGCCAGACCGACGCCGTGGAAACGACGACCGTTATAGTTGGCAACGATATCCACCTGACCCAGCGCATCTTTACCGTGCCCTTTGGCGGTCAGGCTGTATTTCACCAGTTCGACGTTGTACTCAGTTACACGGTTGATTGCCTGATAAATGGCATCGACCGGACCGTTACCGTTCGCCGCTTCGGCTTTGACTTCTTCACCACAGGCCAGCTTGACGGAGGCGGTGGCGATGTCGTTTGAGCCGGACTGCACGCTGAAGTAATCCAGACGGAAATGCTCCGGTTCTTCCTGCTGTTTATTAATGAAGGCCAGCGCTTCCAGGTCGTAATCAAATACCTGACCTTTTTTGTCCGCCAGTTTCAGGAATGCGTCGTACAGGTTGTCCAGGCTGTATTCATTTTCTTTATATCCCATCTCGTCCATACGGTGTTTCACCGCGGCACGTCCGGAACGGGACGTCAGGTTCAGCTGTACCTGGTTCAGGCCGATGGATTCAGGCGTCATGATTTCGTAGTTTTCACGATTTTTCAGTACGCCGTCCTGATGGATGCCGGAAGAGTGGGCAAAGGCACCACTACCGACAATGGCTTTGTTAGCCGGAATAGGCATGTTGCAGATTTGGCTGACTAATTGACTGGTGCGCCAGATCTCCTGGTGATTGATGCGGGTCTGTACATTCAGGATATCTTTACGCACTTTGATCGCCATGATCACTTCTTCCAGTGAGCAGTTACCGGCGCGTTCGCCGATACCGTTCATCGCGCCTTCCACCTGACGCGCTCCGGCGTGAACGGCTGCCAGTGCGTTGCCTACGCCCAAACCTAAATCATCATGGGTGTGTACGGAGATGATGGCTTTATCGATATTTGGTACGCGTTCATACAGGCCAGAAATGATTGCCCCAAATTCGAAAGGCATGGTGTAACCGACGGTATCGGGGATGTTAATGGTTTTGGCTCCCGCGTTAATGGCAGCTTCAACCACGCGAGCCAAATCGGCGATAGGGGTACGGCCTGCATCTTCGCAGGAGAACTCCACGTCATCGGTATAATTACGCGCACGCTTAACCATGTAGACCGCGCGCTCAATGACCTCATCCAGCGTACTGCGTAATTTCGTCGCGATGTGCATCGGCGAGGTGGCGATAAACGTATGAATACGGAAAGCCTCAGCGACTTTCAGAGATTCTGCGGCAACGTCGATATCTTTTTCTACGCAGCGAGCTAAGGCACAAACGCGGCTGTTTTTAACCTGACGAGCGATAGTCTGAACTGACTCAAAGTCGCCCGGTGAAGAAACGGGGAAACCCACTTCCATCACGTCAACGCCCATACGCTCAAGGGCCAGCGCAATCTGCAGTTTTTCTTTCACACTCAGGCTTGCCTGTAACGCCTGTTCACCATCGCGTAAGGTGGTATCGAAAATAATGACTTGCTGGCTCATGGTTTAGGTCCTTGGTTTCTTAGGGCGCCTTGCTTCGAGCATAAAAAAACCCGCGCAACGGCGCGGGTTTTTTGTCTTAACTGGAGCTGACTTAATGCTGAATGTCGTCCACCAGTCTACCGCGCAACGAAGATGCGTTTAGTAGTAGTAGACCGTTGAAACGAGCAATGTAAGTCATCAATTAAGCTCCAGGCGAATGCGATATGCTTTTAGTGGTACTGGATATGAAGACTGATGTCAACCCTCACCTCAGCAAATGCCTCGTGAGAGGGGGAAAGTTTCTGCAAAACTTAAGCGAATTGTGCTGAATTTTTCGGGGTACATAAAATTAATCAGTTGATGGTTGTACATAATTTTCATGGTTTGACATATTTGAGCATAGTTATTTGCATTTATTGTAACGGCGAACTGAAGGAAAAGTCGCTCTTGGGATTTCATATCTTAATGATTTATCTGTTTTTATAGTAATTATGAATGGCTATGGGTGGTGTGACACCACAAAATTGATAAATTAATGTTAACTTTTAATGTATTAATAATATAAACATTTAATTAAAACTTAAATACACATTCACGATACGTATGATTGTATATTCGCCATGCTTATGGTTATATTGTTTTTGAAATTTAAACATATGAATCACCGTGCAGTGACACCAGCCACACTGCGATCGCATTGGTCTTTTGTTCATTTAGGTTTGTGCCTTTATGTTTTCCTAATTTTAATGTTTTTTCTTTTTCTCATCTTATATGTATGGTAAATCATATTAACGGAGATTATTTCTTCACTCCGTCTGGGAAAAGGGAGTTTAGAGTGACAGTGGAGTTAAATATGCCAGAAGTAAAAATAACAGATAAAACAAATATTATAGATATTGGGAAACCACAGCTTCGCATGGTTGATCTTAATTTATTAACCGTCTTTGATGCGGTGATGCAAGAACAAAACATTACCCGTGCCGCGCATACTTTGGGGATGTCGCAACCTGCTGTCAGTAATGCGGTTGCGCGCCTGAAAATTATGTTTAATGATGAGCTTTTTGTTCGTTATGGACGCGGTATCCAGCCGACAGCAAGAGCCTTCCAGCTATTTGGTTCTGTTCGCCAGGCATTGCAATTAGTGCAGAATGAACTGCCTGGATCGGGTTTTGAGCCAGCCAGCAGCGAGCGCGTATTCAATCTTTGCGTATGCAGCCCATTGGATAATATTCTGACCTCGTTGATTTATAATAGGGTTGAGCAAGTTGCACCAAACATTCATGTCGTATTTAAATCTTCACTCAATCAAAATACAGAGCATCAATTACGTTACCAGGAAACTGAATTCGTTATTAGCTATGAAGAGTTCCGACGTCCTGAATTTACCAGTATTCCGTTATTCAATGACGAAATGGTGTTAGTGGCAAGTAAAAAGCATCCGCGCATTAGTGGTCCTTTACTGGAAAGCAATGTCTATAATGAACAGCATGCGGTGGTGTCACTTGATCGCTTCGCATCATTCAGCCAACCGTGGTATGACACACCGGATAAACAATCCTCCGTGGCTTATCAGGGCATGGCATTAATTAGCGTTCTTAATATTGTGTCGCAAACGCATTTGGTCTCTATTGCGCCACGTTGGTTAGCAGAAGAATTTGCCGATTCTTTAGAACTACAGATCTTGCCTTTACCGTTAAAATTGAACAGCCGCACATGCTATCTTTCATGGCATGAAGCCGCAGGCCGGGATAAAGGACATCAATGGATGGAAGAGTTGTTAGTCTCCGTTTGTAAGCAGTAGCATTTAGCAGAGTAAACCGGACGGCGCATCCTGTTTATTCTGCTTTTAACTTTATAACTGAAATTTTATGCTGAACTCTATTTTTTACGTCTGTCCAAAAGTGTCAAAAAATAGAGTAATCGCTGTAAGTTCCCATTTTTAAGCGATTATTTATCATACTGATTGCTTATGCTGGTTTAATTCTCCGTTTATTCGCGTCTTTCCTCCTTTTTATTCTTATTTACTCCAGTGCCACCCCTTCGGAGTCAATTGCCATGCGTCATCGTCAGCGGTTAATGTGTTGTTAAACCGCAATTCATTATAAGAGTGAGGCAAGCCATGGAGATGTTGTCTGGAGCCGAGATGGTCGTCCGATCGCTCATCGATCAGGGTGTGAAGCAGGTATTCGGTTATCCCGGGGGGGCCGTCCTCGATATTTATGATGCCCTGCATACGGTCGGCGGTATTGATCATGTGCTGGTCCGCCATGAACAAGCGGCGGTACATATGGCTGATGGCCTTGCGCGTGCCACGGGAGAAGTGGGGGTCGTATTGGTCACCTCCGGGCCGGGGGCGACCAACGCGATTACCGGGATCGCAACGGCTTACATGGATTCCATTCCGCTGGTGATCCTCTCCGGACAGGTCGCAACGTCGCTGATTGGCTACGATGCCTTCCAGGAGTGCGACATGGTAGGTATATCCCGCCCGGTGGTGAAACATAGCTTCCTGGTCAAACAAACGGAAGATATCCCGCAGGTGCTGAAAAAAGCCTTCTGGCTGGCAGCAAGCGGTCGTCCGGGGCCAGTGGTGGTGGATTTGCCGAAGGATATTCTGAATCCGGCGAAGAAACTGCCTTATAGCTGGCCGGACTCGGTGAGTATGCGCTCGTATAATCCGACGACGACGGGACATAAAGGACAGATAAAACGGGCGTTGCAGACGCTGGTCGCGGCGAAGAAACCGGTTGTCTATGTGGGCGGTGGCGCGGTCAATGCCGCTTGCCATGAGCAGTTAGCTCAGATTGCTGAAGCGCTGAATCTGCCGGTTGTCTCCTCGCTTATGGGGTTGGGCGCGTTTCCGGCCACGCATCGTCAGGCGCTGGGCATGTTGGGCATGCACGGTACTTACGAAGCCAATATGACCATGCATCATTCCGATGTGATCTTTGCTGTCGGCGTTCGCTTTGACGATCGAACGACGAATAACCTGGCAAAATATTGTCCGAATGCGACCGTGCTGCATATCGATATCGATCCGACCTCTATTTCCAAAACCGTTACTGCGGATATTCCGATTGTGGGGGATGCCCGCCTGGTGCTGGATCAGATGCTCGAACTGCTGGAGCAGGAGAAATCTCAGCAGCCGCTGGATGATAATCGTGACTGGTGGCAACAGATTGAGCACTGGCGCGCCCGTCAGTGTCTGAAATACGACACGCAAAGCGAAAGTATTAAGCCGCAGGCGGTGATTGAAACCATCTGGCGTCTGACGAAAGGGGAGGCGTATGTGACCTCTGACGTTGGCCAACACCAGATGTTTGCCGCACTTTACTATCCGTTCGATAAACCGCGTCGCTGGATTAACTCAGGCGGCCTCGGCACTATGGGATTCGGTTTACCTGCGGCGTTAGGGGTGAAAATGGCTTTGCCGGATGAAACGGTAGTGTGCGTCACCGGGGATGGCAGCATTCAGATGAATATCCAGGAACTGTCGACGGCGCTGCAATATGAGCTGCCGGTGCTGGTACTCAACCTTAACAACCGTTATCTCGGCATGGTCAAACAGTGGCAGGACATGATCTACTCCGGGCGTCACTCACAGTCTTACATGCAGTCGCTGCCCGATTTCGTGCGCCTTGCTGAGGCTTATGGGCATATCGGTATCCAGATTAATCGGCCTGAAGAACTTGAGAGCAAGCTGGGCGAAGCGCTGGAACATGTGCATAACCATCGTCTGGTGTTTGTCGATGTCACCGTCGACGGTAGTGAACATGTCTACCCGATGCAGATTCGTGGGGGGGGGATGGATGAAATGTGGTTAAGCAAAACGGAGAGGACCTGATTATGCGCCGGATATTATCAGTATTGCTTGAAAACGAGTCAGGTGCATTATCGCGTGTGATTGGCCTCTTCGCCCAGCGTGGTTACAACATTGAAAGCCTGACCGTCGCGCCGACCGACGATCCGACCTTATCGCGGATGACGATTCAGACGGTAGGGGATGAGAAAGTCCTTGAGCAGATCGAAAAGCAGCTCCACAAACTGGTGGATGTTCTGCGCGTTAGCGAGCTGGGGCAGGGCGCTCACGTTGAACGAGAAATCATGCTGGTGAAAATCCAGGCCAGCGGTTATGGCCGGGAAGAAGTGAAACGCAACACGGAGATTTTCCGCGGGCAAATCATCGATGTCACGCCGTCTATCTACACCGTACAACTGGCGGGCACCAGCGATAAGCTGGATGCGTTTCTGGCAACGCTGCGTGAAGTCGCTAAAATTGTGGAAGTTGCTCGCTCCGGCGTGGTGGGGCTTTCCCGTGGCGATAAAATCATGCGTTAATCATGATCGGGTTCTTAATTCGCAAGCCCAACGACTCAGGTTGGGCTTTTTTTTGCGAAATCAGCGGTAACCAGAGACAAAAGCGGTTGCCGGAGTCATTATTCTGCGCTTAGATGTTAATAAATTTAACCCATGCCATCACAAAGGTTATGGTTTGTACATTTTACGCAAGGGGCAATTGTGAAACTGGATGAAATCGCTCGGTTGGCCGGCGTTTCGCGAACGACTGCAAGCTACGTTATTAATGGCAAAGCAAAGCAATATCGCGTAAGCGACAAAACGGTTGAAAAAGTCATGGCGGTGGTGCGCGAGCATAATTACCACCCGAATGCCGTGGCGGCCGGGCTGCGTGCTGGACGCACACGTTCTATCGGGCTGGTGATCCCGGATCTTGAGAACACGAGCTATACCCGGATCGCAAACTATCTGGAGCGCCAGGCGCGTCAACGTGGGTATCAGCTGTTGATTGCCTGCTCTGAAGATCAGCCAGATAACGAAATGCGCTGTATTGAGCATCTTTTACAGCGCCAGGTCGATGCCATTATTGTGTCGACTTCCTTGCCGCCTGAACATCCGTTCTACCAACGCTGGGCAAACAGTTCATTCCCGATTGTGGCGCTGGATCGTGCACTGGATCGCGAACATTTTACCAGCGTTGTGGGTGCAGATCAGGATGATGCGGAAATGCTGGCGGAAGAGTTACGCAAATTCCCTGCTGAAACCGTCCTCTATCTGGGCGCGCTTCCTGAATTATCTGTCAGTTTCCTGCGCGAACAGGGTTTTCGTACCGCGTGGAAGGACGATCCGCGTGAAGTCCATTTCCTGTACGCCAACAGCTATGAGCGGGAAGCTGCAGCGCAGCTGTTTGATAAATGGCTGGAAACGCACCCAATGCCTCAGGCGTTGTTTACCACGTCGTTTGCCCTGTTGCAGGGGGTGATGGATGTGACCCTGCGTCGTGATGGGCAGTTGCCGTCTGATTTAGCGATTGCGACTTTTGGTGATCATGAACTGCTCGACTTCCTGCAGTGCCCTGTACTGGCGGTGGCACAGCGCCATCGTGATGTCGCTGAACGCGTGCTGGAGATTGTACTGGCAAGCCTGGACGAACCGCGTAAACCAAAACCAGGTTTAACGCGTATACGGCGTAATCTGTACCGTCGCGGTATTCTCAGCCGTAACTAAGTTTCCTCAATTGATGACGTCGGCGGGATAAGCCTCTGACGTCTTCAGTTTTTCTATTCTCAGAAATAACCGCATTATATTTAAGAATATTCTTTAGAATTATCTGAAATGTATTCTTGAAATACCCCGAATTAAAAATGCAACTATCCATTTTTGGGTTATTGATACGTAACGACGCGTTACGGTTGTATTATTTTGTTACATGCATGTGTGGATTTGCCGAATTAACAAACACTTTGCTCTCGTATTGCGGCCATCTGGTGCTTACCTTGGTCCTGCGCGGCGTACAGACCGATTAACTGGTACTGTTAACTCGCTGCATATTGTCCTAAAATGCCGCTCGCGTCGCAAACTGACACTTTATATTTTCTTCTGATGATATTCAGTTGTTTTAAACAATGATGAGTTGTTGGATTTTTTTCTTACAAATATTCATGACGTTAATTTGCTTCGTTTGCTGTACGGATTTTGTTCAACGCTGATATTAGCCGTAAACAATGGGTTTTTTGCTCCGCTAAGCGCCGCGACTTGCTTGACAAGGTTTTCCTCCGCTCCGTAAACTCCTTTAAGTGGGAATTTGTGGGATAAAGTGGTAATCGGGGGTGAGACTGGCATGTTCCGGGGAGCAACGTTAGTTAATCTCGACAGTAAAGGGCGCTTATCTGTGCCTACCCGTTATCGGGATCAACTGCTTGAGAGCGCTACCGGTCAAATGGTTTGCACCATTGACATCCATCACCCGTGCCTGCTGCTGTACCCCCTGCCTGAATGGGAAATAATCGAGCAGAAGCTATCGCGTCTGTCGAGCATGAATCCAGTTGAGCGTCGCGTACAGCGCTTATTGTTGGGTCATGCCAGCGAATGTCAGATGGATAACGCTGGTCGATTACTGATAGCGCCTATTCTGCGGCAACACGCAGGGCTAACGAAAGAAGTGATGCTGGTTGGGCAGTTCAATAAGTTTGAGCTGTGGGATGAAACGACCTGGTATCAACAGGTCAAGGAAGATATCGACGCTGAGCAGTCTGTTACTGGCGCGTTGTCGGAACGATTGCAGGATTTGTCTCTATAAAATGACGGAAAATTATAAACATACAACGGTGTTGCTGGATGAAGCCGTAAACGGCCTGAATATTCGTCCAGACGGCATCTACATTGACGGGACATTTGGTCGCGGTGGTCACTCACGTCTGATCCTCTCCCAGCTTGGCGAAGAGGGGCGTTTACTGGCAATCGATCGCGATCCGCAGGCTATTGCCGTTGCTAAAACGATTACCGATCCTCGCTTCTCCATCGTACATGGACCTTTCTCTGCGCTGGCTGACTATGTCGCTGAGCGTGGACTGACCGGTAAGATCGACGGGATTCTTCTCGATCTGGGCGTTTCTTCACCGCAGCTCGATGACGCAGAGCGCGGTTTTTCGTTTATGCGTGACGGTCCGTTAGATATGCGTATGGACCCAACACGCGGTCAGTCAGCGGCCGAATGGCTGCAAACCGCCGATGAAGCAGACATTGCCTGGGTGATTAAAACCTTTGGCGAAGAGCGCTTCGGCAAACGCATTGCCCGAGCCATCGTGGAGCGTAACCGCATCGAACCGATGACCCGCACCAAAGAACTGGCGGAAGTTATTGCGGCGGCAATGCCGGTGAAGGACAAATTCAAACATCCCGCGACCCGTACCTTCCAGGCGGTGCGCATTTGGGTGAACAGTGAACTGGAGGAGATAGAGCAGGCGCTAAAAAGCTCGCTCAGCGTGCTGGCTCCAGGTGGTCGCCTTTCGATCATCAGTTTCCATTCGCTTGAAGACCGCATTGTGAAACGCTTTATGCGTGAACAAAGCCGTGGTCCTCAGGTACCGGCTGGAATACCGATGACCGAAGCGCAGATCAAAAAACTGGGCGGCCGTGAGTTAAGAGCACTAGGCAAGATGATGCCGGGTGAAGAAGAGGTCGCTGAGAATCCTCGTGCCCGTAGTTCAGTTCTGCGTATTGCAGAGAGGACGAACGCATGATCAGCAGAGTGACAGAAGCCCTCAGCAAAGTTAAAGGATCGATAGGAAGCAACGAGCGCCATGCCTTGCCTGGCGTGATCGGTGACGATCTTTTGCGGTTTGGGAAGCTGCCACTCTGCCTGTTCATTTGCATTATTTTGACGGCGGTTACCGTCGTGACAACAGCGCACCACACGCGGTTACTGACTGCGCAGCGTGAGCAACTGGTCCTGGAGCGAGATGCGCTGGATATCGAATGGCGTAACTTGATCCTTGAGGAGAACGCGCTCGGCGACCATAGCCGTGTTGAACGGATCGCAACGGAAAAGCTGCAAATGCAGCATGTCGATCCCTCACAAGAAAATATCGTAGTACAAAAATAAGGATAAACGCGACGCATGAAAGCAGCGGCAAAAACGCACAAACCAAAACGCCAGGAAGAACAAGCCAACTTTATCAGTTGGCGTTTTGCGTTACTGTGCGGCTGTATTTTGCTGGCACTGGGTTTTCTACTGGGTCGCGTTGCCTGGCTGCAAATCATCGCGCCGGACATGCTGGTGCGTCAGGGTGATATGCGCTCTCTACGCGTCCAGGAAGTGTCTACATCGCGCGGAATGATTACCGACCGCTCTGGTCGTCCGCTGGCGGTGAGTGTTCCGGTTAAAGCTATATGGGCCGACCCGAAAGAAGTACATGATGCCGGCGGAGTGAGCGTTGGCGAACGCTGGAGAGCGCTGTCAACCGCGCTGAATCCCCCGCTCGATCAACTGGCTTCCCGCATTAACGCCAACCCGAAAGGGCGCTTTATCTATCTGGCGCGTCAGGTAAACCCTGACATGGCTGATTACATCAAAAAACTGAAGCTGCCAGGTATCCATCTGCGAGAAGAATCCCGCCGTTACTACCCTTCCGGGGAAGTGACTGCTCACCTCATCGGTTTTACGAACGTCGACAGCCAGGGCATTGAAGGCGTTGAGAAGAGCTTCGACAAGTGGCTCACCGGACAACCGGGCGAGCGTATTGTACGTAAAGACCGGTATGGCCGCGTCATTGAAGATATCTCTTCTACCGACAGCCAGGCGGCGCATAACCTCGCGTTGAGCATTGATGAGCGTTTACAGGCACTGGTCTACCGTGAACTGAATAACGCCGTGGCGTTCAACAAGGCGGAGTCAGGCAGTGCGGTACTGGTGGATGTGAACACCGGTGAAGTGCTGGCAATGGCCAACAGTCCGTCCTACAACCCGAACAATCTCACCGGTACGCCAAAAGACGCGATGCGTAACCGCACCATTACCGACGTGTTTGAACCGGGTTCTACCGTTAAACCGATGGTGGTGATGACCGCGCTGCAGCGCGGTGTGGTACGCGAAAATACGGTCCTCAACACTATCCCTTACCGAATTAATGGTCACGAAATCAAAGACGTGGCACGTTATAGCGAATTAACCCTCACCGGGGTTTTGCAGAAGTCGAGTAACGTCGGTGTTTCCAAGCTGGCGTTAGCGATGCCGTCCTCAGCGTTAGTAGATACTTACTCACGTTTTGGGCTGGGAAAAGCGACCAATTTGGGGTTGGTCGGAGAACGCAGTGGCTTATATCCTCAAAAACAACGGTGGTCTGACATAGAGAGGGCCACCTTCTCTTTCGGCTATGGGCTAATGGTAACGCCGTTACAGTTAGCGCGAGTCTATGCAACGCTCGGCAGTTACGGCGTTTATCGCCCACTGTCGATTACTAAAGTTGACCCTCCAGTTCCGGGCGAGCGTATCTTCCCGGAAGCGACCGTACGCACCGTGGTGCACATGATGGAAAGCGTGGCGCTGCCCGGTGGCGGCGGCGTGAAGGCGGCGATTAAAGGCTATCGTATCGCCATTAAAACCGGTACGGCGAAAAAAGTAGGGCCGGATGGCCGCTACATCAACAAATACATTGCTTATACCGCAGGCGTTGCGCCTGCGAGTCAGCCGCGCTTCGCGCTGGTTGTTGTTATCAACGATCCGCAGGCGGGTAAATACTACGGTGGCGCCGTTTCCGCGCCGGTCTTTGGTGCCATCATGGGCGGCGTACTGCGTACCATGAACATCGAGCCGGATGCGCTGACAACGGGCGATAAAAATGAATTTGTGAATAATCAAGGCGAGGCAACAGGTGGCAGATCGTAATTTGCGCGACCTTCTTGCTCCATGGGTGCCGGGTGCACCGGAGCGAGCACTGCGGGAGATGACGCTTGACAGCCGTGTGGCTGCATCGGGCGATCTCTTTGTCGCAGTATTAGGTCATCAGGCGGACGGGCGTCGGTATATCCCGCAGGCGATAGCGCAAGGTGTGGCTGCCATTATTGCAGAAGCGAAAGATGAAGCTACTGATGGTGAAATCCGTGAAATGCACGGCGTTCCGGTCATCTATCTTAGTCAGCTTAACGAACGTTTATCTGCACTGGCAGGCCGTTTTTACCACGAGCCTTCTGAGAAAATGCGTCTGGTCGGTGTGACCGGGACCAACGGTAAAACCACCACCACCCAACTGCTGGCACAGTGGAGCCAACTGCTTGGCGAAACCAGCGCGGTGATGGGAACAGTAGGCAATGGCCTGCTGGGCAAAGTGATCCCGACGGAAAATACCACCGGTTCAGCCGTTGATGTCCAGCATGTGCTGGCGGGGCTGGTTGCGCAGGGCGCAACGGTTGGCGCAATGGAAGTCTCTTCACACGGTCTGGTTCAGCATCGCGTGGCGGCGCTGAAGTTTGCCGCATCAGTATTTACTAACTTAAGCCGTGACCATCTCGACTACCACGGCGACATGGAACATTACGAAGCCGCGAAATGGCTGCTGTATTCCACGCACCATTGCGGTCAGGCCATCGTCAATGCGGATGATGAAGTCGGTCGTCGCTGGCTGGCGAAACTCCCGGATGCGGTTGCCGTTTCGATGGAAGACCACATCAACCCGAACTGTCACGGTCGTTGGTTAAAAGCGGTTGACGTGAAGTATCACGACAGCGGGGCAACGATTCGTTTTACCTCCTCATGGGGCGACGGTGAAATTGAAAGCCGCCTGATGGGGGCGTTTAACGTCAGCAATCTGCTGCTGGCGCTGGCAACGCTGCTGGCACTGGGCTATCCGTTAGCTGATTTACTGAAAACGGCGACACAATTGCAGCCGGTTTGCGGGCGTATGGAAGTGTTCAGTGCGCCGGGTAAAACCACCGTGGTTGTTGATTACGCCCATACGCCAGATGCGCTGGAAAAAGCGCTACAGGCGGCACGTTTGCACTGTACTGGCAAACTGTGGTGCGTCTTTGGCTGCGGCGGCGATCGCGATAAAGGCAAACGTCCGTTGATGGGCGCAATTGCCGAGCAGTTTGCAGATGTTGTCGTGGTGACTGATGACAACCCGCGTACCGAAGAGCCGCGCGCCATTATTAACGACATTCTGGCGGGGATGCTGGATGCCGGACAGGCGAAGGTGATGGAAGGTCGCGCAGAAGCGGTGACAAACGCCATTATGCAGGCGAAAGAAAATGATGTGGTGCTGGTGGCCGGTAAAGGTCATGAAGACTACCAGATCGTTGGTTCACAGCGCCTCGATTATTCTGACCGCGTCACGGCAGCGCGTCTGCTGGGGGTTATCGCATGATTAGCGTAACGCTCAGCCAACTGGCGGAGATCCTCCGTGGCGAATTGAAAGGGGCCGATCTGACCCTTGATGCCGTAACAACCGATACGCGTAAAGTGACGCCGGGCTGCCTGTTTGTGGCACTGAAAGGCGAACGCTTTGATGCCCATGATTTTGCAGACAAAGCGCAAGAGAGCGGGGCCGGTGCGCTGTTGGTCAGCCGTCCGTTGGACACCAACCTGCCGCAGCTGATTGTTAACGATACGCGTCTGGCGTTTGGTGAACTGGCTGCGTGGGTTCGCGCCCAGGTTCCGGCGCGCGTTGTCGCGCTGACCGGCTCATCCGGTAAAACGTCCGTCAAAGAGATGACGGCTGCCATTCTGAGCCAGTGTGGTAACACCCTATATACCGCGGGCAACCTGAATAACGACATCGGTGTACCGATGACGCTGCTGCGCTTAAACAACGATTACGACTATGCCGTGATTGAGCTCGGTGCCAACCATCAGGGCGAAATCGCCTGGACCGTCGGCCTGACGCGTCCGGAAGCGGCGCTGGTGAACAACCTGGCCGCCGCGCACCTGGAAGGCTTCGGCTCTCTGGCGGGCGTTGCGAAGGCAAAAGGTGAGATTTTTACCGGTCTGTCAGCGAACGGTATCGCCATTATGAATGCCGACAACAACGACTGGCTGAACTGGCAAAGCATCATCGGCGATCGCAAAGTCTGGCGTTTCTCCCCGAATGCAGCCAATAGCGACTTTTCGGCGACCAACGTTCATGTGACCTCGCATGGCACGGAATTTTCTCTGCAAACGCCGACCGGAAGCATTGATGTCCTGCTGCCGTTACCGGGTCGCCATAATATCGCTAACGCCCTTGCGGCGGCGGCGCTCTCTATGGCGGTAGGCGCGACGCACGAGGCGATCAAAGCGGGTTTGAAGGATCTGCAAGCGGTACCGGGGCGTCTGTTCCCGATTCAACTCGCGGAAAATCAGCTGCTGCTGGACGACTCCTATAACGCGAACGTCGGTTCGATGACCGCAGCGGTGCAGGTGCTGTCTGAAATGCCGGGCTATCGCGTACTGGTCGTTGGCGATATGGCAGAGCTTGGCGCAGAAAGCGAAACATGCCATGTACAGGTGGGTGTTGCTGCGAAAGCCGCAGGCATCGACTGTGTACTGAGTACGGGAAAACTGAGTCAGGCAATTAGCGACGCCAGTGGCGTTGGCGAACATTTTGCGGATAAAAGTGCGCTGGCCGCGCATCTTAAAGCATTGATTGCAGAACATCAGGTCATGACGATTTTAGTGAAGGGTTCACGTAGTGCCGCCATGGAAGAGGTAGTACGCGCATTACAGGAGAATGGGACATGTTAGTTTGGCTGGCCGAACATTTGGTCAAATATTATTCCGGCTTTAACGTCTTTTCCTATCTGACGTTTCGCGCCATCGTCAGCCTGCTGACCGCGCTGTTCATCTCTTTGTGGATGGGCCCGCGCATGATTGCCCGCTTACAAAAAATGTCCTTTGGACAGGTCGTACGTAACGATGGTCCGGAATCGCACTTCAGTAAACGCGGTACGCCAACCATGGGTGGGATCATGATCCTCACCGCGATAGTTATCTCCGTACTGCTGTGGGCATATCCGTCGAACCCGTACGTATGGTGCGTGCTGGTGGTATTGATTGGCTACGGCATTATCGGTTTTGTCGATGACTACCGCAAAGTGGTGCGCAAAGATACCAAGGGCCTGATTGCCCGCTGGAAGTACTTCTGGATGTCGGTGATTGCGCTGGGTGTAGCCTTTGCGCTGTACCTCGCCGGTAAAGACACCCCGGCTACCGAGCTGGTGGTGCCGTTCTTTAAAGACGTGATGCCGCAACTGGGTCTGTTCTATGTTCTGCTGGCGTACTTCGTGATTGTGGGGACCGGCAACGCGGTCAATCTTACCGATGGCCTGGATGGTCTGGCGATTATGCCGACCGTGTTCGTAGCAGCGGGTTTTGCGCTGGTGGCATGGGCTACCGGTAACATGAACTTTGCCAACTATCTGCACATTCCCTATTTACGCCATGCAGGCGAACTGGTGATCGTCTGTACGGCGATTGTCGGTGCGGGATTAGGTTTCCTGTGGTTTAACACCTATCCGGCGCAGGTCTTTATGGGTGACGTCGGTTCGCTGGCGCTGGGTGGCGCGCTGGGCATTATTGCCGTGCTGCTGCGTCAAGAGTTCCTGCTGGTAATCATGGGCGGCGTATTTGTTGTGGAAACACTGTCGGTCATTCTGCAGGTTGGCTCCTTTAAGCTGCGCGGACAGCGCATCTTCCGTATGGCGCCGATTCACCATCACTATGAACTGAAAGGCTGGCCGGAACCGCGCGTCATTGTGCGCTTCTGGATTATTTCGCTGATGCTGGTGCTGATTGGCCTGGCAACGCTGAAGGTACGTTAATCATGGCTGATTACCAGGGTAAAAAAGTCGTCATTATCGGTCTGGGGTTGACCGGACTGTCCTGCGTGGATTTCTTCCTGGCGCGTGGCGTGACGCCGCGCGTAATGGATACCCGTGCGACGCCGCCTGGTCTGGATAAATTACCGGAAGCGGTTGAGCGTCATGTTGGTAGCCTGAATGATGACTGGCTGCTGGCTGCCGATCTCATCGTCGCCAGCCCTGGTATTGCCCTGGCGCACCCTTCGTTGAGCGCTGCTGCTGATGCCGGGATTGAAATTGTTGGCGACATTGAGCTGTTCTGTCGCGAAGCACAGGCGCCGATCGTCGCGATCACCGGGTCCAACGGGAAAAGCACCGTCACTACGCTGGTCGGCGAGATGGCGAAAGCTGCCGGCGTGAACGTGGGGGTTGGCGGAAATATCGGCTTACCCGCGTTGATGCTGCTGGATGACGAACGCGAGTTGTATGTTCTCGAGCTGTCGAGCTTCCAACTGGAAACAACCTCCAGTTTACAGGCCGTGGCGGCCACCATTTTGAACGTCACCGAAGATCATATGGACAGGTATCCGTTTGGCTTGCAGCAGTACCGTGCGGCCAAACTGCGTGTCTATGAGAATGCGAAAGTGTGTGTGGTCAATGCTGATGATGCGCTGACCATGCCGGTTCGCGGGGCGGATGAGCGCTGCGTGAGCTTTGGCGTCAATATGGGGGACTATCACCTTAATCGTCAGCAGGGCGAAACCTGGCTGCGGGTGAAAGGGGAAAAAGTCCTCAACGTGAAAGAGATGACGCTTTCCGGTCAGCATAACTATACCAACGCCCTGGCGGCGCTGGCGCTGGCGGATGCCGCAGGTTTACCACGGGCGTCGAGCCTGAAAGCGCTGACCACTTTTACCGGCCTGGCGCACCGTTTCCAGTTGGTACTGAATCATAACGGCGTGCGTTGGATCAACGATTCAAAAGCGACCAACGTCGGCAGCACTGAAGCCGCGCTGAATGGCCTGCACGTTGACGGCACGCTGCACCTGCTGCTGGGCGGCGACGGAAAATCCGCCGACTTTATGCCGCTGCAACGTTACCTGACTGGCGACAACATTCGTCTGTACTGCTTTGGTCGCGATGGCGCACAGCTTGCCGCTCTGCGTCCTGAGGTTGCGGAACACACTGAAACCATGGAGCAGGCAATGCGTCTGCTCGCACCGCGTGTGAAGTCGGGTGATATGGTGCTGCTGTCGCCAGCCTGTGCCAGCCTTGACCAGTTCAAGAACTTTGAGCAACGTGGTGACGTCTTTACCCGTTTGGCGAAGGAGTTGGGTTGATGCGCTTCTCTCTCCCTCGTCTGAAAATGCCGCGCGTACCGGGACTGGGTGTCCTGGCGTGGATCTTCGCGGCACTTAAAGGCTGGGTGATGGCTTCGCGTGATAAAGACGCGGACAGCCTGATCATGTATGACCGCATGCTGCTGTGGCTGACTTTTGGTCTGGCAGCGATCGGTTTTGTGATGGTGACATCGGCATCGATGCCCGTAGGGCAACGCCTGGCAGGCGATCCCTTCCTGTTCGCTAAACGTGACGCGCTGTATATCTTCCTCGCGTTCTGTCTGGCGATGGTGACGCTACGTCTGCCGATGGAGTTCTGGCAAAAGTACAGCACGACGATGCTGATCGCCTCGATCATCATGTTGTTGATCGTTCTGGTGGTGGGGAGCTCCGTTAACGGGGCATCGCGCTGGATCGCGTTGGGTCCACTGCGTATTCAGCCTGCGGAATTCACCAAGCTGTCGCTGTTCTGTTATCTCGCCAACTACCTGGTGCGTAAAGTCGATGAAGTGCGTAACAACCTGCGCGGCTTCTTAAAGCCGATGGGTGTGATTCTGGTGCTGGCAATCTTGCTGCTGGCGCAGCCTGACCTTGGTACGGTAGTGGTGCTGTTTGTCACGACGCTGGCGATGCTGTTTCTTGCTGGAGCGAAACTGTGGCAGTTCATTGCCATTATCGGTATGGGGATTTCGGCGGTAGTGCTGCTGATCCTTGCCGAACCGTATCGTATTCGCCGCGTAACCTCCTTCTGGAACCCATGGGAAGATCCGTTTGGCAGCGGCTACCAGTTAACGCAATCGCTGATGGCTTTTGGTCGCGGTGAGATTTGGGGACAGGGGTTAGGTAATTCGGTGCAAAAACTGGAATATTTACCGGAAGCGCACACCGACTTCATCTTCGCCATCATTGGGGAAGAGCTGGGTTATATCGGTGTGGTATTGGCACTTTTAATGGTATTCTTCGTCGCTTTTCGCGCGATGTCGATTGGCCGCAAAGCGCTGGAAATTGACCACCGTTTTTCAGGTTTTTTAGCCTGCTCCATCGGGATTTGGTTTAGCTTCCAGGCGCTGGTAAACGTCGGTGCGGCAGCTGGTATGCTGCCAACCAAAGGTCTGACGTTACCGCTGATCAGTTATGGTGGTTCCAGTTTGTTGATTATGTCGACGGCCATCATGTTTTTGTTACGTATTGATTATGAAACGCGTCTGGAAAAAGCCCAGGCGTTTACACGAGGTGCACGATGAGTGGTCAACCGAAGCGGTTAATGGTGATGGCAGGCGGTACCGGCGGGCATGTGTTCCCGGGGCTGGCGGTCGCGCATCATTTAATGGCTCAGGGCTGGCAAGTTCGTTGGCTGGGCACCGCCGATCGTATGGAAGCGGACTTAGTGCCGAAGCATGGCATTGAAATTGACTTTATTCGCATCTCCGGTTTGCGTGGCAAAGGTGTCAACGCTCTGCTTGCCGCCCCCGTGCGTATTTTTAATGCCTGGCGTCAGGCGCGCGCCATCATGAAGCAGTTTAAGCCTGATGTGGTGCTGGGTATGGGCGGCTACGTGTCAGGCCCTGGCGGTCTGGCAGCCTGGTCATTAGGCATTCCGGTTGTACTGCATGAGCAGAATGGCATTGCGGGATTAACCAACAAGTGGCTGGCGAAAATTGCCACTACGGTGATGCAGGCTTTTCCTGGCGCTTTCCCGAATGCGGAAGTGGTGGGTAACCCGGTACGCACCGACGTTCTGGCGCTGCCGTCGCCCGAAGTACGTCTGGCAGGGCGTGAAGGCCCGGTTCGCGTGCTGGTCGTCGGGGGGTCTCAGGGTGCACGCGTATTGAACCAGACGATGCCGCAGGTTGCCGCAGAGCTTGGTGACGCGGTGACTATTTGGCATCAGAGCGGCAAAGGTGCGCAGCAAACCGTTGAACAGGCATATGCTGACGCTGGACAACCGCAGCACAAGGTCACTGAGTTTATTGATGATATGGCAGCCGCCTACGCGTGGGCGGATGTCGTAGTTTGTCGCTCAGGTGCGCTGACGGTAAGTGAAATTGCTGCCGCAGGTTTGCCTGCGCTGTTTGTGCCTTTCCAGCACAAAGACCGACAGCAGTACTGGAATGCGCTGCCGCTGGAGAAAGCGGGCGCCGCCAAAATTCTTGAGCAGCCGCAGTTTACTGTGGATGCCGTCGCTAACACCCTTTCCGGGTGGTCGCGAGAAACCTTATTAACCATGGCAGAACGTGCGCGCGCCGCATCCATACCGGATGCCACAGAGCGTGTTGCTAATGAAGTGAGCCGGGCTGCCCGGGCGTAATTGTGGTGATGCCTTTTGCATCGCATGAACTAAGAAGTTAATGGCTAAAGAATGAATACACAACAACTGGCAAAACTGCGTTCCATAGTGCCCGAAATGCGTCGCGTTCGGCACATTCACTTTGTCGGCATCGGTGGTGCTGGTATGGGCGGTATTGCCGAAGTTTTGGCCAACGAAGGTTATCAGATCAGCGGTTCTGACCTGGCGCCGAATCCGGTGACTCAGCAGTTGACGAATCTGGGCGCCACGATTTTCTTCAACCATCGCCCGGAAAACGTGCGTGATGCGAGCGTGGTGGTGGTATCCAGCGCCATTTCTGCGGATAACCCGGAAATTGTTGCGGCGCATGAAGCACGTATTCCGGTGATCCGTCGTGCTGAAATGTTGGCTGAATTAATGCGTTTTCGTCACGGTATCGCCATTGCCGGGACGCACGGTAAAACCACGACCACAGCGATGGTCTCCAGTATCTACGCGGAAGCGGGGCTGGATCCGACGTTTGTCAACGGCGGTCTGGTGAAGGCTGCAGGCGTCCATGCGCGTCTGGGTCATAGCCGTTATTTAATTGCGGAGGCGGATGAGAGTGATGCGTCGTTCCTACATTTGCAGCCGATGGTGGCGATTGTTACCAATATCGAAGCCGATCATATGGATACCTACCATGGCGACTTCGAAAATTTAAAGCAGACGTTTATTAATTTCCTGCATAACTTACCGTTTTATGGTCGTGCGGTGATGTGCGTTGACGATCCGGTGATCCGCGAGTTGTTGCCGCGCGTCGGTCGTCAAACCACAACCTATGGTTTCAGCGATGATGCTGATGTGCGCGTTGAAGATTACCAGCAGATTGGTCCACAAGGGCACTTCACGCTGCTGCGTCAGGGGATGGCCGATTTACGTGTGACATTGAACGCACCGGGCCGTCACAATGCGCTGAACGCGGCGGCGGCGGTGGCAGTTGCAACAGAAGAAGGCATTGAAGACGACGCAATTCTGCGCGCGCTGGAAAGTTTCCAGGGCACCGGACGCCGTTTTGACTTCCTCGGCGAATTTCCGCTTGAGCCGGTAAACGGTAAAGCCGGGACGGCGATGCTGGTTGATGATTATGGCCATCACCCAACGGAAGTGGATGCCACGATTAAAGCTGCACGCGCGGGCTGGCCGGACAAAAATCTGGTAATGCTGTTCCAGCCGCACCGCTTTACGCGTACACGCGATCTATATGACGACTTTGCCAACGTGCTGACTCAGGTCGATGCGCTGTTGATGCTGGATGTATACGCCGCGGGTGAAGCCGCGATTCCGGGGGCTGACAGCCGCTCGCTGTGCCGTACGATCCGTGGTCGCGGTAAGATCGACCCGATTCTGGTATCCGATCCGGCTCAGGTGGCAGACATGCTGGCGCCGGTATTAACCGGCAACGATCTGATTTTGGTGCAGGGCGCTGGAAATATCGGCAAAATCGCGCGTTCCTTAGCTGAAATCAAACTGAAGCCGCAAAACCCGGAGGAAGAACAACATGGCTGATAAAATCGCGGTCCTGTTAGGAGGAACCTCCGCAGAGCGTGAAGTTTCGCTGAATTCCGGCGCGGCCGTACTGGCAGGGTTACGTGAAGGTGGTGTCGATGCCCATCCGGTTGACCCTAAAGAGATTGATGTCACTCTTCTGAAATCTATGGGTTTTCAGAAGGTGTTTATTGCGCTGCACGGTCGTGGCGGGGAAGATGGCACGTTGCAGGGCATGCTGGAGCAAATTGGCCTGCCATATACCGGCAGCGGCGTCATGGCGTCCGCAATTTCGATGGACAAACTGCGCAGCAAGCTGCTGTGGCAGGGCGCAGGTTTACCCGTCGCGCCCTGGGTTGCATTGACCCGCTCTGAGTTCGAAAAAGGTCTTAGCAATGAATCGGTTACAAAAATTTCTGCGTTAGGTTTGCCGCTGATTGTGAAGCCAAGCCGTGAAGGCTCCAGCGTAGGGATGTCAAAAGTTGAAGAAGAAAATGCTTTGCAGGGTGCATTAGCATTGGCTTTTCAGCATGATGAAGAAGTACTGATCGAAAAATGGCTCAGTGGCCCGGAATTTACAGTTGCGATACTTGGTGAAGAAATTTTACCGTCAATACGTATCCAACCCGCGGGAACCTTCTATGATTATGAGGCGAAGTATCTCTCTGATGAGACACAATATTTCTGCCCTGCAGGTCTGGAAGCTGAACAAGAGGCCCGTTTGCAGGAATTAGTCCTGAAAGCATGGACCGCATTGGGCTGTAAAGGTTGGGGTCGCATTGACGTCATGCTGGACAGCGATGGCCAGTTTTATCTGCTGGAAGCGAATACCTCTCCGGGTATGACCAGCCACAGCCTGGTGCCGATGGCGGCACGTCAGGCTGGCCTGAGCTTCTCGCAGTTGGTGGTAAGAATTCTGGAGTTGGCGGACTGATATGTCGCAGGCTGCGCTGAACACGCGAAACGGTGATGAAGAAGAAGTAAACTCCTCACGCCGCAATAATGGAACGCGTCTTGCAGGAATACTGTTCCTGCTGACAGTGCTGTGCACCGTGTTTGTCAGCGGCTGGGTAGTGTTGGGGTGGATGGAAGATGCGCAGCGGTTGCCATTGTCAAAGCTGGTGTTAACCGGCGAACGGCATTACACGCGCAATGACGATATTCGTCAGTCCATTCTGGCTCTGGGCGCTCCGGGAACCTTTATGACTCAGGATGTGAACATCATTCAGAGTCAAATTGAACGTCTCCCCTGGATTAAACAGGCGAGCGTCAGAAAGCAATGGCCCGATGAATTGAAGATTCATCTGGTTGAATATGTGCCCATTGCGCGTTGGAATGACCAGCATATGGTGGATGCCGAAGGCAATACGTTCAGCGTCCCAACCGGTCGGGCCAATAAGCAGGTATTACCTATGTTGTACGGACCGGAAGGCAGCGCAAGTGAAGTGTTGCAAGGGTTCCGTGATATGGGGCAGGTGCTGGCTAAGGATAGATTCACCCTGAAGGAAGCGGCGATGACCGCTCGTCGTTCCTGGCAGTTGACGCTGAATAACGATATTAAGCTCAATCTGGGCAGGGGCGATACGATAAAACGTTTGGCTCGCTTTGTGGAACTCTACCCGGTTTTACAGCAGCAGGCGCAAACCGATGGCAAACGGATTAGCTACGTTGATTTGCGTTATGACTCAGGAGCGGCAGTAGGCTGGGTTCCCTTGCCTCCTGAGGAATCTAATCAGCAACAGAATCAGGCACAGGCAGAACAACAATGATCAAGGCGACGGACAGAAAACTGGTAGTTGGACTGGAGATTGGCACCGCGAAGGTAGCCGCTTTAGTAGGGGAAGTTCTGCCCGACGGTATGGTCAATATCATTGGCGTGGGCAGTTGCCCATCGCGAGGTATGGATAAAGGCGGGGTGAATGACCTTGAGTCAGTGGTGAAGTGCGTACAGCGCGCCATTGACCAGGCTGAACTGATGGCAGATTGCCAGATTTCCTCGGTGTATCTGGCACTTTCCGGTAAACATATTAGCTGTCAAAATGAAATTGGTATGGTGCCCATTTCCGAAGAGGAAGTGACGCAGGAAGATGTGGAAAACGTGGTACATACGGCAAAATCCGTACGCGTTCGCGACGAACATCGTGTTCTGCACGTTATTCCGCAGGAATACGCCATTGACTACCAGGAAGGCATTAAAAATCCGGTAGGTCTTTCCGGCGTACGTATGCAGGCAAAAGTCCACCTTATTACCTGCCACAACGACATGGCGAAGAACATTGTCAAAGCTGTTGAACGTTGTGGTCTGAAAGTTGACCAACTGATTTTTGCCGGGTTGGCAGCCAGTTATTCCGTGTTGACGGAAGATGAACGTGAGCTGGGTGTCTGCGTGGTGGATATTGGTGGTGGTACAATGGACATCGCCGTTTATACTGGCGGGGCGTTGCGCCACACTAAAGTTATCCCTTATGCAGGGAATGTAGTGACCAGTGATATCGCGTATGCCTTTGGTACGCCGCCGAGCGATGCTGAAGCCATTAAAGTGCGCCATGGCTGTGCGCTGGGGTCCATCGTGGGTAAAGACGAAAGCGTTGAAGTGCCAAGCGTAGGTGGTCGTCCACCGCGCAGCCTGCAACGTCAGACCCTGGCAGAAGTCATTGAGCCGCGTTATACCGAGCTGCTCAACCTGGTCAACGAAGAAATTTTGCAATTACAAGAACAGCTTCGCCAGCAGGGTGTGAAACATCATCTGGCGGCGGGGATTGTGTTAACCGGTGGTGCTGCGCAAATTGAAGGTCTGGCGGCCTGCGCACAGCGCGTGTTCCATACGCAAGTACGTATTGGCGCGCCGCTGAATATCACTGGTCTGACGGATTATGCTCAGGAGCCGTATTATTCAACGGCAGTGGGGCTGCTTCACTACGGAAAAGAATCCCATTTGAGTGGTGAGGCTGAAGTAGAAAAACGCGTAACGGCATCAGTTGGCTCGTGGATCAAACGACTCAATAGCTGGCTGCGAAAAGAGTTTTAATTTTTAAAGAGACCATCGCACATTAACGGTCTCAGGCGACAGGCACAACGGAGAGAGAAACTATGTTTGAACCTATGGAACTTACCAATGACGCGGTGATTAAAGTCATCGGCGTCGGCGGCGGTGGCGGTAATGCCGTTGAACACATGGTGCGTGAGCGCATCGAAGGTGTTGAATTCTTCGCAGTGAATACCGACGCTCAGGCGTTGCGTAAAACGGCGGTTGGACAGACCATTCAGATTGGTAGCGGCATCACCAAAGGTCTGGGCGCGGGTGCGAACCCGGAAGTCGGCCGTAATGCGGCAGACGAAGATCGTGAAGCTCTGCGTGCAGCGCTTGACGGGGCAGACATGGTGTTTATCGCAGCAGGCATGGGCGGCGGTACCGGTACCGGTGCAGCGCCAGTGGTTGCTGAAGTAGCAAAAGATTTAGGTATTCTGACCGTTGCTGTCGTGACTAAGCCTTTCAACTTTGAAGGCAAGAAGCGTATGGCATTCGCGGAGCAGGGTATCACCGAGCTGTCCAAACATGTGGACTCTCTAATTACTATTCCGAATGACAAACTGCTGAAAGTACTGGGCCGCGGTATCTCCCTGCTGGATGCGTTTGGCGCAGCGAACGACGTACTGAAAGGTGCAGTTCAGGGTATCGCTGAACTGATTACTCGTCCGGGCCTGATGAACGTCGACTTTGCAGACGTACGCACCGTGATGTCCGAAATGGGCTACGCGATGATGGGTTCTGGCGTGGCGAGCGGTGAAGACCGTGCAGAAGAAGCGGCTGAAATGGCTATCTCTTCTCCGCTGCTGGAAGACATCGATCTGTCCGGCGCACGCGGCGTGCTGGTCAACATTACTGCGGGCTTCGACCTGCGTCTGGATGAGTTCGAAACCGTGGGTAACACCATCCGTGCCTTTGCATCGGATAACGCGACCGTGGTAATCGGTACCTCTCTGGACCCGGATATGAACGACGAACTGCGTGTGACCGTTGTTGCGACTGGAATTGGTATGGACAAGCGTCCTGAAATCACTCTGGTAACCAACAAGCAGGTACAGCAGCCGGTAATGGATCGTTACCAGCAACACGGCATGGCGCCGTTGACGCAAGAACAGAAGCCGGTAGCGAAAGTGGTGAACGACAATACACCGCAAACCACTAAAGAGCCGGATTATCTGGATATCCCTGCATTCCTGCGTAAGCAAGCTGATTAAGAATTAGCTGGAATTTGGGAATCTGCGCTCTTTGTGCTAAACTGGCCCGCCGAATGTATAGTACACTTCGGTTGGATAGTTAATTTGGCGAGATTATACGATGATCAAACAAAGGACACTTAAACGTATCGTTCAGGCGACTGGCGTCGGTTTACATACCGGCAAAAAAGTCACGCTGACGCTACGCCCTGCGCCGGCCAACACCGGGGTCATCTATCGTCGCACCGACTTGAATCCTCCGGTAGATTTCCCGGCCGATGCCAAATCTGTGCGTGATACCATGCTCTGTACGTGTCTGGTCAATGAGCATGATGTGCGGATTTCAACCGTAGAGCACCTGAATGCTGCTCTGGCGGGCTTAGGTATCGATAACATTGTTATTGAAGTTAACGCCCCGGAAATCCCGATCATGGATGGTAGTGCTGCTCCATTCGTATACCTGCTGCTTGATGCGGGTATTGAAGAACTGAACAGCGCTAAGAAATTTGTTCGCATCAAAGAGACCGTTCGTGTCGAAGATGGCGATAAGTGGGCTGAATTCAAACCGTTTAATGGTTTCTCGTTGGATTTTACCATCGACTTTAACCATCCAGCGATTGATGCCAGCACGCAGCGCTACGCGATGAACTTCTCTGCAGATGCGTTCATGCGTCAGATCAGCCGTGCGCGTACTTTCGGCTTCATGCGTGATATCGAATATCTGCAGTCCCGTGGCCTGGCCTTGGGCGGCAGCTTCGATTGTGCCATCGTTGTTGACGATTATCGCGTATTGAACGAAGACGGTCTGCGTTTTGAAGACGAATTCGTTCGTCACAAAATGCTCGACGCGATTGGTGACTTGTTCATGTGTGGTCACAACATTATTGGTGCATTCACCGCGTATAAATCCGGTCATGCATTGAATAACAAACTGTTGCAGGCGGTCCTGGCAAAACAGGAAGCCTGGGAATATGTGACCTTCCAGGACGATGCAGAACTGCCTCTGGCGTTCAAAGCACCTTCGACCGTACTGGCATAACGACATACACTGTCGTATAAATTCGACTGGTAAATCTGGCACTCTCTCCGGCCAGGTGAGCCAGTCGTTTTTTTATGTACTCATTAGCGCAGCCTTTTCCAACGCAAATATTTCCCTGCCACTAGGTTAAAATAGTGTGCGATCGCTGCTTTCTTGAGCATATTTACCCATGGCCGGTTGTCATTACTGCTGTGGAGCGTACGCTTTAATGATAAGATTCGTGCGCAAAAAAAATGTTTTGCATTCGTAACCCCAAACGCAGGGTATATCAGGTGGCAAAAACGTGAGTGGAATACTGACGCGTTGGCGACAGTTAGGCAGACGGTACTTCTGGCCGCATCTCCTGTTGGGGATGGTCGCGGCGAGTTTTGGCCTGCCCGCGCTCGGTAATGCTGCTGAACCCAATACCCCCGCGAAGGCGACCGCCAGCAATCACGATCAATCCGCTAAAGTTAACTTTAGCCAGCTTGCTTTGCTGGAAGCGACTAATCGCCGCCCAAATTTTACCGTCGATTACTGGCATCAACATGCCATTCGTACGGTTATCCGCCATCTTTCTTTTGCCATGGCGCCTCAGGCGTTGCCTGTTGCCGAAGAGCCGTTGCCAATCCAGGCGCACCATCTTGCGTTACTGAATACGCTCAGCGCGATGCTGACGCAAGAAGGCACTCCGCCCGCGACAGTAAGTCGCGTGACATACGCCCACTTTACTTCTCAGGCCGCATTTAGCGTTCCGGTCTGGATCAGCCAGCTGCAGGGTATCCGCGCTGGTCCTCAACGCCTCAGCTAAAAAAGAACCTTCCAACTTATAATTTTTGACTCCGCATCGCGGGGCGTTTGAGATTTTATTATGCTAATCAAATTATTAACCAAAGTATTCGGTAGCCGTAACGAGCGTACGCTGCGTCGTATGCGTAAAGTGGTCAATGTCATCAACGCAATGGAACCGGAGATGGAAAAACTCTCCGATGATGAACTGAAAGCGAAGACCGCTGAATTCCGCGCCCGTCTGGAAAAAGGTGCCAGCGTTGAGAGCCTGATCCCGGAAGCGTTCGCAGTGGTGCGTGAAGCGAGTAAACGCGTGTTCGGTATGCGCCACTTCGACGTTCAGCTGCTGGGCGGTATGGTGCTTAACGATCGCTGCATCGCGGAAATGCGTACTGGTGAAGGTAAAACCCTGACCGCGACGCTGCCAGCCTACCTGAACGCATTAAGCGGGAAGGGCGTACACGTGGTTACCGTGAACGACTACCTGGCTCAGCGTGATGCCGAAAATAACCGCCCGCTGTTTGAATTCCTCGGCATGACCGTTGGTATCAACATGTCTGGCCTGCCAGCGCCAGCCAAGCGTGAAGCCTACAACGCCGATATTACTTACGGTACCAACAACGAATACGGCTTTGATTACCTGCGCGACAACATGGCGTTTAGTCCGGAAGAGCGTGTTCAACGTAAACTGCACTATGCGCTGGTCGATGAAGTTGACTCCATCCTGATCGATGAAGCGCGTACGCCGCTGATCATTTCCGGCCCGGCTGAAGACAGCTCGGAAATGTATAAAAAAGTGAACAAAATCATCCCACACCTGATCCGTCAGGAGAAGGAAGATTCCGACACGTTCCAGGGGGAAGGCCACTTCTCTGTTGATGAGAAAGCGCGCCAGGTTAACCTGACCGAACGTGGTCTGGTACTGATTGAAGAGTTGTTGGTTAACGAAGGCATTATGGATGAGGGCGAGTCTCTGTACTCTCCAGGCAACATTATGCTGATGCACCACGTGACTGCCGCACTGCGTGCGCACGTGCTGTTTACCCGCGATGTTGACTACATCGTGAAAGACGGCGAAGTTATCATCGTTGATGAACACACCGGCCGTACCATGCAGGGGCGTCGCTGGTCTGATGGTCTGCACCAGGCTGTTGAAGCTAAAGAAGGCGTAGAGATCCAGAACGAGAACCAGACGCTGGCATCTATTACCTTCCAGAACTACTTCCGTTTGTACGAAAAACTGGCCGGTATGACCGGTACAGCAGATACCGAAGCCTTTGAATTTAGCTCCATCTACAAGCTGGATACTGTAGTTGTACCAACTAACCGTCCGATGATCCGTAAGGATTTACCGGATCTGGTGTACATGACCGAAGCGGAAAAAATTCAGGCGATCATTGAAGATATTAAAGAGCGTACCGCAAATGGCCAGCCGGTGCTGGTGGGTACTATCTCCATTGAAAAATCTGAAGTGGTCTCTAACGAGCTGACCAAGGCAGGCATCAAACATAACGTCCTCAACGCCAAGTTCCATGCCAGCGAAGCGGATATCGTCGCACAGGCGGGTTACCCGTCTGCCGTGACAATCGCTACTAACATGGCGGGTCGTGGTACCGATATCGTGCTGGGTGGTAGCTGGCAGGCGGAAGTTGCCGAGCTGGAAAACCCAACTCCGGAACAAATCGCGCAGATCAAAGCCGAGTGGCAGGTTCGCCATGACGCGGTATTAGCTGCTGGTGGTTTGCATATTATCGGTACTGAGCGTCACGAATCTCGTCGTATCGATAACCAGCTGCGTGGTCGTTCTGGTCGTCAGGGGGATGCGGGTTCTTCTCGTTTCTATTTGTCGATGGAAGATGCGCTGATGCGTATTTTTGCCTCTGACCGCGTGTCCGGCATGATGCGTAAACTGGGTATGAAGCCTGGTGAAGCCATTGAACACCCATGGGTGACCAAAGCAATTGCTAACGCGCAGCGTAAAGTGGAAAGCCGCAACTTCGATATTCGTAAGCAGTTGCTGGAATATGATGATGTTGCCAACGACCAGCGTCGTGCTATCTACACCCAGCGTAACGAACTGCTGGACGTAACTGACGTTAGCGAAACCATTAACAGCATTCGCGAAGACGTATTCAAAGCGACGATTGATGCCTATATTCCGCCGCAGTCTCTGGAAGAAATGTGGGATATTCCGGGTCTGCAGGAACGTCTGAAAAACGACTTCGATCTGGATATGCCGATTTCAGAGTGGCTGGATAAAGAACCTGAGCTGCACGAAGAAACGCTGCGCGAACGTATTCTGGCAAACGCAGTAGAAGTTTATCAGCGCAAAGAAGAAGTTGTGGGCGCGGAGATGATGCGTCACTTCGAAAAAGGCGTGATGCTGCAAACGCTCGACTCTTTGTGGAAAGAGCACCTGGCTGCGATGGATTACCTGCGTCAGGGTATCCACCTGCGTGGTTATGCGCAAAAAGATCCGAAGCAGGAATACAAGCGTGAATCCTTCTCTATGTTTGCATCAATGCTGGAATCTCTGAAGTACGAAGTGATCAGCACTCTGAGCAAAGTTCAGGTGCGTATGCCTGAAGAAGTAGAAGCGATGGAGCAGCAGCGTCGCGAAGAAGCTGAGCGTTTAGCGCAGATGCAGCAGTTGAGCCATAAAGGTGATGATTCTGCTGCGGCAGAAGAGCTGGCGGCACAAACCGGCGATCGTAAAGTGGGTCGTAACGATCCGTGTCCTTGCGGTTCCGGCAAGAAATACAAACAGTGTCATGGCCGTCTGAGCTAAGAAAATAACTTATTGAAAAGGCGCAGACTTCTGCGCCTTTTTTATGGACGATGAAAATGAAAATATTGCAGATCGCCGTCGGGATTATTCGTAATCAGCACAATGAAATTTTTATCACCCAGCGTGCGGCTGATGCCCACATGGCCAATAAGCTGGAGTTCCCCGGCGGGAAAATTGAAGCGGGCGAAACGCCGGAGCAGGCGCTGATTCGCGAGCTACAGGAAGAAGTAGGGATCACGCCGACTCAAAGTTCATTGTTCGAAAAGTTGGAGTATCAGTTTCCGGACAGGCATATCACTCTGTGGTTCTGGCTGGTTGAAAGCTGGGAAGGCGAGCCGTGGGGAAAAGAGGGGCAACCGGCGCAGTGGATAGCGCAATATGCTCTGAATGCGGAAGATTTCCCGCCGGCGAATGCACCGGTAATTGAAAAGCTGATTACTGGATAATGGTGTTCGTAGGCCGGATAAGGCAACACCGCCATCCGGAAAATTATGGCGGGGGTGCTACGCTTGCCCGCCCTACGTATTAGCAGAATTACTTCTGCTCCTCACTCCAGTCGTCGCTTTCCGACAGATCGCCTGAGCTTGGGATGCGTTTCTCTTCTGCAGCCCACTCTCCCAGATCGATTAACTGGCAGCGCTTGCTGCAGAATGGGCGAAACGGACTGACTTCAGCCCATACTACAGGCTTGCCGCAGGTTGGGCAGTTGACGATGGTTTGTTCAGACATGTTGACTCCTTAACAGCACGCCAGTTCAAAATCGAGGCGCTCAGGCACCTGACCATTTTCGCTATCCAGCGGCATAAAGCGGATGGCAAAACGGCTCTTATGACCAGAAATTTGCGGATAAAGCTGCGAATCAAGCGGCAGCTGCAAGCGCAGCAGATCTGCATCTTCGCCGTTGTCCTGATAAAAACCATTCAGGCTGGTTTGCTTACGAAACGGCGCTGAGTTGCGAATTAAATCCAGCACCAGCGACAGCGCTTGATTGAGCGGATTCAGGCTGGCAAGCCAGGTTTCAACCTGCGCGTCACGATACGATTGCGCCAGGTGTAACCAGATATGCAGAGTCGGCAGATCGAAGCTGCAGCACCCGCCAGGAATACTTAAACGCTGACGTACGAGACCAATCAGACGATCTTCGCGCAGCGTTTGTCCAATACGCGGGGCAGAAATCAGAATGCTGCCTGCACTTTTTAACTGCTGGCGCAAAGAGTCGATTCTGCTTTGATCGACGCCGGGAACTTCGACCCAGGCCTGGAGTTTACGCTGCTGTCGCTCCAGTTCTTTGAGGAGTTCGGTACGGACTTCGCCGCGTTCAAATACATCCAGTAAATCTCCGATATTGCGGAAAAAATGCAGAGCGCCGGCATGGTCAGCAATGGGTAAATTAACGGAGAGCTGTTGGATTAAAAATTCAATGCGCAGCCATGTACGCATCTTCTCATTGAGAGGGTGTTCAAAAAGGACCTGGGTGTGCATTACGGTTTTTCCTGTGAGACAAACTGCGACGCGCATTGCAAATAGAGCGCGTGCAGGCGGGCGACATCCGAGGCGATGGCTTCCGGTGCGCCATTATTATCAATAACATCGTCTGCCACGGCCAGCCGCGCTTCACGCGTTGCCTGGGCAGCAAGAATTTGTTCAACATGCTCACGTGTGACGTCATCACGCTGCATGGTGCGTCTGAGCTGGGTTTCGGGCGTGACATCCACCACGAGTACGCGGTCGGCTTTTTTATACAGCGAATTTTCCACCAGCAAAGGGACAACCCATAACAGGTAAGGTGAGGTCGCTTGCTGAAACTGGCGCTGCGTTTCCTGCTGAATAAGCGGATGGAGCAGGGCATTCAGCCAGCTTTTCTCCTCTGGGGCGGTAAAAATGCGTTCGCGTAAAATGCGCCGCTGCAACGATCCGTCTGCGGCGATAACCTCGGAACCAAAATGTTCTTCGATCGCCTTAAGAGCAAGTGTGCCGGGTTCAACCACCTGGCGCGCAATAATATCTGCATCAATGATGTTTATTCCGAGGTCAGCGAACGCATTTGCAACGGTGCTTTTACCACTGCCAATGCCGCCGGTTAAGGCTACCGTATACCTCATAGATGCCGATCCTGGAGTTTAAGTTTGATTATCAAACAGTTAAAAGTTAAGCGTGCGAAGGCGAGGCTGTTGCAGGATTAACCTACTATTCGCCAGGTAAATTTATGGGATTGTAGCGTAAAAAAAGAGAATTTCGCAGTCTTGCGCGGCATTGATTAGTGCGTATGATAGCGTCACTGGAGTTGTGAGTTTCGATTTTTCGCCATTAACCCCAGGAATCCGCACATGCGTATCGAAGAAGATCTGAAGTTAGGTTTCAAAGACGTTCTTATCCGCCCTAAGCGTTCTACTCTTAAAAGCCGTTCCGATGTTGAGCTGGAACGTCAATTTACCTTTAAGCATTCAGGTCAGACCTGGTCCGGCGTACCTATTATTGCCGCGAACATGGACACTGTCGGGACGTTTGCCATGGCAACGGCGCTGGCATCCTTCGACATCCTGACCGCTGTGCACAAACACTATTCTGTTGAAGACTGGGCCGCCTTCATCGCAGAGAGCTCTGCCGATGTACTCAAACACGTAATGGTTTCAACTGGCACGTCTGACGCAGACTTCGAAAAAACCAAACAGATTTTGGCGCTCAACCCAGCGCTGAATTTTATCTGCATTGATGTGGCAAATGGCTACTCAGAGCATTTTGTTCAGTTTGTGTCGAAAGCGCGTGAAGCATGGCCGACAAAAACGATTTGTGCGGGCAATGTGGTCACCGGTGAAATGTGTGAAGAGCTGGTGCTCTCCGGTGCTGATATTGTCAAAGTAGGTATTGGCCCAGGTTCTGTATGCACCACGCGTGTAAAAACCGGCGTTGGCTATCCACAGCTTTCTGCGGTTATTGAATGTGCGGATGCAGCCCACGGTCTGGGCGGCATGATTGTCAGCGACGGCGGCTGCACAATGCCGGGTGACGTTGCAAAAGCGTTTGGCGGCGGCGCAGACTTCGTTATGCTCGGCGGTATGTTGGCCGGTCACGAAGAAAGCGGCGGCAAAATTGTTGAAGAAAACGGTGAGAAATTCATGCTGTTCTACGGTATGAGCTCAGAATCTGCTATGACCCGCCATGTTGGTGGTGTTGCTCAGTATCGTGCCGCTGAAGGTAAAACCGTTAAGCTGCCTCTGCGCGGCCCGGTTGATAATACCGCTCGCGATATTCTCGGCGGTTTGCGTTCTGCTTGCACCTATGTAGGCGCATCCCGTCTGAAAGAGCTGACCAAACGTACAACGTTTATTCGTGTACAGGAACAAGAGAACCGCGTATTCAATAGCCTGTAAAACAGGTCGTTCTGTGAAATGCCGGATGGCGTTACGTCGCCATCTGGCATTTGAATTTAACCCACTCCGCTCATCGCATCTCCCAAATGGAAAATCGGTAAATACATCGCGACAACCAGCGTACCGATGATAAGCCCCGTAATGACCAGCAACGCAGGCTCAAGTAATGCAGCCAAATTCTCAGCTTGAGCCAGGGTTTTCTCGCCATGGTGATGCGCGAGATTGCGCAGCATTGCATCCAGCGAGCCGGAAGCTTCACCTGTTCGGACCAGCTGTATGCACAATGGGCTGAATTCACCGCTATTTTTAAGCGCTAACCAGACCGGCTTTCCGGCGCTAATGTCGTGCTGAACCAGCGCTAAACGTTGCGACCAGAAAGGGTTAGCCAGCGTTTCGGTAACGCTCTCAAGACCCTGCAAAAAGGGAATGCCCGCATTTTGCGTTAACGCCAGAACGGTGAAGATCTGCGTGAGCTTTTGCCCTCTCACCATCGGCCCTATGACCGGGAGGCTGAGCAGCAATTTCTGGCGCAGAACGAGCCAGTACGGTTTCTGATTTATCAAATGATGTGCCGCAACCGCTACCAGGCCAAGTGCTACCGCCAGCCATCCCCATTGGCTGCTATAGTGTGCGATGGTAATAATCCACTGAGTGAGGGCCGGTAGCGGGGTGTTGAATGTCTGGTAGATGGCGGCAAACTCAGGGAGTACAAACTGCAACATCGCAAATACGACCAACACCGCCATTGTGATGATGATAAGCGGATAACGCAGGGCTTTTTTAACTTTATCAGCAAGTTGCTGTTGTTTCTTTTGCTGGTAGGCGAGTTCAAAACAGCAGTCGTCCAGCTTACCCGTAAGCTCTCCGGTGCGGATCATTGCCTGGTAAAGGGGCGGAAAAACGTGTTGCCATTGTGATAGCGAGGTGGAGAGGGTAATGCCCTGTTCCATATCGTAAGCCAGCGTACGCAGTAGCGCCTGCCATTGACTGCTGGGATGCTGTTCAGCAAGCAGAGCTAGCCCTGCTGAGAGCGTTAACCCTGCTTTTAGCAATGTCGCCAACTGGTGTATGGTTTCGGCACTTCTTGTACGGCTCCAGTGCGAGGTTTTGACACGCATACGCTTAATGCGTAGCGGCGTAATCTGTTGTTTCTCAAGAGCCAGCATTAATGACGGTCGGGTATCGGCCCATAGCATTCCTTCCAGCGATTTACCTTTGTTGTTAATGCCTTGCCAGCGCCAAAGCTGTTTAGCGGACATGAGGCATGCCCAGTACACGAATCAGCTCTTCAAATGTCGTTAATCCTTGCTCGACGGCCTGACAGCCATTCTCGAAAAGCGTTCTCCCTGATAGCTGAGCATCAGGTTCCACTCCGTCTACGGGGGCGCCACTGGCAATACTCTGACGTAATGCCGGAGTAACAGGGAGTACTTCAAACAATGCCGTACGGCCATAAAATCCGTGATAACAATGTTTGCAGCCAGGGGCCTGCCAATTCGGTAGTGGTGTAGGCCAGACAGCTTTCGGGAGTGTGATAGGCGTACTCTGACGTTGTCGGCAATGGGGGCACAACTTTCTGACCAATCGCTGTGCAATGACGAGCGTCAGCGCGGAGGCGATCATCCAGCGTGCAACCCCCATTTGTTGCAGACGCACCAGCGTTTCACTGGTGGAATTGGTATGCAGCGTAGAAAGAACCAGATGACCGGTTTGTGCGGCTTTAAGGGCTATTTCTGCTGTTTCTCCATCGCGGATTTCACCCACCATGATAATGTCGGGATCCTGGCGCAACAGAGCACGTAAGACTCCCTGAAAAGTCAAACCGGCGCGTGGGTGAATTTGCGTCTGGTTGATGCCTGTGATCGGGATCTCTACCGGATCTTCCACGCTACAGAGATTAACATCTGGCGTGTTTCGGGTTTGCAGCGCACTGTACAGTGTGACCGTTTTACCGCTTCCGGTAGGCCCGGTAACCAGAATCAGCCCCTGAGGCTGCTGCAAGGCTTGCGAAAATGCGGCCAGCTGCGCGTCTTGCATTCCCAGTGCGGCGATCTCCAGTGACTGCTCGACCTGATGAAGTAGCCGCAACACGACTTTTTCGCCGTAGCGACAGGGCAGGGTGGCGATGCGAAACGAGATAGGTTCTCCTGAAATCTCAACGGTAAATTGTCCGTCTTGTGGAAGCCGATGCTCGGCAATATCCAGACTGCCCAATACTTTTAACCTCGCGGTGATGGCAATGCCCATCTCGGTCGTGACTTCCGGTAAAGCGTGGAGTACTCCATCCACACGTAATCTGATCCGATAGTAATTTTCCGCTGGCTCAAAATGAATATCAGAAGCCCGTTTCTCCAGAGCGGAATGAAACGTCTGATTCAGCAAGTCTGCTGCGCTGGCGCTGCTTTTTGTGACTACTGCCGGGAGCATTTTCTGCGGTGTATGCGTGTGGCCTTCCATTTGCTGACGTGTCCAGCAGACAATGTCGATGCGCCGGGTGGTGGCAAAATGCAGTGCATCCAGCAGTTCGTGTGATGGGGCGTCTACGACGGCGATATGCACCACTTCATTGTCTGCATCCAGTAATATTCCCTGATAACGTTGGCATAGCGCTGTAAGCTGGGTGGTATTCATCTCTGTTCCTTAGTGGGTATCGAAGCGGAAAACATCTTCACAGGCCTGCTGCAATGCGCTGTCGTTCTGGATGATGCAGTTACGGTTCCAACCGGTAATGCCGTTGGCATTGTCCCAAGCCGGCGTCATGGTGATGCTTAACCCGTTCAGGCTTTCCTGCCCACTAAGGCTGACAACGCCTTTTTCAATGCTCATGGCTGAGACGTAACGGGTAGTTGTTGGCGTGGGAATACCATTCGTTCCGGCATCGCAGGTATCTGTTCCTCCATGCTCCAGTGCACAGAGCTCAACCGCTGTGCGATAGGGGACAAAGGTTTGCAGCATGTCTGTCAGCGCGGCCTTGCGCAGATAGTTTTGATATGCCGGAATACCGATGGCGCTAAGAATGGCAATAATGCCAATCACCACCATGAGTTCGATAAGCGTAAAGCCTCGTTGCTTGTTCATTGTTTACTCCTTGAGTTTGCTGGCGCTACTTTGGCAAACCGACGGGAGGACGGCGAGAGACAAAAAACAGAATGGGAAGGCGGATTCCGAGGACTTTTACGAAATTACAGAATCAGACAATGTATTTGCTAAGAGGCTCGCAGAAACTGCCGGATGGCGGCGTAAATGCCGTATTCGGCTTACAGAATAAACCTGTGTAGGAGGCCCGATAAGCGAAGCATCATCGGGCAATACAATCAGCAATTAGCGAAAACGCATGGAGAGATCGAGAGCGCGAACATGTTTGGTCAGCGCGCCAACAGAGATGAAATCCACGCCGGTTTCGGCAAATTCGCGCAGCGTTTCATGGGTGACATTGCCCGAGACTTCCAGACGCGCCTGGCCGTTGGTGCGTTTTACCGCTTCGCGCATTTGGTCGGTTTCGAAGTTATCGAGCATGATGATGTCGGCCCCGGCTTTCAGCGCGTCGTCCAGCTCATCCAGGCTTTCTACTTCGACTTCAACCGGCACATCCGGGTGCAACCAGAATGCTTTTTCTACGGCCTGACGTACCGAGCCGGAAGCAATAATGTGGTTTTCTTTAATCAGGAAAGCGTCGGACAGCCCCAAACGATGATTCGCGCCGCCGCCGCACAATACGGCGTATTTTAGCGCGGTACGCAGTCCTGGCAGGGTTTTACGCGTATCCAGCAGTTGGGTCTTGGTCCCAGCTAACAGGTCGACGTATTTACGCACCTCGCTTGCTACACCTGAAAGCGTCTGCACAAAATTAAGCGCGGTACGTTCACCGGTCAGTAACACGCGGGAAGGGCCGTCCAGTTCAAACAGTGGCTGATTAGCCTTAATGCTGTCGCCATCTTCGACATGCCAGGTGATGTTTACATCATCGCCAGCCAGTTGAATAAAGACCTCTTCCACCCAACGTTTCCCACAAAAAACGCCATCTTCGCGGGTAATTACGGTAGCGTGGGAGCGCATGTCTTCGGGTAAAAGCTGTGCGGTGATATCGTTATTGGCATCAACTTCTCCGCCTAAATCTTCACGCAGTGCCTGAGCGACAGCGGCAGGGATATCGAGATTTATGCGTTCCAACAGCGCGTCACGTCGGTAGTCAGGGTTATAGCGGCGAGGCGGCATGATAAAACTCCAAATTGCTAACGAATCATAAGGTGGAAACATGCTACCCTGAACCTGATATGAGCACCACCAATAAGGAGATTCTGCATGTTGTTAGACGAGGGCTGGCTGGCAGAGGCGCGACGCGTTCCCTCTCCGCATTACGATTGCCGCCCGGATGACGAAAACCCTTCTCTGCTGGTGGTGCATAATATCAGCCTGCCGCCCGGCGAGTTTGGCGGCCCGTGGATAGACGCGCTGTTCACTGGCACGATTGATCCCAACGCCCATCCTTATTTTGCCGGAATCGCCCATTTGCGCGTTTCGGCCCATTGTTTAATTCGCCGTGATGGTGAAATCGTGCAGTATGTCCCCTTTGATAAACGCGCCTGGCATGCCGGCGTCTCGAGCTATCAGGGCCGTGAACGCTGTAATGATTTCTCAATTGGTATTGAGCTGGAAGGGACGGATACGCTGGCCTATACCGACGCGCAGTACCAGCAACTAGCAGCCGTGACCAATGCCCTGATTACGCGTTATCCGGCTATTGCTAACAATATGACAGGACATTGCAATATTGCGCCCGAGCGTAAGACCGATCCCGGGCCCTCATTTGACTGGGCAAGGTTTCGCGCCCTGGTCACCCCCTCGTCGCACAAGGAGATGACATGACGCTGTTTACAACATTACTGGTGTTGATTGTTGAACGCCTGTTTAAGCTGGGTGAGCACTGGCAGCTTGATCACCGGGTTGAAGCTTTTTTCCGCCGGATTAAGCATTTCTCGATGATGCGTACGGTAGGCATGACTCTTATTGCGATGGGAGTGACGTTTCTGCTACTGCGCGCACTCCATGGGCTGCTGTTTAACGTGCCCTTGCTGGTGGCGTGGATCTTAATTGGCCTGCTGTGCATCGGCGCTGGCAAGACGCGTCTTCATTATCATGCCTATCTGAACGCGGCGGCTCGCGATGACGCTCACGCCCGTGAGGCGATGGCCAGCGAATTGACGCTGATTCATGGCGTGCCGCCGGACTGCGATGAGCGTGAGTTTTTGCGTGAACTGCAGAACGCGCTGTTATGGAACAACTTTCGCTTTTATCTGGCGCCGTTATTCTGGCTGATCGTCGGTGGTCCGTGGGGACCGGTGACGCTGGTGGGTTATGCTTTTTTACGTGCCTGGCAGTCCTGGCTGGCGCGCTATCAGACGCCGCATCAGCGTCTGCAGTCGGGTATCGATGCGATCCTGCATGTGCTGGACTGGATCCCGGTGCGCCTGGCGGGCGTGGTCTATGCGCTGTTAGGACACGGCGAGAAAGCGCTACCGGCCTGGTTTGCCTCGCTTGCGGATATGCATACTTCGCAATATCAGGTGTTGACGCGTCTGGCGCAGTTCTCGCTGGCGCGCGAACCTCATACCGATAAAGTCGAAACGCCAAAAGCGGCTGTTTCTATGGCGAAGAAGACCTCGTTTGTGGTGGTGGTGATTATTGCGTTGCTGACCATTTATGGGGCATTAGTATAGCGTTGTGCCGGATGGCGCTAACGCTTATCCGGCCTACAATGGAAAAACGTGTAGGCCCGGTAAGCGTTAGCGCCACCGGGCAGTGCAACGGTTTAGTTCGTATCAGCAGGCGGGATGCCAAAATCTGGCATGCCGTTTTCGTCCCAACGCACGAGCTTCAGACGAGTGTGGCGGTTTGGGTCGTACAGCGGATCGCCCTCGATTTCGGTGTAATTTCTCGCGTGATACACCAGCACATCTTCACCTTCTGGCGTTTGCGTAAAGCTGTTGTGTCCTGGCCCAAACTGGCGGTTTTCATAGCTGGTGGTAAAGACCGGGCGCGGTGATTTGTGCCAGTTCTGCTGGTTGAGCGGATCTGCGTCTAAGTCAATCCACAATAATCCCATACAGTAGTTCTCATCGGTAGCGCTGGCGGAATAGCTGATAAACAACTTGTCGCCGTGAACCATGACGGCAGGACCTTCGTTGACCCAAAAACCCCGGCATTCCCAGTCATATTCAGGATGGCTTAGCATGACCGGCTCGCCTTTAATCGTCCATGGATTTTCCAGTTCTGCGAGATAGATATTGGAGTTTCCGTCGATATCGGGCGATTTCTGCGCCCATAGATACCACTGTTTTCCCTGATGGTTAAAGGTGGTGGCATCGAGCGCAAAGGTATCAAACTGCGTTTTAATCTGACCTTTCTCCGTCCACTTTCCGGTCAGCGGATCGGTGTCGGCACATTCGAGCGCAAACATGCGATGCTGGAACATCCCCAGCTTGTCGAGCGACTGTGTGTGGGTGGCGGCAAAATAGATGTACCACTTGCCTGCCAGATGATGGATTTCGGGCGCCCAGATGAGTTGGCTCATGGGGCCGCTTTCTGGCTTGCGCCAGATGATAACCGGGGCGGCAGTGCGCAACCCTTCCAGCGAGTCGGCCCGGCGTATCTCCAGCCGGTCATATTCAGGTACTGAAGCAATGAAATAGTAGTGGCTACCGTCACGTAAGATAAACGGATCGGCACGCTGTTCAATAAAGGGATTTGGCCACTGATTCATTAGGCTTTCCTTACGGTTTCAGTCGTTTTTATATCGTGGTATTCATTCAGTTCACGGTAGTTGGCGCGGCGCTTTTCTAAATCTGTCTGGATTTGCTGCATAAACTCGCGGTCAACTTTCAGCAGACGAACCACGCCTGCAGTAATCAGGTAGCCTGCGCCCGGTATGATGGTAAACAGCAGCATAATACCGTTAATGGCGGAATCGCTTTGCGTTTTCGCCCCAGCGTCGTAGCCGTACCAGGAGAGCAGGAAGCCAACCATCGCTCCGGCAATCGCCAGGCCCAGTTTCAGGAAGAACAGGTTGCCGGAGAAGCTGATTCCGGTGATACGTTTACCGGTTTTCCACTCGCCGTAGTCATCGACATCCGCCATCAGCGACCAGTGCAGCGGGGATGGGATCTGATGCAGGATGTTGAGCAGGAAGTAGAGCACCATAATCATCATGGTGGCTTTCGGATCGAAGAAGTAAAACGCGGCGGAGAAAATCGCCAGGATGATATTGGTCCAGAAGAACACTTTCAGTTTGCACCAGCGATCGGTTAACACCTTCGCCAACATGCTGCCGATCATCATGCCTACAACGCCAAGGCTGATAAACAACGTCGCAAATTGTGTACTCTGCTGCATAACCCAGGTCACGTAGTACATGGTGGCAGCCATGCGAATAAAACCCGGACAGACGTTGCACAAGGTTAATAGCAGGATTTTTACCCATTGATCGTTCTTCCATACGTCTTTCAGATCGGCTTTTAAATCGTCATTGGTCTGGACAGCAGGGCGTACACGTTCACGGACGGTTGCAAAGCAAAACAGGAACATACACATGCCGATGAAGGCCAGTACCGCCATCGCCATTTGATACCCTTTGGCTTTGTCTTCCCCGCCGAACCAGTCGGCCATGGGGAGCAGGGTAAGGGAGAGCAGCAGAGTTGCAATTCCTACCAATACAAAGCGATATGACTGGCAGGCGACGCGTTCTTGCGGATCGTTGGTGATGACGCTGCCGAGAGAGCAATAGGGGATATTGATCGCCGTATAGGTAATTGAGAGCAGGAAATAGGTAACAAAGGCATAGATAACTTTGCTGTTATATGTCCATTCTGGGGTGGTAAACATCAGTACGCTGAATAATGCGTACGGGAAAGCCATCCACAAAAGCCATGGACGAAATCTACCATATTTGCTGCGGGTGCGGTCGGCCATTGCGCCCATTATAGGGTCGGTAACGGCATCGATAACGCGTACTGAGAGCAGTAATACGCCGACCAGTGCAGGCGCGAGTCCAAAAATGTCTGTGTAAAAATAGTTAACAAACAACATGATGGCGCCAAAGATGATGTTGCATCCGGCGTCGCCCATTCCATAGCCAATCTTTTCTTTCACCGTGAGCTTACTGGTTTCCATCAACTGCACTCCATGAATGAGATATGGAGAGAATTATTGTCTGGTACCGGTGTTTTTGCGTTGCAGGATAACGCCGCTGATATGGACTAAACAGTCGTGAGTGGGAAAGTGTGAGGCAGGTAACAACCCCCACCTGGCGCAGGTGGGGGAGGAAAAATTAATGTGCTTTAACCGTGCCGGCCGTTTTCTGTTTGAACAGGTAACCAATGCCAAGAATAGCAATCCATACCGGGATTAAGTACACCGAGATCGCCATGCCCGGCGTCATCAGCATAATCACCAGTACTGCAGCCATGAAAATCAGGCACACCCAGTTACCCAGCGGATAGAGCAGCGCCGGGAAGCGGGTGGTAACACCCTGCTGCTGTTTGGCTTTGCGGAACTTCATGTGCGCAAGGCTAATCATTGCCCAGTTGATCACCAGTGCGGAAACTACCAGCGCCATCAACAGGCCAAAGGCAGATTCTGGCGCCAGGTAGTTGATCAGCACGCACAGAGCCGTCACCAGTGCGGAAACCAGAATGGTGTTCACCGGCACGCCGCGCTTGTCGACGTTCATCAGCGCTTTCGGCGCATTGCCCTGCTGTGCCAGACCGAACAGCATACGGCTGTTGCAGTACACACAGCTGTTATAGACAGAAAGGGCAGCAGTCAGCACCACGATGTTCAGGGCATTAGCAACAAACGTGTCGCCCAGCTCGTGGAAAATAAGGACAAACGGGCTGGTATCAGCCGTAACGCGCGTCCACGGCATCAGGGAAAGCAGAACCGCCAGCGAACCCACATAGAAAATCAGGATACGGTAGATAACCTGGTTGGTTGCTTTGGGAATGCTTTGCTCCGGGTTATCCGCTTCTGCTGCGGTGATCCCAACCAGCTCCAGTCCACCGAAAGAGAACATGATAATCGCCATCATCATCACCAGACCGGTGAAGCCATGCGGCAGGAAGCCCCCCTGGTTCCACAAGTTGCTGACGCTGGCCTGCGGCCCGCCGTTGCCGCTGAACAGCAGCCAGCCGCCGAAGATGATCATCGCGACGACAGCAATGACTTTAATAATGGCGAACCAGAACTCCATCTCACCAAACACTTTCACGTTGGTCAGGTTAATGGCGTTGATAATCACGAAGAAGGCTGCAGCAGAGGCCCAGGTTGGGATCTCCGGGTACCAGAACTGGATATATTTACCGACTGCAGTCAGCTCAGCCATGGCAACCAGCACGTACAGTACCCAGTAGTTCCAGCCAGAGGCGAAACCCGCGAAACTGCCCCAGTATTTATAAGCAAAGTGGCTAAAGGAGCCTGCTACCGGCTCTTCAACCACCATTTCACCTAACTGACGCATAATCAAAAAGGCGATAAAGCCGGCAATAGCGTAACCCAGAATAATACCCGGTCCTGCAGACTGGATAACGGATGCGCTACCGAGGAATAACCCGGTACCAATCGCGCCACCCAGCGCGATTAGCTGTATATGGCGGTTCTTAAGACCGCGCTTGAGCTGATCGCCATGCTGTTGACTTTCCATCATGAAACCTCGTGTGTGGTTTTACTCTTCATATTTCGAGTACTTATTTTTTGAACTACGCAGCAATGCGTGTGTAAGTTTGCAATTCCGTTTGTTGTATTAATTTGTTTACAGATGCTTTTGATAAAATGTTGCCTTAATACTTTTGTCTTGATCAGAATAATGATATGCGAGCGCGAATGCACCTGCTTTATGCGGGGAAGATGACGAGTTGAATAAAAAGAAACCATTTGTAAATGCGAGTTTATCTACCACAAAATTTCCATTTTGAATTTCTATTCATTAATAGTGGTTTAAGTATCGATAAATAAGCAGGTGAATCGGTTCAGATGAGATAATTTTTCGTTTCAATTCCGTTAAAACTACCTCGAGGTGGGTAAATTTAACATTTGTGCATAGTTACATGTTTGAAACGTTATTTCTGTAATGTTGTTAAAATATGCCTCCTTTACTGATTTCAATCAAAACCTGTATGGACAGAAGGTGAATACTTTGTTACTTTAGCGTCAAGAACATGAAATTGGTAAGACCAATTGACTCCGGGCAAATGGCTTAAGACAGGAAATCATGGCCTACAGCAAAATCCGCCAACCAAAACTCTCCGATGTGATTGAGCAGCAGCTGGAGTTTTTAATTCTTGAGGGGACGCTTCGCCCCGGAGAAAAACTCCCACCGGAACGCGAGCTGGCAAAACAGTTCGACGTCTCCCGCCCCTCCTTACGCGAGGCGATCCAACGCCTTGAAGCGAAGGGGTTACTGCTTCGTCGTCAGGGCGGTGGCACTTTTGTTCAGAGCAGCCTGTGGCAGAGCTTTAGCGACCCACTGGTAGAGCTGCTCTCCGACCATCCTGAATCCCAGTTTGACCTGCTTGAGACGCGCCATGCGCTGGAAGGTATTGCAGCTTATTACGCTGCACTGCGCAGCACGGATGAAGACAAAACGCGTATCCGTGAACTCCACCATGCGATCGAGCTTGCTCAACAGTCCGGCGATCTTGACGGTGAATCTGATGCAGTACTCCAGTATCAAATTGCTGTCACCGAAGCGGCACATAATGTGGTGCTGCTCCATTTGCTAAGGTGTATGGAGCCGATGCTGGCCCAGAACGTTCGGCAAAACTTCGAATTGCTGTATGCGCGTCGTGAAATGCTGCCACTGGTTAGCAGTCACCGTACCCGTATTTTTGAAGCAATTATTGCCGGGAAGCCGGAAGAGGCGCGTGAAGCGTCCCACCGTCACCTGGCGTTTATCGAAGAGATTCTGCTGGACAGAAGCCGTGAGGAAAGCCGTCGTGAACGCGCCTTACGCCGTCTGGAGCAACGAAAGAATTAGTGATTTTTCTGGCAGAACGTTAACCAGAAGATGTTGTAAATCAAGCGCCATATAAAGTGCGCGGCAACTAAACGCAGAACCTGTCTTATTACGCTCTCTGGCGAGAACGTAATGGGACAGGTTCCAGATAACTCAACGTATTAGATAGATAAGGAATACCCCCATGTCAGAACGTTTCCCAAATGACGTGGATCCGATCGAAACTCGCGACTGGCTACAGGCGATCGAATCGGTCATCCGTGAAGAAGGTGTTGAGCGTGCTCAGTATCTGATCGACCAACTGCTTTCAGAAGCCCGCAAAGGCGGCGTGAAAGTAGCGGCAGGTGCAGGGGCCAGCAATTATGTAAACACTATTGCCGTTGAAGATGAACCGGAATACCCGGGCAATCTGGAGCTGGAACGTCGTATTCGTTCTGCTATCCGTTGGAACGCCATCATGACCGTACTGCGCGCGTCTAAAAAGGACCTCGAGCTGGGTGGCCACATGGCATCCTTCCAGTCCTCCGCAACGGTATATGATGTTTGCTTCAACCACTTCTTCCGTGCACGCAACGAGCAAGATGGCGGCGATCTGGTGTACTTCCAGGGTCACATCTCTCCGGGCATCTACGCACGCGCATTCCTGGAAGGTCGTCTGACTGAAGAGCAGATGAACAACTTCCGTCAGGAAGTACATGGCAAAGGCCTGTCTTCCTACCCGCACCCGAAACTGATGCCAGAATTCTGGCAGTTCCCGACCGTATCTATGGGTCTGGGCCCAATCGGTGCTATCTACCAGGCTAAATTCCTGAAATATCTGGAACACCGTGGTCTGAAAGATACCTCTAAACAAACCGTTTACGCCTTCCTGGGCGACGGCGAGATGGATGAGCCAGAATCAAAAGGTGCGATCACCATCGCGACCCGTGAAAAACTGGACAACCTGGTCTTTGTTATCAACTGTAACCTGCAGCGTCTTGACGGCCCGGTAACCGGTAACGGCAAGATTGTTAACGAACTGGAAGGCATCTTCGCGGGCGCTGGCTGGAACGTTATCAAAGTCATGTGGGGCGGTCGTTGGGATGAGCTGCTGCGTAAAGACACCAGCGGTAAACTGATCCAGCTGATGAACGAAACCGTTGACGGCGACTACCAGACCTTCAAATCCAAAGATGGCGCATATGTACGTGAGCACTTCTTCGGTAAATACCCGGAAACCGCAGCACTGGTTGCTGACTGGACTGATGAGCAGATTTGGTCTCTGAACCGCGGTGGTCACGATCCGAAGAAAGTTTACGCTGCACTGAAAAAAGCGCAGGAAACCAAAGGCAGAGCAACTGTAATCCTGGCCCATACCATTAAAGGTTACGGCATGGGTGACACCGCTGAAGGTAAAAACATCGCTCACCAGGTTAAGAAAATGAACATGGACGGCGTGCGTTATATCCGCGACCGTTTCAACGTTCCTGTGACCGATGAGCAGGTTGAAAACCTGTCTTACATCACCTTCCCGGAAGGTTCTGAAGAGCACACTTATCTGCACGCTCAGCGTCAGAAACTGCATGGCTACCTGCCAGCTCGTCAGCCGAACTTCACCGAGAAGCTGGAACTGCCGGCTCTGGAAGACTTCGGTGCGCTGCTGGAAGAGCAGAACAAAGAAATCTCCACCACTATCGCTTTCGTTCGTGCCCTGAACGTGATGCTGAAGAACAAGTCGATCAAAGATCGTCTGGTTCCGATCATCGCTGATGAAGCACGTACTTTCGGTATGGAAGGTCTGTTCCGTCAGATCGGTATCTACAGCCCGAACGGTCAGCAGTACACCCCGCAGGACCGTGAGCAGGTTGCTTACTATAAAGAAGACGAGAAAGGTCAGATCCTGCAGGAAGGTATCAACGAACTGGGTGCTGGCGCATCCTGGCTGGCGGCTGCGACCTCTTACAGCACCAACGATCTGCCGATGATTCCGTTCTACATCTACTACTCCATGTTCGGGTTCCAGCGTATCGGTGACCTGTGCTGGCAGGCCGGCGACCAACAGGCTCGTGGCTTCCTGATTGGTGGTACTTCCGGTCGTACGACGCTGAACGGTGAAGGTCTGCAGCACGAAGATGGTCACAGCCATATTCAGTCTCTGACTATCCCGAACTGTATCTCTTACGATCCGTCTTACGCGTACGAAGTTGCGGTCATCATGCACGATGGTCTGGAGCGTATGTACGGTGAGAAACAAGAGAACGTTTACTACTACATCACCACGCTGAACGAAAACTACCACATGCCGGCAATGCCAGCAGGTGCCGAGGAAGGTATCCGTAAAGGTATCTACAAACTCGAAACCCTCGAAGGTAAGAAAGGTAAAGTTCAGCTGCTGGGCTCCGGTTCTATCCTGCGTCACGTCCGTGAAGCAGCACAGATCCTGGCGAACGACTACGGTGTAGGTTCTGACGTTTACAGCGTAACCTCCTTCACTGAACTGGCGCGTGATGGCCAGGATTGTGAGCGCTGGAACATGCTGCACCCGATGGAAACTCCGCGCGTTCCGTACATCGCTCAGGTGATGAACGACGCTCCGGCAGTAGCATCTACTGACTATATGAAACTGTTTGCCGAACAGGTTCGTACTTATGTACCGGCTGATGATTATCGCGTACTGGGTACTGACGGTTTCGGTCGCTCTGACAGCCGTGAAAACCTGCGTCACCACTTCGAAGTTGATGCTTCCTACGTGGTTGTAGCGGCCCTGGGCGAACTGGCTAAACGTGGCGAAATCGATAAGAAAGTGGTTGCAGACGCAATCACCAAATTCAACATCGATGCCGATAAAGTTAACCCGCGTCTGGCGTAAGAGGTAAAAGAATAATGGCTATCGAAATCAATGTACCGGACATCGGGGCTGATGAAGTTGAAATCACCGAGATCCTGGTCAAAGTGGGCGACAAAGTTGAAGCTGAACAGTCGCTGATCACCGTAGAAGGCGACAAAGCCTCTATGGAAGTTCCGTCTCCTCAGGCTGGTATCGTTAAAGAGATTAAAGTCTCTGTTGGCGATAAAACTGAGACCGGCAAACTGATCATGATTTTCGATTCCGCCGACGGTGCAGCAGCAGCTGCACCTGCTCCGGCAGAAGAGAAGAAAGAAGCGGCTCCGGCAGCAGCACCTGCTGCTGCGGCGGCGAAAGACGTACACGTACCGGACATCGGCGGCGACGAAGTTGAAGTTACCGAGATCATGGTTAAAGTGGGCGACACCGTTGCGGCTGAACAGTCTCTGATCACCGTTGAAGGTGACAAAGCGTCAATGGAAGTTCCGGCACCGTTCGCAGGTACCGTTAAAGAGATCAAAATCAACACTGGCGACAAAGTGTCTACCGGTTCCCTGATTATGGTCTTCGAAGTAGCGGGCGCAGCGCCTGCTGCTGCACCGGCTCAGGCGGCTGCTCCAGCAGCAGCGGCGGCTCCGGCTGCTTCCGGCTCGAAAGAAGTTAACGTACCGGATATCGGCGGTGACGAAGTCGAAGTCACTGAAGTGATGGTTAAAGTGGGCGATAAAATTGCCGCTGAGCAATCACTGATCACCGTTGAAGGCGATAAAGCGTCAATGGAAGTTCCGGCACCGTTCGCGGGCACCGTGAAAGAAATCAAAATCAGCACCGGCGACAAAGTTAAAACCGGTTCTCTGATTATGGTCTTCGAAGTCGAAGGCGCAGCACCTGCAGCCGCTCCAGCACAAGCAGCTGCTCCGGCTCCGGCCGCAGCACCAGCGCCTGCGCAAGCCGCAGCTCCGGCCGCGAAAGCGGAAGGCAAATCTGAGTTTGCTGAAAACGACGCTTACGTTCATGCAACACCGCTGATTCGTCGCTTGGCGCGCGAATTCGGTGTGAACCTGGCGAAAGTGAAAGGTTCTGGCCGTAAAGGTCGTATCCTGCGTGAAGACGTTCAGGCTTACGTGAAAGACGCTATCAAGCGTGCTGAAGCGGCTCCGGCTGCAGCAGCAGGCGGCGGTATCCCGGGCATGCTGCCTTGGCCGAAAGTGGACTTCAGCAAGTTTGGTGAAATCGAAGAAGTGGAACTGGGCCGTATCCAGAAAATCTCTGGTGCTAACCTGAGCCGTAACTGGGTGATGATCCCGCACGTTACTCACTTCGATAAGACCGATATCACCGATCTGGAAGCGTTCCGTAAACAGCAGAACGCCGAAGCTGAAAAACGTAAACTGGACGTGAAATTCACCCCAGTAGTCTTCATCATGAAAGCCGTTGCCGCAGCTCTGGAACAGATGCCGCGCTTCAACAGCTCCCTGTCTGAAGACGGTCAGCGCCTGACCCTGAAGAAATACATCAACATCGGTGTAGCGGTTGATACTCCGAATGGTCTGGTTGTTCCGGTCTTCAAAGACGTGAACAAGAAGAGCATTACCGAGCTGTCTCGTGAACTGACCGTGATCTCCAAGAAAGCGCGTGATGGCAAGCTGACTGCTGGCGAAATGCAGGGCGGTTGCTTCACCATCTCCAGCATCGGTGGCCTGGGTACTACCCACTTCGCGCCGATTGTGAACGCGCCGGAAGTGGCTATCCTCGGTGTCTCCAAGTCCTCTATGGAGCCAGTGTGGAACGGTAAAGAGTTTATGCCGCGTCTGATGATGCCGATTTCGCTCTCCTTCGACCACCGTGTAATTGACGGTGCGGATGGTGCGCGCTTTATCACCATCATCAACAACATGCTGTCTGACATTCGCCGCCTGGTGATGTAAGCGAAAAAGCCGGCCCGACGGCCGGCTTTTTTCTGGTAATCTCATGAAGTCAGTGAGGTTATTGTGCGAAAGACAAATCGGTTGCCGTTTGTTGTTTCAAAATTGTTAACAATTTTGTAAAATACGGGCGGATAGAACGACCCGGTGGACGACGGGTATAAATTAAGAGGTCATGATGAGCACTGAAATCAAAACTCAGGTCGTGGTACTTGGGGCAGGCCCTGCAGGTTACTCTGCTGCCTTCCGTTGCGCAGATTTAGGTCTGGAGACCGTCATCGTAGAACGTTACAGCACCCTCGGTGGTGTTTGTCTGAACGTCGGCTGTATCCCTTCTAAAGCGCTGCTGCACGTAGCAAAAGTTATCGAAGAAGCCAAAGCGCTGGCTGAACACGGTATCGTTTTTGGCGAGCCGAAAACCGATATCGACAAGATTCGTACCTGGAAAGAAAAAGTTATCACTCAACTGACTGGCGGTCTGGCTGGTATGGCCAAAGGCCGTAAAGTGAAAGTGGTTAACGGTCTGGGTAAATTTACCGGGGCGAACACCCTGGAAGTTGAAGGCGAAAACGGCAAAACCGTAATCAACTTCGACAACGCGATCATCGCGGCGGGTTCCCGTCCGATCGAACTGCCGTTCATTCCGCACGAAGATCCGCGCGTGTGGGACTCCACTGACGCGCTGGAACTGAAAACTGTTCCTAAGCGCCTGCTGGTTATGGGCGGCGGTATTATCGGTCTGGAAATGGGTACCGTGTACCATGCACTGGGTTCAGAGATCGACGTGGTTGAAATGTTCGACCAGGTTATCCCAGCTGCCGACAAAGACGTGGTTAAAGTCTTCACCAAGCGCATCAGCAAGAAATTCAACCTGATGCTGGAAACCAAAGTGACCGCCGTTGAAGCGAAAGAAGACGGTATCTACGTTTCCATGGAAGGCAAAAAAGCCCCTGCCGAAGCTCAGCGTTACGATGCTGTGCTGGTAGCTATCGGTCGTGTACCGAACGGTAAAAACCTCGACGCGGGCAAAGCTGGCGTTGAAGTTGATGACCGTGGCTTCATCCGCGTTGACAAACAGTTGCGCACCAACGTGCCGCACATCTTTGCTATCGGCGATATCGTCGGTCAGCCGATGCTGGCGCACAAAGGTGTTCACGAAGGTCACGTTGCCGCTGAAGTTATCGCCGGTAAGAAACACTACTTCGATCCGAAAGTTATTCCATCCATCGCGTACACTGAACCAGAAGTTGCATGGGTTGGCCTGACTGAGAAAGAAGCGAAAGAAAAAGGCATCAGCTACGAAACCGCCACCTTCCCGTGGGCTGCTTCTGGCCGAGCTATCGCTTCTGACTGCGCAGACGGTATGACCAAACTGATTTTCGACAAAGAATCTCACCGTGTGATCGGTGGTGCGATTGTCGGTACCAACGGCGGCGAGCTGCTGGGTGAAATCGGTCTGGCGATCGAAATGGGCTGTGACGCTGAAGACATCGCGCTGACCATCCACGCTCACCCGACTCTGCACGAGTCCGTTGGTCTGGCAGCTGAAGTGTTCGAAGGTAGCATCACCGACCTGCCGAACCCGAAAGCGAAGAAAAAGTAATCTTCCCGCTTTTGTGAAAACGCCTCTTCGGAGGCGTTTTTTTTCCCGAAAGCTACCAGTTCTGGTAGTCATCTTATTGATATCTCCACTAAAAAAAATTGCGCAACTGCCGATACTTTTTTCGCCATTGTGTGGCTACTGGCCGCGCGGTTAAGAGGCTCTGGACTCTCTATTACACGAAAAAAGGAAAATACATGTCTTTAAAAAAAATCGCGGTTGTTGGCATGATTGTCGCGACAATGACACTGACCGGTTGTGGCGCGATGACCACCGCCGTTAAAAAACGTAACCTTGAAGTGAAAACGCAGATGAGTGAAACCATCTGGCTGGAGCCTTCCAGCGAGAAGACCGTCTACATTCAGGTAAAAAATACCTCTGACAAAGACATGAGTAACCTGCAAACTCTGCTGGCAAATGACCTGTCCGCGAAAGGTTATAAGGTGACCAGCTCACCAGACAGCGCTTATTACTGGGTACAGGCGAACGTATTGAAAGCGGACAAAATGGATCTGCGTGAAGCTCAGGGCTTCCTGAAAACGGGTTATGAAGGTGCCGCGATGGGCGCAGCGTTGGGTGCGGGGATTACCGCCTACAATAGCAACTCCTCTGGTGCGGCGCTGGGTGTTGGTATCGCGGCGGGGCTGATCGGCATGGCTGCGGATGCGATGGTGGAAGATGTAAACTACACCATGGTCACTGACCTGCAGATCTCTGAACGCAGCAAAGCGAAAGTGACAACGGATAACGTTGCGGCGTTGCGTCAAGGGACATCCGGTATCAAGTTGCAAACCAGCAGCGCGCAAGGCGATCGTGCAAAATATCAGACTCGCGTCGTGTCTAATGCTAACAAAGTGAATCTGAAGTTCGAAGAAGCGAAGCCGGTTCTGGAAGCTCAGTTGGCGAAATCTGTCGCTAACATCCTGTAATTTGCTGTGGGTTGCCGGGGGGCGACTACGCCTTACCCGGCCAACTTATCTTTCGAATTGGTATCAGGGCGCTACGGGCTGCCAGGTTTTATCCGGATGGAATGTGGTTAACACCTGTGCTTTTTGCTGAGAATCAACGCCGAGATCGGCCTGATAGACTTTATCATCACCGTTAATCATAAAACTCATCACGCCGGTGTGATCATAGCTAACAGGCCAGGCCACCATGGCAAAACCGCTGGTTTTGTCGGGAAGGATACGAAAATGATAGCCGTGATAGCCCGTGCCAGGTTCCTGTGGACTAAAGGCCGGACCGAGCGGGCTTGGCGCTTCGCCGGGCGAAACAGGCCAGTACAGACCATCCTTTTTCCCTTCAGAACTGACAATCTTTTGCGCGTATTTCTGGTTCATCGCAAAATAGCTCTGCTGGGCGTCTACATAAGCGTGTAACGCCTCGATAGCCGCGAGTTCGTTACGTCCAATCTCACGGGTCAGGATCTCTTCGGCCGCTTCCTTGATATCAAATTGCCAGCCTGAAGCGTTTTTGACGACCGGGATTGGCAGTTGCCAGTCGCTATCCCCGACCACCAGATGCGCGGTATTGCCGTCGACAACGGTATTATGGCGAACCTTCCAGTCGCGCAGGAAACGATCAACCGCATCAGGATCGACGCCTTCTGGCGGTAGAAAATCACGCCAGTTTTCCCCGAGCAGGTTGCTCATTGCACTTTCATTTTGCTCACTAATCGCGTTTGCCAGCGCATCGGTCGCCTGGTCTGGTGTGCTGAAGGATTGTTGTGCCATCGCGGCAGCCGAAACCATGAACAACACAATTCCACTGAGTAGTTTATTTTTCATGTCGGTTCCCTTAACGATGACGGAATTCACGGTGTTCAGCACGCCCGCCAGAAGGCTGGCGCGATGGCTGATTACGGGCGACCTGCCGGCTCTGTGCCCCCCGCTGTTGCTGCGCCTGCCAGTTGGCGGAGCGACTGTCGTTCCCGCTCAGCGCATTGGCGCGTGGCTGGCTGGTCCGTTGTTGAAGATTGCGCTGCTGCGCCGGTTGCGTGACCCGTTTCTCCTGTCGCTGGGCGACTGCCTGACGATTCTCACGTTGCTGTGTGCTTGTCCGTTTCGCGGTTTGCGGTTTGGTATCGTAACCACGGTAGTTATTACGTTGGGAAATTTGCTTCAGCTGTTGGCTGGATGCCTGACGCTGGGCGTCTTTCGTGCCCGTACGCGCCGTCTGCGGGAATGTTTTTCCCGTTGATTTTTCCATTTGGCTCATCGCAGCCTGGCGTTGGCTATCACGGTTGACCGGTCTTTGCTGGGTTGAACTTAAACCTGTAGCCGTGTTAGTGGAGTGGAAGCGGTTATTGAGCTGGTTATTTGGGTATGGCACACCCTCACGATAGGCCGGGTTGTGCTGCCAGGTACGGTTGGCGTCTGTCAGTCGTTGCCCACTGATTTTATTAAAGTTATCAACGTTAATATTGATGTTGTTATCACCATTACGGTTATAGCCGCCATGGTTATCCCAGTCATCATTATGATGGTGATCGTCGTCGTCATCCCAGTCGATGTTGCTGAAGATGGCATAGGTTGTGGCAACACCGAGGCTGAAGCCTAAACCATTAACGAAGCTGTTACCAAACTGCTCACCGGGCGTTGGCGGCAGATAGGTTGGCGGATAGGCGGTGTTCGGCCAGGTACCGTAAACCGTATTCGGGTTATAGGTAGGAACGTACACCACCTGCGGATCGGCGGATTCAATTTTGATTACCGTTGGGCTTGTTGAGGCGGTCGTGGCTGTTGTGGTCGCTGAACTGGTCGTCGACTCGCTGGTGACGGTTTTAGCCGGCGCCGCTTTGGTCACGGTGGTGACTGTCTGCTGCGGTGTCGATTGCAACGCACCGGTCTGTTGCGCCAGTGCACGCAGGCGTTGAACGGAATCCATAACATCTTTTGGCTGCGCAAGGAAAGCATCGCCCAGACTTTGTACCCACGGCGGATTTTCACCCATCAGCGACATCAACTGAGGAAAGGCGACCAGCGATTTCACGCTGGGATCCCAGGGCTGGCTGGCAACGGCCTGAATGGCGGCATCGCCCTGCATTTTGGGATTGTCTTTTGACCACTGTGCGGCCTGGATGACGTTAGCCGGATAGGTTGAGGCCATCAAAATTTGCGACAGCAGCGAGTCTGGATAGAGTGCGATAGGTGCAACCCACTGATCGATTTGTGCTGCCGAGTAGGTTGGTGCCACGACGGGCGCTGTTTGGTCGGCCGGGGCAGGGGCCGCTACGGGCGCTGGAGCCGGTGCTGACGGTTGCTGTGCAACGGGGGCCGGAGCTGCAGGCTCCATAGCACGACTTTTAACGAACATCACGCCTGAGGCGGCAAACAGCCCGACACTGCACAAAAGGACAAGCAGATGTGGCTTAAGGGGCAACTTCATAAAATGACTCCAACGAGACAAGCGCTGTGCCGTGAGGCGTTCCTGTTGCCGCGAGTATTATTCACCCGTGTTAGACAGTTTTGACTTTTATTGGGGATTCACCCGGTAGGTCCGGAAAAAGAGTGTGAGGATTTATTACACAATTATATCTGATGGCTGAAAAGTCGCTGGAAAATTCAGCATCTCGCGCTTGAAAATCAACCGTTTCAGGGTGGTTTTAGGTAGCCTGAATTGCGTTCCTCCTTGCCGCTACACCATTCTTAACGATTCAGCCAATTTTTTATGTTGCTTTTTTGTAAACGGATTAACACTTAATGAAAATCCTGTTATTGTGCCTTATGCGGTACCGGGCATTTACCCTACTAACTACTGTCTCACAGGAGCGTGAAGAGAATCGCCCATCTACAAAAGCGCCGCATTATGACAATGAGAGCGAGGAGATATCGTCGTGCTAGAAGAATACCGTAAGCACGTAGCTGAGCGTGCTGCCCAGGGGATTGTGCCAAAACCTTTAGACGCAACCCAAATGGCCGCACTTGTCGAGCTGCTGAAGACCCCGCCTGTGGGCGAAGAAGAATTCCTGTTAGACCTGTTGATCAACCGTGTTCCTCCTGGCGTAGATGAAGCCGCTTATGTTAAAGCTGGTTTTCTCGCTGCCGTCGCGAAAGGCGACACCACCTCCCCGCTGGTTACCCCAGAAAAAGCCATTGAACTGCTGGGCACCATGCAGGGTGGTTACAACATTCATCCGCTGATCGACGCGCTGGATGACGCCAAACTGGCACCGATTGCCGCCAAAGCGCTCTCTTCAACGCTGCTGATGTTCGATAACTTCTACGATGTGGAAGAAAAAGCCAAAGCGGGCAACGAATATGCGAAGCAGGTAATGCAATCCTGGGCTGATGCCGAATGGTTCCTGAACCGTCCGGCTCTGGCTGAAAAAATCACCGTTACCGTCTTTAAAGTGACCGGTGAAACCAACACCGATGACCTTTCTCCGGCACCGGACGCATGGTCCCGCCCAGATATCCCGCTGCACGCGCTGGCGATGCTGAAAAACGCCCGTGAAGGTATCGAACCGGATCAGCCGGGCGTAGTTGGCCCGATCAAACAGATCGAAGAATTGCAGAAAAAAGGTTACCCGCTGGCTTATGTGGGTGATGTTGTCGGTACCGGTTCTTCGCGTAAATCCGCGACCAACTCCGTGCTGTGGTTCATGGGTGACGACATTCCTCATGTGCCGAACAAGCGCGGCGGCGGCCTGTGCCTCGGCGGCAAAATTGCACCTATCTTCTTCAACACCATGGAAGATGCGGGCGCACTGCCGATTGAAGTGGACGTGTCGAACATGAACATGGGCGACGTGATTGACGTTTACCCGTTCAAAGGCGAAGTACGCAACCACGAAACAGGCGAACTGCTGGCCAGCTTTGAGCTGAAAACCGAAGTCCTGATCGACGAAGTACGTGCTGGTGGTCGTATTCCGCTGATCATCGGTCGTGGCCTGACCACCAAAGCGCGCGAAGCGCTGGGTCTGCCGCACTCAGACGTCTTCCGTCAGGCGAAAGACGTGGCGGAAAGCAGCCGTGGCTTCTCCCTGGCACAGAAAATGGTTGGCCGCGCCTGCGGCGTGAAAGGTATCCGTCCGGGCGCGTACTGCGAACCGAAGATGACCTCCGTGGGATCTCAGGATACCACCGGCCCAATGACCCGTGACGAACTGAAAGACCTGGCGTGCCTGGGCTTCTCAGCTGACCTGGTGATGCAGTCCTTCTGTCACACCGCTGCCTATCCGAAGCCGGTGGATGTCAATACGCACCATACGCTGCCAGACTTCATCATGAACCGTGGCGGTGTCTCCCTGCGTCCGGGCGACGGCGTTATCCACTCCTGGCTGAACCGTATGCTGCTGCCGGATACCGTAGGTACCGGTGGTGACTCCCATACCCGTTTCCCTATCGGGATCTCCTTCCCGGCAGGTTCTGGTTTGGTGGCGTTTGCTGCAGCGACCGGCGTGATGCCGCTGGATATGCCGGAATCGGTACTGGTGCGCTTCAAAGGTAAAATGCAGCCGGGTATCACTCTGCGTGACCTGGTTCACGCCATTCCGCTGTACGCGATCAAACAGGGTCTACTGACCGTTGAGAAGAAAGGTAAGAAGAACATCTTCTCTGGCCGCATCCTTGAAATCGAAGGTCTGCCGGATCTCAAAGTGGAGCAGGCGTTCGAACTGACCGATGCTTCCGCAGAGCGTTCTGCTGCGGGCTGTACCATCAAGCTGAACAAAGAGCCGATCATTGAGTATCTGAACTCTAACATCGTTCTGCTGAAGTGGATGATCGCGGAAGGCTACGGCGACCGTCGTACGCTGGAACGTCGTGTGCAGGGCATGGAAAAATGGCTGGCGGATCCGCAGTTGCTGGAAGCCGACGCTGACGCAGAATACGCGGCGGTGATCGACATTGACCTGGCTGACATCAAAGAACCAATCTTGTGTGCACCGAACGATCCGGACGACGCGCGTCTGCTGTCTGACGTACAGGGTGAGAAGATTGACGAAGTGTTCATCGGCTCCTGTATGACTAACATCGGCCACTTCCGTGCCGCAGGTAAGCTGCTGGATGCGCGCAAAGGCCAACTGCCGACACGTCTGTGGGTGGCTCCGCCAACCCGTATGGATGCGGCACAGCTGACCGAGGAAGGTTATTACAGCGTGTTCGGTAAGAGCGGTGCGCGTATCGAAATTCCAGGCTGCTCTCTGTGCATGGGTAACCAGGCGCGTGTTGCCGACGGCGCAACGGTGGTCTCGACCTCTACTCGTAACTTCCCGAACCGTTTAGGTACCGGGGCAAACGTCTACCTGGCTTCTGCGGAGCTGGCGGCAGTTGCGGCGCTGATCGGCAAACTGCCGACAGCGGAAGAGTATCAGACCTATGTGGCGCAGGTGGATAAAACTGCCGTGGATACTTACCGTTATCTGAACTTCGACCAGCTGTCTCAGTATACGGAGAAAGCCGATGGTGTGATTTTCCAGACCGCGGTGTAATGCGCTAACGCGTTTTGTGTAAAAACACATCAATGCCCGGAGAAGTCTGCTTCTCCGGGCATTTTTATTTCTATTCCTTATACCCACTACGCTTTTTTTCTGCCGCGCTGCTGCGATAATTACAGCAAGGCGCGATGCGGTATTGGCGCATTGCCGGGAGTAGAGGAAGACATTATGGATTACGAATTTCTGCGCGATATTACCGGGGTGGTAAAAGTGCGTATGTCCATGGGCCACGAGGTGGTGGGGCACTGGTTTAATGAAGAAGTGAAAGAAAACCTGGCCTTACTTGATGAAGTGGAGCAGGCGGCGCGTGCGGTTAAGGGCAGTGAGCGCTCCTGGCAGCGAGCAGGGCATGAATACACGCTCTGGCTGGATGGCGAAGAAGTGATGGTTCGCGCTAATCAGTTGGAGTTCTCTGGAGATGAGATGGAAGAGGGGATGAGCTATTACGACGAAGAAAGTTTTTCACTTTGTGGTGTAGAGGACTTTCTTCAGGTTGTGGCGGCATACCGCGAATTTGTGCAACAGCGTTAATTCATGCGGAGCCAGCGGGCTCCGCTATGTCTGTTACTTCACGTACGCCAGCAGGCTTAAAGAATCACGCGCCAGTGCTTTGCATTTCTTTGCCGTGGGGATGCCGATACCGCTGAGATCGCGGTAGCTGTCTTCACCCAGCGCTTTCATATTGAAGGTGTCGTAATTACTCAGATCCCACTGGTTTTGCTGGGCAAAAAAGACCAGTGCGCGACGGATCTGCCCATTAGGCAAATTCTGGTATCCACAGTCATTTTTCAGAAAAACAAAAACTGCCGTTAAATCGGCCATATCTTCGGCTTCGGACTCGCTGAGCGCGTAGCTGTTTGCGCATACGGCCATCAGGCTACCGAACAAAACTGTTCTGAAAAACGTCTTCATTGCTTCTACCACTGCATCACGGAATTTAAACGTTAGCATACTGCGAGCGAAGCGACGACCTTTATTATTAGCCGTTCACTTGACCTTCCCGTAAGGGGAAGGCTTATGCTTAAAAGATAGCCTGCTTAAGCTGCTGAATATAAGGAAGTGAGAATGCAACGTCGTGACTTTTTAAAGTACTCCGTGGCACTGGGTGTCGCGTCAGCGTTACCTCTGTGGAGCCGGAGCGTATTTGCCGCCGACCGTCCCGCCTTACCCATTCCTGATCTGTTAACCGCCGATGCTTCGAATCGCATCCAGCTGATCGTGCAAGCCGGGCAGTCAAACTTTGCCGGTAAGACGGCCACGACCTGGGGATATAACGGCAATCTGCTCGGACCTGCGGTCAAGCTGAACAAAGGGCAATCGGTGAACGTGGATATCCATAATCAGCTTGCCGAAGAGACGACGTTGCACTGGCACGGGCTGGAAATCCCTGGTGAAGTCGACGGTGGGCCGCAAGGCATAATCCCGGCGGGCGGGAAACGTTCAGTGACCTTCACGCCGGATCAGCGCGCGGCAACCTGCTGGTTCCACCCTCATCAGCATGGAAAGACCGGTCATCAGGTAGCGATGGGGCTGGCCGGACTGGTGCTGATTGAAGACGAAGAGATTCGCAAGCTGATGCTGCCTAAGCAGTGGGGAATTGATGATGTGCCGGTAATTATTCAGGACAAACAGTTCTCTGCTGATGGGCAGGTTGATTATCAACTGGACATCATGACCGCCGCAGTCGGCTGGTTTGGCGATACGCTGCTGACCAATGGGGCGATTTATCCTCAGCATGCCGCACCGCGCGGCTGGCTGCGCCTGCGTCTGTTGAATGGTTGTAACGCGCGCTCGCTGAACATTGCGGCCAGCGACAATCGTCCTTTGTACGTCATTGCTAGCGACGGTGGACTGTTGGCGGAACCGGTAAAAGTGACCGAGCTTCCTATGCTGATGGGCGAGCGCTTTGAAGTGCTGGTGGATGTCAGTGACGGCAAAGCTTTTGATCTGGTAACTCTGCCAGTCAGCCAGATGGGGATGGCAATTGCGCCATTTGATAAGCCGCACCCGGTGATGCGTGTTCAGCCGCTGCTGATTACCGCTTCCGGCACGCTGCCGGATACGCTGACATCCATGCCATCGCTGCCGTCACTGGAAGGTCTGACGGTGCGCAAGCTGCAACTGTCGATGGATCCGATGCTCGATATGATGGGCATGCAAATGCTAATGAAGAAATTCGGCGGTCAGGCCATGGCTGGTATGGATCATGGAAAGATGATGGGCCATATGAATAATGACAATATGGACCACGGCAATATGAATCATGGCAATATGAACCACGGTGAGATGGGGAATATGCAGCATGGCAACATGGGCAACATGAAGCATGGCGGATCGTTTGATTTCCATAATGCCAACCGGATTAATGGTCAGGCGTTTGATATGAATAAACCGATGTTTGCCGCGGCAAAAGGGCAGCATGAACGCTGGGTGATTTCTGGTCAGGGCGACATGATGCTGCATCCGTTCCACATTCACGGCACGCAGTTCCGCATTCTGTCTGAGAATGGCAAAGCGCCTGCCGCACACCGTGCGGGATGGAAGGACACGGTGCGGGTAGAAGGCGGCGTGAGCGAGGTATTGGTTAAGTTTGACCATGACGCGCCAAAAGAGCATGCCTATATGGCGCACTGCCATCTGTTAGAGCATGAAGATACCGGGATGATGCTCGGCTTCACCGTCTAAAAAAATCGCGCTGTGCTTATCCGGCCTACAGAAATCTCTCGTAAGCCGGATGAGACACAGTCTCTTTACAGCGTTTCATCGCACGACTCCCTCCTCCTGCTAATTCTGCTATTGCACATAAAGTAATCGCCTTTAGAGCCGATAATCATTGGGTACCCAATGTGAGTTCAATGGATGAAATACTATGATTAAAAATGTGCGCGTTATTACCGGCATTCTTCTGGTTCTCGCCATTTTCTGTTTGCTACAGGTCGTGACAGGAAGTTTTTTTTATTCTGCAGTAAACAATGATCGCCATAATTTCCAGAACTCAGGCACCCTGAATGCCCAACAGGAAAATCTGAGTGATAGCGTCAATACGCTGATTAAAACCCGGGTAACGGTAACCCGCGTAGCAATTCGTTTCTTAAAGAACCAACGCGATCCGGCCTCACTGGCGGCAATTGATACTTTGCTAAAAACGGCGAGTGAGTCGATGAAGAAGGCTGAGGGATACTTCGCGCATTATCAGTCATTGCCGCAGGTGTCGGGGCAGAATCCGCAAATTGCATCTGAAATGGAAAAACAGTATCGGCAGATGCACGACGTGATGGCGTTATCGATAGAGTATCTGCGCGCGAATAACTATCAGGCCTATGGCGATCTTGATGCTCAGAAGGCGCAAGATGAAATGGAAGCCAGCTATGACCAGTGGCGTAACGAAAATAACGCGTTGCTTCAGCACGCGGCGGCGGAGAATCAGCACAGCTTTACCCGCATGCAATGGACATTAGGGGCAATTGTCGTCGCTGTGCTCATCGTTCTGGGCATGATCTGGAGTGGGTTGCAGCATATGCTGCTTAAACCCCTGGCGCAGATTATGGAGCATATTCGCATTATTACCCGTGGTGATTTGACCCATCAACTCGACGTCCAGGGACGTAATGAAATGGGGCGTTTGGCGACGGGGTTAGATGAAATGCGACAGTCGCTGATTTCGACAGTCACGTCGGTGCGTAACAGCTCAGAAACGATTCATAGCGGTGCAGCGGAAATCTCGTCAGGTAACAACGATCTGTCTTCGCGTACCGAACAGCAGGCTGCTTCACTTGAAGAGACTGCCGCCAGCATGGAACAGCTTACTGCAACCGTGAAGCAAAATACGGACAATGCGAAACAGGCGACTCAATTGGCTAAGAATGCGTCTGATACTGCCGCGCGTGGTGGACGGGTTGTTGATACTGTCGTGCACACGATGAGTGAAATTGCCGGTAGTTCACAGCAAATTGCGCAGATCACCAGCGTCATCGACAGTATTGCTTTCCAGACCAATATCCTGGCGCTCAACGCGGCGGTTGAGGCAGCCAGAGCAGGAGAGCAGGGACGAGGATTTGCTGTTGTAGCGGGTGAAGTCCGTACTCTGGCAAGCCGTAGCGCTCAGGCAGCCAAAGAGATCAAAGCGTTGATTGATAACTCAACTCACAGCGTGGGGATGGGATCTCAGCAGGTGTCGGACGCGGGTAAAACGATGAAAGAGATTGTCGCTGCGGTCACCCGCGTGACGGACATCATGGGGGAAATCGCCTCAGCCTCAGAGGAACAGAGTCGGGGGATTGAGCAGGTGAGTCTCGCGGTCTCGCAGATGGACAGTGTTACACAACAAAACGCCGCGCTGGTAGAAGAGTCTGCCGCTGCCGCCGCTTCGTTGGAACAACAAGCTGAACAGTTACGCCTGGCCGTGGCAGCATTTCGCATCACTCGCGATACCTCCAACAGTGAGCATCGGAAACCGCCTAAGGATGCTCCGCAAGCAACCTCTGCAGGGAGTACGACACAAGACCCGCATTGGGAAACGTTTTAGCCGCATGCTGTCGTGCGAACCTGGTTTTGATTAATAAGCATACAAAAAACGACGCAAACGGGTTCTCCTGTGAACTATCAGAGGAACCCGCTCTCTTTACTGGTATACTTCATCAACTGAATTGTTTGTATGCTGTCGCAAGTTTTGTGGTTAGAGCGGGTCGCCGTCTGTCAGTCGGTGTATCAACGTAAGCGCTTTCTTTCGATCTGCATGATGTGTCAACTGATAAAAATCAGTGAGTTATAGGGTTTATGAAACATACTGTTGAAGTGATGATCCCGGAAGCGGAGATCAAAGCGCGTATTGCTGAACTGGGGCGCCAGATTAACGAACGTTACAAAGACAGCGGCAGCGATATGGTGCTGGTTGGTCTGTTACGTGGCTCATTTATGTTTATGGCGGATCTGTGCCGTGAAGTGCATGTCTCCCACGAAGTCGATTTCATGACGGCATCCAGCTATGGCAGCGGAATGTCTACTACGCGTGATGTTAAGATCCTGAAAGACCTGGATGAAGACATTCGTGGCAAAGACGTGCTGATTGTCGAAGACATCATCGACTCCGGCAATACGCTGTCCAAAGTGCGTGAAATTCTGAGCCTGCGCGAGCCGAAATCCCTGGCTATCTGCACGCTGCTGGACAAACCTTCTCGTCGTGAAGTGAATGTTCCGGTCGAGTTTATCGGATTCTCTATTCCAGATGAGTTTGTGGTCGGTTACGGCATTGACTATGCCCAGCGTTATCGCCATCTGCCGTATGTTGGCAAAGTGGTGCTGCTGGACGAGTAATTGGCGGGAGCGCCTGATGGCGCTTCGCTTATCAGACCTACGGCGTAGGTTTGTAGGCCGGGTAAGGCGTCTCCGCCTCCCGGCAATGTCACATTATTTATGGTTGCTGTGTTTCTGACTCAGGTTAGACAACCCCTGGCGATAGCGCTGCTCCAGCGTTTCGCGGCTGGTGGCGGTGACGTCGAGATCGCGCAATAGACCGTCATGAATACCGTAAGCCCAGCCGTGAATGGTAACTTTCTGACCGCGCTTCCAGGCTGAACGCATAATGGTTGAGTGGCCGAGGTTGTAGACCTGCTCCATGACATTCAGTTCGCATAGGGTGTCCATGCGACGTTCCTGCGGCATTTCGCCCAGCAGTGAGCTGTGTTTGAACCAGATATCGCGGATGTGCAGTAACCAGTTATCAATCAGCCCTTGTTCTTTATTTTCAATCGCCGCCTGGACGCCGCCGCATCCGTAGTGGCCGCATATAATAATATGTTCCACTTCCAGCACATCCACCGCATACTGAACGACTGAGAGACAGTTCAGGTCAGTGTGAATAACCAGATTGGCAACATTGCGGTGAACAAATAATTCGCCCGGTTCAAGACCGGTTAATCGTTCAGCGGGAACGCGGCTATCGGAACATCCAATCCATAGAAAACGCGGATTCTGTGCATGCGTCAGCGTTTCAAAAAATCCGGGATCCTCTTCTACCAGCATCTTTGACCATAGTGCATTGTTGCTGATGAGTGTATCTATGTCTTTCATGGAGTTGTACGACCCGAAGCCAGATAAATTCGATGGGCTAATATAGGGTAACTCCAGCATTAATTAAACTATATATAAAATGTCAGAACGTAAGGTAAGTAAAAAACCATGACCATTGCTCTGGAACTTCAACAACTTAAAAAAACCTATCCCGGTGGCGTTCAAGCGTTACGCGGGATAGATTTGCAAGTCGAAGCGGGTGATTTTTATGCGCTTTTGGGACCGAATGGCGCAGGAAAGTCCACCACCATTGGAATAATCAGCTCGCTAGTGAACAAAACCTCCGGGCGGGTGAGCGTCTTCGGATACGATCTCGAAAAAGATACGGTTAACGCGAAACGCCAGCTTGGTCTGGTACCGCAGGAGTTTAACTTTAACCCGTTTGAAACCGTGCAGCAGATCGTGGTCAACCAGGCCGGTTACTACGGCGTTGAGCATAAAGAGGCGGTCAAACGCAGCGAATTATATTTAAAGCAGCTCGATTTATGGGAAAAACGTAACGAGCGTGCACGCATGCTTTCCGGCGGGATGAAACGCCGTCTGATGATTGCTCGTGCTCTGATGCACGAACCAAAATTACTCATCCTGGATGAACCAACGGCGGGTGTCGACATTGAACTGCGTCGTTCAATGTGGGGCTTTTTAAAGGATTTAAACGACAAAGGCACCACCATTATTCTGACCACTCACTACCTCGAAGAAGCAGAAATGCTGTGTCGCAATATCGGCATTATTCAGCACGGCGAGCTGGTGGAAAACACCTCGATGAAGGGTCTGCTCTCCAAGCTGAAATCCGAGACCTTTATCCTCGATCTGGCGCCGAAAAGCCCGTTGCCGAAACTGGACGGTTATCAGTACCGGCTGGTAGACACTTCCACGCTGGAAGTGGAGGTGCTGCGTGAACAGGGGGTTAACAGCGTCTTCTCTCAGCTGAGCGCGCAGGGCATTCAGGTATTGAGTATGCGTAACAAAGCGAACCGACTGGAAGAACTGTTTGTTTCTCTGGTTCATGAAAAACAAGGAGATCGCGCATGATGCAGCTTTATTGGGTGGCGCTGAAAAGCATCTGGGCGAAAGAGATCCACCGCTTTATGCGTATCTGGGTTCAGACTCTGGTTCCCCCCGTCATCACCATGACGCTCTATTTTATTATCTTTGGTAACCTGATCGGCTCGCGTATCGGCGAAATGCATGGTTTTAGCTACATGCAGTTTATCGTGCCGGGGCTGATTATGATGGCGGTGATCACCAACTCGTACGCGAACGTGGCATCGTCATTCTTCAGCGCTAAGTTTCAACGCAATATTGAAGAGCTGCTGGTCGCCCCGGTACCAACGCACGTGATCATCGCCGGTTTCGTCGGCGGCGGCGTGGCACGTGGCTTGTGCGTAGGCATTCTGGTAACGGCTATTTCACTGTTCTTCGTGCCTTTCCAGGTGCATTCTTGGGTCTTTGTGGCGCTTACGCTGATGTTAACGGCGGTACTGTTCTCGCTGGCCGGTTTGCTGAACGCAGTCTTTGCTAAAACCTTTGACGATATCAGCCTGATCCCAACCTTCGTACTGACACCACTGACCTATCTGGGTGGCGTGTTCTATTCGCTAACGCTGCTGCCACCGTTCTGGCAGGGGCTGTCGCATCTGAACCCGATTGTCTACATGATTAGCGGTTTCCGCTACGGCTTCCTGGGGATTCATGATGTTCCGCTAGTCACCACGTTTGGTGTGCTGGTGGTGTTTATCGCTGCGTTTTATTTGCTGTGCTGGTACCTGATTCAGCGCGGACGCGGCCTGCGCAGCTAATTCTTTCTTCCTCTCCTTGCCTGGGAGAGGAAGACTTTTGATGCTTGTCACCATTACGGATTTATCACACTGATAAACTACTTGCCTGCTAAGGAGGTAGGCAATGTTAGGTTGGGTAATTACCTGTCATGACGATAAGGCACAGGATATGCTGCATCGTCTGGAGAAAAAGTACGGCCCGTTGGCCCAATGTCAGGCGGTAAGTTTCTGGCGTGGACTCAGCTCGAATATGCTAAGCCGCATGATGTGTCACGCCCTGCATGCCACAGACTCAGGTGAGGGTGTGGTATTTCTGACGGATATGGCTGGGGCTGCGCCTTACCGTGTAGCGTCGTTAATGAGTCATAAACACCCCCAGTGTGAAGTGATTTCAGGTATCAGCTATCCATTGCTTGAGCGAATGATTTCGTCACGGAAATCGCTGAGCAGTTCTGCGTTTCGGGATTGCATCGTCGCACTTGGAGGCCCCGAAGTCTCCAGCCTCTGGCATCAACAACAAAAAAATCCCCCCTTCGTATTGAAGCATGATTTGTATGAGTATTAATCATTGGTATTGATGATGCTTTTGCTACAATAGCCGAGGTTACTCGCCTCGGTTATCTCATATGGTTATGCGCGTTCTGCTTGTTTTATTGCTCCTGTTTTCTGGCAGCGTCGCTGCGGCTTTGCCTGCTCGTTATATGCAAACCACCGAAGCCGCCGCCGTATGGGCGCAGATTGGCAATAAGATGGTGACGGTTGGGAATATTCGCGCCGGGCAGATCCTCGCTGTTGAGCCTATTGCGGCAGACTATTACGAATTTTCCTTTGGTTTTGGCACCGGGTTTATTGATAAGGGACACCTGGAGCCCGTTCAGGGGCGGCAGAAAGTCGATGATGGTCTGGGCGATCTCAATAAACCGCTCAGTAACCAAAGTCTGATAACCTGGAAAGATACATCGGTTTATAACGCTCCGGATGTCGGTAGCGCCCCGTTTGGCGTGCTGGCGGATAATCTGCGTTATCCGATTATCAGCAAGCTTAAAGACCGACTCAACCAGACCTGGTACCAGATTCGCATTGGTGGCCGACTGGCCTATGTTAGCGCGCTGGATGCGCAGGAAGACAACGGTATCCCGGTGTTAACCTACCATCATATTTTGCGCGATGAAGAGAATACCCGCTTTCGCCATACCTCCACCACAACCTCCGTACGCGCTTTCAGCAACCAGATGGCCTGGCTCCAGGATCGCGGCTACACCACGTTGACGATGTATCAACTGGAAGGCTACGTGCAGAATAAAATGAATCTCCCGGCGCGGGCGGTGGTGCTGACCTTTGATGATGGTCTCAAGTCGGTGAGCCGTTATGCTTACCCCATTTTGAAGCAGCACGGCATGAAGGCCACGGCGTTTATCATCTCCTCACGCATCAAGCGCCACCCGCAGAAGTGGGATCCGAAATCGCTGCAGTTTATGAGTCTCTCTGAACTGAACGAGATCCGGGACGTGTTCGACTTCCAGTCGCATACCCATTTTTTGCATCGGGTTGATGCGAATCGCCGGCCGATCCTACTGAGTCGCAGCTATCATAATATTCTGTTCGATTTCGCCCGTTCGCGCCGGGCATTGTCCCAGTTTAATCCTCACGTTCTGTATCTTTCGTATCCGTTTGGGGGTTATAACGCCACGGCGGTAAAAGCAGCAGGCGACGCGGGATTCCACATGGCGGTCACTACGGTGAGAGGGAAGGTTAAGCCGGGAGATAATCGGTTCTTATTGAAAAGGCTTTATATTTTAAGGACGGATTCGCTGGAGACGATGTCGCGGCTGATAGTCAATCAGCCGCAGGGGTAAGTACTGTCAGGCAACCTGTACCGGAATAGCTTTCGCGGTGCGCTTCATCTCGTTGTCGCCTTCAAAATAGGCCACTTTCGGACGCCAGGTGCGGGCTTCTTCGTCAGACATGGTGACGAAGCTGGCGATAATTACAATATCGCCAACATCAGCGCAATGCGCCGCTGCTCCGTTCACCGAGATGATTCTGGAGCCGCGTTCAGCCGCAATTGCATAGGTTGAGAAACGTTTACCGTTGGTTACGTTCCAGATATCAATAGCTTCGTTTTCCAGAATACCTGAGGCATCGAGGAAATCCTGGTCGATGGCGCAGGAGCCTTCGTAATGCAGGTCCGCCTGCGTGACTTTTACGCGGTGGAGCTTGCCTTGCAGCATGGTGCGAATCATAACTTCTATACCCTGTCGTTTACCTTGGCTAAGCAGACGAAACTGGCCTGCTTTGAGAAATTCTCAGGCAGTATTGCCCGATTTTTAACCCCTGTCTACTGGGCTAATGTAACGCTTTGATTATCGATCAGACGCGCCTGACCCAGCCAGGCGGCAGCCAGAATCACCGCGCGTTTGCTGGTTTCCGTCAGCTCCAGCAGCGTGTCGGCATCACGAATCTGAATATCGTCGGCGCGGAAGCCTTTTTCATTCAGCTCCTGCTCGGCAATAGCAATAATCTCCTGCAACTCACGATTACCCGCAATCAGTTTTTCTGCGATGCTATTCATCACTTTGTGCAGACCCGGCGCAATTTTACGCTGTTCTGCGGTCAGATAACCGTTACGTGAGCTAAGCGCCAGGCCGTCTTTGGCGCGAATAATCGGCACGCCAACGATCTCAATGTCATAACCCATATCCGCCACCATTTTGCGGATCAGCGCCAACTGCTGGAAATCTTTCTCGCCGAAGCAGGCGAGGTCAGGCTGGATAAGGTTGAACAGCTTGCTGACGATAGTGGAAACGCCGCGGAAATGGCCCGGACGGCTGGCGCCTTCCAGCATGGTGGAGAGACCGGGAACCTCAACAAAAGTCTGGCCTTCCAGACCCTGTGGATAGATTTCCTCAACGGCTGGTGCAAAAACATAATCGACTTTGCGCTTGTTCAGCTTTTCACAATCTTCCTGCAGTGTGCGCGGATAACGCACCAGATCGTCCGGTCGGTCAAACTGCATCGGGTTGACGAAAATGCTGGCGATTACCACATCAGCCCGGGCTTTTGCCTCATCGACCAGCTTCATATGGCCGTCGTGCAGATTTCCCATGGTGGGAACCAGTGCGATGCGTTTACCTTCCTGACGCAGACGACGAATATGCTGGCGCAGCAGCGGCAGGGTTTCAATAATTAACACAACAAGACTCCTTAAATACGATGCCTGACGGCGCTTCGCTTATCAGGCCTACGTGTGAAGATGTAGGCCGGATAAGGCGCGTAGCGTCGCCATCCGGCGTAATGGCGTGCTGGCAGATAAATTAATGGAAGCTGTGTTCTTCGCCCGGGTAAACGCCGGACTCCACTTCAGTCATATACTGCCGCACTGCGGCGCGCATGTCGCCTGCTTCATTGAGGAAATTCTTCGCAAATTTCGGGATATGACCACCGGTAATGCCAAACGCATCGTGCATAACGAGAATTTGCCCGTCCGTGACGTTACCTGCGCCAATACCGATAACCGGAATAGAAAGTGCTTCAGTGACGCGCTTCGCCAACTCAACCGGCACGCACTCCAGCACCAACAGCTGAGCGCCAGCGGCTTCTAAGGCCAGCGCGTCATCCAGCAGCACTTGTCCGGCATCGCCGCGGCCCTGAATTTTATAGCCGCCAAACACGTTCACCGACTGCGGGGTTAACCCCAGATGGCCGCAAACCGGTACGGCGCGTTCGGTGAGCATTTTCACCGTATCAACCAGCCACGCGCCGCCTTCAATTTTGACCATGTTGGCGCCCGCACGCATAACCACCGCGGCGTTTTCAAACGCCTGTTCCGGGGTGGCGTACGTCATAAATGGGAGATCGGAAAGCAGTAGACAGTTAGGGGCGCCGCGACGCACAGCGCGAGTGTGGTAGGCGATATCGTCAACGGTGACAGGCAGAGTGGAGTCATGTCCCTGGATCGTCATGCCCAGCGAGTCGCCAACCAGCATCACGTTAATGCCCTCGTCAGCAAATAGTTTGGCAAAGCTGTAGTCGTAGGCGGTAATTGTCGCGAAGCGTTTTTTCTCTTGCTTGCATTTCTGCAGCAGTGAAATGGTAGTGGGTTTCATAACATTTCCTGATGATGAAAGTCATATTTATCGGCATTCTAACAGTCACATTCAGGGGGGCAATTGTTTTAAGCAATCGTTTGGCGCTAAAGCAGTAAACGCTAAAGGGGAGGAGATACTTTACCAGTGTGCAGGTTTTGCAGTACCAAGATGGGTGAGGTGCTGATGCAGTCTGATACCATCCGGAAAAATAAGCTCAGGCGCAATTTCGAATAACGGCCACAGCATAAAACCACGGTTTTTCATATCGTAGTGCGGCACGGTTAAACGTTCCGTGTTAATCACCTCATCGCCGAACAACATAATATCCAGATCCAGCGTTCGCGGTCCCCAGCGTTGAGCTTTGCGCACCCGGCCCTGTTGCAGTTCAATTCGCTGGGTATGATCCAGCAACGCTTCGGGGGCGAGAGCGGTATCCAGAGCTACGGCGGCGTTCAGATAGTCGGGCTGATCCTGTGGACCCAACGGGGGGGTACGATAAAACGAAGAAACCGCAACGATACGGCTGTCAGGGATTTCGCCGATCGCTTGCACGGCAGCATTCACCTGCTCCAGGGGAGAAGCTAAATTACTGCCGATGGCGATATAAACGACGGTCACGCGCTACCTTCGCGACGCGGCGCACGCTTACGCGGGCGGCGATGGCGACGGCGTACGTCAGGCTCTTCATCCAGTTCGTTCAGCATGCCTTTTTGTTCCGGCGGCGCGGAAACCTGGAATTCACCCCACCATTTCGCCAGTCGTTGCAGTTCAGCGTTGTGTTCTACTTCGGCACGCAGTGCTAACAGGTCGTAAGCTGCGCGGAACTTTGGATGTTCCATCAGCTTCCAGGCGCGTTTACCCTGACGACGGGACATACGTAATTGCAACTGCCAGATATCGCGGGTTAGCGAGGTCAGACGTTTCGGGATCGCCAGCGAGCGGCAGGCTTCGTCCAGCACGTCGTTCATTGCCAGCGCGAAAGCGTCGTAGTAGGCCAAACCGCTTTCTTGCGCAATTTTCTGCGCGGCTTCCAGTAACGGATACCAGAACATCGCGGCGAACAAGAACGCCGGGTTAACGCGCATATCATTGTTAATGCGGTTATCGGTATTCTTCAGCACCTGAGCGATAATGCGTTCCATCGGGCTGTCACCGTCTTCGGTGAAGTAGCGTGTAATGGTTGGGAACAGTGGCTGGAACAGGCTGTACTCACGCAGTTTTTTATAGGTTTCATACCCATAGCCCGCCTGTAACAGCTTAAGTGCTTCTTCAAACAGGCGTGCGGGAGGAATGTCGTTCAGCAGCGTTGCCAGACGCGGGATCGGCTCTGCGGTTTCCGGGCTGATACGCATGTCGAGCTTGGCGGCAAAGCGCACGGCGCGTAGCATACGCACGGGATCTTCGCGATAGCGGGTTTCCGGATTACCGATCAGGCGAATGATGCCCTCTTCGAGGTCCTGCATACCGCCGACGTAATCACGTACGGTGAAATCGGCCACGCTGTAATACAGGCTGTTTATCGTGAAATCGCGACGTTGGGCATCTTCTTCAATGGAGCCGAAGATGTTGTCGCGCAGCAACATACCGTTTTGCCCGCGTTGCGACGTGGTGCGATCGGCTTCGCTGCCTTCATGATGGCCGCGGAACGTCGCCACTTCGATAATTTCTGGGCCGAACATGACATGAGCCAGACGGAAACGGCGACCGACCAGGCGACAGTTACGAAACAGTTTACGCACCTGATCCGGCGTTGCGTTAGTAGTGACATCAAAATCTTTCGGCTTTTTGCCCAGCAAAAGATCGCGTACACCACCGCCAACCAGCCATGCCTCGTATCCGGCCTTATTGAGCCTGTACATTACCTTCAGGGCATTTTCACTGATATCTTTGCGGGAGATAGAGTGCTGCTCACGCGGAATTACCGTCATATGTGGACGGGCGACGGCGAGCTCAGCCTCGCGCTCCTCGCGGCTTAGCACCTTGCGGCAAAAATTAGCGACTCGGGTAAAAATAGTGCACCTCGGTAGTGTCAAACTTCAATCAGAACAAGTGTTGCTGTGTAAAAATAGCGGCTAATCATAGCTCAGCGTGGCGCATTTGAGAATGCCGGATTTAAGATCGCTGATTCTGGCACTGTTGTCAGACGCCAGTTCTCAACGGCAAACTCCAGGATCTGGTCCACACGCATCTCCTGCCACGGGATATCGGCACGCTGGCCGAGAAAGCGTAGCGCGGCAATAATCACCGGGCGCGGATCGCCTTGTGGTAGCGCAGGTGCATGATTTTGTTTTGAAAGTTTAGCGCCTTGTTCGTTGAGCGCCAGCGGAAGATGAATATAGTCAGGCGCTTGCCAGCCAAACTGCTGATACAAAGAGATTTGCCGCACCGTGGGTTCTATGAGATCGGCGCCGCGAACAATCTCCGTTACGCCCTGAAAGTGGTCATCAACTACCACGGCGAGGTTATAGGCAAACAGCCCGTCGCGGCGGTGGATGATAAAATCTTCACCAGCAAGTTGCGGGTCAGCCTGAATCACACCGCGTAGCCGGTCAGTAAACTGCATCACGGGATGGCGTTGTTTAATACGGACGGCCGCCTGTTCTGGCCCGAGGCGTAACTCACGGCAGTGACCGTCGTAAATACCGCCGACGCTTTGAATACGCGCTCGCGTGCAGGTGCAGTAATAGCTCAGATCCTGCTGATGCAGCCAGGTAAGCGCCTCGCGGTAGGCTTCATGGCGTTGGGATTGCCATAAAATATCGCCATCCCAGTGCAGGCCGTAATGTTCCAGCTGACGCAGGATCGTATCTGCGGCACCGGGAACTTCACGAGGGGGATCAATATCTTCAATGCGTACTCGCCAGATTCCGCGCCGGGCACGAGCCTGCAGGTAACTGCCGAGGGCGGCAATCAGTGAACCGAAGTGCAGTTCGCCGGAGGGGGAAGGGGCGAAGCGGCCAATATAGTGTGAATCGCTCATTTTACGGACTGACAAATAATAAGGCGGGAGAAACTCCCGCCTGTAGTAAATGTGGTAAAAATGACCGGATTAACCTGCCATCTGTTTTTCGCGGATTTCTGCCAGCGTTTTGCAGTCGATACACAGATCGGCTGTCGGACGCGCTTCCAGACGGCGAATACCAATTTCTACGCCGCACGATTCGCAGTAGCCGAAATCTTCGTCTTCTACTTTCTTCAGCGTCTTCTCGATCTTTTTGATCAGTTTGCGCTCACGGTCACGGTTACGCAGCTCAAGGCTGAATTCTTCTTCCTGCGCGGCGCGGTCCACCGGATCAGGGAAGTTAGCCGCTTCGTCTTGCATATGAGATACGGTGCGATCAACTTCATCCCTAAGTTGATTACGCCATGCCTCAAGAATACGCCTGAAGTGCGACAGCTGGGCTTCGTTCATATACTCTTCGCCCGGTTTCTCCTGGTACGGCTCCACCCCAGCGATGGCGAGAATACTCAGGGACGATGTTTTACGGTTTTGCCCTTCTTGCATGTTGCTTCTCCTTAACACGCACTATCGATCCCCATGTTCGGGGGAAAAATCAGGTCGCTATAAATAGCAGATGCTTTTCCGGATAGCAATTATCTAAACGTAACACTTGACAACCCTGTGAGGAAAAGCGTATTTGCCCACGCGTCCAGAATACTAATTAACCAAATGTTTACACCATTACAAGGTAATGGGCAACGGCTCTTTAAGAGTCATGCCATGGGCAGAAAGTTCCGCTTTATAAACCAGAATTTCTACCCCCTTAAGCTGTGCTTCAACTAATAATTGCGCATATTTTGCATCGATATGGTGCGCGGGTGAAAACCGTGTAATAGCTGAATGCAGCACGGCGAAAAATATCACTGCCCGCTTGCCTTCAGCCGCTACGCTCATCAATTCCCGAAGATGCTTCTGACCTCGTTCAGTGATGGCATCGGGAAAATAACCCTGCTCTTTTTCTGCCAACGTGACTGATTTCACTTCAATATAGCAGTCAGGTCGGGAATCTGCCTGTAACAAAAAGTCGATACGGCTCCCTTCGGCGCCGTATTTTACTTCACTTTTCAAGACGCTGTAGCCTGAAACTTCTGAAATTAACGACTGCTGAATCGCCTCTTTCGTTAATCTATTGGCCCACAGCGTGTTAACACAAATAAATGCCCCGGATTGGGTTTGCATTAATTCCCAGGTATGTGGATATTTCCGTTTAGTATTTTCTGATGTCGAATACCAGACGGTATCACCCGGGGTGGCGCATCCGGTCATCGCGCCAGTATTTGGGCAGTGTAACGTTAACGTTGAGCCATCCGGTGTGATCACATCCGCTAAAAAACGCTTGTAGCGCTGGATGAGCGTTGCAGGTTGTAAAGGTGGAGAAAATTGCATAAACAGTCCCTTTAATTATTCAGTCAGCGTCCAGCGTTGCAGCTGCGTATAACGCGTGCGTCCTCGTGCGAATGAAGAGGAGTAAAGTGCGAACTCCGTGACCGGAAATGACCAGCCAAAGCCCGGTGGGGGGATGGGAACCGCGTGTCCGGCATCGCGCAGCAGCGTGATATGTGGGTGAAACGGCTGCGGGCTTTGATAACATCCGCTGCGTGCGGCCTGCGCCCGCAGCATATTCGCCAGTTGTAACAGTCCGCGCGGTGGCTGACGCATCCCCAGCCACACGACCCGCGAACGCAGCCATTGCCCGGCATCATCCAGTTTGAGCGTAAAACCTGGCTGGCGAATGCGTCCGGCTAGTTGCGACAACGCCTGTTGTTTCTCTGCGCTGACATCACCTAAAAAGGCCAGCGTCAGATGCAGATTCTCGGCGGCGACGGGACGGCCTGCTTCAGGAGGGAACTGCGCGGCTCGCCAGTGGATTAACTGTTCCCGAACCCCGCCTGGCAATTCAATCGCAAAGAACAGCCTTTTTGGCTCAGACATGATGGATACTCGGTTATGAATTAACGCGATGCTACAATGCAGCGCGAAGAATGTTAACCCTCTGGAGCTATTTGTGACGTCGTTGCCCGTTGCCGCCGTAGTGCCTGAACTGTTTACCGCCCTTGATGCCTCGCCGCAGGTGCTGCTGACCGCGCCGACCGGTGCCGGGAAATCGACCTGGCTGCCGTTGCGACTGCTTGAACATGGTGGCATCAAGGGGCGGATTATTTTGCTGGAGCCGCGTCGTCTGGCGGCACGCAACGTGGCGCAGCGGTTGGCGGAGTTGCTGAACGAAAAGCCCGGTGAGACCGTGGGTTATCGCATGCGCGCGGAAAGCTGCGTGGGGTCGCAGACCCGGCTGGAAGTGGTGACGGAAGGCGTCCTGACGCGCATGATCCAACGCGATCCCGAACTCACTGGCGCCGGGTTAGTGATCCTCGATGAATTTCACGAACGGAGCTTGCAGGCCGACCTAGCGCTGGCGCTGTTGCTGGATGTACAGCAAGGTCTTCGTGACGATCTGAAACTATTGATCATGTCCGCAACGCTCGATAACGGGCGCTTGCAGCAGTTATTGCCCGATGCGCCCATGATTATCTCTGAAGGCCGCACATTCCCCGTCGAGCGACGGTATCAGCCGCTGGCGGCACATCTGCGTTTTGACGAAGCGGTGGCGATAGCCACGGCGGAGCTACTGCGCCATGAAAGCGGGTCGCTGCTGCTGTTTTTACCGGGCGTTGGGGAAATCCTGCGTGTGCAGGAACAACTGGCAACGCGTGTGGGCGGCGATGTTGTGTTATGTCCGTTGTACGGCGCGTTGACGCTGGCTGAGCAGCGTCAGGCGATTTTGCCCGCGCCGCAAGGTAAGCGCAAAGTGGTGCTGGCGACCAATATTGCCGAAACCAGCTTAACGATTGAAGGCATCCGGTTGGTGGTGGATTGCGCCCAGGAGCGCGTGGCGCGCTATGACGCGTGTACCGGTTTAACGCGGTTGATTACCCAGCGCATTAGCCAGGCATCGATGACACAGCGAGCCGGGCGAGCTGGTCGTCTGGAGCCAGGTATCTGCCTACATTTGCTTGCCAAAGAGCAGGCGGAAAGAGCGGCGGCGCAGGGAGAGCCTGAGATATTACAGAGCGATCTGTCCGGACTACTGATGGAGCTGCTGCAATGGGGATGTACCGATCCTGAGCAACTGAACTGGCTGGATACGCCGCCCGCTATCAACCTGCAGGCGGCAAAACGGCTGTTGCAGATGCTGGGCGCGCTTGAGGGCGACAGGCTCAGCGCCCGTGGGCAGAAAATGGCGGCATTGGGTAATGATCCCCGTTTAGCGGCTATGCTGGTTAGCGCCAACAATGACAATGAAGCCGCAACGGCGGCAAAACTGGCAGCAATTCTGGAAGAACCGCCGCGCGGGGGCAGCACCGATTTAGCTGTTGCGTTTTCACGAAATCAGTCCGCCAGGCAGCAGCGCAGTCAACAATTATTGAAACGACTTAACGTACGCAGCGGGCAGCCCGACATCGCGTTGCTCCCTTTGTTGCTGGCGCAAGCGTTCGCCGATCGGATCGCCCGTCGACGTGGACAAGAAGGGCGCTATCAACTGGCCAACGGTATGGGCGCGATGCTGGATGCTGATGACGCCCTGGGGCGCCATGAGTGGCTGATAGCGCCGCTGTTACTGCAGGGTAGCGCATCGCCAGATGCGCGTATTTTGTTAGCGTTGCCGCTGGATATTGAAGCGTTGATGCAGACGTGTCCTGAACTGCTGCAACAGTCCGACACCATCGAATGGGATGAAGCCCAGGGAACGTTAAAAGCACTGCGTCGGTCGCGTATCGGCCAGTTGACGGTAAAAGTACAGCCGCTGGCCAAGCCCTCGGAAGAAGAGTTGCATCAGGCGATGCTGAATGGTATTCGCGATAAAGGGCTAAGTGTGCTCAACTGGACGCCGGAGGCCGAGCAGTTTCGGCTGCGTTTGCAATGTGCGGCAAACTGGTTACCGGAGTACGACTGGCCTGCGGTAGATGAGGATTCTCTGCTGAAGACGCTGGAGCTCTGGCTGTTGCCGCACATGAGCGGTGTGCACTCTTTACGCGCGTTAAAAGCACTCAATGTGGGTCAGGCATTGCGCGGTTTGCTGGACTGGTCAATGCTGCAACGTCTGGATAGTGAACTGCCAGCGCATTACACTGTGCCAACGGGAAGCCGGATTGCCATTCGCTATCATGAGGATAATCCTCCTGTATTGGCCGTTCGGATGCAGGAAATGTTTGGTGAAGCAAACACCCCGACTATCGCCCAGGGACGCGTGCCGCTGGTACTGGAGCTGTTGTCTCCGGCCCAAAGACCGCTACAGGTGACGAGCGATCTAAGCGCGTTCTGGCAGGGATCGTACCGCGAGGTGCAAAAAGAGATGAAAGGGCGTTATCCCAAACATGTCTGGCCGGACGATCCGGCGAATACCGCGCCAACGCGGCGCACCAAAAAGTATTCATAGCTGTATGCGTGGTTGCCTGATGGCGCTGCGCTTATCAGGGCGAACGTAGGCCGGATAAGGCGTTTTACGCCGCCATCTGGCATGAATACAGCTGAAAATTGAGAGATTTCTTCTTCTGTCGCAGGACGGAAGAACAGAGAATCGGGCCTTTGCGCCTGAATGTTGCGGAGAAAAAGCATGGCGGGGAATGACCGCGAGCCAATTGGACGTAAAGGGAAACCCTCACGTCCGGTGAAACAAAAGGTGAGCCGTCGTCAACTCAGAGATGAAGAGTATGACGACGATTATGATGATGATGACTATGAGGATGAAGAACCGATGCCGCGTAAGGGTAAAGGCAAAGGGCGTAAGCCTCGTGGTAAACGCGGCTGGTTCTGGCTGCTGGTAAAACTGTCGATTGTTTTTTTGGTGCTGATCGCCATTTACGGCGTCTATCTGGACCAAAAAATCCGTAGCCGTATCGACGGTAAAGTCTGGCAGCTTCCGGCGGCAGTATATGGCCGCATGGTTAACCTTGAGCCAGAAATGCCCATCGGCAAGAACGAGATGGTGAAGCTGCTAGAGGCCACGCAGTATCGTCAGGTCTCGAAGATGACGCGTCCGGGCGAATTCACCGTACAGGCGAAGAGCATTGAGATGATTCGTCGTCCGTTTGACTTCCCGGACAGTAAAGAAGGGCAGGTGCGCGCACGTCTGACCTTTGATGGCGATCATCTGGACACTATCGAGAATATGGATAACAACCGCCAGTTCGGTTTCTTCCGTCTCGATCCACGCCTGATTACCATGCTCTCTTCACCTAACGGCGAGCAGCGCCTGTTTGTCCCGCGCAGTGGATTTCCGGATCTGCTGGTAGATACGCTGCTGGCAACCGAAGACCGTCACTTCTATGAGCATGATGGCGTCAGCCTCTACTCGATTGGTCGTGCGGTGCTGGCCAACCTGACGGCCGGTCGCACGGTGCAGGGGGCGAGTACGCTGACTCAGCAACTGGTGAAGAACCTGTTCCTGTCCAGCGAACGTTCTTACTGGCGTAAGGCCAACGAAGCCTACATGGCGCTGCTGATGGATGCGCGTTACAGCAAAGATCGCATTCTTGAGCTGTACATGAACGAAGTCTATCTCGGTCAAAGCGGCGATAATGAAATTCGCGGCTTCCCGCTGGCGAGCCTCTATTATTTCGGTCGTCCGGTGGAAGAACTGAGTCTCGACCAGCAGGCGTTGCTGGTGGGGATGGTTAAAGGGGCGTCAATCTATAACCCATGGCGTAATCCGAAGCTGGCGCTGGAGCGTCGTAACCTCGTGCTGCGTTTGCTGCAACAGCAGCAGATCATCGATCAGGATCTGTATGACATGCTGAGCGCGCGTCCGTTAGGCGTACAGCCGCGTGGTGGAGTAATCTCGCCACAGCCAGCCTTTATGCAGATGGTGCGTCAGGAGCTTCAGGCGAAGCTGGGCGATAAAGTTAAAGATCTCTCCGGCGTGAAAATTTTCACCACCTTTGATTCCGTGGCGCAGGACGCTGCGGAAAAAGCGGCGGTGGAAGGCATTCCGGTGCTGAAGAAACAGCGTAAGCTGAGCGATCTGGAAACCGCGATTGTGGTGGTTGACCGATTCAGTGGCGAAGTTCGCGCCATGGTTGGCGGGGCAGAGCCGCAGTTCGCGGGCTATAACCGTGCGATGCAGGCGCGTCGTTCGATTGGTTCTCTGGCGAAGCCGGCGACCTATCTGACTGCGCTCAGCCAGCCGAAGCTTTACCGCCTGAATACCTGGATTGCCGATGCGCCGATTGCGCTGCGCCAGCCGAACGGCCAGGTGTGGTCACCGCAGAACGATGACCGTCGCTATAGCGAAAGCGGAAGAGTGATGCTGGTGGATGCGTTAACCCGCTCCATGAACGTACCGACGGTAAATCTGGGGATGGCGCTGGGCTTGCCTGCCGTGACTGATACCTGGTTGAAGCTGGGCGCGCCGAAAGATCAGCTTAACCCGGTTCCGGCCATGCTGCTCGGGGCGTTGAACCTGACGCCAATCGAAGTAGCACAGGCGTTCCAGACTATCGCCAGCGGCGGGAACCGTGCGCCGTTGTCGGCGCTGCGTTCGGTGATTGCCGAAGATGGTACCGTGCTGTACCAGAGCTTCCCGCAGGCTGAGCGTGCCGTTCCGGCGCAGGCGGCGTATATGACGCTGTGGACCATGCAGCAGGTGGTTCAGCGTGGTACGGGTCGTCAGCTTGGCGCGAAATATCCTGGCTTGCATCTGGCAGGGAAAACCGGGACCACCAACAACAACGTGGATACCTGGTTTGCCGGGATCGACGGCAGCCAGGTGACCATCACCTGGGTGGGCCGCGATAACAACCAGCCAACCAAGCTGTACGGTGCCAGCGGCGCGATGTCGATTTATCAGCGTTATCTGGCTAACCAGACGCCAACACCGCTGGTGCTGACGCCACCGGAGGATGTGGTGGATATGGGCGTAGACTACGACGGTAACTTCGTTTGTAGCGGCGGGATGCGCACGCTTCCGGTATGGACCACCGATCCTGATTCGCTGTGTCAGCAGGGTGAAATGCTGCAGCAGTCGGGGAATCCGTTCGATCAATCTTCTCAACAGCCGCAGCAGCAGCCTCAACAGCAGCAACCGCCGCAGCAAGAGAAGAAAGACAGCGATGGCGTGGCTGGTTGGATAAAAGATATGTTTGGCGGTAACTGATTTTTTAGCTGTCCTCCCCCGCATCGGTGCCTGCTGATGTGGGGGAATTCTCCCTCTTGCTGTATTCGCATTTCGGTCTGTATAGCAAGCTCAGGATAGGGTTAACAGTGATGGTGTTTCCTGCCTATATTTTCCGTTTAATCATAAATTCAATATATTATTTTTTTTGTATATATCATCGGTTGGTTGATTTTATTCTATTTTTTTCTGCGTTTTTTTATTATCTGCCCGTATGCATATGTGGGTAATATTGTTTTTATGAATATATTCATGCTGGCTAAAATCACCATTAAGAAAATATCATTTCCATAAATTGTTCTGCTAAAACAAGATGTTGTGTGTTGTTTCTTTAGTTTTGGTGAATGTGTTGATTAGCTTTTATTCATCATGGTACGTAGAATAGATGACACAAGGGAATGTTTTAAACTGAATGAGTTGATAAAGATATATTATATCTATGATGTTGTTGGATTTATATTCCAGCACTTCTCCAGCCATTGTCTATTTCCCCTCTGTGTTAACTTTTCTCTTCATTGATTTTTGTGAACATATGTAAGGAATACGTTATGTGCAAAAAAATTATCATCTCGTTGCTTGTCAGTAGTGCAATGGCAACTGTAGCAACATCTGCTTTTGCCGTTGATACCGGGACGGTAACGTTTAATGGGAAAATTCTTCCCGATAGTTGCGTGGTTGATGTAAATGGTACAGCGACAAACGGTACTGTGACGTTTAACAACCTTTCTCAAACTGCGTTTGGCGAAGATAAAAAAGTCGGCGACACGCAATCTTTTGCGATTACGCTGACAGAATGTGATGCTGCGGTTGCCAACCTCAATATCAAATTTGATGGGACGCGTATTGCCGGATACGACGATGAAGTCTTGCAGGCGACAGGGACTGCGCAGAACCTCGGGGTACGTATGCTTCCTGAAGGGAGCAGCAACTACGTGAAATTTGATGGCTCAGATCCTGAAGCGGCACTGAATAAGACTAACGGCGAGAGCGTGGTTTTTAATTATAAAGCTGAGGTTATCCAGGTTGGTAGCACTTTACCAACTACCGGTGATTATACCGCACAAGCGACCTATACTCTGCTTTATCGTTAATCATCATAAACCTGGCCCAGGCAGGGCCAGTATTTCAATGGAATGGAAAGATGAAACGACTTTTCACAGCATTAATATTTATATTAACCTCGGGATTAAATTCGGTTCAAGCTGGCGTAGTAGTGGGTGGCACACGAATTATATATCCGGCTAACCAGTCTGAAGTACAGATTGCTTTAAAAAATAAAGATAATGATAAACGTTATCTGGTGCAGAGCTGGGTCAGTAATATTGATGACAGCAAAGCGCCATTTATTATGATACCGCCAATTTACAAATTGGACGAAAACCGCCAGACGCTGCTACACGTGGTTTATACCGGAAATAAATCGGCGCTGCCTCAGGATCGTGAGTCATTATTTATGGCGAACATCAAATCTGTTGCAGCGATCCCAGAGGTATTGCATGACAAGAACACGTTACAATTTGCCATTAAAACTAAATTAAAACTGTTTTATCGCCCGGCCTCATTGACAGAAGACGAGGCAAAAATGGCCTGGCAATCGTTGCAATTTAGCCGCCATCAAAATCAACTGGTGGTGAAAAACCCCACACCCTTCTATGTCACCTTCGGACAGATCTCTGTGGCGGGAAAAGCGATTAAACCGGCTACAAACCAGTCCTCTCCGACGGCATTAACGATGATGGTCGCTCCATTTGGTGAGCAGCGTTTTCCGCTGCCATCGGCAGTAAAAGGCAACGTTGTCTGGACCGCAATTAATGATTTTGGCTCAGAAACCGAACAGCGTAAACAGTCGCTGTAAATCAGCTATCGATGAGTTATGGGGTGACATTTATGCCTTCACATCGTACTGCCCGGCTTTTTGCTCTCAATACGCTGACATTCGCTATATTGACTGCGAGTGGTTCCGTTTGTGCTGATGATTATTTCAATCTCAGTGTACTTGAAACGGGAACCCCACTTGAGAATACCGGGGCGCTTGAAGCTTTTTTACAGCATAATGGTTTATCCCCCGGGCGTTATTTAACGTCGATTGTTTGGGATCAGGATCGCATTGATAAACGAAATTTAAATTACCTCCTTTCAAAAGATAACAGCAAACTGATTCCGCAATTTACCAAAGCGGAGCTGCGCGAACTGGGCGTTAAAGTTGATACGGTTCCGGCATTAAATAATGTTAACGAAGATACGTTGCTGGGTGATATTAGCGAATATATCGCGGATGGACGCTATGACTTCAATCCGGAAACACAGGTGCTGCAATTACGTATTCCGCAGATCTACCGCGACCGCAAAATTTCGGGCGAAAGCAATCCCACTTTCTGGGATGACGGCATTCCGGCTCTATGGACCAGTTACTATATTTCGGGATCGCACCAACAATCCAGAGGTCAAAATAATGCTTCGAACTGGGCAAGTTTGAATTCAGGGATGAATATCGGCCCCTGGCGTTTGCGTAACACCAGCAATTGGGGGAGTGATAATGGTTGGCAATCTATTAATACGACGCTTGGACGCGATGTCAAAGCATTGCGTAGCCAGCTTCAGATAGGGCAAACCTACACTAACGGCGAACTGTTCGATAGCGTGCAGATGACGGGCGTTAAGCTGGAGACCGATACCAGTATGCAGCCCAGTGGATTACAGGGCTTTGCCCCGGTCGTTCGTGGGATTGCTAATAGCGATGCCAAAGTCACCATTAAGCAAAACGGTTACACCATCTACCAGACCAACGTCTCGCCTGGCCCGTTTGAAATTCGGGATTTAACGCAGGTGACGGCAGGAGCGGATCTGGAAGTCACCGTGACGGAGGCCGACGGTACAGAGCGCAGCTTTATTCAGGCCAGCTCCTCGGTGCCGATTATGCAACGTGAAGGCGTGCTGAAGTACAGCCTGGCGGCTGGGAAATATCGCGATGTTGATAACGGCGAGGAGCCGGAATTCAGCCAGGCTACGGCAATTTATGGCTTACCTTTCGGAATTACCGCTTACGGCGGTCTGCAGGGCGCGTCGATGTATCGCGCCGGACTGGTCGGCATCGGAGCTGATTTACGCGATTTTGGTTCGCTGTCGATGGATCTAACGGCGGCGAGAACCGCGTTTGACGACGAACGCGCGGATGCGAATGGCCAGTCGTGGCGCGCGCAGTACGCAAAAGATTTTCCGTTAACCAATACCACGGTCACGCTGGCCAGCTATCGTTATTCCACCTCCGGGTTTTATACCTTTCAGGAGGCTCTCGATCAGCGTAATAACAGCTACGACGATGACAGCATCTATAGCTATCGCGATAGCTATAACCGTCGCAGCCGCCTGCAACTTAATCTTTCTCAGTCGTTACAGAGCTGGGGATCGGTATACGCCAACGCTTATCAGCAAGATTACTGGGGAATGGAAGGCCATGAACGAAGCGTGAGTCTCGGTTACAGCAGCAGTTGGCAGGGCGTTAACTGGTCGCTGAATTACAGCATGACAAAAACGCCATCAACCACTAACGATCAGCAGTTTTCTATCTCAATGAATGTCCCTCTTTCGCGTTGGCTGGCTAATGCCTGGGGAACATATACTCTGACAAGTTCAAAAAATGATAATAGTGCACATCAGGTTGGCGTCAGTGGAACGCTACTGGAAGATAACAATTTAAATTATAACCTTCAGCAAACCTACACCGATAACGATGTCGGTTATGGTGCCTATCTCTCTTCCCGGTATCGGACATCGGTTGGCGAGTTCAGCGCCAATTACAGTTATCAAAAAGACAGTAAACAGTGGGGCTATGGCGCCCAGGGTTCCGTTGTTGCGCATTCGCAGGGAATAACGCTTGGACAATCCATTCAGGATGCTTTTGCCATTGTGCACATTACCGATGGCGATAATGTAAAAATACAAAATTCCCGGGGGGTTTACACCGATTATTGGGGCAATGCCATTGTGCCAACTTTAACCAATTATCGCCGTAATACTATTACTGTGAATACTCAGGGACGTGATGATATTGATATTCAGGATGCTTCTCTGGATATGGTTCCGACAAAAGGGGCCGTCCTGAAGGCTGACTTCACGGCGCGTTCAGGTAAGCGTGCATTACTTACCTTAAAACATGGTCAGAGCGTGGTTCCTTTTGGTGCTCTGTTAAGTATGGACGGTACGACATCGATCGTGGGTGACGACGGTGAAGTGTATGTCACTGGGCTAAAAGGAACACAGCGCATTGAGGTGCAATGGGGAAATACCGCACAGACGAAATGTACGGGCAGCGTAAGCGTGCCTGAGAACATGGGGACGGGAATTCTCTCAGCTACGGTTAATTGCCAATAATGGAAGATGGCTTATGCATACGGAAATTGTCAGATATGAGTAAAAGGAACAAAAACATTTTCAGGGCTATGTTGATCATATTGATTTTAGCTGGAGCGGCGGCACCTGTTTATGCCGCCACATGCACCGGAAATCACCCGGAAAATGGCGCAATGACCTTTCAGCTACCGGCAAGCATCACTGTGGAGCCTGACGTATCAGTTGGTACGGTTATTTATGAGGGAAGCATTGAGAGCGGCCAAATCGATATGGATTGCCAGGATACTGGCAACAAATATAAAGGTTACGCAGTGTTAACGGATGCCGATGCCCGCAATGGAGTGCTGGAAGGCGTTTATCAGACTAGCGTTCCAGGTATAGGTATCCGCATGGCTGAAGCGGAAGAACGAACACCTACCTTTACCTCTGAGGATATCGTCACACCCATGCATTTTTATAGCTATGGAGCAAGCGGATGGAACAGTATTCATACAAAGTACCATGCGTCAATGCAGTTGGTTGTGACGGGCGACGTCGAGGATGGTTATCTTGATACCTCCCGGCTGACAGCGCAAGAGAAGTGGGGGAATGATGTGATAGCTCAGATATTGGTATCTCCCACCAGCATTCATATCCAGACTAATACCTGTAACCTGGAGGATAAAAATATCTACGTGCCGCTGAAGACGATTAATGTCGATAACTTTGACAGTCAATTTTCAGAAGTACTCACCGATAACAGTTTCAAAATCGAGATTTCTGATTGTCGGGCAGGTACCCAAATCGATTATAAGTTCAACAGTGCTGGTTCGACAGGCGTTACGGATGGCAATATTTTGGCTATCGCCAGTGGAGACAGCTCTGCCAGCGGTGTCGGTATCCAGATTCTGGACACGAACAATAATGTGCTGAGTTTTGATCAAACCTATACAGCTGTGAGCAGCACCAGCGCTAACGAAGTGGCAGAAATTCCGCTGAAGGCACGCTATGCCAAAACCGGCAATGTCAAAGCCGGGAAAGTGGACGCCGTCGCGACTTTTGAGGTCTTTTACCGCTAACGCCTTGCGACCCGCTGCGGCGGGTTGTCAGCGCTCTAACATTCCAGCCTAATTTATTAACCCTTTCTTTTCATCTGGTTATTTCTTAACCCCTCAGTTTTAGTAGGGGCGCGTATTGCTTGCTATCTCGCCAGAGTTTCGAATATTATGCTGTCGTTATAATAATAATTCTCGTTTACGTTATCATTCACTTTCATCAGAGAAATACCAATGGCGCGTCTTAAAACTGCTCAGCCAAGTTCATCACTGCGTAAAATCGCAGTAGTGGTAGCCACAGCGGTTAGCGGCATGTCTGTCTATGCACAGGCGGCGGTTGACCCGAAAGAAGAAACCATCACCGTAACTGCAGCACCTGCCACACAAGAAAGCGCATGGGGGCCAGCTCCGACTATTGCTGCTAAGCGTTCCGCCACTGCGACCAAGACTGATACGCCTATAGAAAAGACACCACAGTCTGTTTCGGTAGTGACCAACGAAGAGATGCAAATGCATCAATTCCAGTCGGTGAAAGAGGCTCTGGGATATACGCCTGGTGTGACTGTTAACAGTCGTGGCGCATCTAACACCTATGATTTTGTGATTATCCGTGGTTTCTCTTCCGTCGGCCTGAGCCAGAATAACTATCTGGATGGACTGAAATTGCAGGGTAACTTCTATAACGATGCGGTTATTGATCCCTACATGCTTGAACGTGTTGAGTTGATGCGTGGCCCAACGTCTGTACTCTATGGTAAGAGCAATCCTGGCGGCATCATCTCTATGGTCAGCAAGCGCCCGACCACAGAGCCGTTAAAAGAAATTCAGTTCAAAATGGGGTCGGACAATTTGTTCCAGACCGGTTTTGATTTTAGTGATGCGCTGGATGACAACGGGGAATTTTCCTACCGTTTAACCGGGCTGGCGCGCTCAACAAATGAGCAGCAGCAGGGTTCTGAATCACAGCGTTATACGATCGCGCCTTCCTTCTCATGGCGTCCTGATGACAAAACCAACTTTACGTTCCTGTCCTATTTCCAGAACGAACCGGAAACAGGTTACTACGGTTGGTTACCAAAAGAAGGCACCGTTGAACCGCTGCCAAACGGCAAGCGTTTGCCGACTGATTTCAATGAAGGTGCCTCAAACAATACTTATTCCCGCAATCAGAAAATGGTGGGATACAGCTTTGAGCATGGCTTTAACGATACATTTACCGTTCGCCAGAACCTGCGCTTTACTGAAATGAAGACGTCGCAGCAGAGTGTATACGGCACCGGGATCGCTTCCGATGGCCATACATTGAACCGTGGAACGGTCGTGGATGATGAGCGCCTGCAAAACTTTAGCGTCGATACGCAACTGGAAAGCAAATTTGCTACCGGTGCTGTGGAACATACTTTGTTAACTGGTGTTGATTTCATGCGCATGCGTAATGATATCAATGCTGCGTTTGGTAGTGCGCCACCCATTGATCTTAACGGCAACTATGACCCTGAGTATTTTGCATTTGGTGATACCGAACCGTATCAGATGAATGAAACCAAACAGACTGGTATCTACGTTCAGGATCAGGCTGAGTGGAATAAGTGGGTGTTTACCGTCGGCGGTCGCTACGACTGGTCTCAGCAAGCTACAACAATACGCCAGAACTCTTATACGCCAACGGAAGGATATATTGAGCGTAATGATCACCAGTTCACCTGGCGTGGTGGTGTAAACTACCTGTTTGATAATGGGATTACGCCCTATATCAGCTACAGTCAGTCGTTTGAACCGAGTTCATTTGACTTGTGGAGCGTGCCACGCGTTTCCTATGAGCCGTCCAAAGGCGAGCAGTATGAAGCCGGGATTAAGTATGTACCGAAAGATCTGCCGATTGTCGTCACCGGTGCGGTTTATCAGTTGACGAAAACCAATAATCTGACTGCTGATCCAACGAATCCACTGGCTCAGGTTCCTGCCGGTGAAATCCGTGCTCGTGGTGTTGAACTGGAAGCTAAAGCGGCGCTTACCGCGAATATCAACATGACTGCGTCTTATACCTATACCGATGCGGAATACACGAAAGACACCAATCTTAAGGGAAATACACCTGAGCAGGTGCCAGAACAAATGGCTTCTCTGTGGGGTGATTACACCTTCTATGAAGGTCCGTTATCTGGCCTGACGCTGGGTACCGGTGGGCGCTTTATTGGTTCAAGCTATGGCGATCCAGCAAATACCTTTAAGGTGGGTAGCGCAGCAGTCATGGATGCTGTTGTAAAATACGATTTAGCGCGTTTCGGTATGGCTGGCTCCAGTATTGCGGTTAACGTTAATAACTTGCTTGATCGTGAATACGTCGCCAGCTGCTTCCAGACCTATGGCTGCTTCTGGGGCGCAGAACGTCAGGTCGTTGCAACCGCAACCTTCCGTTTCTAATTTCTATTGGGCACGCTTTGCGTGCCCGTTTTACAAGTTGGCTGCTATGCAGGAAAACAGATCCCATCCCGACACTACTTTTGCGTTGCGTAATGTCTCCTTTCGTGTGCCTGGCCGCACGCTTTTGCATCCTCTCTCATTAACTTTTCCTGTGGGTAAAGTGACCGGCCTTATCGGCCACAACGGTTCCGGAAAATCGACGTTATTGAAAATGCTGGGACGTCATCAGCCGCCGTCAGAAGGTGAAATCCTGCTCGACGAACAGCCGCTGGAGAACTGGAGCAGTAAAGCGTTTGCCCGCAAGGTCGCCTATCTGCCGCAGCAGTTGCCGCAGGCCGAAGGGATGACTGTGTGCGAACTGGTGGCGATTGGCCGCTATCCGTGGCACGGAGCGCTGGGACGTTTTGGCGTTGCCGACAGAGAGAAAGTAGAAGAGGCGATTTCGCTGGTTGGCTTAAAACCGCTGGCGCACCGTTTGGTTGATAGTCTGTCCGGCGGAGAACGCCAGCGCGCGTGGATTGCCATGCTGGTAGCGCAGGACAGCCGCTGTCTGCTGCTTGATGAACCGACTTCCGCGCTGGATATCGCTCATCAGGTTGACGTACTGGCACTGGTGCATCGCTTAAGTCAGCAGCGCGGGCTGACGGTGATTGCGGTGCTGCATGATATCAACATGGCGGCCCGCTACTGTGATTACTTAGTTGCGCTGCGCGGTGGTGAAATGATTGCACAAGGGACGCCTGCTGAACTGATGCGCAGTGAAACTCTGGAACAGATTTACGGTATCCCGATGGGCATTTTGCCGCATCCGGCCGGTGCCGCACCCGTGAGTTTTGTCTATTAATGATTGAATTACATCATATTACCCGTCGGCGGCTGCTTGCGGCGATGGCGCTGTCGCCGCTGCTGTGGCGGATGAATACGGCGCACGCTGCGGCGGTTGATACGCAGCGCATTGTGGCGCTGGAATGGCTACCGGTAGAGCTATTGCTGGCGCTGGGTATTACGCCGTATGGCATTGCCGATATCCCTAACTACAAGCTGTGGGTCAGTGAGCCCCCGTTGCCGGATTCTGTGATTGATGTCGGGCTACGTACGGAGCCCAATCTCGAACTGTTGACCGAAATGAAACCCTCGTTTTTGCTGTGGTCGGCAGGCTATGGTCCTTCCCCTGAAAAGCTGGCGCGGATTGCGCCTGGCCGGGGATTTAACTTCAGTGACGGTAAAAAGCCGCTGGCCGTTGCGCGACAATCGCTACAGGAAATGGCGCAATTGTTCAATCTGCAAGCCTCTGCTGAACGCCATCTGACCGAGTACGATCGTTTTATCGCCAGCCTGAAACCGCGCTTCATTCAACGTGGCGCGCGCCCTGTACTTCTCACTTCCCTGCTCGATTCACGACATATGCTGGTGTTTGGCCCAAACAGCCTGTTTCAGGACGTGCTGGATGATTATGGGATCCCCAACGCCTGGCAGGGCGAGACAAACTTTTGGGGCAGCACTGCCGTGAGTATTGACCGTCTGGCTGCTTATAAGGATGTCGATGTGCTGTGTTTTGACCACGGCAACGATAAAGAGATGGCTGCGCTGATGTCTACGCCATTATGGCAGGCGATGCCGTTTGTTCGCAGCGGACGTTTTCAGCGTGTGCCTGCCGTCTGGTTCTATGGTGCCACGCTCTCGGCGATGCATTTTGCCCGCATTCTGGATAATGCGCTGGGAGGCAAAGCGTGAGTAAACGAATTGCGCTGTTCCCAACGCTTCTTCTGGCGGTTCTGTTTGTCGCTGCCTGTTGGCTGACCTGGGTTAACTTCTCTGTTGCGCTACCGCGCAGTCAGTGGCAACAGGCTATCTGGTCACCGGATATCAATGCTATTGAGCAGATGGTTTTCCACTACAGTCTGCTGCCGAGGCTGGCGATTTCGCTGTTGGTCGGTGCCGGGCTGGGGCTGGTCGGTGTCTTGTTTCAGCAGGTGCTGCGTAACCCACTGGCAGAACCCACTACGTTAGGTGTCGCAACCGGGGCGCAGTTGGGCATTACGGTTACCACGCTGTGGGCTATTCCCGGTGCGCTGACCACGCAATTTGCGGCACTGGCGGGAGCATGTGTTGTTGGGGCTCTGGTGTTTGGCGTTGCCTGGGGCAAACGTCTTTCTCCGGTGACGTTAATCCTTGCCGGGCTGGTGGTCAGCCTGTACTGCGGGGCAATTAACCAGTTGATGGTTATCTTCCATCACGATCAACTGCAAAGCATGTTTTTATGGAGCAGCGGTACGCTAACGCAGACCGACTGGAGCGGCGTACAGCGTCTGTGGCCGCAACTGCTGGGCGGTGTGATGCTGACGCTGTTGTTATTACGCCCAATGACGCTGATGGGACTGGATGACGGTGTGGCGCGTAACCTCGGTCTGGCGCTGTCGCTGGCACGTCTGGCGGCGTTATCGCTGGCCATTGTTATCAGCGCCTTACTGGTTAACGCGGTTGGGATTATCGGCTTTATTGGCCTGTTTGCACCGCTGTTGGCGAAAATGCTCGGCGCGCGTCGTCTGCTGGCGCGTCTGATGTTGGCCCCGCTGATTGGTGCGTTGATCCTCTGGCTCTCCGACCAAATCATTCTGTGGCTGACCCGCGTATGGATGGAAGTTTCCACTGGTTCGGTGACGGCGCTGATTGGCGCGCCATTGCTGCTGTGGCTGTTGCCGCGCCTTAGAAGTATGAGCGCGCCGGATATGAATGCCAGTAACCGCATCGCTGCTGAGCGCCAGAATGTACTGATGTTTGCCCTGGCGGGCGGGGCGATATTGCTGCTTACCGTTATTGTGGCGCTCGCGTTTGGCCGCGATGCTCACGGCTGGACATGGGCCAGCGGCGCGATGCTGGATGAGCTCATGCCCTGGCGCTGGCCGCGTGTTCTGGCAGCGCTGATTGCCGGGGTAATGTTAGCGGTAGCTGGCTGTATTATTCAGCGTCTGACCGGAAATCCAATGGCCAGTCCGGAAGTATTAGGAATTAGCTCCGGGGCGGCATTTGGCGTGGTGCTAATGTTATTTCTGGTCCCCGGCAATGCCTTTGGCTGGCTGCTGCCGGCCGGGAGCCTCGGTGCGGCAGCCACCTTGCTTATCATTATGATTGCCGCCGGGCGCGGGGGCTTTTCACCGCACCGCATGTTGCTGGCAGGGATGGCGCTCAGCACGGCGTTTACAATGCTGCTGATGATGCTGCAGGCCAGCGGCGATCCGCGTATGGCGGGGGTGCTAACCTGGATCTCCGGCTCAACTTATAACGCGAGTGGCGAACAGGTGCTGCGCACCGGGATTGTAATGGTCATCCTGCTGGCGATGACGCCGCTGTGCCGCCGTTGGCTGACAATTTTACCGCTTGGCGGCGATACGGCGCGGGCTGTCGGTATGGCTATTACGCCATCACGCGTGGGGTTACTGCTGCTGGCGGCAGGGCTGACGGCGACAGCCACTATGACCATTGGACCGTTGAGCTTTGTCGGGCTGATGGCGCCGCATATTGCCCGGATGATGGGTTTTCGTCGGGCGATGCCGCATATGCTGATTTCAGCGCTGGCGGGTGGCGTGTTGCTGGTCTTTGCTGACTGGTGCGGCAGGATGGTGTTGTTTCCGTATCAGATCCCGGCGGGATTACTGTCGACGTTTATTGGCGCGCCGTACTTTATCTATTTGTTGAGAAAGCAGAGCCGCTGAGGCTGATTCTTTTCATGTAGGCCGGATAAGACGCTTTGCGTCGCCATCCGGCAATAAAAAAGCCGGGTGGCGGCTTCGCCTTACCCGGCCTACGTTGCTTCTGGACGTTCTCCTTTACAGTTTCGCAAACACCCGGCGCGCGGCGTCGATGGTGTTATTGATATCTTCTTCACTGTGCGCCACGGACATAAAGCCTGCTTCGAACGCGGACGGCGCCAGATAAATTCCTTCATCCAGCATCATGTGGAAGAAACGCTTGAAGCGTTCAACGTCGCATGCCATCACATCCTGATAGCAGGTTACGGTTTCTGCATCAGTGAAGAAAATCCCGAACATCCCGCCTACATGGTTAACTACCAGCGGAATATTCGCTTCTTCGGCAGCTTCCAGCAGACCCTCCGCCAGACGCGTCGTCAGTTCGTTCAGCGTTTCATGAATACCCGGCTGGGCGACTTCGGTCAGACAGGCATAACCTGCCGCCATCGCGATTGGGTTACCGGAAAGCGTCCCCGCCTGGTAAACCGGTCCGGTCGGCGCCAGTGCGTCCATCACATCGCGACGGCCTCCGAATGCGCCAACGGGCATTCCGCCACCGATGATTTTGCCAAGACAAGTCAGATCCGGCACGACGCCGTAATAATCCTGTGCACCGGCCAGCGCCACGCGGAAGCCAGTCATCACTTCATCGATGATCAACAGCGCGCCAAACTCATCGCATAGCGCACGCAGGCCCGGCAGGAATTCCGGCAGCGGCGGGATGCAGTTCATGTTGCCTGCGACCGGCTCAACAATGATGCAGGCGATCTCCTGCGGATATTGTTCAAATGCCGCACGTACTGAAGCGAGATCGTTATAGGTGCAGGTCAGGGTGTGTTTCGCGAAATCAGCCGGAACGCCCGGGGAGTTAGGCTGACCCAGCGTTAACGCGCCGGAACCCGCTTTGACCAGCAGACAGTCGGCATGACCGTGGTAGCAGCCTTCAAATTTGATGATCTTATCGCGACCGGTGAAACCGCGCGCCAGACGGATTGCGCTCATAGTCGCTTCCGTGCCGGAGTTCACCATGCGCACCATGTCCATGGTCGGCACGAGTTCAGTGACCAGCTCCGCCATTTTCACTTCCATTTCGGTCGGTGCGCCAAAGCTTAAACCGCGCTCCGCAGCTTCAATCACCGCATTACGGATTGCCGGGTGATTATGGCCCAGCACCATCGGTCCCCAGGAACCGACGTAGTCAACATAGGCTTTACCATCGACATCGTACAGATACGCGCCGTCGGCTTTTTCGATAAACAGCGGAGTACCACCCACGCCAGTAAAGGCGCGAACGGGGGAGTTAACGCCGCCAGGGATAAGTTCGCGTGCTGCGCTGTAGAGATTTTCAGACTTACTCATGGATGGGGTCCTGGTTCGTAGAAAAAGTAAATGCCCGCTATTCTAGTTATTCAGAGAAGGTTATGAAAGTTTTACGCATTTGAAACAATACGATTTGCAGGGGATTTTCGTGAAATGTGCGAGTAGAATGCCGATTCCGTATTTGTATTACCAATTAATGATCATCTGATGAAGACAGACACTCCCTCTTTTGAAGCACAACAAATTGTGCGTTTACGCCGCAGGGATCAAATCCGTCGACTCCTGGAACGAGACAAAACGCCGTTGGCGATCCTGTTGATGGCTGCCGTAGTGGGTACAGTGACAGGGCTTGTTGGCGTGGCATTTGAGAAAGCGGTGACCTGGGTGCAGAATCAGCGCATTGGCGCGCTGGCTCAGGTTGCGGACCATGCCATTCTGCTGTGGCCGCTGGCATTTATTCTCTCTGCGTTGCTGGCGATGGTTGGCTACTTTCTGGTGCGTAAGTTTGCGCCGGAAGCCGGTGGTTCGGGGATCCCAGAGATTGAAGGCGCGCTGGAAGAGCTGCGGCCTGTGCGCTGGTGGCGCGTACTGCCGGTGAAATTTTTCGGCGGTATGGGCACGCTGGGTGCCGGTATGGTGCTCGGGCGAGAAGGACCGACCGTGCAGATCGGTGGTAACCTCGGGCGCATGGTGCTGGATATTTTCCGCATGCGTAGCGCAGAAGCGCGACATACCTTATTGGCGACCGGTGCGGCAGCGGGCCTTTCGGCGGCGTTTAACGCTCCGCTGGCGGGGATCCTGTTCATTATTGAAGAGATGCGCCCGCAGTTTCGCTATAACCTTGTCTCGATCAAAGCCGTGTTTACCGGCGTCATCATGTCGAGCATTGTGTTTCGTGTTTTCAACGGCGAGGCACCGCTTATTGAAGTTGGGAAGCTCTCCAATGCGCCGGTGAACACGCTGTGGTTGTATATGGTCCTGGGGATTATTTTTGGCTGTGTCGGGCCATTTTTCAACACTATGGTGTTGCGGACTCAGGATATGTTCCAGCGTTTCCATGGCGGCGATCTCAAAAAATGGGTGCTGATGGGCGGTGCGATCGGCGGTCTGTGCGGGATTCTTGGCTTAATTACACCTGAAGCGGCTGGAGGCGGGTTTAACCTGATACCTATCGCTGCGGCAGGGAATTTCAGCGTTGGTTTACTGCTGTTTATCTTTATTGCCCGCGTCATTACCACGCTGCTGTGCTTCTCGTCCGGCGCGCCCGGCGGGATATTTGCCCCGATGCTGGCATTAGGCACGTTGCTTGGCACCGCGTTCGGTATGGCGGCAGCGGCCTCTTTTCCGCATTATCATCTGGAGGCCGGAACCTTCGCCATCGCCGGAATGGGAGCATTGTTGGCGGCGTCGGTAAGGGCGCCGCTCACCGGTATTGTGCTGGTGCTGGAGATGACCGATAACTATCAGCTCATTTTGCCAATGATTATTACCTGTCTTGGCGCAACACTATTAGCCCAATTTATGGGCGGAAAGCCGCTATACTCGACTATCCTTGCCCGTACGCTGGCAAAACAGGAAGCGGAGCAGGCGGCTAAAAGCCAGGGTACAGCCGCTGGCGAGAATACTTGAACGAAATACCAGGGTATTAGATAATGGCCTTAACCATTGGGTTATAATTTGCCCAATTGCCAATGTCGTTTGGAGCAAAATATGAGTGATGACGTAGCGCTGCCACTGCAATTTACTGAAGCAGCAGCCAATAAAGTAAAAAGCCTGATCGCTGACGAAGATAACCCGAATCTGAAATTACGTGTGTATATCACCGGCGGTGGTTGCAGCGGTTTCCAGTACGGTTTCACCTTTGACGATCAGGTGAACGATGGTGATATGACCATTGAGAAACAAGGTGTTGGTCTGGTGGTTGACCCGATGAGCCTGCAATATCTGGTGGGTGGCGCGGTTGACTATACCGAAGGTCTGGAAGGTTCCCGCTTCGTTGTGACTAACCCGAATGCGAAAAGCACCTGCGGGTGTGGTTCTTCTTTCAGCATCTGATTGCTGTCTGTAATACCAGTGGTCTGATGGTGTAGGCCCGGTAAGCGTAGCACCACCGGGCAATGTGCCGGATGGCGGCGTAAACGCCTTATCCGGCCTACATATTCTGCATCATCATGTCAACGTCCGTTATCATCCAGCGCAAACGTCGGTAATTTCAAATGCCAGCGAATGGCGGCAAGCCGAATCAGCAGGGTGACAATCATCCCCATCATACTGGCGTTTTCCAGTGAAACATCAAAGGTATAAAACGCCGTCGCATGCACGATCCCGCCGATAATACAGGCTGTGGCGTAGATCTCGGTACGCAAAATCATCGGGACTTCACGTGCTAATACATCGCGAATGATCCCACCGCCGACGCCGGTAATCACCCCCATACAAATCGCCACCAAGGGGCCTGTTCCTGCGAGAAAGGCCTTGTTGACGCCAATACCCACGAACACCGCCAGGCCAACGGCATCGAGTACCGGAAGGATCCATTTCGGCAGGCGTCTTGGCTGCCGTACCAACAGGATCGTCAGCATGCTGGTGATCATCGCCACGACCAGATCGGTTGGATCTTTAACCCAAAAAACCGGTCCATTATCCAGCGCCATATCGCGGATCGTGCCACCTCCGACGGCGGTAACCACGCCGAGGACCAGGACGCCAAACGGATCCATACGTAATTTTCCGGCCAGTAATACGCCAGAGATTGCAAATACCGCGGTGCCGACAATATCAAGCCAATAGACGAGCATTTTTAAATCCTCACAACAGACCTGGTGGGGGCAGGCGCTAATTTATCTGTGAAAGCGCATTACAGAGTTGTTTTGCGGCGAGGATAATACGCGGGCTCGCGCGTTCGAACCAGTCACTATTAAGTGTAATAACGGGTATTTTTAGCTGGTTTCCCCAGTATTGCTCAATTTTCAGAGTTTCGCCCGGACCGCCGGTTGCAACAATAGCCTGGGGGGCTCGTGCCAGGACCTGCTCACGGCTAACCTGCGGCCAGGGAACCCGGCTACCGGCAAAGATGTTTTCTCCGCCGCATACCTCAAGAACTTCGTGCTGAATAGAACCTTTTCCACTGGTAAACAGAGGATTGGCACCAAACTGGAGAAACACGCGTTTTTTCGGTTTGTTGGCATACTGAGATTTAAGTAAAGCATAGTCATCAAGCATGGTTTGCGCCGCCTGTTTAGCTTGTTCAGGCTTGGGGCTCCACGCAGCCAACTGGCGTAGCGCATCGGCAACCTGCTCAATGGTAACGGCGTCCACCCAGATGACCTTAATTCCCAGGGAGGTCAGTTGATTCACCTGCCGCTCAGCATTTCCCCCGCGCCAGGCGATGACCAAATCAGGCTTCAGCGCCACAATACGCTCAAGATTCATACCTTGCCATGTTGAGACCTCTTCAATATTTTTGGCTTCTGGCGGGTAGTTTGAGTAGCTGCTGACGCCAACTGGGGTAATGCCTGCGGCAAAAGCAAGTTCGGTATTGGCAGGAGAAAGCGTTACAACACGCGGTGCGGCGTAAAGGAACGCCGGGAGAGTGAAAAGCAGGGCGACCAGCGCCCTGGAGAATAATTTAGCCATGCGCCAGTTTCTGCACCAGCGTTTCAACCATCAGGCTTGACTGCTTCGCGGCAACCACCAGGAATTCGTCAAAGCTGAGATGGGACTGCTGATCGGCAACGTCAGAGATAGCGCGAACCACGACAAATGGCACCTTAAAGTTGTGGCAAACGTGCGCAATTGCGGTCGCTTCCATCTCAACGGCAATCGCCTGCGGGAAGTTATGCTTAATTTTAGCCAGCCCCACGGAACCATTAATGAATGCATCGCCGCTGACGATAAGTCCGCGAACAGCGTTCAGATTGAGTTTGGCGATGCAAGATTCTGCGGCTGCAATCAACGCAGGATCGGCTTTAAAACCAGCCGGGCAACCCGGTAGCTGACCAAATTCATAACCAAAGGCAGTGACGTCGGCGTCGTGATAGCGCGCTTCATCAGAAACTACGATATCGCCGACTTTCAGCGTAGAGGCCAGGCCGCCCGCGGAACCGGTATTAATGATGGCGTCCGGCTTGCAGCGTTCAAGCAGCAGCGTAGCGCCGAGCGCCGCAGCCACTTTACCGATACCTGATTTCAGAAGCGCAACCTCAGTACCGTTCAGTTGGCCGGTGTAAATTTCACAACCGCCGAGCGTGATGGTCTGACGGTTTTCGATTTTGTCACGCAGCAGCGTAACTTCTTCTTCCATTGCACCAATGATGCCGATTTTCATAGATTTACTCGCGATAAGCCAGATTTGAGGGCATAGTCTATCATGCGCTTAAGGGGTAGCGCATTTCTCAGGCGGGAGAGGATATGGTACAGATCGATTTCCGAAAAAAAATAAACTGGCATCGCCGTTACCGTTCGCCGCAGGGCGTGAAGACGGAGCATGAGATCCTGCGAATTTTTGAAAGCGATCGTGGACGTATTATCAATTCTCCGGCTATTCGCCGGCTGCAGCAAAAAACCCAGGTCTTTCCGCTGGAGCGTAACGCGGCGGTGCGTACACGTCTGACGCACTCGATGGAAGTTCAGCAGGTTGGGCGCTATATCGCGAAAGAGATCCTCAGTCGGCTGAAAGAGCTAAAGCTGCTGGAGCAGTATGGTCTGGAGGAACTGACGGGACCGTTTGAGAGTATCGTCGAAATGTCGTGCCTGATGCATGACATTGGTAATCCTCCGTTTGGCCATTTTGGGGAAGCGGCGATTAATGACTGGTTTCGCCAGCGGTTGTATCCCGCCGACGCGGAAAGTCAGCCCCTGAGTGATGACCGCTGCCAGGTGACGGCATTACGTTTGCGTGAAGGTGAAGAGTCGCTGAATGATATTCGCCGCAAGGTGCGCCAGGACTTGTGTCATTTTGAAGGCAATGCGCAGGGTATTCGTCTGGTGCATACTTTAATGCGTATGAACCTTACCTGGGCGCAGGTTGGCGGTATTCTAAAATATACCCGTCCGGCATGGTGGCGCGGCAGTGCACCCGAGACGCACAACTATTTAATGAAGAAGCCTGGTTATTACCTTTCCGAGGAACCGTATATTGAGCGGTTACGTAAAGAATTATCATTAGCACCTTACAGTCGTTTTCCATTAACCTGGATTATGGAAGCTGCCGATGATATCTCATATTGCGTGGCCGACCTGGAAGATGCCGTTGAGAAAAGAATCTTTAGCGTCGAGCAACTTTACCATCATCTGCATGAAGCGTGGGGGCATCACGAAAAAGGCTCTCTGTTTAGTCAGGTTGTTGAGAACGCCTGGGAAAAATCACGTTCAAATACATTAAGTCGCAGCACCGAAGATCAGTTCTTTATGTATTTACGCGTCAATACGCTGAATAAACTGGTTCCGTATGCGGCCCAGCGGTTTATTGATAATTTGCCGCAGATTTATGAAGGCAGCTTTAATCATGCGCTGTTAGAAGATGCCAGTAGCTTCAGCCAGTTACTGGGCGTTTATAAGAATGTGGCGGTAAAACATGTGTTTAGCCATCCGGATGTTGAGCAACTGGAATTACAGGGCTATCGGGTGATCAGCGGGTTGCTGGAGATCTATCAACCGTTATTGAAAATGTCTCAGTCAGATTTTACTGAACTGGTCGACAATGAAAGAGTAAAACGTTTTCCTATCGAGTCGCGTTTATTTCAGAAGTTGTCTACCCGCCATCGTCTTGCGTATGTTGAGGCGGTTAGTAAAATATCGACGGAGTGCGCTGAGTATTCGGTTCTGGAATATTATTATCGCTGCCGGTTGATCCAGGATTATATCAGCGGGATGACAGATTTGTATGCCTGGGATGAATATCGTCGCTTGATGGCCGTAGAACAATAAATACTCATTTGTAAAGACGGCCAATAAAATTTTACTTTTTCCTTAAACTCAATTCTGGAACTTAGCGTTATAAAACGAATCTGACGTATACAGCAATTTTGCGTTACCTGTTAATCGAGAACGAAACACATGAAAAAAACCACATTAGCAATGAGTGCACTGGCTCTGAGTTTAGGTTTGGCGTTGTCCCCCCTGTCTGCAACTGCGGCTGAGACGTCGTCTTCAGCAATGACCGCCCAACAGATGCCAAGCCTGGCCCCGATGCTCGAAAAAGTGATGCCATCGGTGGTAAGTATTAACGTCGAGGGGAGCACGACGGTGAATACGCCGCGTATGCCGCGTAATTTCCAGCAGTTCTTTGGTGATAATTCACCGTTCTGCCAGGACGGATCTCCGTTCCAGAGTTCACCGTTCTGCCAGGGCGGCGCACCGGGCGCTGGTAACGGCGGCGGCCAGCAGCAGAAATTTATGGCGCTGGGTTCCGGCGTAATTATTGATGCTGCGAAAGGGTATGTCGTGACCAACAACCACGTGGTGGATAACGCTACGGTAATTAAGGTTCAGTTGAGCGATGGCCGTAAATTTGACGCGAAGATCGTGGGCAAAGATCCACGCTCCGATATCGCGCTGATCCAAATTCAGGATCCGAAAAACTTGACGGCGATTAAGCTGGCAGACTCCGACGCGCTGCGCGTGGGGGATTACACCGTAGCAATCGGTAACCCGTTTGGCCTCGGTGAGACCGTGACCTCCGGCATCGTTTCTGCTCTGGGCCGTAGCGGCCTGAATGCGGAGAACTATGAAAACTTTATTCAGACGGATGCTGCGATCAACCGGGGTAACTCCGGTGGCGCGCTGGTCAATCTGAACGGTGAGCTGATCGGCATTAACACCGCGATCCTCGCGCCGGACGGCGGTAACATCGGTATCGGTTTTGCAATCCCAAGCAATATGGTGAAAAACCTGACTTCACAGATGGTTGAGTTTGGTCAGGTTAAACGTGGTGAGCTGGGTATTATGGGGACCGAACTGAGCTCTGAGCTGGCGAAAGCGATGAAAGTTGACGCTCAGCGTGGCGCATTCGTCAGCCAGGTAATGCCGAACTCTTCCGCAGCGAAAGCCGGTATTAAAGCCGGGGATGTGATTACCTCCCTGAACGGCAAACCTATCAGCAGCTTCGCCGCCCTGCGTGCGCAGGTGGGTACGATGCCGGTCGGCAGCAAAATCACCCTGGGTCTGCTGCGTGACGGTAAGCCGGTCACCGTGAACCTGGAATTGCAGCAGAGCAGCCAGACTCAGGTTGATTCCAGCTCTATCTTCAAAGGCATTGAAGGTGCCGATATGAGCAACAAAGGCCAGGATAAAGGTGTCGTGGTAAGCGACGTGAAACCGAATTCTCCGGCTGCACAGATCGGCCTGAAGAAAGGGGATGTGATTATCGGTGCGAATCAGCAGCCGGTGAAAAACATCGCCGAATTGCGCAAAATCCTCGACAGCAAACCCGCTGTGCTGGCGCTGAACATTCAGCGTGGCGACAGCTCCATCTATCTGTTGATGCAGTAATCTCCCTCAACCCCTTCCTGTACAGGAAGGGGTTCTTTTTGTGATACCTCCCACAACTCCATATTTCTCCCTTCCGCTTTGTGCATTTGCACAATGTCGCCGCTTATTATCTTCCCTATGCTTGAGCTCTGCTCACAGGAGGGGTTTATGGCTGGCTGGCATCTTGATACCAAAATGGCGCAGGATATCGTGGCGCGAACCATGCGCATCATTGATACCAATATCAACGTAATGGATGCCCGTGGGCGGATCATTGGCAGTGGCGATCGCGAACGCATTGGTGAATTGCACGAAGGTGCGCTGTTGGTACTTTCGCAGGGCCGGGTGGTGGACATTGACGATGCAGTGGCGAGGCATTTGCACGGCGTGCGTCAGGGGATAAACCTGCCGTTGCGTCTGGAAGGCGAAATCGTTGGCGTTATCGGGCTTACCGGTGAACCGGAACATCTACGTAAATACGGCGAGCTGGTGTGCATGACAGCCGAAATGATGCTGGAGCAGTCGCGCCTGATGCATCTGTTAGCGCAGGATAGCCGCCTGCGTGAAGAGCTGGTGATGAATCTGATTCAGGCGGAAGAGAATACCCCGGCGCTGATGGAGTGGGCGCAACGTTTAGGCATTGATTTGAACCAGCCGCGCGTGGTGGCAGTGGTAGAGGTTGATAGTGGCCAGCTTGGCGTTGACAGCGCGATGGCGGAGCTACAGCAATTGCAGAACGCGTTGACTACGCCTGAACGTAATAATCTGATTGCGATTGTTTCCCTGACCGAGATGGTGGTGCTGAAACCGGCGCTCAATCAGTTTGGTCGCTGGGACGCGGAAGATCACCGCAAGCGTGTCGAGCAGCTCATTGCTCGCATGAAAGAGAACGGACAGCTGCGTTTTCGCGTGTCGCTGGGCAACTATTTTACCGGGCCAGGCAGTATTGCCCGTTCGTATCGTACGGCGCGCACGACCATGATGGTCGGCAAGCAACGGATGCCGGAAAGCCGTAGCTATTTCTACCAGGATTTGATGCTGCCAGTTCTGCTGGACAGCCTGCGCGGCGGCTGGCAGGCCAACGAGCTGGCGCGTCCGCTGGTACGGCTGAAAGCAATGGATAACAACGGCTTACTGCGTCGAACATTAGCGGCGTGGTTTCGGCATAACGTTCAGCCGCTGGCGACCTCAAAAGCGTTATTTATCCACCGTAATACGCTGGAATATCGCCTGAACCGAATTTCAGAGCTGACCGGGCTGGATTTAGGGAATTTTGACGACCGACTGCTGCTGTATGTCGCGCTACAACTGGATGAGCAGCATTAATTCCTTGCCTGTTGGCGCTACGCTTATCAGGCAAAATGCCGGGGGGCGGCTTCGCCTTACCCGGCCTACGAACACATTCACTCGCGGTTATTTACGCGTTAGTTTTTCCAGATCGGCTTCAATTTCGCTGATCTTGTTGGTCACGACGCTTTCCAGATGACGTAAATCATCAAGGATCTTGCGTTTAAGATCGACTTCGCTGCGATCGCGCTGGCAGATCTGATCCAGTTCGTCGATCACATAGCGCAGGTTGGGACTGATCTCCTGCACTTCTTTGTAACCCTGGCCGACGCCATCGGCGACAACCGTTTTACGCTGACGGGGATATTTGAACTTCACACTCTTGGCAAAAAACTCGCCTTTATCCTTCTGGAAATAGATTTTCAGGATATCGTTGTTGGCTTCTTGCCGCAGGCTGTAACGATCGATTTCTTCAGGATTAGTAATGCCCAGACTTTTCAGATTGTCATACATAGCGGTACCCTTAAGCTCACCATAACCATTGAATAATTAACGAAAAGCCTTGTTTATGCCACTCGCAGATGTAAAAAAAGCGGGCTAAGCCCGCTTTTTCAAATCACTGTTAGTCGATGGTGCGTAACAGTTCGTTGATTCCTACTTTGCCACGCGTTTTGGCATCGACTTTCTTCACAATCACCGCGCAGTACAGGCTGTATTTGCCATCTTTCGACGGCAGGTTGCCGGAGACAACCACAGAGCCCGCCGGAACGCGGCCATAATGCACTTCGCCGGTTTCACGATCGTAAATACGGGTGCTCTGACCAATGTACACGCCCATAGAGATAACAGAGCCTTCTTCGACGATCACGCCTTCAACCACTTCAGAACGTGCGCCGATGAAGCAGTTGTCTTCGATGATGGTCGGGTTAGCCTGTAACGGCTCCAGTACGCCACCGATGCCAACGCCGCCGGACAGGTGAACGTTTTTACCAATTTGCGCGCAGGAACCCACGGTCGCCCAGGTATCAACCATCGTACCTTCATCCACATAAGCGCCGATGTTCACGTAAGACGGCATCAGCACGGTGTTACGGGCGATAAACGCACCCTGGCGTACGGCCGCTGGCGGAACCACGCGGAAACCTTCTTTCTGGAAGCGTGCTTCGTCGTAGTTGGCGAATTTCATCGGCACTTTATCGAAGTAACGGCTTTCTGCACCCTCGATAACCTGATTATCGTTAATACGGAAAGAGAGCAGGACCGCCTTTTTCAGCCACTGATGCGTGACCCACTGACCCTCAATCTTTTCTGCGACGCGCAGTGCACCGGAATCCAGTAAAGCAATAACCTGATTCACCGCTTCGCGGGTTACGGTATCTACATTTGCCGGAGTAATGTCGGCACGGCGCTCGAAAGCGGACTCAATAACGTTCTGTAACTGCTGCATTGTTAAACTCTTTCCATAATAAATAAAAACATCACCCTTTATCGTTTGGATTGAGGGCCTCTGTCAACCGTTGATGCACTTCCTGCTGCAGCTCATTATTAAGGGCGCGCCGGTCGGCGGTGGCGATTATGAATAAATCTTCTACTCGCTCGCCAATGGTTGTAATTCGGGCGCCATGCAGCGAAATTCCCAGATCGGCAAAAATCTGCCCGACCCGCGCCAGCAGTCCAGGCTGGTCGAGAGCGATAAGCTCAAGGAATGATTTTCGGTCGGTGTGGGTCGGCAGGAAAGTAACCTCGGTATCGACGGTAAAGTGGCGTAATTTTGCCGGCTGACGACGTGGTTGCGGTGGCTGCCAGCTGCGCTGCGTGATCGCCTGTTCCAGTCCAAAACGGATCGCTTCGTGTCGGTCTGAAGACAGTGGGCTGCCGTCCGGTTCCAGCACGATGAACGTATCCATCGCCATCCCATCGCGGGTAGTGAAAATCTGCGCATCGTGGACGCTTAGATTGCGCCTGTCCAGTTCGGCGCAGACGGCGGCAAACAGGTAAGGGCGATCGGGGCTCCAGATAAAAATTTCCGTTCCGCCGCGCGTGGCCTGCGGGCTGAGCAGGATTAGCGGCTTACTGAGATCGTGCTGCAGCAGATGACGCGCATGCCAGGCCAGTTGATTTGGGCTGTGGCGCACGAAATAGTTGGCGCGACAGCGCGACCAGATGTGGTGCAGCGCTTCTTCATCAATGTTGTCCATACGCAGTAGCGCCAGTGCCTGAAGCTGATGATGGCGAACGCGTTCGCGCATATCTGGCGTGTTTTGCATCCCACGACGTAGCTGTTTTTCCGTCGCAAAGTACAGCTCGCGCAGCAGACTTTGCTTCCAGCTATTCCACAGCGTTTCGTTAGTAGCGCAAATATCCGCGACGGTCAGGCACACTAAAAAGCGCAGACGATGTTCCGTTTGTACTTCTTCAGCGAATTGCTTGATCACTTCCGGATCCTGAATATCACGGCGCTGAGCGGTCACCGACATCAGCAAATGCTGACGCACCAGCCAGACGATCAGCTGCGTTTCACGTGAGTTCAGACCGTGCAGTTCGGCGAATTTGAGCACGTCCTGGGCACCGAGAACCGAGTGATCGCCGCCGCGACCTTTGGCGATATCGTGGAACAGCGCGGCAATCAGAATTAGCTCCGGCTGTCGCAAGCGCGGCCACAGATCCACGCACAGCGGATGGCGCGGGCGGGTCTCTTCGTTAGCAAAACTCTCCAGCTTGAGCATCACACGGATAGTGTGCTCATCCACCGTATAGGCATGAAACAGGTCAAACTGCATTTGGCCGACAATGTGCGACCATTGCGGCATATAGGCCCACAAAACGCTGTGCCGATGCATCGGCAGCAGGCCGCGACTCACCGCGCCCGGATGGCGCAACATACTGAGAAACAGCGAACGCGCTTCCGGAATGTAGCATAGCGGCTGGGTTAAATGACGGCGGGCATGACGCAAATGGCGCAGCGTGGTGGAGTAAATCCCGCTGATCGCGCTGTTACGCACCATGATGTAAAACATCCGCAGTATCGCTTCGGGCTTACGGATAAACAGGTCGTCGTTGCGCAGATCGATCAATGTGCCGCGCAGTTGAAAGTCGTCATCAATCGGGCGCGGTTTTTCATCGGCTGGCAGGGCGAGGATCGCCTCGTCGAACAGTTGCAACAGCATATGGTTCAGTTCGCTGACCCGTCGCGTGACCCGGAAATAGTCTTTCATCATCCGCTCGATAGGCTCGTTGCCTTCGCCGCCGTAGTTTAGCCGTTGCGCCACGCTGAGCTGGCGGTCAAACAGCAGGCGGTTGTCGTAACGACTAACGACCAGATGCAGGGCGAAGCGAATCCGCCACAGGATATGCAAACATTCATTCAGTTCGGCGCGTTCTGCCAGCGTCAAAAAACCGAAGCCGACCATTTCGTCCAGCGAGGTGGCGCCAAAATGGCGACGGGCCACCCATTGCAGAGTATGGATATCGCGCAGGCCGCCGGGACTGCTTTTGATATCCGGCTCCAGGTTGTAGCTGGTGCCGTGATAACGCTGGTGGCGCTGATTTTGCTCTTCCACTTTGGCGGCGTAAAATTTATCGGACGGCCAGAAACCTTCGCTAAAAATATGCTTTTGCAGCTCAAGAAACAGCGCCACATCACCGATAAGCAGGCGTGTTTCAATCAGGTTAGTGGCGACGGTTAAATCTGACAATCCTTCCAGCAGACACTCTTCCAGCGTACGCACGCTGTGCCCAACCTCCAGCCTCACGTCCCATAGCAGCGTTAACAGCTCACCGACTTTTTCTGCCTGCGAATCAGGTAGCTTTTTACGACTGAGGATCAGCAGGTCAATATCGGAGAGCGGATGCAGTTCGCCGCGCCCGTAGCCGCCAACGGCAACCAGCGCCAGGTCGGCAATTTGACCGAAACCGGCTTCAATCCACAGGCGCTGAAGCAACTGATCAATAAATTCGGTGCGGGCCTCAATGAGCTGTTCTGCGGAAATTCCACTGTCAAACGCTTCGCCTAACCAGCTCTGGAAGGTGTCGATATGCGCTTTAATACCGGTGCAGTTGAGGTCGTGTTGTGGCCATGTCCCTGGGTTTTGTGGCTGGCCAGGCAGGGTGGGGAGGGCAGTATTTGCGTGCTGTTCAGGAAGAGTATTCATTATGCGCCACCCATTAAAAAGCCGGATGATGGCGTGAACGCCTTACCCGGCCTACTAAGTAGTACAATTTGTAGGCCTGATAAGATGCGAATGCATCGCCATCAGGCAAAACATTATTCGCCGTGTGTGATGATCGCCGGGATGGTGTCATCCTTGCGTAACGTCAGAATCTCACAGCCGTTTTCCGTCACTACAATAGTATGCTCGTACTGTGCAGACAAGCTCCGGTCTTTGGTTTTCACCGTCCAGCCGTCTTTCATGGTGCGGATGCGGTAATCACCGGCATTCAGCATCGGTTCTACGGTGAACGTCATGCCCGGCTGCAGTACCACACCGCCGTCGTCTGCATCGTAGTGCAGAACCTGCGGCTCTTCATGGAAGCCGCGACCGATACCGTGACCGCAGTATTCACGAACGACAGAGAAACCTTCACCTTCCGCGTATTTCTGAATTGCAGCGCCCAGCGTGCGCAGGCGAATGCCCGGTTTCACCATCCGCAGCGCCAGATACAGGCTTTCCTGCGTGACGCGGCACAGACGCTCGCCCAGAATAGTAGGTTTGCCGACGATAAACATTTTCGAGGTGTCGCCGTGGTACTCGTCTTTAATCACAGTCACATCGATGTTGACGATATCGCCGTCTTTCAGAAGTTTGGCGTCGTCCGGGATCCCGTGGCACACCACTTCATTAATAGAGATACATACGGACTTCGGATAGCCGTGGTAACCCAGGCAGGCGGAAATGGCCTGCTGCTCATTCACGATATAGTCATTACAGATACGATCCAGTTCGCCGGTGCTGACGCCCGGTTTAACAAACGGTTCGATCATTTCCAGTACATCAGCGGCCAGGCGGCCAGCGACGCGCATTTTTTCGATTTCTTCAGGGGTCTTGATTGAGATAGCCATGAATTCTGTCCATCAGTGCCGATGATATCGGCAATAATTGTTTAAGTGCTGCCAATGGTATCAGTCCCGCATACGTGCTGCCAAATTGAGAATCATTAACAGCACACAGTGCCAACAATTATTGGTGTCTATGGCGTATTTGTGGTATAAAGCGCGCCGGACTTCCGATCCATTCGAAGACTACACACGATGGACGGGAGCGACAAATCTCACTTTGTGTAACAACACACACGTATCGGCACATATTCCGGGGTGCCCTTTGGGGTCGGTAATATGGGATGCGTGGAGGCTTAACCCCAACTTTTATATATAGAGGTTTTAATCATGGCAACTGTTTCCATGCGCGACATGCTCAAGGCTGGTGTTCACTTCGGTCACCAGACCCGTTACTGGAACCCGAAAATGAAGCCGTTCATCTTCGGTGCGCGTAACAAAGTTCACATCATCAACCTTGAGAAAACTGTACCGATGTTCAACGAAGCTCTGGCTGAACTGAACAAGATCTCTGCTCGTAAAGGTAAAATCCTTTTCGTTGGTACTAAACGCGCTGCAAGCGAAGCGGTGAAAGAAGCTGCTAACAGCTGCGACCAGTTCTTCGTGAACCATCGCTGGCTGGGCGGTATGCTGACTAACTGGAAAACCGTTCGTCAGTCCATCAAACGTCTGAAAGATCTGGAAACTCAGTCTCAGGACGGTACTTTCGAAAAGCTGACCAAGAAAGAAGCGCTGATGCGTACTCGTGAGCTTGAGAAACTGGAAAACAGCCTGGGCGGTATCAAAGACATGGGCGGTCTGCCGGACGCTCTGTTCGTAATCGATGCTGACCACGAGCACATTGCTATCAAAGAAGCAAACAACCTGGGTATCCCAGTATTTGCAATCGTTGATACCAACTCTGATCCGGACGGTGTTGACTTCGTTATCCCGGGTAACGACGACGCAATCCGTGCTGTGACCCTGTACCTGGGCGCTGTAGCTACTACCGTTCGTGAAGGCCGTTCTCAGGATCTGGCTTCCCAGGCGGAAGAAAGCTTCGTAGAAGCTGAATAATAAGGCACGCTCGTTAGAGCCCTTATAGACCAGGTAGTATCACGTTTGGTTAGGGGGCCTGTATATGGCCCCCTTTTTCACTTTTAAATCTGTGCGGTTTCATGCCGGGCAGATCAAATCTTCCGAGGATTTTAGAATGGCTGAAATTACCGCATCCCTGGTAAAAGAGCTGCGTGAGCGTACTGGCGCAGGCATGATGGATTGCAAAAAAGCACTGACTGAAGCTAATGGCGACATCGAGCTGGCAATCGAAAACATGCGTAAGTCCGGTGCAATCAAAGCGGCGAAAAAAGCAGGCAACGTTGCTGCTGACGGCGTAATCAAAACCAAAATCGACGGCAATATCGCTTTCATTCTGGAAGTTAACTGCCAGACTGACTTCGTTGCTAAAGATGCTGGTTTCCAGGCATTTGCTGACAAAGTACTGGACGCTGCCGTTGCTGGCAAAATCACTGACGTTGAAGTTCTGAAAGCACAGTTCGAAGAAGAACGTGTTGCTCTGGTTGCTAAAATCGGTGAGAACATCAACATCCGTCGCGTTGCTTCCCTGGAAGGCGAAGTTCTGGGTAACTACCAGCATGGTGCTCGTATCGGTGTTCTGGTTGCTGCAACTGGCGCTGACGAAGAACTGGTTAAACAGCTGGCAATGCACGTTGCTGCAAGCAAACCAGAATTCGTTAAGCCGGAAGACGTTTCCGCTGAAGTGGTAGAAAAAGAATACCAGGTTCAGCTGGACATCGCTATGCAGTCTGGCAAGCCGAAAGAAATCGCAGAGAAAATGGTTGAAGGCCGCATGAAGAAATTCACCGGCGAAGTTTCTCTGACCGGTCAGCCTTTCGTCATGGAACCGAGCAAATCTGTTGGTCAGCTGCTGAAAGAGCATAACGCTGACGTAACAGGCTTCATCCGCTTTGAAGTGGGTGAAGGCATCGAGAAAGTTGAGACTGACTTTGCAGCAGAAGTTGCTGCGATGTCCAAGCAGTCTTAATTTTGAAAGGAGCCGCCTGAGGGCGGCTTCTTTTTGTGTCTGGCTTGTAAATTCAGCGAACCGCTATAGTGGTCCTGCTGAAAAGCGACATACAATGTCGCTGGAATTAACTCATCTCATTCGTTGACAGTCTCAGGAAAGAAACATGGCTACCAATGCAAAACCCGTCTACAAACGTATTCTGCTTAAGTTAAGTGGCGAAGCTCTGCAAGGTTCGGAAGGCTTCGGTATTGATGCAAGCATCCTTGACCGCATGGCTCAGGAAATCAAAGAGCTGGTTGAGCTGGGTATTCAGGTTGGCGTAGTGATTGGTGGTGGTAACCTGTTCCGTGGCGCTGGTCTGGCGAAAGCAGGGATGAACCGCGTTGTGGGCGACCACATGGGCATGTTAGCCACCGTAATGAACGGTCTGGCGATGCGCGATGCGCTTCACCGCGCCTATGTGAACGCTCGCTTGATGTCCGCAATTCCTCTGAACGGCGTGTGTGATAACTACAGTTGGGCTGAAGCTATTAGCCTGCTGCGTAACAACCGCGTTGTTATTTTGTCTGCGGGTACCGGCAATCCGTTCTTCACCACCGATTCAGCAGCCTGCCTGCGTGGTATTGAAATTGAAGCGGATGTGGTACTGAAAGCCACCAAAGTCGATGGCGTATTTACTGCCGACCCGGCTAAAGATCCGACGGCGACCATGTACGAACAGTTGACCTACACTGAAGTACTGGATAAAGAGCTGAAAGTCATGGATCTGGCTGCGTTCACGCTGGCTCGTGACCACAAATTACCGATTCGTGTCTTTAACATGAACAAACCAGGTGCACTGCGCCGTGTTGTTATGGGTGAAAAAGAAGGCACGTTAATCACGGAATAATTCCCGTTGCGGCTAAATGCAGGTAATATTCCGCTTTAATGTCGCGGGATACGTCCCTCAAAATTAATCAAGACTATACTTGTCACATCTTGCGCGGCGGGTATGGTCTGACTGAAACAAGCTTTCAAGGATTCGTAACGTGATCAACGATATCAGAAAAGATGCTGAAGTACGCATGGACAAATGCGTCGAAGCGTTCAAAAACCAAATCAGCAAAATTCGCACGGGTCGTGCTTCTCCTAGCCTGCTGGATGGTATTGTCGTGGAATATTACGGCACACCGACTCCGCTGCGCCAACTGGCAAGCGTAACGGTTGAAGATTCCCGTACCCTGAAAATCAACGTGTTTGACCGTTCTATGGGGCCAGCCGTTGAGAAAGCCATCATGGCTTCCGACCTCGGTCTGAATCCAAGCTCTGCGGGTTCCGACATCCGCGTTCCGCTGCCGCCGCTGACCGAAGAACGTCGTAAAGATCTGACCAAGATCGTGCGTGGCGAAGCTGAAGGCGCGCGTGTTGCGGTACGTAATGTACGCCGCGATGCAAACGACAAAGTGAAAGCGTTGTTGAAAGAAAAAGAGATCAGCGAAGATGACGATCGCCGTTCTCAGGACGACGTACAGAAACTGACTGACGCTGCAATCAAGAAAGTTGATGCGGCGCTGGCAGAGAAAGAAGCGGAACTGATGCAGTTCTGATTCGCCTGTACGCTAAAAACGCCGCTTAGAAGGCCTGAGAGGGCTGGATGGCGGCGTTTTGCTTTTTTCTGTCTATATACCTTAAAGGGTAAAATTCTTCTGGATGTCTCATGAAGCAATTAACCATCCTGGGATCAACCGGTTCCATTGGTTGCAGTACGCTGGATGTAGTACGCCATAACCCGGAAAAATTTCGTGTTGCTGCGTTGGTGGCGGGTAAAAATGTCGCCCGCATGGTAGAGCAATGCCTGGAGTTTTCTCCTCGCTATGCGGTAATGGACGATGAAAAAAGCGCTGCGTTGGTAAAAGCAGCTCTGCTGGAGCAGGGCAGTCGCACAGAGGTCATGAGCGGTCAGCAGGCTGCCTGTGATATGGCTGCGCTGGATGATGTTGATCAGGTCATGGCGGCAATTGTCGGCGCAGCGGGCTTATTGCCAACGCTGGCGGCAATTCGTGCGAGCAAAAGTATTTTACTGGCGAACAAAGAGTCTCTGGTGACCTGCGGTCGTCTGTTTATGGACGACGTGAAACGCCACAAAGCGCAGCTTTTGCCGGTAGATAGCGAGCATAACGCGATTTTTCAGAGTTTACCGCAACCTATCCAACACAATCTGGGATACGCTGACCTTGAGCAAAACGGCGTCATGTCAGTTCTGCTTACCGGGTCTGGTGGCCCATTCCGTGAAACGCCATTGCGCGATCTGGTCTCTATGACTCCCGATCAGGCATGTCGTCATCCGAATTGGTCGATGGGACGAAAAATCTCTGTCGATTCCGCCACCATGATGAACAAAGGTCTGGAATACATTGAAGCGCGTTGGTTATTTAATGCCAGTGCAAGCCAGATGGAAGTGCTGATTCACCCGCAGTCGGTTATTCATTCGATGGTCCGTTATCAGGATGGTAGTGTTCTGGCGCAGTTGGGTGAACCGGACATGCGTACACCTATTGCCCATACCATGGCATGGCCAGAACGAGTGACGTCCGGTGTTAAGCCTGTCGATTTTTGCAAACTCAGTGCGCTGACGTTTTCAGCACCTGATTACCAGCGTTATCCGTGCCTGAAGCTGGCGATGGACGCGTTTGAGCAAGGGCAGGCGGCGACGACTGCACTTAATGCCGCGAATGAAATTACCGTTGCCGCGTTTCTGGCGCAGCAGATCCGATTTACCGATATTGCTGACCTGAATTTATCCGTGCTGGATAAGATGGATTTGCAGGAGCCGCAGAGCGTTGATGACGTGCTGAAGGTTGATGCCATCGCGCGGGACGTCGCCAGAAAAGAAGTGATGCGACTCTCAAGCTGATGATAATCCCTCTACGGAGAATCGTGCTATTTGTTAGCGTTGGGCTTCAGTGATATAGTCTGCGCCACCCGATCGCGGGTATTTGTTTTTTTTCGGTCGGGTAAGCCGTGGTTTGACACGGCTTTTTTGTGGATGGGCTTCAGTATTCCTGAGTACCGTAAATCCTTTCAGGGACTAATAACGCGTTATGTTGTCTGCAACTAAACCATTAAGCGAAAATTTGCCAGCACATGGTTGTCGCCATGTCGCAATTATCATGGATGGCAATGGCCGCTGGGCGAAAAAGCAAGGGAAGATTCGCGCCTTTGGGCATAAGGCCGGAGCAAAATCCGTCCGCCGGGCTGTCTCTTTTGCTGCCAATAACGGTATTGATGCGTTAACGCTGTATGCCTTTAGCAGTGAGAACTGGAACCGACCTGCGCAGGAAGTGAGCGCGTTAATGGAACTGTTTGTGTGGGCACTTGATAGTGAAGTGAAAAACCTGCACCGCCATAACGTACGTCTGCGTATTATCGGGGATATCAGTCGATTTAACTCTCGTTTGCAAGAACGGATTCGCAAATCAGAAGCGATTACTGCCCAGAATACCGGGTTGACGCTGAATATTGCAGCGAATTACGGTGGACGGTGGGATATAGTCCAGGGAGTCAGGCAACTGGCACAACAGGTGCAGGATGGTCTGCTGCGTCCAGAGCAAATCGATGAAGAGATGCTTGGGCAGCAAATTTGTATGCATGAACTGGCTCCTGTGGATTTAGTGATAAGGACTGGGGGAGAGCATCGAATTAGTAATTTTCTGTTGTGGCAAATTGCCTATGCCGAACTTTACTTTACGGATGTTCTCTGGCCCGATTTCGATGAACAAGACTTTGAAGGTGCGCTGCATGCCTTTGCTAATCGTGAGCGTCGTTTCGGCGGCACCGAGCCCGGTGATGAAAAAGCCTGATGGGGGTCGCTTTTGCTGAAGTATCGCCTGATTTCTGCTTTTGTTTTAATACCCGTTGTCATCGCGGCGCTGTTTTTGCTGCCGCCGGTGGGGTTCGCCATTGTCACGCTGGTCGTTTGTATGCTGGCCGCCTGGGAATGGGGACAGTTAAGCGGTTTTACCACGCGTACACAGCGAGTCTGGCTGGCGGTTTTGTGCGGGCTATTGCTGGCGCTAATGCTGTTCTTACTGCCGGAATACCATCGCAATATTCATCAGCCGCTGGTTGAAGTATCGCTGTGGGCGTCGCTGGGCTGGTGGGTCGTGGCGCTGTTGCTGGTATTGTTTTATCCCGGCTCTGCGTCGGTCTGGCGTAATTCCAAAACATTACGCATAATTTTCGGCGTGTTAACCATTGTTCCGTTCTTTTGGGGAATGCTGGCGCTACGTGCCTGGCATTATGATGAGAATCATTATAGTGGCGCGCTATGGCTGCTGTATGTCATGATCCTCGTTTGGGGAGCGGACTCGGGTGCGTATATGTTTGGTAAGCTGTTTGGCAAACATAAGCTGGCACCGAAGGTTTCTCCTGGTAAAACCTGGCAGGGTTTTATTGGCGGACTCGCCACTGCGGCCGTAATCTCATGGGGTTATGGCATGTGGGCGAATCTTGAAGTTGCGCCTGTCACCTTGCTCATTTGCTCCATCGTTGCAGCCCTGGCCTCCGTGCTGGGTGACCTGACCGAGAGTATGTTTAAGCGTGAAGCAGGTATTAAGGACAGTGGTCACTTAATTCCAGGACACGGCGGTATTCTGGACCGTATTGATAGCCTGACGGCTGCGGTACCGGTATTTGCCTGCCTGTTGTTACTGGTATTCAGGACGCTCTAACGGATGGTCTTATGCTGAGTATTCTCTGGAATCTGGCTGCATTCATTGTCGCACTTGGTGTGCTTATCACCGTGCATGAATTTGGTCATTTCTGGGTTGCGCGGCGCTGCGGAGTCCGCGTCGAACGCTTTTCCATTGGTTTTGGAAAAGCGCTTTGGCGGCGTACCGATAAATTAGGTACGGAATACGTTATCGCCCTGATTCCCCTCGGCGGTTACGTCAAAATGCTGGATGAGCGCGCTGAACCAGTCGCACCGGAGTTGCGCCATTACGCCTTCAACAATAAAACGGTTGGACAACGCGCAGCCATCATCGCCGCAGGTCCGATTGCAAACTTCCTTTTTGCTATTTTCGCTTACTGGCTGGTGTTTATCATCGGTGTCCCTGGCGTTCGTCCGGTTGTTGGTGAAATAACACCCAACTCGATTGCCGCGCAGGCGCAAATTCAGCCGGGTACGGAACTAAAAGCGGTTGATGGTATCGAAACCCCTGATTGGGATGCCGTGAGATTGCAACTGGTAGCCAAAATTGGCGATGAGCATACGACTCTCAGCGTAGCGCAGTTTGGCAGTAACCAGCGTCAGGACAAAACGCTGGATTTACGTCAGTGGGCATTTGAGCCAGACAAAGAGGATCCCGTCTCCAGTTTAGGGATTCGTCCGCGCGGTCCGCAGATTGAACCGGTGCTGTCAGAAGTGCAGGTTAACTCCGCTGCAAGTAAGGCAGGTTTGCAAGCAGGCGACAGGATCGTTAAAGTCAATGGTCAGCCGCTGACGCAATGGATGACGTTTGTGACGCTGGTGCGCGATAATCCGGATAAGCCGTTAGCGCTAGATATTGAAAGACAAGGAAGTTCCTTGTCTTTAACGTTAACCCCAGATTCAAAACAGGTTAACGGGAAGGCAGAAGGTTTTGCGGGCGTGGTGCCTAAAGTTATTCCTCTGCCTGATGAGTATAAGACTGTACGCCAGTATGGGCCATTCAGCGCCGTCCTCGAAGCCTCGGATAAAACGTGGCAGTTGATGAAGCTGACGGTCAGTATGCTGGGAAAATTGATTACCGGTGATGTAAAACTGAACAACCTCAGTGGGCCGATTTCTATCGCCCAGGGGGCTGGGATGTCAGCGGAATTCGGGGTTATTTATTACCTGATGTTCCTTGCGCTTATCAGCGTGAACTTAGGGATAATCAACCTGTTTCCGTTGCCCGTTCTAGACGGGGGGCATCTGCTGTTCCTGGCGATTGAAAAGCTGAAGGGCGGTCCGGTATCCGAGCGGGTTCAAGACTTTAGTTATCGCATTGGCTCTATCTTGCTGGTGTTGTTAATGGGGCTTGCACTTTTCAATGATTTCTCTCGGTTGTAAGAGAGTGTTAGGAAGAACGCATAATAACGATGGCGATGAAAAAGTTGCTCATAGCGTCGCTGCTGTTTAGCAGCGCCACCGTATACGGTGCTGAAGGGTTCGTAGTGAAGGACATTCATTTCGAAGGCCTACAGCGAGTCGCCGTTGGTGCGGCTCTCCTCAGTATGCCGGTGCGCACAGGCGACACGGTTAATGATGAAGACATCAGTAATACCATTCGTGCTCTGTTCGCCACCGGTAACTTTGAGGATGTCCGCGTCCTGCGCGATGGTGATACCCTTCTGGTTCAGGTAAAAGAGCGTCCGACGATTGCCAGCATCACTTTCTCCGGTAATAAATCGGTGAAAGATGACATGCTCAAGCAAAACCTCGAGGCGTCTGGTGTGCGTGTTGGCGAGTCTCTGGATCGCACCACGCTTGCCGATATCGAAAAAGGCCTGGAAGATTTCTACTATAGCGTCGGTAAGTACAGCGCCAGTGTGAAAGCGGTGGTGACGCCGTTGCCGCGTAACCGCGTTGACCTCAAACTGGTCTTCCAGGAAGGTGTTTCGGCGAAGATCCAACAGATCAATATCGTCGGCAACCATGCCTTCACGACTGACGAACTTATCTCTCACTTCCAGTTGCGTGACGAAGTGCCGTGGTGGAACGTGGTGGGCGATCGCAAATACCAGAAACAGAAACTGGCGGGCGACCTTGAAACCCTGCGCAGTTACTATCTGGATCGCGGTTATGCCCGCTTCAATATCGATTCCACTCAGGTCAGCCTGACGCCGGATAAAAAAGGTATCTACATCACCGTTAACATCACAGAAGGCGAGCAGTACAAGCTTTCTGGTGTTCAGGTGAGCGGTAACCTGGCCGGGCACTCCGCCGAAATTGAGACCCTGACAAAGATCGAGCCAGGTGAACTCTATAACGGCACCAAAGTGACCAAAATGGAAGATGATATCAAGAAGCTCCTGGGTCGCTATGGCTATGCCTATCCGCGCGTACAGTCGCAGCCTGAAATCAACGACGCTGACAAAACCGTTAAATTACGCGTAAACGTGGATGCGGGTAACCGTTTCTATGTGCGTAAGATTCGTTTTGAAGGTAACGACACCTCTAAAGATTCCGTTCTGCGTCGCGAAATGCGTCAGATGGAAGGTGCATGGTTGGGCAGCGATCTGGTCGACCAGGGTAAAGAGCGTCTAAACCGTCTGGGTTACTTTGAAACAGTTGATACCGATACTCAGCGTGTTCCGGGCAGACCGGATCAGGTTGATGTAGTCTACAAGGTCAAAGAGCGTAACACCGGTAGCTTTAACTTCGGCGTCGGTTACGGTACCGAGAGCGGCGTGAGCTTCCAGGCTGGCGTTCAGCAAGATAACTGGTTAGGTACCGGTTATTCTGTTGGCATCAACGGCACCAAAAACGACTACCAGACCTATACTGAGTTGTCTGTGACTAACCCGTACTTCACCGTTGATGGTGTGAGCCTGGGTGGCCGTGTCTTCTATAACGACTTTGAAGCGAATGATGCGGATCTGTCCGACTATACCAACAAAAGTTATGGTACAGACGTAACGCTTGGCTTCCCGGTAAACGAATACAACACGTTGCGTGCCGGCCTGGGTTATGTACATAACAAACTGTCCAACATGCAGCCGCAGGTTGCGATGGATCGTTATCTTGAGTCAATGGGCGAGACCAATACCAACAGCTTTGCCGCTGATGACTTCACCTTTAACTACGGTTGGACGTACAACAAACTGGACCGTGGGTATTTCCCAACGGACGGTACACGCGTCAACCTGAACGGTAAAGTGACCATTCCGGGTTCTGATAACGAATACTACAAAGTGTCGATGGATACCGCGACCTATGTGCCGATCGATGACGATCACAAGTGGGTGGTTTTAGGACGTACGAAGGTAGGCTATGGCGACGGCATTGGCAGCAAAGAAATGCCGTTCTATGAGAACTTCTATGCGGGTGGTTCCAGCACCGTGCGTGGCTTCCAGTCGAATACTATCGGTCCAAAAGCAGTCTACAAAAACGGTGCTTACGCCAGTGGTTCTGATAATAGTGACTACGAAGAGTGTTCCAACGCGGACGGTAAGGACTGTAAATCGGATGACGCAGTGGGCGGTAACGCCATGGCTGTCGCCAGCCTGGAGTTTATTACCCCAACGCCGTTCATTAGCGACAAGTATGCCAACTCGGTTCGTACCTCGTTCTTCTGGGATATGGGTACCGTTTGGGATACTAACTGGCAGGATAGCGCTCAAACACGTGCTATAGGTGTGCCGGACTACAGTGATCCAAGTAATATCCGTATGTCAGCGGGTATCGCTTTACAATGGATGTCCCCATTGGGGCCGTTGGTTTTCTCCTACGCCCAGCCGTTCAAGAAGTACGATGGAGACAAAGCGGAACAGTTCCAGTTTAACATTGGTAAAACCTGGTAATTGTTCTTCGCAAAGGAATGTAGTGGTAGTGTAGCGATGACTTTAGGCGATCTTGCATGGGATCGCCTGGCCACGCAAAGAACTGCACCTTCGGGTGCAAATGGGATGGTAAGGAGTTAATTGTGAAAAAGTGGTTATTAGCTGCAGGTCTCGGTTTAGCGATGGCAACGTCCGCACAAGCGGCTGACAAAATTGCAATCGTCAACATGGGTAGCCTGTTCCAACAGGTTGCACAGAAGACAGGCGTTTCTGCTACGCTGGAAAACGAGTTCAAAGGCCGTGCCAGCGAACTGCAGCGTATGGAATCCGATCTGCAATCTAAGATGCAGCGTCTGCAATCAATGAAAGCAGGTAGCGATCGTACCAAGCTGGAAAAAGACGTTATGGCTCAGCGCCAGACTTTCTCTCAGAAAGCTCAGGCTTTTGAGCAGGATCGTGCGCGTCGCTCCAACGAAGAACGTGGCAAACTGGTTACTCGTATCCAGACTGCTGTGAAATCTGTTGCCAGCAGCCAGAGCATCGATCTGGTCGTTGACGCAAACACCGTTGCATACAACAGCAGCGATGTGAAAGACATCACCGCTGACGTACTGAAACAGGTTAAATAAGTAATGCCTTCAATTCGACTGGCTGATTTAGCAGAGCAGTTGGATGCAGAATTACACGGTGATGGCGATATCGTCATCACCGGCGTAGCGTCCATGCAATCTGCGCAAACTGGCAATATCACGTTCATGGTGAATCCTAAGTACCGTGAACACTTAGGCGTATGCCAGGCTTCTGCCGTAGTAATGACGCAGGACGATCTTCCTTTTGCTAAAAGTGCCGCGTTGGTAGTGAAGAATCCCTACCTGACCTATGCACGTATGGCGCAAATTTTAGATACCACGCCTCAGCCTGCACAGAACATTGCACCGAGTGCAGTGATCGATGCAACGGCGAAGCTGGGTAATAATGTCTCTGTGGGCGCAAATGCGGTCATTGAGTCTGGCGTAGAACTGGGTGATAACGTCGTTATCGGCGCAGGCTGCTTCGTCGGAAAAAATACTAAAATCGGTGCAGGTTCACGCTTGTGGGCGAATGTGACGATTTACCACGACATTCAGATCGGTGAGAATTGCCTGATCCAGTCAAGCACTGTCGTTGGATCTGATGGGTTTGGTTACGCGAACGATCGCGGTAACTGGGTAAAGATCCCGCAGCTTGGTCGCGTGATTATCGGCGATCGCGTCGAGATCGGCGCTTGTACCACCATTGACCGTGGTGCTCTGGACGATACTGTGATCGGCAATGGTGTTATCATTGATAACCAGTGCCAGATTGCGCATAACGTTGTGATTGGCGACAATACGGCAGTAGCCGGTGGCGTCATTATGGCGGGAAGCCTGAAGATTGGCCGTTACTGCATGATTGGCGGCGCCAGCGTGATCAATGGGCATATGGAAATATGCGACAAAGTCACGGTGACTGGCATGGGTATGGTGATGCGTCCTATCACCGAACCTGGCGTCTATTCCTCAGGCATTCCGCTACAACCCAATAAGGTATGGCGTAAAACAGCTGCACTGGTGATGAATATTGATGATATGAGCAAGCGCCTCAAAGCGATTGAGCGCAAGGTTAATCAACAAGACTAAAGCACCGTTTTTGCATGTCTGACTTTTCGGCCTGTCCCATTCATACGATTGCGACAGGCCGTGTTATTATTGCCTTTTAGTATATTTTGACAGGAAGAGTATTTTGACTACTAACACTCATACTCTGCATATTGAAGAGATTTTAGAACTTCTGCCGCACCGTTTTCCGTTTCTGCTGGTTGATCGCGTGCTGGATTTTGAAGAAGGTCGTTTTCTGCGCGCAGTGAAAAATGTATCCGTTAACGAGCCTTTCTTTCAGGGCCACTTCCCGGGTAAACCTATTTTCCCTGGCGTATTGATTCTGGAAGCGATGGCACAGGCTACCGGTATCCTTGCGTTTAAAAGCGTAGGAAAACTGGAACCAGGCGAACTGTATTATTTCGCGGGTATTGACGAAGCACGCTTTAAGCGTCCTGTCGTGCCTGGCGATCAGATGATCATGGAAGTGACTTTCGAGAAAACGCGCCGTGGCCTGACCCGTTTTAAAGGGGTTGCGCTGGTCGACGGTAAAGTTGTGTGCGAAGCAACGATGATGTGTGCCCGTAGCCGGGAGGCCTGATACGTGATTGATAAATCCGCCTTTATTCACCCGACCGCCATTGTAGAAGAGGGCGCCAGCATTGGTGCCAATGCTCACATTGGCCCATTTTGTATTGTTGGACCCCATGTTGAAATTGGTGAGGGTACCGTACTGAAGTCTCACGTTGTCGTGAATGGCCATACAAAAATTGGTCGCGATAACGAGATCTATCAGTTTGCCTCCATCGGTGAAGTTAACCAGGATCTTAAATATGCTGGCGAACCGACCCGTGTGGAAATTGGCGATCGCAACCGCATCCGCGAAAGCGTCACCATTCATCGTGGCACAGTGCAGGGCGGTGGAGTGACGAAGGTGGGCAGCGATAACTTACTGATGATTAATGCGCACGTCGCGCATGATTGTACGGTAGGAAACCGCTGTATTCTGGCGAATAACGCCACGCTTGCCGGACATGTTTCGCTGGATGATTTTGTTATCATCGGCGGCATGACTGCGGTGCATCAGTTCTGCATCATCGGTGCTCATGTGATGGTTGGTGGCTGTTCTGGTGTAGCCCAGGACGTGCCTCCGTACGTTATCGCCCAGGGCAACCACGCGACGCCGTTTGGCGTCAATATCGAAGGTCTGAAGCGTCGTGGATTCACCCGCGAAGCGATTACCGCGATTCGTAACGCCTACAAAGCGTTGTACCGTAGTGGTAAAACGCTGGAAGAAGTGAAACCAGAAATCGCGGAACTGGCGAAACAGTACCCCGAAGTTCAGGCTTTCAGCGACTTCTTTGAGCGCTCAACGCGTGGCCTGATTCGTTAATGACTGAACAGCGTCCTTTAACGATTGCCCTCGTCGCCGGAGAAACCTCCGGCGATATTCTTGGTGCAGGGTTAATCCGTGCACTCAAGGCTCGCGTTCCCAATGCGCGTTTTGTTGGTGTGGCGGGTCCGCTGATGCAGGCCGAAGGCTGTGAAGCCTGGTACGAAATGGAAGAGCTGGCGGTCATGGGCATTGTTGAAGTGCTCGGACGTCTGCGCCGTTTACTGCATATTCGTGCCGACCTCACTCGCCGATTCACCGACTTAAAGCCGGATGTTTTCGTTGGCATTGATGCACCTGATTTCAACATTACCCTCGAAGGGAACTTGAAAAAACAGGGCATTAAAACCATTCATTATGTCAGTCCGTCCGTCTGGGCGTGGCGACAGAAACGCGTTTTCAAAATAGGCAGATCCACCAACATGGTGCTGGCCTTTCTGCCTTTCGAAAAAGCGTTTTATGACAAATTTAACGTCCCGTGCCGCTTTATAGGTCATACCATGGCGGATGCCATGCCGTTGGACCCGGATAAAAACGCGGCACGTGATATTCTGGGCATTCCTCATGACGCTCACTGCCTGGCGCTACTGCCAGGAAGCCGTGGTGCAGAAGTGGAGATGCTCAGCGCCGATTTTCTGAAAACGGCGCAGCTATTACGCCAGCATTATCCGGATCTCGAAGTGGTGGTGCCGTTGGTGAATGCCAAACGTCGTGAGCAGTTTGAACGCATTAAAGCGGAAGTTGCACCGGAGCTTTCCGTACATCTGCTCAATGGTATGGGACGTGAAGCAATGGTGGCCAGCGACGCCGCACTGCTGGCTTCAGGTACCGCCGCGCTGGAATGTATGCTGGCAAAATGCCCGATGGTGGTTGGCTACCGTATGAAACCCTTCACCTTCTGGCTGGCGAAGCGTCTGGTGAAGACTGATTACGTTTCGCTACCTAACCTGTTGGCGGGAAGAGAACTGGTTAAAGAGCTGTTGCAGGAAGAGTGTGAACCGCAGGCGCTGTCGCAAGCGCTGTTGCCGTTGCTGGCAAAGGGTAAAACCAGCCATGCGATGCACGACACATTCCGTGAACTGCACCAGCAGATCCGTTGCAATGCTGATGAGCAGGCAGCGGATGCGGTCCTGGAGTTAGCGCAATGATTGAATTTGTGTATCCGCATACGCATTTAGTGGCGGGTGTGGATGAAGTCGGACGCGGCCCTTTGGTCGGCGCGGTCGTCACTGCTGCCGTCATTCTGGATCCGGCTCGCCCTATTATCGGTCTTAACGACTCAAAAAAACTGTCAGAAAAACGTCGCCTGGCGCTGTTTGATGAAATTAAAGAAAAGGCGTTAAGCTGGAGCCTGGGTCGGGCGGAACCGCATGAAATCGACGAACTGAACATTTTGCATGCTACCATGCTGGCCATGCAGCGTGCGGTTGCGGGTCTGCATATTGTGCCCGAATACGTGCTGATTGACGGCAATCGTTGCCCGGCATTACCGGTACCGTCGATGGCGGTGGTCAAAGGTGATAGCCGCGTGGCGGAGATCAGCGCTGCATCGATTCTGGCAAAAGTGACCCGTGACGCTGAAATGGCGGCGCTGGATACGGTTTTTCCACAGTATGGTTTTGCACAGCACAAAGGTTATCCAACCGCATTTCATCTGGAAAAATTGGCACTGCATGGTGCGACTGAGCACCATCGCCGCAGCTTTGGCCCCGTCAAACGCGCACTGGGACTCTCGTCCTGATTCTTGTGTCGAAGGAATCTGAAGATGTCTGAACCACGTTTCGTCCACCTACGGGTGCACAGCGACTACTCCATGATCGATGGGCTGGCGAAAACCGGACCGCTGGTAAAAAAGGCGGCCGCGTTAGGCATGCCTGCGCTGGCGATCACCGATTTTACCAACCTGTGTGGTCTGGTGAAGTTTTACGGAGCGGGCCATGGCGCGGGTATCAAGCCGATAGTTGGCGCAGATTTTCATGTCCGCAGTGAGCTGTTGGGCGATGAACTCACACAGCTTACCGTGCTGGCCGCAAATAATACCGGCTATCAGAACCTGACGTTGTTGATTTCGAAAGCCTATCAGCGCGGCTATGGCGCAGAAGGACCGGTTATCGACCGGGACTGGCTGATCGAACTAAAAGAAGGTTTGATTTTGCTCTCCGGCGGTCGCATGGGCGATGTCGGACGAAGTCTGCTGCGCGGCAATAACGCACTGGTTGACGAGTGCGTGGCGTTTTACGAAGAACATTTTCCCAATTGCTATTTCCTCGAACTGATTCGCACCGGCAGGCAAGATGAAGAAAATTATCTGCACGCAGCCGTAGCACTGGCCGAAACGCGTGGTCTACCGGTGGTGGCGACTAACGATGTCCGCTTCCTTGAAACCGGAGATTTCGATGCGCATGAAATCCGCGTAGCGATCCACGACGGCTTTACCCTTGATGACCCGAAACGCCCGCGTAACTATTCGCCGCAGCAGTACATGCGCAGCGAAGATGAGATGTGCGAGCTGTTCTCCGATATTCCGGAAGCACTGCAAAACACCGTCGAGATAGCTAAACGCTGCAACGTGACGGTGCGTCTGGGCGAATATTTCCTGCCGCAGTTCCCGACCGGCGATATGACCACCGAAGATTTCCTTGTGGCGAAATCACGCGAAGGGCTGGAAGAACGTCTCGAATTTTTGTTCCCTGACCCTGAAGTTCGTGCGCAGAAGCGCCCACCTTACGATGAACGTCTGGAAGTTGAACTTAAAGTTATCAACCAGATGGGATTCCCGGGCTACTTCCTGATCGTTATGGAATTTATCCAGTGGTCGAAAGATAACGGCGTACCGGTAGGCCCGGGACGTGGTTCCGGTGCTGGCTCACTTGTTGCCTATGCGCTGAAAATTACCGATCTCGACCCGCTGGAATTTGACCTGCTGTTCGAACGTTTCCTTAACCCGGAACGTGTCTCAATGCCCGACTTCGACGTTGACTTCTGTATGGAGAAACGCGACCAGGTCATCGAGCACGTGGCGGAAATGTACGGTCGTGATGCGGTTTCGCAGATTATTACCTTCGGTACGATGGCAGCAAAAGCGGTTATCCGCGACGTGGGCCGCGTACTGGGGCATCCGTACGGCTTCGTTGACCGTATTTCGAAGCTGGTGCCGCCCGATCCGGGCATGACGCTGGCAAAAGCCTTTGAAGCCGAACCCCAACTGCCGGAAATTTATGAGGCAGATGAAGAGGTTAAAGCGCTGATCGATATGGCGCGTAAGCTGGAAGGCGTCACGCGTAACGCCGGTAAGCACGCCGGTGGTGTGGTTATCGCACCGACCAAAATTACTGATTTTGCTCCGCTGTACTGCGATGAACAGGGGCTGCACCCGGTTACTCAGTTTGATAAGAACGATGTGGAATATGCCGGTCTTGTGAAGTTCGACTTCCTCGGCCTGCGTACGCTCACCATCATCAACTGGGCTCTGGAAATGATTAACGCGCGCCGTGAAAAGAACGGTGAGCCACCGCTGGATATTGCGGCTATCCCGCTGGATGACAAGAAAAGCTTCGATATGCTGCAACGCTCGGAGACCACGGCGGTCTTCCAGCTTGAATCCCGCGGCATGAAAGACCTGATCAAACGTCTGCAGCCTGACTGCTTCGAAGATATGATCGCACTGGTGGCTCTGTTCCGCCCTGGCCCGCTACAGTCGGGGATGGTAGATAACTTTATCGACCGTAAGCATGGTCGCGAAGAGATTTCCTACCCGGATGTACAATGGCAGCATGAGTGTCTGAAACCGGTACTGGAGCCGACCTACGGCATTATCCTGTATCAGGAACAGGTTATGCAGATTGCCCAGGAGTTGTCCGGGTACACCCTTGGCGGCGCGGATATGCTGCGTCGTGCGATGGGTAAGAAAAAGCCGGAAGAGATGGCCAAGCAGCGCGGTACCTTTGAAGAAGGGGCGAAAAAGCGCGGCGTAGACGGCGAACTGGCGATGAAAATCTTTGACCTGGTGGAGAAATTCGCCGGTTACGGATTTAACAAATCGCACTCCGCTGCCTATGCGCTGGTTTCTTACCAGACTCTGTGGCTGAAGGCGCATTATCCTGCCGAGTTTATGGCAGCGGTAATGACCGCCGATATGGATAACACCGAGAAAGTCGTCGGACTGGTGGATGAATGCTGGCGCATGGGGCTCAAAATCCTGCCGCCGGATATCAACTCTGGGCTTTACCATTTTCACGTGAATGATGATGGCGAGATTGTTTATGGCATCGGCGCGATAAAAGGCGTGGGTGAAGGGCCAATTGAAGCTATTATTGAGGCGCGTAACGAAGGCGGCTACTTCCGTGAGCTGTTTGATCTCTGCGCGCGCACGGATATCAAAAAACTTAACCGCCGGGTGCTGGAAAAGCTAATCATGTCCGGGGCGTTTGATCGCCTTGGCCCGCATCGTGCGGCGTTGATGAATTCGCTCAACGACGCACTAAAAGCCGCCGATCAGCATGCAAAAGCCGAAGCTATTGGTCAGGCCGATATGTTTGGCGTGCTGGCGGAAGAACCGGAGCAAATTGAACAATCCTATGCCAGCTGCCAACCGTGGCCGGAGCAGGTGGTATTAGACGGTGAGCGTGAAACGTTGGGGCTTTATCTGACGGGACACCCCATCAACCAGTATTTAAAAGAAATTGAGCGCTATGTCGGAGGCTACAGGCTGAAAGACATGCATCCGACAGAACGTGGTAAAGTCACCACGGCTGCGGGGCTCGTCATTGCTGCGCGGGTAATGGTCACCAAGCGCGGCAATCGTATCGGCATCTGTACACTGGATGACCGTTCCGGACGTCTGGAGGTTATGTTGTTTACCGATGCTCTGGATAAATACCAGCAATTGCTGGAAAAAGACCGCATACTTATCGTCAGCGGACAGGTCAGCTTTGATGACTTCAGTGGCGGGCTTAAAATGATGGCCCGTGAAGTCATGGATATTGACGAAGCCCGGGAAAAATATGCTCGCGGGCTTGCTATCTCGCTGACGGACAGGCAAATTGATGACCAGCTTTTAAACCGACTCCGTCAGTCTCTGGAACCCCACCGCTCGGGGACAATTCCAGTACATCTCTACTATCAGAGGGCGGATGCACGTGCGCGGTTGCGTTTTGGCGCGACGTGGCGTGTCTCTCCGAGCGATCGTTTGCTAAACGATCTCCGTGGCCTTATTGGTTCGGAGCAGGTGGAACTGGAGTTTGACTAATACAGGAATACTATGAGTCTGAATTTCCTTGATTTTGAACAGCCGATTGCAGAGCTGGAAGCAAAAATCGATTCTTTGACTGCGGTTAGCCGTCAGGATGAGAAACTGGATATTAACATCGATGAAGAAGTGCATCGTCTGCGTGAAAAAAGCGTAGAACTGACGCGTAAAATCTTCGCCGATCTTGGCGCATGGCAGGTAGCCCAACTGGCGCGCCATCCACAGCGTCCGTACACCCTGGATTATGTCCGCCTGGCGTTTGATGAATTTGATGAGCTGGCGGGCGATCGAGCCTATGCGGATGATAAAGCTATTGTCGGCGGTATCGCGCGTCTGGATGGCCGTCCGGTGATGATCATTGGTCATCAGAAAGGCCGTGAGACCAAAGAAAAGATTCGCCGTAATTTCGGCATGCCAGCGCCGGAAGGCTATCGCAAAGCGCTGCGCCTGATGGAAATGGCCGAGCGCTTCAACATGCCGATCATTACCTTCATCGACACCCCAGGGGCTTACCCGGGCGTGGGCGCAGAAGAACGTGGTCAGTCAGAAGCGATTGCGCGCAACCTGCGTGAAATGTCGCGTCTGAGCGTACCGGTAATCTGCACCGTTATCGGTGAAGGTGGTTCCGGCGGCGCGCTGGCGATCGGCGTAGGCGATAAAGTGAATATGCTGCAATATAGCACCTATTCCGTTATCTCCCCGGAAGGTTGTGCTTCCATTCTGTGGAAAAGCGCCGACAAAGCGCCGCTGGCCGCAGAAGCAATGGGAATTATCGCGCCGCGTCTGAAAGAGCTGAAGCTGATTGACTCTATCATCCCGGAACCGCTGGGCGGCGCGCACCGCAACCCTGAAGTAATGGCTGCGTCCCTGAAAGCACAGCTGCTGGCCGATCTCGCCGATCTTGACGTGTTAAGCAAAGATGATCTGAAAAACCGTCGTTACCAGCGTCTGATGAGCTACGGTTACGCGTAAACTGCATTAATTCTGAAAAGGGCCACAATGCTGTGGCCCTTTTTTTTACCTGTGGTTTGGCCAGGCTATGATTAACTAAGGTTTTTCCAGGAGGAACGCATGAATATCATTGCCATCATGGGACCGCATGGCGTCTTTTATAAAGATGAGCCCATCAAGGAACTTGAACGTGCGCTGCAGCAGCAGGGGTTTCAGATTATCTGGCCGCAGAATAGCGTCGACCTGCTGAAGTTTATCGAACATAACCCGCGAATTTGCGGCGTCATTTTTGACTGGGATAAATACAGTCTGGAACTGTGCAGCGACATCAACCAGCTCAACGAGTATCTCCCGCTCTACGCCTTTATTAATACCCATTCGACGATGGATGTCAGTGCGCACGACCTGCGCATGGCGCTGTGGTTTTTTGAGTATGCGCTGGGTCAGTCTGAAGACATTGCCACCCGTATCCGCCAGTACACCAGCGAATACCTCGATAACATCACGCCTCCTTTTACCAAAGCGCTGTTTACCTATGTGAAGGAAGGGAAGTATACCTTCTGCACGCCTGGGCACATGGCGGGAACGGCGTACCAGAAAAGTCCGGTCGGCTGCCTGTTCTATGATTTCTTTGGCGGCAATACGCTGAAAGCCGACGTGTCCATTTCCGTAACCGAACTGGGCTCATTGCTTGATCATACCGGTCCGCACCTGGAAGCGGAGGAGTATATCGCGCGTACTTTTGGTGCCGAGCAGAGCTATATGGTGACCAACGGCACCTCGACATCGAACAAGATTGTCGGTATGTATGCTGCACCTGCAGGCAGTACGCTCCTGATTGACCGCAACTGCCATAAGTCACTGGCGCATTTGCTGATGATGAGCGATGTGGTGCCAATCTGGCTGAAGCCTACGCGTAACGCGCTGGGGATCCTCGGCGGTATACCCCGTCGGGAATTTACCCACGCAAGCATTGAACGCAAAGTTGAGGAAACCAATCAGGCGCAATGGCCGGTCCACGCGGTGATCACCAACTCCACCTATGATGGCCTGTTGTATAACACCAACTGGATCAAACAAACGCTGGATGTGCCCTCCATCCATTTTGATTCAGCCTGGGTGCCGTATACCCATTTTCATCCGATCTATCAGGGGAAAAGCGGGATGAGCGGCGAACGGGTACCGGGAAAGGTGATTTTTGAAACTCAGTCCACCCACAAGATGCTGGCGGCGTTGTCACAGGCTTCGCTGATCCACATTAAGGGCGACTATGATGAAGACACGTTCAACGAAGCCTTTATGATGCACACCTCTACGTCTCCGAGCTATCCGATAGTGGCGTCGATAGAAACGGCGGCGGCAATGCTGCGTGGCAATTCAGGCAAGCGGTTAATCAATCGTTCGGTGGAACGGGCGCTGCATTTCCGTAAAGAAGTGCAACGTCTGCGTGAAGAGTCGGATGGTTGGTTCTTTGATATCTGGCAGCCGGAAAAGGTAGATGAAGCAGAGTGCTGGCCGGTAGCGCCAGGTGAAGACTGGCACGGATTTGTTGATGCTGATGCCGACCACATGTTCCTTGACCCGGTGAAGGTCACGATTTTGACGCCGGGAATGGATGAACAGGGAAATATGAGCGAAGAGGGGATCCCCGCGGCGCTGGTGGCGAAATTCCTTGATGAACGCGGCGTCGTAGTCGAGAAGACGGGACCGTATAACCTGTTGTTCCTGTTCAGCATTGGTATTGATAAAACCCGGGCGATGGGGCTGCTACGTGGCCTGACGGAATTTAAGCGCTCGTACGATCTGAATTTACGTGTGAAAAATATGCTGCCGGATCTATATGCTGAAGATCCCGATTTCTATCGCAATATGCGTATTCAGGATCTGGCGCAAGGGATCCATCAGTTGATCCGCCAGCATGATCTCTCCGGGTTGATGCTGCGGGCATTTGATACCTTGCCGGAAATGAAAATGACGCCGCACCAGGCCTGGCAGCGGCAGATCAAAGGTGAGGTCGAAACGGTAGCACTTGATCAACTGGTGGGGCGCGTTTCTGCCAATATGATCCTGCCTTATCCTCCCGGTGTGCCGCTTTTGATGCCCGGGGAAATGATCACTGCCAAAAGCCGGGCTGTCCTCGATTTTCTTCTGATGCTGTGCTCGGTAGGGCAGCGCTACCCTGGATTTGAAACCGATATCCATGGCGCTAAACTGGGCGAGGATGGCCTGTATCGCGTGAGAGTCTTAAAAATGGCATAACGACTTGCCTGACCCCAAGACGTTCGAGTAACGTTCTGACAGAAAAATGAAAGAGGCGATGACGCTATGCTGGGATTAAAACAGGTTCACCATATTGCCATTATTGCGACAGACTACGCGGCGAGTAAGGCATTTTACTGCGATGTGCTTGGCTTTACACTGATGAGCGAAGCCTATCGGGAAGAGAGAGACTCGTGGAAAGGCGATCTGGCATTGAACGGCCAGTATGTGATTGAGCTTTTTTCTTTCCCGTTTCCACCTTGCCGTCCGAGCCGACCGGAAGCCTGTGGTTTGCGTCATCTGGCGTTCAGCGTAGATGACGTGGAAAAGGCGATAATTCATCTGGAAAGCCATGATGTGAAATGCGAGCCGGTACGAATCGATCCGTTTACCGGCAAACGTTTTACGTTTTTTAACGATCCGGACGGATTACCCCTCGAACTGTACGAGCTGTAAGGCTTGTCATTGTGGCGTTAGCCCGGTAACGTGCCGGGCAATGCCATTGTAAGTAACCATCATGACGACACTCACGCTGAACACTTCGCTGCTGAATTCTCAATCGATTCTGGTCGCCTTTAGCGGCGGGCTGGATTCCACCGTATTGCTGCATCAGTTGGTGCAGTGGCGAGCGCTGCATCCTGATGTTGCTTTACGCGCAATCCACATTCATCACGGATTAAGCCCACACGCAGACAGTTGGGTACAGCACTGTGAGTCGGTATGCGCGCAGTGGCAGGTGTCGCTGGTGGTTGAGCGGGTACACCTTGAGGATGATGGTCTGGGCATCGAAGCCCAGGCGCGACGCGCGCGCTATCAGGCGTTTGCGCAGACCTTACTACCGGGCGAGGTGCTGATGACCGCACAGCATCTCGATGACCAGTGTGAAACCTTTCTGCTGGCGCTTAAACGCGGCAGTGGTCCTGCCGGACTTTCCGCCATGGGGGAAAGCTCTCCGTTTGCCGGAACCCAACTGATTCGACCGCTGCTGGCGCAAACGCGAGAGGCGCTTGAAGCATGGGCACGGCAGCATGAATTATGCTGGATTGAAGATGAAAGCAATCAGGATGATACCTACGATCGCAATTTCCTCAGATTGCGCGTTACCCCATTGCTCCAACAGCGCTGGCCGCACTTCGCGCAAGCCGTTGCTCGCAGCGCTGCGCTGTGCGCTGAGCAGGAGAGTTTATTGGATGAACTGCTGGCCAGCGATTTAGCCGATTGCATCACATCCCGCGGAACACTGTTACTGACGCCATTAATGATGATGAGCGGCGTGCGTCGTGCCGCGCTGCTTCGTCGCTGGCTGGCGGGGTTAAATGCGCCGATGCCTTCCCGTGATGGGCTGGAACGTATCTGGCAGGAAGTGGCGCTGGCGCGGGAAGATGCGTCACCAAGTTTTCGCCTCGGGGAGTTCGAGGTCCGTCGTTATCAGTCACAGCTGTGGTGGGTGAAGTCAGTCGATGGGCAAAGCGAAACTGTTATCCCGTGGTTAGAGTGGAAAACACCGTTGACGCTGCCTGCCGGATTGGGTTCGGTTCAGTTAATCTCTGCGGGTGATTTGCGCTTGCCACAAGCGGACGAAGTCGTCAGTATCCGTTTTAAAGCGCCAGGGTTATTGCATATTGTCGGGCGTAACGGCGGACGGAAATTAAAAAAAATCTGGCAGGAGCAGGGGATCCCGCCCTGGCGACGAGATACCACACCGCTGCTGTTTTACGGCGAAACGTTGATTGCGGCTGCGGATGTTTTCGTGACGCGTGAGGGGACGGCGGAAGGTGAAGAAGGCGTGAGGCTGGTATGGCATGCCTGATGGTGCTGCGCTTATCAGGCCTACGTTTCACATGGAAAGTAGGCCGGATAAGGCGAAAAAAAGTTAAGATTCGCTGACCACCACGGTACCGATCTGCGGGTGGCTGAAGCTGGCAATTTTGTCGAGACGAAGCTCCCGGGTTTCACCTGCGACATCTGCGACCAGATACTCCACGTTTTTGCGTGAAACCAGGTCGTTCGCTTTCGCCTGCAAAACTTCGCCATCTTTTAGCGCCAGCGTCAGTAACAAATGGTGCTGGCAGGCGAGTTCAAGATTGTCGTAATCATCGCAGTTGATGGGTTGATACGTTTCATTCATTGACATAATCGCTCACCAGTAAGTTCGCGGCAGCATACGCCGCTTTTTCCCTGACCGACTCTGGAAGGGCGCTGTCTGCCGCCACTTCATTAAGCACCTTCAATACGCAACCCAGCGCATCCGGGATATACCCTAAGTCTCCGCTGGCGATTTCCGCGTACCGCTTGCGTATTAACTCACAATATTTTTCCACATGCCCTCCTGTCAGCACTCTGACTTAACCGTGGATGCAAGTCTAAGCCTACGAAGATAAACTCTGTTTAGCAAGGTGACTATACCATACTCATTCAAGCAATATCAGCGCCTTGATAGAGGAGCAGTTAGCAGCCTTTTGCCGCAGTTTTCGCTACAATGTGCGCCTGATTCGAAAGGAGTTCTCTCATGGCGCTTAAAGCGACAATTTATAAAGCCGTCGTCAACGTAGCGGATCTTGACCGCAACCAGTTCCTTGACGCGGCCTTGACGCTGGCGCGTCACCCCTCTGAAACCCAGGAGCGCATGATGTTGCGCCTGCTGGCCTGGATCAAATATGCCGATGAACGCCTGCAGTTCACGCGTGGCCTGAGTGCGGAAGACGAGCCTGAAGCATGGCTGCGTAACGACCATCTGGGTATCGATCTCTGGATTGAGCTGGGTCTGCCGGATGAGCGCCGTATTAAAAAAGCCTGTACCCAGTCTGGTGAGGTTGCCCTGTTTGCTTACAACAGCCGTGCGGCTCAGATCTGGTGGCAGCAAAATCAGAACAAGTGCGCGCAGTTTAAAAATCTGACCGTGTGGTATCTGGATGATGAACAACTGGCGCAACTGAGTGATTTTGCAGGTCGTACAATGGCGCTGCAGGCAACTATCCAGGACGGTGCTATCTGGCTGTCTGACTCTCAGAACAATCTGGAAATTCATCTGACCGCGTGGCAGCCGCGTTCATGATTGTTATCTCCCGAAACGTCTCTATCCCTGATAATGAGCTGGAAATCACGGCGATTCGGGCGCAGGGCGCGGGCGGTCAGCACGTTAACAAGACCTCGACGGCTATCCATTTGCGCTTTGACATTCGGGCCTCTGGCCTGCCAGAGTATTACAAGGAACGTTTGCTTGCCGCCAGCCATCATCTGATTAGCGGTGATGGCGTTATTATCATTAAGGCGCAGGAATACCGTAGCCAGGAACTTAATCGGGAAGCGGCAATCTCCCGGCTGGTAGCGGTGATAAAAGAATTAACCGCAGTGCAAAAAAGCCGACAGGCAACTCGCCCTACACGCGCCTCGAAAGAGCGCAGGTTGTCATCGAAGGCGCAAAAATCCACAGTGAAAGCACTGCGTGGGAGAGTTCGTCGAACGCAAGACTGACGAGCGGGAATAAAAATTTATAAGGAATTGATAGTGAAAACAGCAATATTGTCCGTAGTCGCTGCATGCACGCTTTTTTCCTTGATCGGCTGTAATAACCGTACTGAAGTTGAAGTACTACAGCCGACGCGGGCGGCAGAATTAAAACCGATGCAGCAAAGCTGGCGTGGCATCTTACCTTGCGCGGACTGTGAAGGGATTGAAACCTCTCTGTTTCTGGAGAAAGACGGTACATGGGTGATGAACGAACGTTATCAGGGCGTGCGGGATGAACCGTCTTCGTTTGCCTCTTATGGCACATGGGCGCGCACTGCCGACAAGCTGGTGCTGACCGACAGCAAAGGTGAAAAGTCGTACTACCGGGCTAAAGGCGAGGCGCTGGAAATGCTCGATCGTGAAGGTAACCCGATTGAGTCACAGTTTAACTACACGCTCCAGCCAGTTTCCGCCAGCTTACCGGTGACGCCAATGCCGATGCGAGGCATGTATTTCTATATGGCTGACGCGGCAATCTTTACCGACTGCGCAACGGGTAAACGGATGCCGGTGGCGAATAATGCTCAGCTTGAACGTGACTATTTAGCTGCGCGTGCAGAAAACGGACAGTCCGTATTGCTGACGCTTGAGGCGCATTTCACGCTGGAGTCAAACCCGGATACGGGTGAGAAAGTGAAAACGTTGATGGCGGATAAAGACGCGAAATTTATCCCCGGTAAAGCGTGTAATTAATCGATAGAAAAAAGGCCCTGATAATCAGGGCCTTTTTGTTGGTATTAGCCTTTAATGGCTTTGACCAGGAAGTCGACGATGTCGCCGGTTTTAATCAGCTCTTTCTCGCCGTTACGACGGTATTTGTATTCGATATCGTCGTTGTCGAGGTTACGGTCGCCCAGCACGATAGTGTGCGGAATACCGATCAGTTCCATATCGGCAAACATCACGCCCGGACGCTCTTTACGGTCGTCCATCAGCACTTCAATGCCCTGAGCGCGCAGCTCAGCGTACAGTTTTTCAGCCAGTTCCTGCACGCGGTAGGACTTGTGCATGTTCATCGGCAGAATCGCGACCTGGAACGGAGCAATGGCGTCTGGCCATACGATGCCGCGATCGTCATAGTTCTGTTCGATAGCAGCAGCAACCACGCGAGTGACCCCGATACCGTAGCAACCCATGGTCAGGATCTGGTTACGACCATCTTCGCCCTGTACGGCGGCTTTCATCGCTTCAGAGTACTTGGTACCCAACTGGAAGATGTGGCCGACTTCGATACCGCGTTTGATCATCAGCGTACCTTTGCCGTCCGGGCTCGGGTCGCCGGCGACCACGTTACGGATGTCTGCAACTTCCGGGGTGACTACGTCGCGATCCCAGTTGATACCGAAATAGTGTTTACCGTCGATGTTGGCACCGGCAGCGAAATCGCTCATTACTGCAACGGTACGGTCGATAACCACCGGAATCGGCATATTCACCGGACCGAGCGAGCCAGGACCTGCTTTTACCAACGCACGAATTTCTTCTTCGGTGGCAAAGGTCAGCGGGCTGGCAACCTGCGGCAGTTTTTCCGCTTTGACTTCGTTCAGCTCGTGATCGCCACGAACCAGCAGGGCGACCAGCGGGTAGCTGCTGCCTTCAACCGCTTTCACCAGCAGGGTTTTCACGGTTTTTTCGATAGGCAGGTTGAACTGCTCAACTAGTTCGGCGATGGTTTTGGCGTTCGGAGTATCAACCAGCGTCATTTCCTGAGTTGCTGCTGCGCGCGGCTCTTTCGGCGCAACGGCTTCGGCGAATTCGATGTTCGCCGCATAATCGGAGGAGTCGGAGAAGATCACATCGTCTTCGCCGCTCTGTGCCAGCACCTGGAATTCGTGAGAGGCGCTGCCGCCAATAGAACCGGTATCCGCTTGTACTGCACGGAAATCCAGCCCCATACGGCTGAAAATTTTGCTGTACGCAGCGTACATCGCATCGTAGGTTTCCTGCAGGGATTCCTGAGAGGTGTGGAAAGAGTAGGCATCTTTCATCAGGAATTCGCGGGAACGCATCACGCCGAAACGCGGACGGACTTCGTCACGGAATTTGGTCTGGATCTGATAGAAGTTCAGCGGCAGCTGTTTGTAAGAGCTCAGCTCGTTACGGATCAAGTCGGTGATCACTTCTTCATGCGTTGGGCCGAGGACGAACGAACGATCGCCACGGTCAGCAATACGCAGCAGTTCCGGGCCGTATTGCTCCCAACGGCCGCTCTCTTCCCACAGTTCAGAAGGCTGAACGACCGGCATCAACACCTCGATCGCACCGGCGTTGTTCATCTCTTCACGCACGATATTTTCGACTTTTTTCAGGACGCGCACGCCGGTCGGCAGCCAGGTATATAACCCGGAGGCCAGCTTGCGGATCATCCCGGCGCGCAGCATCAGCTGGTGGCTGATGACTTCGGCGTCGGCAGGTGTCTCCTTCAGAGTGGAGAGCAGATATTGGCTAGTACGCATGTTGTTACGGTTCCAGTTGAACGATCGAACAGGCTCAAAACGAGCCTGGCACAAAACAAAAGTGGTTTAGTTTACCAGCGAGAAAGGGATGTCAAAAGAGTACGCGACGCAAATTAGCGGGCTTCCAGAGCAAAGACCTCAAATCCTGACGGTGTGACGCGCCAGCGGACGTTAAAGTCCAGCAGCCAGACGGCGTAGGTTTTGCCTTCTTCCTCATTTTTACGGTAGGCAGGACGCGGATCCTGCGCCAGCACTTCGGTAATAAACTGACGAAGACGCGGGTAACGTTGTTCGAGCTTTGATAGCTGCTCCGCGAGATCTTCACTGAACGTCACCTCGACGCTGGCCTGAGGTGCGTCCTGGGCATAGCTGGCGCGAGCATCAGGCAGCGATTCGGCAAACGGCAGATACGGCTTAATATCCACTACTGGCGTTCCGTCAACAAGGTCCAGTCCACCGAGTTCGAGGATTACGTGCTCTTTATGGCAGCGGATGCCCCGCAGCTCTACCAACGACATGCCAACAGGGTTAGGACGAAACGTTGAACGTGTGGCAAAGACACCCATTCTGGCGTTGCCACCAAGACGGGGAGGGCGCACGGTCGGACGCCATCCACCTTCCATTGTCTGGTGAAAAACAAAAATCACCCACAAATGACTGAAGGCTTCCAGGCCGCGAACGGCATCGGCCTGGTTATAAGGTGCGAGCAAATGCAGTTCGCCGCAGGCGCTTTTCACCAGACCTGGCTGGCGTGGAACGGCGAACTTTTCTTTATATGGTGAGCGGATAACGCCTATTTGCTCGAACTGAAAATGGCTCATTTCGCCGAAATGTTCAGTGCAGAACCGATGCAAACCGCCTGACGATAGCAACCCGGTGTTCCGCTGGTCACTTCGCAACTGTGCAGCAATACCGCATTAGCTTTCATTTTTGATGCGTTAATCTGCATGCGTTTGCGCGCGGTTGGAATGCTCGGAGGGGAATCCTGGTTGGATGCCTGGCAGGATTCACCGCTAACTTCGCCAAGATCGCGGAACGGCTTGCCTACTAAATCTTCAGCGTTAGTAATGATTCTTACCGGCGTCGCGCGCGGTGCTTTCGGTTTTTCCGGCTCCGCTTTCGGCGGGGTTGCGGTGCTTTGAACGGGTTCAACAGGGGATCTGCTTAACATAGAACAGCCGCTCAGCAAGAGTGCTACTAAACAGATCGGTAAAGCACGCATAATATTTCCTCAATGAATGATCTAAACGTCAGATATTGAATCAGGTGCTTGCATAAATGACAAGACGGGCAAGCGCCCGTCCTGATGATATTACATATTCTGTAAACAGCCTAAAATTACCAGCCCTTAACAGCACCGCCGTTGAAGACTTTGTTTGCTGCTTCGTACACTTCATCAGACTGGTATGCCTGAACGAATTTCTTCACGTTCTCAGCATCTTTGTTGTCTTCACGAGTCACGATCAGGTTTACGTACGGAGAATCTTTATCTTCAACAAAGATACCGTCTTTTGCCGGGGTCAGGCCGATCTGGCTGGCGTAGGTGGTGTTGATGACCGCCAGTGCGATTTGAGCATCGTCCAGAGAACGCGGCAGCTGCGGCGCTTCCAGTTCAACCAGCTTCAGGTTTTTCGGGTTTTCAATCACGTCCAGCGCGGTCGGCAGCAGGCCAACACCGTCTTTCAGCTTGATTAAGCCCACTTTTTGCAGCAGCAGCAAGGAACGGCCAAGGTTAGTCGGGTCGTTTGGAATCGCGACCTGTGAACCGTCCTGCAGCTCATCCAGTGATTTGATTTTTTTGGAATAGCCCGCAATCGGGTAAACAAAAGTATTGCCTACAGCAACCAGCTTGTAACCGCGATCTTTGATCTGCTGATCCAGGTACGGTTTGTGCTGGAAGGCGTTAGCATCGATATCGCCTTTGCTCAGCGCTTCGTTAGGCAGAACGTAATCGTTAAACGTGACCAGCTCAACGTCCAGACCGTATTTTTCTTTAGCTACTTTCTGCGCGACTTCTGCAACCTGCTGCTCTGCGCCAACAATAACGCCCACTTTGATGTGATTAGGATCTTTTTCATCCTGACCGCAACCCACAAGTGCCAGAGAACCGATCAGGGCTCCAACTGCCGCAAAGGTTTTGAATTTGAACGCCATGCTTATTTCCTTTTCTTAATGAGTTTTTAGTGTTGTGTGCAACGTTATTTGTGCGTGACAGCCCGGACGATGCGATCGCCGGATAACTGAATTAAATAAACCAGAACGACGAGCAATACCAGTACTGTATTCATTACTGTAGCGTTGTAACCAATATAGCCGTACTGATAACCAATCTGTCCAAGACCACCGGCACCGACGGCACCGCCCATCGCGGAGTAACCAACCAGCGTGATAAGAGTGATGGTGGCCGCATTGACCAGTCCTGGCAGCGCTTCTGGCAGTAATACCTTACGTACAATTTGCAGCGGCGTGGCGCCCATCGCACGAGAGGCTTCTATTAGCCCGGTCGGGATTTCGAGCAGCGCGTTTTCCACCATACGGGCGATAAACGGCGCGGCGCCGACGGTCAGCGGGACGATAGCGGCCTGCAGTCCGATAGAGGTGCCTACGATCATGCGGGTGAACGGAATCATCCACACCAATAAGATGATGAACGGGATGGAACGGAAAATGTTCACCAGCGCAGAGAGCGTACGGTAGAGCTTCGCGTTCTCAATGATTTGCCCCGGACGCGTTACGTACAGCAACACGCCAACCGGCAGACCGATCACAAAACCAAAAAAACCGGACACAAAGGTCATTGCCAGCGTTTCCCATACGCCGCGAACCAGCAGCCACATCATCGGCTCAGACATAACCCAGTACCTCTACTTTTACATGGTGTTCCTGCAACCAGTTGATGGCTGCTTGTGTATCTTCCTGTGTGCCGTGCATTTCAGTCAGCATGATGCCGAATTTCACACCGCCGGCGTAATCCATCTGCGCGCTAATAATGTTGTTATTCACGTTAAAGCGACGGGCCGTCTCAGAGAGCAATGGCGCATCAACGGAATGACCGGTGAATTCCATGCGCAGCATTGGCACACTGTCTGCTTCTGGCTCGGCTTTTAACCGTTCCAGATAATCTTCCGGGATATCCAGGTGCAGCGTGGACTGAATAAATTTCTGTGCCAGCGGCGTTTTCGGGTGTGAGAACACTTCGCTGACGGTGTCTTGCTCAATCAGTTCACCATTACTGATGACTGCCACGCAGTCACAAATACGTTTTACAACGTCCATCTCATGGGTAATCAGCAGAATTGTAAGTCCCAGACGACGGTTAATGTCTTTCAATAATTCAAGAATCGAGCGGGTCGTTGCCGGATCGAGTGCGCTGGTGGCTTCATCGCACAGCAACACTTTGGGATTGCTTGCCAGCGCACGGGCGATTGCCACACGCTGTTTTTGTCCACCGGAAAGATTGGCCGGGTAGCTATCGTGCTTGTCACCAAGACCAACCAAATCCAACAGTTCTGTTACACGCCGTTTGATCTCTTCTTTTGGCGTGTTATCCAGTTCCAGCGGCAGCGCGACGTTGCCAAACACGGTGCGGGAAGAGAGCAGGTTAAAGTGTTGGAAAATCATGCCGATTTGACGGCGAGCTTTGGTCAGCTCTGACTCAGAAAGCGTCGTGAGTTCCTGACCACCGACCTGAACGCTGCCTTCGGTTGGGCGTTCAAGTAAGTTAACGCAGCGGATGAGCGTACTTTTACCGGCACCGGAGGCGCCAATAACGCCATAAATCTGCCCTGCAGGAACATGCAGGCTGACGTTATTTAACGCCTGAATGGTGCGAGTCCCCTGCTGGAACACTTTGGTGATATTCGAAAGTTTAATCATTGGTTATTTATTATCGTAATTAAGTTAGCCGTGGCATTTTCGTCTGTCAGGTACGGTCGAAGCCGTCAACAAGATGGATGTTAAGGCATCCAGACGTCTAAATCAATCAGGCTTTGCGCGATGAGCACTTTCTTGCCCGCTGAAACATGCGATACTAGAGCCACATGCCTTATTCAGGAGCTATAAAAGGTGGCAAAGTCTGTACCCGCAATTTTTCTCGACCGTGACGGTACCATTAATGTGGACCACGGTTATGTACATGAGATCGATGAGTTTGAGTTTATCGACGGCGTTATTGATGCCATGCGTGAACTTAAAAAGATGGGTTACGCGCTCATTATTGTGACGAACCAGTCTGGTATCGCGCGTGGTAAATTTACTGAGGCGCAGTTTGAAACGTTGACCGAATGGATGGACTGGTCGCTGGCCGATCGCGATGTTGAGCTGGATGGCATCTACTACTGCCCGCATCACCCACAGGGTACCGTGGAAGAGTATCGTCAGGTCTGCGACTGTCGTAAACCGCATCCTGGCATGTTTATCTCCGCCCGAGACTTCTTGCACATCGATATGGCCGCTTCTTATATGGTAGGCGACAAAATTGAAGATATGCAGGCGGCGGCAGCTGCGAATGTTGGCACGAAGGTATTGGTGCGCACAGGCAAACCCGTCACACCGGAAGCAGAAAATGCGGCAGATTTGGTCATAAATAGTCTGGCAGACCTGCCAATGGCGATAAAAAAGCAGCAAAAGTAAGCGTTATGGGCAAAAGGTGAGCGGTTGAAACAAAAATGCATTTTTCCGCTTGTCTTCCTGAGTCGACTCCCTATAATGCGCCTCCATCGACACGGCGGATGTGAATCACTTCACACAAACAGCCGGTTCGGTTGAAGAGAAAAAC
>NZ_JAOWEY010000024.1:0-27698 GCF_030333935.1 Citrobacter sp. Cf125 | reverse complement strand
CAGATCGATAACGCGCCGGAAGAAAAAGCACGTGGTATCACCATCAACACTTCTCACGTTGAATATGACACCCCGACTCGCCACTACGCACACGTAGACTGCCCGGGCCACGCCGACTATGTTAAAAACATGATCACCGGTGCTGCGCAGATGGACGGCGCGATCCTGGTTGTTGCTGCGACTGACGGCCCGATGCCGCAGACTCGTGAGCACATCCTGCTGGGTCGTCAGGTAGGCGTTCCGTACATCATCGTGTTCCTGAACAAATGCGACATGGTTGATGACGAAGAGCTGCTGGAACTGGTAGAAATGGAAGTTCGTGAACTTCTGTCTCAGTACGATTTCCCGGGCGACGACACTCCGATCGTTCGTGGTTCTGCTCTGAAAGCGCTGGAAGGCGAAGCAGAGTGGGAAGCGAAAATCATCGAACTGGCTGGCTTCCTGGATTCTTACATCCCAGAACCAGAGCGTGCGATTGACAAGCCGTTCCTGCTGCCTATCGAAGACGTATTCTCCATCTCCGGTCGTGGTACGGTTGTTACCGGTCGTGTAGAGCGCGGTATCATCAAAGTTGGTGAAGAAGTTGAAATCGTTGGTATCAAAGAGACTGCTAAGTCTACCTGTACTGGCGTTGAAATGTTCCGCAAACTGCTGGACGAAGGCCGTGCTGGTGAGAACGTTGGTGTTCTGCTGCGTGGTATCAAACGTGAAGAAATCGAACGTGGTCAGGTACTGGCTAAGCCGGGCTCTATCAAGCCGCACACCAAGTTCGAATCTGAAGTGTACATTCTGTCCAAAGACGAAGGCGGCCGTCATACTCCGTTCTTCAAAGGCTACCGTCCGCAGTTCTACTTCCGTACTACTGACGTGACTGGTACCATCGAACTGCCGGAAGGCGTAGAGATGGTAATGCCGGGCGACAACATCAAAATGGTTGTTACCCTGATCCACCCAATCGCGATGGACGACGGTCTGCGTTTCGCAATCCGTGAAGGCGGCCGTACTGTTGGTGCGGGCGTTGTTGCTAAAGTAATGAGCTAATTATTGATTAATTAGCTTTGAGCTTAAAAAGGGCGCTTCGGCGCCCTTTTTGCTGCCTGCTATTTAGTAGCTGTCATATTTATTCGCATTTTTTATTCATTCTCCCGCCGCGTAAATAGCGTTGTGCTATTGTAATCATAACTATTCTCATTTACACTTTGCGCAGAAATTGAACGGGAGCGATCATGTACGTTTGTTTGTGTAATGCGATAAGTGATAAAAAAATACGTCAGGCTGTTCGCCAGTTTCACCCTCAGTCCTTTCAGCAATTACGTAAATTTATTCCTGTAGGAAATCAATGCGGTAAGTGCATTCGTGCTGCCCGTGAAGTCATGCAGGATGAGTTAACGCAAATGCCAGAATTTAAAGAGATCGCCTAAGTCACACTCTTTTTTTTGACATCCCTGTAGCCCCATCTACGCTCTAAGAGTGGAAGCGGAGGGACTATAAAATGAAAGGTGATGTTAAAATCATAAATTATCTCAATAAACTATTGGGAAATGAGCTTGTCGCGATCAACCAGTATTTTCTCCATGCTCGTATGTTTAAAAACTGGGGACTGACTCGCCTCAATGATGTTGAGTACCATGAATCTATCGATGAGATGAAACACGCTGATAAATATATCGAGCGTATTTTATTCTTAGAAGGGCTCCCGAACTTGCAGGATCTTGGCAAGTTGGGTATTGGCGAAGACGTTGAAGAGATGCTGCAATCCGATCTTCGACTCGAGTTGGATGGGGCGAAAGATCTGCGTGAAGCCATTGCCTATGCCGATAGCGTTCATGATTATGTCAGCCGGGACATGATGATCGAGATCCTGACTGAAGAAGAAGGGCATATTGACTGGCTCGAAACTGAGCTGGACCTGATTGCAAAACTTGGCTTGCAAAATTATCTGCAATCGCAAATAAAAGTCAGTGACTAACCGCCCTGTATCAGATTTACCCAGCCAATAACGAAACCCGCAGTCGCCAGATATGGCCCAAAAGGCAGCGGGTTTTTTAGCATCTGTCTCCCGTAACGGACGCAAGAAATCCCGGTGAGACAACATGCCATGCCCGTGGCAAGTAAAACCAACAGTGGCAATGATTCCCAGCGATGCCATGCGCCCAGTGCGGCAAGAAATTTGACATCACCAAAGCCTAATCCTTCCTGTCGGCATATCAAACGATACCCCCAGTAGAACAAAGCAAATACCCCATAGCCCGCTACGGCACCCCAAAGCGCGTCGGATAACTGTGCAGGTCTGCAGCACTGATGATAAATAAGACCGCCCCACAAAAGAGGGCAGGTAAATTTGTCGGGCAGCAACCCGGTACGCAGGTCATAGACTAAGAGCAACCCTGATAGCGAAACATAAATCAGCAGAAAGGGGAGGTCGATGTACATGGGCAAATCTCATTTGGTAAAGAGTTTACCTTCGGGTAAGCCCGCCGGCCCTACAAGTCCCGGATGTGAGTTATGGATGCTCTCTTCCACGGAAAACGCGTTGCATCACAGGACATACAATCAGAGTGGAAGGAGGCCCGCATTTATGAACGAGTGATTAATTTCTACGCGGCACTTGCTTAAGACTGAGATTTACGTATAATGCGCGGGCTTGTCTAATATTGACAGCGGTTCGATATGAGCCACCGGTACTGCGAAAGCAATACCAGACAATGTTCCCAATCGGGGAACTCTGTAAGAACGGTTACACTCTCCCATCAATCGTAATGGGTTTGAGGAGTAACTATTTCGTCTATAAAATAATTGGAGCTCTGGTCTCATGCAGAACCAAAGAATCCGTATCCGTTTGAAAGCGTTTGATCATCGTCTGATCGATCAATCAACCGCGGAAATCGTCGAGACTGCCAAGCGCACTGGTGCGCAGGTTCGTGGTCCGATCCCGCTGCCGACCCGCAAAGAGCGTTTCACCGTTCTGATCTCCCCGCACGTCAACAAAGACGCGCGTGATCAGTACGAGATCCGTACTCACAAGCGTCTGGTTGACATCGTTGAGCCAACTGAAAAAACCGTTGATGCTCTGATGCGTCTGGACCTGGCTGCCGGTGTAGACGTGCAGATCAGCCTGGGTTAATCAGGTCATCGAGCGATTGAGAGGTTGATACAATGATTGGTTTAGTCGGTAAAAAAGTGGGTATGACCCGCATCTTCACTGAAGATGGCGTATCTATCCCAGTAACCGTTATCGAAGTTGAAGCAAACCGCGTTACTCAGGTTAAAGATCTGGCTAACGATGGCTATCGCGCTGTTCAGGTTACCACCGGTGCTAAAAAAGCTAACCGCGTAACTAAGCCGGAAGCTGGCCACTTTGCTAAAGCTGGCGTAGAAGCTGGCCGCGGCCTGTGGGAGTTCCGTCTGGCAGATGGTGAAGAATACACCGTTGGTCAGAACATTAGCGTTGAACTGTTTGCTGACGTTAAAAAAGTTGACGTAACCGGTACCTCTAAAGGTAAAGGTTTCGCTGGTACCGTTAAGCGCTGGAACTTCCGTACCCAGGACGCTACTCACGGTAACTCCTTGTCTCACCGCGTTCCGGGTTCTATCGGTCAGAACCAGACTCCGGGCAAAGTGTTCAAAGGCAAGAAAATGGCAGGTCAGCTGGGCAACGAACGTGTAACCGTTCAGAGCCTGGACGTAGTACGTGTTGACGCTGAGCGCAACCTGCTGCTGGTTAAAGGTGGTGTTCCGGGTGCGACCGGTTGCGACCTGATCGTTAAACCAGCTGTGAAGGCGTAAGGGGATAGCAATGGAATTAGTATTGAAAGACGCGCAGAGCGCGCTGACTGTTTCCGAAACTACCTTCGGTCGTGATTTCAACGAAGCGCTGGTTCACCAGGTTGTTGTTGCTTATGCAGCTGGTGCTCGTCAGGGTACTCGTGCTCAGAAGACTCGTGCTGAAGTAACTGGTTCAGGCAAAAAGCCGTGGCGCCAGAAAGGTACCGGCCGTGCGCGTTCAGGTTCTATCAAGAGCCCGATCTGGCGTTCAGGTGGCGTGACCTTCGCTGCTCGTCCACAGGACCACAGTCAAAAAGTTAACAAAAAGATGTACCGCGGCGCGCTGAAAAGCATTCTGTCCGAACTGGTACGTCAGGATCGTCTGATCGTTGTCGAATCATTCTCTGTAGAAGCGCCTAAAACTAAGCTGCTGGCACAGAAACTGAAAGACATGGCTCTGGAAGATGTGCTGATCATCACCGGTGAGCTGGACGAAAACCTGTTCCTGGCTGCGCGCAACCTGCACAAGGTTGACGTACGCGATGCAACTGGTATCGACCCGGTTAGCCTGATCGCCTTCGACAAAGTCGTAATGACTGCTGATGCTGTTAAGCAAGTTGAGGAGATGCTGGCATGATTCGTGAAGAACGTCTGCTGAAAGTGCTGCGCGCACCGCACGTTTCTGAAAAAGCGTCTACTGCGATGGAAAAAACTAACACCATCGTTCTCAAAGTTGCTAAAGACGCGACCAAAGCAGAAATCAAAGCTGCTGTGCAGAAACTGTTTGAAGTCGAAGTCGAAGTCGTTAACACCCTGGTAGTTAAAGGGAAAGTTAAACGTCACGGACAGCGTATCGGTCGTCGTAGCGACTGGAAAAAAGCTTACGTCACCCTGAAGGAAGGCCAGAATCTGGACTTCGTCGGCGGCGCTGAGTAAGTCGGAGGAGTAATACAATGGCAGTTGTTAAATGTAAACCGACATCTCCGGGTCGTCGCCACGTTGTTAAAGTGGTCAACCCAGAGCTGCACAAGGGCAAACCTTTTGCTCCGCTGGTTGAAAAAAACAGCAAATCCGGTGGTCGTAACAACAATGGCCGTATCACCACTCGTCACATCGGTGGTGGTCACAAGCAGGCTTATCGTATTGTTGACTTCAAACGCAACAAAGACGGTATCCCGGCAGTTGTTGAACGTCTTGAGTACGATCCGAACCGCTCCGCGAACATCGCGCTGGTTCTGTACAAAGACGGTGAACGCCGTTACATCCTGGCCCCTAAAGGCCTGAAAGCTGGCGACCAGATTCAGTCTGGCGTTGATGCTGCAATCAAAGCAGGTAACACCCTGCCGATGCGCAATATCCCGGTTGGTTCTACCGTTCATAACGTAGAAATGAAACCAGGTAAAGGCGGTCAGCTGGCACGTTCCGCTGGTACTTACGTTCAGATCGTTGCTCGTGATGGTGCTTATGTCACCCTGCGTCTGCGTTCTGGTGAAATGCGTAAAGTCGAAGCAGACTGCCGTGCAACTCTGGGCGAAGTTGGCAATGCTGAGCATATGCTGCGCGTTCTGGGTAAAGCAGGTGCTGCACGCTGGCGTGGTGTTCGTCCTACCGTTCGCGGTACTGCGATGAACCCAGTCGACCACCCACATGGTGGTGGTGAAGGTCGTAACTTTGGTAAGCACCCGGTAACTCCGTGGGGCGTTCAGACCAAAGGTAAGAAGACCCGCAGCAACAAGCGTACTGATAAATTCATCGTACGTCGCCGTAGCAAATAATTTTAGAGGATAAGCCATGCCACGTTCTCTCAAGAAAGGTCCTTTTATTGACCTGCACTTGCTGAAGAAGGTAGAGAAAGCGGTGGAAAGCGGAGACAAGAAGCCCCTGCGCACTTGGTCCCGTCGTTCAACGATCTTTCCTAACATGATCGGTTTGACCATCGCTGTCCATAATGGTCGTCAGCACGTTCCGGTATTTGTTTCCGACGAAATGGTCGGTCACAAACTGGGTGAATTCGCACCGACTCGTACTTATCGCGGCCACGCTGCTGATAAAAAAGCGAAGAAGAAATAAGGTAGGAGGAAGAGATGGAAACTTTAGCTCAACATCGCCATGCTCGTTCTTCTGCTCAGAAGGTTCGCCTTGTTGCAGACCTGATTCGCGGTAAGAAAGTGTCGCAGGCTCTGGATATTCTGACCTACACCAATAAGAAAGCGGCTGTACTGGTTAAGAAAGTCCTGGAATCTGCCATTGCTAACGCTGAACACAACGATGGCGCTGACATTGACGATCTGAAAGTTACGAAAATTTTCGTAGACGAAGGCCCGAGCATGAAGCGCATTATGCCGCGTGCAAAAGGTCGTGCAGATCGCATCCTGAAGCGCACCAGCCACATTACTGTGGTTGTGTCCGATCGCTGAGACTCTGGAGACTAGCAATGGGTCAGAAAGTACATCCTAATGGTATTCGCCTGGGTATTGTAAAACCATGGAACTCAACCTGGTTTGCGAACACCAAAGAATTCGCTGACAACCTGGACAGCGATTTTAAAGTACGTCAGTACCTGACTAAGGAACTGGCTAAAGCGTCTGTATCTCGTATCGTTATCGAGCGTCCGGCTAAGAGCATCCGTGTGACCATTCACACCGCTCGCCCGGGTATCGTTATCGGTAAGAAAGGCGAAGACGTAGAAAAACTGCGCAAAGTCGTAGCGGATATTGCTGGCGTTCCTGCTCAGATCAATATCGCCGAAGTGCGTAAGCCTGAACTGGACGCAAAATTGGTTGCTGACAGCATCACTTCTCAGCTGGAACGTCGCGTTATGTTCCGTCGTGCTATGAAGCGTGCTGTACAGAACGCAATGCGTCTGGGCGCTAAAGGTATCAAAGTTGAAGTTAGCGGCCGTCTGGGCGGCGCGGAAATCGCACGTACCGAATGGTACCGCGAAGGTCGCGTACCGCTGCACACTCTGCGTGCTGACATCGACTACAACACCTCTGAAGCGCACACCACTTACGGTGTAATCGGCGTTAAGGTATGGATCTTCAAAGGCGAGATCCTGGGTGGTATGGCTGCTGTTGAACAACCGGAAAAACCGGCTGCGCAACCTAAAAAGCAGCAGCGTAAAGGCCGTAAATAAGGAGCGTCGCTGATGTTACAACCAAAGCGTACAAAATTCCGTAAAATGCACAAAGGCCGTAACCGCGGTCTGGCTGCTGGCGCGGATGTTAGCTTCGGCAGCTTCGGTCTGAAAGCTGTTGGCCGTGGTCGTCTGACTGCCCGTCAGATCGAAGCAGCACGTCGTGCTATGACCCGTGCAGTTAAGCGTCAAGGTAAGATCTGGATCCGTGTATTCCCGGACAAACCGATCACTGAAAAGCCGCTGGCAGTGCGTATGGGTAAAGGTAAAGGTAACGTGGAGTATTGGGTTGCCTTGATTCAGCCGGGTAAAGTCCTGTATGAAATGGACGGCGTACCGGAAGAGCTGGCCCGTGAAGCATTCAAGCTGGCAGCAGCGAAACTGCCGATTAAAACCACCTTTGTAACTAAGACGGTGATGTAATGAAAGCAAAAGAGCTGCGTGAGAAGAGTGTTGAAGAGCTGAACACCGAGCTGCTGAATCTGCTGCGTGAGCAGTTCAACCTGCGTATGCAGGCTGCAAGTGGCCAGCTGCAACAGTCTCACCTGTTGAAGCAAGTGCGTCGTGACGTCGCACGCGTTAAGACTTTACTGACTGAGAAGGCGGGTGCGTAATGACCGATAAAATCCGTACTCTGCAAGGTCGCGTTGTTAGCGATAAAATGGAGAAATCCATCGTTGTTGCTATCGAACGTTTTGTGAAACACCCGATCTACGGTAAATTCATTAAGCGTACGACCAAACTGCACGTACATGACGAGAACAACGAATGCGGTACTGGTGACGTGGTTGAAATCCGCGAATGCCGTCCGCTGTCCAAGACTAAGTCCTGGACGCTGGTTCGCGTTGTAGAGAAAGCCGTTCTGTAATACAGTAGGCATTCTCAACGAATAAACGGCTCAGCGATGAGCCGTTTATTTTTTCTACCCATATCGTTGAAGCGGTGTTATAATGCCGCGCCCCCGATATGGGGCTTTTTTAACGACCTGATTTTCGGGTCTCAGTAGTAGTTGACATTAGCGGAGCACTAAAATGATCCAAGAACAGACTATGCTGAACGTCGCCGACAACTCCGGTGCACGTCGCGTAATGTGTATCAAGGTTCTGGGTGGCTCGCACCGTCGCTACGCAGGCGTCGGCGATATCATCAAGATCACCATCAAGGAAGCAATTCCGCGTGGTAAGGTCAAAAAAGGTGATGTGCTGAAGGCGGTAGTGGTGCGCACCAAGAAGGGTGTTCGTCGCCCGGACGGTTCTGTCATTCGCTTCGATGGTAATGCATGCGTTATTTTAAACAATAACAGCGAGCAACCTATCGGTACGCGTATTTTTGGGCCGGTAACTCGTGAACTTCGTAACGAGAAGTTCATGAAAATTATCTCTCTGGCACCAGAAGTACTCTAAGGAGCGAATCATGGCAGCGAAGATCCGTCGTGATGACGAAGTTATCGTGTTAACCGGTAAAGATAAAGGTAAACGCGGTAAAGTTAAGAATGTCCTGTCTTCCGGCAAGGTCATTGTTGAAGGTATCAACCTGGTTAAAAAACATCAGAAGCCGGTTCCGGCCCTGAACCAACCAGGCGGCATCGTAGAGAAAGAAGCAGCTATTCAGATCTCTAACCTTGCTATCTTCAACGCGGCAACCGGCAAGGCTGACCGTGTAGGCTTTAGATTCGAAGACGGCAAAAAAGTCCGTTTCTTCAAATCTAACAGCGAAACTATCAAGTAATTTGGAGTAGTACGATGGCGAAACTGCATGATTACTACAAAGACGAAGTAGTCGCTAAACTCATGACTGAGTTTAACTACAATTCTGTCATGCAAGTCCCTCGGGTCGAGAAGATCACCCTGAACATGGGTGTTGGTGAAGCGATCGCTGACAAGAAACTGCTGGATAACGCAGCAGCTGACCTGACAGCAATCTCCGGTCAAAAACCGCTGATCACCAAAGCACGCAAATCAGTTGCAGGCTTCAAAATCCGTCAGGGCTATCCGATCGGCTGTAAAGTAACTCTGCGTGGCGAACGCATGTGGGAGTTCTTTGAGCGCCTGATCACTATTGCTGTTCCACGTATCCGTGACTTCCGTGGCTTGTCCGCTAAGTCTTTCGACGGTCGTGGTAACTACAGCATGGGTGTCCGTGAGCAGATCATCTTCCCAGAAATCGACTACGATAAAGTCGACCGCGTGCGTGGTTTGGATATTACCATTACCACTACTGCGAAATCTGACGAAGAAGGCCGTGCTCTGCTGGCTGCCTTTGACTTCCCGTTCCGCAAGTAAGGTAGGGTTACTGAATGGCTAAGCAATCAATGAAAGCACGCGAAGTAAAGCGCGTAGCTTTAGCTGATAAGTACTTCGCAAAACGCGCTGAACTGAAAGCTATTATCTCTGATGTGAACGCGACCGACGAAGATCGTTGGAACGCAGTTCTCAAGCTGCAGTCTCTGCCGCGTGATTCCAGCCCGTCCCGTCAGCGTAACCGCTGCCGTCAAACAGGTCGTCCGCATGGCTATGTGGGCAAGTTCGGGTTGAGCCGTATCAAACTGCGTGAAGCCGCCATGCGCGGTGAAGTACCAGGCTTGAAAAAGGCTAGCTGGTAATTACCAATTGAATCACGGGAGTAAAGACAGATGAGCATGCAAGATCCGATCGCGGATATGCTGACCCGTATCCGTAACGGTCAGGCCGCGAATAAAGCTGCGGTCACCATGCCTTCCTCCAAGCTGAAAGTGGCAATTGCCAACGTGCTGAAGGAAGAAGGTTTTATTGAAGATTTTAAAGTTGAAGGCGACACCAAGCCGGAACTGGAACTTACTCTCAAGTATTTCCAGGGTAAAGCTGTTGTAGAAAGCATTCAGCGTGTCAGTCGCCCAGGTCTGCGCATTTATAAGCGTAAAGACGAGCTGCCGAAAGTTATGGCTGGCATGGGTATCGCAGTTGTTTCTACCTCTAAAGGTGTTATGACTGATCGTGCAGCGCGCCAGGCTGGTCTTGGTGGCGAAATTATCTGCTACGTAGCCTAATCGGAGGAAAAAATGTCTCGTGTTGCTAAAGCACCGGTCGTTATTCCTGCCGGCGTTGATGTAAAAATCAACGGTCAGGTTATTACGATCAAAGGTAAAAACGGCGAGCTGACTCGTACTCTCAACGATGCTGTTGCAGTAAATCATGCAGATAATGCTCTGACCTTCGGTCCGCGTGATGGTTACGCAGATGGATGGGCTCAGGCTGGTACCGCGCGTGCCCTGCTGAATGCAATGGTTGTCGGTGTTACCGAAGGCTTCACTAAGAAGCTTCAGCTGGTTGGTGTAGGTTATCGTGCAGCGGTTAAAGGGAATGTAGTAAACCTGGCTTTAGGTTTCTCTCACCCAGTTGACCATCAGCTGCCTGCGGGAATCACTGCAGAATGTCCGTCTCAGACTGAAATCGTGCTGAAAGGCGCTGATAAACAGCTGATCGGTCAGGTTGCAGCAGATCTGCGCGCCTACCGTCGTCCTGAGCCTTATAAAGGCAAGGGTGTTCGTTACGCCGACGAAGTCGTGCGTACCAAAGAGGCTAAGAAGAAGTAAGGTAACACTATGGATAAGAAATCTGCTCGTATCCGTCGTGCGACCCGCGCACGCCGCAAGCTCCAGGAGCTGGGTGCAACTCGCCTGGTGGTACATCGTACCCCGCGTCATATTTACGCACAGGTAATTGCACCGAACGGTTCTGAAGTTCTGGTAGCTGCTTCTACTGTAGAAAAAGCTATCGCTGAACAATTGAAGTACACCGGTAACAAAGACGCTGCTGCAGCTGTAGGTAAAGCTGTTGCTGAACGCGCTCTGGAAAAAGGCATCAAAGATGTTTCTTTTGACCGTTCCGGGTTCCAATATCATGGTCGTGTCCAGGCACTGGCAGATGCTGCCCGTGAAGCTGGCCTTCAGTTCTAAGGTAGAGGTGTAAGATGGCTCACATCGAAAAACAAGCTGGCGAACTGCAGGAAAAGCTGATCGCGGTTAACCGCGTATCTAAAACCGTTAAAGGTGGTCGTATTTTCTCCTTCACAGCTCTGACTGTAGTTGGTGATGGTAACGGTCGCGTTGGTTTTGGTTACGGTAAAGCGCGTGAAGTTCCAGCAGCGATCCAGAAAGCGATGGAAAAAGCCCGTCGCAATATGATTAACGTCGCGCTGAACCACGGCACCCTGCAGCACCCGGTTAAGGGTACTCACACGGGTTCTCGTGTATTCATGCAGCCGGCTTCCGAAGGTACCGGTATCATCGCCGGTGGTGCAATGCGCGCCGTTCTGGAAGTCGCTGGAGTTCGTAACGTTCTGGCTAAAGCGTATGGTTCTACTAACCCGATTAACGTGGTTCGTGCAACTATCGATGGCCTGGAAAATATGAAATCTCCGGAAATGGTCGCTGCCAAGCGTGGTAAATCCGTTGAAGAAATTCTGGGGAAATAAACCATGGCAAAGACTATTAAAATTACTCAAACCCGCAGTGCAATCGGTCGTCTGCCGAAACACAAGGCAACGCTGCTTGGCCTGGGTCTGCGTCGTATTGGTCACACCGTAGAGCGCGAGGATACTCCTGCTGTTCGTGGTATGGTCAACGCGGTTTCCTTCATGGTTAAAGTTGAGGAGTAAGAGATGCGTTTAAATACTCTGTCTCCGGCCGAAGGCTCTAAAAAAGCGGCTCGCCGCCTGGGTCGTGGTATCGGTTCTGGCCTCGGTAAAACCGGTGGTCGTGGTCACAAAGGTCAGAAGTCTCGTTCTGGCGGTGGCGTACGTCGCGGTTTCGAGGGTGGTCAGATGCCTCTGTACCGTCGTCTGCCGAAATTCGGCTTCACTTCACGTAAAGCAGCGATTACAGCCGAAGTTCGTCTGTCTGACCTGGCTAAAGTTGAAGGCGGTGTTGTAGACCTGAACACGCTGAAAGCAGCTAACATTATCGGTATCCAGATCGAGTTCGCGAAAGTGATCCTGGCTGGTGAAGTCACTACTCCGGTAACTGTTCGTGGCCTGCGTGTTACTAAAGGCGCTCGTGCTGCTATCGAAGCTGCTGGCGGTAAAATCGAGGAATAAGTAGCAGATGGCTAAACAACCGGGATTAGATTTTCAAAGTGCCAAAGGTGGCTTAGGCGAGCTGAAACGCAGACTGCTGTTTGTAATCGGCGCGCTGATTGTGTTCCGTATTGGCTCTTTCATTCCGATCCCTGGTATTGATGCCGCTGTACTTGCCAAACTGCTTGAGCAACAGCGAGGCACCATCATTGAAATGTTTAACATGTTCTCTGGTGGTGCTCTCAGCCGTGCTTCTATCTTTGCTCTGGGGATCATGCCGTATATTTCGGCGTCGATCATTATCCAGCTGCTGACGGTGGTTCATCCAACGCTGGCAGAAATTAAGAAAGAAGGGGAGTCTGGTCGTCGTAAGATCAGCCAGTACACCCGCTACGGTACTCTGGTGCTGGCAATATTCCAGTCGATCGGTATTGCTACCGGTCTGCCGAATATGCCTGGTATGCAGGGCCTGGTGATGAACCCAGGCTTTGCATTCTATTTCACCGCTGTTGTAAGTCTGGTTACAGGGACGATGTTCCTGATGTGGTTGGGTGAACAGATTACTGAACGTGGTATCGGCAACGGTATCTCAATCATTATCTTCGCCGGTATTGTAGCGGGACTCCCGCCAGCCATTGCCCATACTATCGAGCAAGCGCGTCAAGGCGACCTGCACTTCCTCGTGTTGCTGTTGGTTGCAGTATTAGTATTCGCAGTGACGTTCTTTGTTGTATTTGTTGAGCGTGGTCAACGCCGCATTGTGGTAAACTACGCGAAACGTCAGCAAGGTCGTCGTGTCTATGCTGCACAGAGCACACATTTACCGCTGAAAGTGAATATGGCGGGGGTAATCCCGGCAATCTTCGCTTCCAGTATTATTCTGTTCCCGGCGACCATCGCGTCATGGTTCGGGGGCGGGACTGGTTGGAACTGGCTGACAACAATTTCGCTGTATTTGCAGCCTGGGCAACCGCTTTATGTGTTACTCTATGCGTCTGCAATCATATTCTTCTGTTTCTTCTACACGGCGTTGGTTTTCAACCCGCGTGAAACAGCAGATAACCTGAAGAAGTCCGGTGCATTTGTACCAGGAATTCGTCCGGGAGAGCAAACGGCGAAGTATATCGATAAAGTAATGACCCGCCTGACTTTGGTTGGTGCGCTCTACATTACCTTTATCTGCCTGATCCCGGAGTTCATGCGTGATGCAATGAAAGTACCGTTCTACTTCGGTGGGACCTCACTGCTTATCGTTGTTGTCGTGATTATGGACTTTATGGCTCAAGTGCAAACTCTGATGATGTCAAGTCAGTACGAGTCTGCATTGAAGAAGGCGAATCTGAAAGGCTACGGCCGTTAACAGTCGCCCGAGAAGTTACGGAGAGTAAAAATGAAAGTTCGTGCTTCCGTCAAGAAATTATGCCGTAACTGCAAAATCGTTAAGCGTGATGGTGTCATCCGTGTGATTTGCAGTGCCGAGCCGAAGCATAAACAGCGCCAAGGCTGATTTATTCGCATATTTTTCTTGCAAAGTTGGGTTGAGCTGGCTAGATTAGCCAGCCAATCTTTTGTATGTCTGTGCGTTTCCATTTGAGTATCCTGAAAACGGGCTTTTCAGCATGGTGCGTACATATTAAATAGTAGGAGTGCATAGTGGCCCGTATAGCAGGCATTAACATTCCTGATCAGAAACATGCTGTGATCGCATTAACTTCGATCTACGGCGTCGGCAAGACCCGTTCTAAAGCCATTCTGGCTGCCGCGGGTATCGCTGAAGATGTTAAGATCAGTGAGCTGTCTGAAGAACAAATCGACACGCTGCGTGACGAAGTTGCCAAATTTGTCGTTGAAGGTGATCTGCGCCGTGAAGTTAGCATGAGCATCAAGCGCCTTATGGACCTTGGTTGCTATCGCGGTTTGCGTCATCGTCGTGGTCTCCCGGTTCGCGGTCAGCGTACCAAGACCAACGCACGTACCCGTAAGGGTCCGCGCAAACCGATCAAGAAATAATCGGGGTGATTGAATAATGGCAAAGGCACCAATTCGTGCACGTAAACGTGTAAGAAAACAAGTCTCTGACGGCGTGGCTCATATCCATGCTTCTTTTAACAACACCATCGTTACCATTACTGATCGTCAGGGTAACGCACTGGGTTGGGCAACAGCCGGTGGTTCCGGTTTCCGTGGTTCTCGCAAATCCACTCCGTTTGCAGCTCAGGTTGCAGCAGAGCGTTGCGCTGAAGCCGTAAAAGAATACGGTATCAAGAATCTGGAAGTTATGGTCAAAGGACCGGGTCCAGGTCGCGAATCTACTGTTCGTGCTCTGAACGCCGCTGGTTTCCGCATCACTAATATTACTGATGTGACTCCGATCCCTCATAACGGTTGTCGTCCGCCGAAAAAACGTCGCGTATAACGCTGTCGTTTCTAGGATTGTTGGAGAAAGAAAATGGCAAGATATTTGGGTCCTAAGCTCAAGCTGAGCCGTCGTGAGGGCACTGACTTATTCCTTAAGTCTGGCGTTCGCGCGATCGATACCAAGTGTAAAATTGAACAAGCTCCTGGCCAGCACGGTGCGCGTAAACCGCGTCTGTCTGACTATGGTGTGCAGTTGCGTGAAAAGCAAAAAGTTCGCCGTATCTACGGTGTGCTGGAGCGTCAGTTCCGTAACTACTACAAAGAAGCAGCACGTCTGAAAGGCAACACCGGTGAAAACCTGTTGGGTCTGCTGGAAGGTCGTCTGGACAACGTTGTATACCGTATGGGCTTCGGTGCCACTCGTGCAGAAGCACGTCAGCTGGTCAGCCATAAAGCAATTATGGTAAACGGTCGTGTTGTTAACATCGCTTCTTATCAGGTTAGTCCGAATGACGTTGTTAGCATTCGTGAGAAAGCGAAGAAGCAGTCTCGCGTGAAAGCCGCTCTGGAGCTGGCTGAGCAGCGTGAAAAGCCAACCTGGCTGGAAGTTGATGCTGGCAAGATGGAAGGTACGTTCAAGCGTAAGCCGGAGCGTTCTGATCTGTCTGCGGACATTAACGAACACCTGATCGTCGAGCTTTACTCCAAGTAAAGCTTAGTACCAAAGAGAGGACACAATGCAGGGTTCTGTGACAGAGTTTCTAAAACCGCGCCTGGTAGATATCGAGCAAGTGAGTTCGACGCACGCCAAGGTGACCCTTGAGCCTTTAGAGCGTGGCTTTGGCCATACTTTGGGTAACGCACTGCGCCGTATTCTGCTCTCATCGATGCCGGGTTGCGCGGTGACCGAGGTTGAGATTGATGGTGTACTACATGAGTACAGCACCAAAGAAGGCGTTCAGGAAGATATCCTGGAAATCCTGCTCAACCTGAAAGGGCTGGCGGTGAGAGTTCAGGGTAAAGATGATGTTATTCTTACCTTGAATAAATCTGGCATTGGCCCTGTGACTGCAGCCGACATTACCCATGATGGTGATGTCGAAATCGTCAAGCCACAGCACGTGATCTGCCACCTGACCGATGAGAATGCATCTATTAGCATGCGTATCAAAGTTCAGCGCGGTCGTGGTTATGTGCCGGCTTCTACCCGAATTCATTCGGAAGAAGATGAGCGCCCAATCGGCCGTCTGCTGGTCGACGCATGCTACAGCCCTGTAGAGCGTATTGCCTACAATGTTGAAGCAGCGCGTGTAGAACAGCGTACCGACCTGGACAAGCTGGTCATCGAAATGGAAACCAACGGCACAATCGATCCTGAAGAGGCGATTCGTCGTGCGGCTACCATTCTGGCTGAACAACTGGAAGCTTTCGTTGATTTACGTGATGTACGTCAGCCGGAAGTTAAAGAAGAGAAACCAGAATTCGATCCGATCCTGCTGCGCCCTGTTGACGATCTGGAATTGACTGTCCGCTCTGCTAACTGCCTCAAAGCAGAAGCTATCCACTATATCGGTGATCTGGTACAGCGTACTGAGGTTGAGCTTCTTAAGACGCCTAACCTTGGTAAAAAATCTCTTACCGAGATTAAAGATGTGCTGGCTTCCCGTGGACTGTCTCTGGGCATGCGCCTGGAAAACTGGCCACCGGCAAGCATCGCTGACGAGTAACCGGATCACAGGTTAAGGTTTTACTGAGAAGGATAAGGTCATGCGCCATCGTAAGAGTGGTCGTCAACTGAACCGCAACAGCAGCCATCGCCAGGCTATGTTCCGCAATATGGCAGGTTCACTGGTTCGTCATGAAATCATCAAGACGACTCTGCCGAAAGCGAAAGAGCTGCGTCGCGTAGTTGAGCCGCTGATTACTCTTGCCAAGACTGATAGCGTAGCTAATCGTCGTCTGGCATTCGCCCGTACTCGTGATAACGAGATCGTGGCAAAACTGTTTAACGAACTGGGCCCGCGTTTCGCGAGCCGCGCCGGTGGTTACACTCGCATTCTGAAGTGTGGTTTCCGTGCAGGCGACAACGCGCCGATGGCATACATCGAGCTGGTTGATCGTTCAGAGAAAACAGAAGCTGCTGCAGAGTAATCTGTAGTAACGTAAAAAAACCCGCTTCGGCGGGTTTTTTTATATCCGTCATATCCCCACTTATCTACAATATCTGTACTCTTTTTGTTCATCCCCTGGAGTGTTGTATGTGGTTACTGGACCAGTGGGCAGAGCGCCATATCATTGATGCACAATCTAAAGGTGAGTTTGATGATTTACCGGGAACGGGTAAACCGCTGACTCTTGACGATGACTCCCATGTCCCGACTGAACTCCGAGCTGGATACCGTTTATTAAAAAATGCAGGTTGCCTTCCTCCTGAGCTCGAGCAACGCAGAGAAGCAATACAGCTGCTTGAAATACTCGCGGGGATCCGCAAAGATGATCCAAGTTATCCGGAGGTGAGCCGAAGACTGTCGCTGCTGGAACTTAAACTTCGGCAGGCTGGACTCAGCACCGAGTTTTTGCGCGGTGACTACGCAGATAAGCTGCTAAAAAAGATCAACGATGAATAGCGGAGAGAGCATGTACCGAATTGGTGAAATAGCGAAACTGGCTGACGTGACACCAGATACTATTCGCTACTATGAAAAGCAGCAGATGATGGAGCATGAAGTGCGTACTGAAGGCGGATTTCGGCTCTATACAGAAAGCGATCTTCAGCGCCTGAAGTTTATTCGTTATGCCCGCCAGCTTGGTTTCACTCTGGAGTCGATCCGCGAATTGCTTTCGATCCGTGTTGATCCCGAACACCATACCTGTCAGGAATCAAAAGGGATCGTCCAGGAAAGACTGCAAGAAGTCGAAGCACGTATTGCCGAACTTCAGACGATGCAGCGGTCTCTGCAGCGATTGAATGATGCATGCTGCGGCAAGGCACACAGCAGCGTGTACTGCTCTATTCTTGAAGCTCTAGAGCAAGGCGCCAGTGGAACAACATCAGGCTGTTGATTTCTTGAACTGCCGGGTCTACACTCCCGACTTAAATTACCTCAAACTGGAGATATTATGAGTCGTTATCAGCACACCAAAGGGCAGATAAAGGACAACGCCATTGAGGCGCTTCTGCATGACCCACTGTTCAGACAGCGCGTTGAGAAAAATAAGAAAGGGAAAGGAAGTTATCTACGTAAAGGTAAACATGGCAATCGGGGTAACTGGGAGGCCAGTGGCAAGAAAGTAATTAACTTTTTTACCACTGGCCTTCTTGTTTCCGTGAGTGCTTAAGAGCGGTTATTCTGTTCTTTCAGCAGGTCACGAATTTCGCTCAGTAATACTTCTTCTTTTGATGGGGCTGGCGGTGCTGCCGGCTCCTCCGCTTTTTTACGGTTCAGTTTGTTGATCAGTTTGATTGCCATAAAGATAGCAAACGCAACAATAATGAAATCGAAGACATTCTGAATAAATACACCGTAATGCATGACCACGGCAGGGATGTCTCCCTGTGCATCACGTAGCGTTAAAGCAAACTGTTTAAAATCAATCCCACCAATTAACAACCCCAGTGGCGGCATGATGATATCGGCAACCAGTGATGAAACAATCTTACCGAATGCCGCACCAATAATGACACCCACTGCCAAATCGACAACATTCCCGCGCATCGCGAATTCGCGAAACTCTTTAATAATGCTCATTTTATTCTCCCTATGCAGCTGACGTTTATAAGTTTAACAAATGTTTAGGCAATTTCCATTTATGTATTGCCGAAAGGAAAATTTATTAGACCATGAAATATAAAGGGAAATAAAAAGGGCGCTGTATTAGCACCCTTTTTATTACAGGAAGAAAGGACTTGGCTGGAATAGTCGCTCGACGTCGGTAATAAACTTTTTATCTGTCAGGAACATAATTACGTGATCGCCCTGCTCAATGCGCAGGTTATCGTTGGCAATCATCACATCGTTACCACGCACAACGGCGCCAATAATGGTTCCAGGGGGAAGTTTAATTTCATCAATTGAGCGTCCCACCACCCGAGATGTTGTTTCATCCCCGTGTGCGACGGCTTCAATGGCTTCCGCGACGCCACGGCGTAGTGAAGAAACGCCGACAATGTCAGCTTTACGTACGTGACTGAGCAACGCGGAGATGGTCGCCTGCTGCGGTGAAATAGCAATATCGATCACGCTACCTTGCACCAGATCGACGTATGCTCTGCGTTGGATTAACACCATCACTTTCTTGGCACCCATCCGTTTGGCAAGCATCGCCGACATGATATTCGCTTCATCATCGTTGGTCACTGCGATGAACAGATCTACCTGATCGATATGTTCTTCGGCCAGTAACTCTTGATCCGAAGCATCACCAAAAAAGACGATCGTATTTTGCAGTTTCTCTGCAAGTTCGGATGCTCGCTGTTGATTACGTTCGATCAGTTTGACGCTGTAATCTTTTTCCAGACGACGAGCAAGACCCGCTCCGATATTACCGCCGCCTACTAACATAATGCGTTTGTACGGTTTTTCCAGACGTTGCAGTTCACTCATTACGGCGCGAATATGCTGTGATGCCGCAATAAAGAAGACTTCATCACCCGCTTCAACGATCGTAGAACCTTGTGGACGGATTGGTCGATCATGACGGAAAATCGCCGCAACACGGGTATCGATGTGCGGCATATGTTCACGCATTGTTGACAGCGCATTACCGATAAGCGGCCCGCCGTAATAGGCTTTTACTACTGCCAGACTGACTTTACCTTCGGCAAAATTCACCACCTGCAATGCACCCGGATATTCAATCAGTCGATAAATGCTATCGATAACCAGTTGCTCCGGCGCAATCAGGTGATCGATAGGTACCGCATCGGATTGGAATAGCTTGTCCGCATCACGAACATAATCCGGTGAACGAATACGGGCGATGCGATTAGGCGTATTAAACAGTGAATAAGCTACCTGGCAGGCAACCATATTTGTTTCATCTGAGCTGGTTACGGCAACCAGCATATCGGCATCGTCGGCCCCAGCTTCACGCAGTACGCGAGGATGTGAACCGTGCCCTTGCACGACGCGGAGATCAAACTTGTCCTGCAGGCTGCGCAGGCGTTCACCATTGGTATCGACTACCGTGATATCGTTGTTCTCTCCGACCAGGTTTTCAGCCAGCGTACCGCCAACTTGCCCTGCGCCCAGAATGATAATTTTCATCAGTCGCGACCCGTTATCTCATCACTTTTTGATTAGCTTAGCGTAAAAGAAGCCATCGCCATCTTCCGCACCCGGTAAATTCTGACGTCCGGGTTTTTCCGGCGTACCGGTTTCGCTTAATACCGCATCCGGCGTGCGTGCCAGGAAGGCGGTAATTTGCTGCTGGTTTTCTTCTGGCAGGATAGAGCACGTTGCATAAACCAGCGTGCCGCCAGGTTTAAGATGTAACCAGGTTGCATTCAGGATCTCGGCCTGCAGCTGCGCAAGTTCGGCAATATCCCGGTCGCGACGCAGCCATTTGATGTCTGGATGGCGACGAATAACGCCGGTGGCAGAACACGGAGCATCCAGCAAAATACGGTCAAACTGTTGTTCGCCACACCATTGTTGTGGATATCGACCATCACCCTGTTTTACGGTTGCCTTCATGCCCAGACGTTTCAGATTGTCGTAAACGCGCGATAAGCGTTTTTCATCCACATCGACGGCCATGACGTTAGCTTGCGGAGCAACTTCCAGAATGTGCGTCGTTTTACCGCCCGGCGCGCAGCATAGGTCGAGAATCTGCTCGCCATCTTTCGGCAGTAGATATTTAACGCACCCCTGAGCAGAAGCATCCTGAACGGTGACCCAACCTTCGTCAAAACCAGGGAGGGCGTGAACTGGAGCCGGTGTTTCCAGACGCACTGCATCCGGGTAGTCTGGATGCGGGAAACCGGTTAATCCCGCTGCGGTAAGCAGGTCTATCCAGGCGTCGCGCGTATGGTGATTACGATTGACGCGTAGCCACATCGGCGGTCGCTGGTTATTGGCTTCAAGAATAGCTTCCCACTGCTGCGGATACGCACTCTTAATACGTTTCACCAGCCAGGAGGGGTGTAAGAAGCGCAAATCGCTTTGCGCAAACTCGGCCAGCAGTTCATCCTGACGGCGTTGAAACTGGCGCAACACGCCGTTGATCAGCCCTTTCAGTTGCGGACGCTTAATGACAACCGCGCCTTCTACTGTCTCAGCCAGCGCGGCGTGTGCTGGAATACGAGTATGCAGAAGTTGGTAGAAGCCCACCATGATCAGGTAGTGAACGGTGCGTTGTTTGCCCGTCATTGGACGTTCCATGAGTTGCTGGATCATCCATTCCAGTTGAGAGAGTGTACGCAATACGCCGAAGCAAAGTTCCTGCAACAGCGCTTTGTCTTTATCTGCAACTTTTTGCTGCATGGCGGGCAGCACGTTGCTTAATGACTGTCCTTTTTCGACAACCTGTTCGACGGCTTGGGCCGCCATACTGCGTAAATTAAGATGTTTTTTCATAAGCGCAAAAATAAAAATGCCCGGAAACACCGGGCTTAAAGAGATGAACCGTCAGACCAGACGGTTACCGGGTACAAACCATTCCCGGCGTGAATTAAGCAGATCCTGCGCGCTCATGGCTTTTTTACCGGCAGGCTGCAAAGAGACGAGATTCAGGATGCCGTCACCCGTGGCGACCTGAATACCCTGCTTTGTTGCCTCCAGAATGGTGCCTGGCGCAGCCTGGGTGTTTTCCGCAATAACCGAAGCTTGCCAGACTTTCACTGGTTGACCGTCGATTTCAAGCCAGCTCATTGGCCATGGGTTAAAGGCGCGGATGCAGCGTTCCAATTGAACAGCTGAAAGCGACCAGTCGATACGGGCCTCTTCTTTGCTGAGTTTTTCTGCATGCGTAACCAGTGATTCATCTTGTACCACCGGGTTTATTGTGCCGGCAGCCAGCTGTTTTAGCGTTTCAATCAGCCCCTGCGGCCCCAAATCTGCCAGCTTATCGTATAACGAACCGCTGGTATCTTCTGCCGTAATCGGGCAAGACAGCTTAAGCAGCATATCTCCGGTGTCGAGGCCAACATCCATCTGCATGATGGTTACACCTGTTTCGGTGTCACCTGCCCACAGTGAGCGCTGGATCGGTGCTGCACCACGCCAGCGTGGAAGCAGGGAGCCGTGAACGTTGATACAACCCAGACGCGGCATTTCCAGTACGGCTTTTGGCAGAATCAGGCCATATGCCACCACCACCATCACGTCTGCGCGTAAATCAGCAACCAGCTGCTGGTTTTCCTGAGGGCGAAGAGAGACAGGTTGGAAAACCGGTATCCCTTTTTCTTCCGCCAGCACTTTGACCGGGCTGGGCATCAGCTTTTTACCGCGTCCCGCCGGGCGGTCCGGTTGGGTAAACACGCCAACGACGTTGTGTCCAGAAGACAACAGCGCGTCGAGATGACGCGCTGCAAAGTCAGGTGTACCCGCAAAAATAATACGTAGTGAGTCTGACACGTTGATTCTTGTCCTTAAGCTCGGGCGTTCAGGCGGTCGAGTTTTTCAACTTTCTGACGAATACGTTGTTGCTTCAACGGAGACAGATAATCGATAAACAGTTTACCGACCAGGTGATCCATTTCATGTTGAATGCAGATAGCCAGTAGGCCATCGGCTTCCAGTTCAAAAGATTTGCCGTTGCGATCGAGCGCACGAATTTTTACTTTCTCTGCGCGTGGTACTAACGCACGCTGTTCAGGAATAGACAGGCAGCCTTCTTCAATGCCGGTTTCGCCGTCTTTTTCCAGCAGCTCTGGGTTAATGAGTACCAACTGCTCGTCGCGGTTTTCAGAGACATCAATAACGATGATGCGCTGATGAATATCAACCTGTGTTGCTGCCAGACCGATACCTTCTTCGGCATACATCGTTTCGAACATATCATCAACGATGCGCTGAATTTCTGCATTCACTTCTTCGACCGGTTTTGCGACTTTGCGAAGGCGCTCGTCCGGAATATGTAACACTTGCAAAACTGACATAGTTATCCAGAGTTGTGTTCAGGAGTTGAAAAGATTATTACCTCTATTCTAGACAAAACCCCCTCTGATTGACAGCATCAGTGACCAATCGCAAAGATTGCCAGGACTGCTTGTGGCAGGGGGACAAGGATGACCCAAATCGAAATTTGGCTACGTTTAGCGCAAGTGAATGAACTGTATGGTGATGAGATGGTGCGCATTGCCCACTGGCTCAATACTCAACCGTTGATTAGCAACGCGGTACTCCTGCAGGCAGGATTCTCTCCCCGCCAGGCCACACGGTTTTTAACCTTTTCACAGCAGACGCTGGAAAAAACGTTGCGCTGGCTTGAACATCCGAACCACCATTTTGTGGTTGCAGACAGTGAGCATTATCCGCGACAGCTCCGTGCGATTGAGGATTATCCTGGGGGGCTTTTTGTCGCAGGAAATCCCGCATGTCTTCGCTCGTTCCAGGTGGCCGTTGTCGGCAGCAGACAGCACTCCTGGTATGGCGAACGCTGGGGGCGATTGTTTTGTGAAAAGCTTGCAGCATGTGGTGTGACGATCACCAGCGGTCTGGCCCGGGGAATTGATGGCGTGGCACACAGTGCTGCGATAAACCGACAAGGCACAAGTATTGCGGTGCTGGGAAATGGACTTGAGACCATTCACCCACGACAGCATATCCGTCTTGCTCAGCGACTGATTGAGGCAGGTGGTGCACTGGTGTCTGAGTTCCCATTAGATACGCTCCCTTTGCCACGCAATTTTCCCCGACGAAATCGCATTATCAGTGGTCTAAGTAAAGGTGTACTGGTCGTCGAAGCTGCACAGCGTAGCGGGTCACTGGTTACTGCTCGCTGTGCACTGGAACAAGGGCGGGAGGTGTTTGCTTTACCAGGGCCGATTGGGAGCCCGGGAAGTGAAGGCCCGCATTGGCTAATTCAGCAGGGAGCCATGCTTGTGACGACACCAGAGGAAATTCTTGAAAATTTGCAATATGGGCTGCAATGGTTGCCAGATGAACCTGAAAAATCAATTTATTCGCCAGATCACGAAGAGGTGGCATTGCCATTTCCGGAGCTCCTGGCTAACGTAGGAGATGAGGTAACACCTGTTGACGTCGTCGCTGAACGTGCCGGCCAACCTGTGCCAGAGGTAGTGGCTCAACTGCTCGAACTGGAGTTAGCAGGGTGGATCGCAGCTGTACCCGGCGGCTATGTCCGATTGAGGAGGGCATGCCATGTTCGACGTACTAATGTATTTGTTTGAGACATATATCCATAACGAAGCTGAGCTGCGTGTGGATCAGGACAAACTGGAACGGGATCTTACCGACGCTGGTTTTGATCGTGAAGACATTTACAACGCGTTACTTTGGCTGGAAAAGCTTGCTGACTATCAGGATGGCCTTGCTGAACCTATGCAACTGGCATCTGACCCTCTTTCTATACGTATTTATACTGCGGAAGAGTGCGATCGACTGGATGCAAGCTGTAGAGGATTCCTGCTATTCCTGGAGCAGATTCAGGTGCTAAACCTCGAAACGCGAGAAATGGTCATTGAGCGTGTACTCGCGCTGGATACGGCAGAGTTCGATCTGGAAGACCTGAAGTGGGTAATCCTGATGGTGCTATTCAACATTCCAGGTTGTGAAAATGCCTATCAGCAAATGGAAGAATTACTCTTTGAAGTGAATGAAGGTATGCTGCATTAATCAATCTTCATTCAGTATGAGTTGTTATGGCTAAATCAGCACTGTTCACGGTGCGTAAAAATGAGTCCTGCCCACAATGCGGGGCTGAATTGGTTATTCGTTCCGGGAAACACGGTCCGTTTCTCGGTTGTTCACACTATCCAGAATGCGATTACATCCGTCCGCTGAAATCTTCCGCGGACGGACATATTGTCAAAGTTCTGGAGGGTAAGCTTTGTCCTGCATGTGGCGCTGAGCTGGTGCTGAGACAGGGACGATTCGGTATGTTCATTGGATGCAGTGACTATCCTGCGTGCGATCACACCGAGCTCATCGACAAGCCTGATGAAACAGCAATAGTCTGTCCTCAATGCCAGACTGGTCATCTTGTCCAGCGGCGTTCCCGTTATGGCAAAACCTTCTACTCCTGCGATCGCTATCCGGAGTGCCAGTTTGTCATTAACTTCAAACCGTTATCCGGAGAATGTCCTGAGTGTCATTATCCGCTTCTCATCGAAAAGAAAACCGCACAGGGTGTGAAGCATTTCTGTGCCAGTAAACAATGTGGAAAGCCGATTTCGGCGGAATAAAAAAGTGAATAATAACCTGCCCACAGACGCTATCGCTGCGGCGATAGCGGTTCTGAAACAAGAAAAAGTCATCGCCTATCCAACTGAAGCTGTTTTCGGTGTCGGTTGCGATCCCGACAGCGAAACGGCTGTTACCCGTCTGTTAGAGTTAAAACAACGCCCAGTCGATAAAGGTTTAATTTTGATTGCGGCAAGCTTTGACCAGCTAAAACCCTATATCGACGATAGCATGCTCACCGAGGCCCAACGTGAGGCTGTGTTCGCCCGCTGGCCTGGGCCTGTTACTTTCGTTTTCCCGGCGCCCGCGACTACGCCTCGTTGGTTGACCGGTCGTTTTGACTCGCTGGCCGTGCGTGTCACCGATCATCCGCTGGTGGTTGCATTGTGCCAGGCTTATGGCAAACCATTAGTATCTACCAGTGCTAATCTGAGTGGCTTACCGCCTTGCAGAACGGTTGAGGAAGTCCGTGCGCAGTTTGGTACAGACTTTCCTGTGGTTGAGGGGGAGACCGGAGGCCGTTTGAATCCTTCGGAGATCCGTGATGCTCTGACGGGTGAACAGTTTCGACAGGGGTAATATGAAAGAAGCCTATGCTGTTTTTGGTAATCCGATAGCGCACAGTAAATCGCCCTTTATTCATCAGCAATTTGCAGAGCAGTTGAAGATTGATCATTCCTATGGGCGTGTACTGGCGCCCATCAATGATTTTGTGAATACGCTGAACGCTTTTTTTGCTGAGGGCGGGAAGGGGGCAAATGTCACTGTGCCTTTTAAAGAAGAGGCGTTTGCACGTGCTGATGAACTAACGGAGCGGGCATCGCTTGCTGGAGCGGTCAACACCCTTAAACGGCTGGAGGATGGGCGTTTACTGGGAGACAACACGGATGGTATCGGCTTATTAAGCGATCTTGAGCGTTTATCTTTCATTCATCCCGGATCGCGAGTTCTGCTGATTGGTGCGGGTGGTGCATCCCGTGGAGTTTTATTACCTCTTCTTTCTATGGATTGTGCGGTGACTATTGTTAACCGTACCGCTTCGCGCGCTGAAGAACTGGCACAAATCTTCTCCCACACCGGCAGCGTGCAGGCGGTGGGAATGGACGATCTTGATAATTGCAGTTTTGATTTGATCATCAATGCCACATCCAGCGGAATGAGCGGTGAGATACCAGCTATTCCAGCATCTCTTATCCACCCTTCGGTCTATTGTTATGACATGTTTTATCAGAAAGGGAACACACCGTTTCTTTCCTGGTGTGTTTCGCATGGGGCGAAACATTATGCCGATGGCCTGGGGATGCTGGTGGGGCAGGCTGCGCATGCAGTTTTACTTTGGCATGGCGTTTTGCCACAGGTGGAGCCTGTCATAAAAAGCATGCAACAGGAATTGTCGGCATGAATCAGGCGATCCAGTTTCCCGATCGGGAAGAATGGCGCACGGATGTTAACGCCGTTGTGTTTCCAGCGATGGTTCATGGTATGCAGTTAACATGTGCCATATCTGGAGAGATTATGGCGTCCCGCTTTGGCGGCGACACGCCTGAGCAGTGGTTGGAAATATTTCAACAGCATCGCTGGGATCTGGAAGAAGAAGCTGAAGCATTGATCCAGGCCCAGCAGGAAGATGCTCAAGGTTGGGTGTGGTTACTCTGACTTAAATACTCGTCTTTCCACTTAACATAGTTGTTAGCTGAATATTGTAAGCCTGCTTTCTCTTCATCGCTTAATGGACGGATTTGCTTAACCGGGCTTCCCAGGTACAGATATCCGCTTTCCAGGCGCTTGTTTTGTGGAACCAGGCTACCAGCCCCAATCATAACGTCGTCTTCTACGACTACGCCATCCAGCAGAATCGATCCCATGCCGACTAATACACGGTTGCCAATGATACAGCCGTGTAGCATGACTTTATGACCAACCGTAACGTCCTCACCCACGATCAGTGGATTACCCTGCGGATTAGACGTGGATTTATGCGTGACATGGAGAACGCTGCCGTCCTGGATGTTTGTACGGGCACCAATTTGTACATAGTTAACGTCGCCACGAATGGCAACCAGTGGCCAGATTCCGACATCATCAGCTAAACGAGCATCACCAATGACGACACTACTGGTGTCGATCATCACGCGATTTCCGATCTGTGGGAAAAGATCCTTATAAGGACGCAATACATCAGACATGTTTACCTCAACGAAAATAGAGCAGTAATGAAGACTTTGGTTGGATTATTGAGACTGTGCAAGTGGTTTAGCTATCAAAAATCAGTCAAATTGCGCAGGAATGTAGCGAAAGGAGTGAAAAACAAGCATTCAGAAAAAAAGATCCAAAAAATACTTGTGCTAAAAAATGGGATCCCTATAATGCGCCTCCATCGACACGGCGGATGTGAATCACTTCACGCAAACAGCTGGTTCGGTTGAAGAGAAAAACCTGAAAATGAGGGTTGACTCTGAAAGAGGAAAGCGTAATATACGCCACCTCGCGACAGAGCGCTAAAGCGCGTCGCAACTGCTCTTTAACAATTTATCAGACAATCTGTGTGGGCACTCGAAGATACGGATTCTTAACGTCGCAAGACGAAAAATGAATACCAAGTCTCTGAGTGAACATACGTAATTCATTACGAAGTTTAATTCACGAGCATCAAACTTAAATTGAAGAGTTTGATCATGGCTCAGATTGAACGCTGGCGGCAGGCCTAACACATGCAAGTCGAACGGTAGCACAGAGGAGCTTGCTCCTTGGGTGACGAGTGGCGGACGGGTGAGTAATGTCTGGGAAACTGCCCGATGGAGGGGGATAACTACTGGAAACGGTAGCTAATACCGCATAACGTCGCAAGACCAAAGAGGGGGACCTTCGGGCCTCTTGCCATCGGATGTGCCCAGATGGGATTAGCTAGTAGGTGGGGTAACGGCTCACCTAGGCGACGATCCCTAGCTGGTCTGAGAGGATGACCAGCCACACTGGAACTGAGACACGGTCCAGACTCCTACGGGAGGCAGCAGTGGGGA
>NZ_JAOWEY010000023.1:152406-787619 GCF_030333935.1 Citrobacter sp. Cf125 | reverse complement strand
CCATGCCGAACTCAGAAGTGAAACGCCGTAGCGCCGATGGTAGTGTGGGGTCTCCCCATGCGAGAGTAGGGAACTGCCAGACATCAAATAAAAGCGAAAGGCCATCCGAAAGGATGGCCTTTTTGCGTTTATACGCGGAAATAAGCCGGAACTGTATCCGGCATATGGCTTTAATGAATAACCTGCGATAAAAACGAACGAGTGCGTTCAGATTTGGGGTGAGCAAAAAACTCATCCGGTGGTGCCTGTTCCACAATCTCGCCAAGATCCATAAAGATCACCCGGTCAGCTACTGTGCGGGCAAAGCCCATTTCATGGGTTACACATAGCATGGTCATGCCCGATTGTGCCAGACCTATCATGGTATCCAGCACTTCTTTTACCATTTCAGGATCCAACGCTGATGTGGGTTCATCAAATAACATGATTTTGGGTTTCATACACAGCGAGCGTGCAATGGCCACGCGCTGTTGTTGTCCACCAGAGATTTGCCCGGGATATTTATGCGCATGTTCGGCAATGCGGACCCGCTCGAGGTAGTGCATTGCCAGTACTTCAGCCTCTTTTTTCGGCATCTTTTGCACCCAGATAGGCGCCAGTGTGCAGTTTTGTAGGACAGTTAAATGAGGAAAGAGATTAAAGTGCTGAAAGACCATGCCAACTTCTTGTCGGACGCGCTCAATATTGCGGATGTCTTCATTGAGTTCAATCCCATCCACCACAATGCGTCCTTGCTGATGCTCTTCCAGATGGTTAATACAGCGGATAGTTGTCGATTTACCCGAACCGGAAGGCCCGCATAATACGATGCGCTCTCCCTGTTTTACCTTCAGGTTGATGTTTTTCAGGACGTGAAACTGTCCGTACCATTTGTTGACGTTTTCCAGCGTAATCATCGCGTCGGTAGACGGCATTAATAATTGGCTCATAAATTCCTCAGTGCGGTGTACGCCCGGTGTTAAAACGTTTTTCCAGATGTTGGCTGTAACGCGACATACTGAAACAGAAGATCCAGTAAATCAGTGCAGCGAAAACATATCCTTCTGTCGACATACCCAGCCACGCAGGGTCCACAGTTGCTTGCTGCACGCTACTGAAGAGATCAAACAGACCGATGATAATGACCAGACTGGTATCCTTGAACAGGGCGATAATCGTGTTAACCAGGCCAGGGATAACCAGCTTGAGGGCTTGCGGAAGAATGACCAGCCCCTGAGTTTTCCAGTATCCTAACGCCAGTGATTCAGCGGCTTCATACTGACCTTTTGGTAGGGCTTGTAACCCTCCGCGAACCACTTCTGCGACATAGGCCGACTGGAAAAGAATAACGCCAACCAGGGCCCGGATAAGCTTGTCGATACTGGTTCCTTCGGACATAAACAGAGGAAGCATGACCGAGGACATAAACAGAACGGTAATCAACGGCACACCGCGCCAGAACTCAATGAAAATGACGGATAAAACCCGCACGACTGGCATATGGGAACGACGTCCCAGCGCCAGTAAAATGCCCCATGGAAGCGCGCCTGCAATCCCCACGGATGCGATAATTAGCGTCAGTGTTAATCCACCCCACTGCCGGGTTTCTACGCGCTCCAGCCCGAAAAAACCCCCGTACATCAGCCACCAAACCACCACTGGATAAACGACGGCCCAGACGGCGATATAGCGGCCACGATGCGGGATTGTTTTCAAGAACATGGGAACGATAGACAGCAAACCAATTATCAGGGCCAGATTTACACGCCAGCGCTGATCGTGGGGATAAAGTCCATACATGAATTGCCCAAAGCGTTCATGAATGAACACCCAGCAGGCTCCGGCTTTGGTGCAGTCTGCTCGGGTTGAACCTACCCAGTTGGCCTGAAAGAATACCCAGTTCAACAGTGGCGGAAGAAATGACCAAATCAGCCATATGCATAGTAGGGTGAGCAGGCTATTTGACCAACTGGAGAACAGGTTTTTACGCACCCAGAGTAGGCTGCGGTTTGCCGGATTACTGCGCTGGCGTGAGGGGTGAGACAGCAGGGCTTTTGTCATCATGGCTCCTTAGCGCTCAATCAGTGCAATACGGCGGTTATAAATATTCATCAGCAAAGAAATACTCAGACTAATGATCAGGTATACCGACATGGTGATGGCGATCGTTTCAATGGCTTGCCCTGTTTGATTGAGTACCGTGCCGGCAAACAGTGACACCATGTCCGGATAGCCAATGGCGGCCGCAAGAGAAGAGTTCTTGACGATATTCAGGTACTGGCTGGTCAGTGGGGGAATGATGACGCGTAGCGCCTGTGGGATGATTACCTGGCGTAGCGTCACCGGATTTGGCAGACCCAGCGAGCGTGCGGCTTCATGTTGGCCATAAGGAACGGCCTGAATTCCCGCCCGAATAATTTCTGCAATAAATGCCGAGGTGTACACCGAAAGCGCCAGAGTCAGTGCCGCCAGTTCGGGAATAAGCACCATACCGCCACGGAAGTTAAAACCACGAAGCGCGGGAATATCCCAGTGAAGCGCAGCGCCAAACATCCACTGTGAAATCACCGGTAAAAGTACGATCAACGCCAGAGCCGTGGGCCAGGTCCGACGTAGCTGGCCGGTTTTGGTCTGATGCATTCTGTTGAAGCGAAATAATCCGATGGTGACGACGATAGCGATAACGACAGCGGTGCAAAAGGCAAAAAAACCTTCTCCCATTTGTGGGGCCGGTATATAGAGCCCCCGGTTACTCAGGAACATCAAATCCAGTGCGTTAACAGCCTGGCGTGGGCCGGGCAGGTTACGTAATACAGCGAAATACCAGAAGAAGATCTGCAGCAGTGGCGGTATATTGCGGAACGTTTCGATGTAGATCGTCGAGAGTTTTCGCAATAACCAGTTATCTGACAGGCGTGCCAGTCCGAGAAAGAAACCGAGAATTGATGCGAAAACAATACACAATGCAGAAACTAATAGTGTGTTGAGCAGGCCGACCACAAAGACACGACCATACGTATCGCCTTGCTCGTAATCAATCAGATGCTGGACAATACCAAATCCGGCACTGCGATCGAGAAAAGAAAACCCCGAGGTAATACCGCTATTGTTCAGGTTATTTATCGTGTTATGAATGAGATAGACCGCAATGCTGATAACCGCAATGACGGCGAGTATTTGAAATAACCAGGCGCGGACCGCAGGGTTAGAAAAGGATAACGATCCTTTTACGGTTGAGCGGCGATGGAACATAAGAAAACCTCAGTAACTATGACTCTGGGCTGAGCGCCGCAGTTGCGGCGCCCGTTACATCACTACGCATTAGCGCACCGGTGGCGCATATTGGATGCCACCGTTATTCCAGAGGTTGTTCTGTCCACGTTTGATCTTCAGCGGACTTTCCGATCCAACGTTACGTTCAAAGATCTCCGAATAGTTACCAACCTGCTTGATAATGTTGTAGGCCCATTTGTTATCAAGTTTCAGATCCTTGCCATAATCCCCTTCTTTACCCAACAGGTGAGCCATATCCGGAGTTGCTGGATTAGCCGCTTTTTCATCGACGTTTTTCGAGTTAACACCCATTTCTTCCGCATTCAACATGGCGAACAGCGTCCAGCGAACAATGGAGAACCACTCATCGTCCCCACGACGTACGACAGGTCCCAGCGGTTCTTTAGAAATAACTTCTGGCAGGACGATCCACTCCGCAGGATTGCTCAGCTTGATGCGTAGGGCATACAACTGAGACTGGTCGGAAGCCAGCGTATCGCAACGTCCAGATTCCAGAGCTTTGGCTGATTCATCCGAGCGGTCAAAGGTGACGGGGGTGTACTTCATATTGTTGGCTTTAAAGTAGTCGGCCACGTTCAGTTCGGTATCGGTTCCCGCCTGAATACAGACCGTTGCGCCATCCAGCTCTTTAGCGCTCTTCAGACCTGCTTTATTGTGGGTAAGAAAACCAATGCCGTCATAATACGTTACGCCAGTGAAGGACATACCCATACCGGCATCACGAGAGGAGGTCCACGTGGTATTACGAGAGAGCATGTCGACTTCACCAGACTGTAATGCAGTAAAGCGTTCCTTGGCGGTGAGCGGGGTATATTTTACTTTGCTATCATCACCAAATACGGCGGAGGCAACGCCACGACATACATCAACATCAATACCCGAGAACTTGCCGCTTGCATCGGCGTAAGAAAAGCCAGGCAAGCCGTCGCTGATCCCACATTGCACAAACCCTTTTTTCTTTACGGCATCAAGTGTTGCGCCGGCATGCGCCTGATTTGCAACAGCAAGCAGCACGCCGGCCGCAGCCAGGCTGGCGATTATCATCTTTTTCATAGAGCATCCTGTGTGGAGGAATTATTGTTATGGAAACGTTCTGAAAACGTCTTTTACCTGTCTGTGGCTTTGGCCATACTCTTTTAAGCAAAGGTAGTGCCAGTTTTTTGCGCCTGATTATTTGACGCAATATGCAGAGTGTAGACAGGAAAAAATAAATGCAGCGCCCTGAAGTGGTGCAAAATTGAAACGTAAGCCACATTTCGGCGCAAAAAATTTAAAAATCAGACAGGACGCGTGATAACGATTTCTGGCGTTAATATTAATGGCGTGAGAATAATGAAAAGAAACTGTGGTGTAACGAAAAACAGAAAAAATGCTAATTTTAAATCGTGGATGTGTGAGGGAAATCTATAATAATTTTATTATATGTCAGTCGCTATTAAGCAACGTTTTGTTTTATATGTAGATTTTATGCTTAGTGCTCAAAGCGCGGTAATAACCGCGCTTTTGAGATGATTTATTTGGTCAGGGCGACAATCCCAAGTGTTAGTCCGGCAACGGCTGCAGCACCACCGGCGATGGCTCCGGCTGTTTCCCAGTTATCCTGGGTAGTGCCTTTCATACAGGTATTGGTATGAACCAGGCGCCCCTGATCGTCGTATACAGGTACGCAAGGAGAATCGTGTGCACAGCCAGCCAGGAATGCGGTAAGCAATGCAACGGATATTAATCTTTTCATGGTGTTACCTCAAAATAAGCGTTTCGCTAATTAAGCAAAGACAAACGCTAAGCCATCTGCGAACTCGGTGATTATTTTACCACTTCTTAAAAAAGGACTGACATGAGGAATAATCTCAATTCATGTGGATTGTAAAAATAATGGATAAAAAGAAAGGTCGTAGGCGAGTTTAGAGGGATAGTTTAAATGAAATACATGGCTATCTTACTAATAAATAAAGAGGAGCATCGTAGGTAAAAAAGGCGTCCGTAGACGCCTTTATTTTACAAATTAATCGTTGTGCCGACTAAAACGCCGTCTCACGACAACAAAGAAGACGGGGACGAAGAAGATAGCCAACAATGTTGCGGTCAGCATTCCTCCCATAACACCTGTACCGACCGCATTCTGTGCACCACTACCTGCTCCGTGACTGATAACCAGAGGCATAACCCCCAGAATAAAGGCCAGGGATGTCATCAGGATAGGACGAAGACGCATACGCGATGCCTCCAGCGTCGCTTCAATCAACCCCTTGCCTTCTTTATCCATCAGGTCTTTGGCAAACTCGACGATCAGGATGGCGTTCTTAGCCGAGAGGCCGATAGTGGTTAGTAAGCCAACCTGGAAATACACATCGTTATTCATCCCGCGCAGTGATGCGGCTAACAATGCGCCTACAACACCGAGCGGTACAACCAGCATCACCGAGAAAGGAATAGACCAGCTTTCATACAATGCGGCAAGGCAAAGGAATACTACGATTAACGAGATGGCATACAGCGCAGGCGCCTGGTTACCCGACAGCCTTTCCTGATAAGACATACCCGTCCAGTCATGACCAATACCATTCGGCAGTTTTTCCGCCAGACTTTCCATCAGCGCCATTGCTTCACCAGTGCTTCGCCCTGGTGCCGCTTCGCCCAGTATTTCCATGGATGGCATACCGTTGTAACGTTCCAGTCGCGGTGAACCATAAATCCAATGTGATGCACTGAACGCAGAGAACGGAACCATTTCGCCATTGGAGCTGCGGATATACAGATTATTGATGTCCGCTGGCAGCATGCGGTATTTTGCATCCCCCTGAACGTACACTTTTTTCACACGACCGCGGTCAATAAAGTCATTGACGTAATAGCCGCCCAGTGATGCGGAGATAGTTTCGTTGATATCCGACAGCGATACCCCCAGTGCCTGTGCTTTCTCCTGATCAACATCCAGCTTAAACTGCGGAGTATCTTCCAGTCCGTTAGGACGAACGCGAACCAACAGATCGGGGTGTTTAGCCACCATTCCCAGTAGTTGGTTACGCGCTTGCGTCAACGCAGTATGCCCCAGACCGCCCTGATCGATCAGCTCAAAATCGAAGCCGGTTGCGGTACCCAGTTCAACAATAGCGGGCATATTGAAGGGGAAGACTAACCCATCGCGGATCTGGCTGAACGCGCGTGTGGCGCGTGCAATGACCGCTTCAACACTATTTTCCTCGCCGCTACGTTCATTCCAGGGCTTGAGGCTAACGAATGCCAGACCTGAGTTTTGCCCCTGACCGCTGAAGCTAAAACCGTTAACCGTGAAGACGCTTTCGACGTTAGCTTTCTCATTGGTCAGGTAGTACTGAGTAACTTGATCCAGTACTTTCTGGGTGCGCTCTTGCGTAGCTCCTGCCGGAAGTTGAATCATTGTCATAAACACACCCTGATCCTCCTCTGGCAGGAAGGAGGTCGGCAGGCGCATAAACAGAACCGCCATTCCGATCACGATGATCAGATAGACGACAAGGTAACGCCCTGTTTTACGCACAATACCGCTGACGCTATTGGTATAGTGATTGACGCTGTGATCGAATTTGGCATTAAACCAGCCAAAGAAACCGCTTTTTTTCTCGTGATGCTCAGCCGATACCGGCTTCAACAATGTTGCACAAAGCGCAGGAGTCAGGATCAGCGCTACCAGTACAGAAAGCGCCATGGCGGAAACGATGGTAATGGAGAACTGCCGATAGATAGCCCCAGTTGAACCGCCAAAGAAGGCCATCGGGATAAATACCGCAGACAGCACCATGGCAATACCAACCAGTGCCCCCTGTATTTGTGACATGGACTTTTCCGTCGCCTCTTTAGGCGGCAGATTATCTTCCATCATCACGCGTTCCACGTTTTCCACCACCACTATCGCATCATCGACCAATAGACCGATGGCGAGCACCATGCCGAACATCGTCAGGGTGTTTATCGAGTAGTCAAACGCGGCAAGTACGGCGAATGTGCCCAACAATACGACGGGGACAGCGATGGTTGGAATGAGCGTTGCCCGGATGTTTTGCAGGAACAAATACATGACCAGGAACACCAGCACGATCGCTTCAAACAGCGTTTTTACCACTTCATGAATGGAGATGGTCACAAACGGCGTCGTGTCGTATGGGTAGACCACCTTCATTCCCTGCGGGAAGAATGGTTGCAGTTCAACCAGCTTGGCTTTGATAGCGTTCGCGGTATCCAGCGCGTTTGCCCCGGTTGCCAGCTTGATCCCAAGGCCGGATGCAGGCTTACCGTTAATACGCGCCACGACGTTGTAGTTTTCCCCACCCAACTCGATACGCGCGACGTCTTTCAGGTGAACAACCGAACCATCGCTGTTCACGCGTAAAGTCACTTTCCCGAACTCTTCAGGGTCTTTCAGTCGCGTTTGCGCAATGATAGAGGCGTTCAACTGCTGGTTAGGTAATGCAGGCGTCCCCCCTAACTGACCTGCGGCAATCTGATCGTTCTGTACCTTCAACTGATTGATCACATCAACCGGCGTGAGCTGATATTTGTTCAATAAGTTTGCATCCAGCCAGATGCGCATGGCGTACTGTGCACCAAACAGCTGCACGTCACCCACGCCATTCAGACGGCTGATTGAGTCTTTAACGTTCGAAGCGACGTAGTCGGAAATGTCATCCTGTGTGGTTTGTGGGTTGTCAGAAACAAAACCCGCGACCATCAAAAAGCTGCTACTCGATTTCTCGACGCTGATCCCTTGCTGCTGAACTTCTTGCGGCAGTAACGGAGTGGCGAGCTGCAGTTTATTTTGCACCTGTACTTGCGCGATATCGGGATCGGTACCGGACTGGAAAGTCAGCGTAATAGTCACACTCCCGGCCGAGTCGCTGGTGGAGGACATATACATCAGGTTATCGATACCATTCATATTCTGTTCGATAACCTGTGTGACTGTATCCTGAACCGTCTGCGCATCTGCACCAGGATAAGTGGCAGAAATGGCGACCGCAGGAGGCGCAATGGTCGGGTACTGTGCCACGGGCAGTTGCATGATTGCCAGAGCACCCGCCATCATCAGAATGATAGCCAGTACCCAGGCAAAGATAGGACGCCTGATAAAAAAGTTAGCCATGTCCGCTTACCTTATTGGGCTTTCGTGGTAGGAGTTTCGGTATCGGCGGTTGCTTTAACCTGAACGCCTGGACGTGCTTTCTGTAAGCCGCTCACGATAACTTTGTCACCCGGTTGCAGGCCTTCGCTGATAAGCCATTTGTCGCCAATGGCTTGTGCAGCAACGACTGCGCGAGACTCAACCTGACTCTTGTCATTGACGACCATTACGGTGGCATCGCCGCGAGGCGTACGCGTTACCCCCTGCTGCGGAACGAGAATGGCATTTGGCTGAACACCTTCATCAATGCGTGCGCGCACAAACATGCCCGGCAACAGCGTATGCTCTGGGTTAGGGAACACGGCTCTGAGGGTGATTGATCCGGTGCTTTCATCAACCGTCACATCAGAAAACTGCAAAGAGCCTTTTAGCGGGTATGACTGACCATTTTCCATCACCAGTTCGACCGTACTGCTGGTGCTGTCTTTATGCAGACTCCCTTGTTCAACAGACTGTTTGAGGCGCATAAAGTCGTTACTGGACTGTGTTACGTCGACGTAAATGGGATCGAGTTGTTGAACGGTAGCAAGCTCTGTAGCCTGGCCATTCGTGACTAATGCGCCTTCGGTGACGTTAGATTTACCGATGCGTCCGCTAATCGGCGATGTCACTTTTGTGTAGGCCAGATTGATACGCGCGCCTTCGACCGCCGCTTTTGCCGCGATCACGGAGGCATCGGCCTGGCGAGCATCAGCAATTGCCTGATCGTACTCTTGCTGACTGATGTACTTGGTGCCAACCAATGGCACATAGCGTTTTACCGTTAAATGCGCGATTGCAGCCGCCGCTTCACTCTTCGCCAGTTCACCTTTGGCGCTGTCATAGTCGGCCTGGTAAGTCGCGGGATCGATCTGATAAAGCGACTGTCCGGCTTCAATATCGCTTCCCTCAGTGAAATTCCGTTTAAGCACTATCCCGCTGACCTGGGGACGGACTTCTGCAATTCGGAATGCCGTTGTGCGCCCGGGTAATTCGGTCGTTACAGCTAAAGGAGCCTTTTCGACGACATGAACAGTCACCTGCGGTTCTGCGGGATGAGCTTGTGTTTCTCCCTGATCGTTACAACCGGCGAGTAATGCAGCGGAGACGATGATGAATGAGGGCAGGAGTGAAAACCTGGCATTTTTCGTCATTTCAATTCCTTAAAAAACCGAACGCTCGTTATTAACCGGGTAATGCAGGGGCGATAACGCGCACAAGAGAAAATAATAGTTGGCTATCCTACAAATTATTAGCTAGCGATGTAAGCAATACTTATTTATGGGTGCGATTCACGGCACGTAAAAGCAAAAAGAGATTAATCGGCTGTTGTTTCATTGAGGTGTTAATAGCAATAATATGATGCGTATAAACACAAATTGAAATAAGCATTTGGTTTATGAATATATTGATTGTTGGTATTTGTTTTGTTTATTCGTGTGCAAAGTCAGTAATAATATTTTTTAGGGCTCGTTTAAATAAATGCTAAGTGATACATTTGTTCCGTACCGCAAATATTAGATAAGGAAGTTAATCATTCTCTACCTTACCCTTACCTCAGACAGCTGAAACCATGGCCAGAAAAACGAAAGCTGATGCCCTCAAAACGCGGCAGCACCTGATAGAAACAGCGATTGTACAGTTTGCCGCACGTGGCGTAAGCAATACGACGCTAAACGACATTGCAGACGCCGCCAGCGTGACGCGGGGGGCGCTGTATTGGCATTTTGAAAACAAGACGCAATTGTTTAATGAACTATGGTTACAACAACCGCCATTGCGCGATCTTATTCAGGACCAGCTTATTGGCCGTTGGGGAGATAATCCTTTACAGCGACTGCGTGAAAAGTTAGTTGTGGGGTTGCAATATATTGCGCAGAATCCTCGCCAGCAGGCATTAATGCAAATTTTATATCATAAATGTGAATTCCATAACGATATGATATCGGAACAGGCTATTCGTGAAAAAATTGGTATCAATCATCTGGGTATGCGCATTGCCTTGCAAAAATGTATGGACGACGGACTTATCGCAACCAGCCTTGATTTAGACGTTATAATAATTATTCTTCATGGGAGTTTTAGTGGTATTGTTAAAAACTGGCTCATTAATCCAATGAGTTATGATCTTTATAAACAAGCGCCAGTATTAGTTGATAATGTATTAAAAATGTTAAGCCCAGATGGTAGCGTAAGGCAATTAGCGCAGAGTGAGAGTCAGGTGGGGTAGTTTTAGCCGCCAGGCCTGACGGCTGCTGAAGTGGGGTTGGTGGCGCTATTCGAGGTCGACGCAGTTGACCAGCTTAAGGGGATTCACTGAGTTCATATTCCGGCACTTATCGTGCTCTGTTGTCATCAGCTCTATCCATTGGATGAGCAGCGCATCAAAAAGAAAAACGAATACTGCAAAAACAACCAGCCACCAATACTTGCGAATCATTACCAAACCCTGTGTATTCATGCCCAAGCGTGCAGGGAATATACACGAAATCTGTAACCTGAAAAGCAGACTTACAATGCCTTTACTTTGTTGAAAGATCGCCGCTCTTTGCCGTCAATCGACTCTTTTTAGACAGGTTTTTTGTCTTACGTTTTTTCACCTTGGCAAGCTCAATTTCTGAAAAATGAGAACCGATACTCAGTCTTCTGAGCCCCATTTTTACGTATTCAACATTGATCTCAATCCCGACAAACTTGCGACCCAATTCCACGGCGGTGGCACCGGTGGTGAAGCTGCCGGCAAACGGATCCAGTACCCTGTCATCTGGGTTCGAGGATGCCAGAATTATACGCTCCAGGAGGGCTTTGGGTTTCTGGGTGGGGTGGTTTTCGTATTCGTCCATCAGATAGCGAACGCGTGGGAACTCCCAGACATTTCCCGGCACTTTTTTCTGATTGTATGGCTGCGGTGGATTTTTTCTGTAGTCTATTAGCGCGCGTTGAGCCCCGGTTTTGGCTTCAACCAGAATATCGTCACGATTAAATGTGTAGTTTTTCTGATCTTTTACCATCATCAGGATCGGTTCATACATCGAACCAAAGTAATTTTTGGCCTGTACCCCTGAGCTATCGTATGACCACACGATACGGCTCTTGATAGTAAAGAGCTGGCGGCATTTGAGGTCAATATACGGCATGTTCTCCGTACTGTTCATGATGTACATGGTGCCGTGCGGTTTGAGAATGCGATGGCACTCGTCAATGCACTCAAACAGCCACGCCAGAAAAGCCTCTTCATCCCAGGACTCCACCATCCCGTCAAAATCTTTACCGATGTTATAAGGTGGATCGGCAAAAATGAGATCGACGCTTTCAGAAGACAGCTTTTTCAGTTCGGTCAGTGCATCACCCAGGATTATCTTTTTAGATTCATCGCCAAAATAGACAGGTTCACATCTTGCGTTCATCGCCAAAGCCTCCCGTGTGAAGTTAATAAAAAAGGCGCTTCCCCATGCCGAGTAGCGCCTTTTAAAACAAACATTTAACTGATTAGTATCAGTTCATGCCGTATTTTTTCAGTTTTTTACGCAGCGTACCACGGTTGATGCCCATCATCAGGGCAGCACGGGTCTGGTTACCGCGGGTGTATTGCATCACCATGTCCAACAGGGGCTGTTCTACTTCAGCCAGTACCAGCTCATAGAGATCGTTAACATCCTGACCATTCAATTGAGCAAAATAGTTCTTCAGTGCCTGTTTAACCGAGTCACGCAGGGGCTTTTGAGTTACCTGGTCCTGAGAGTTAACGGTAGAAACGGTCAGTACGTCAGAATTTACGCGTTGTTCGAACATAGTTCTGTCAGCTCTTTATTTCTGTTTACGCAAAATTTTCGAAGTATGCCTCCAACGCCGCCAGCTGTTCGCTGGAATCTTCAATGGCGTTGAATGTGCGCCGAAACTGGTCATCCGGAGCGTGTTCCTGGAGATACCAGGATACGTGTTTACGCGCAATTCGGTACCCTTTTGCCTGACCATAAAAGTCGTGCAGTTCCCGAACGTGCGCACAAAGCAAGCGCTTCACCTCTGCCAGAGGCAGCGGGGGCAGCAGCTCCCCAGTGTCCAGATAATGCTGGATTTCCCGAAAGATCCAGGGTCTTCCCTGAGCTGCACGTCCTATCATCAGGGCATCCGCCCCCGTATAGTCGAGTACAGCTCTGGCTTTATGCGGGTCAGTAATGTCGCCATTCGCGATAATCGGAATGGAAACTTTCTGCTTAACTGCCCGAATACTGTCGTACTCAGCATCTCCATTGAACAAACAGGCGCGGGTGCGTCCATGAATGGTCAGAGCCTGAATGCCACAATCTTCAGCCAGTTGGGCAATCTCTACGCAGTTACGGTGTTCCGGAGCCCAGCCGGTGCGAATCTTGAGTGTGACAGGAACGTCCACTGCATTGACGACCTCGGTTAGTATCGACTTCACTAAATCCGGGTACTGCAAGAGGGCTGAACCTGCGAGCTTACGATTCACTTTTTTAGCCGGACACCCCATATTGATATCAATAATCTGGGCGCCGCTTTCCACGTTAATACGTGCGGCATCGGCCATCTCAACAGGGTCGCTACCGGCAATTTGCACCGTGCGAATTCCTGGCTCATCAACGTGCACCATTCGTAAACGAGACTTGTCACTTTCCCAAACCTGCGGGTTAGAAGACATCATCTCGGATACCGTCAATCCTGCTCCCATCTCATAGCACAGCGTCCTGAATGGTCTGTCAGTGATGCCAGCCATAGGTGCTGCGATCAGGCGATTTCTGAGCTGGTATTGTCCGATGCGCATGAGTTAAGAAATGACCATACTGTGACTGCAAGGCGGCGTATATTACGCATTTTTCGCACGAGATGAAAGGCCAAACTTTGACCAATCCACTGAGGTGGATCAATGAATTGCCGTAAATGTGAACGCATGAAAATATTTAATCATATAAATCATTGCATTATAAAAATGTGTCGATTTTATATACACATATAATTTTGCGTAACTTCTCATTTTTTCTTCAGCTGCAGAAGGTACTGACAAGATATTCTGCTGAATTAATCAGCAAATCACCTCGCCATTGTGTGATCGCTACCTCATTTTAGTACAGGATCTCGGTATCCCCAGAATAGCTTGCCGTAATCTTGCGTTCATTCAACGGCTGCAGCGGGCGATTGTTTGCAGGCCCAACAATGTAGTGAAATTTATCCAGCTGTTCGGCTGAAAGAGCAACAGGCGTTTTCAGGACAGCCCAGGTGACGCCTTCGGTGCAGGGTGGCGTTGTTAACGAACCACGGTAGCGCCAGTAGGTTTTATCGTCGGGTAAAAGCTGGTTGATATTGACTGGCGAAAAAATGGGCATGCTATTGTCCTTCATGGTTGGAAAGGACTCCCACAGATTTTGAACCGCCTGGTTAGGTTCGTCGATATCAAACATGACCGCTACGATGGCGATGTCTCCGTGTTGGTTTTTGTGGACTAACTGCAGCTCCAGAGGATAGGTTCTACCGTTGAGGGTATGTTCGCTCGGCGCGTGAAAATCTAATTGTTTCAGGTAATAAATCTTGTCATCAATATTAATATAGTTTGCGGTATAGCGACTCATTGTTGCCTGCAGCGTATGGTTGATGCTACGAAATCTTGTTGGGCCGTCGACGTATTGTATGCTGAGCGCAGGAAGGCCGAGTTTATTGGTGGTGGCGGTCTGGATATCAATGGGTGATTGATTTATTCCGGTCTGGCACGTTGCATACGCTTTGCTGATTTCTCCCCACTGCGCAGGGCCGTTCTCTCCGGTATATCCCCATGATGTGGCCAGCGTTGTCAGAGGCATCAAGCATGCTGTTAGTAAAGTTGTTGTAAAACGATAGAAATGCATACGTACACTCAACGAAAACAATATAAAAATTAACAAAATCAATTAAATATTGTATCCCGAGGAGAGGTATCGCGGTGCTGGTCTATTGTCTGAAAATGGCGTGGTCAGATAACCACGCCGGAAGGGATTATTTTTTCTGACCGGTAATGCGGCACCATTCTTCTTTCTCGATAACCGGATCGAGCGTAAAGAGATCGGCATAGGCTTCACAGACGCTTTCCGCCTGGCTGGCAAGAATACCAGAAAGCCCCAGCAAACCGCCCTCAACGGGCAGTACGCTGATTAACGGCGCCAGTTCACGTAATGGGCCCGCGAGGATGTTGGCGACCACCACGTCGGCTTTCATCGCCTCTGGCTGGTCTTTCGGCAGATAAAGCTCCAGACGCTCAGAAACACCATTACGCTGGGCGTTATCACGGCTGGCCTGAATCGCTTGCGGATCGATATCCACGCCAATGGCTTTCGCCGCACCCAGTTTCAGTGCCGCAATGGCAAGAATGCCGGAGCCGCAGCCAAAGTCGATAACCGTTTTACCGTTAAGATCAAGACCGTCCAGCCATTGCAGGCACAGAGAGGTGGTGGGGTGCGTGCCTGTACCAAACGCCAGACCCGGGTCCAGCATCACGTTGACAGCATTCTCATCCGGGACGTCGCGCCAGCTCGGGCAAATCCACAGACGTTCGCCAAAGCGCATTGGGTGGAAGTTATCCATCCATTCGCGTTCCCAGTCTTTGTCTTCGAGCTGTTCGATTTTATGCACGAAGCCTTCACCCAGCAGCGGATGCTGTTCCAGGATGGCAACAACTTCTTTCATGTCGGTTTCTGCATCGAACAAGCCGATAACGTCGGTATCACCCCACAGGCGAGTCTCGCCCGGCAGAGGTTCAAATACCGGCGTATCATGCGTATCCTGGAAAGTAATGGAAACGGAGCCCGCTTCCATCAGCGCATCGCTCAACTCTTCAGCGTTGGCACCGGTCGTGTTCAGTTTCAGTTGGATCCATGGCATGGCAAAACTCTTTATTTATCAGTAGTCAATATGGCGACTTGCGGGTCGGCGGAACCGAAACGGTTGCCGATCAGGAAAGCCAGCAAGCTTATCAGTAACGAGGGCACGATCGGATGGAAGCCCAGGAACTGAACGTTAAAAGTGGCGAGTAAAGCATAAAGCACGCCGCCGACAATCATCGCGCTCAATGCGCCTGACGCGTTTGCCCGCTCCCAGTAGAGGCCCAGCACCAGCGGCCACAGGAAGACGGCTTCCAGCCCGCCAAACGCCAGCAGATTCAGCCAGATAATCATCTCTGGTGGTTTCCAGGCGGCCAGCAACAGTAACGCGCCCAGCAACAGGGTAATCACTGCTGACATGCGCTTCAGCCGGGTTTCATTTTTAAGCTGTTCCGGACGAAGGTTCAGGTACAGATCCTTAATGATCGTAGCGGAACTTTGCAGCAATTGGGCATTGATCGTCGACATGATCGCGGCCATGGGAGCCGCAAGGAAGATCCCGGCAGCGATCGGCGGCAAGACTTTGACCATCAGCGTAGGGATAACCAGGTCTGGTACCGTCAGGTCAGGGATTACCGCCCGTCCCAGAGCACCCGCCAGATGCATACCAAACATCAGGATCGCCACCACTATGGTGCCGATGATAATGCCGCGGTGTACCGCTTTACTGTCTTTATAAGAGATGCAGCGTACCGCCGTATGCGGCAGGCCAATTACGCCAAAACACACCAATACCCAAAATGAGGTCATAAACGTGGGTGACAAAATGTCATCAGCGCCCTGCGGCGAGACCAGTTTAGGATCGATAGTCTGCAGGGTTACCACCGCATTGCTAAGGCCACCGGCAGCATGGACGACGCCGACCAGCAAAACGATAGTTCCAATCAGCATCACCATACCCTGCATGGTATCGTTCAGTACACTGGCGCGAAATCCGCCGAACGCCGTATACAATGCGATACTGACGCCAAAAATCAGCAATCCAGTTTCGTAAGGAATGCCCGCTGCGGTTTCAAGCAGACGTGCGCCGCCAATAAACTGTACGGTCATTGCTCCGACAAACGCGACCAGCAGGCTGAGACTCGCCAGCCACACCAGCAGGCGGCTCTGGTAGCGCGCAAACAGCATATCGTTGAGGGTAACAGCATTATAACGACGCGCCAGAATCGCGAATTTCTTACCAAGAATCCCCAATGAGAGCCAGACGGCAGGCAACTGGATCATCGCCAGCAGCACCCATCCCAGTCCGTATTTGTAAGCAGCGCCAGGACCGCCAATAAACGAGCTGGCGCTAATGTAGGTTGCCGTTAGCGTCATCGCTAACACGACCCCGCCCATGGAACGGCTGCCAAGGAAATATTCATTCAGGAAGGTACCGGTCACTCTCTTACGCATGGCGTAAACAGAAAGACCGAAGACCACCAGAAGATAGGCGACCAGCGGTAAAATAACTTCAAGCTGCATCGTCATCCTCCAACGAAATGTCGCGATAGATAAACTTCACCATCGCCCAGCACAGCACGATGAAAACCAGCGGCGTTAGCAGGCAGGCCATTTCGAACCAGTGCGGTAAGCCGGTAAAACCCAGCGTTGAATCAGGTAAGTAAGCGGTCACTAACCATGTAACCAGATATAAAAGGGTTAGCCACAGCGCCCAGCGCGCCTCTTTATGGGCCTGAACAAAACGAGCGTCCATTTTTTGTCCCTTGTGGATAAAGAAAGCGGGGATTGTACCTTATGGCACGTGCGGGAGGGGAGAAAAACAAAAGGCCGGAATTTCCGGCCTTTTTGGTTAACGCACGCTTACTTTTCCTGAAGTCCGAGTTTTTTCTCCAGATAGTGGATATTGGTTCCACCGTGCTGGAAGTGCTCGTCATTCATGATACGGATCTGCAGGTCAACGTTGGTTTTGATACCGTCGATGATCAGTTCCTGCAAGGCGTTTTTCATACGGGCGATAGCGACGTCGCGGTTTTCGCCATAGCAGATCAGCTTACCGATCATTGAGTCATAGTACGGAGGTACGGTGTAGCCTGCGTAAATATGAGACTCCCAACGCACACCAAAACCACCCGGCGCGTGGAAACGCGTGATTTTACCCGGGCTTGGCAGGAAGGTGTTCGGGTCTTCGGCATTGATACGGCATTCTACCGCATGGCCTTTAACCACAACTTCGTCCTGCTTGATGGACAGCGGTTGACCCGCTGCGATGCGCAGTTGCTCTTTGATCAGGTCAACGCCGGTGATCATTTCGGTTACCGGGTGTTCAACCTGAATACGGGTGTTCATCTCAATGAAGTAGAACTCGCCGTTTTCGAACAGGAACTCGAAAGTACCCGCCCCGCGATAGCCGATATCAACACAGGCTTTGGCGCAACGCTCGCCGATGTAGCGACGCAGTTCCGGAGTAATGCCCGGTGCTGGTGCTTCTTCGACAACTTTCTGGTGACGACGCTGCATGGAGCAGTCACGCTCTGCCAGATAAATTGCGTTACCCTGACCGTCTGCCAGCACCTGAATCTCAATGTGGCGTGGGTTTTCCAGGTACTTCTCCATGTAAACCATGTCGTTGTTGAAAGCCGCTTTCGCTTCCGCTTTGGTCATGGAGATGGATTGTGCCAGTTCGGCATCGCTGCGCACGACGCGCATACCGCGACCGCCGCCGCCGCCGGAGGCTTTGATGATAACCGGATAACCGATGCGTTTAGCATGAGCGCGGTTAGCGTCCATGTCATCACCCAGCGGGCCGTCAGAGCCAGGGACTGTTGGTACACCTGCTTTCTTCATCGCGGTGATTGCGGACACTTTGTCACCCATCAGGCGGATGGTGTCGGCTTTCGGGCCGATGAAGATAAAGCCGGAACGTTCTACCTGTTCAGCAAAGTTGGCGTTCTCAGAGAGGAAGCCATAACCCGGGTGAATTGCCACCGCGCCGGTGATTTCAGCAGCGCTAATGATAGCCGGGATGTTCAGATAGCTTTTTACGGATGCTGCCGGGCCAATACAGACCGTCTCATCCGCCAGCAATACGTGTTTTAAATCGCGATCCGCGCTTGAATGCACCGCGACAGTCTTGATGCCCAGTTCTTTACAGGCACGAAGAATACGCAAGGCAATCTCGCCGCGGTTGGCGATAACAATTTTATCCAACATGTTCGCCTCGTTATTCGATGACGACCAGCGGCTCGTCAAATTCTACCGGTTGACCGCTTTCTACCAGAATCGCTTTAACTACGCCGGATTTGTCGGCTTCGATCTGGTTCATCATTTTCATGGCTTCAACGATGCACAGGGTATCGCCCGCATTCACTTTCTGGCCGATTTCGATGAACGCTTTCGCATCCGGGCTCGGGGTGCGGTAGAACGTACCAACCATTGGGGAGCGTACGATGTGACCACTGATTTCCGCTGCTGCCGGAGCTTCCATACTTGGAGAGGCAGTTTGTGCGACAGCGTTAGACAGAGCTGGCTGCTGCATCACCGGTGCAGCATAAGCCTGTTGCATCATCGGAAAACTTGCAGCTGGCGCTGCACGGCTGATGCGTACAGATTCTTCGCCTTCAGAAATTTCCAGTTCGGAGATGCCTGATTCTTCAACCAGCTCGATCAGTTTTTTAATCTTACGAATATCCATGAGTGGGTTCCGTACTCTTTGTTTAGTGAGATTGTGACAAGCGTTTTACCGCCGTCTGTATAGCATTTTTATAACAGTGAGTGACAAGATGCCACGCATCTCAGGCGCTGCACTGGGTGCTGCTGCCATTAAATGAGATTGCCAGACTTGTTAGTCATTGTGCGGCTATCTTCTGCCATTTTCGGGTAAAAGACAAAATATACCTTCAATATGCGATTGTCACCCTTTCAGCGCTTTAAAAACGCTACCGGGGATAGCAAAGTCGCACATTATAACTATTTCGTAGCAATTGGCAGCTAAATACTGGTCTTATCAGGGAAGATAATCAACCGTTAACATGTAAAGAAAATCGGATCGTCCGTGTTTTGCAACGCACTGCACATAACGTGAAACTACCGCCACCACTGGCGAAACTTCTTGTAACGGCACGCTAACAGCACCGCCGCGAGCGCTGCATAAATAATCGGTTGAGGGGAGATAATTTTTACCGACCACAAATAATGTATGGGTGCCAGGATCGCCACAAGATAGACGAAGTTGTGCAGATACTGCCATTTTTTACCCAGCATTCTCTGTGCAGCTTGCGTAGACGTTAAGGTGAGGGCGAATAATATGACCCAGCTAGCAACGCCCAATGTTAAATAAGGTCGCGTAAGTAATTCCCGCCCTAATAACGCCAGATTATTAATGCCCAGCTCCAGTAGTGCGTAGCTGGTTAAATGCAGCGTTGCCCAGGCGAAACACCATAGCCCTAACAGACGACGTGTGCGTATCAATAATGGCTGTTTAGCGTAGCGCGTGAGTGGAGAGACCAGCAAGGTCGCCAGCAAGAATTTCAGAGCTGTCCTACCGGTAAAGTGCTGGATATCTTTGACCGGATCGGCGCTCAGGCCGCCGTGATTTACCGCCCAAAATAGCCAGACAAACGGCAATAAACCGGCAAGATGCAGGCAAACTTTCAGCCCGATAATGTGCTTTGCGGTCAGACGCACTTAAAAATTCTCCTGCAAATTGAGTCCGCGATACAGTGATGCAACCTCTTCGGCATAGCCGTTAAACATCAGCGTGGGCTGACGCTGTACGTCCAGGATACCGCCTGCGCCAATAAAACGCTCAGTGGCCTGGGACCAGCGGGGGTGATCGACATGCGGATTCACGTTGGCATAAAATCCGTATTCATTGGGCGCGGCCAGATTCCAGGTTGTCGGAGGGCGTTCGCGCGTGAGTTTGATACTCACGATCGACTTAATGCCTTTAAATCCATATTTCCACGGCACAATTAAGCGAATGGGCGCGCCATTTTGTGGCGGAAGGGCCTTACCATAAACCCCCACAGTAAGCAGTGTGAGTGGGTGCATTGCTTCATCCAGACGCAGTCCTTCAACATAGGGATATTTTAGCCCGCCGCCAATAAAGCGATCTTTCTGTCCCGGCATATCATCCGGTGCGTACAGCGTTTCGAACGCGACATACTTTGCGTTGCTGGTGGGTTCAACCTGCGCCAGCAGTTTATGTAACGGAAAGCCGATCCACGGCACGACCATTGACCAGGCTTCCACGCAGCGCATCCGATAAATCCGTTCTTCCAGCGGGAAACGGGCGGTCAGCGAATCGTGATCGAGGGTGAGTGGTTTTGCCACCTCGCCACTGATTTGCAACGTCCACGGATCGGTTTTCAGGCTGCCTGCATTGGCTGCCGGATCCGCTTTATCGAGACCGAACTCGTAGAAGTTGTTGTAGCCAGAAACCTTATCCGCAGGCGTTAAAGGAAGTGAATTTTGCCAGGCGGAGGGCTTACTGAAATCAAGCGGCTTACCTGCAGGTGCGGGCGGGCGATCGTTGCCCTTAAACCAGCTCAGAAGATCGGCCTGTGCAGAGAGGGGCAAAGACAAGGCGGCAGCGCTGATCCCTAATGCTTTTAGTACCTGGCGACGCTGCATAAAAAAAGCCGACTCATCAGTGACGTCGGCTTCTGTAAATGGACGTAATTTCTTCATAACAGACTCCCGGCTTACGCGTCATAACTGACAGGGGACGCGTAGTTAATATGGCAGGGAGTCTGTAGATGTGCCGCGAAATTTGGTTAATTAAGTGTAAATTTCTGCGCCAGGGCCTGTTACTTCACCTTCACCAGCGTACGGCCTTGCACCTGGTTATTGATGATGGCATCGGCGAGCTTCGGCGCATCCGCCAGCGTAATTTCTGTTGCCGCCTGAGCATAGAACGATTCCGGCAGATCCTTAACCAGACGCGCCCAGGCCTCTGCACGGCGTGCCGGCGGGGTCATCACCGAGTCCACTCCTTGCAAACGAACGTTACGCAGAATGAATGGCATCACCGTGGTCGGCAGAGCGAAACCACCCGCCAGGCCGCAGGCGGCAACGCAGCCACCGTAGTTCATCTGCGCCAGAACTTTTGCCAGAACTTTGTCGCCAACGGTATCCACCGCGCCAGCCCACAGCTGTTTTTCCAGCGGACGAGACTCGGCAAACTCATCGCGGCCAAGAATACGGTTAGCGCCCAGGCTTTTCAGGTAGTCGTGGGTGCTTTCACGGCCCGAAACCGCCGCAACCTGATAACCCAGCTTATGCAGTAACGCAACGGCTGTGCTGCCCACGCCGCCGCTGGCGCCGGTGACGACAATTTCACCGTCTTGCGGGCGAATACCTGCATCTTCAAGCGCCATTACGCACAGCATAGCGGTAAAGCCGGCGGTACCGATGACCATGGCTTTACGCCCATCCAGTCCTTTTGGCAGCGCAACCAGCCAGTCGCCTTTCACGCGTGCGCGCTCTGCCAGTCCACCCCAATGATTTTCACCCACGCCCCAGCCGGTCAGTAACACTTCCTGACCCGCATGAAAACGGGGATCTTCGCTTGCACGCACGGTACCGGCGAAATCGATACCAGGAATCATCGGAAAATTACGAATGATTTTACCCTTGCCAGTGATAGCCAGAGCATCTTTATAGTTCAGGCTTGACCAGTGGATATCCACCGTAACATCGCCTTCAGGTAGCTGATTTTCGTCGAGGGGGTGAACGGATGCGAGGGTTTTTCCGTCCTGCTGTTCTAAGATCAAAGCCTGCATAACCTGTCCTCAATTCGTATAGTGGATTGGAAAATTATTAATGAAGACTATACTCGCTAATCAAAACATGATGCCGATTCTGCGCAATAAATTGCCAGATATACCTGATTTGGTAGTATGCCCACACTGTATGTATAAATGGACGGATTTTGCGTTCAGTTTTGCATTTTTGGGTCGCTTTATCACTTTCAGGCCTGTTTCATAACTGTCGGAGTTAACACAAGGATGCGATTAACGACGAAATTTTCAGCTTTTGTCACGCTGCTTACTGGGTTAACGATCTTCGTGACTCTGATCGGCTGTTCGCTGAGTTTCTATAACGCTATTCAATATAAGTTCACCACGCGCGTGCAGGCGGTCGCGACGGCGATTGATACGCATCTGGTCTCCAGAGATGTCGTTGCGTTAACCCCGCAAATCGATGAGCTGATGGTTTCTGTTGATATCGTGCGCATCGAACTGTTGCAGGGCGAACACGTGGTGTATGACCACTCGCGCACCAGTAGCTACCGACCGGCAGGGACGAACAATCTCTACCGCGAGATCACCGTACCGTTGGTCAAGCATCCGGGCATGTCATTGCGTCTGGTTTATCAGGATCCGATGGGTAACTATTTCCATTCGCTGCTGACCACCGCACCGCTCACGATAGCCATTGCTTTCATTATTCTGATGCTCTTTTTGTCTGTGCGCTGGCTTCAGCGCCAGCTTTCGGGTCAGGAGCTGCTGGAGATTCGTTCCACACGTATTCTGAACGGCGAACGTGGGCCGAACGTGCGGGGAACGGTCTATGAATGGCCTGCGCGCACCAGCAGTGCGCTCGATATGCTGCTGACTGAAATTCAAAATGCTCGCGAGCAACGCAGCCGCCTGGATACGCTGATTCGTTCCTATGTCGCGCAGGACACAAAAACTGGGCTAAGCAACCGCCTGTTCTTTGATAACCAACTGGCCACGCTGCTGGAAGATCAGGAAAAAGTAGGCTCGCATGGCGTCGTGATGATGGTACGCCTGCCGGACTTTACGCTGCTGCGCGATAGCTGGGGAATCACCCTCGCGGAAGAACAAATCTCGACGCTGATCAATTTGTTGTCGACTTTTATGACGCGCTATCCGGGCGCGTTGCTGGCGCGCTACCACCGTAGCGATTTTGCCATCCTGCTGCCACACCGCACGTTGAAAGAGGCGGAAAGTATTGCCGGGCAATTATTAAAAGCGGTAGATGCACTTCCGGCTAATAAAATGATCGATCGTGCCGATATGGTTCATATTGGCATTTGCGTTTGCCGCAGCGGTCAGTCGCCGGAGCAAGTGATGGATCATGCTGAAGCAGCCACGCGGAATTCGGTATTGCAGGGCGGAAATAGCTGGTCGGTCTATGATGACTCGCTGCCGGAAAAAGGTCGGGGCAACGTACGCTGGCGAACGCTGATCGAACAGATGCTCAGCCGGGGCGGGCCGAGAATTTATCAAAAGCCTGCAGTAACCCGTGAAGGGCGGGTGCACCATCGGGAGCTGATGTGCCGTATTTTTGATGGTAACGAAGAGGTCATTTCGGCGGAATATATGCCGATGGTCCTTCAATTTGGCCTGGCTGAAGAGTATGACCGTTTGCAGATAAGCCGTCTGACCCTGCTTTTGGGTTACTGGCCGCAGGAAAATCTGGCGATGCAGATAACGGTTGAATCGCTTATTCGCCCACGTTTTCAGCGCTGGCTGCGTGATACGCTGATGCAGTGCGAAAAATCATTACGCAAACGCATAATTATTGAACTTGCTGAGGCAGATGTCTGTCAACATATCAGCCGGTTACAGCCCGTTATCAGATTGATGAATGCGCTGGGCGTGCGTATTGCCGTTACGCAGGCGGGGTTAACGCTGGTGAGCACCAGTTGGATTAAAGAGCTTAACGTTGAGTTATTGAAGCTGCATCCAAGTCTGGTGAGGAACATTGATAAGCGAACGGAAAATCAGCTTCTGGTTCAAAGCCTGGTGGAGGCCTGTTCGGGAACACCCACGCAGGTTTACGCTACGGGCGTACGTTCGCGTAGTGAGTGGCATACGCTGACAGAACGCGGAGTTGCGGGTGGGCAAGGGGATTTTTTTGCTGCATCACAACCACTTGACACTAACGTGAAAAAATATTCGCAAAGATACTCGGTTTAACCTGCCGTTTAATTTGTTTTCACGTAGAATAACGCGCGCTGTGCCTTCTGGGGGTGTGCTTGCCTGCTCGCCAGGTTGTAACAGCAAACATGCAGGTGAATGACCTTTGACAGGTTGCAAACAAAAGCGAGGAGTGCTGCTGATTTATTCAGCCCTGATGGACTCAGGCCGGTTTTGTAACAAAGGAAACGAACTGCACTAATTTTCACCGTAGCAGATGATTTTTGCGCCTTGTCGCTGCTGCGTGTGGTTGGTAAAGTAAGCGGATTTTGTTTTCCGCCCCAGCTTTCAGGATTATCCCTTAGTATGTTGAAAAAATTTCGTGGCATGTTTTCCAATGACCTGTCCATTGACCTGGGTACCGCGAATACCCTTATTTATGTAAAAGGACAAGGCATCGTATTGAATGAGCCTTCTGTTGTGGCCATTCGTCAGGATCGTGCCGGTTCGCCGAAAAGCGTGGCTGCAGTAGGTCATGATGCGAAGCAGATGCTGGGTCGTACGCCGGGCAATATCGCTGCAATTCGCCCAATGAAAGACGGCGTTATCGCTGACTTCTTCGTGACTGAAAAAATGCTCCAGCACTTTATCAAGCAAGTGCACAGCAATAGCTTCATGCGCCCAAGCCCGCGCGTACTGGTGTGTGTACCGGTTGGAGCAACTCAGGTTGAACGCCGTGCGATCCGTGAATCAGCTCAGGGCGCAGGTGCTCGTGAAGTCTTCCTGATCGAAGAGCCGATGGCGGCTGCGATCGGTGCGGGTCTGCCAGTTTCTGAAGCAACCGGTTCAATGGTTGTTGACATCGGTGGTGGTACCACTGAAGTTGCCGTTATCTCCCTGAACGGCGTGGTTTACTCCTCTTCTGTTCGTATTGGCGGCGACCGCTTTGATGAAGCCATCATTAATTATGTTCGTCGTAACTACGGTTCTCTGATCGGTGAAGCGACCGCAGAACGTATTAAACACGAGATCGGTTCCGCTTATCCGGGCGACGAAGTGCGCGAAATCGAAGTTCGCGGTCGTAACCTGGCTGAAGGCGTTCCGCGCGGCTTTACCCTGAACTCCAACGAGATTCTGGAAGCCCTGCAGGAACCGCTGACCGGTATCGTTAGCGCGGTAATGGTTGCACTGGAACAGTGCCCGCCGGAACTGGCGTCTGACATCTCCGAACGCGGTATGGTGCTGACCGGTGGCGGTGCGCTGCTGCGTAACCTTGACCGTCTGTTAATGGAAGAAACCGGTATTCCAGTTGTTGTTGCTGAAGATCCGCTGACCTGCGTGGCGCGCGGCGGCGGCAAGGCGCTGGAAATGATCGACATGCACGGCGGCGACCTGTTCAGCGAAGAGTAATCGGATGCAGGTTGGGTAGCCCCCGCGGGTTGCCCTTCCGCTCTGATACGAGAATACGCATAGACTATGAAGCCAATTTTTAGCCGTGGCCCTTCGCTACAGATTCGCCTTATTCTGGCGGTGCTGGTGGCGCTCGGCGTTATTATTGCCGACAGCCGCTTGGGTACGTTTAGTCAAATCCGAACGTACATGGATACCGCCGTCAGTCCTTTCTACTTTATCTCAAATGGTCCTCGTGAATTACTTGACGGCGTGTCGCAAACGCTGGCTTCGCGTGACCAACTCGAACTTGAAAACCGGGCATTGCGTCAGGAACTGCTGCTGAAAAATAGCGAACTGCTGATGCTGGGGCAATACAAACAGGAGAACGCGCGTTTGCGTGAGCTGCTGGGATCGCCATTGCGTCAGGACGAACAAAAGATGGTGACGCAAGTCATCTCAACGGTTAATGACCCTTACAGCGATCAGGTGGTGATCGACAAAGGGAGCGTTAACGGCGTCTACGAAGGTCAGCCGGTTATTAGTGACAAAGGCGTTGTGGGTCAGGTCGTGGCGGTGGCTAAACTGACGAGCCGTGTGCTGCTGATTTGCGATGCAACGCATGCGCTGCCCATTCAGGTTCTGCGTAACGATATTCGCGTGATCGCTGCGGGTAACGGCTGCACTGACGATCTTCAGCTCGAACACCTGCCGGCCAATACCGACATTCGCGTTGGCGATGTGCTGGTCACCTCGGGTCTGGGCGGACGTTTCCCTGAAGGTTATCCGGTTGCTGTTGTTTCTTCCGTTAAGCTGGACACTCAGCGCGCTTATACCGTGATTCAGGCTCGCCCGACCGCGGGTCTGCAGCGTTTGCGCTATCTGTTGCTGTTGTGGGGTGCCGATCGTAATGGCGCGAACCCGATGACGCCGGAAGAAGTACACCGCGTTGCCAATGAACGTCTGATGCAAATGATGCCGCAAGTTCTGCCAGCACCAGATGCCATGGGGCCGCCTGCGCCAGTGCCAACTCCTGCAACAGGTGTGACTTCTGCGCCTGTGGATACCACGCCGCCACAACCTGCTCCGCGTAAGCCGGGAGGACAGTAAGTGGCAAGCTATCGTAGCCAGGGACGTTGGGTTATTTGGCTCTCGTTCCTTATTGCACTGTTGCTGCAAGTCATGCCCTGGCCGGATGACATTCTGGTTTTCCGGCCAAACTGGGTACTGCTCATCTTGTTGTATTGGATCCTGGCGCTGCCGCATCGCGTAAATGTGGGCACGGGATTTGTGGTGGGTGCCATACTGGATCTCATCAGCGGCTCCACGCTTGGCGTGCGCGCATTGTCGATGAGTATCATTGCTTATCTGGTCGCGCTGAAATTCCAGCTATTCCGAAACCTCGCGCTCTGGCAACAGGCGCTGGTGGTCATGTTGTTATCACTGGTCGTGGATATTATTGTTTTCTGGGCCGAGTTTTTAGTGATCAACGTCTCTTTCAGACCTGAAGTGTTCTGGAGTAGTGTAGTGAATGGCGTGCTTTGGCCATGGCTATTCTTACTGATGCGTAAAGTCCGTCAGCAGTTTGCGGTGCAATAAGGTTGATATGAATACTCTGTATCTTGCTTCAGGTTCTCCACGTCGTCAGGAGTTGCTCGCTCAGCTTGGTGTTACGTTTGAACGGCTGATCCCTGGGATTGAAGAACAGCGGCACCCGCAGGAAAGTGCGCAGCAGTACGTTTCCCGTCTGGCGCGCGAAAAAGCGCAGGCTGGTGTAGCGCTGGCACCGCGCGATTTGCCGGTATTGGGTGCGGATACCATCGTTATCCTTAATGGCGAAGTGCTGGAAAAACCGCACGACGCTGCCCACGCCGCAGCAATGCTGCGCAAACTGTCGGGCAAAACGCATCAAGTTATGACGGCCGTGGCACTGGCCGATTGCCAGCACAGTCTGGACTGCCTGGTAGTGACGGAAGTGACATTCAGAGCACTAACCGATGAGGACATCGCGGGTTATGTTGCCAGCGGTGAACCAATGGATAAAGCAGGTGCATACGGTATTCAAGGGTTGGGTGGCTGTTTTGTCAGGAAGATAAATGGCAGCTATCACGCCGTAGTCGGCTTACCGCTGGTAGAAACGTATGAGTTGCTGACCAATTTTAACGCACTGCGTGAGAAAAGGGATAAACATGACGGCTGAATTGTTGGTAAACGTAACGCCATCGGAAACTCGGGTGGCTTACATTGATGGCGGTATTCTGCAGGAAATTCATATTGAACGTGAGGCGCGACGCGGAATCGTAGGCAATATCTACAAAGGTCGTGTAAGTCGTGTACTTCCGGGTATGCAGGCGGCTTTTGTAGATATTGGACTGGATAAAGCCGCATTTCTTCACGCTTCTGACATCATGCCGCACACCGAATGCGTGGCGGGTGAAGAACAAAAACAGTTCACCGTACGCGACATTTCTGAACTGGTGCGCCAGGGTCAGGATCTGATGGTGCAGGTGGTAAAAGATCCTTTGGGAACGAAGGGCGCACGCCTGACGACGGACATCACGCTTCCTTCCCGTTATCTCGTTTTTATGCCGGGGGCCTCGCACGTTGGCGTATCCCAACGTATCGAAAGCGAAACGGAACGCGAACGTCTGAAAAAAGTGGTGGCGGATTACTGCGATGAGCAGGGTGGTTTCATCATTCGCACGGCGGCAGAAGGCGTATGCGAAGAGGATCTGGCCTCGGATGCTGCCTACCTGAAGCGCGTCTGGACAAAAGTCATGGAGCGTAAAAAGCGCCCGCAAACACGATACCAGATGTACGGTGAACTGGCACTGGCACAGCGCGTGTTGCGTGACTTTGCTGATGCGCAGCTTGACCGCATCCGCGTCGACTCCCGTCTGACCTATGAGGCGTTACTGGAATTTACGGCGGAATATATCCCCGAGATGACCAGCAAGCTGGAACATTACAGCGGGCGCCAGCCTATTTTTGATCTCTTTGACGTAGAGAATGAAATCCAGCGCGCGCTGGAACGCAAAGTTGAGCTGAAGTCCGGCGGTTATCTGATCATCGATCAAACTGAAGCGATGACCACCGTCGACATCAATACCGGCGCGTTTGTTGGGCATCGTAATCTCGACGACACTATCTTTAATACTAATATTGAAGCAACGCAGGCCATTGCTCGTCAGCTGCGTCTGCGTAACCTCGGCGGCATCATCATTATCGATTTTATCGACATGAATAATGAAGATCACCGTCGCCGGGTGCTGCACTCCCTGGAGCAGGCTCTGAGCAAGGATCGTGTAAAAACCAGCATTAACGGTTTTTCACAGCTGGGCCTGGTGGAGATGACGCGCAAACGCACACGTGAAAGTGTGGAACATGTATTGTGCAACGAGTGTCCAACCTGCCATGGGCGTGGTACGGTGAAAACGGTGGAAACCGTATGTTATGAAATCATGCGCGAAATCGTGCGGGTACACCATGCATATGACTCCGATCGTTTCCTGGTTTATGCCTCTCCGGCAGTGGCTGAAACCCTGAAAGGTGAAGAGTCACATGCGCTGGCGGAGGTTGAGATCTTTGTCGGCAAACAGGTCAAAGTACAAATCGAACCGCTGTATAACCAGGAGCAGTTCGACGTCGTCATGATGTAAATCGTGTAGTGGCACCCGCGCATGTAGGCCGGATAAGGCGCAAGCGCCGTCATCCGGCAATATTCACTCAAGGGGTGTGAGTCATATTTTTTGGTAGACAAGGAGAGGTGCGTGAGGCGATTGCCGGGGATATTACTGCTCACTGGAGCCGCATTCGTTGTCATCGCAGCGCTGCTGGTCAGTGGACTGCGCCTTGCGTTACCTCATCTTGATAGCTGGCGTCCAGCCATTCTTGGCAAGATTGAATCCGCTACAGGTCTACCTGTTTCCGCCAGTCAGCTTTCTGCCAGCTGGCAAAATTTCGGTCCTACGCTTGAAGCGCGTAATATCCATGCGCAGCTAAAAGATGGGGGAGAATTTTCGGTAAAACGCGTCACGCTGGCGCTGGATGTCTGGCAAAGTTTGCTGCACATGCGTTGGCAGTTTCGCGATCTCACCTTTTGGCAACTGCAGTTGCGCACCAATACTCCTATCCAGCGTAGCGAAGGCGGAGATGGAATTGAAACCGACCATCTCAGCAATCTCTTCCTGCGTCAGTTTGATCATTTCGATCTACGCGACAGTCATATCAGCTTTATAACCCTCTCAGGCCAACGTGCTGAACTGGCGATCCCACAGCTTACCTGGCTGAACAATAAAAATCGGCATCGCGCCGAGGGTCAGGTCAGCCTCTCCAGCCTGACCGGACAGCACGGCGTTATGCAGGTGAGGATGGATCTGCGCGACGATAATGGGCTATTGAATAATGGTCGGGTCTGGTTGCAGGCAGACGACATTGACGTCAAACCGTGGTTGGGCAAATGGATGCAGGACAATGTCGCGCTACAAACCGCGCGTTTTAGCCTGGAAGCATGGATGACGATCAGCAAAGGCGTCGTTTCTGGTGGCGATGTCTGGCTGAAAAAAGGTGGAGCAAGTTGGCTGGGTGAAAATCGTACGCACACGCTCTCCGTCGATAATCTGACGGCGCACATCAGCCGTGAAGAGGCGGGCTGGCAATTCTCTATTCCCGATACTCGTATTACCATGGATGATAAACCCTGGCCGAGCGGCGCATTAACGCTGGCCTGGATCCCTGAGCAGGAAGTCGGTGGTGAGAATAACAAGCGCAGCGACGAGCTTCGCATTCGTGCCAGCAATCTGGATCTGGCCGGATTAGAAGGTCTGCGCCCGATGGCGTCCCGGTTATCGCCTGCGCTGGGTGATATTTGGCGCGCCACGCAGCCGAGCGGCAAAATAGATGTGCTGGCGCTGGATATCCCGTTACAGGCGACAGAAAAAACCCGCATCCTGTCATCGTGGACCAATCTGGCCTGGAAACAGTGGAAGTTGTTACCGGGGGCTGAGCATTTCTCCGGTACGCTTGCGGGCAGTGTTGAAAATGGGGCGCTCACCGCCTCCATGAAGCAAGCCAAAATGCCGTATGAAACTGTCTTCCGCGCGCCGCTGGAAATAGAGAATGGCGTGGCGACGCTAAGCTGGCTGAAAAATGATAAAGGTTTTCAGTTAGATGGGCGCAACATCGATGTTAAAGCGAAAGCGGTACGCGCGCGCGGTGGTTTTCGCTATCTGCAGCCCACTGGAGATGAACCGTGGTTAGGCATTCTGGCTGGCATTAGCACCGACGACGGCTCTCAGGCCTGGCGCTATTTCCCGGAAAACTTGATGGGCAAAGAGCTGGTTGACTACCTCAGCGGCGCTATTCAGGGCGGCGAAGCGGATAACGCCACGCTGGTGTATGGCGGTAACCCACATCTGTTCCCGTATCTGCACAACGAAGGGCAATTTCAGGTTCTGGTGCCGCTACGTAAGGCGAAATTTGCTTTCCAGCCCGACTGGCCTGCGCTAACCGATCTCAATATTGAACTTAACTTCATTAACGATGGTCTGTGGATGAAGACGGATAGCGTCAATTTAGGCGGCGTGAAGGCCAGTAACCTGACGGCTAATATTCCCGACTATGCTAAAGAAAAACTGCTGATTGATGCCGATATCAACGGGCCGGGCAAGGCGGTCGGACCTTATTTTGATGAGACGCCGTTGAAGGACTCCCTCGGCGCCACGCTTGAGCAGTTGCAGATTGATGGCGATGTGAATGCTCGCTTACATCTGGATATTCCGCTAGACGGCTCGCTGGTTACCGCCAAAGGCGATGTCAACCTGCGTAATAACAGCCTGTTTATTAAACCGCTCGACAGCACGCTGAAGAATTTGAATGGTAAATTCAGCTTTATCAACGGCGATCTGAAGAGCGAGCCGATGACGGCGAACTGGTTTAATCAGCCGCTGAACGTCGACTTCTCCACCACCGAAGGGGCGAAAGCCTATCAGGTAGCCGTGAACCTGCAAGGCGACTGGCAGCCAACCCGCATGGGGATTTTACCGGCGCAGGTCAACGATGCCTTAAGCGGCAGCATGGCGTGGAATGGCAAGGTGGGTATCGATCTTCCGTATCATGCCGGACCGACCTACGACATTGAGCTAAAAGGCGACCTGAAGAATGTAAGTAGTCACTTACCTGCTCCGCTGAATAAGGCAGCCGGTGAGGCGTTACCGGTGAACGTTAAGGCCAACGGCAATCTGCGCAGTTTTGAACTGACCGGCAACGCGGGCAGTAAGAACCACTTTAACAGCCGCTGGTTGCTGAATCAGAAACTGACGCTTGACCGCGCAATCTGGACGTCGGAAAGTCGCACCGTGCCCGCGTTACCCGATCAGCAAGGCATTGAGCTTAACCTTCCCCCTATGGATGGCGCGCAATGGCTGGCGTTGTTCCAGAAAGGCGCAGCAGATAACGTTGGCACCAACGCCAACTTCCCGCAGCGCATCACGGTGCGTACGCCATCGTTATCCCTGGGCGGTCAGCAGTGGAATAACTTGAGTATCGTGTCTGAGCCTGCGAGCAATGGCTCCATCGTGCAGGCGCAGGGACGTGAAATTAATGCCACGCTGGCTATGCGCAATAATGCGCCGTGGCTGGCCAATATTAAGTATCTTTATTACAACCCCAGCGCGGCGAAAGCGTCGCCGACGAAAGCACCACTGAATAGTACTCCAGCCTCGCCGTTTTCCGCCGTGGACAACGTCAGCTTCCGCGGCTGGCCGGATGTTCAGTTACGCTGTGCCGAGTGCTGGATGTGGGGACAGAAATATGGGCGTATTGATGCCGATGTGGCGATTAAAGGCGACACGCTAACGCTGAGTAACGGTCTGTTGGATACAGGCTTTGCCAGACTGGCCACCGATGGCGTGTGGGTGAACGCGCCGGGCAAAGAACGAACGTCACTGAAGGGTAAACTGAGCGGCAGTAAAATTGACTCCGCTGCCAGTTTCTTTGGCGTATCGACCCCGATTCGTAACTCTTCGTTCAACGTGGAGTATGACCTGCACTGGCGTAACCCGCCATGGGATCCAGATGAAGCTTCGCTGAATGGGATTTTGCGTACCCGGTTGGGCAAAGGTGAGCTTACTGAACTCAGCACCGGACATGCGGGACAACTATTGCGACTGCTGAGCTTTGATGCGTTGCTGCGTAAACTGCGTTTTGATTTTAGCGATACTTTCAGCGAAGGTTTCTATTTCGACTCGATTCGCAGCACGGCCTGGATCAAAGATGGCGTGATGCATACCGATGACACGCTGGTGGACGGTCTGGAGGCAGACATTGCGATGAAAGGCTCGGTGAACCTGGTGCGCCGGGAGCTGGATATGGAAGCCATTGTCGCGCCGGAAATTTCTGCCACCGTAGGCGTTGCCGCTGCGTTTGCTGTCAATCCAATTGTCGGCGCGGCGGTGTTTGCTGCCAGTAAGGTTCTGGGACCATTGTGGAGCAAAGTGTCGATTTTGCGTTATCGCATCACCGGTCCGGTCGATAAGCCGCAGATTAACGAAGTTCTGCGTCAGCCGCGCAAAGAAAGCCAGCAATAATTTGACGGGGGCGAGTAATTGCCCCAATCTCAACATAGATCCTCTACCGCAGTCCGTAGGCCGGATAAGGCGTTCACGCCGCCATCCGGCATTGAAGTGCCTGATGGCGACGCTGGCGCGTTTTATCAGGCCTACAACAGTAACTAATGAGTAGCAAAACGATGAGTCTGAACCTGGTAAGTGAACAATTGCTAGCGGCAAATGGCCTGAAACATCAGGATCTGTTTGCCATCCTGGGCCAACTGGCCGAACGCCGTCTTGATTACGGCGATCTCTATTTTCAGTCGAGCTATCACGAATCCTGGGTTTTAGAAGACCGCATCATTAAAGATGGTTCTTACAATATCGATCAGGGCGTTGGCGTGCGCGCCATCAGCGGCGAAAAAACAGGGTTTGCCTATGCAGACCAGATTAGCCTGCTGGCGCTGGAGCAGAGTGCTCATGCTGCCCGTACTATCGTGCGTGACAGCGGTGACGGCAAAGTAAAAACGCTGGGAGCTGTAGAGCATCAGGCGCTTTACACCTCGGTTGATCCTCTGCAGAGCATGAGCCGCGAAGAGAAACTGGATATTCTGCGCCGCGTAGACAGCGTGGCGCGTGCCGCCGACAAGCGCGTCCAGGAAGTAACCGCCAGCCTGACCGGTGTTTATGAACTGATCCTGGTAGCAGCGACCGACGGTACGCTGGCCGCTGACGTTCGCCCGCTGGTACGCCTGTCCGTAAGCGTACAGGTGGAAGAGGACGGTAAGCGCGAGCGCGGCGCCAGCGGTGGCGGCGGTCGTTTTGGCTATGACTATTTCCTGGGCGATCTTGATGGTGAAGTTCGTGCTGACGCATGGGCGAAAGAAGCCGTACGCATGGCGTTGGTTAATCTCTCTGCGGTAGCTGCGCCTGCTGGTACGCTGCCAGTAGTACTCGGCGCTGGCTGGCCTGGCGTTCTGCTGCATGAAGCGGTCGGTCATGGTCTGGAAGGCGACTTTAACCGCCGTGGTACCTCGGTATTCAGCGGTCACATGGGGGAGCTGGTAGCGTCAGAACTGTGCACCGTGGTGGATGACGGCACAATGGCGGACCGTCGTGGCTCTGTGGCTATTGATGATGAAGGCACGCCGGGTCAGTACAACGTGCTGATCGAAAACGGTATTCTGAAAGGCTACATGCAGGACAAACTGAATGCGCGCCTGATGGGCGTTGCGCCAACGGGTAACGGTCGCCGCGAATCTTACGCGCACCTGCCGATGCCACGTATGACCAACACCTATATGCTGCCGGGGAAATCTACGCCGCAGGAAATCATCGAATCCGTTGAATACGGTATTTATGCGCCTAACTTCGGCGGCGGCCAGGTGGATATCACCTCCGGGAAATTTGTGTTCTCTACGTCTGAAGCATATCTGATTGAAAACGGTAAAGTCACCAAACCGGTGAAAGGCGCGACGTTGATTGGCTCTGGTATCGAAGCGATGCAGCAGATTTCGATGGTGGGTAACGACCTGAAACTGGATAACGGGGTTGGCGTGTGCGGTAAAGAAGGGCAGAGCCTGCCGGTGGGCGTGGGCCAGCCGACGCTGAAGGTGGATAACCTGACCGTGGGTGGCACCGCATAACATCATGATGTATGCCCGATGAGCACCAGTGCCATCGGGCATCTTTCCGGATGCGGCGTCAATGCCTTATCCGGCCTACACTTTTTTTATTTCTCTTTTCCCCGACCGTACATTCCCTGAAACAGCTGCGCTACATCGACAAAATAGTCTGTCAGATAGTTAATCACCACCTGCACCTTGAGCGGCAATTTGTCTTTTTCGGTATACAGCGCATAGACCGGACGCGGATCCGACTGGTAGCGGGGAAGCAGAATCTCCACTTCGCCACGATTGATCTCATTGATCACCCACATCAGCGGTACATAGGCAATGCCCGCACCTGCGGCCAGCCAGCGCACCAATGTCATCGGATCGTTAGTCACAAAACGACCCTCTGGGATCAGGCGGGTGGAAATTCCTTCCGGAGCGATAAGCTCGAATTCATTATCCGGGCGTACGCTGTATTCCAGCCACGAGTGGTTGCTGAGATCGGCAGGTTTCTCCGGGGTGCCAAACTGTGCGAGATAGCTTTTCGCCGCGCAGACCACCATCGGCATAGCCCCCAAACGGCGTGAAAACAGGCTGGAGTCCTGCAACGCGCCGACGCGGATAACCACGTCCAAACCATCAGCGATTAAATCCGGGGCCGGGATGCCGGTCACCAGATTTACCGTCAATCCCGGATACTCTTTCAGCATCGTGGCGGTTAATCCGGCGAGGACATTTTGTGCCATAGTTGAAGAACAGCCAATGCGCAGAGTGCCGATGGGCGTGTTGTTAAAGGCATAGAGTTGCTCGTGAACATCCTGCGCTTCGTGCAGCATTCTCCGGCAGCCCTGATAATAAATTTTACCGGCTTCAGTTAGCCCAATGCTACGCGTGCTGCGGTTTAGCAGCTTGACCTGTAGCTCATCTTCCAGTTTTGAGACCGTCTGGCTTATCGATGAAACGCTCATTTGTAGCTGTCTTGCGGCGGCGGTGAAGGAGCCCATTTCGACAACTTTGGCGAACACCGACATACGTTTTAATCGTTCCATTGTTCACTCTGGCTTAAAAGTGATTTAGATCACATAATATAGATAACAGCATAACAGTTACGTTAATATATTATTATTCAAATAACGGCTATGTCGCTCTCGCCTGGCTCATCCTTGCCCTTCTCTGCGGTGACATACGCTAGAAAATCTATCATCTGCACTCTCTTACGTTACCAAGGTCAACATGAGTCTGTTTCCCGTTATCGTGGTGTTTGGTCTGTCCTTCCCACCGATTTTTTTCGAATTACTTTTGTCACTGGCGATTTTCTGGCTGGTGCGCCGGGTGCTTGTTCCGACTGGCATCTATGATTTTGTCTGGCATCCGGCTCTGTTTAACACCGCGCTGTATTGCTGTCTGTTCTATTTAATAACGCGCCTGTTCGTTTGAGGTTGAAGTGAAAACACTAACAAGAAAACTCTCCCGCACGGCCATTACCGTGATACTGGTCATTCTGGCCTTCATCGCTATTTTCCGCGCATGGGTGTTCTACACCGAGTCGCCATGGACGCGTGATGCGCGTTTCAGCGCTGATGTCGTCGCGATTGCGCCGGATGTTGCGGGCCTTATTACCAACGTTAACATCCATGATAACCAACTGGTGAAAAAGGATCAGATCCTGTTCACTATCGACCAGCCACGCTATAAGAAAGCCCTCGAGCAGGCCGAAGCTGACGTGGCCTATTATCAGGTACTGGCGCAGGAAAAACGCCAGGAGGCCGGTCGTCGTAACCGATTGGGCGTGCAGGCTATGTCTCGTGAAGAGATTGACCAATCAAACAACGTCCTGCAAACCGTATTACACCAGCTTGCGAAGGCGCAAGCGACCCGCGATCTGGCGAAATTAGATCTGGAACGTACCGTTATTCGCGCGCCAGCAGACGGCTGGGTGACTAACCTGAACGTCTATAGCGGCGAATTTATCACGCGCGGTTCCACGGCGGTGGCGTTGGTCAAACAGCATTCTTTCTATGTGCTGGCGTATATGGAAGAAACCAAACTGGAAGGCGTCCGCCCTGGGTATCGCGCTGAAATCACCCCGCTTGGCAGTAATAATGTACTGAAGGGCACGGTTGATAGTGTGGCGGCTGGCGTAACGAATGCCAGCAGCACGCGGGACGCCAAGGGTATGGCGACCATTGACTCCAATCTTGAATGGGTGCGTCTGGCGCAGCGTGTGCCGGTGCGAATTCGTCTTGATGAGCAGCAGGGAACCTTGTGGCCTGCCGGGACGACGGCGACCGTCGTCATTACCGGCAAGCAGGATCGCGATGCCAGCCAGGAATCTTTCTTCCGTAAAATGGCGCACCGCCTGCGCGAGTTTGGTTAATCGCGATGGGTATTTTCTCCATTGCCAACCAGCATATCCGCTTTGCGGTTAAACTGGCCTGCGCGATTGTACTGGCGCTGTTCGTTGGCTTTCACTTCCAGCTTGAGACCCCGCGCTGGGCGGTGCTGACCGCGGCCATTGTGGCGGCAGGTCCGGCCTTTGCCGCTGGCGGAGAACCTTATTCAGGTGCTATCCGCTATCGAGGCATGTTGCGTATTGTCGGGACATTTATCGGCTGTATTGCAGCCCTGATCATTATCATCAGCATGATCCGCGCCCCGCTATTGATGATCCTGGTGTGTTGTATCTGGGCCGGTTTTTGTACCTGGATCTCGTCGTTAGTGAAGATTGAAAACTCTTATGCCTGGGGGCTTTCAGGCTATACGGCGCTGATCATCGTCATTACTATCCAGGCTGAACCGCTGCTGACGCCGCAATTTGCGCTCGAACGCTGTAGTGAAATTGTGATGGGTATTGTCTGTGCTATTGTTGCCGACCTGCTCTTTTCGCCCCGTTCGGTGAAACAGGAGATTGATGTCGAACTGGATAGCCTGCTGGTGGCGCAATATCAGCTTATGCAGCTGTGCATTAAGCATGGCGACAGTGAAGAAGTAGACAAAGCCTGGGGAGATTTAGTCCGGCGTACGGCGGCGCTGGAAGGGATGCGTAGTAACCTGAATATGGAGTCCTCGCGCTGGGTACGGGCTAACCGCAGACTCAAGGCATTGAATACGCTGTCGCTTACGCTTATCACACAATCCTGCGAAACCTATCTTATTCAGAACACCCGACCAGAACTGATCACCGATACCTTCCGCGAGTTGTTCGATACGCCGGTTGAAACGGTACAGGATGTCCATAAACAGCTGAAGAGGATGCGTCGGGTGATTGCATGGACCGGTGAACGTGATACACCTGTCACAATTTACACCTGGGCCGGGGCGGCAACGCGCTATCTGTTACTTAAACGTGGAGTTGTCAGCAACACCAAAATTAGCGCTATCGAAGAAGAGATCCTGCAAGGTGAACCGGTGGTGAAAGTGGAATCTGCCGAGCGTCACCATGCGATGGTTAACTTTTGGCGCACCACGCTTTCTTGTGTGCTGGGAACCTTATTCTGGCTGTGGACCGGCTGGACATCCGGCAGCGGCGCAATGGTGATGATTGCGGTCGTCACCTCGCTGGCAATGCGTTTGCCCAACCCGCGCATGGTGGCGATAGACTTTATCTACGGTACGTTGGCGGCGTTACCGCTCGGGGCACTCTATTTCCTGGTGATTATCCCTAATACGCAGCAAAGCATGTTGTTGCTGTGCCTGAGCCTGGCAGTGCTGGGATTCTTTCTGGGGATTGAAGTACAGAAACGACGGCTGGGTTCGATGGGGGCGCTGGCCAGCACCATTAATATCATCGTGCTGGATAACCCGATGACCTTCCACTTTAGCCAGTTCCTTGACAGTGCGCTGGGGCAGATTGTTGGCTGCATGTTGGCGTTTATCGTCATTCTGCTGGTGCGTGATAACTCTCGTGACAGAACGGGTCGTGTGTTGCTCAACCAGTTTGTCTCGGCGGCGGTTTCAGCGATGACCACCAACGTGGTACGTCGTAAAGAAAACCACCTCCCGGCGCTTTATCAGCAGCTGTTTTTGCTGATGAACAAATTTCCGGGCGACCTGGCGAAGTTTCGCCTGGCGCTGACCATGATCATCGCACACCAGCGCCTGCGCGATGCGCCGGTACCGGTGAACGAGGATTTATCCGCATTCCACCGCCAGCTTCGCCGCACTGCCGATCGCGTGATTTCCGCAGGAAATGACGACAAGCGTCGACGCTATTTTAGCCAGTTGCTGGAAGAGCTTGAGATCTATCAGGAGAAATTAATCATCTGGCAAGCACCACCGCAGGTGACCGAGCCGGTAAAACGACTCAGTGGGATGTTGCACAAATACCAGCATGCGCTGGTCAGTAATTAAGAGTTGAAAACCGACGCTAAAAGCGTCGGTTTTTTTATGGCTATACTTACCTGAAAATGCGAGAGACCCCTACATATTGGCGGTCTGTAGAGTGGCTGGCGTCGGGATGGTGGCTATAGATGAATATCTATACATTTGATTTTGACGAGATAGAAGACCAGGGTGATTTCTATCGTGAGTTTACGCGCACGTTCGGTCTCGCCAGGGAGAAGGTGGTTGATTTAGATTCTCTGTGGGAGGTGGTTATCGGGGAAGTTTTACCGTTGCCGCTGGAGATTGAATTTGTCCATTTACCGGACAAGCTGCGCAGGCGATACGGCGCGCTGATTTTACTGTTCGATGAAGCGGAAGAAGAGCTGGAAGGGCAGTTGCGTTTTAACGTTCGTCACTCAATGTAAGACATAAAAAAGCCCCCGGCAGGCGGGGGCAAGTCGTCGGACTTAGACGACGAGGGTTTATTTGTACAGTTCTGCAGTAGCGTGCCAGTGAGCACCTTCACGGAGTTCGGTGACGCGATAGCTGCTGGCGCCTGCTTTTTCAGCCTTAGCGGCGATGGCCTGACGCATGTCCATTGGTGAACTACCGATCTGAGATACGGAGATGCTACCCATAGATTGCAGATTCTGTGCTTCTTGTGAGTTCACCTGAGTAACCGCGGCGCTTGCACCGAAGGAGAGAACAGAAAGAAGGCTTAAGGTTGCAATAGTAGTTTTGATTTTCATGATATTTACCTCGTCGAATTCTTTTATAGGGGTCTGCGTTTCGTGACCCTCATCACAAAATCAAGTATACACTAATAACCTTATAAATTAATACCGCGCTAATTGTTTCTGTGGGTATTAAGTGTTAAGAAAAATATTTTTTATAACCAAATGGAATTAAAAAGAGCGTTTCGAACATTTTAAAAGAAATAAATTAAATAAAATCAATTGGATATGGTTTTTTGCAAAATGTGCGTTTTTAAGCCTTCATATTCACTATGTGAATGGTTTTTGACGGTTAAACGCACCATTTGTTAAATGCATAGCAGTTAAAAATAGACGGAAGGGGGTAGAAAGAGAGTGTTTTCCCCCGCCGCGAGGCGACGGGGAGGCGGTATTACAGTTCTTGTTCGAACAGTTCCAGAATGGCTTCGTAGAGATCTTTTACCGTAAAACCCTTAGCTGGGGTGGTGAAGATGGTATCGTCACCGGCAATCGTACCCAGGATACCTTCCGCTTTCCCCAATGAGTCCAGCAGACGTGCAATCAACTGAGCAGCGCCAGGACTAGTATGAATAACCACGACCGCATCGTTATAGTCGATATCCAGCACCAGATTTTTCAGCGGACTGGAGGTTGTAGGCACGCCCAGTTCCGCCGGAAGGCAGTACACCATTTCCATTTTCGCATTGCGGGTACGCACGGCGCCAAATTTGGTCAGCATGCGTGAAACCTTGGACTGATTGATATTATCAAAGCCCTGATCCTGCAATGCGAGGACGATTTCGCCTTGAGAGCTGAACTTTTCTTCTTTAAGCAGCGCTTTAAACGCCTTTACTAATTCTTCTTGTTTTGCCGAGCTTCGCATAAGTCACCCGTAATATGGCGGTAGAAACAACATTATTGTGCATACAGATGAATTTTTATGCAAACAGTCTGCCTTGTTCAAGGCTGAAATAATGTTATGAAAGAGCGGAATTTTATCAAATTTCGTTATCAAGAAACATGCCTGTGTCACGGCTCGCAAATAAGGTTAAAAGTAAATTAAATGTTATCAAATTGATGTTGTTTTGAGAGGTGGGTAGGGTATATTGTCAGCACCTGTTGGAAAGTTGCTCTACTGTGCGGGTGGTTTTGAATTACGTAACTTAGGTTTTATTTTACGTAAGTTAAATGCATAAAAGCCAAATTTGCGTGACTACGCATTCTTGACGCGTGGTTGTTGTATTCGTTGGATTTGTGAATTAAGGTCGCCGCCGCGGAGCAATAGACACTTTGCTTATCAATATAATAAGGAGTTTAGGATGAAAGTTGCAGTCCTCGGCGCTGCTGGTGGTATCGGTCAGGCGCTAGCATTACTGTTAAAAACCCAACTGCCTTCAGGTTCAGAACTCTCCCTGTACGACATCGCTCCAGTAACGCCTGGTGTGGCCGTTGATTTGAGCCATATCCCTACTGCTGTGAAAATCAAAGGCTTCAGTGGCGAAGACGCTACCCCTGCACTGGAAGGTGCTGATGTAGTACTGATCTCCGCGGGCGTCGCACGTAAACCGGGTATGGATCGTTCCGACCTGTTCAACGTTAACGCCGGTATCGTGAAGAATCTGGTGCAGCAGGTTGCTAAAACCTGTCCGAAAGCATGTATCGGTATCATCACCAACCCGGTGAACACGACCGTTGCTATCGCTGCAGAAGTCCTGAAAAAAGCAGGCGTATACGATAAGAACAAACTGTTTGGCGTGACCACGCTGGACATCATCCGCTCCAACACCTTTGTTGCGGAACTGAAAGGCAAGCAGCCTGGCGACGTTGAAGTCCCGGTTATTGGCGGCCACTCTGGCGTGACCATTCTGCCGCTGCTGTCACAAATTCCTGGCGTAAGCTTCACCGAGCAAGAAGCAGCTGACCTGACCAAACGTATCCAGAATGCGGGTACTGAAGTTGTGGAAGCTAAAGCCGGTGGCGGATCTGCAACCCTGTCTATGGGTCAGGCCGCAGCGCGTTTCGGACTGTCACTGGTTCGCGCACTGAGCGGCGAAAAAGGTGTGGTTGAATGTGCTTACGTTGAAGGCGATGGCCAGTATGCTCGCTTCTTCTCTCAGCCGCTGCTGCTGGGTAAAAACGGCGTAGAAGAGCGTCAGTCTATCGGCAAGCTGAGCGCGTTTGAACAAGCTGCGCTGGAAGGTATGCTGGATACGCTGAAGAAAGATATCACTCTGGGCGAAGAGTTCGTTAAGTAACGAACTGCCCAAAAGTAAAAAACCGGAGCACTTGCTCCGGTTTTTTTATATCCGTATTAGTTGGTCGCCGGATATTCCTGAATCGTGACCTGTAGCGTCAACTGCTTGTCATCTCGCATCACGACCACGGAGATAACTGAACCTGGTCGAATCTCTGCCACCTGGTCCATCGTTTCCAGTGCAGATACCGCCGGTTTGTTATTGACCGAGATAATCAGATCGTTAACCTGAATACCTGCCTGCGCTGCCGGACCGTCCGGGGCTACTTCGTTAACCACAATCCCCTGAATTTGATCCATCCCGCCGCCCTGGGCGTGTAGTGGCGCAATTTCTCGGCCGCTGATGCCGATATAGCCGCGAATCACGCGCCCGTCACGAATCAACTTATCCATGATTTTGGTTGCCAGTTGAAAAGGAATAGCAAAGCCGATCCCTTCCGGGGTTTCGCCATCGTTGCTCTTATCAAATGACAGGGTGTTAATACCCATCAACTCGCCCAGCGAGTTGACCAGCGCGCCGCCGGAGTTACCGTGGTTGATGGAGGCATCGGTTTGCAGGAAGTTTTGCCGCCCCGTCGGGTTCAGGCCAATACGACCGGTGGCACTGATAATCCCCTGGGTGATGGTTTGCCCGAGGTTGTACGGGTTCCCGATTGCGAGAACCACATCGCCGATGTGCGGTACGCGTTTGTTATTAATCGGAATTGTCGGCAGTCCACCAGTGGCGTTGATTTTCAGCACCGCAAGGTCGGTTAACGTATCAGACCCCACAAGCAGCGCTTCAAATACGCGACCGTCCTGCAATGCGACGATGATTTGGTCTGCATCGTTAATGACGTGCTTATTGGTAATGATATAGCCGCGCTGATCCATGATAACGCCTGAGCCGAGCGTGCGGATCTCAAGCTGGTTATGCGCTGTGCTGTTCATACTGCGGTTATAAACGTTAACGACGGCAGGAGCTGCACGGCGAACCGCCGGGTTATAGCTGGCGGGCGTTTCATCTGCACTATCGAACTGCGGTGCGGTAAGCGTATTAATTTTGCGCAGCGAGGGCATCGCGGCCAGCAGAATAGCGCCGACGATTAAACCAATCGCGACCGAACGTAAAAGCTTCACAAACATGATGGCGGCGTCATTAATAAAGGGAACGGCTGCAGCATATCACGAGTTTACCGGACATCACACGAGGGGCTGATGTCCGGTTGCATGCGTTAACGCAGGAGCAGGTAAATACTCTCGTTACCGCGCACCACCTGCAGGGCAATGATCGACGGTTTCGCTTCCAGCACTTTACGCATTTCAGCGATCGAGTTTACGCGATCGCGGTTAACGCCAATAATAACGTCATCTTTATGCAGTCCGGCCTGTGCGGCAGGGCTGCTTTTTTCTACGTTATCAATTCTGATGCCTTTGGTACCGTCTTTTAACTGACCGTCGCTGAGCGTGGCCCCTTGCAACGCAGGCGCAATCATCTCTGCGCTGGCGGACGATGATGTGCTGGTATCGAGGGTGACTTCAACCTCCAGCGGTTTACCGTTACGTAGCAGGCCCAGTTTGACTTTGGTCCCTGGTTCGGTTGTCGCAATACGTGAACGAAGTTCGGCGAAGCTGTTAAGCGGTTTACCGTTGAGACTGGTAATGACGTCACCTGATTTCACCCCCGCTTTTGCGGAGCCGGAGTTAGGCAGAACCTCACTGACAAACGCGCCACGCTGTACGTCCAGTTTGAACGCTTTGGCGATATCGGAAGTCATCTCGGTGCCTTTGATGCCCAACAGACCGCGTTTGATTTCACCAAACTGCATCAACTGCTGTGCCAGCGTGCGCGCCATGTTGCTCGGGATTGCAAAACCAATACCGATGCTGCCGCCACCGGGGGCCAGAATCGCGGTGTTAATACCGATCAGCTCACCGTTGAGGTTAAGCAATGCGCCGCCGGAGTTACCGCGGTTGATAGAGGCGTCAGTCTGAATAAAGTTTTCCAGACCTTCCAGGTTCAACCCACTGCGACCCAAAGCCGATACAATGCCGGAGGTGGCTGTTTGACCCAAACCGAACGGGTTACCCACAGCCACCGCGAAATCACCCACGCGGAGTTTATCAGAGTCAGCAATGGCAATTTGCGTCAGGTTGCTGGGGTGTTGAATTTGTAGCAGTGCGATATCGCTCTGATCGTCGCTGCCAATAAGCTTTGCGTCGAATTCACGACCATCATTAAGCTGAACGCTGATTTTTTGCGCCTGATTAATAACGTGATTATTGGTCAGGACGTAGCCTTTGGCGGCATCAATAATGACACCTGAACCCAGTCCTTCAAAAGGTTGGGAAGGTTGATCGGGAAGTTCATCACCAAAAAACTTTTTGAACTCTTCCGGGACTTTCTGCCCCTGAGTGGCGGTGCCTTCGACCCTTACACTCACCACGGCTGGCAACACTTTCTCCAGCATCGGGGCGAGGCTGGGGAGCGCAGCCTGACCGGGAACCTGGCCGGGAATCGACGCGACGGCCGGGAATGGCGCCGAGAGAGTTAACCCGACACTTAACGCTAATGCACTCAACAGCTGGGTTTGTTTTTTCATGGATCCTGCTCTCGTACCTTGAGTAAACGGAAGATGATTCAAAACAGTTTGATGTTATTGAATTTTCGGTTTGGTCACAATGAGGCTAACGACTAAATAATAGCTGGGACGGGAAGAGAAGCGGAGGGCGCAATTGCTGCGCCCAATAAATTTCTTAACGATGTGCGGTTAGTCGCGCTTTGCGCCACTACGCAGCAGGCCAGATGCCCCTTCAGAATAGTCACGTGGCATCTGAACCGGCGCCTGATCGTTGCCTGCTTCAGACTCTGCCAGACGATTACGGAACGGGTTGTTTTCCGGCGACATACCCGGCAGCAGGTTGCTGGAGCTTTTCGCCATATGCTGGTAAATCTGACGATAATCGTCCGCCATGTTATCCAGCAATTCAGCGCTGCGGGCAAAGTGGCTCACCAGTTCTTCACGGTACTCTTCCAGCTCAGCTTTATTTTTTTCCAGTTCGTACTGCAATGCCTGCTGTTGGCGTAATTTCCGATTACCAAAACGCATGGCTACAGCACCAATAATGATACCGACGACTAACCCAATTAGCGCATATTCCCAGGTCATGAACATCTCCCGTTGTCTTGTGTTTCCGTAGGGTGTTGGCTTTAGGCTCCATGCCTGCGCCTGATTATGCCACTATAACCGCTAATCCCGTAGAAGTGGAATCCCGTGTTTATATCACGTAATGTAGAACGGCCTTTTTTTCGTCAACCGTGAGCGACGGCACATCGATTCTCAAGGAATAACAATAACATCATGCAAAGCCTTTCCCCGACATCGCGTTACCAGCAAGCCCTCAACGACGGCAGTCATCAGCCCGACAATGTACAACAAGAAGCCGTGAATCGACTGGAAACAATTTTCCAGGCACTTACGACGCCAGCACGTCCTGCGCCGCAGGAGAGCGGACTGATGGCGCGTTTTGGCAAATTGCTGGGCAAGCGTGAGTCGCCGATCAACACACCGGTGCGTGGTTTATATATGTGGGGAGGAGTTGGGCGCGGAAAAACCTGGCTGATGGATCTGTTCTACCATAGTCTGCCGGGCGAACGTAAACAGCGTTTGCACTTTCACCGTTTTATGCTGCGTGTGCATGAAGAGCTTACTGCCTTACAGGGGCAGAGCGATCCGCTGGAAATCATCGCCGATCGCTTTAAGGCCGAAACGGACGTGCTGTGCTTTGACGAATTTTTTGTTTCTGATATTACCGACGCCATGCTACTCGGCGGCCTGATGAAGGCACTGTTTGCCCGTGGCATTACGCTGGTGGCGACCTCCAATATTCCGCCAGACGAGCTGTATCGCAACGGTTTACAACGCGCGCGTTTTCTTCCTGCCATTGATGCTATCAAACAGCATTGCGACATCATGAATGTTGATGCTGGCGTCGATTATCGTCTGCGCACCTTAACGCAGGCGCATTTGTGGCTGTCGCCACTGAATGAGGAAACCCGCCAACAGATGGATAAACTCTGGCTGGCATTAGCGGGAACCAAAGGTGAACATGCGCCGACGCTGGAGATCAATCATCGTCCGATGCAGACGCTGGCCGTCGAAAACCAAACGCTGGCGGTGTCATTTACCACGCTCTGTGTCGATGCGCGTAGCCAGCATGACTACATTGCGCTGTCGCGTTTGTTTCACACGGTACTGTTGTCTGATGTGCCGGTCATGACCCCGCTGATGGAGAGTGAAGCGCGGCGCTTTATCGCATTGGTGGATGAGTTCTACGAACGCCACGTCAAGCTGGTGGTCAGCGCGGCATCGCCACTCTATGAAATTTATCAGGGCGAGCGTCTGAAGTTTGAATTTCAGCGCTGTTTGTCGCGTTTGCAGGAGATGCAAAGCGAAGAGTATCTGAAGCGGGAACATTTAGCCGGTTAAACCTGCCGCAAATCACATAAAGGGGTCGATCTTTGACCCTGACTTCTCTATAATCTTGCGACCCCACGTTACGAGAGAGTTTTTTTCCCAAAACTTTCTATGCGCCGGCATAGGCTATTCGAAGGGGTAGGTTTGCTGGACAATGTCGTGTGAACCTCAACTGACAAAACGTTTGGGTGTTCACCAACGTGTAACTTATTTATTTGGGTAAGCTTTTAATGAAAACTTTTACAGCTAAACCAGAAACCGTAAAACGCGACTGGTATGTTGTTGACGCGACCGGTAAAACTCTGGGCCGTCTGGCTTCCGAACTGGCTCTGCGCCTGCGCGGTAAGCACAAAGCGGAATACACTCCGCACGTAGATACTGGTGATTACATCATCGTTCTGAACGCTGACAAAGTTGCTGTAACCGGCAACAAGCGTACTGACAAAGTGTACTATCACCACACCGGCCACATCGGTGGTATCAAACAAGCGACCTTTGAAGAGATGATTGCTCGCCGTCCTGAGCGTGTGCTTGAAATCGCGGTTAAAGGCATGCTGCCAAAAGGCCCGCTGGGTCGTGCTATGTTCCGTAAACTGAAAGTTTACGCTGGCAACGAGCACAACCACGCGGCACAGCAACCGCAAGTTCTTGACATCTAATCGGGATTATAGGCAATGGCTGAAAATCAATACTACGGCACTGGTCGCCGCAAAAGTTCCGCAGCTCGCGTTTTCATCAAACCGGGCAGTGGTAAAATCGTAATCAACCAACGTTCTCTGGAACAGTACTTCGGTCGTGAAACTGCCCGCATGGTAGTTCGTCAGCCGCTGGAACTGGTCGACATGGTTGAGAAACTGGATCTGTACATCACTGTTAAAGGTGGTGGTATCTCTGGTCAGGCTGGTGCGATCCGTCACGGTATCACCCGCGCTCTGATGGAGTACGACGAGTCCCTGCGTGGCGAACTGCGTAAAGCTGGCTTCGTTACCCGTGATGCTCGTCAGGTTGAACGTAAGAAAGTCGGTCTGCGTAAAGCACGTCGTCGTCCTCAGTTCTCCAAACGTTAATTGTACTCTGCTTCGGCAGACGACAATTTGCGAAAAAACCCGCTTTGGCGGGTTTTTTTATCGTTATTTCTCGCCTCAGATCCACGGTAATCCGCTGATTGCCACCTCTTTTTCCCCATTTCAAGAATCGACTCACCACAAAGGTCACAAAATCTGGTAAACTATCATCCAATTTTCTGCCCAAATGTCCGGTATCGTTCATTTTTTGTTTGTATTTTGAACAGCAATGACTTTCCCGAGTCTGGGTGACATCACTTCTGGCTGGCCACTGAGTGGCTGGTAGCAGTAAAAATTCTGAATATACCTGGAGGTTTTCATGGCTGTCGCTGCCAACAAACGTTCGGTAATGACGCTGTTTTCTGGTCCTACTGACATCTATAGCCATCAGGTCCGCATTGTGCTGGCTGAGAAAGGTGTTAGTTTCGAGATTGAGCACGTGGAGAAGGACAATCCACCTCAGGATCTGATCGACCTCAACCCGAATCAGAGCGTACCGACACTGGTGGATCGTGAGCTGACCCTGTGGGAATCTCGCATCATTATGGAATACCTGGATGAGCGCTTCCCGCATCCGCCGCTGATGCCGGTTTACCCGGTTGCGCGTGGTGAAAGCCGCCTGTACATGCAGCGTATTGAAAAAGACTGGTACACGCTGATGAATGTCATCGTGAACGGTTCTGCATCTGAAGCTGAAGTCGCGCGTAAGCGTTTGCGCGAAGAACTGCTGGCAATTGCGCCAGTATTTGGCCAGAAACCTTACTTCCTGAGCGATGAGTTCAGCCTGGTAGACTGCTACCTGGCGCCGCTGCTGTGGCGTTTACCGCAGCTGGGTATTGAATTCAACGGTGCAGGTTCGAAAGAACTGAAAGGGTACATGACTCGCGTCTTCGAACGTGACTCTTTCCTGGCTTCTCTGACTGAGCCTGAACGTGAAATGCGTCTGGGCCGGGGTTAACCTGTATGGATTTGCCACAGCTAACACCACGCCGTCCGTATCTGCTGCGCGCGTTCTATGAGTGGCTGCTAGACAACCAGCTCACGCCGCATCTGGTGGTGGATGTGACGCTCCAGGACGTGCAGGTTCCAATGGAATATGCGCGTGACGGGCAAATTGTTCTGAATATTGCACCGCGTGCGGTGGGCAACCTGGAACTGGCTAACGATGAAGTGCGCTTTAACGCGCGCTTCGGTGGTGTGCCGCGTCAGGTGTCTGTGCCGTTGGCTGCTGTTCTGGCAATTTATGCACGTGAAAATGGCGCCGGTACGATGTTCGAACCGGAAGCCGCCTACGACGAAGATGTCGCCAGCTTAAATGATGACGACAACGACGCGTCTGGTTTTGAGAGTGAAACAGTCATGTCGGTCATTGATGGCGATAAGCCTGACAATGGCGACGACAACGATCCTGATGACACTCCGCCGCCACCTCGCGGTGGGCGTCCGGCGCTGCGCGTAGTGAAATAAATAGTGAAATAAAAAAACAGGCCCTTTCGGGCCTGTTCTGTTTTCTGGCTTCGGGATCAGTAAAACAGCGCGATGGTGGCTACCATATTCACCACAAATCCTACTGCCATCGGGATTGCTGTACGTTTTACTACTTCAAAGGGCGATACGCCGGCAATACCTGATGTCACGACAATTACAGCGGTTATGGGTGACACCGCGCGGGCAAGCGTAGTGGCAAAATGCATCGGCATAATCATCACTACTGCAGGAATATGCAGCCCGGCGGCAATATCCGGAATGAGGCTGGCAAAAGACATAAACGGTGCGTTGCCTGACCCCATGACAATCGCACAGGCGGCGATGACCACCGCCATGATGATCATCACGCCGATGCCGCCAAGACCGGAATGCTCTGCGCCTTTTATTACGGCGTCGACAGTCCCGATAGTCGTCAACCCTTTCGCAAAGATTTCACCGGCGACCACCAGCGTGACAACGTTGGCAAACTGCGTCCCCATGCCGTCAAAAAAAGCCTGCACATCATCCATCGTTTCGCGCAGATTATGTTTATGCAGGAATTCAACAAACATAGTCAGCGTCATGCTCATCAACATCACCACCACCAGATTCAACTCTGCTTTCATTAGCCCCATTTGCGCAAGGGCAAGCGAGCCCAGCATCAGGATCAGCGGCATGACGGGTAGAATGGCGTAATAGAGCGGAGGTACGTTTTCCAGCGTCTTTTGTTCAGCAAATCCGTTGCTTTCCGGTGCGGCTTTTTTATCAAACTGACGCTGAACGAAAAAATGCGCAATGGCGACGGCGACAATGACACACGACGCGACGGGCAACTGGTATTGAAAGAAATAAGTGGCGATTTTCATACCCGCGACCTGCGCGGCAAAAATCGAGTTGGTTTCCAGAATGCCCCATTCAATAGACATTGAGGTGGCAATGACCGCCACTGCAGATAAACGGCTCACGCCAAGACTGACCAGCGTTGGGAATAGCGTCACCATCAGCAACATACCTAACCCGGATGCGCTGGTAATGAATTGCGCCATGATCTGACCAATAACATAGGTGGCGGCAAGCACAACATAGGGTGAGCGGATTAGCTTGAGCGGGCGGCTTAACAGGCTAACCATCGCTCTGCTGGCTCCCATTCTGTCCATATAACGGGCATAACCACCCACCGCCATGATTGATAACCCCAGTCCGGCCGCGCGGTTGGAGAGCATACGCAAAATTTCGTTGTAAATATCGACCAGTAGATAGCCACTGCTCTTATCGTCAGCGACCAACACGCCGTAGCCCAGCCAGACACCGCAGATCATCAGGAAGATCCCGGCGGCGGCCAGCACGACCTGCGGTTTGTAGTTTTTGAGGATCAGGTAACCCATCGTTAATAAAACGATGACAGAGATAATGATGCCGAACATTGTTTCACTCCATGCCAGAGAAGAAGATAAATCCGGTAATAACGCTGTTATCCCAACGGATGTTATATTTTTCTGGGCATTTTTTATGGAGTGAATATCTTATTTTTAATTCGAGGATTTAATTATTTATCGTTATAAAATAGATGGTTATGATAAATTATCATGTTAATGTTCATAAATTTCATGAAGATGATATAACTCTATTAAATTAAAAATAGGCGGAAGATACTCGCTTAAAATAATATTGCTGTTACGTATGTTATCAATAAGCCAGCGGGGGCGGATCGACCATCATTTCACCCTGCTTTCGATCCTGTGTTAGGATAAACCCGCTGTTGTTTGTCACCACGACTTAGCTGAATGGACCCTATGAACGCATTTGATTCGCAAGCTGAAGACTCTCCATCCACCATTGGCCGTAGCTTACGCAATCGCCCGCTTGCGCGTAAAAAACTGTCTGAAATGGTTGAGGAAGAACTGGAGCAGATGATTCGTCGTCGGGAATTTGGCGAGGGCGAACAGTTGCCGTCTGAGCGGGAGCTGATGGCCTTCTTTAACGTGGGCCGTCCTTCTGTACGAGAAGCGCTGGCCGCGTTAAAACGCAAAGGTCTGGTACAAATCAACAACGGCGAGCGCGCCCGCGTTTCGCGTCCTTCAGCTGATACCATCATCAGTGAGCTGTCTGGTATGGCGAAAGATTTCCTCGCACATCCCGGCGGCATTGCCCACTTCGAGCAGTTGCGACTGTTCTTTGAATCAAGCCTGGTTCGATACGCCGCCGAACATGCGACAGATGAGCAAATCGACAGGCTGGCGAAAGCGCTGGAGATCAACAGCCAGTCGCTTGATGACAATACGTTGTTCATCCGTTCGGACGTTGATTTTCACCGCGTACTGGCGGAGATCCCGGGCAATCCCATCTTTATGGCGATCCATGTTGCGCTGTTAGACTGGTTAATTGCTGCCCGTCCGGCCGTTGCCGATCAAGAATTGTATGAGCACAATAACGTGAGTTATCAGCAGCATATCGCTATTGTCGATGCGATTCGTCAGCGCGATCCTGAAGAAGCAGACCGCGCACTGCAAGAACATCTCAATAGCGTTTCCGCAACCTGGCACGCCTTCAGCAAAAGTAAAAAATTGCGTAAGTAATCGCGATCCTGACGATCTTTTAGTGAAGCAGATCGCACTATAAGCGTTCTCTATTGTATTGCTGCTTATTTGATCTGGTATAACAGGTATAAAGGTATGCGGTCAGATAACACTAATCATCGTCAGAGGTCGTTATGGCAAGAAATTTAAAAGGCGTAATGCCAGCGTTGTTAACTCCATTCGATAACCAACAGAAACTGGACATCGAGAGCCTGCGCCGTCTGGTGCGTTTCAACATTGGTCAGGGGATCGATGGGCTGTATGTCGGTGGCTCAACGGGTGAGGCCTTTGTCCAAAACCGCGCTGAAAGAGAGCAGGTGCTGGAAATCGTTGCTGAAGAAGCGAAAGGCAAAGTGACGTTAATTGCCCATGTTGGCACGGTCAGTACGGAAGAAAGCCAGCAACTGGCGAGCGCCGCGCATCGTTACGGCTTTGATGCTGTCTCCGCTGTCACGCCGTTTTACTATCCGTTCAGCTTTGAAGAGCACTGCGATCACTACCGCGCAATTATTGATTCAGCGAATGGATTGCCGATGGTGGTCTATAACATCCCGGCGCTGAGCGGCGTAAAACTGACGCTGGATCAGATCAACACGCTGGTGACGTTGCCGGGCGTTGGCGCACTGAAACAAACTTCGGGCGATCTCTATCAGATGGAACAGATCCGCCGCGCTCATCCCGATCTGGTGCTTTATAACGGTTATGACGAGATCTTCGCTTCTGGACTGCTAGCAGGCGCAGATGGTGGTATCGGTAGCACTTACAACATCATGGGATGGCGTTATCAGGGAATTGTGAAAGCGCTCAAAGAAGGTGACATTCGCACGGCGCAAAAGCTGCAAACCGAGTGCAATAAGGTTATCGATCTGCTTATTAAGGTTGGCGTGTTCCGCGGCCTGAAAACAGTACTGCACTATATGGATGTGGTTTCTGTTCCACTGTGCCGTAAACCCTTTGCTCCGGTAGATGAACGCTATCTGCCGGAACTGAAAGCGCTGGCAAACCAACTGCTGGCGGAAAAGGCGTAATCGCGGGTCGCCGGGGGCGCTTCGCTTGCCCGGCCTGGATTTTTCGACCGTAAGCCGGGTAAGGCAAAGCCACCACCCGGCACAACAACAAAGATCGTCGGGAGAGTAAAATGAGTACTTCTACCCAGAGCATCCCGTGGTATCGCCATCTCAATCGGGCACAATGGCGGGCATTTTCCGCCGCCTGGCTGGGATATTTGCTTGATGGTTTCGATTTTGTGTTAATCGCCCTGGTGCTGACAGAAGTGCAGGGCGAATTCGGACTGACGACGGTGCAGGCCGCCAGCCTGATCTCGGCCGCCTTTATCTCCCGTTGGTTTGGCGGGTTAATGCTGGGGGCAATGGGCGACCGTTACGGACGCCGTCTGGCAATGGTCACCAGCATCATTCTGTTCTCCGTGGGGACGCTGGCCTGCGGCTTCGCGCCGGGCTACACCACCATGTTTATCGCCCGTCTGGTTATCGGTATGGGAATGGCGGGTGAGTACGGCTCCAGTGCAACCTATGTTATTGAAAGTTGGCCTAAACACCTGCGAAATAAAGCCAGTGGCTTCCTGATTTCCGGCTTTTCCGTTGGTGCCGTGATCGCCGCGCAGGTCTACAGCCTGGTGGTTCCGGTCTGGGGGTGGCGTGCGCTGTTCTTCATCGGCATCCTGCCAATTATCTTCGCCCTGTGGCTGCGTAAAAATATTCCGGAAGCGGAAGACTGGAAAGAGAAACACGAAGGCAAAGCGCCAGTGCGCACGATGGTGGATATTCTCTACCGGGGCGAGCATCGGGTAATTAATATTCTGATGACGATCGCCGCTGCAACCGCGCTGTGGTTCTGCTTTGCTGGCGACCTGCAAAATGCGGCTATCGTGGCGGTCCTCGGCCTGATATGTGCGTTTATTTTCATTAGCTTTATGGTGCAAAGCAGCGGGAAGCGCTGGCCGACGGGCGTCATGCTGATGGTGGTCGTACTATTCGCCTTCCTGTACTCGTGGCCGATTCAGGCACTGTTGCCAACCTATCTGAAAACCGAACTGCTGTACGATCCTTCCACGGTGGCCAGAGTGCTGTTCTTTAGCGGATTTGGCGCGGCGGTCGGCTGTTGCGTCGGCGGTTTTCTTGGCGACTGGCTGGGTACGCGTAAAGCCTATGTCTGCAGTTTGCTGGCCTCGCAGTTGCTGATTATTCCGGTGTTTGCGATAGGCGGTTCAAACGTCTGGGTACTGGGTTTGCTGCTGTTTTTCCAGCAAATGCTCGGCCAAGGGATCTCCGGGATCTTACCAAAATTGATTGGCGGCTATTTCGATACCGACCAGCGTGCGGCGGGCCTGGGCTTCACCTATAACGTGGGCGCACTGGGTGGGGCTCTGGCACCGATCATCGGCGCGCTGATTGCCCAACGTCTGGATCTGGGCACGGCGCTGGGATCGCTCTCTTTCGGTCTGACATTTGTGGTGATCCTGCTGATTGGTCTCGATATGCCGTCCCGCGTACAGCGCTGGCTGCGTCCTGAAGCGTTGCGTACGCATGATGCCATTGATGGTCGACCGTTTAGCGGGGCTGTACCGTTCGGCGGTGACAAAAGCACCATGGTGAAATCCAAAAGTTAATCCCATTGCCCGGTGTTGAACCGGGCAATTAGCGTAAGGGAAGAAGTATGTCGTTACTTGAGCAACGGGATAAAAAGCGTATCACCGCGATGCAGAAGGCGGTGTCATGACCACATTGGCAATTGATATCGGCGGTACCAAACTGGCTGCCGCGCTGTTAGACAGTAATCTGCAAATTCGCGAGCGGCGTGAATTGCCGACGCCCGCCAGCAAAACGCCGGAGGCGCTGCGCGCTGCGCTGCAAGCACTGGTTGCACCGCTACAGGGGCGTGCTAATCGGGTGGCGATCGCCTCGACGGGGATTATCCGTGAGGGGGCTTTACTGGCGCTGAATCCGCATAACCTTGGCGGGTTGATGCATTTTCCGCTGACACAAACGCTGGAACAAATCACCGGCCTGCCGACGCTGGCAGTCAATGACGCACAGGCAGCGGCCTGGGCGGAATACCACGCTATGGCGGATGAGATAAGCGACATGGTGTTTATCACCGTGTCGACAGGCGTCGGCGGCGGCGTGATCAGCAACGGCAAATTACTCACCGGGTCTGGTGGTCTAGCTGGACACTTAGGACATACGCTGGCGGATCTCAATGGACCGGCCTGCGGCTGCGGGCGTGTGGGCTGCGTCGAGGCGATTGCTTCCGGTCGAGGGATCGCGGCTGCAGCCGAAGGTACGCTTGCTGGATGCGACGCCAAAACCATTTTTAGCCGCGCCGGGCAAGGAGATGAGCAGGCAAGCAGGTTGATCCATCGCTCGGCGCGTACTTTGGCAAGGCTTATCGGCGATGTGAAGGCCACGACCGATTGCCAGATTGTGGTGATTGGCGGCAGCGTTGGGCTGGCTGAAGGATATCTGGCGCTGGTTGAACATTATCTGGCACAAGAGCCCTTGGCCTATCACGTGGAATTACTGGCGGCGCATTACCGCCATGACGCTGGATTACTGGGGGCCGCGCTGTTGGCCCAGGGAGAATGATGATGATATCAGATGAGTTGCGTTCACTGCCTTCTGCCGGATTACATCCGGTCTTACAGCAGGCATTAACGCTTGCCATTGCGGCGAATCCGCAGGAGAAAACGCCAGGGCGCTACGCGTTGCAGGGCGATACTATTTTTATGAATGTCATGCAGTTTGCGACGCAGAGCCCAGAGCAAAAGAAAGCGGAACTGCATCAGCAGTACATTGATATTCAGGTGCTGTTGTCTGGCGAAGAACGCATTCTGTTCGGGATGACCGATTCTGCTCGCCAGTGCGATGAGATGCATGTTGAGGATGACTATCAGTTGTGCAGCGAGATTGCCGATGAGCAGGCGATCGTACTGAAGCCGGGAAGATTTGCGATTTTTATGCCGGGCGAGCCGCATAAACCGGGCTGTATGGTGGGGGGGCCGGGGGAAATCAAAAAGGTCGTGATCAAGGTGCGCGCCAGCTTATTACAAGCCTGACGATGAGAGACCGTGTCGGATGGCAAGGCTTGCGCCATCCGACACTGGATAGAACAACTTAGCGCTTAAACGTCACCGCTTCCGGCTGCGTCAGATGCAGCGTGGTCTGGCTTGGCACTGTCTCAGCAATGACTCGCCCGTGACGAATGGAATAACGGGCAGGTGTCTGGCGACGAACCGCGTCAAACCCATTTTCTGCCGCTAAAATCACCAGATTTCCGGAGTTTCCCACGTTCAGACCGTAATCCTGCAGGTGCAAGGTTTTCGCACTGTGGGTGGTAACCAGGTTCAGCCCATCGTTGATCTGTCCGTATCCCATCAGCTGACACACATGTAATCCCATATGCAGTACCTGCAGCATATTGGCGGTGCCCAGCGGATACCACGGGTCGAAGACGTCATCATGGCCGAAGCAGACGTTGATCTCTGCTTCCAGCATCTCTTTGACGCGCGTTACGCCGCGACGTTTAGGATACGTATCAAAGCGCCCTTGCAGGTGAATATTTACCAGTGGGTTCGCGACAAAGTTAATGCCGGACATTTTCAACAGGCGAAAGAGGCGGGAAGCATACGCGCCGTTATAGGAATGCATTGCCGTGGTATGGCTGGCGGTCACGCGTTCGCCCATATTGTCACGATGCGCCAGCGCCGCGACGGTTTCAACAAAGCGTGACTGCTCATCGTCAATTTCGTCGCAGTGCACATCGATAAGCCGATCGTATTTCTGCGCCAGAGCGAAAATTTTGTGCAGCGACTCAACGCCATATTCACGCGTAAATTCAAAGTGGGGGATCGCGCCAATGACGTCTGCGCCCAAACGCACGGCTTCCTCTAATAGCGCTTCACCGTTGGGGTAAGAAAGAATGCCCTCTTGCGGGAACGCGACAATTTGCAGCTCTACCCACGGCGCGACTTCTTGCTTCACCTCCAGCATGGCTTTCAGTGCAGTCAGCGTCGGATCGGAAACGTCAACGTGCGTGCGGACATACTGGATGCCGTTGGCCATCTGCCACTTCAGCGTCTGCATGGCGCGCGCTTTGACGTCTTCGTGCGTGAGCATTGCCTTACGTTCGGCCCAACGCTCAATGCCTTCAAATAACGTACCAGACTGGTTCCAGCTCGGCTCGCCTGCGGTTTGCGTGGTGTCCAGATGGATATGTGGCTCAACGAACGGTGGAATGGCCAGGCCGCCTTCGGCATCAAGCACTTCGCCCTGCGGTAACGTGGCGGTGTCCTGTGGCTCAATCCGGCTGAAGCGCCCGTTTTCAATCGTGAGCTGCCACAATCCTTCGCGTCCCTGTAAACGTGCCTGACGAAGGGTGATGTTATTATTCTGCATGGCTGACCTCTGGTGATTTAGCAAGGCTGCGATTGAAAAGTGGATTCAGCAGGATATAGCTGAATACGCCGCCAAGTACGGCGTTGACGGGCACAATACCGGGAATATAGTGACCTGCGGCAATGCCCAATGCAACGGACAGGATCGCTATCCAGTTTACGGAAATAAATTGCGCTTTGCTGAAGTCGGCATAGCGACGATGGTTCAGCAGATAGTCGGCGATGATCACCCCGCCAATCGGGGGAATTGCTGCCGACAGAAAAGTCAGCCAACCGACAAAGTTATTGTAAAGCCATAGCGCACACAATGTGCCGATAATACCGTTAGCCACCGACAGTGTACGGCTGGAAAGGCCGGTAATATTGGCAAATCCCAGACCTGAGGCATACAGCGCATTGTCGTTAGTCGTCCAGATGTTCAGACCGAGCACTACAATCGCGGGCAGCAGCAGTCCCTGGGCAATCATCACGTCAGAGATATCCGCCTGTCCAACCGCAGCCGCGCCCGCAGCGCCGAAGATGAACATCAAGGAGTTGCCAAGGAAAAACGCCACCATGGCAATCAGCACCGCGCCTTTGGCGTTGCGACCAAAGCGAACGAAGTCGGCGGTTAATGTTCCTGCGCTGACAAACGAACCGACCACCAGCGCCAGGGCGGTGGAGAAATTCAGCGGCGTCTGCGGCACTATCGCTTTTAAATGGTCTAAACCGCCGACATCACTCACCGCCAGCCAGACGGAGTAGCTGCCAAGAACGACGATGGCAGGCACGGCGATGATAGATAAAACGGTCAGCGCCGAGATGCCAAAAAAGATGGTCAGGGTCATCAACAGACCAGAAACCGCAATCAGGATATTGACGTCAATTCCCGTCGCTTTGCCCACCGGGATAGCAAACATAGCCACACCCACGCCAAACCAGCCTACCTGCGTACCGCCTAACAACAGTGAGGGAAGCCATGAACCTTTCAAACCAAATGAGTAACGCGCCAGAAGGTGGGTTGAGAGCCCTGTTTTTGCGCCGATAAAACCGAGAAATGCAGTGTAAATACCGAGGAGAAGATTACCGAAGAGAACTGCCAGGAAGAAATCATTATAGGAAAGACCGGTACCGAGTGTGCCACCGGTCCACATACTGGCGGAAAAAAATGTAAGCCCCAACATGACAAATGTTAGTGGAACCACGCCTTTCCGCGCCGCCAGAGGGACGGGGCCCTGGCTATAATTGTTGTCCTGCGACACAACGCCTCCATGAATTTTGCCCAAAAAATCCGCCGCATAATATACAGTTCTCAGAATAAAGCAAACGATTACGTATAATCTTTACATGGTTATTATTTATGGTGTTGATGATTGCGTTGATTTTCCTTGGTCGACAGTTAACCCGCGTCTGTGAGTTGAGTTCCCAGCATGGTTTGTGAACGAATGAGCTCGTCTGCAAGTAATTTTTCATCAGGTAGCTGTACTTTGTACTCGCTCGCCTGGATGGTATTCGGTAGGCCGTTCAACGCGTAGTGCGCTTCCCCCGCCCCTTTTCCTGCGCACAGAATCAGCCCGACTGGCGGATTTTCCCCCTGTATCGTCCAATGTTCTTTGGCATAGTTCAGATACATATTCATCTGCCCGGCATCCGCATAGCTGAATTTGCCTACTTTTAGATCAACGAGCAACAGGCAGCGTAAACGACGATGAAAGAACAGCAGATCGACGCGGAACCAGTTATCGTCAATGCGCAATCGACGCTGACGGCCAACAAAAGCAAAATCGTCGCCGAGCTCCAGCATAAAGTCCATCAGGTGATTGATCAGCGCCTCTTCAAGATCCGATTCTGAATACTCATCCTTGAGGCCAAGAAACTCCAGAATGAACGGATCGCGGATGGCCTTTTCAGGCAAGACTTCAGGCTCCGTCGGGACTGCCTTCTGCAACATGGCGGATTTGTCGCGGGACAACAGCGTCCGCTCATAAAACTGAGTGGCAATTTGTCGATTGAGCTGCCGTACTGACCAGCCGTTACGGAGAGTCTCTTTCTCATAAAAAGTGCGGGCATCGGCATTTTTAACAGACAAGAGGCGGACATACGCCGACCAGGGTAGTGGGAATGTTTTGGCGAGTTGTATGAGATTTTGAGATTCACCAGACAGTGTCTGCTGAATCTCAATTTGTTGAAAATAAAGATAAAACATACGCATTTGCCGTATGTTTACCATGGAAAACCCCCGTTTATAGCGTTGGTTTAGATCCACTGACAACCGTTCAATAAGCTGAGCGCCATAGGCTGCCCGGGATTCACCACCTTGCTCAAATTCAACAATTCGTCGACCAATTTCCCAGTAGGTCGCCGTCATTAGTGCATTGATACTACGGACAGTTTCTGTCCGCGCGGTGTCCAGTAGTCGAACAATTCCGTTATGGATTTGCTGATAGTCATCTGCATCCTGAAGTGACGTCGGCGTGGTCATACTTCATCCCTTTCGTGAAAGTTACGGTGTAAAAATATTCCGCGATCAATACGCCCGGGTGCTGAAGTGGTCAATCCACATTCTACTAATTACAAAGACTTGCAGTCTTAATTGCGAGTAGCTTTCAAAGAATGGTGGAGAAATACGGAGAAAAAAAGCCCCTGTCGACAAACGTGAACAGGGGCCAGAGAAGGCTCTTTTACACTTCCAGGTAATTCAGAATCCCGTCTGCCGCTTTACGACCTTCGGCAATCGCGGTGACCACCAGATCCGAACCGCGCACGATGTCGCCACCGGCGAAGATTTTCGGGTTGCTGGTCTGGAAAGCGTTGTCGCTACGTTCCGGGGCAATAATGCGCCCCTGTGAATCCAGTTCGACGCTGTGCTCTTTCAACCATTCCATGCTGTGTGGGCGGAAACCAAACGCCAGGACCACGGCATCAGCCGGAACAACGTGCTCGGAGCCAGCGACGATCTCCGCACGGCGACGTCCCTTCGCATCCGGTTCGCCCATTTCAGTGCGCGCCATTTTCACGCCGCACACTTTCCCGTTGGCATTCACTTCCACACCTAAAGGCTGGACGTTGAACTGGAACTCGACGCCTTCTTCGCGCGCGTTTTTCACTTCGCGTTTCGAACCCGGCATGTTCTCTTCATCGCGACGATAGGCGCAGATAACGTGCGATGCTTCCTGACGTACGGAGGTGCGCACGCAGTCCATCGCGGTATCGCCACCGCCGAGCACGACGACACGTTTGCCTTCCATGCTGATATATGGCTCATTGCTGCTTTCGCCAAAGCCCATCAACTGTTTGGTATTGGCAATCAGGAACGGCAGGGCATCAAACACGCCATCAGCGTCTTCGTTTTCCAGCCCGCCGCGCATCGACTGATAGGTTCCTACGCCAAGGAACACGGCGTCGTAATCCTTCAGCAAATCATTGAGCTGTACGTCACGGCCTACTTCCACGTTGAGTTTGAACTCAATGCCCATGCCGGTGAAGATTTCACGGCGACGGGTCATGACCTCTTTTTCCAGCTTGAAGGCTGGGATACCGAAGGTCAGCAAGCCGCCGATTTCCGGGTGACGGTCAAATACCACCGCCTTTACGCCGTTGCGGGTCAGCACATCAGCGCACGCCAGACCTGCAGGACCGGCACCGATAATGGCGACGCGCTTGTCCGTCTGGCGAACACCGGTCATATCCGGACGCCAGCCCATCTCAAACGCTTTATCGTTGATATAGCGCTCAATATTGCCGATAGTTACCGCGCCAAACTCATCGTTCAGCGTACAGGATCCTTCACACAGTCGATCCTGCGGGCATACACGGCCACAGACTTCCGGCAAGGTGTTGGTCTGGTGCGAAAGCTCTGCCGCTTCAAAAATACGTCCCTCATTCGCCAACTTCAGCCAGTTCGGGATGTAGTTATGCACCGGACACTTCCACTCGCAGTACGGGTTACCGCAGGACAGGCAGCGATCTGCCTGTGCTTTGGCCTGACCTTCAGAAAACGGCTCGTAGATCTCGATAAATTCGATCTTACGGATCTTCAGCGGCTTCTTCGGCGGATCAACACGCTGCAGGTCGATAAATTGGTATACGTTCTGACTCATTGCTGCTACCCCTTACTGCGCCTGCACACGCAGCTCTGCTGCGCTACGACTACGGTGACCCAACAGTGCTTTCACATCACTGGATTTTGGTTTTACCAGCGCGAATTTCGCCGAGAATGCTGGCCAGTTCGCCAGGATCTCTTCGCCGTGAGAAGAACCGGTATGCTGTACGTGCTCGGTAATCAGGCCGCGCAGGTGCTCTTCGTGGATCGCCAGCGAGTCCACGCTCAGCACTTCGACCAGTTCCGGGTTTACGCGTTTGCGGAATTCACCGTCTTCGTCGAGTACGTAGGCGAATCCGCCGGTCATGCCCGCGCCGAAGTTAACGCCGGTTTTGCCGAGAATACAGACGATGCCGCCGGTCATGTATTCACAGCCGTTGTCGCCAATACCTTCAACCACGGTGATTGCGCCAGAGTTACGCACTGCAAAGCGCTCACCCGCACGACCCGCAGCAAACAGGCGACCACCGGTGGCGCCATACAGGCAGGTGTTACCGATGATGCTCGCTTCATGGCTACGGAAAGCAGAGCCAACCGGAGGACGCACTGCCAGCAGACCACCCGCCATGCCTTTACCGACATAGTCGTTGGCATCGCCGGTCAGATACAGCTCCACACCGCCCGCGTTCCACACGCCAAAGCTCTGGCCTGCAGTACCGCTGAAGTGCGCTTTGATCGGGTCAGACGCCAGCCCCTGATCGCCATGCGTCTGAGCGATATAGCCCGACAGCGATGCGCCGACGGAACGGTCGGTGTTGCGGATATCGAACCAGAAGGTTTTGCTCTGGCGCTCGTCGACGAACGGCTTCGCCTGCTGTAACAGCTGGGCGTTCAGCACGCCATTATCAAACGGCGGGTTGTTCTCGGTGCAATGCAGCGCTTTACCCGGATGCGGTTCGGCGGTTTCCAGCAGACGAGACAGCTCCAGCTTCTGTTGCTTGGCAGTGAAGCCATCCAGCTCTTTGAGCAGGTCGGTGCGACCAATCAGATCCACCAGGCGGGTAACGCCCAGCGAGGCCATCAGCTCGCGCACTTCACGGGCGATAAATTCAAAGTAGTTGGTCACTTTGAACGGCAGGCCGTGATAGTGGTTCTTACGCAGTTTCTCATCCTGAGTTGCAACACCGGTTGCGCAGTTGTTCAGGTGGCAAATACGCAGATATTTACAGCCCAGCGCCACCATCGGGCCGGTACCGAAGCCAAAGCTTTCTGCACCCAGAATTGCCGCTTTAATGATATCGACGCCGGTTTTCAGACCGCCATCGACCTGCAGACGAATCTTGTGACGCAGACCGTTAGCCACCAGCGCCTGCTGGGTTTCCACCAGGCCGAGTTCCCACGGACAGCCCGCATATTTCACTGATGAGAGCGGGCTTGCGCCAGTGCCGCCATCGTAGCCAGCAATGGTGATCAGATCCGCATAGGCTTTCGCTACGCCAGTGGCGATGGTACCAACGCCTGGTTCGGAAACCAGCTTCACCGAGATCATCGCCTTCGGGTTGACCTGTTTCAGGTCGAAAATCAGCTGCGCTAAATCCTCGATAGAGTAGATATCGTGGTGCGGTGGCGGGGAGATCAGCGTCACACCCGGTACGGAATAGCGTAGTTTGGCGATGTACGGGGTGACTTTATCACCTGGTAACTGACCGCCTTCGCCAGGTTTCGCGCCCTGAGCGACTTTAATCTGAATGACATCGGCATTGACCAGGTATGCCGGGGTTACGCCAAAGCGACCGGAAGCAACCTGCTTAATGCGAGACACTTTATTGGTGCCGTAGCGCGCCGGGTCTTCGCCGCCTTCACCGGAGTTCGAGTTGCCGCCGATGCTGTTCATCGCTTCGGCCAGCGCTTCGTGTGCTTCCGGGCTCAGTGCGCCGATAGACATGGCGGCGGTATCAAAGCGTTTAAACAGTTCGGTCGCGGGTTCTACTTCGCTAATGCTTACGGCTTCATCGCCAGGCGTAATCGCCAGCAGATCGCGCAGCGTGGCCGCCGGACGCTCATTAACCAGCTTGGCGTATTCCTGATAGTCGCTGTACTCGCCGCTTTGTACCGCCTGCTGCAGAGTGCGTACCACGTCCGGGTTGTAGGCGTGGTATTCGCCGCCGTGGACGTACTTCAGCAAACCGCCCTGGCTGATAGGTTTACGCGCCAGCCATGCATGTTTGGAGAGGTTCAGCAGATCCTGCTGGAAGTCGGTAAACCCTGCACCGCTAATACGGCTGACCACGCCCTGGAAGCACAACGCAACCACATCATCGTGCAGACCAACGGCTTCAAACAGCTTCGAGCAGCGGTAGGAGGCAATGGTCGAGATGCCCATCTTGGACATGATTTTGTACAGACCTTTATTGATGCCGTTACGGTAGTTCAGCATCACGGTTCGGTAATCTTTGGCAATCGCCTGAGTGTCGATCAGACGTCCCAATGTTTCATACGCGAGATACGGATAGATTGCCGTCGCGCCAAAACCGAGCAGGACGGCAAAATGGTGCGGATCGCGGGCACTGGCGGTTTCAACGATGATGTTGGCGTCGCAGCGCAGGCTTTGTTCTACCAGACGCGTTTGCACTGCGCCCACGGCCATCGGCGCCGGAACCGGCAGACGATTTTTAGCGATGTTGCGGTCAGAGAGTACCAACAGTACCGTGCCGTTGCGCACCATCTGTTCCGCCTTATCGCACAATGCTTTGACGGTCTCTTCGAGCGTAGTTTCGGTCGCGTCGAAAGTGATATCCAGACGGTCAGCGCGATAATGCTCCTCTTTCATGGTGGTGAGCTGGGTGAAATCGGAGTACAGCAGGATCGGCGATTTAAAGCTCAGGCGGTGTGCCTGACCTTCAGCTTCGCAGAAGACGTTCATCTCACGACCGATGCTGGTGGCCAGCGACATGACGTGCGCTTCACGCAGCGGGTCGATCGGCGGGTTGGTGACCTGCGCGAACTGCTGGCGGAAGTAGTCATAAATGATGCGCGGCTGGCTGGAGAGTACGGCAAACGGGGTATCGTCACCCATTGAACCGACCGCTTCCTGGCCGTTTTCACCGAGCACGCGGATCACGGAATCCAGCTCTTCAGCGCTGTAGTTAAACTGTTTCTGATAGCTGGCGAGGGTGTCATCGTCCAGTTCACGGCTGCCGACCTGATCGTCAGCCAGGTCTTCGAACGGTACCAGGCGGCGGACGTTTTTCTCCATCCACTCTTTGTATGGGTGACGGCTTTTCAGGTCATCATCGGTTTCGGCGGAGTGGAGAATGCGCCCGCTGCGAGTATCGATAACCATCAGCTCGCCAGGGCCGACGCGGCCTTTCTCTACCACTTCATCCGGCTGATAATCCCAGATCCCGACTTCAGAGGCGCAGGTAATCAGCTTGTCTTTGGTGATGACGTAGCGTGCCGGACGCAAGCCGTTACGGTCAAGGTTACAGGCGGCAAAGCGGCCGTCGGACATGACGATGCCCGCCGGACCGTCCCACGGTTCCATGTGCATGGAGTTGAAGTCAAAGAACGCGCGCAGCTCCGGATCCATATCAGGGTTGTTCTGCCATGCCGGTGGAACCAGTAAGCGCATGGCGCGGATGATGTCCATCCCGCCTGCCAGCAGCAGTTCCAGCATGTTATCCATCGAACTGGAGTCTGAGCCGGTTTCGTTAACAAACGGCGCGGCGTCGTGCAGGTCAGGGATCAGTGGCGTCTGGAACTTATAAGTACGGGCGCGAGCCCACTGGCGGTTGCCGGTGATGGTGTTGATTTCACCGTTGTGCGCCAGATAGCGGAACGGCTGCGCCAGCGGCCAGCGCGGTACGGTGTTGGTGGAGAAGCGCTGATGGAACAGGCAGATGGCCGATTCCAGACGCAGGTCTGCCAGGTCCAGGTAGAAGCGCGGCAGATCCGCCGGCATACACAGACCTTTATAGATATTGACCAGATTCGACAAGCTACAGACGTAGAAATCTTTGTCTTGCAGGAGGCGTTTTTCGATACGACGACGCGCGATGAACAGGCGACGCTCCATATCACGCGGACGCCAGCCCGCAGGGGCGTTAACAAAAATTTGCTCGATACGAGGCAGGGAGGAGAGCGCAATTTCACCGAGAACACCTTCGTTGGTCGGCACGTCGCGCCAGCCGACAATCGACAGGGTTTCCTGCTGTAATTCTTCTTCAACAATGCGACGAGAAGCCGCAGCCAGCTCAGGGTCTTTATTTAAAAAGATCATGCCGACGGCGTAGTTTTTGGCTAAACGCCAGCCGCGCTCTTGCGCCACGATGCGGAAAAAGCGGTCAGGTTTTTGTAACAGCAGGCCGCAACCATCGCCGGTTTTTCCATCGGCAAGAATTGCGCCACGGTGCTGCATACGGGCCAGTGCGTGTATGGCGGTACGCACTACCTTGTGGCTAGGTTCGCCTTCTATGTGGGCGATCAGGCCGAAACCACAGTTATCCCTCTCAAGGGATTTATCGTACAACATATCAGTGAACCTCCCCAGGCTCTGAGGGATTCCCATCTGGACCGTTGCGCACGGGCACACCAAGAGCATGGCGACGGGGTTTGCGTGTCATACGCTTACCTCGCATTCGCCCTCTTTATCCTTTTCGCACAGGTCAAACAAGTTTGAGGACTTGCTTCAGAGGGAATCTCAATTACTGCATAAATATGATGAGCAGACTGCTCATCCAGAAAGCTTCCAGCGGATTTCCAAGTTATCGGGAATCTACACACAGGTCAAATGGCAATCTTATTTATGCAAAAATGTGCTATAGGGCAATTAACTTTATGAAAATATTGAAATAAAAGGATTTTTTACAATGATTTAACCTAAGGGGAATCCCCCAGGAAGTGTGATCTGTCTCACTGTCAGAAAGGCTGGATATCCCTCGTCCTCCCTTTATTTATCGAGATGACTGGCATTTTATGCTGGTTTTTAGAGTTCAGGCGTCTTAAAGATACTGTTTTTACGCTGAGAGTATAAGAAGATAAAAAAAACCGCTGAATATAAGGAAAAGTAATTAGATTTTGAGTGAATGAAATTTCAATTATTTTGATTTGTTATGCAATAAATAAAGGCTCGCCAGGGCGATTGATCCAGGTCATCGCCGACTGGGGCAAAAAATGGCAGGCTTTGGCCTCTTTTCAAGGCGCGGTCTACCAGATTATGCAGTTACAGAAATTAGTCAATATGTTTGGTGGGGATCTTTCTCGCCGTTATGGGCAAAAGGTTCATAAACTCACGCTGCACGGCGGCTTTAGCTGTCCAAATCGTGATGGCACCATCGGACGTGGCGGATGTACTTTCTGTAATGTCGCCTCGTTTGCCGATGAAACTCAGCAGCATCATTCCATTGCCGAGCAGCTTGAGCATCAGGCGCAGTTGGTCAATCGCGCCAGACGCTATCTGGCCTATTTTCAGGCCTATACCAGCACCTTTGCTGAAGTACAGGTGCTGCGGTCGATGTATCAGCAGGCGGTCAGCCAGGCCAGTATCGTCGGGTTATGCGTTGGGACGCGCCCCGACTGCGTGCCGGATGCGGTACTCGATCTGCTTTGCGAGTATAAAGACCTGGGTTATGAGGTATGGCTGGAACTTGGTCTGCAAACCGCACATGACAAAACCCTGCACCGTATTAACCGCGGTCATGATTTTGCCTGCTACCAGAACACCACGCGACTGGCGCGTGAACGCGGGCTGAAAGTCTGTTCGCACCTGATTGTCGGTCTGCCGGGAGAAGGGCAGGCAGAATGCCTACAAACCATGGAGCGTGTGGTGGAGACGGGTGTTGACGGTATTAAGCTGCATCCGCTGCATATTGTGAAAGGCAGTACGATGGCGAAAGCCTGGGAAGCCGGGCGGCTGAACGGAATTGAACTGGACGATTATACGGTTACCGCCGGGGAGATGATCCGCCATACGCCGCCAGAGGTGATTTATCATCGCATTTCCGCCAGCGCGCGTCGCCCAACGCTGTTAGCACCGCTATGGTGTGAAAATCGCTGGACTGGGATGGTTGAACTGGATAAGTACCTTAACGAGCACGGCGTGCAAGGCTCGGCGCTGGGTACGCCATGGGTGCAGCCGGGGATCTAACCCTCCGTAGGCCGTAGTCATGTAGGCCTGATAAGCGAAGCGCCATCAGGCGGCCCGGCGCACATTGCCGGATGGCGGCTATGCCTTATCCGGCCTACCGCCTACCCAGTCATTTCACTGATAACCTCCGCATTTCTTGCACATTCTCAAACGTCACGCCAAGAATTGAGTATTATTGTGCCAAGTTGTCGTGAAGGAACCCTCTATGAAGCAAATCCGTATGCTGGCGCAATATTACGTCGACCTAATGATGAAGTTGGGTCTGGTGCGCTTTTCGCTGCTATTAGCGCTGGCTCTGGTCGTGTTGGCAATTGTGGTGCAGATGGCTGTCACCATGGTGCTGCATGGCCAGGTAGAAAGCATTGATGTTATCCGTTCTATCTTTTTTGGTCTGTTAATTACCCCTTGGGCTGTCTATTTCCTGTCAGTGGTGGTGGAGCAACTGGAAGAGTCCCGGCAACGCCTGTCACGACTGGTACAAAAGCTGGAAGAGATGCGCGAGCGCGATCTCAAGCTCAATGTGCAATTGAAAGATAATATAGCCCAGCTCAATCAGGAAATTGTTGAGCGCGAAAAAGCCGAAGCGGAGCGCCAGGAAACGTTCGAGCAACTGAAGGTTGAAATCAAAGAGCGCGAAGAAGCGCAGATCCAGCTCGAGCAACAGTCTTCCTTTTTACGCTCTTTCCTTGATGCCTCGCCGGATCTGGTTTTTTATCGCAATGAAGATAAAGAATTTTCCGGCTGTAACCGTGCCATGGAACTGCTGACTGGCAAAAGCGAAAAGCAGCTGGTGAACTTAAAACCGGCTGACGTTTACTCTCCTGAAGCGGCTGAAAAGGTAATTGAAACCGACGAGAAGGTATTCCGTCATAACGTCTCACTCACCTACGAACAGTGGCTGGACTACCCGGACGGGCGCAAAGCCTGCTTTGAAATTCGTAAAGTGCCGTACTATGACCGCGTAGGTAAGCGACATGGCCTGATGGGTTTTGGGCGCGATATTACCGAGCGTAAGCGCTATCAGGATGCGCTTGAACGTGCCAGCCGTGATAAGACCACCTTCATTTCCACCATCAGCCACGAGCTGCGCACTCCGCTTAACGGCATTGTCGGCTTAAGCCGAATCCTGTTGGATACAGACCTGACCGCTGAGCAGGAAAAATACCTGAAAACCATCCATGTCTCGGCCGTGACGCTGGGGAATATTTTCAACGATATCATAGATATGGATAAGATGGAGCGACGTAAAGTCCAGCTCGATAACCAGCCTGTTGATTTCACCAGCTTTATGGCGGATCTGGAAAACCTTTCTGGCCTGCAGGCGCAGCAAAAAGGGCTGCGTTTTGTACTTGAGCCAACGTTACCGCTACCGCATAAGGTCATTACCGACGGCACGCGTTTGCGCCAGATTCTGTGGAATCTGATCAGCAACGCCGTGAAGTTCACTCAGCAGGGACAGGTGACCGTGCGGGCGCGCTATGACCAGGGCGATATGCTGCATTTCGAGGTTGAAGATTCTGGGATCGGCATTCCGCAGGATGAGCAGGATAAAATCTTCGCCATGTATTATCAGGTGAAGGACAGCAACGGCGGTAAACCGGCCACAGGAACCGGGATTGGTTTGGCCGTGTCGAAGCGTCTGGCGAAAAATATGGGCGGCGATATTACGGTTTCCAGCCAGGCAGGTAAAGGCTCCATCTTTACGCTGACCGTACATGCGCCTGCGGTAGCGGAAGAGATTGAAGACGCCTTTGAAGACGATGACATGCCGCTGCCAGCCCTGAATGTGCTGCTGGTGGAAGACATTGAACTAAACGTTATTGTTGCGCGTTCCGTGCTGGAAAAATTAGGCAACAGCGTGGATGTCGCGATGACCGGGAAAGCCGCGCTGGAAATGTTTACGCCGGGTGAATATGACCTGGTGCTGCTGGATATTCAGCTACCGGATATGACCGGTCTGGATATCTCGCGGGAGCTCACGCAAAAATACGCTCGTGAGGACCTTCCGCCGCTGGTTGCACTCACCGCCAACGTACTGAAAGATAAAAAAGAGTATTTGGACGCGGGGATGGATGACGTGCTGAGTAAGCCGCTGTCGGTTCCGGCGCTAACCGCCATGATCAAAAAATACTGGGATACCAGAAACGAAGAGGAGAGCACTGTGACATCTGAAGAAAGCAGTAAATCGCAAGCGCTGTTAGATATTCCTATGTTGGAACAATACCTCGAGCTGGTGGGACCGAAGTTAATTACCGACGGGCTGGCGGTGTTTGAGAAGATGATGCCGGGATATTTGAGCGTGCTGGAGTCAAACTTGACCGCACGGGATAAAAAAGGCGTGGTTGAGGAAGGTCATAAAATTAAAGGCGCAGCAGGTTCTGTGGGGCTGCGTCACCTGCAACAGTTAGGTCAGCAAATCCAGTCGCCGGACCTTCCCGCCTGGGAAGATAACGTTGCTGAATGGATTGAAGAGATGAAGCAGGAGTGGCAGCACGACGTGGCGGTATTAAAAGCCTGGGTGGCGAGCGTGGAAAAAAAATGACCCCGGCTTGACCGGGGTGCGCGAATACTGCGCCAACACCAGGGAAATCGTGGCTGCGCCGTAAATTATTATCATTGTTTACAAGGGCGCAGCCCTAATTTTCAGGCCGCACGCAGTTAAGATAGCAAATCTTAAATAATTTGTTACATGAATCAGTTAAATGTGTGAAGCGTAGCATTTAAATCATAATAACTAATATGTTTCAGCCAGTTGAGAAAGGAGTATCACGATGAAAAAAGTGGGTGTAGTGCTCAGTGGATGCGGCGTGTATGACGGTGCAGAGATCCATGAAACTGTTCTCACGCTTCTGGCCATTGCCCGCAACGGCGCTCAGGCCGTCTGCTTTGCTCCGGATAAACAGCAAGCGGATGTGATTAATCATCTGACCGGCGAGCCGATGCTGGAAACGCGTAATGTACTGATTGAAGCCGCACGTATAACACGCGGTGAAATTCGCCCGCTCGCTCAGGCAGTCTCAGCGGAACTGGATGCGTTGATCGTGCCGGGCGGGTTTGGTGCGGCCAAAAATCTGAGCAATTTTGCCAGTCAGGGCAGCGAATGCCGGGTTGATAGCGACTTAGCCGGGCTGGCGGTGGCCATGCATCAGGCGGGTAAGCCGCTGGGATTTATGTGCATTGCGCCCGCTATGTTACCTAAAATTTTTGATTTCCCGCTGCGTCTGACCATCGGTACTGATATCGATACGGCAGAGGTGCTGGAAGAGATGGGCGCTGAACATGTGCCTTGTCCGGTTGATGACATTGTCGTCGATGAAGACAATAAAATCGTCACCACGCCCGCCTATATGCTGGCGCAGGACATTGCTCAGGCTGCGAGTGGCATCGATAAACTGGTATCGCGTGTGCTGGTGCTGGCTGAATGAGAACAGGAGTTACCGCCTTTCTGCGACGTATCTTTCTGCGGGCGGTCATTGTCCTCGGCGTATTCTGGGGCGGAGGCATCGCACTTTTCAGCGTGATGCCTGTACCTTTCTCGGCGGTGATGGTTGAACGGCAACTGGGCGCATGGCTGTCCGGTGATTTTGGTTATGTGGCGCACTCAGACTGGGTGAGCATGGACGAGATCTCACCGTGGATGGGACTGGCCGTCATTGCCGCGGAGGACCAGAAGTTTCCCGAGCACTGGGGATTCGATGTCTCCGCCATAGAGAAAGCGCTGGCGCACAATGAACGCAATGAAAACCGTATTCGCGGGGCGTCGACGTTATCGCAACAGACGGCGAAAAACCTCTTTCTGTGGGATGGACGTAGCTGGGTACGTAAAGGTCTTGAAGCCGGGCTAACGCTGGGTATGGAAACCGTCTGGAGCAAGAAACGTATTCTGACCGTTTACCTGAATATCGCTGAGTTTGGCGATGGGATTTTTGGCGTGGAGGCGGCGGCGCAGCGCTATTTCCATAAGCCTGCCAGTCGGTTGAGTCTGTCTGAAGCGGCCTTGCTGGCGGCGGTATTACCTAATCCTTTGCGTTTTAAAGCGAATGCGCCTTCTGGTTATGTGCGTAGCCGCCAGGCGTGGATCATGCGTCAAATGCGCCAGTTAGGCGGTGAGTCGTTTATGCGGGAAAATAAGTTGTATTAGTCGCTACTGTCGCTGTTTTTGTTGGCCTGATTTAAGTGCAGCGCATCAGGCACAATACGACACAATGGCATTGCCGGATGCGGCGTAAACGCCTTATCCGACCTACTGGCTACGTGTTAAAACCACTTGACTAATCTTCATCAAAACCTGAATTAAACAGGGCAACCACTGCGGCAAGGGCTTCAACTTCCTGCGGACCCGTGGCTTCAACTTCTATCTGACGCCCTTTGGCTGAATCCAGCATCAGCAGAGCGATAACGCTGTTGGCCTCGGCTTCCGTTCCTTCATCATTACGCAGCAAAACTTCTGCTTCGAAACCCTGCATCAATTCAAACAGTTTCATAGCTGGACGGGCATGCATGCCCAGCTTATTAGTGATTTCAACGGTTTGCTTCACGGTCATGATTTACGTTTTTCCAGCGTGCGATGGCGTGACTGCACGTTTTTACCGCGTGAGCGGAAGTAGTCTGCCAGCTGCTCTGCAATATACACCGAACGGTGCTTCCCGCCGGTACAACCGATGGCTACGGTGAGATAGCTACGGTTGTTGGTCTCCAGCATGGGTAACCATAGCTCAAGATAGCTGCGCGTCTGGTAGATAAAATTGTGTACTTCTGTGTGCCTGTCGAGGAACGCGGCGACGGGGCGGTCAAGACCGGTCATTGGGCGCAGCTTCGGATCCCAGTGCGGGTTAGGCAGGAAGCGCACGTCAAAGACGTAATCCGCATCAATCGGGATACCGTGTTTGAAACCAAAGGATTCGAAAACCATCGTCAATTCACGTTCACGTTTGCCCAACAGTCGGGTACGCAACATTTCTGCCAGTTCGTGTACGGACATTTCGGAGGTATCAACGATCAGGTCAGCGCGAGAGCGCAAAGGCTCAAGCAAATCGCTTTCCTTATCGATAGCGCTTTCCAGAGACAAGTTCTTGCTGGAGAGTGGGTGCAGGCGACGCGTGTCACTGTAGCGACGAATCAGCGTGTTACGGTCAGCATCAAGGAACAGCAGCTGTGGTGAGAAGCCTTCAGGCAGATTGTTCATTGCCTGCTCGAAAATCTCCGGGGACTCAGGCATGTTGCGCACATCAATGCTGACGGCCGCAGAAATCTGGCGATCGGCCAGAGTACGAGCCAGATCGGGCAACAGCACTACGGGAAGGTTATCCACGCAGTAAAAACCCATATCTTCCAGCGCACGCAGAGCGACAGATTTACCTGACCCTGAACGGCCGCTGACGATCATCAGTACCATGTACTGTTTCTCCTCACAACGACAAAAAAGGATGCCATTGGGTTGTTATGCTTCATCCTGTCCACCTTCGGTGTCCGTGATGATTTGATACAACTCCTGGTCACTCTGTGCGGCGCGCAGACGACGACAGATGGTTTTATCCGCCAGACGTTTTGCGACCAGTGACAACGTATGCAAATGCGTCTTGGTTTGGTCCGCCGGAACCAGCAGGGCGAACAGCAGATCGACTGGCTGATTATCAATAGCGTCGAAGGCGATAGGCGTTTCAAGTTGCACAAACACACCAACCGCGCGCATCGTGTCTTCTTCCAGCTTTCCATGCGGGATAGCAATACCATTACCGATGCCGGTACTGCCCATTTTTTCACGCGTCAGAATGGCCTCAAATACCACCTGAGAAGGCAAGCTGAGCTGTTTTGCCGCCAGTTCACTGATGATTTCCAGTGCGCGTTTCTTGCTTTGGCAGTGAACACCTGCGCGTGTACATTCCTGGTTAAGAACAGTGCTCAGTTGTAGAGTCGTATCGTTATTTGTCATAATTTCACCTAAGCGCTAACTGTACAAATGGCCCGTTGTGCTACACAACAGGCCGTCCTGCACCCGCTAACTGCCCGGACAAGTTAGTGCTGTTTCAGTTTATCTTTATGTTTTGTTAACTGCCGAGCCAGTTTATCAATTAAACCGTCAATGGCGGCGTACATATCCTGACCTTCCGCGCTGGCATGAATTTCGCCACCGTTCACATGCAGCGTTGCATCCGAGATATGTGTAACCTTCTCCACTTTCAACACAATATAGACCTGATTAATCCGGTCGAAATATTGTTCAAGCTTGGCAAATTTTGTATTAACAAAATCGCGCAGGGCTTCAGTGATTTCGACGTTGTTTCCAGTGATGTTGAGCTGCATAGTGTCTTCCTTATCGGTTGGGTCAGACCAGCTGTTTGCGCTGGTTAGACGGCGGAATGGATAAAGACTCTCGGTACTTCGCAACGGTGCGGCGTGCCACCATGATACCCTGTTCTGACAGCATAGAGGTTAACTTGCTGTCACTCAGTGGTTTCGCGGGGTTTTCCGCAGCAATTAATTTCTTCACCAGCGCACGGATCGCCGTGGATGAGGCTTCGCCTCCACCTTCAGTGTTAACGTGACTGGAAAAGAAATACTTCAATTCAAAAATGCCGCGCGGACTGTGCAGATACTTTTGCGTGGTCACACGGGAAATGGTCGATTCGTGCATCTCGACGGCCTGGGCGATATCCGCCAGCACCATCGGTTTCATAAACTCTTCACCTTGCTCAAAGAAGGCTTGCTGTTGCTCCACGATGCAGCGACTTACGCGCAGCAGTGTATCATTGCGGCTTTCCAGGCTTTTAATCAGCCACTTCGCATCCTGTAGATTGCTACGTATAAACTGACTGTCGGCATCGTTGCGCGCGCTATTGCACATAGCGGCGTAGTGCTGGTTGATCTGCAGTCGTGGGATGCTGTCGCTGTTGAGTTCGACCACCCAGCGATCGTTATGCTTACGCACCAGCACATCCGGAATAACGTATTCTGGTTCACCAGTCTGGATCGACTGCCCAGGCCTTGGATCCAGTGACTGAATAAGATTGACGGCTTCTTTTAGCACGTCTTCTTTCAGTCGGGTCACGCGCATCAGCGTGCGGAAGTCATGGTTGGCTAACAGATCGAGATGATCGCTGATGATCAGACGCGCTTCTTCCAGCCACGGTGTGGCTTTATCAAACTGCGAAAGTTGGATCAGTAAGCAGTCGCGGAGATCTTTGGCGGCCACGCCTACGGGATCAAAGCGCTGAACGCGTTTAAGCACGGCTTCGATTTCGTCCATACCGACGTCGTCATCGCCCATGCTTTCGAGAATATCGTCCAGGGTCACGGTGAGATAACCGGTTTCGTCTACCGCATCCACAATGGATGTCGCAATGGCGCGATCGGTATCTGAGAACGGGGTCAGCTCCACTTGCCACATCAGGTAATCCTGTAGTGATTGCGTGGTCTCACCCTGATACACAGGCAGCTCATCGTCGATGTAATCTCCGCTGGTGCCCGAAGGCGTCCCGGCGGTGTAAATCTCATCCCAACTGGCATCAAGCGGCAGCTCCTCAGGCATCTCTTTTTGTTCGAGAGCATCGGCGGTGTCGAGGGTTTCGCTGTCCTGTTTTTCCTGGGTATCAATTTCGTCGTGAAGATCGGTTTGCTCGAGCAGTGGATTACTTTCCAGCGCTTGCTGAAGTTCTTGCTGAAGTTCCAGCGTGGACAGCTGCAACAGACGGATAGCCTGTTGTAGCTGAGGCGTCATCGCCAGTTGTTGGCTAAGCCTGAGTTGCAAACCTTGCTTCATGTTCAGAGTTGTTTTCTCCTGCGGTGACGTGAAGTCTTCTACCCTATCAGAGTCTGAAGTCTTCCCCAAGGTATACGCGCTTAACGTGCTCATCCTGCAGTATTTCTGTTGGCGTGCCGTGCGCGATCAGGTGCCCCTGACTCACGATATAGGCGCGCTCACACACTGCCAGCGTTTCGCGGACGTTATGGTCGGTAATCAGCACGCCAAGGCCGCTGTCGCGCAGGTGTTCGATGATCCGTTTGATATCAATAACGGAAATCGGGTCAACACCGGCAAACGGTTCATCCAGCAGGATAAATTTCGGATTAGCGGCCAGTGCGCGGGCGATCTCCACGCGGCGTCGTTCACCACCGGAGAGCGACTGCCCCATACTGTCACGCAGGTGTTCGATGTGGAATTCTTCCATCAGCTCGTTGGCGCGATCTTCCCGCTGCTCGCTGGTCAGATCGTCACGAATTTGCAGTACCGCCATCAGGTTATCAAACACGCTCAGACGACGGAAAATCGATGCTTCCTGCGGTAAGTAGCCGATGCCGCGACGCGCGCGTGCATGCAGAGGCAGCAGGCTGATGTCTTCGTCATCAATGATAATGTTACCCGCATCGCGCGGGACAATGCCGACCACCATGTAAAAGGTTGTTGTCTTGCCTGCACCGTTAGGACCGAGCAGACCGACGATCTCCCCGGAGTTGACGGTCAGACTGACATCTTCCACCACACGACGGCCTTTATAGGCTTTTGCAAGGTTCTTTGCAGTTAATGTTGCCATAACGAATCAGTTACCTTTTTTCTCTGCCGGAGCCTTGTTTTTGTCCTGCAACTGCGACGGAACCAGAACGGTGGTGACGCGTTTGCCTTTATCGCTGAAGGCCTGCATTTTCTGCTCTTTTACCAGATAGGTGATCTTATCGCCCGTGATGTTGCTATCGAGCTGTTCCAGATACGCCTTGCCGGTTAGCACGACAAAGTCTTTCGCCAGTTCATAGTGCATCTGCGAGGCGCGGCCTTTAACCGGTTTACCGTTGTCCTGCATCTGGTAAAACGTCGCTGGATTGCCATAGCCGTCAATCACTTCTTTGCCGTCTTCGCCGCCAGGACGGGTCACGACGACTTTATCGGCGTTAATTTTGATGGTGCCCTGAGTCACAATCACGTTGCCAGTAAACGTCACCACGTTGCCCTGCATATCCAGGGACTGCTGGTCCGACTCAATGTGAATCGGCTGCTCGGTATCGCCGGTGACGGCAAATGCCGGAATGCTGGCGGCCAGAAGTGAGCTGGCAAGTACAAGATTAAGGCTGAGTTTGTTTGTTTTGGATTTCATATGAGGTTCTAACCTTTTCAATCAGCTCGGCGTTCTTGCTGCGTAAGTTGCCGCGCATCTTCAGTCCGCTGGAGTTAAATGTTGTGCCATACAACGTCACCAGATCATCGGAAGTGACATCTTGTGTCACCAGGTTAATCTGCGCGTTATCGGTCGTAATTCTGCGTAGTTGAGAGTCAGGCACCAGGGCGTTAACCTCAACATGGCCGTACAGATACAGCATCCGATCGTTGGTCAATTTGGCTTTATCGGCCTTGATCGTCCAGGTCGGTACTTTATCCTTATCAAATGTGGTTAATACTGGTTGAGTAAACCACGAAACCGCTTGTTCCGAATAATATTCAACGTGTTGTGCGATCAAGTGATAGCTCAGCGCGCCTTCCGGACTATACACGACGGTATCAGTATGTTCGCTCTTATAGGTTGGCTCGTTGTTATTGACGACGACCTGAGCGGTGTCCTCTTTGTCTGCCAGATTAATACCAATCATCACAAGGACAGCCAGCGACAGTAGAATGATAACCCAACGTCTGGTTTTGCTCATATCGATTGCCCTTTGGCCTCGTCCAGTTTGCCCTGCGCCAGGAGTAATAAATCGCAGACTTCACGCACAGCGCCACGTCCCCCATTAATACGGGTGACATAATCGGCCCGTGGGATCAGCAAAGGGTGGGCATCTGCCACCGCGACGCTCAATCCCACTTGTGCCATCACCGGCCAGTCGATCAGGTCATCGCCAACGTAGGCGACATTCTCCGGCGCGATCGCCAGTTTGCTAAGGAGATCGCCAAAGGCAACCAGTTTGTCTGACTGCCCCTGATACAGGTGGGTGATCCCCAAAGTGGCACAGCGATCTTCTACAAGTTTAGCCTTTCGTCCGGTAATAATGGCAACCTCAATACCGGAAGTGAGCGCACAGCGAATTCCGTAACCATCGCGGACGTTAAAAGCCTTCAGCTCTTCACCGTTGTTGCCCATATAAATCAGACCATCAGACAGTACGCCATCCACATCCAGGATCAGCAAACGGATGTTTTCTGCCCGGGTGATAACGTCTGCGCTGACGGGTCCATAACAGGTCGCAAGCGACGCACCTGCTTTACTCATTTTCGTTATCCTTGAGTTTCTTACACTACACCTGCACGTAGCAGATCATGCATATGTAACACACCGAGTAACTGGTCGCCATCAGCAACCATTACCGAGGTGATATGGCGGGACTGCATTAAGTTCAGGGCATCGACGGCAAGAATACCCGGACGCACGCGAATGCCTCCAGGGGTCATCACATCGGCAATGCCTAACTGGCGTACATCAACGCCCATATCGAAGACACGACGTAAATCACCATCGGTGAAAATACCGTCAATCTTCATGGCATCATCGCAAATGACGGTCATGCCGAGATTTTTACGCGTGATCTCAATTAAGGCGTCACGCAGGCTGGCGTTTTTGGTTACATGCGGGATCTCGTCGCCCGTATGCATAATATCGTTAACGCGCAGTAAAAGCTTACGGCCCAGTGCGCCACCGGGATGAGACAATGCAAAATCTTCCGCGGTAAAGCCGCGCGCTTTTAATAATGCCACCGCAAGGGCATCGCCCATCACCAGTGTTGCTGTCGTGCTGCTGGTCGGCGCCAGGCCTAACGGACAAGCTTCCTTGGGCACTTTAACACACAGATGCACATCTGCTGCACGCGCCATACTGCTTTCCGGACGACCGGTCATGCATATAAGCGGTACATGAAGACGTTTTAATACCGGGATCAGCGCCGCTATCTCATTGGATTCACCGGAGTTAGAGATGGCGATGACCACATCCTGCGGCGAGACCATACCCAGATCGCCATGTGCAGCTTCGCCTGGGTGTACAAAAAATGAGGGGGTGCCGGTGCTGGCAAATGTGGCTGCCATTTTCCGCCCGATATGGCCGGATTTCCCCATTCCCATCACCACGACTTTGCCCGGGCAACTGAATATTTTCTCGCATGCCAGGGTAAAATTTTGGTTGATGTACTGATCAAGCTCCGCCAGGCCTTCACGTTCAATTGCCAGGACTTCCTTGCCTGCTTGCTGAAAGTCAAAACCCGGTTGCAACTCTAAGTGCGACATAATGCGTTTCCAGTTATCCAACGAGAAGTGGCGATAACCAATACAGCATCGCCAGCCATATGATAAAACCGCCGGTCAGCAGCGCGCCCGCGCCGCGACCAATCTGGCGCGGACGTCGCCAGCAGAGTAATGCAAAAATAACGCTCACCAGCAGCATGACGCTGTAGTCCCGGACGAAGGCCATCGGATTGACTTCGCCCGGCGTAATCAACGCCGGTAGCCCGAGGACGATAACAATATTAAAAATGTTCGCGCCGATAATGTTACCGACGGCAATATCGTTTTCACCTTTACGCAGACCCGCAACCGCCGTTGCCAGTTCCGGCAGGCTGGTACCAATGGCGACCACCGTCAACCCGATGGTGAGTTCGCTCATGGCGAAATAGTTCGCCAGTACGGTAGCGTTATCTACCACCATACGCGTAGCCATAGGCATAATAATCAGCGCAATACCCAACCACAAAAATGCGACGGGTAACCCGCCTTCGCGCGGCAGCTCAGCTATCTGCTCGCGTGTCAGGCTGTCATTGCCTTGTCGCTCGGCCAGACGAGCGATTTTAACAATGAATAGCAGCCATAGCACGGCCAGGAGCAGAAGAAAGAAACCGTCGCTGCGGCTCAACTGCCCGTCATACAGGACGGATGCAGCTAAAATACTTACCAGCAACATTAGCGGTAATTCACGACGCAGAACATCAGAATGCACGGTAAAAGGATGAATCAGCGCCGACAGGCCTAAAATAAGCAGAATGTTGGTGATGTTAGAACCTATGGCGGTCCCGACAGCCAGATCGAGTTGCCCATTCATCGATGCGGCAACGGATACAATGATCTCGGGTAACGACGTACCAATGCTGACCACGGTCATTCCGATGATAATGGGTGGAATACCGACGTTTCGACATAAAATGGATGCGGCAAATACCAGACGGTCGGCACCGTAGACCACCAGAAGTAAACCAATTATTAACAGCGCCGTCGCTAAAAGCATCTAAAGTCCTTTCTTCAGGTATACTCGCCGGTCCTCTTGAAGGATCTTCTGGAAGCCGTAACGAAGTCTTAATTTTGACTTTATGCGGCTAAAAAGTAAAACAAATGCCAGCTTTCGCTAACCAGGACAGGCAATAATCTGTAAATATGTTGAGTTCAGGGCTAAATTGAGCGCCAAACTCTTCGATCAACAAGGCAATAGTAAAGGATGAATCAATGGGGCAGTCTGTGGCGAATCTAGTCGATATGCGCGATGTCAGCTTTTCCCGGGGCGACCGCTGCATCTTTGATAATATTTCCCTGACGGTACCGCGCGGTAAGGTGACGGCAATCATGGGGCCATCAGGCATCGGCAAAACGACGCTGTTGCGTCTGATTGGCGGACAGATCTCACCGGATAAGGGCGAGATTCTGTTTGACGGTGAGAACGTCCCGGCCATGTCCCGTTCGCGTTTATTTACCGTGCGTAAGCGCATGAGTATGCTGTTTCAGTCAGGTGCGCTATTTACCGACATGAATGTGTTTGACAACGTTGCGTACCCTCTGCGCGAGCATACGACGTTGCCAGCGCCGTTGCTGAAGAGCACGGTGATGATGAAGCTCGAGGCGGTCGGCCTGCGGGGTGCGGCCAAATTAATGCCTTCTGAATTATCCGGTGGGATGGCGCGCCGCGCTGCGTTAGCGCGTGCTATCGCGCTGGAGCCTGACCTCATTATGTTTGATGAGCCGTTCGTCGGTCAGGATCCCATCACCATGGGCGTGCTGGTGAAGTTGATTTCAGAACTGAACAGCGCGCTGGGTGTCACCTGTGTGGTGGTATCCCATGATGTGCCTGAAGTACTGAGTATTGCGGATTACGCCTATATAATGGCGGACAAAAAAATAGTGGCCTACGGTAGTGCTCAGGCGCTACAAGAAAATGCCGATCCGCGCGTACGCCAGTTCCTTGACGGCATTGCCGATGGACCGGTTCCGTTCCGTTACCCGGCGGGTGACTACCATATCGATTTACTCTAAACAGGGAGTTAAGCCACCCATGTTGTTAAATGCGCTGGCATCACTCGGACATCGGGGAATAAAAACCCTCAGGACGTTCGGGCGAGCCGGATTAATGTTGTTCAATGCGGTTGTCGGCAAACCGGAGTTTCGCAAACATGCGCCGCTGCTGATACGCCAGCTTTATAATGTCGGTGTCTTATCGATGCTGATCATTATTGTGTCAGGCGTATTCATCGGTATGGTGTTGGGATTGCAGGGATACCTGGTGCTGACGACCTACAGTGCGGAAACCAGCCTCGGTATGCTGGTGGCACTGTCATTGTTACGTGAGCTGGGGCCGGTTGTTGCGGCGCTGCTGTTTGCCGGGCGAGCCGGATCGGCCTTAACCGCAGAGATTGGTCTGATGAGAGCGACCGAGCAGCTTTCCAGCCTGGAAATGATGGCCGTCGATCCACTGCGCCGGGTGATCTCTCCGCGTTTTTGGGCCGGTGTCATTTCATTGCCGCTGCTAACGATTATATTTGTCGCCGTGGGGATCTGGGGTGGTTCACTGGTTGGCGTAAGCTGGAAGGGTATTGATGCGGGCTTTTTCTGGTCGGCTATGCAAAATGCCGTCGACTGGCGTCTGGACCTGGTCAACTGTCTGATTAAGAGCGTGGTGTTCGCCATTACGGTCACCTGGATTGCATTGTTCAATGGTTATGATGCGATCCCGACCTCTGCCGGGATTAGCCGGGCAACGACACGCACCGTTGTGCACGCCTCTCTTGCCGTTCTGGGGCTGGATTTTGTGCTGACCGCACTGATGTTTGGGAATTGAGTTCATGCAAACGAAAAAAAATGAAATTTGGGTCGGGTTATTCCTGCTGGTTGCGCTGCTGGCTGCGCTGTTTGTCTGCCTGAAGGCGGCGAACGTTACCTCAATGCGTACTGAGCCGACTTACACGATTTATGCGACCTTTGATAATATCGGCGGCCTGAGAGAGCGTTCTCCGGTGCGGATTGGCGGGGTGGTAGTTGGACGCGTATCGGACATCTCGTTAGATCCGAAAACGTACCTGCCGCGCGTGACGCTGGAAATCGAATCGCGTTTTAACCATATTCCTGACACCAGTTCTCTGAGCATCCGTACTTCCGGTCTGCTGGGCGAACAGTATCTGGCATTGAACGTGGGTTTTGAAGATCCTGAGCTGGGAACGTCTATCCTCAAAGATGGCGGTACGATTCAGGACACGAAATCCGCGATGGTGCTGGAAGATATGATTGGTCAGTTCCTTTACAACAGCAACAGTAAAGGTGATGACAATAAGAATTCTGGCGATGCGCCAGCCGCAACTGAAGGCAATAATGAAGCCACTACGCCTGCGGGCGCAACGAAATAATATCAGGAGAATCGACGTATGTTTAAACGATTGATGATGGTGGCTATGCTGGTGATTGCTCCACTTAGCGCGGCAACCGCAGCAGACCAGACTAACCCGTACAAACTGATGGATGAGGCGGCGCAAAAGACCTTTGACCGTCTGAAAAACGAGCAACCAAAAATCCGTTCCAACCCCGATTACCTGCGTCAGGTCGTCGATCAGGAACTGCTGCCTTATGTGCAGGTTAAGTATGCCGGCGCGCTGGTGCTGGGCCGTTACTACAAAGATGCGACTCCTGCCCAACGTGAAGCCTATTTTGCTGCATTCCGTGAATATCTGAAGCAGGCTTACGGCCAGGCACTGGCGATGTACCACGGCCAGACCTATCAGATTGCCCCTGAGCAGCCGTTGGGTGATGCGACCATCGTACCTATCCGCGTAACCATCATCGATCCAAACGGTCGTCCTCCGGTACGTCTGGATTTCCAGTGGCGTAAAAACTCCCAGACCGGTAACTGGCAGGCGTATGACATGATCGCCGAAGGCGTAAGTATGATCACCACCAAACAAAATGAGTGGAGCGACCTGCTGCGTACCAAAGGTATTGATGGCCTGACGGCACAGCTGAAATCTATTTCTCAGCAGAAAATCACTCTGGAAGAGAAAAAATAATGACGCAGTCACTCACCTGGACGCGCGAAGGCGACAAGCTGGTGATGGTGGGAGAACTGGATCAGGACGTGTTAAATCCCTTATGGGATGCGCGAATTGAGGCGATGAAAGGGGTATCCTGCATCGATCTGAACCAGGTATCCCGGGTAGATACCGGCGGTCTGGCGTTACTGTTGCATCTGATTAATCAAGGCAAGCAGCAGGGAAACAGCGTTTCGCTCACTGGTGTTAACGATAAAGTGTACACGCTGGCGCAGCTTTACAATTTGCCTGACGACGTCCTTCCGCGTTAATTTTTCCAGGCCGGATAAGGTCTTGTGCCGCTATCCGGCAAAACCCCTGAGGGGGATCTGCCACTAAAGCCTTGTCTGATTTATCAGCGAGGCTTTTTGCTTATTTATGACAGCGCCACTTTGCTCTAAGATGTTGGGCTGTTTTCACTATCTGACGAATGAAGAGCCCATGGAAAATAATGAAATTCAGAGCGTGCTGATGAATGCACTCTCCCTCCAGGAAGTCCACGTTTCTGGCGACGGCAGTCACTTTCAGGTTATTGCCGTGGGTGAGATGTTTGAAGGCATGAGCCGGGTCAAGAAGCAGCAATCGGTCTATGGCCCGTTGATGGAGTACATTGCGGACAACCGCATTCATGCCGTGTCGATTAAGGCGTTTACCCCAGCGGAATGGGCGCGCGATCGCAAACTTAACGGTTTTTGAGCTACGGGTGATGTGCCGGTAGCGAAGATAAATTCTAAACAGAGAACAGAATAATGGATAAATTTCGTGTTCAGGGGCCAACCAAGCTCCAGGGCGAAGTCACAATTTCAGGCGCTAAAAACGCCGCACTGCCGATCCTGTTTGCGGCGCTGCTGGCTGAAGAACCTGTAGAGATCCAAAACGTCCCGAAACTGAAGGACGTTGACACATCAATGAAGCTGTTGAGCCAGTTGGGTGCGAAAGTTGAGCGTAATGGTTCCGTGCACATTGATGCGCGTGATGTGAACGTCTTCTGTGCGCCGTACGATCTGGTGAAAACCATGCGTGCATCCATTTGGGCGCTCGGGCCGCTGGTTGCCCGCTTTGGTCAGGGCCAGGTTTCACTGCCGGGCGGCTGCACCATCGGCGCGCGTCCGGTGGACCTGCACATTACCGGTCTGGAGCAGTTAGGCGCGACTATCAAGCTGGAAGAAGGCTATGTGAAAGCGTCCGTTGATGGCCGTCTGAAAGGCGCGCATATTGTCATGGACAAAGTGAGCGTCGGTGCGACTGTCACCATCATGTGTGCAGCAACGCTTGCCGAAGGCACCACCATCATCGAAAACGCTGCGCGCGAGCCGGAGATTGTGGATACCGCGAACTTCCTGATTGCGCTGGGCGCGAAGATCACTGGCCAGGGCACCGATCGTATTACGATCGAAGGCGTTGAGCGTCTCGGCGGCGGTGTGTATCGCGTTCTGCCAGACCGCATCGAAACCGGTACCTTCCTGGTGGCGGCGGCAATTTCTCGTGGCAAAATTATCTGCCGTAATGCACAACCGGACACACTGGATGCCGTTCTGGCGAAACTGCGTGATGCGGGTGCGGATATCGAAGTCGGCGACGACTGGATCAGCCTTGATATGCACGGCAAACGTCCGAAAGCGGTTAATGTGCGTACTGCGCCGCATCCGGCGTTCCCTACCGATATGCAGGCCCAGTTCACGCTGCTGAACCTGGTGGCAGAAGGGACCGGCTTCATCACGGAAACCGTGTTTGAGAACCGCTTTATGCACGTGCCTGAGCTGAGCCGTATGGGCGCTCACGCAGAAATCGAAAGCAATACCGTGATTTGCCACGGCGTGGAAACACTCTCAGGCGCACAGGTTATGGCGACCGATCTGCGTGCATCTGCAAGTTTAGTGCTGGCAGGTTGTATTGCTGAAGGTACAACAGTGGTCGATCGTATTTATCACATCGATCGCGGCTATGAGCGCATCGAAGATAAACTGCGTGCGCTGGGCGCAAACATTGAGCGCGTGAAAGGCGAGTAATCGTCAACGTCTCTTGTAACCCCCAGTTCAGTTGGCCGGGGGTTACAGCTCAATGTTCATTCCGGATTCTTTTTCTCTCTGCGACTCCTCATCATCCGCGTTCTGTCGATGAACTCATGCGTTTTGGCATCGTGATAGCGTGACGGCCAAATCACCCAGGGATCAGTTCCCAGTGCCCGGGCGATAATCAACTCACCTTTTGGCCATGGTCTCGTTAACGCATTTGCCAGCGTTGATGAACTCAATCCATTTTTACGTGATTCAGCGGCCATTGAGGTCCCTTTCTTGCGCAGTCCGGCGATGATGTCGGCCGGATGCCAGTCAATCAGCTTGTTTTCCATAAATTCATCTCTCCTTTGGTTAACGACTTACGGTTCCACGATCGGTTGTGGCGACACTATAACGCCCGAAGAACGAATGTTCTAAAATGTTCATGTAAAGTGTCTGTATATTCAGAATATGCCAAGGTTCTGCGTGATTATCCGGAGGAGAGTGGGGGGGTTACTAGAACTTATAAAAAAATCCCGTGCAGAGCACGGGATGAGGGAGAATGCTGTAGGGAATTAACGGTCGCGCTGTACGGCGATATGTGCCAGACCAATCAGCGCTTCTCTCCACGGCGTATCAGGCAGCACCTGCAACGCAGCGATGGCCTTATCAGCCTCTTCTTCTGCACGTTGGCGCGTCCACTCCAGGGAACCACAGGCGTTCATCGCTTCCAGAACCGGCTCCAGAAGGTGACGACCATTACCTTGCTCAATGGCCTGGCGGATCATTTGCGCTTGTTCTGGAGTACCGTGGCGCATGGCATGCAGCAGCGGCAGCGTAGGTTTACCCTCGTTGAGGTCATCACCGACGTTTTTACCCAGCTGCTCGCCATCTGCGCTGTAATCCAGCAAATCGTCAATTAACTGGAAAGCTGTACCGAGATAACGGCCATAATCCTGCAACCCTTTTTCTTGTTCTTCGCTACAGCCAGCCAGAATGCCTGAACATTGGGCTGCCGCTTCAAACAACCGCGCCGTCTTACTGTAGATGACGCGCATATAGTTTTCTTCGGTGATGTCTGGGTCGTTGACGTTCATCAGCTGCAAGACTTCACCTTCGGCGATGACGTTGACTGCTTTCGACATGACTTCCAGCACTTTCAACGAGCCAAGGCTGGTCATCATCTGAAATGCGCGGGTATAGATAAAATCGCCAACCAGCACGCTGGCCGCATTACCAAACGCCGCATTTGCCGTAGCTTTCCCACGGCGCATGTCTGACTCATCCACAACATCATCGTGCAGCAGGGTCGCTGTGTGGATAAACTCGATGAGGGCCGCAATCGTAACGTGCGCATTTTCCTGGTAACCAACGGCCCGCGCTGCGAGGACGGCGATCATTGGGCGAATGCGTTTTCCGCCACCGCTAACGATGTAGTACCCCAGTTGATTGATCAACTGAACGTCAGAATTGAGCTGTTCAAGGATTGTCGCATTGACCCCCGCCATATCTTGCGCGGTTAACTCATTGATTTTTTCTAAATTCATCGCAAAAGCCGGGCTTCTCGCCCCGATTACCTTACTGTGTGAGAAGGTAACGTCGGGTTTAGGGTTATAAATATATGCTGATTGTACTGAAAAAACGCCGTAGATAAACGTTACCGTACGTGTTGTGTTTTTTTTCTTCATGTATTGACGGTAGCACTTGTCAAAGGCTCGCGTTTTGCGTAATATTCGCGCCCTATTGTGAATATTTATAGCGCACTCTGAATCATCAAAAAGGTGTGCGCGGAAGCGGAGTTTTTTATGTACGCGGTTTTCCAAAGTGGTGGTAAACAACACCGAGTAAGCGAAGGTCAGACCGTTCGCCTGGAAAAGCTGGACATCGCAACTGGCGAATCTGTTGAATTCGCAGAAGTTCTGATGATCGCAAACGGTGAAGAAGTCAAAATCGGCGTTCCTTTCGTTGATGGCGGCGTTATCAAAGCTGAAGTTGTTGCTCACGGTCGTGGCGAGAAAGTTAAAATTGTTAAGTTTCGTCGTCGTAAACACTACCGTAAGCAGCAGGGCCATCGTCAGTGGTTCACTGATGTGAAAATCACTGGCATCAGCGCTTAAGTTAAGGGGAGCAGATTAAATGGCACATAAAAAGGCTGGCGGCTCGACTCGTAACGGTCGCGATTCAGAAGCTAAACGTCTGGGCGTAAAACGCTTCGGCGGTGAAACAGTTCTGGCTGGTAGCATCATCGTTCGTCAACGTGGTACTAAATTCCACGCTGGCTCTAACGTTGGTTGCGGCAAAGACCACACTCTGTTTGCTAAAGCAGACGGTAAAGTGAAATTTGAAGTGAAAGGCCCGAAAAACCGTAAATTCATCAGCATCGTTGCTGAATAAGTTTTTCGCGTCCCGGTAACGGATAAAAGCCCCGCAACACGTTGCGGGGCTTTTTACATTCGACGGCCGGTAAATACGCTCGTCACGCCGTGACAACCCGGAAACGAGCCCTTGCAGGGAATACGGCATGAAGCAACAGGCAGGCATTGGTATTCTGTTAGCACTCACAACGGCAGTATGTTGGGGGGCTTTGCCAATAGCAATGAAGCAAGTGCTGGAGGTGATGGAGCCTCCTACCGTGGTGTTCTACCGTTTTTTAATGGCAAGCGTTGGCCTTGGCGCTATTCTTGCGGTTAAAAAAAAGCTCCCTCCATTGCGTATTTTTCGCAAAGCGCGTTGGCTGGTGTTGCTGGCTATCGCAACCGGTGGGCTGTTCGGTAACTTCATTCTGTTTAGTTCATCCTTGCAGTATTTGAGCCCAACGGCTTCGCAGGTTATCGGTCAGCTGTCACCGGTTGGTATGATGATCGCCAGCGTCTTTATCCTGAAAGAAAAGATGCGCGGCACGCAGGTGATTGGCGCCATTATGCTTCTGAGCGGCCTGGTCCTGTTTTTTAATACCAGTCTGATCGAAATTTTTACCCGACTCACCGATTACACCTGGGGCGTTATCTTTGGTGTCGGTGCGGCGATGGTCTGGGTGAGCTATGGGGTCGCACAAAAGGTGTTATTGCGCCGCCTGGCATCACCGCAGATCCTGTTTTTACTGTACACTTTATGTACGATTGCGTTGTTGCCGCTGGCTAAACCCGGTGTCATCACGCAGCTCAGCGACTGGCAGCTGGCATGCCTGATATTCTGCGGCCTGAATACGCTGGTAGGATACGGCGCTCTTGCGGAAGCGATGGCGCGTTGGCAGGCGGCGCAGGTGAGCGCTATTATCACGCTCACACCGCTGTTTACGTTGTTATTTTCAGATTTATTATCACTGGCCTGGCCCGATTTCTTCGCCAGACCGATGCTAAACCTATTAGGTTATCTCGGTGCGTTTATCGTGGTTGCGGGCGCGATGTATTCCGCCATTGGTCATCGAATTTGGGGCGGTTTACGTAAGCATGAAACGGTGGTTTCGCAACCCCGCTCAGGCGAATGATTTACGGAGAGTAAAATGAAGTTTGTTGATGAAGCATCGATTCTGGTCGTTGCAGGTGATGGCGGTAATGGTTGCGTCAGCTTCCGCCGCGAAAAGTACATCCCAAAAGGCGGTCCGGACGGTGGTGATGGTGGTGACGGTGGTGACGTTTGGCTGGAAGCCGACGAAAACCTGAACACGCTGATCGATTACCGTTTTGAAAAATCATTCCGTGCGGAACGTGGTCAGAATGGCGCGAGCCGTGATTGCACCGGTAAGCGTGGCAAAGACGTCACGATTAAAGTGCCTGTTGGTACGCGTGTTATCGATCAGGGCACGGGCGAAACCATGGGCGACATGACCAAACACGGTCAGCGTCTGATGGTCGCTAAAGGCGGCTGGCATGGTCTGGGCAACACCCGTTTCAAATCATCGGTTAACCGTACTCCGCGTCAGAAAACAATGGGTACGCCGGGTGATAAGCGCGATCTGATGCTGGAGCTGATGCTGCTGGCAGACGTGGGGATGCTGGGTATGCCAAATGCCGGGAAATCGACGTTTATCCGTGCAGTATCTGCGGCGAAGCCGAAAGTCGCTGATTATCCCTTCACCACCCTGGTGCCGAGCCTGGGCGTGGTGCGTATGGACAACGAAAAGAGCTTCGTGGTTGCCGACATTCCGGGTCTGATTGAAGGTGCGGCTGAAGGCGCAGGCCTGGGTATCCGCTTCCTGAAGCATCTGGAACGTTGCCGCGTGTTGCTGCACCTCATCGATATCGATCCGATTGACGGTTCCGATCCGGTAGAAAACGCCCGTATCATTATTGGCGAACTGGAAAAATACAGTCAGGATCTGGCATCTAAACCGCGCTGGTTAGTGTTCAACAAAATTGATTTGATGGACAAGGCTGAAGCGGAAGAGAAAGCGAAAGCGATCGCCGAAGCGCTGGGCTGGGAAGGTAAATATTACCTGATCTCTGCCGCCAGCCAGCTGGGCGTGAAGGATCTTTGCTGGGATGTGATGACCTTTATCATCGAGAACCCGATTGTTCAGGCTGAAGAAGCGAAACAGCCAGAGAAAGTTGAGTTCATGTGGGATGATTATCACCGCCAGCAGCTCGCTGAAGTCGAAGACGAAGCGGAAGATGACTGGGATGACGATTGGGACGAAGAAGACGACGAAGGCGTCGAGTTCATCTACAAGCGTTAATCGCATGAAAAACCCCGGCCATGTTGCCGGGGTTATTGTTTTCAGGTCTCTCTGTAGGCCGGATAAGGCACGTTAGTGCCGCCATCCGGCAATCAAACTACCCATCTAATTGTTCTGATAAATATCCTTGTACAACCGGCTCTCGAAGCGCACCAACGGAATACGGCGATTACGCTGGTCAGCCGGCTCTACCGCATAACCAGACAAATACTGCACGAATGCCATGCGTTGGCCGCTTGCCGTGGTAATGAAGCCAGCAAGGTTATAGACTCCTTGCAGCGAGCCTGTCTTCGCCGATACTTTGCCATCCACACCAGCCTGATGCAGACCCGCACGGTATTGCAGGGAGCCGTCGTGCCCCGCCAGCGGCAGCATAGTGATAAAGTTCAGCTCGTTATCGTGTTGAGCGATATATTGCAGCACCTGCATCATGGTCGCCGGAGCAATCAGGTTATGCCGGGAGAGGCCTGAACCGTCGGCAATAATGGTGTTGCCGATATCAACGCCCGCCTGCTGACGCAAAATCTGGCGTACGGCATCAGAACCCGCCCGCCAGGTGCCTGGCACGTTAAATCGGGCATGACCAATCATACGGAAAACGGTATCGGCAATCATGTTGTCCGATTTTTTCAGCATAATCTTAAGCAGGTCATGCAGTGGCGCTGACTGCTTACTGGCGACCACCGTTCCCGGCTCGTTGACCAGCGTCTGGCGCAGCAGCGTACCGCTGTAGGTGATACCTGCTTGTTTTAGCTCATCTTTGATAATCGCCCCGGCATAGCTGGCTCCGTCCTGAATGGCGAACGCCAGCGGCAGCGGATCGGCTCGTTGGGGCAGGCATCCGGTCAGCGTATAGCGGTTGAGATCGCCGGGAACCACATCCAGTTCACAATATTGCGCTTCCGCAGAACCTCGGGCGAGAGTACGCACCTGACTGAACATGGTGACCGGGTAATAAGATGCCACGCGAATAAAGGCGAGATCGTTGGGTTTTTGCGCGCTGTAGAGTGAAACCGAGAAACAGTTTCTATCGACAATAGCCGCTGCGGGCGGTGCGCTAAAACACTGCGTCATGTCGTTCCAGGGCCAACCGGGCGCTTTATCATGACTGGCGAAAATAGAGGTGTCGATCAGGACATTTCCGGCAATTTGCGTCACGCCTGATTTTTTCAGGGTTGCCACCATATTGCGAATATCCTGGCGTTTTAGCGTCGGATCAGCACCAAATCGTGCCACTAAGTCACCTTTCAATACGCCGCCTTCCACGTTGCCTTTAGTCTCAAGCGTAGTGGTAAAACGAAAGTCAGGCCCGAGCTGAATCAATGCCGCCAGCGCGGTGATCACTTTCTGGGTACTGGCCGGCAGCGCCATCTGCTGGCTATGAAAATCAATAGCGGGTGCAGGTGCGCCAACCTTCTGTACCATAAGGGCGAGGTTGGCCCCGGCAGGGAGCTGATTGATATACTCGTCGACGTTCGCAGCCTGAACACTGAACGCTATACTGGCAGTCAATCCGATGGTAAATCTGGAAAATCGCATAATCTCGCGCTAACAACCTGGAAACAGGCCGTCATACTACGGCGCAACGCCCCAAAAAGTAAACGATGACCCATAAGGAACTCCAGGGTAAAATGATCATCAAATAGAGAATTGTAGCTGACCTGGGACCTTGAGCCCCGGGTCGGTATTTTTTTGCTTCTGACTCTGGCATGACATTCGCCAGGGTGGGCTTAGCAGCCGGGGTGAGAGCAACTGCCCCCTACAGGAATGTTCAAGAGGTATAACAAATGCAAGCTATCCCGATGACCTTACGTGGTGCTGAAAAACTGCGCGAAGAGCTGGATTTTCTGAAATCTGTGCGCCGTCCTGAAATTATTGCCGCTATCGCTGAAGCGCGTGAGCACGGTGACCTGAAAGAGAACGCGGAGTATCACGCGGCGCGCGAACAGCAGGGTTTCTGCGAAGGACGCATTAAAGATATCGAGGCTAAACTGTCCAACGCGCAGGTAATCGACGTTACTAAAATGCCGAACAATGGCCGCGTTGTTTTCGGCGCGACGGTTACCGTGTTGAATCTCGATAACGATGAAGAGCAGACCTGGCGTATTGTCGGCGATGATGAAGCCGATTTTAAACAGAACCTGATTTCAGTGAACTCGCCTATCGCTCGTGGCCTTATCGGTAAAGAGCAGGATGACGTCGTGGTTATCAAAACGCCGGGCGGCGAAGTGGAATATGAAGTGACGAAGGTAGAATACCTGTAATTCGCATCTTGGTTAAGATGTTGATACATTGTAAAGAAAGGAAAAAGGCCGCATAGCGGCCTTTTATCAACGAAGAGAGCGTGGCATTTTGCTCTCCTGCTAGCGGAAAAACCCGCGTTTTACACAAACTTCGTGTTCAACTTTGGGATATTCTTAGCGTGGCAGCGAGATTTTACGTTCTTTAGTCGGGCGATACAGTACCAGCGTTTTGCCGATGACCTGCACATTACAGGCGCCGGTTTCGCGTACGATAGCTTCCACGATCAAGGTTTTAGTATCGCGATCTTCCGAGGCGATTTTCACCTTGATAAGTTCATGGTGCTCTAACGCTTGTTCAATCTCGGCCAGTACCCCTTCGGTCAAACCATTGTTGCCAAGCATAACTACAGGCTTGAGCGGATGTGCCAGACCTTTCAGGTGCTGTTTTTGTTTAGTACTCAGATTCATCGTATATTTTTGCTTACGTTGGGATTGAAAACGGGTCATTCTACCGCCATCTCCCATATATCACCAAATAGCTGTGTAGAAATTTACACCATTGGTTACGATGAACTGCCCTTTGGGAATGTGAAATGACAGGTAAAAAGCGTTCTGCCAGCTCGAGTCGCTGGCTTCAGGAACACTTTAGCGATAAATATGTTCAGCAGGCGCAGAAAAAGGGGTTACGTTCCCGTGCCTGGTTTAAACTTGATGAAATACAGCAAAGTGACAAAATTTTTAAACCGGGGATGACGATAGTTGATCTCGGTGCTGCACCCGGTGGCTGGTCGCAATATGCAGTTACGCAGATCGGCAACACCGGCCGCATTATCGCTTGCGATCTTTTACCTATGGATCCAATCGTTGGTGTGGACTTCCTTCAGGGCGACTTTCGTGATGAATTAGTCCTGAAAGCGTTACTTGAACGCGTAGGTGACAGTAAAGTACAAGTTGTCATGTCTGATATGGCGCCAAATATGTGTGGAACACCGGCGGTGGATATTCCCCGGGCCATGTATCTGGTAGAGCTGGCGCTTGGAATGGCTCGTGATGTATTAGCGCCAGGTGGTAGTTTTGTAGTGAAGGTGTTCCAGGGCGAAGGCTTCGATGAGTATCTAAGAGAGATTCGCTCCCTGTTTACGAAGGTCAAAGTTCGTAAGCCGGACTCTTCTCGCGCCCGTTCGCGTGAAGTGTATATTGTAGCGACCGGGCGTAAACCATAACCGGCAGATTTCAAACGAAAGTTTGAAAGAAACTGGATATAGAGTATCCTGACGCTGTTTTTAACACAGTTGTAATATGAGGTTAATCCCTTGAGTGACATGGCGAAAAACCTAATTCTCTGGCTGGTCATTGCCGTTGTGCTGATGTCAGTATTCCAGAGCTTTGGGCCCAGCGAGTCTAATGGCCGTAAGGTTGATTACTCTACCTTCCTGCAAGAGGTCAATCAGGACCAGGTTCGTGAAGCGAAGATCAACGGACGTGAGATTAACGTTACCAAGAAAGATAGTAACCGTTACACGACCTACATCCCGGTTAACGATCCGAAGCTGCTTGATAACCTGCTGACCAAAAACGTCAAGGTTGTTGGCGAACCACCTGAAGAGCCGAGCCTGCTGGCTTCTATCTTCATTTCCTGGTTCCCAATGCTGCTGCTGATTGGTGTCTGGATCTTCTTCATGCGTCAGATGCAGGGCGGTGGTGGCAAAGGTGCCATGTCGTTCGGCAAGAGCAAAGCGCGCATGCTGACGGAAGATCAGATCAAAACGACTTTTGCTGACGTTGCGGGTTGTGACGAAGCAAAAGAAGAAGTCGCTGAGCTGGTTGAGTATCTGCGCGAACCGAGCCGTTTCCAGAAACTGGGCGGTAAAATCCCGAAAGGCGTCCTGATGGTCGGTCCTCCGGGTACGGGTAAAACCCTGCTGGCGAAAGCTATCGCAGGTGAAGCGAAGGTTCCATTCTTCACAATTTCCGGTTCTGATTTCGTGGAAATGTTCGTGGGTGTCGGTGCATCTCGTGTGCGTGACATGTTCGAACAAGCCAAAAAAGCGGCACCGTGCATCATCTTCATCGATGAAATCGACGCCGTAGGCCGCCAGCGTGGCGCAGGTCTGGGCGGTGGTCACGATGAACGTGAACAGACGCTGAACCAGATGCTGGTTGAGATGGACGGCTTCGAAGGTAACGAAGGTATTATCGTTATCGCAGCGACTAACCGTCCGGACGTTCTTGACCCTGCGCTGCTTCGTCCAGGCCGTTTCGACCGTCAGGTTGTGGTTGGTCTGCCGGACGTTCGCGGTCGTGAACAGATTCTGAAAGTGCATATGCGTCGCGTGCCGCTGTCTCCGGATATCGATGCGGCAATCATTGCACGTGGTACGCCTGGCTTCTCCGGTGCGGACCTCGCGAACCTGGTCAACGAAGCGGCGCTGTTTGCTGCTCGTGGCAACAAGCGCGTAGTGTCGATGGTTGAGTTCGAAAAAGCGAAAGACAAAATCATGATGGGTGCGGAACGTCGCTCCATGGTGATGACGGAAGCGCAGAAAGAATCTACCGCGTATCACGAAGCTGGCCACGCGATTATCGGTCGCCTGGTGCCGGAACACGATCCGGTGCACAAAGTGACGATTATCCCGCGCGGTCGTGCGCTGGGTGTGACCTTCTTCCTGCCTGAAGGCGATGCAATCAGCGCCAGCCGTCAGAAACTGGAAAGTCAGATCTCCACATTGTACGGTGGCCGTCTGGCGGAAGAGATCATCTACGGTGCTGAACATGTTTCTACCGGTGCGTCGAACGACATTAAAGTCGCGACTAACCTGGCGCGTAACATGGTTACTCAGTGGGGCTTCTCCGATAAACTCGGTCCGTTGCTGTACGCTGAAGAAGAAGGCGAAGTGTTCCTGGGACGTTCTGTGGCGAAAGCGAAACACATGTCCGATGAAACCGCTCGCATTATCGATCAGGAAGTTAAACTGCTGATTGAGCGTAACTATGACCGTGCACGTCGTTTGCTGAACGAAAACATGGACATTCTGCACTCGATGAAAGATGCGCTCATGAAATATGAGACTATCGATGCGCCGCAGATTGACGATCTGATGGCTCGCCGCGATGTGCGTCCGCCTGCGGGTTGGGAAGAACCGGGTTCTTCTAACAACAACTCTGGCAGCACCGGCAAGCCGAATGCACCGCGTCCGGTTGATGAACCGCGTGCGCCGGACTCTGGCACTATGTCAGAGCAGCTGGGCGACAAATAAGTTATCGTTGATGATGACCGTGTTTTAATTGAAAACCCTGGGGCTTGCTCCGGGGTTTTTCTTATCTGCATATTCAAGATTTTACCAGAGATAAAACTATGAAACTCTTTGCTCAGGGTTCTTCACTGGATCTCAGCCATCCGCACGTCATGGGGATTTTGAACGTCACGCCAGACTCATTTTCCGATGGTGGAGCGCACAACTCTTTGGTTGAGGCGGTAAAACACGCAAACCTGATGATTAACGCCGGGGCGACTATCATTGATGTGGGTGGTGAGTCCACGCGTCCGGGCGCGGCTGATGTGAGTGTTGAAGAAGAGTTGCAGCGAGTGATCCCTGTGGTAGAGGCGATTGCTCAGCGTTTTGAAGTGTGGATTTCGGTTGATACCTCAAAGCCCGAAGTGATCCGCGAATGCGCCAGGGTTGGCGCGCATATCATCAATGACATTCGCTCACTCTCGGAGCCTGGAGCGTTGGAAGCCGCAGCGGAGACCGGATTGCCGGTTTGCCTGATGCATATGCAGGGGCAGCCGAAAACCATGCAGGAAGCGCCAAAGTATGAGGATGTTTTTGCTGAGGTAGATCGTTACTTTGTTGAGCAAATAGCACGTTGCGAGCGGGCTGGAATCACAAAAGATAAATTGTTGCTCGACCCCGGGTTCGGATTCGGTAAAAATCTCACTCACAACTACACATTACTGGCACGTCTGGCGGAGTTTCATCATTTTAATCTGCCGCTGCTGGTTGGGATGTCACGAAAATCAATGGTCGGTCAGTTACTGAATGTGGGGCCATCTGAACGCCTGAGCGGTAGTCTTGCGTGCGCGGTGATTGCCGCAATGCAGGGGGCGCAGATCGTTCGTGTCCATGACGTCAAAGAAACCGTAGAAGCGATGCGTGTGGTGGAAGCCACATTGTCTGCAAAGGAAAAAAAACGCTATGAGTAATCGTAAATATTTTGGCACTGATGGGATCCGCGGTCGCGTAGGTGATGCCCCAATTACTCCTGACTTTGTGCTCAAGCTGGGCTGGGCTGCAGGGAAAGTGCTGGCTCGTCATGGTTCACGTAAAATTATTATCGGTAAAGATACGCGTATTTCCGGCTATATGCTGGAGTCCGCGCTGGAAGCGGGCCTGGCAGCCGCCGGACTCTCAGCCTCATTCACAGGGCCAATGCCAACACCTGCCGTTGCTTATTTGACGCGTGCTTTCCGTGCTGAGGCCGGGATTGTTATCTCCGCTTCGCACAACCCATTCTATGACAATGGGATTAAATTCTTCTCCATCGATGGGACCAAACTGCCGGATGCGGTTGAAGAAGCTATAGAAGCCGAAATGGAAAAAGCGATCACCTGCGTGGACTCGGCTGAACTGGGTAAAGCTACCCGTATCGTTGATGCTGCCGGTCGCTATATCGAGTTTTGCAAAGGCACCTTCCCGAACGAACTGAGTCTGAGTGAGCTTAAAATTGTGGTGGATTGCGCTAACGGTGCAACGTACCACATTGCACCAAATGTACTGCGTGAGCTGGGTGCAAACGTGATTGCCATTGGCTGTGAGCCAAACGGTGTGAACATCAATGAAGAAGTCGGCGCCACTGACGTCCGTGCCCTGCAGGCGCGCGTGATTGCGGAAAAAGCCGATCTGGGTATTGCGCTGGACGGCGATGGCGACCGCGTTATTATGGTTGACCACGAAGGCAATAAGGTCGATGGCGATCAGATCATGTACATCATCGCCCGTGAAGCCCTGCGTCAGGGACAGCTGCGTGGTGGTGCGGTAGGTACGTTGATGAGCAACATGGGCCTCGAGCTGGCGCTGAAACAGCTGGGTATTCCTTTTGCTCGGGCGAAAGTTGGCGACCGCTATGTGCTGGAAAAAATGCAGGAAAAAGGCTGGCGTATCGGTGCCGAAAACTCTGGTCATGTGATCCTGCTGGACAAAACCACCACTGGTGACGGCATCGTGGCAGGGCTGCAGGTACTGGCGGCGATGGTGCGCAACCATATGAGTTTGCACGACCTGTGCAGCGGCATGAAAATGTTCCCACAGCTGCTGGTTAACGTACGTTACACCGCAGGTAGCGGCGATCCGCTGGAACATGAAAATGTGAAAGCGGTGATGGCGGAAGTGGAAGCGGCGCTGGGTAACCGTGGACGCGTCCTGCTGCGTAAGTCTGGTACCGAACCGTTAATTCGTGTGATGGTTGAAGGTGAAGACGAAGCGCAGGTGACTGAATTCGCCCACCGTATTGCCGATGCTGTGAAAGCGGCGTAATCCCGAAGAAAGTGAGAGCCGGAGTCTGAGACTCCGGCTTTTTTTTACTATACGGCAAGCGGCTGTTTACGTCGGCGCTGCCAGAAATAACCACCGACCATCAGTAGTACAAGGACTGCCAGCCACGGCAGAACCGCCAGCAAATGCCCAGACCGGGCAAAGGTTAGCGCAATCATCAGTAGCCAACCGCCCAGCATCGGAATCGCGGTGCGCTTAACAATATCCACAGGCGAGACGCCTGCAATCCCTGCGATAGCAATGATGACGCCGGCAATCGGCGATAACGTACGACCAATACCCGCCGATATCTGGATAGGCAACATCATGACTGCGATATCGCTACCGATATGACGGCTGATGTCCGGCACCATGGGGGCGAAGGAGAAAAATGCCGCATTCCCGGAGCCCATCAGCGCTGAAATTGCGAAGGTGATTAGGGTCATCAGCAGGATAATAGAGGCTGCGCTGAGGCCAAATTCGCCAGAAAGCGACAGCAGCGCGTCGACGGCACCAATGGCTTTCAGCCCGGCGGAAAAAACTTCACCGGCGATAATCAGCGTCACGACGGTGGCAAAAACGCTGCCCATGCTGTCGAAAACCTTTTGTACGCCAGCCATCACCTCGCGCGCTTTGCGATGACGGCAGTACTCACAAACCAGCGTAATAGCGAGGCTTATCAGTACGGCGGTATCCAGCGTAATCTTAAGCGAGCTAAATATTAAATCGCTACACACCAACATCAATACCAGCGGCAGCATAGGCAGAAACAGCCAGGCGATAGGTGCGTCGGCTTCATCAGTTGCCGTTAATGTCTGCATCTGCTGAGCTGCATTGTCGCCACTTTCCCGACGGTCAAAAAAGCGTTGCACAACAATATGCAACAGGGCGATGAAAAGAATGACGGGCACAACGATCGGCAACTGATCCTGCACAAAATAGTTCACCACCTCAATACCTGCGGTTTTGGCGGCGAGAACCGAGTTGCCGGATCCTGGGCCAAACTCAACCGCACAGGTACTGGCGATAACTGCGGCAACTGCGGCGCGGCTACAGCCAAGACGGGTAAGCAATGGGTAAAGCGTCGCCATCAACAGCAGACCCAATCCGGTGGCGCTGCTGATAAACAGCGACAGGAATTGGCCTAATAGCAGTGCCAGTCCCAGCAGCAGATAAGGCGAGTTCAGCCGTTGTAAAGGACGAGATGTTACCCGAACCAGTACCTGGCTTGCGCCAATGGCTGACATGTACGTGGCGAAACCACCAATCAGCATAATTTGCAGCCCGAGGCCGCCGAGACGCACGCTCAGGGTATCGCGAATAAACTCAAAGGCGTCAAAGGGGCCGAATCCGGTGCTCTTTTTCACCAGGCCACTGAGTGAGGTCATTCCGCTAAAATGCGCGATAAGCAACAGCACAATCCCGGTCAATAACAGTACCGACTGGGGGTGATATTTTTTGAGGATCAGACGTCCGGCAAAAATGATGGCGATTAGCGCCAGTAGTAATGACATTCTTGCCCCCTTACTCGAAGTTGCCGGTAACCAGGCACTCTCCATCCCGCAGCAACGGTTTACCCGCGGCAAACAGATGGGCCAGCGAGAGGTCATCATTGAGTACACAGATATCGGCACGTTCTCCGGCGCAGAGCATGCCCCCGGAAATACCCAGCGAGCGTGCAACGTTTGCCGTCAACATTGCGATGGCCTGCGGCACCGGAATACCGACATCAATCAGGCGAGGAAGTAGGTTAAGATTGCCTGCGACCGGCGCCGCGCTTAAACCTTCAACGATACCCTGAGCGTTAAAGCGCGGAACGCTGCCATTGCCGTCAGAACTGATCGTGATGCGCTCCGTCGGAACCTGTGCTTCGAGTGCGTGGAGAATCGCTTGCTCCTGAGGCATAAAACGACTGCCACCGGACGTAACATCGATATGGCCGCCGCGATGGGCGAAAGCAATAGCCTGTTCGAACAAGGGCTCTGTTCTTGTAACATGGGTCGGTGAAATATGGTGAATCGGAATACCCGCATCACACAACTCAATAAGTTGCGACATCCCTTCCGGCAGATTCCCCAGGTGCACATGCAGCAAGCCTTTTTTCCCTGCCAGCAGGGAAGCGACGCGAATATCGCTCACTATCCTCAGCAACTCCTGGAAAGAGGGGTAAGAACCGCGGTGATCGGCGAGGGCGATTTTTACACCAAGAATTGCCGGAATAAAGGCCATATCATCGCGGATGGATCGCGTAATGGTTGGGCTGGGAACGGCGTAGGCTCCCGTATGCATAAACGCGCGTAATCCCTCAAGGTTGAGAGACTGCATTTTAGCGTAGAGGTCTTTGGGCGAACGAGAAATAGCATCGGTGCCTAACACGCCAACCACCGTGGTAATACCCGCTTGAATCAGATCGCGCAGCTTGACGGCGGGTGTCCGACTGGCAAATCCGGCTTCGCCACCGCCACCGGTAAGATGAACATGCTGATCGATGATGCCAGGGATAACCCATTTACCCCGACAATCGATGACCTCGTTGACGCCATCAAACAATGAAATATCTTTTTCTACCGCCACAATTCGGTCGGCATGAATGAGCAGGGAGCAGAGGCCTAAATCCTCAGGAGAAAAAACACGGGCATTGGTCAATAAAGTAAACATAGCGGTCCTGTCAAACGTCGAAGGTGAGAGTCGGCAGGTGAAACGGAATATTGTTGTTATGATGCCCACCATAAAGCCATTACTATAACTATGACTATTACCGATTTGTTATTGGAGGATGCGGTTATGGCATGGCGGAGAGCACAACGTGGATTGTAAGTGGCTGGAAGATTTTCTGGCCTTGAGCCAGCATGGAAACTACTCTCAGGCCGCTGCGCAGCGGCATATTACTCAACCTGCGCTGAGTCGGCGTATAAAAGCGCTGGAAGAGGTGCTGGGCGTGCCTTTGTTTGATCGGACAACGACCCCCGTCACGCTGACGCGCTATGGTGAACGCTTTGAACCTTATGCCCGGCACGTCCTCAGTACGTTAACAGAGGCACGCCATGAGCTGTCGGCGATGACGCCAGCAACGGATAACACGCTGGTGATGGTCAGCCTGCATACGCTGTCGGTGAATATCCTGCCGGATATGATCAACTACCTGCGACAGAGTGAGCCGCAGTTAAACTTTACGGTAAACGCCAGTATCCAGGGGATAGACAACCACTTCAATGCCCTGATAAACCGGCAAATTGATATGCTGGTGACTTACGATTTGCCCTCTTCACAACCAGGGCTGGAGATTGCCGGAGGGTTAAAACGTTCACTATGGCGGTATGAGCGATTTATTCCTGTGATTTCTGCACAGTTGGTGGATACGCTTGACGATCCGCATACCCCGATCCCTTGGCTATGTTACAGCGACTATACCTTTGTCAGACGTATTATTGATCTTGCAGAACAACGAGTGCGACCACGGTTGAAAAAAGTGTTTGAGAGTGGTTTAAGCGAAACGATACGAGAAATGGTGTTGCGCCATATGGGAATGGCCTGGTTACCTGAATCGATGGTGGCGGAAGAGTTGGTGAATCAGCAAATTATTCACTGCTGGCCACAAAATGCAGATCTGATTTGTGAAATCCCCGTTGTGGTATGGGCGAATCTTGACGATCAACGCGCCGTCATGCAGAGATGCTGGGAGAAGTTGCTGCGTTTTTGATTGATATGGCGATTTTTTCCGCAGTTGATACAATGCTAACAAATTGCCCTTGCGAAGGTTATTCGCTTTGGTTAGTATTCACACCCGCTTCAGTGGGAAACAGTAAATATTCCCGCTTTAATGGTCGAAGCATTGTACGCGGCAACTCCGCAAGGAACAGGTTGATTATGCACGAAGCTCTTTTAGTAGTTTTCCTTATTGTGGCAATTGGCCTGGTAGGCTTGATCATGCTGCAGCAAGGCAAAGGCGCTGATATGGGAGCCTCTTTTGGCGCAGGCGCTTCTGGTACTCTGTTTGGTTCAAGTGGTTCTGGTAACTTCATGACCCGTATGACAGCTGTATTGGGAACCTTGTTCTTCATCATCAGTCTGGTGCTGGGTAACATGAACAGCAATAAGACCAATAAAGGAAGTGAGTGGGAAAATCTGAGTGCACCGGCGAAAACCGAGCAAACTCAGCCAGCTGCTCCGGCTCAGCCGACCAGCGATATCCCACGCTAAGTATTCTGTACCGAGGTGGTGGAATTGGTAGACACGCTACCTTGAGGTGGTAGTGCCCTAACGGGCTTGTGGGTTCGAGTCCCATCCTCGGTACCAAATTCCAAAAAAAAGACGCTGCAAAGCGTCTTTTTTTTCGTCTGTTATTTGTGGCTGTCCTGTAGCTCTGCGGCCCAGTAGGTCGGATAAGGCGTTTACGCCGTCATCCGACATTATTACAACGCCTGATGGCGCTACGCTTATCAGGCCTACATTCCGCACATAAAAAAGGCCGCTTTCGCGGCCTTAAGATGGGGTATCTTTACTTCGCCTTATTTTCCAGATTCTCAACCTGCGGCAGGCCGGTTGTGGAAGAAGCGGTCAGCAGACCAGACTGCGCATAGCCGAACAGCTTCTCGCGGGTATCGGTGATATCCAGATTACGCATGGTTAACTGACCGATACGGTCGTCCGGAGAGAATACGGAATCGCCTTTTTCCATCGTCAGACGTTCTGGTTTATAAGTCAGATTGTCAGATACGGTGTTGAGGATCGAGTAGTCATTACCACGGCGCAGTTCCAGCGTCACTTCACCGGTAATCTGGCTGGCAACCCAACGCTGCAGACCGTCACGCAGCATCAGCGCCTGAGAGTCGAACCAGCGACCCTGATACAGCAGACGACCAAGCTGGCGACCATGTGCGTGATACTGCTCGATGGTGTCTTCGTTGTGAATGCCGGTCAGCAGACGCTCGTAGGCGATATGCAGCAACGCCATCCCCGGGGCTTCATAAATGCCACGGCTCTTCGCTTCAATAATACGGTTTTCAATCTGATCGCTCATACCCAGACCGTGACGGCCGCCGATACGGTTGGCTTCCAGCATCATCTCAACGTCGTCGCTGAAGGTTTTACCGTTCAGTGCAACCGGATGACCCTGTTCAAAACGCACGGTCACTTCTTCTGCCGGGATCTTCACGCTCTCATCCCAGAACTTCACGCCCATAATTGGGTTGACGATTTTGACGCTTGAGTTCAGGAATTCCAGATCTTTTGCTTCGTGGGTCGCCCCGAGCATATTGGAGTCTGTTGAGTACGCTTTCTCAACGGACATCTTGTAGTCGAAACCACAGGCAATCATAAATTCGGACATCTCATGGCGACCGCCGAGTTCATCGATAAAATCGGTATCCAGCCATGGTTTATAAATCTGCAGTTCGGCGTTGGTCAGCAGACCGTAACGATAGAAACGTTCAATATCGTTACCTTTATAGGTGCTACCGTCACCCCAGATATTTACGCCATCTTCTTTCATGGCGGCAACCAGCATGGTGCCGGTCACGGCACGGCCCAGCGGGGTGGTATTGAAGTAGGTCAGTCCGCCAGTGGTGTTGTGGAATGCACCGCACTGAATGGCAGCGATCCCTTCGGCAACGAGCTGCTTACGGCAATCTACCAGGCGAGCATTCTCAGCACCATATTCCATTGCACGGCGAGGAATGGCGTCATAGTCATCCTCATCCGGCTGGCCCAAATTCGCAGTATATGCATATGGGACAGCCCCTTTTTGTCGCATCCACAGCAGTGCTGCACTGGTGTCCAGGCCGCCGGAAAAAGCGATACCAATACGTTGACCTACCGGGAGATGCTTGAGAATCGTCGTCATAAAATAAAACCCTGCTTGATAGACTGGTGAAGAGGTCGCTTATTATGCTAATTGCATTTTTATGCAAAATAAATGAGTTTTCATTTAATCATCTTTTCTGGATGACAGGAAGAGTTTAGTGATAATTTCGTTAAATAACGGCGTGGGTGGCATATTTATCTTGCTGGGCTAGTGCTGGGCAGCATTCATTGATTTGCATAGTCGTAACAAGGTTGACATAACACATATTGAATCAATATACTGTGCACAGATTTTACGTCCCGTCCTCGGTACCAAATCCCAGCAGTATTTGCATTTTTTACCCAAAACGAGTAAAATTTGCCACGTTTCAGGCGCGGGGTGGAGCAGCCTGGTAGCTCGTCGGGCTCATAACCCGAAGGTCGTCGGTTCAAATCCGGCCCCCGCAACCACTTTCCCTTAGAGTTCTTTTTCAAATATACTGTGAAGACTTAGGCCTTCGTAGCTGGATTTGAAAAAAATTCTTTCGGAAGGTTCTCCGAACCGCAGGTGCGGTTATAGGGTTCAGTTATCTAAAGCCCCGATTTATCGGGGTTTTTTGTTATCTGACTACAGAATAACTGGGCTTTAGGCCCTTTTTTTATGTCTTGGGGGTGGGCTTGTCCACATTAGAGCAAAAATTAACAGAGATGATTACAGCGCCAGTTGAAGCCCTGGGCTACGAACTGGTCGGCATCGAATTTATTCGTGGTCGCACATCCACACTGCGCATCTATATTGATAGTGAAGATGGCATCAATGTTGATGATTGTGCTGATGTGAGCCATCAGGTAAGCGCCGTGATGGATGTCGAAGACCCAATCACCGTTGCCTATAACCTGGAAGTCTCCTCTCCGGGTCTCGACCGTCCTCTGTTCACAGCTGAACACTACGTGCGTTTCCTGGGTGAAGAAGTCACGCTGGTTCTTCGTATGGCGGTACAAAACCGTCGTAAATGGCAGGGCGTTATCAAAGCGGTGGACGGTGAGATGATCACGGTCACAGTCGAAGGCAAAGATGAAGTGTTCGCGCTGAGTAATATCCAGAAGGCGAACCTGGTTCCCCACTTTTAACAGTCTGGATTGAGGTGAAAAGCCCGCGATGAACAAAGAAATTTTGGCTGTTGTTGAAGCCGTATCCAACGAAAAAGCGCTGCCACGCGAGAAAATTTTTGAAGCACTGGAAAGTGCGCTGGCTACAGCAACAAAGAAAAAATATGAGCAAGAGATCGACGTTCGCGTAGAAATCGATCGTAAAAGCGGTGATTTCGATACCTTCCGTCGTTGGGTAATCGTAGAAGAAGTTACTCAGCCGACCAAAGAAATTACGCTGGAAGCGGCACGCTTCGAAGACGAAAGTCTGAACGTGGGCGAATATGTTGAAGATCAGATTGAATCTGTCACCTTTGACCGTATCACCACCCAGACCGCGAAACAGGTTATCGTACAGAAAGTACGTGAAGCTGAACGCGCAATGGTTGTCGATCAGTTCCGCGAACACGAAGGCGAAATCGTCACCGGTGTGGTAAAGAAAGTAAACCGCGACAACATTTCTCTGGATCTGGGCAGCAATGCTGAAGCTGTTATCCTGCGTGAAGACATGCTCCCGCGTGAAAACTTCCGCCCAGGTGACCGTATTCGTGGTGTTCTGTACTCTGTACGCCCGGAAGCGCGCGGTGCGCAGCTGTTTGTAACCCGTTCCAAACCGGAAATGCTGATTGAGCTGTTCCGCATTGAAGTACCGGAAATTGGCGAAGAAGTTATCGAAATTAAAGCGGCTGCCCGTGATCCGGGATCGCGTGCGAAAATCGCCGTTAAGACCAACGACAAGCGTATTGATCCGGTCGGCGCCTGTGTTGGTATGCGCGGTGCGCGCGTTCAGGCGGTTTCTACCGAACTGGGCGGCGAGCGTATCGATATCGTCCTGTGGGATGATAACCCGGCACAGTTCGTGATTAACGCAATGGCGCCAGCAGACGTTGCTTCTATCGTGGTGGATGAAGACAAGCACACCATGGATATCGCGGTTGAAGCCGGTAACCTGGCTCAGGCGATTGGACGTAATGGTCAGAACGTCCGCCTGGCTTCACAACTGAGCGGTTGGGAACTCAACGTGATGACCGTTGATGACCTGCAGGCGAAGCATCAGGCTGAAGCACATGCAGCCATCGATACCTTCACCAAATATCTCGATATCGATGAAGATTTCGCGACCGTTCTGGTGGAAGAAGGTTTTGCGACGCTGGAAGAACTGGCCTACGTGCCAATGAAAGAGCTGCTGGAAATTGACGGCCTGGATGAACAGACCGTTGAAGCGCTGCGCGAGCGTGCTAAAAACGCACTGACCACTCTGGCACTGGCCCAGGAAGAAAGCCTCGGTGATAACAAACCGGCTGACGATCTGCTGAATCTGGAAGGATTGGATCGTGAGATGGCCTTCAAACTGGCGGCCCGTGGTGTTTGTACGCTGGAAGATCTCGCTGAACAGGGCATTGATGATCTGGCTGATATCGAAGGGTTGACCGACGAAAAAGCCGGTGAGCTGATTATGGCTGCCCGTAATATTTGCTGGTTCGGCGACGAAGCGTAATAAACTGTAGCAGGAAGGAACAGTATGACAGATGTAACCGTAAAAACGCTGGCTGCAGAGATACAGACTTCCGTGGATCGCCTGGTACAGCAATTTGCTGATGCCGGTATCCCGAAGTCTGCTGACGACTCTGTGTCCGCACAAGAGAAACAAACCTTACTGGCGCATTTGAACCGTGAAAACGGCTCAGCGCCGGATAAGTTGACATTGCAGCGTAAAACGCGCAGTACTCTCAATATTCCAGGTACCGGTGGAAAAAGCAAATCGGTACAAATCGAAGTCCGCAAGACACGCACCTTTGTGAAACGCGATCCGCAAGAGGCTGAACGCCTTGCCGCGGAAGAGCAGGCGCAGCGTGAAGCGGAAGAGCAAGCCCGTCGTGAGGCAGAAGAAGCTGCCAAACGCGAGGCGCAACAAAAAGCCGAACGTGAGGCCGCAGAACAAGCTAAGCGTGAAGCCGCTGATAAAGCGAAACGTGAAGCTGCGGAAAAAGACAAAGTGAGCAATCAACAGACCGACGATATGACTAAAACCGCCCAGGCCGAAAAAGCCCGCCGTGAAAATGAAGCCGCAGAACTGAAGCGTAAAGCGGAAGAAGAAGCACGTCGCAAGCTTGAAGAAGAAGCGCGCCGCGTAGCGGAAGAAGCTCGCCGTATGGCGGAAGAAAACGAGAAAAATGGTGTGAATAACGTTGAACCTGTCGAAGACACCAGCGATTATCACGTCACCACTTCTCAGCATGCTCGCCAGGCTGAAGACGAGAACGATCGTGAAGTCGAAGGCGGTCGTGGTCGTACTCGCAGCACTAAAGCAGCGCGTCCGGCGAAGAAAGGCAACAAACACGCTGAATCTAAAGCTGACCGTGAGGAAGCACGTGCAGCGGTTCGCGGCGGTAAAGGCGGTAAGCAGCGTAAAGGTTCCGCTCTGCAGCAGGGCTTCCAGAAGCCAGCTCAGGCCGTTAACCGTGACGTTGTGATCGGCGAAACCATCACCGTTGGCGATCTGGCGAACAAAATGGCAGTTAAAGGCTCTCAGGTCATCAAAGCGATGATGAAACTGGGCGCAATGGCTACCATTAACCAGGTCATCGACCAGGAAACCGCACAGCTGGTTGCCGAAGAGATGGGCCACAAAGTTATCCTGCGTCGTGAAAACGAGCTGGAAGAAGCGGTAATGAGCGACCGTGACACCGGTGCTGCGGCTGAACCGCGCGCACCAGTTGTGACCATCATGGGTCACGTTGACCACGGTAAAACCTCTCTGCTGGACTACATTCGTTCTACGAAAGTGGCCTCTGGCGAAGCAGGCGGCATTACTCAGCACATCGGTGCGTACCACGTTGAAACTGACAACGGTATGATCACCTTCCTGGATACCCCGGGTCACGCCGCGTTTACCTCCATGCGTGCTCGTGGTGCTCAGGCAACGGATATCGTTGTTCTGGTTGTTGCAGCAGACGACGGCGTGATGCCGCAGACCATCGAAGCTATCCAGCACGCGAAAGCGGCGGGTGTACCGGTGGTGGTTGCAGTCAACAAAATCGATAAGCCGGAAGCGGATCCGGATCGCGTTAAAAACGAACTGTCCCAGTACGGCATCATGCCGGAAGAGTGGGGCGGCGAGAGCCAATTCGTTCACGTTTCTGCGAAAGCGGGTACCGGTATCGACGAGCTGCTGGACGCTATCCTGCTGCAGGCCGAAGTACTGGAACTGAAAGCTGTGCGTAAAGGTATGGCGAGCGGTGCGGTTATCGAATCCTTCCTGGATAAAGGTCGTGGTCCGGTTGCTACCGTACTGGTGCGTGAAGGTACGCTGCACAAAGGCGACATCGTACTGTGTGGCTTCGAATACGGTCGCGTTCGTGCTATGCGTAACGAACTGGGTCAGGAAGTACTGGAAGCAGGTCCATCCATTCCGGTGGAAATCCTCGGTCTGTCCGGTGTTCCGGCTGCAGGTGACGAAGTTACTGTCGTTCGTGACGAGAAGAAAGCCCGTGAAGTTGCACTGTATCGTCAGGGCAAATTCCGTGAAGTTAAACTGGCTCGTCAGCAGAAATCTAAACTCGAGAACATGTTCGCTAACATGACCGAAGGCGAAGTTCACGAAGTGAACGTCGTCCTGAAGGCTGACGTTCAGGGTTCTGTAGAAGCGATTTCCGACTCTTTACTGAAACTGTCTACCGACGAAGTCAAAGTGAAGATCATCGGTTCTGGCGTAGGTGGTATCACCGAAACCGACGCGACCCTGGCTGCGGCATCCAACGCGATTCTGGTTGGCTTCAACGTCCGTGCTGATGCCTCTGCACGTAAAGTTATCGAATCTGAAAGCCTGGATCTGCGTTACTACTCCGTCATTTATCATCTGATCGACGAAGTGAAAGCAGCGATGAGCGGCATGCTGTCTCCGGAGCTGAAACAGCAGATCATTGGTCTGGCTGAAGTTCGTGATGTGTTCAAATCACCGAAATTCGGCGCTATCGCAGGCTGTATGGTTACCGAAGGCACGATTAAACGTCACAACCCAATCCGCGTTCTGCGCGACAACGTGGTTATCTATGAAGGCGAGCTGGAATCCCTGCGTCGCTTCAAAGATGACGTTAACGAAGTCCGTAACGGCATGGAATGTGGTATCGGCGTTAAGAACTACAACGACGTTCGCGTTGGCGATATGATCGAAGTGTTCGAGATTATCGAAATCCAACGTACTATCGCTTAATCTTCGTCGTCTTTTGGGCCGCAATTTGCAGCCCAAAATCCTTAGAAGATGATTAGGTGTAGGCCGGGTAAGCGAAGCGCCACCCGGCAAGAAATTTAAAAAGGGGCTGATAGCCCCTTTTTTGTCTTTATTCTGGAGAATTTATTATGGCGAAAGAATTTGGTCGCCCGCAGCGTGTCGCGCAAGAGATGCAGAAAGAGATCGCACTTATCCTGCAACGCGAAATCAAAGATCCGCGTGTTGGCATGATGACCACCGTATCGGGTGTTGAGATGTCTCGTGATCTGGCATATGCCAAAGTATTCGTGACTTTCCTCAACGATCAGGACGAAGCTGCTGTGAAAAACGGCATCAAGGCACTGCAGGAAGCCTCTGGTTTTATCCGTTCTCTGCTGGGTAAAGCCATGCGTCTGCGTATCGTGCCTGAGCTGACCTTCTTCTACGACAACTCGTTGGTTGAAGGGATGCGCATGTCCAACCTGGTGACCAGCGTGGTGAAACATGACGATGAGCGTCGTGTGAACCCAGCGGACGACAGCAAGGAGGACTGATGAGTCGTCCTCGTCGTCGTGGTCGCGACATTCACGGTGTCCTGCTGCTGGATAAGCCGCAGGGCATGTCCAGCAATGATGTACTGCAAAAAGTAAAACGCATCTACAATGCCAATCGCGCAGGACATACCGGCGCACTGGATCCGCTGGCGACAGGCATGCTGCCTATCTGCCTCGGTGAAGCGACTAAGTTTTCACAGTATTTGCTGGATTCTGACAAACGCTATCGTGTGGTTGCCCGTCTGGGCCAGCGTACAGACACTTCCGATGCCGATGGGCAAATCGTGCAGGAGCGTCCGGTAACCTTCACCGCAGAACAACTGGCTAGCGCGCTGGAAACTTTCCGCGGCGATATCGAGCAGATCCCGTCAATGTATTCGGCGCTGAAGTATCAGGGTAAGAAGCTGTACGAATATGCGCGTCAGGGTATTGAAGTGCCGCGTGAAGCGCGACCGATTACCGTCTATGAGCTGCTGTTTATCCGTCACGAAGGTAACGAACTGGAGCTGGAAGTTCACTGTTCCAAAGGCACCTATATTCGCACCATTGTTGACGATCTGGGTGAGAAGTTGGGCTGCGGCGCGCACGTCACGTATCTGCGTCGTTTGACGGTCAGCAAGTATCCGGTGGATCGAATGGTGACGCTGGAACATCTGCGTGAGCTGGTTGAACAGGCCGAGCAGCAGAACATTCCGGCGGCACAGCTGCTTGATCCTTTGCTGATGCCAATGGACAGTCCAGCATCGGACTATCCTGTTGTTAATTTGCCTTTAACATCCTCGGTTTACTTTAAAAATGGTAACCCGGTACGGACGTCAGGTGCGCCGCTGGAAGGGCTGGTCCGCGTGACGGAAGGCGATGACGGCAAGTTTATCGGCATGGGGGAGATGGACGATGAAGGTCGTGTCGCCCCCCGTCGCCTGGTGGTTGAGTATCCTGCATAGCGCTCTCTGTCTTGCGATAAAAGGGCGCTGCGAGTAGAATACTGCCGCTTAACGTCGCGTAAATTGTTTAACAATCTACGCGACGTATACACAAAATCATTCGAGCTGCATCAAGGCGGCAAGTCTGAGAATCCTCAGGAGCTTACTTAGGTAAGTGACTGAGGTGAGCGGACGCAGCCAACGCAGAGTCAGTTTGAAGGATAAAGTGTATACACTGGGATAGCTGAATTAGAGATCGGCATCCTTTCATTCTTAACACTTTGGAGTTTTAAAATGTCTCTAAGTACTGAAGCTACCGCTAAAATCGTTTCTGAGTTTGGTCGTGATGCAAACGACACCGGTTCTACCGATGTTCAGGTTGCACTGTTGACTGCACAGATTAACCACCTGCAGGGCCACTTTGCAGAGCACAAAAAAGATCACCACAGCCGTCGTGGTCTGCTGCGCATGGTTTCTCAGCGTCGTAAACTGCTCGACTACCTGAAACGTAAAGATGTTGCACGTTACACCGCGCTGATCGAGCGTCTGGGTCTGCGTCGCTAATTCTTTCGAGTTTCAGAAAGAGGGGGCCTTCATGGCCCCTTTTTTCCAGCAGATGGCAGCAATTCGCTGGAAACTAATGTATTGTTGCTATGAATGATCTTCCGTTGCAGAGGTTCGCGCGGCTAATGAGAGGCTTTACTCATGCTTATGGGTTAGGGTTGTCATTAGTCGCGAGGATGCGCAGAAGATCGGGTATTAACGATGGCGCAAAATGTGCCGTCAAAAAAATAGAGAAAGGATATTATTTTGCTTAATCCGATCGTTCGTAAATTCCAGTACGGTCAGCATACCGTTACGCTGGAAACCGGCATGATGGCGCGTCAGGCGACTGCCGCTGTTATGGTTAGCATGGATGACACCGCGGTATTCGTTACCGTTGTTGGCCAGAAAAAAGCGAAACCGGGCCAGGACTTTTTCCCGCTGACCGTTAACTATCAGGAGCGTACCTACGCTGCTGGCCGTATCCCGGGTAGCTTCTTCCGTCGTGAAGGCCGTCCGAGCGAAGGCGAAACCCTGATCGCGCGTCTGATTGACCGCCCGGTTCGCCCGCTGTTCCCGGAAGGCTTCGTTAACGAAGTTCAGGTTATCGCGACCGTTGTTTCCGTTAACCCGCAGGTTAACCCGGACATCGTGGCAATGATTGGTGCATCTGCTGCGCTGACTCTGTCTGGTATTCCATTCAACGGCCCGATCGGTGCTGCACGTGTTGGTTACATCAATGACCAGTACGTACTGAACCCGACTCAGGACGAACTGAAAGAAAGCAAGCTGGACCTGGTTGTTGCGGGTACTGAAGCAGCCGTACTGATGGTTGAATCCGAAGCAGAACTGCTGAGCGAAGATCAGATGCTGGGTGCTGTTGTGTTCGGTCACGAACAGCAGCAGGTTGTGATTCAGGCTATCAACGAGCTGGCGAAAGAAGCTGGCAAACCGCGTTGGGACTGGCAGCCAGAAGCCGTCAACGAAGCGCTGAACGCACGCGTTGCCGCACTGGCAGAAGCTCGCCTGAGCGATGCTTACCGCATCACTGACAAACAAGAGCGTTATGCTCAGGTTGACGTAATCAAATCTGAAACCATCGCGACTCTGGTGGCTGAAGACGAAACCCTGGACGCTAACGAACTGGGTGAAATTCTGCACGCTATCGAGAAAAACGTTGTTCGTAGCCGCGTACTGGCAGGCGAGCCGCGCATCGATGGCCGTGAAAAAGACATGATCCGTGGTCTGGACGTGCGTACTGGCGTTCTGCCGCGTACCCACGGCTCCGCACTGTTCACCCGTGGCGAAACTCAGGCGCTGGTTACTGCGACCCTGGGCACCACTCGTGATGCGCAGAACCTTGACGAACTGATGGGCGAGCGCACTGACAACTTCCTGTTCCACTACAACTTCCCTCCGTACTGCGTAGGTGAAACCGGTATGGTCGGTTCTCCGAAGCGTCGTGAGATTGGTCACGGCCGTCTGGCGAAACGTGGCGTACTGGCAGTAATGCCGGAACTGGATAAATTCCCGTACACCGTGCGTGTGGTTTCTGAAATCACCGAATCTAACGGTTCTTCTTCCATGGCTTCCGTATGTGGTGCTTCCCTGGCGCTGATGGACGCAGGCGTGCCGATCAAAGCCGCCGTTGCGGGTATCGCGATGGGTCTGGTGAAAGAAGGCGACAACTTTGTTGTTCTGTCTGACATCCTGGGCGACGAAGACCACCTGGGCGATATGGACTTCAAAGTGGCGGGTTCCCGCGACGGTATCTCTGCACTGCAGATGGATATCAAAATTGAAGGTATCACCAAAGAGATCATGCAGGTTGCTCTGAACCAGGCTAAAGGTGCGCGTCTGCACATCCTGGGTGTGATGGAACAAGCGATCAACGCACCGCGTGGCGATATCTCTGAATTTGCTCCGCGTATCCACACCATCAAGATCAGCCCGGACAAGATCAAAGACGTTATCGGTAAAGGCGGTTCTGTTATCCGTGCTCTGACCGAAGAAACCGGCACCACCATTGAAATCGAAGATGATGGTACCGTGAAGATTGCTGCGACCGACGGCGAAAAAGCGAAATATGCTATCCGTCGTATCGAAGAGATCACCGCAGAGATCGAAGTAGGCCGTATCTACAATGGTAAAGTGACCCGTATCGTTGACTTTGGCGCATTCGTTGCCATCGGTGGCGGTAAAGAAGGTCTGGTACACATCTCTCAGATCGCTGATAAGCGCGTTGAGAAAGTGACCGACTACCTGCAGATGGGCCAGGAAGTACCGGTCAAAGTTCTGGAAGTTGATCGCCAGGGCCGTGTACGTCTGAGCATTAAAGAAGCAACTGAGCAGTCTCAGCCTGCAGGCGAACCGGAAGCTCCGGCAAGCCAGGGCGAGTAAGGTTGCCATTGCCCTCCGTGAAAGCGGAGGGCCTTTAACCCGGCAGGATGCCTTGTTAGCAACCGGGGAACCTGGACGTTCATTCAATCGTTGTCTTCGGGAGTGGGAAATGAAGCCTTTTTTGCGCTGGTGTTTCGTTGCGACAGCACTCACGCTGGCTGGATGCAGTAATTCCGCCTGGCGAAAGAGTGAAGTCCTCGCAGTACCATTGCAACCGACTTTGCAGCAGGAAGTGATTCTGGCACGTATGGAACAAATTCTTGCCAGTCGGGCTTTAACCGATGACGAACGCGCACAGCTTTTATATGAGCGCGGAGTGTTGTATGATAGTCTCGGTCTGAGGGCACTGGCGCGAAATGATTTTTCACAAGCGCTGGCAATCCGACCAGATATGCCTGAAGTATTCAATTACTTAGGTATATATTTAACGCAGGCAGGCAATTTTGATGCTGCCTATGAAGCGTTTGATTCTGTACTTGAGCTTGATCCAACTTACAACTACGCGCACTTAAATCGCGGTATCGCATTGTATTACGGCGGTCGCGACAAGTTAGCGCAAGATGATCTGCTAGCGTTTTATCAAGACGATCCCAATGATCCTTTCCGTAGTCTGTGGCTTTATCTCGCCGAGCAGAAGCTCGATGAGAAGCAGGCTAAAGAAGCGTTGAAGCAACGCTTTGAGAAATCGGATAAAGAGCAATGGGGATGGAACATTGTCGAGTTCTACCTGGGCAACATTAGCGAAGCAACGCTGATGGAACGCCTGAAGGCGGACGCAACGGATAACACCTCGCTCGCTGAGCATCTCAGTGAAACCAACTTCTATTTAGGTAAGTACTACCTAAGTCTGGGGGATTTGGACAACGCTACGGCATTGTTCAAACTGGCGGTGGCTAACAACGTTCATAACTTTGTTGAGCACCGATACGCATTGTTGGAATTATCGCTCCTGGGCCAGGACCAAGATGACCTGGCAGAATCGGACCAGCAATAGCTGACGTACACATCAGCCCGTAATCTTTTTTGATTGCCATCACCTTCACGGGTGAGGGCGTTGTTGTTCGTTAATACACCTACTTTGAGCCGGTTCACACTTTTCAATGAAAATTGCAGATCAATTTCATGATGAGTTATGTAGACTGGCCGCCATTAATTTTGAGGCACACGTACTACATGGCTGAATTCGAAACCACTTTTGCAGATCTGGGCCTGAAGGCTCCTATCCTTGAAGCCCTTAACGATCTGGGTTACGAAAAACCATCTCCAATCCAGGCAGAGTGCATTCCGCATCTGCTGGGCGGCCGCGATGTTCTGGGTATGGCCCAGACAGGTAGCGGCAAAACTGCAGCGTTCTCTTTACCGCTGCTCAACAATCTTGATCCTGAGCTGAAGGCACCTCAGATTCTGGTGCTGGCACCGACCCGCGAACTGGCGGTTCAGGTAGCAGAAGCCATGACGGATTTCTCTAAACACATGCGCGGCGTGAATGTGGTTGCCCTGTACGGCGGCCAGCGTTATGACGTGCAATTACGTGCCCTGCGTCAGGGACCACAGATCGTCGTCGGTACGCCGGGCCGTCTGCTGGATCACCTGAAGCGCGGTACTCTGGACCTCTCCAAACTGAGCGGTCTGGTACTGGACGAAGCTGACGAAATGCTGCGTATGGGCTTCATCGAAGACGTTGAAACCATCATGGCGCAGATCCCGGAAGGTCATCAGACCGCTCTGTTCTCTGCAACCATGCCGGAAGCGATTCGTCGTATTACCCGTCGCTTTATGAAAGAGCCGCAGGAAGTACGCATTCAGTCCAGCGTTACCACGCGTCCTGACATCAGCCAGAGCTACTGGACTGTGTGGGGCATGCGTAAAAATGAAGCGCTGGTGCGTTTCCTGGAAGCAGAAGATTTTGATGCGGCGATTATCTTCGTTCGTACCAAAAATGCGACTCTGGAAGTGGCAGAAGCGCTGGAGCGTAGCGGTTATAGCAGCGCTGCACTGAACGGCGACATGAACCAGTCCCTGCGTGAGCAGACTCTGGAACGTCTGAAAGATGGCCGCCTGGATATCCTGATTGCTACCGACGTTGCGGCCCGTGGCCTGGACGTTGAGCGTATCAGCCTGGTTGTTAACTACGACATCCCGATGGATTCCGAGTCTTACGTTCACCGTATCGGCCGTACCGGTCGTGCGGGTCGTGCTGGCCGTGCGCTGCTGTTCGTTGAGAACCGTGAGCGTCGTCTGCTGCGTAACATCGAACGCACCATGAAGCTGACGATTCCGGAAGTAGAACTGCCGAACGCAGAACTGCTGGGCAAACGCCGTCTGGAAAAATTCGCCGCTAAAGTACAGCAGCAGCTGGAAAGCAGCGATCTGGATCAGTACCGTGCTCTGCTGGCGAAAATGCAGCCGGAAGAAGAGCTGGATATCGAAACGCTGGCAGCCGCACTGCTGAAAATGGCTCAGGGCGAACGTCCGCTGATCCTGCCGCCAGATGCACCAATGCGTCCGAAACGCGAATTCCGCGATCGTGATGACCGTGGTCCGCGCGATCGTAACGATCGTGGCCCTCGTGACCGTAATGACCGTGGTGGTGAAGATCGTCCGCGTCGTGAACGTCGTGACGTTGGTGACATGCAGCTGTACCGCATTGAAGTGGGCCGTGATGACGGTGTTGAAGTTCGTCATATCGTTGGCGCGATTGCTAACGAAGGCGATATCAGCAGCCGTTACATCGGTAACATCAAGCTGTTTGCTTCCCACTCCACCATCGAGCTGCCGAAAGGTATGCCGGGCGACGTGCTGCAGCACTTTACCCGTACTCGTATCCTGAACAAGCCGATGAACATGCAGTTGGTTGGCGATGCAGTTCCGCACACCGGTGGTGAGCGTCGTGGTGGTGGCCGTTTCAGCGGCGAGCGTCGTGAAGGTGGTCGCGGTGAAGGTCGTGGCTTTAGCGGTGAACGTCGTGAAGGCGGTCGTGGCGATGGTCGTCGTTTTAGCGGCGAACGTCGTGAAGGCAACCGTGGTCCGCGTCGTGACGATTCTTCTGCACCGCGTCGTGATGACTCCGCTGGTCGTCGTCGTTTCGGCGGTGACGCATAAGTTTCGCTGCGTAAAGTAATATATACAGCCCCGATCTCAACAATCGGGGCTTTTTTTATTTCATTTGTACTCGTGTACTGGTACAGTGCAGCACATTGAGATGTAGTCACAATATAAATGACTGGAGAGATGGCTAAATGGCAACACTAACCACCACCCAAACGTCACCTTCGCTGCTCGGCGGCGTGGTGATTATCGGCGGCACCATTATTGGCGCGGGGATGTTTTCTCTGCCAGTGGTCATGTCCGGGGCGTGGTTTTTCTGGTCAATGGCGGCGCTGATCTTCACCTGGTTCTGCATGCTGCACTCCGGGCTGATGATCCTTGAAGCTAACCTCAATTACCGCATTGGCTCCAGTTTTGACACCATCACGAAAGATCTGCTGGGTAAAGGTTGGAACGTAGTGAACGGCATCTCGATCGCCTTCGTTCTCTATATCCTGACTTACGCCTATATCTCAGCGAGCGGGTCGATTCTGCATCACACCTTCTCCGAGATGTCGCTGAATGTTCCGGCGCGCGCGGCAGGTCTTGGCTTTGCGCTGCTGGTGGCATTTGTGGTGTGGTTAAGCACCAAAGCGGTTAGCCGCATGACGGCGATTGTGCTGGGCGCAAAGGTGATTACCTTTTTCCTGACCTTCGGCAGTCTGCTGGGGCACGTGCAGCCCGCAACACTGTTTAACGTGGCGCAGAGCAACGCTTCGTATACGCCGTACCTGCTGATGACGCTGCCGTTTTGTCTGGCTTCATTCGGCTATCACGGCAACGTCCCGAGCCTGATGAAGTACTACGGCAAAGATCCGAAGACCATCGTTAAGTGTCTGGTGTACGGCACGCTGCTGGCGCTGGTGCTGTATACCGTATGGTTGCTGGGAACGATGGGCAACATTCCGCGTCCAGAGTTTATCGGTATCGCGCAACAGGGCGGTAACATTGATGTGCTGGTACAGGCGCTGAGCGGCGTACTAAACAGCCGCAGTCTGGATCTGCTGCTGGTGGTGTTCTCTAACTTTGCGGTGGCGAGTTCATTCCTCGGCGTTACGCTCGGTCTGTTTGACTATCTGGCGGATCTGTTTGGCTTTGATGACTCAGCAGTGGGACGTTTCAAAACGGCATTGCTGACGTTTGTCCCGCCAATTATCGGTGGCCTGCTATGGCCGAACGGTTTCCTGTACGCCATCGGCTATGCAGGACTCGCAGCAACCATATGGGCTGCCATTGTTCCGGCGCTGCTGGCCCGTAAATCCCGCGAGCGTTTCGGTAGCCCGAAATTCCGTGTCTGGGGCGGTAAGCCGATGATTGCGCTGATCCTGGTGTTCGGTATCGGCAACGCGGTTATCCATATTCTGTCGAGCGTGGATCTGTTACCGGTCTATCAGTAAAACCGTTGCCCGGTAGCGCTACGCTTACCGGGCCTACAGTACCGTGTAGGCCGGATAAGGCGTAGCCGCCATCAGGCACAAACCGCGCTACCCCAACAATTCCTGCTTCACATCCATCGCCAAATCAAACGAATGTAGACGTGCCTGATGATCAAAAATCTGGCCGTTAACCATAATTTCATCGGCCTGGGTTTCACGCAAAATGGCATCAAGACCGTGACGCACTTTTGCCTTATCACCAACCAGCGACATGCTCAGCGCCTGTTGTACGCCGTACTGTTCTGAAGCGGACCACAGCTGATGCATATTCTCTACCGGCGGTGGTAGCTGGCCCGTTTCGCCACGACGCAGTTTCATAAACGCCTGCTGCATCGAGGTGAAAAGAAACTCGGCGTCGCGATTGCTGTCAGCGGCAATGATGTTGATGCACACCATTGCATACGGCTTTGCCAGCCGCGCTGAGGGTTTGAACTGGGTGCGATACAGATGCAGCGCCTGATGCAGCATATCCGGAGCAAAATGCGAGGCGAAGGCAAACGGCAGGCCGAGCTGGGCCGCCAACTGTGCGCTGTACAGGCTGGAGCCTAATAACCAGACCGGGATCTGCTCGCCGTAGCCGGGAACCGGGCGTACATGGGGGTTAGGATCGCGGGCGTCGAACCAGTCCACCAGTTCAGCGACGTCGCGTGGGAAGTTATCGATATCACCGCTCATATGGCGGCGCAGCGCACGCATCGTTGGCTGATCGCTCCCCGGCGCGCGGCCAAGCCCAAGATCGATGCGTCCCGGATACAGCGTATTCAGGGTACCGAACTGCTCGGCGATCACCAGCGGCGAATGGTTGGGCAGCATAACGCCACCGGAACCGAGATGCAGCGTGGTGGTATTGGCAGCCAGATAGCCAATCAGCACTGAAGTTGCCGCGCTGGCGATACCGACCATGTTGTGATGTTCTGCCAGCCAGTAGCGGTGGTAGCCGCGCTTTTCGGCCAGTCGGGCGAGATCAAGCGAGTGCGTGAAGGCCTCTTTTGCCGAAGAACCTTCAGGGATCGGCGCCAGATCCAGCACCGAGAACGGAATAGTTTTGTCAGTCATAACGGCTCACTTTGTTACCGGTTAATCTTTTAATACTGCATTAAAATTTGATTACCGTTGTTAACAAAGTGAGCTTTTTTACGCCTGCAGCTCCAGACCAGCCAGTCGCTTCCAATAGCCGTTGCAGTCACTGTGGGCGGCAAGCGGTAATGGAGCACTGCCATTTTCATTGGCACGGAAGGCGTCAAGCATGGCGAATGTCTCTGTCCCCAGCGGGGAAAGGCGCACAATATCAACCAGCCCCTGCATGGATGTCAGCTCGTTACCGAGGTTGTAGACATAGCCGCTCATGGTCTGGATCCCGTTGAGCACAAAGACCTGCTGATTCTCCTGCGACAGCACATCACGCCCGTTGGGATATTTAATGCAGCAGGTTTCGCACTCGTCTTTAGGCTTATCTTCGGAACGTGCGGTAAAGCAGCGGGCAGAGTAGGCCAGCGGTAAATGCCCATAACTCAGCACTTCGGTTTCAAACTGGTCGCGAATACCCAGTTCGTCGCACTGGTTGAGCAGGTTCACCAGCCAGTCGCGCGACAGCTCAACCGGCATACACCAGCGCACCATGCCCTGCTTGAGCAGAATACGCAGCGTGACGGCGTTGTAGCAGTTGAGCGCGTGCCCGGCGACAAACGGCAGCTTACGCTCGGCGCACATATTCACCACGCCGAGATCGCTGGCTTCCAACAGGAAGTCGCCGTTTTCGACATAGCGCTTCAGCTCTCCCAGTTCAGAGGAAGCCTGCACCAGCGCCAGCGTCGACAGCACCACCTGCTTACCGCTACCGGCGAGAGACTTCGCCATATCCAGCCAGTCGCCCACTTTGGTCGCACGGCGTTTGCTGCATACCGCTTCGCCAAGATAGATAACGTCAGCATGACTGGCGGCGGCCTGCTGGTAAAAATCTTCCAGCGTTTCTTTCGACCAGTAGTAGAGCACGGGTCCTAATGAATATTTCATTGCTTTTCTCACTGCCATTTACGGTGATACGCGCCAAGCGTGGTCTGCGTGCCTTCGGACATTGAACCGAGCGTTTCCATCCACGCGGCCTGCGGGACGTAGTTTTGCGGGTCGGCCATACAGCGGTCGATTGCCTGACGCCACACTTTCGCCACCTGGCTAACGTAAGCCGGGCTGCGCTGGCGACCTTCGATTTTCACCGAGGCAATATTGGCAGCCAGCAGTTCCGGCAGCAGTTCGAGCGTGTTGAGGCTGGTGGGTTCTTCCAGCGCATGGTAGCGCTCGCCATCCACCAGGTAGCGCCCTTTACACAGCGTTGGATACCCGGCGTTTTCGCCATCCTGGTAGCGATCAATCAGCACTTCGTTCAGGCGAGATTCCAGACCCTGTGGGGTCTGCTGCCAGCGCACAAAACGGGCAGGGGAGCAGGCACCGACGGTATTAGGAGATTCGCCTGTCAGGTAAGACGAAAGATAGCAACGGCCTTCCGCCATAATGCACAAGCTGCCAAAGGCGAACACTTCCAGGGGAACTGGTGTGACGCGAGCAAGTTGCTTCACCTGATGAATAGACAGCACGCGCGGCAGAACCACGCGGGCGACGTCAAAGTTGCGATGGTAGAAATTAATCGCCTCTTCATTGGTTGCAGATGCCTGAACAGAGACATGGCGCTCAATATGCGGGTAGCGCTCTGCGGCATACTCAAGCATGGCGAGGTCGGCGAGGATCAGCGCGTCTGCACCCAGTTGCGCTGCCATATCAACGGCACGCTGCCAGCGTGCGTAACCATCCGGGTGCGCAAAGGTGTTAATCGCAATGTGCAGCTTACGGCGATGTTGATGAACGAAACTCACCGCTTCCTGCAATTTTTTCTCGGTAAAATTAAGGCCGGCGAAATGACGGGCGTTGGTATCATCTTTCAGCCCGATGTAGACAGCATCAGCGCCGTTCTCGATGGCCGCCTTAAGCGCCGGGAGGTTTCCGGCAGGGCAGAGCAGCTCCATAATTTATCCTGAACGTTGCGCCATGTAGGGCGCAGAAATGTTAACGAAGAGGGATTTTAGTTAACCTTGCTGAGACAATTTTTGATTTGAGGCAGTTAAAGTCGTATTGGTGACACCAATAAAGAGGTAACAATTTCGTAGCGAATTGTTGATTTATGCCGCTATGTCGTTTATTTGATATGGCAAAATAGCAGGACTATTGAAACAGGGAGTAAAGCTCGTGTTGGATAAACTGCGTTCACGCTTAGTACATTTAGGTCCTTCTCTGATGAGTGTACCGGTTAAACTGACGCCCTTTGCGCTGAAGCGCCAGGTTCTGGAGCAGGTCCTGAGCTGGCAGTTTAGTCAGGCGCTGGCCGATGGGGAGCTGGAGTTTCTCGAAGGTCGCTGGCTGAGCATTCATGTGCGTGACATTGACCTCAAATGGTATACCTCTGTTGAGAACGATAAACTTATCGTCAGCCAGAATGCAGATGCGGATGTGAGTTTTAGCGCCGATGCCAGCGATCTCCTGATGATCGTGGCCCGCAAGCAGGATCCGGATACGCTTTTCTTCCAGCGTCGCCTGGTGATTGAAGGTGATACAGAATTAGGGCTATACGTAAAAAATCTGATGGATGCCATCGAACTGGAGCAGATGCCTAAAGCGTTGCGCGTCATGCTGATGCAGTTGGCGGATTTTGTTGAGGCGGGGATGAAAACGTCGCCAGAAACCAAACAGACCTCGGTAGGTGAGCCATGCTGATTCGAGTTGAGATTCCCATTGATGCCCCTGGTATTGATGCGTTGCTGCGCCGTTCATTTGAGAGCGATGCGGAAGCAAAATTAGTCCACGACCTGCGTGAAGATGGTTTCTTAACGTTGGGTTTGGTTGCTACCGATGATGAAGGTCAGGTAGTGGGTTACGTCGCGTTCAGTCCTGTCGATGTTCAGGGTGAAGATCTGCAATGGGTCGGCATGGCGCCGCTTGCGGTGGATGAAAACTACCGGGGGCAGGGCCTGGCGCGTCAACTGGTCTATGAAGGACTCGATTCCCTGAACGAGTTTGGCTACGCCGCGGTGGTTACGCTGGGCGATCCGGCATTGTACAGCCGCTTTGGCTTTGAGCTGGCAGCGCATCATGACCTGCGTTGCCGCTGGCCGGGCACCGAAAGCGCGTTCCAGGTTCATCGCCTGGCGGACGATGCGCTGGAGGGCGTGACGGGCCTGGTGGAATACCACGACCACTTCAATCGTTTTTAACATCCGGGGCTTGCAGGCTGCTCAGTAGAGCCTCAAGCCCTTCGCCTTCTACAAGGCGCTCTTTCTGACGCTTTGTGAGCTGTTTGACGCGATACTCTATGCGCAGGGCCAGCGAACGGTCGCCAACTTGCGCCGCAAATGCCAACGTGAGTTCCCCCTTTCCACGTAGCGCCTTCGCGCCTTTCCCACTTTGATGCTGCTTATAGCGGCGCTGCACATCGGTGGTTATTCCGGTGTATAAGGCGTTGTCAGCGGTACGGATCAGGTACAGATACCAGGGTGTCATTGTCACCATCGACGTGATAATTTTCAGACCTACAGTATAAAAGAGAACACAAATGGAAACACTGACTGCGGTGTCTCGCTGGCTGGCAAAACAGCACGTCGTGACCTGGTGCGTACACCATGAAGGTGAATTGTGGTGCGCCAATGCGTTTTACCTGTTTGATGCGCAGAAGATGGCATTCTATGTGCTGACCGAAGATAAAACGCGCCATGCGCAAATGTCCGGGCCGCGCGCGCCGATTGCCGGCACGGTAAATGGGCAGCCCAAAACGGTCGCCCTGATTCGTGGCGTGCAGTTTAAGGGTGAGATTCGCCGTCTTGAAGGGCTGGAGAGTGAAGCCGCGCGTAACGCCTACAACCGCCGTTTCCCTGTCGCCAGAATGTTGCCAGCGCCCGTGTGGGAGATTCGACTGGATGAAGTCAAATTCACGGACAACACGCTGGGCTTCGGTAAAAAGATGCACTGGCTACGTGATCTATAGTTAAAAGAGTGATTGAAGCGTCAGGGGAAAATAAACGATGAGTCAGGTGTTAATAACCGGTGCAACGGGTCTGGTGGGTGGACATTTATTGCGGATGCTACTGAATGAACCCCGGATCAATGCCATTACGGTGCCGACGCGTCGACCGCTGGCTGATACGGTTGGCATCTATAATCCCCACGATCCGCAGCTAACCGATGCTCTGGCGCAGGTTACCGATCCGGTCGATATTGTCTTTTGTTGTCTGGGAACGACCCGACGTGAAGCGGGCAGCAAAGAAGCATTTATCCACGCTGACTATACGCTGGTAGTGGATACAGCTCTGACGGGGCGTCGGCTGGGGGCACAGCATATGCTGGTGGTGAGTTCGATGGGCGCTAATGCCAATTCACCGTTTTTTTATAACCGGGTTAAAGGTGAAATGGAGCAGGCGCTGATTGCGCAGAATTGGCCTCGGCTGACCATTGCCCGGCCTTCAATGCTACTGGGTGATAGGGACAAACAGCGGGCGAATGAGATGTTTTTAGCGCCGTTGTTCAGGCTGCTGCCGGGTAACTGGAAGTCGATTGAAGCGCGCGATGTTGCGCGGGCAATGTTGGCAGAAGCGCTGGCGCCTGGGCATGAAGGGGTTTCGATCCTGACCTCTTCCGAGTTACGCGAAAGGGCTAAATAAAATGCCGGATGGCGCTGACGCTTATCCGACCTACAAACGATAACGTCCTGTAGGCCGGATAAGACGCTCAGGCGTCGCTATCCGGCATCAGTATTACTTAATAAACGTAAAGGCCGTCGTGACGCGTTTCACGCCGCTTACCCGGCTGGCGATGTCTGCCGCCGCCTTCGCTTCGCGTTCGGTCACCAGACCTAACAGGAACACTTCTCCATTCTCGGTCGTGACTTTCACGTTAGAGGATTTCACCTGATCGCTGGTCAGTAACTGGGAACGTACTTTGGTGGTTATCCAGGTATCGTTGGACGCATCGCCCAGACCGATTGGCTGGCCCTGACGGATCTCATTAAAGACCTCAGTCGTACCTTCTACGCCCATCGCAATCTGTTTTGCTCGTGCAGACAGTTCGCTATTTGGCGACTGACCGACCAGCAGCACTTTACCCTGATATGCGCTCACGTTGATTCGCGCTTCTTTCTTGAGCTGGGCATCTTTCGACAACGCCGTATTGACGCGTAATTCCAGGGTTCCATCATCTACCTGGGTGCCGACGCTGCGAGGATCCGTCGCGGCTTTGGTGCCGACAGCAGCAGTTCCGACAACGGCAGCAGCGACACAGCCTTGCAGCAGCAGTGCAGCGATAATCACAGCAAGCGGCGAAAATGCCTTCATGTGTACTCCTTAATCATCCTGGTGAGGGAAAAGCGTGTTATCGATGAGATCGCAAAGGCAGTTGACCGTCAGCATGTGCATTTCCTGAACGCGGGCGCTGTGGTGTGAGGGGATACGGATTTCAACATCCTGCGGCCCCAGTAATCCGGCCAGTTCCCCTCCGTCATACCCGGTCAGCGCGACGATTGTCATGTCGCGTGTCACGGCGGCTTCAACGGCTTTTACGATATCGCGGCTATTACCACGCGTAGAGATTGCCAGCAGAACATCTCCTGCATGTCCCAGCGCACGGACTTGTTTTGCATAAACTTCGTCGTGCAGGCGATCGTTGGCAATCGCAGTTAAGACCACATTATCAGTGTTTAGTGCAATCGCAGGTAAACTTGGGCGTTCTGTTTCAAAACGATTGATCATGCTGGCAGCAAAATGCTGTGCGTTGGCAGCGGACGTCCCATTACCACAACAGAGAATTTTGTTGCCATTGAGCAGGGACTGAACCAGCGTCATGGCGGCACGGGAGATCGCATCCGGAAGTGCTTCAGCCGCAGCTATCTGAGTTTGAATGCTTTCTGTAAAGCAGACTTTAATTCTATCTAACACGCTAATCCTTAAGAACCAGGCTCTGAATCTTCAACTATGAGCGGTCGTTGAACGCGTCCTTAAACCACTCAACATCATTTCCGGTGAAGGCTAACACATCGAACCGGCAATCCACAGTATCAAAACTCCCATTGTGGCGCGCAAGCCACAAGCGGGCGGTCTGTAATAATTTGTGTTGTTTGCTCCGGGTCACACTCGCCGCTGCGCCGCCAAACTGGGCCGAGCGCCGATAGCGGACTTCAACAAAGACGGTGGTGCTGCCTTCACGCATTATCAGGTCGATTTCGCCGCCACGTTCACGCACGTTGGCGGCGATAAAATGCAGTCCCTTGCTTTGCAGCCAGTCACGCGCGGTGGATTCCCACGCGTCACCGGTCTGTTTACTCGTTAACTGGCGGGGACGACTTGTCCTTGCTGGTATTTGAGCCATGATAACTTCCTGTTAATCACACAATCCGGCGTTGCGGTTAAGGTCCCGGTGTTGCCGTTAATTTCGAAACCCTGTACCTGACGCATTTGCGAGAAGTGGTTGGCAAGTGACCAGGCATCGACGCCCATCGCATACATACGTGCCAGTGAGTAGTCGTTACGAACCGCGCCAAGCGCCTGCTGCATGAGAGGAGCGTTAGCACCTGCCAGCATCGGTATTTCGCTGTACTGCAAGCCTTCCATCTCCAGACGGAAATCCGGGCCAGCAGTTCCCTGCGCGCTACGGGAGCTGGCGTACAGCGTCGCTCCGCTCTGGCTGCCGTTACGCATAGCGATCATCGGCTTAATAAAGGCAATTTCTTCCGGCGTCGCCAGAATATACACGGCATCAACACGGCCGCTGCCGCCGGTGATCTGCGCATCGGTGGGCGCAGCCGGAATCGTCAGGCCGCCAATCGTCACGCCAGGTTGCGCAGGTACAGAGGAGGCCACCGGGCTGCCCGTCAGGGAAATTCCCGAGCCGCCGTTGACGCCCATTTTCAGCTCGGCGGTAGAGCCAAACTTCTGCTGCAACACTACGCCACCGCCCAGCTTTTGCCATTCCTGTGCAAAGGCGTTGGCAACGCGATCGCCTAATGAACTCCGAGGGATCAACAACAGCGGCGTCTGTTTACCTTGATCGCGGATGTGACGCGCGGCGTCGCGCGCTTCATCTTCTGGCGACAAAGCGAAGTAGCAGACGTTCGGCAGGTTTTTCACCGACTCCGGCTGATTAAGTGCCAGCACGTTTAATGGCGTATTGCTTTTCATCAGCTCTTCAACATTATTCTTCAGCAGTGGGCCAACCACGATGCTGGCACCATCCTGTTGAACCTGAGTCAGGATTTGGTTCAGAGGCTGTGATGAAGTGTCGTAGATTTTAAGTTCTGCGGACGGATTTGCCGGCGCGCTGGCGGTGGTTGGTTGTGCAGGCGCTGTTGGCTGTGGGGCTGTAGTTTCTGGCTGTGCAGGCTCCTCGTTGGTCAGATCGCTTACTGACGCCTGAGAAGGGCTGGCAACGCCGTCAGTCGTTTGCGGCTGTTCTGTGGTCGTCGCAGCTGTTGTATCCGCAGCAGGCGCAGCTACCGCAGGGGCCGCTACGGGTTGAGTACCCATATTTTTCGCCGCTTCAAAGCCTTGCTGAATAGTCCGGCCAAATACAGCGGCCTGACCGTTCAGCGGCAGCAGCAGCGCAATTTTGCTGGTGGAGGCGGGCTTAAAGCTCTGGACGTTAACCAACTGCGTTGGCAGTATTTTTGCGCCCGGGTTTTGCGGATAACGTTTCTGCCAGTCAGCAATACCCGCTTTCATCATGTCTGGATCGTTACGGTTATCGAACCAGACGCGCTGGAGATCTAACCAGCCTTGCAGCACGTTTTCATCCGCATTGATGACCAGTGCCTGTGCTTGCTCCTGGGTCATGGATGACAGCGCCTGCCAGGTGGCATCGATGTTTTTCTGCTTAGCATTCGCGGCCAGTAGCGGTTCCTGGGCGATCAGCGCGCGCAGTAGTGTCAACGATTGGCGACCCTGGTTGACGTCGATTTGCGCCTGCCAGTATCTGGCCTGCTGGTTTTGATCGAAATCGGCAGGAGTGAGTTTATCCAGCAGGGCCTGAGCGCCAGCGATATCTTTCTGTGCGAGCTTGATCTCGACGGCCAGCAGAGACTGCTCACGACGCTGAGTGTCGTTTAGTTTCTGCGGCAACTGGTTGAACAGCTCGCTAGCCTGCTGGCTCTTGCCTTCTTTCAGCAGTGCACGAATGGCGAGTAATTGCCAGTTGGTCTTGCTATCATCTGAGCTTTGCTGCATTTGTTGCAGATAAAAGCCGGAATCAGCCTGCGCAGTGCCCTGCATATGGGCTGCACTCTGGTCTGGCGCCTGGGTGCCACAGCCTGCGAAAATCAGTGCTGCCAGAATGACTGGTAGCGCGCGCGCGGCTTTCAAACGAGAAAATGTTGAGGGTACCATACTGTATCCAGTGATATTTTTTTACTCAATGCTCAATATTAAATCGGCAATACGGACGACACAATGAAACAACACGAATCGGCGGATAATTCTCAAGGCCAACTCTTTATTGTACCTACTCCTATAGGAAATTTGGCTGATATTACCCAACGAGCGCTCGAAGTTTTACAAGCCGTTGATTTGATTGCCGCTGAAGACACACGTCATACAGGATTATTGTTACAACACTTCGCGATTAACGCCCGTTTGTTCGCGTTACACGATCACAATGAGCAACAAAAAGCGGAAACGCTGGTGGCGAAACTCAAAGAAGGGCAAAACATTGCGCTGGTTTCCGATGCCGGAACGCCGCTGATTAACGATCCTGGCTACCATCTGGTGCGCACCTGTCGCGAAGCGGGGATCCGCGTTGTTCCTCTGCCGGGCCCTTGCGCGGCGATTGCTGCCCTGAGCGCTGCTGGTTTGCCTTCAGACCGCTTTTGCTATGAAGGTTTTCTGCCTGCCAAATCGAAAGGGCGTCGTGATGCGATGAAAGCCATTGAGGCAGAGCCGCGTACGCTTATTTTTTATGAATCTACCCACCGCTTGCTGGATAGCCTGGAAGACATGGTTGCCGTCTGGGGCGAATCCCGTTACGTGGTGCTGGCGCGCGAGCTGACCAAAACCTGGGAAACCATTCACGGCGCACCGGTCGGCGAACTGCTTGCGTGGGTCAAGGAAGATGAAAACCGTCGTAAAGGTGAAATGGTGCTGATTGTCGAAGGGCATAAAGCGCAGGAAGACGATCTCCCTGCCGATGCGCTGCGTACGTTGGCTTTATTACAGGCAGAACTGCCGCTGAAAAAGGCCGCCGCGCTGGCCGCTGAAATCCACGGCGTGAAAAAGAATGCGCTGTATAAGCACGCACTGGAACAACAGGGAGACTAGACGTGAGCACCTACCAACCGCCTTTTACCGTTACGCCATTGATCCTCAATCAAGTCATTGAGATTGGTGAGCTGATGGGGCATTGGGCGGCGATGGCGGGCAGGATATCTCCTCTTTTGCGCAAAGAGAACCGTATTCGTACTATCCAGGCTTCTTTAGCGATTGAGCATAATTCGTTGACGACGGATCAGGTTACAGCCCTGATGGACGGTAAGCGTATTTTGGCTCCGGCTAAAGATATACAGGAAGTCAGAAATGCGATTCTGGCATACGAAAAAATGTCGGAGTGGAAAAGTGAAAAACTCTCCGATCTTTTACAGGCACATCAAGTCCTGATGATGGGGCTTGTCGATAACCCGGGCCAATTGCGATCTGGCAATGTCGGTGTTTACAGGGAAAAACAGCTTATTCATATGGCCCCGCCGGTCTCACAAGTTCTTCGCTTGATGAATGATTTACTGGACTGGTTAAAAACGACAGAACTTCACCCGCTTATCGCGGGTGCTGTATTCCATTATGAGTTCGAATTTATTCATCCTTTTGCCGACGGCAATGGACGGATGGGGCGATTGTGGCAGACATTAATCCTGAGTGAGTGGCGTTCAGAATTAGCCTGGTTGCCGGTGGAAACGCTGATCCACTACCAGCAGGATCGCTATTACCAGGTGCTAGGAGTGTGCGATCGGCAAAGCAGCTGCACGCCATTTATAGAATTTATTCTGGAAAACATTATCTCTGCTTTGCAAGAGGGATTAGGACAATCATCGACCCTGTCGGAAGAAATGTCGGAAGAAATGTCGGAAGAAATGCCGTCTGATTTACTGGATATGGAAAAGCGCATTCTACGAATCTTGTCGAATCAGCCTGGTAGAACTGCCAAAAGTATCGCTGATGAGTGTGAAATTTCACCCCGAACAGTTGAACGCTATCTGAAAGCGTTGCAGCTAAAAGGCAAACTGCAACGCGTTGGCTCGACGAAAGGAGGGATGTGGCGGGTGCTGTAAATTTTATTTATCAGAGTATTGTGAGCCGTCAATCAGGCAACCCACATTGCTGTGTAGCCATAAAAATGAAGCAGGAATAGCTGTTGTAACGGTGGCGGCCAGGTATTTTTCTACCGCATCATGCTTCCCTTCACCTGCTATCAGCAACAAGATCTCTTTTGCATTCAGAATGTCCTTCAGCCCGAGCGTAATGCCGCGAGTTACAGGATTAGTGGCCGTTTTTAACATGTCATGATGGCGCGTTTTCTCATCAAGTACGCTGATATGGCAAAACGGTTCCAGTAACTCCGCGGGTTCATTCAACCCCAAATGGCCATTTTTGCCGATTCCGAGCAGACATAAATCGAGGCCGCCCCGGCTGGCAATAATCTCTGTAATGCGTTCGCATTCCTGCTCGTTAACATTTTCAGATTGAAAACCGACCAGCTGTTCTGCTCGTAAACCCAATGGTTGAACGATGTGTTGTTGCAGGAAATATTCGCACGTTGCTGGAGAGTTCAGGGGAATGCCAACCCACTCATCCAGTTTTACGAAAACTACCCGCTCAATATTGATCTGACGCTGGTTAATTTTCTCGACAAAGTAGCGATAGGTGAGAAGCGGCGTGCCTCCTGTTGCCAGACAGATGGTGGCATCAGGCTTCTTTTGTATCAGCGTAATTAACTGCTCGCTGGCGCGATCGCTCAATACGTCATAATTGTCGCAGTACTGGGTATATTGCATTTTTCGAGTCCTTTTGAAGGAGGATGTTGCAGGCCGCTTCATCCTCTTTTCGTTTAAAGAATGCCAAGTGCTGACGAGATAATTGACAGTACAAACGTTACGCCGATTAACAATACAGGATGCGCTTTTTTCACCCGCAAAAGGTAGTACATCAGCAGCGTGTAGCCCATCGGTAAAATATTCGGGAATACTTTATCGAAAAAATCCTGTTGTAACGCCACGCTATGGGTACTGTCGATCGCGAAGGAAGTTACAACATTGATATGCACATAGGAGGCGATGAGCCCACCGATAACGGTTATCCCGAGGATCGTTGCTGAGCGGGCGATCATCTGCGAGTTTTCCCGCACTTTATCGATAGCCTTAACCCCGACCGAATAACCAACGTGCGTCCAGCCGACACGCAGAAAAAAGATCATCAAATAAACGGCGAAAAACAGAATTGGCCCCAGGATGTTTCCCTGACTGGCGAAAGAGGAGCAGATCCCCGCCATAATGGGCAGCAAGGTGAACCAGAAAATGGCATCGCCGATCCCGGCGATGGGTCCGAACAACGCCACTTTCAAGCCCTTAATCGTGTCGCGATTTTCTCCCTTCTCTTCCATTGAGATTAGTAGTCCCATCAGGAAGCCAACCAGGTTTGGGTGGGTATTGATAAATTCCAAATGATCTTTCATCGCCGCGCTCAGACCGGCTTTATCATCTTTATAGATTTTTCTCAGGATCGGGAGCATCGCCCAGGTAAAACCTCCCGCCTGCATCCTCTCATAGTTAAAGCTGGCCTGAAGAAGGGATGATCGAAACCCCAGGCGAGTAATGTCTTTTTTACTGATTTCAGATCCCATTGCTGTAGTCCTCTTCTTCATTGTTCTTATTGGCGACAGGCTGAGGTTGAGCCTGCTGTTTGGCTTTCGCATTGAAAAACTCATATACGGCGAAGCCTGCGCCTAATACGGCGACGGGCAGAAGGTTATTAACCTGGATGTAGCAAACGAAAAGGAAGCCAGCAATCAGGTATGGAATGTACTGTGCTCTGAACATCACGCGGAGCAACAAACCAAAACCGACTGCGGGCAAAATGCCCCCGGCCACTTCAAATCCATGTGTTAACCAGGCGGGCATGGCTTTTACCAGCGACTGCATAGCGCCTTGTGCCAGATACGTACACAGGAAGGCGATGATGGCGTAAGAAGAAGCAACAATCAGCGTTGTCAGCCAGTTCAGACGCGTAAATGCGCCTGTGTTTGCTTCTTTCGCACAATTATCGGCTTTTGCCATGAACAATGAGAAGGCTGAGTAAAAGAACAATATGACGTACTGCATCAAGAGGCTGAAAGGTAAGCCAAAACCGATAGCTGTTTTAGCATCCACACCGGTAGACCATGCGATTACCGTGGTCATTAAACCAGCCATGATTGGATTAGGGGGCTGTACACCACCTGCGGGTGTCAAACCGGCAAAAGCCAGTTCTGTCAGACCACCTGTTATCAGGCCAATATGAATATCGCCGAGAATAGCGCCGGTTAGCGTACATACAATGATTGGCCGGAATAAAAACAAGGCTTCCAGCCAAAAATCTATTCCAAGGAAGAAGACTAATGCAGCCAGGGATATACCCTGAAGTAGTGTTATTTCATGCATGTCGGATACCTCAAATAAATAAATCCTTTTATTATGGAAAAATCTGATTTATTCCTTGCTCAGGAATCTGTTCTTTTTGATCACCAGGGACATCCTGAATAAAAATATTAACGCCTTGTTTCTTAATAAACTGAAGATTTTCAAGATCCTGATCGTTAACATAAACTTTGCTACTGATTTGTTTTTTGCCTTCAGAAAAATGCATATTGCCTACGTTGATGTCGTTCAGTTTAATACCGCCTTCAAGCAATCTTCTTACCGTTTGTGGCGTCCGGCAAATCAGGAAGATTTTCTGATGTGGTGCGGCCTTACCGATAACGTTGATGGTTTTTTCTATGGAAAAAAAGCGGATGCCAAAACCGTAGGTTTCGGCAGTGATACCCATTAATTTTTGCTGAATCTCATCCTGAGCAACGTCATCATCAACAACGACTAACAAGTTAGCACCAATTGTTGATGTCCATGTCACGCCAACCTGCCCATGGACTAATCTGTTATCAATGCGGGTTAATAGAATATTTGGACTGCTCATATTTAAATCCTCACCATAAAAAGATTGAATGACATAGATTATTGAAATATATTATTGTTGCACCATCAAATTCATAAATTTATTCAGCGTGATTTAAAAATCATACATCTATTTTATTTGAACAATGAGCACTACCTGATATTACGCAGATAGCACTCGTGAATAAAAATTGAAATCTAACGACGGTCACGATAATTCGCAGGTAGCCACCAATTTGTTTGCTGACCCGCATACAGTGATTTTGCTACGCACCACTTCTTTCATCGCATCCATACCGACCCGCATGTAATAGCGAGGATCGTTGCCCTGCGGATTCTCCGCAAACCACGCCTTGACCGCATCGGCAAAAGCGATTTTCAGTTCAGTAGCGACGTTAACTTTGCAAACGCCAAGCTCGATCGTGCGGCGGACGTATTCGTCAGGAACATCGCTTGCGCCATGTAAAACCAGGGGAACGTCGACGACCTCACGAATTTCACCCAGCCGCTGGAAATCGATCTTGGGCGTTTTGGTATATAAACCGTGTGCTGTGCCGATGGCAACTGCAAGGCTATCTACGCCAGTACGCTCAACAAACCGTTTAGCTTCTTGTGGATCGGTGAGGAAGGCGCTTTCTGCATCCACGCTCATATCATCTTCTACGCCACCGAGGCGACCCAGCTCAGCTTCCACGCTGCAATCTTTGGCATGGCAAAAATCCACAACGGATTTCACCAGCTTCACGTTTTCTTCAAACGGAAAGTGGCTGCCGTCGATCATTGCGCTGCGCACTCCTGCATTCACTTTACGACGGATATCGTCCAGCGACTCATGGTGATCAAGGTGCAGCGCCAGCGGTATACCGTAGCTGGTGGAATAAGCGCTGCACAGCGCGTAGATCTCTTCCAGCGCGATATGCTTAAAGGTGCCCGGTGTTCCGGCAAGGATCACCGGCGATTGCATTTCATAGCACACCTCAAGGATCGCCTGGATCGTCTCGGCGTTATGAATGTTAAAGGCGGGTACGGCATAACCCTTTTTTTGGGCATCCAGCAGGAGGTATTTCGTGGAAATAATGCTCATAAAACGATCCTTTTAGGCGTTCCAGGGATGAATAACAACGCCCTGTACAACGCGGTTCACAGTGCCGCTGGCAGAAGGCGTATCCGGTGTATTGCCGATATTGATGGATTGCGTCAAAGCAAAGACCTGGGCGTAGATCAGGAAGCAGAATGCCAATTCCATATCGATGAAAGAGCGTGCTGGTGGCAGCAGAATATGTGGGCCAGCTTCAATCGCCTCATGGGTTTGTGCGGCAATCGCGACAACCCGCAATGCCTGCCGATCGCGGCGTAACTCTGCCAGCAGATCGAGATCGTATTGACGTGTATAGGGATGGCTGGAAACAAAGACCACTACCAGCGTTTCATTATCAACCAGCGACTTTGGACCGTGACGAAAGCCTGTAGGGGAGTCATAGAATGCGGCCAGTTTGCCTGCTGTCAGTTCCAGGACTTTCAGTGCCGATTCCCGCGCAGCTCCCTGTAATCCACCGCTACCGAGGTAAACGATCCGTTTCCAGGGTTCATTGCCAAATACGCCGTCGCTGAAATCACCCAGTGAAGTCAGAATCGCCTGGCACCGATCGGCCACGTCGCGGAAGGTCTGACTGTTGATTTTTTCCGGGGCGAATACCGCCAGGCAGCTGGCCATCATGGTGGTAATGCTGCTGGTCATGGCGAAACCACGGTCATGTGTCTCTGCGGGCATCAACAGAGCAAAGGCATTGTCGCTTGCGACTGCGTTTTGATAGAGGCTACCTGCTTCGTTGCAGGTGATTGGCAGGTGATAGCACTCAGGTACAAACTGATTAGCCAGTTCCACTGCCGCAACGCTTTCAGGGCTGTTTCCTGAGCGAGCGAAAGAAATGAGCAGCAGCGGATGTGCGGGATTCAGGTAATCCATCGGATTAGTGACCAGATCGGTGGTTGGCACAGCGCTGATGTTTTTACCGGTATAGCTTGCCAGCCAGGGGGCGATGATGTCGCCAATGAATGCTGATGTTCCGGCCCCAGTCAGTATGATCCGCAGATCGTTTTTGCGCAGTAATGGTGCGAGAAAGCTGTCAATGGCAGAGCGAATGTTGTCGATATTCGTAAGGGAACGGATCCAACTGGCAGGTTGTTGACGGATCTCTTCTTCGGTCCAGGTGCCCGTTACCGCGGTAACAGGGGTATAGGTTTCTGGCATAACTTAAGTCCTTAGTCTTGTAAATTCCACATAAGACGCTGGCGAGAATGTCGCTATCTTTCGTTTCGTTTCACTTGTTCATCTTGTCGATTGATTAAAATCTATAGGAAAGAAATCGAAAGAGCAATGATCCAAAATGAAATAAAACGAAATTTGTGATCGTGAGAACGAAAGGGGCGATTATCTTATTGATCTATAAGAAGTACGCTTGTTGTATGATGGTTAGGTATTTACTCAAGCGAAAGGAAAAGAAAGGCCTTGCGATCGAAGATCGCAGGCCAACACGAGACAAAATGAAAGGTCAAAGGGGGAGAGCCTGACCCTGAATCCAGATCTGTTGTAAATGCAGCCCGCTATTAAGCGCGATCGCGTCGGCACGTTTTCCCACTGCTAACGATCCCAGGTGGCGATTGATACCCAACAGACGTGCGGGGTGGAGAGAGGCCATATGAATTGCCTCTTCTGCCGTTATCCCGGTGAGCTCGACCATATTACGTACGGCGGCATCAACCGAGAGCGTGCTACCAGCCAGACCACCGGAAGCGGTACGCACAATACCACTGTGCATTTCCACTTCCTCACCGCAGAGCGTATAGCGCCCGTCTGGCATTCCTGCAGCCTGCATGGCATCGGTGATCAGCACCAGCCTGTCTTTGGCGCAACAGCAGCAGAGCTTCATGGCCGCTGGGTGGACATGGTGTCCGTCAGCGATAAGTTCCAGCCAGGCGCGAGGGTCGGTTAACCCTGCGCCAACCATTCCTGGATCCCGATGATGTAAGCCGGTCATACCGTTATAGCAGTGCACCAGTCCGTCAGCACCGGCGTCAAAGGCCGCGCGGGTTTGTTCCCAGGTAGCAGCGCTGTGTCCCAGCATCACCCGTACGTTGCGCTGCTTCAGATGTTCGATGGCCTGTAATGCACCGGGTTTTTCTGGTGCCAGCGCAACGACGCGCAATGTTTGCTGGGAAATCGCAATCAGTTCATCCAGTTCACTGAGTTCCAGTTCCCTGAAAAGCTCAGGCGGGTGCGCCCCTTTGTTCTGCGGCGTAAAGTACGGGCCTTCAAGATAACTGCCCAGCACCTGTGCGCCGGGTCCTCCGGAATGGTAACGATGGGCGATACGCTCAAGCGCCTTGCGAATATCTGGTAGTGGAGCGGTGACGGTAGTGGGTAGCCAGTTGGCTACCCCTTCACGTGCTTTGTGCATCGCCAGTTTGTCGAGCGTATCTGGTGCTTCATCCATCACATCGACGCCCGCACCGCCGTGCACGTGGATATCAATGTAAGCCGGACAAAGCAGGTCTGCATCGTGGACCATAACGCCAGAGGGGATTGGCTCTATTTCTGCAATGATGCCGTCTTCAATGTGTATTTGATGATCGTCCAGCCAGCCCCGTTCGGTCAGTAGACGTCTGGCGCGAAGTAGCTGTCTCATATCCCTTCCTCAACGGGCTTTTCCTCACGACAGCGTCCCAGTTCGTCCACCAGGCTAGTTAAACCACGATGCCCGCACTCCAGCGCCTGCAAGCGAAATGCTTCGCTGGTCAGGCCATCGCGCTCCAGCACCATTTCCAGCAGTAGTTGCAGATTAGTGCCAGTGATCACCTCGGTGCCTTGCCTTTGCATGGCCAGGGTGGAAGCGACGCGAAATGGTGTCCCGCCTAACAGGTCTGTCAGAAACACGATGTCTTGCTGCGCATCCAGTTCACTCACCGCCTGTTCAAGCTGCGATGTGAGTAAGGCGGTGGTTGAGGTTTCCGGAAAGTCGATGGCGATGAACTGTGATTGTTCACCCAGAATCTGTTTCATCGCTTTTTCCATTCCGCTGGCAAACCCGCCATGACCCGTCAAAATAATACCTAACATCTACAACCCCTTATGTTTACAGGAAGTGACAGAACTTACCTACGACGCCGAGCACCACGGTAATGGCGATAAGGCGCAGAGGACTCCAGCCACGGCGGACCAGCCAGAACATGGTTAATGTGTAGACCAGCGGTAAAAAAGCAGGCATCAGCTTGTCTATCACATCTGTTTGCAGTTTCACCACTGCATCGCCAGCAGTGATTTCCAGCGTAGTGCTCAGGCGAACATAGGTCGCTACCAGCGCGCCGATCACCGTCATCCCAACGATGGATGCCGCATGTCCAACCTTTTTGGTGTTAGCTTTAATCAGCGGGATGGCAGCAACGCCCATTCGATAAGCATAGTGTGCCAGCCCAAAGCGCAGACCAAGATGAACCACGTTGAACATAACAATAAAGACAACAGCACCAAGAATAGAGCCTTGCAGCGCCAGACTGGCTCCGATACCGCCGCAAATAGGCAGTAACGTTAACCAGAACATGGCATCACCGATACCGCCAAGTGGCGCACCCACGGCAATCTTGGTGCTTTGAATACTGTTCACATCCTGCTTGGAGCGTTCCATCGCCAGGATAATCCCGATAACAAACGTGACCAGGAATGGGTGCGTGTTGAAGAAGCCCATATGGCCTTTCATCGAACGCGCCAAATCGCGCTTATTGGTGTGGATCTTTTTCAGAGCAGGTAACAGGCCGTACAGCCATCCTGATGCCTGCATACGTTCGTAGTTAAAAGAGGCCTGCAACAGCATTGAACGCCAGGCAACACGGTTGATATCTTTTTTCGTCAGCTCGGCACCGATATTCTGGTCTTCGTAGACGTTTTCATTGGTGCCGGACAGCAGCGTTTCTTCGGTTTCGGAAACGTTCGGCAGAGCCGTTTGATTAGATGCCATCTTCGAATTCCTCTTTTTGTGCTGCGGGAGCTGTAGGTTCAGGTGATTTACGCAGAAAATCGATCAGCGCCATGGCTAGTGCAGCTGCGGCAATCGCTAGCACCGGGAGTTTGAGCCAGGCTGCTGCCACAAAACCCAGGATGAAGTAGGGGATATAGACGTTTTTCATCATGATTTTCAGCAGTACAGCGAAGCCGATAGCTGGCATGATGCCGCCTGCCACGCCGAGGCCGTCAATCAGACGCGTCGGCAGAACATCTATCGCGGTTTTGGCATGTTCCGCGCCAAAGTAAATTGGCAGGAACGCGCATAAAAAGTAGAAGGTCCCCAGCGCGAGCAACGCCAGATAGTTGACCCGCTCAATCCCGGCTGTATCGGCATTTGCTGCCATGCGATCGCAGCGAGCCATCACCCCGGACATCACAGAGAACAGGAAAGTAATCCCCATCTGTACTGCTACGGCGAACGGTACCGCCACACCTACGGCAACTTCAGGTTTCACTCCGGTCGTTATGGCAAACGTGGTTCCCACGATAGTGCCGATAATCACGTTTGGCGGCTGAGCTCCTGCCAGTGGGGCCAGACCCATCCACACCAGTTCCAGCGTACCACCTGTTAAAATACCGGTATGCAGATCGCCCAGAATCAGGCCGACCAGCGGCCCGAGAACAACCGGGCGGTGCATGTGCGTTAACCCGTTGAACATATCCAGGCCTGCAATAAAGGCGAGAATACCCAACGCAAAAGCCTGCAACAGACTGATTTCCATTGTGAATCCCTCAGAGAAGTTTATAGAGGTCCTGGGCGGGTTCTGTTGGAACGCCCTGAACGAAGCATTCCACTCCAGCGGCTTTGAGCCCGTTGAACGCCGTAATATCGGCAGCGTCTACAGAAACCGTTTTGGCGATTTGTTGTTTGCCGTTGGCGTAGTGCATATTGCCAACGTTGATACGGTTAACAGGAACACCGCCTTCGACCAGACGGAAGAAATCCGCAGGCGATTTGCAGACCAGCAGAATTTTCTGGCGATCGGCGGCACGGTGAATATTGTCGATCACTTTTTGTAGTGACCAGAAGCGTACGGCGATCCCTTCTGCCAGTACCATTTCCATCAGGTTTTGCTGCACTGGATCTTCAGCCACCTCATCATTAGCGACCAGCACCAGGTTTGCCCCCGCAAACCCGACCCATTGCACACCAACCTGACCGTGAATCAGACGTTCATCAATGCGACTTAATACAATGTTTGGCATGGTATTTTTCTCTTTTTTGTTATGCGTTACGAGCTGGAGCACCCAGGCAGGCGCAGTGATATTGCTGCAGTATGTCCTGAATATGGTTAATGATGAGTTCTCGCGGCGTGGCGCTGAGATCTCCCTCGCGCACTTTTACGTACTGCAAGGGTAAATACTGGCTAATCAGCGGCAGTGGAATGGGGTCATCCGCCAGGTTACGTACCAGACGTTCGAATGCCTCATCAATCTGGCTGTCCGGCCAGTAGTAACGAACCCGATCGGAGTAGCTGTATCCGCGAGCCAGACGGCGTGCGTTGCCATCACCGTGATAGTGGCTCTGCCAGTACTCTGGTCGATCAAGCATTACGCTTTCCAGCACATGTCGCAGGCCTGAACAAGCTTTTGCAGGCAGTAATTCTTCTTCAATGGCGGCTAATGAAAACAGCGCTTCGCGCAGAGCGAAGGTCAACGCAGGTCCCACTTTCAGAATAGCGAAGTGGTCTATCACCAGTTGACGCAAGGACTGTGGCGTTTGGTAATCGGTAGAGTGCGCTTCAAACACGAGTGTGTCGTAGTCTTCCACCATTTTGCTGAGTGCCACAGCTTTCTGTGGTTGATAATCAATGATGTGTGTGTGGTCGAATTCAACGCCAGGTTGCACCACTAGGGCGATAATACGCGGCCAGATACCTTCCAGACCGTGCTTTTCAAAGGCGTGATAGTGAGCCTGAAGCGTTGCGCGTGCGGCATCGGGCGTTGTTACCGCCAGGTCGGTTAACGTTTCGTGAGCGCCACCTGGAACCGGCACTTCTGTGCCAATCACATAGACCAGGTCAGACTCGCCAAAATGTGCCATACAGGTTTCTTCGGCGACTTTTGCCAGACGTGCGGCGCGCTCAGCGACAATTTCATCCGTCAGTGGAACCGGGTCGTTAGCACAAGACATGCTGCAATCGAGGTGGATTTTTTTAAAGCCTGCGGCGACATAGCTCTTGATCAGATCGTCTGCATTGGCCATTGCCTGTTCCGCAGGCAGATTTTGCCAACGGTTTGGCCCGAGATGGTCTCCGCCGAGAATCAGCATATCCTGAGAAAAATCAAGCGAGTCGGCTAAACGGCAGACAAAACTGCGAAAATCGGCTGGTGTCATACCCGTATAGCCGCCAAACTGGTCAACCTGATTAGAGGTTGCTTCGATCAACAGCGGTGTATGGTTTGCATGGGCGTAGCGTATTGCGGCTTCCAATACGATTGGATGCGCGGAACAAACGGCATAAATCCCGTTTGCCTTCCCCCGTTTATGCTGTTCGACCATTTTAGTTAGATGTTTCACTTTCCTCTCCAGGTCAGATTACTGCGACATCAATCTTTCGTTTTGTTTCATTTAATACTGCATCATGGTGTTATGAAAATAAAACGAAAGATAATGATTTTCCGATCTGTTTCACAAAAGAAACACAATGAAAGGTTTCAGCGTAAGTTCGTCCGGCTCTTCGCTGCTTGCGGGGCTTGCATTCGCGCAAAAGAAAGGCGTTAATAGACAAAACGAAATAAAACGAAAGGTTCAACTAAAGGATTTCTTATGAGTAACACCGAGTCCTCTGCAGACAAGCGCGTTATTGGCACCAGCGAAAGACGTGAGCAGATCATCCAGCGGTTACGGCAACAGGGAAGCGTTCAGGTTAACGATCTTTCCTTATTTTTTGGCGTCTCCACGGTCACTATTCGCAACGACCTCGCCTTTCTGGAAAAGCAGGGGATTGCGGTACGTGCCTATGGCGGAGCGCTAATATGCGAGAGCAATGCGCCTGTTGTGGAGCCTTCTGTTGAAGATAAGAGTTCACTTAATACGGCAGTAAAACGCAGTATTGCCAGAGCCGCCGCAGAGTTAATTCAACCGGGACACCGCGTGATCCTTGACTCCGGCACCACGACCTATGAAATTGCCCGCCTGATGCGCCAGCATACCAATGTCATTGCTATGACTAACGGTATGAATGTCGCCAATGCGCTACTGGAAGCCGAAGGGGTTGAGCTGCTGATGACCGGCGGTCATTTGCGTCGTCAGTCACAATCGTTTTATGGCGATCAGGCTGAGCAGTCGCTACAAAATTATCACTTCGACATGCTGTTTCTTGGCGTTGATGCTATCGATTTAGAGCGTGGTGTTAGCACGCACAACGAAGATGAGGCGCGTCTCAACCGCCGGATGTGTGAAGTGGCTGAACGTATCATTGTCGTTACCGACTCGACGAAGTTTAACCGCTCCAGCCTGCATAAGATTATTGATACCCAGAGGATCCACACCATCATTGTTGATGAAGGCATCCCAGAGGAGAGCTTGCAGGAACTACGCCGCAGCGGTGTTGAAGTGATCATTGTTGAGTAGTCCCGCTCTAAAATTCAAAAATGTGATCCCATTCAATTAAACAAAAACAAACCATAAGCGAGCTTTTTTAGTAGCTCGCTTTCGTTTTTTTGCATGCTTCCCGTCTCTTTCTCGCATCTTACTCGCTTTTGACCTTTTCATTTTTTCGGTTTTCTTCGTTTCGATTTGCTAAAACGAAAGAAAATAGTCAATTTTTGTTAAATTCAACGCTGGGCCAGTGCGCACAAATTCACCTTATTGCTTCTGATGTAATATATTCAAAAGAAAACGAAAGTGCTAAAGCGCTAAAACAAAACAACATGAATATTTGATGGAGCAATAGAAATGCTGGATAACTTAAGACGTCGCGAGCAAATAATTGATCTGCTATGCGATCAGGGTAGCGTTCGTGTCGAGCCACTGAGCGTCCATTTTGGTGTGTCATCGGTTACGATCCGCAACGACTTACGTTATCTGGAACAGAAGGGATGTGTCATGCGCTCCTACGGCGGGGCGGTTCTCAATCAGCACTTTGCCCTTGACCGGCCTTTGCAGGATAAGGACCGGCTGAATCGAGATGTGAAAACGCGTATTGCCGAAAAAGCGGCCAGCTTTGTGAAAGATGGTGACACGCTAATCCTCGATTCCGGTTCGACCACCACGCTCATTCCTCCTATGTTAAAAAATCGCCGCGATCTGGTGGTGATGACCAATGCGCTCAACATTGCATGGGAACTGGCGAATTTTGAGCGCGTAGACGTCATGATTCTGGGAGGGAACGTCAGGCAAAGCGTCTATTCATTGTATGGCCCTTCAGCAGAACACCAGCTTAGGCAATACCGGTTTGATAAGCTTTTCTTAGGCGTTGACGGATTCTGCCTGGAAGCGGGAATTACCACGCCACATCCGGGAGAAGCACATCTGAATCAGGTAATGTGTGAAGTTGCGCAGGAGGTCACGGTAGTCGCTGACTCCAGCAAGTTTGGCCGCAAAAGTTTCTGTATGATTAGCGAAATCAGCGGGATTGACCGGGTGATTACCGACAGCGGGATCCCAGAAAATTATCACCGGACGTTAATCCAGCTTGGGGTGGATGTGGTGATTGCGGATGAATAACTGAAATTGCTGGCGAGATTCCCCCGCCAGCAATTTTTTAGTGGGTCTGCGTACCCTGTTCAACCAGCAGCAATGCGGCACCGCGAACCCCGCTGGATGCGCCATGGATGGCCGGGAATACGCGGGCAGGTTCTAATCCTGGGAACAAATAACGTGACATGGCCTGCGGCAGCAACGTATAAATTTCTTCGATGTTGGAAACCCCACCGCCGAGAACAAAAGCATCGACATCCAGAATCAACTGCAATTGCGCCAGCGTACAACCCAACATATCAATCCATGCTTCTATGGTAGTAACGGCGCTGGTATTGCCATGACGATAATGCTCCAGCAGGGTCTCCATTTTGAGTTGTTCTCCACTGAAGTGTTTGTGGAGCCACAGTAAACCGGGGCCGGATTGATAGCGTTCCAGACACCCTTGTAAGCCACAACCGCACTTCAGTTCCGGTAAATGATAACGACGCATAAACGTTGCCGGAAGCGGTAAATGGCCAAACTCACTGGCCATTCGGTTGCGACCCCGATACAACTGACCGTCAATGACTAACCCTCCACCCATGCCGGTGCCAATAATGGCACCAAAAATTCTGGAGAACTGGCGAGCCTGCTGGGTATGGGCTTCCGAGAGTGCAAAACAGCAGCAATCATTGTCCAGTTCAACCGAACGATTGAGGCGGTGGGCCAGATCGTTCATCACCTGGCGTCCAGTAAGGCAAGGCACGTTAGATGACAGTAATTTTCCGGTATGTCTGTCCATAAGACCGGGCATGCCGATGCCAATTTTTCCTTGCGTTCCAGTCGCCCAGTCGGCGGTATCAATAAGTGAAGTAAAGGTCGAAAGAAAGAGTTCATAATCCTGGACTGGCGTGGCGACGCGCTTGCGCCAGCAAACCTGCATTTCCTTATCAAAAGCGACAATTTCAGTTTTGGTTCCACCAATATCAACACCGTAAAACATGCCTCATCTCCTCCGGCTTCACAGCGTAACCAGACTGTTTTCCTTGCGAGCGCGTTCTGCGGCAAAGACCATTAAGTGACTTTCCAGTGACTCATCCGGGCCAGAAAGGATCATATTTTGATCGTTGGCCATCACTGCATGGATAAAGCGATCCATCAGGTAGTAATCGCCACCACCATGTCCCCCCATCTGGGTTTGTGTTCCAGCGGCGATCTCCTCGATCTGATGCACAGTTTCTTTGTCTGTCAGGAAATCAAACACCCGGATCTGCTCGCCATCACCTTCCAGATAACCTCTGGTGCCAAACAGGCGCGTTTTTCGATCTTCCATTTTGGTAAACGCGGTCATGGTAAAGGTCACTGTCTGCTGGTGGGCAAAACGTAAGTTAACAACCTGATGATCCACCACATCATTATCACAACGATAAACGCAGCGACCATAAGGCCCATCGCGCAGCGCCTGGCGGACATTTTCTTCGCTGGGATCTGCAGTCAGCACCCGACGGAAGTGGGGAGTGCATTTGTGGTTTTCACCCAGATAAATTTTGCAGGCAGACCAGGGGCAGGTTGCTTCAACCTGACAATCAAGGCAGCGGTCGGCGGCGCCAGCAGGCTGATTCTCTTTCACAAAGTGGCTCAGGCTGCCAAATGATCCTACGTCCTTGCAGTTGTCGCCCATGATGTAGCGGATCCAGTCCAAATCATGACAGGATTTCTGCAATAACATAAATGACGATTCTGCTTCATTGCGCCAGTTACCACGTACAAACGAGTGCGCCTGATGCCAGTAACCTACGGGTTCGAGATGCTGCATGCTGACAATATCGCCAATTACGCCATCATCAAGCAGTGATTTCAGCTTTTGCGTATAGCGGGTGTACCGCAGGACGTGCGCGACGGCCAGTAATACGTTGTTGCGTTTAACCGCATCAATAATGATCCGGCAATCTTCTGGCGTAGGGGCGAGCGGTTTTTCCAGCAGAATGTGATAGCCGAGATTGGCAAACGCCACGGCAGGATCTTTGTGCATATTATCCTGCGTGCAAATAAGTACTACGTCGGCCATTTTGGGTTGGGCCGCAGCCTCTTGCCAGTCGCAAAATACGTTATTTGGAGCAATCTTATGCTGTGCGACAAACTGCTGGCGATACGCCTCTCTGGGCTCAGCAACGCCTACTACCTGCATTCTGTCTGGATGTTCAAGCGCATAGCGAGCATATATTTCTCCGCGCGCACCAGCCCCTACCACTAATACGGTCACTTTATTCGCACACATATAAACCTCTCATTTTTCACTTAGCCTGAATAACGGTCAGGCCAAATTTTCTTCATGTTTTTTATCAAACAAAAAGGCGGCTTCCAGATTAAATTTCACTTTGATAGATTCGCCGGGAAGAGGGGCCCAGTCGGGTGAAGAGTTAATACGTAAGATCATATGTTGCTCACCAATATCAAAATGCAGAAGGTCTTCGTTGCCCATCCTTTCTACGTTGGTAATGTGCGCATCGAACGCAGAGACGTCATGCTGCGAGGCTAACTGAATGGCCTCTGACCGGATGCCGAACCAGACGCTGGAGTGCGGGTATTGCTCCAGTAGGTTACTCAAGCGTGTATTTAATGGCAGGATTAAATTTTCAGCCAGGCGCAGACCACGAGTGCCGGGTTCAATATCAAGCAGCATAATATTCATTGCCGGATTACCAATAAAACCAGCAACAAATTTATTCCTGGGGTGATGGTAGATATTTCCTGGGGTATCCACCTGCATAATACGACCGCCATTAAGGACGCAAATCCTGTCTCCCATCGTCATTGCTTCAATCTGATCGTGCGTGACGTACACCATGGTTGCGCTCACGCCTTCTTGACGCAGTTGTCGATGCAGTTCTGTCAGCCGCACGCGCATTGAAACACGCAGCTTTGCATCCAGGTTGGAAAGTGGCTCATCAAACAAAAAAACGTCTGGCTTACGCACGATGGCCCTGCCAACGGCAACGCGCTGACATTGACCGCCCGAAAGTTGGCCGGGCTTTTTATCGAGTAATGTCTCTATTTCCAGCTTGTGTGCAGCTTCCCGTACGCGGATATCAATCTCTTCTTTGCTCATTTTCCCTAACAGACTGAATGCCATATTTTTATAAATCGTCATGTGGGGATAGAGGGCATAATTTTGGAAGACCATGGCAACGCCTCGCTCCTTTGGTAGCAGGTCGTTGACGCACTTCTCTCCGATTGCGATATGACCATGAGTGATATCTTCCAGACCTGCAATCATGCGCAGCAGCGTTGATTTGGCGCAGCCTGATGGCCCGACAAACACCATGAATTCGCCATCGTGGATTTCAAGATCAACGCCATGGATCGCCTGGAAGCCATTGGGATAGACTTTGCTTACTGCCTGTAATTGAATACCTGACATAACACTGCCCCTTATCCTTTAATTCCGGCACCAGCGATGCCGCGAATAAAATAGCGCTGGAAGAAGATATAAAGTAACAACATCGGGATAATCGCCAGCAATGCGCCCGCCATTAACATCGGATATTCCACGCCTGAGCGTCCGGAAAGTGAGGCTAACCCCACCGGTAATGTCATTTTATCCATGGAGGTGTTGACGATCAGCGGCCACATTAAGTTATTCCAGCTCCACAATCCGTTAATAATGACGCAGGCAATCAGCCCTGGTTTAATTAATGGCAGCATAATTTTGAAGAAAATAGTCAGATGGTTATACCCATCCATAATGGCTGCCTCTTCCAGTTCTTTAGGTACTGACAGAAAAAACTGACGCAATAAAAAGGCGCTATATATGCTGAATAAACCCGGTAGCACCAGTCCAGGAATTGAGTTCAGCAAACCGATTTTTTCAACGGTTAAAAACTGTGGGATTAAAAAGATCTGACCGGGCACCATCAGAATTGAAATACACAGCATAAACAGGACATCTCGCCCTTTAAAACGCAGTCGGGAGAAACCGTACGCTGCCATTGCCGCAATCAGCGTCTGCAAAATGACGATGACCAACGTGGAGACGATCGAGTTAAAGTAAAAGCTGCCAAAAGGCATTTCATGCAAGATTTTACCGTAAGCCTGAAACCCTGGGTTGGCAGGTAGCAGGATCGGCGGAAAGGCGATGCTTTCTGCCTGGGTTTTAAAAGAGGTGATGATCATCCAGATGAAGGGAACCACAGTTACCAGCGTCGCGAGGATCATCAAGCCGTAAATTAGCCATTTTTCACGTTTAGTCATGAACATCGTGGTTGCCTCACTGTGCTTTAAGTCGTTTACCAATCCATATTTGCAGCAGCGTCAGGACCATCGTGATAACGAAAATCACCACGGCGATCGCTGAGGCATACCCTTTTTCATGGTAGATAAAGGCGTATTTATAGAAGAGATAGGCGATAGTCATTGTCTGATCGTCCACCATGGATGAACTGCCAAACAGCAGATAAACCACATCGAAAATTTGCAGCGTTTCGATAAAAGAGATCACCAGTACGAAAAACAGCGTGGGGATCATTAGCGGTAAGGTAATAGACCAGAATCCACGCAATTTGCTGATGCCATCCAGCGACATCGCTTCATAAATTTGTTTGGGAATCCCCTGCAATCCAGCGAGTAGAATGATCATCTTCAGCGCAATAGCCGACCAGATGATAACCAACGAGGCGCTCAGGCGGACGACATCGGGATCGGATAACCAACCGATGGCCGGAAGATCGAAAAAGGCCAGGATCTGATTAATTAAGCCGAAATTTCGGTTCATCAACCACTGCCAGACCATAGCAATAGCCGCAGGCATAGTGACAGCGGGCAGAAATAACAGCGTGCGAAACAACCACTGACCGCGAATCGCCTGATTCAGGCCAATTGCGAGCAGTAATGACAAAACGGTGATTATCGGTACGCAAATAAAAACATAGGCCAAGGTGTTATATATTGCTGAACGAAACTCATCATCGCTGAATAAATTAATATAGTTATCTAAGCTGATCGTCGTCCAGATCTGAAACTCTCCCAGGTCAGTGAAACTATAAAAAACGTTCTGGAAGAATGGAGTAAAGTAAAAAACAATTAATCCCGCCAGTAACGGCATAATCATTATCCATCCCCAGAAGCGTTCTTCTTTTTCCAGCTTGGTCAGGGATTTTTTTTGCGCCTCTCTGGCCGGTAATTGTGGGGATGCAGCTTCATCTGAATAGCTCATACAGACTCCGGGATGCTCACTGTGCAACCAAAATATATTGCGCGGGCGAAAGCGAGAGGGAGCATGGCTCCCTCAGGATTATTTCTGCATTTCTCGTTCAACGCGTTTAGCAACACCAGGCATGACTTTCTCTGGGTCAGTACCCGTCCACACTTTTTTCAAGCCATCATTCAGAATGCTATTCCACTTAGCGGTATTGGAGCCCGCGGTTGGATATTTATGTGAGAAAGCCAACGAATCGATATAGGCTGAAACATCAATATCCTTAAAGCCTTCAGCCCACTCTTTGGCCACTTTTTGGTTAGCCGGGATCACGACTTTTCCCGTCGCCAGAGTCTGCTGCGCATGCTCAGAACTCATGAACTCAATGAACTTCCACGCCGCATCTTTATGCTGACTTTTGGCTGACATAGCAAATGCCAGACTATGGGATACACCTGCCTGCTCTGCCATTTTTGGCATTGGCACTACGCCGATGTGATCCTTAATCAGCTCATTTTGAGAGAAGGGTAATGCCCACCATGAGCCTGCGTAGACCATGGCTACCCGGTTTGACTGGAAGACGTCTGAGGCTTCCATCTCGCCTGGCGGTTGGATTAGTCCCGCGTTCAGCATGCCTTGAACATCGCGATAGACGGCGATAGCTTTGTCATTGGCAACATCCGTTTTGCCCTCAGGTAGTACAATCTTATCCCCGGCCTGTAATAGCAGGTTAAAGTAACTATCCTGTCCGCTGCTGAATTCCATTGCCAGTGGATAAGACTGTTTATCCAGCCCTTTACGCAACTGCTCTGATTTTTGTTTTAAATCGTCCCATGTCCAGTTTTTATCGGGATAGCTCACACCAGCCTGATCGAACATTTTTTTATTGTACCAGACGGCAATTGCATCAATATCCCTTGGGATGGCATATTGTTGCGACTGGTATTGGTAGGCATCGACTGAGCTTTTAACAAAATCATCCAGTTTCGGCGCTGATTTATCTTTCAGATAATTACTCAGTGGTTCCAGCATGCCATTTTTCACATATTGCTGGAAATTAGGCATGTTCATCCAGAATACATCCGGTGCTACATTTCCACCGACTGCTGAACTGAGTTTGATAAAATACTGGTCATAAGGAGTTAGTTCAATTTCGACCTTAATTCCGGGGTTGTCTTTTTCAAATTCATTAACGAGCTGTTGTTCGCCAGGGAGTTGATTGCGGTCCCATAACGTGTAGCGTAATTTAACAGGCTTTGCGTCCGACTGGCCTTCAGCACTCGCGAAGACAGGAGTTGCCAGTAAACAGGAAATAAGACAAGCCAATGCGACATTATTTTTATTCAGGGTATACATAACTTCCCTCTTTATTCAGGTCAGAATGCTTATGAGGTAAATTACAGCAGCCTATGAATAATCTGTTTTACACCGGAGAAAGTCAAAGCAGTAAAAAAGAGGGGATTATCGCATTAAAACAAGGTCGTCTTTCGGTAGGTTTCTCTTTTATCAAAACGAAAATATAACGTAAAACAATGGTGGTATTATTTCTTTTAATTTCATGTCGTTAGGTTCATTTGGTAGGTTTGAATCGAAAAAAATAGATGTTTAAAAAAACCTCTTAAAATGCGAACGTTATCACTTTATTTGTTGAAGCATCGACATCAAAAACGGGGACAAATCCCCGTTTTTTCGTTGGCTTTCGTTTCGATAATCAGGTCACTGGCGCCGGGTTAAACACCGCCAGCTGGTTATGCAGTCCCCACTGATCTGAGAAGGTTTTCTTACGTCCGCTGGCGACGTCGAGAATAAACTCGAACAGTTTCAGACCCACGTCTTCAATGGTTTCTTCTCCGGTAGCGATGGTACCGGCGTTGATGTCCATCAGGTCAAACCAACGATTGGCCAGCTCGGTGCGTGTCGCCATTTTAATCACCGGCACAGCCATCAGGCCATACGGCGTACCGCGACCGGTGGTAAAGACTTGTACTGTGATCCCGGAAGCAACCTGTTGCGTACCGCAGACAAAATCGCTGGCGGGGGTGGCAGCGTAAATCAGGCCACGTTTGGTTGGACGCTGGCCCGGCGACAAGACTTCGACAATCGCGCTCTTGCCCGACTTCGCAATAGAACCCAGCGCTTTTTCTACCACGTTTGCCAGACCGCCTTTCTTGTTGCCCGGTGATGGGTTGGCGCTCCGGTCAGTCTTGCCCATATCCAGGTAGTTATCGTACCAGGCCATCTCTTCGAGCAGGCGTTTACCCACCTCTTCGTTAATCGCGCGCGGGGTCAGAAGGTGGATGGCATCGCGTACTTCGGTGACTTCGGAGAACATCACTGTCGCGCCGCAGCGTACTAACAGGTCGGAGGCATAACCTACCGCTGGGTTGGCCGTCACGCCGGAAAACGCATCGCTGCCGCCGCACTGCATGCCGACCACCAGTTCTGATGCCGGGCAGGTTTCACGCTGGCGCTGATTGAGCTTTGCCAGATGGCGTTCGGCCACTTGCAAAATATCGGCAACCATCGATTGAAAGCCGACGTGTTTTTCATCCTGCAGGCTGACGATGCTGGCGCTGTCGACCGGAATGCTTTTTACATCGTGGGTGCCTTCCAGCAGGCGCTCTGGCTGCAGTTTTTCACAGCCGAGGCCAATGACCATTACCTCACCGCCAAAGTTAGGGTTCAGCGCAATATTATGAATAGTTCGAATGGGCACGATGGCGGCTGGAGCGTTAATCGCCACGCCGCAACCGTACAGATGATTGAGCCCCACCACACCGTCAACATTCGGGTATTTGGGCAGCAGATCGCGTTCAATGATTTTCACCACATAGTCCACCACGCCCGCCACGCAGTGCACGCTGGTGGAGATGCCGAGCAGATTCTTGGTGCCAACGCTACCGTCAGCATTGCGGTAACCTTCGAAGGTATAACCCTCGAGAGGCGGCAGCGGCTCAGGCACTTTAGTTGCCAACGGCAGCGTCTCCAGCGGCGGAGCCTTGGGCAGCTCAACCATTGATTCATCAATCCAGCTGCCGCGTGGGATGTCGCGAACGGCATAGCCTATCACTTCGCCATAACGCACGATTTCGCCATGAGCAGGAATATCCAATAGCGCCACTTTATGACCCTGGGGAATATGTTCAATGAGTTCCAGTCCGTCCGGAAAACGCGTTCCGGCTTTCAGACCATTGTCATTGACAATTATCGCCACATTATCTGTTTCGTGAACTTTAATATAAAACGCCGTTGGCGATTCTTGTCTAATTTCGATGTCGGCCATTGTCCAGTATTCTCCAACAAGTGGTGATAATAGTGTGGATATTTATATTTTGAATCTCATTTTCAGTAATAAAGATTCGGTATCGTGAAATAAGAATGTCAGGAGTTTATCGTGAAGAATGTGACAATGATCACTTAAACTCAGCAAGACCGCACCAGCAGGGGTAGCAATACGTAAATGTGTGGATTAGCGCCCATGCATGTGTGCATATGCCCAAAACATTATTTTCATAACGCATGTTTAATGAGCGCTTGCACAATGATTAACGTTGCACTGCTGATTATACTAAATCACGGTTTCATAGCGTCTGATAAATTATTATACGTTTTTATTATCGGTAATTTATCACCAGGGATATCTGCCAAATAATAATAAAAACTTTTATGTACCCGAGGTAATTAGAATGATACTGGATACAGTTGTCGAGAAAAAGAAAGGTACGCACACCCGTTACTTAATATTGCTAATAATATTTATTGTTACCGCCGTTAACTACGCGGACCGTGCCACGCTATCTATTGCCGGCACGGAAGTGGCGAAAGAGTTGCAGCTCAGTGCCATCTCAATGGGTTACATTTTCTCCGCCTTCGGTTGGGCTTACCTGTTGATGCAAATCCCTGGCGGCTGGCTGCTGGATAAGTTCGGTTCGAAGAAAGTCTACACTTACAGTCTGTTCTTCTGGTCGCTGTTTACTTTTCTGCAGGGTTTTGTCGACATGTTCCCGCTGGCCTGGGCGGGTATTTCAATGTTCATCATGCGCTTTATGCTGGGCTTCTCGGAAGCGCCGTCCTTCCCGGCGAACGCCCGTATTGTGGCGGCCTGGTTCCCGACGAAAGAGCGCGGTACGGCATCTGCGATTTTTAACTCCGCACAATATTTCTCTCTGGCGCTGTTTTCGCCGCTGCTGGGCTGGCTGACCTTTGCCTGGGGCTGGGAGCACGTCTTTACCGTGATGGGCGTTATCGGTTTTGTGCTCACCGGCCTGTGGGTAAAGTTTATTCATAACCCAACCGATCACCCGCGTATGTCGCAGGAAGAGCTGAAGTTTATCTCTGAAAACGGCGCGGTCGTGGATATGGACCATAAAAAGCCCGGCGATGTGAAATCAGGTGGTCCTAAACTGCATTATATCAAGCAGTTGCTGACAAACCGCATGATGCTTGGCGTGTTCTTCGGACAGTATTTTATCAACACTATCACCTGGTTTTTCCTTACCTGGTTCCCGATTTACCTGGTACAGGAAAAAGGCATGTCGATCCTGAAAGTCGGTCTGGTGGCGTCGATTCCTGCGTTGTGCGGATTTGCCGGTGGCGTGCTCGGCGGTGTGTTCTCTGATTATCTGATTAAACGTGGCTTCAGCATCACCCTGGCACGTAAGCTGCCGATTGTGCTCGGAATGTTGCTCGCGTCGACCATTATTCTGTGTAACTACACCGATAACACCACTCTGGTGGTTGCGCTGATGGCGCTGGCGTTCTTCGGCAAAGGCTTCGGCGCGCTGGGTTGGCCGGTGATTTCCGATACCGCGCCGAAAGAAATCGTTGGTCTGTGCGGTGGGGTATTTAACGTATTTGGCAACGTAGCCTCTATCGTCACCCCGCTGGTGATTGGTTATCTGGTGAGCGAGCTGCACTCATTTAATGCTGCGCTGATGTTTGTAGGGTGTTCGGCGCTGATGGCAATGGTTTGCTACCTGTTTATTGTCGGTGACATTAAACGTATGGAATTGCAGAAATAAACAAAGGTATAGGCGATGAATAACACGATTTTCCCGAATAAGTTTAAAGCGGCCCTCGCGGCGCAACAGATTCAGATTGGCTGCTGGTCTGCATTGGCCAGCCCAATCAGTACCGAAGTTTTAGGCCTGGCGGGTTTTGACTGGCTGGTACTGGACGGCGAACACGCGCCAAACGATATCTCGACGTTTATCCCGCAATTGATGGCGCTGAAAGGCAGCGCCAGCGCGCCGGTCGTACGCGTGCCGACCAACGAGCCGGTGATTATCAAGCGCCTGCTGGATATTGGGTTTTACAACTTCCTGATCCCGTTCGTTGAGACACAAGAAGAGGCGGTGAACGCCGTGGCGTCGACCCGCTATCCGCCGGAAGGTATTCGCGGCGTGTCCGTCTCCCATCGCGCCAATATGTTTGGCACCGTACCGGACTACTTTGCGCAATCGAATAAGAACATCACCATCATCGTGCAGATCGAAAGTCAGCAGGGCGTTGATAACGTTGACGCCATCGCGGCGACCGAAGGTGTAGACGGTGTCTTCGTCGGCCCAAGCGATCTGGCTGCGGCGCTAGGCCATCTCGGCAATGCGTCACATCCTGATGTGCAGAAAGCTATCCAGCACATTTTTGCCCGCGCGAAAGCACATGGCAAACCAAGCGGAATTCTGGCGCCGGTAGAGGCGGATGCGCGTCGTTATCTGGAATGGGGCGCGACCTTTGTTGCTGTTGGCAGCGACCTTGGCGTGTTCCGTTCAGCCACGCAGAAACTGGCTGATTCTTTTAAGAAATAACCACCATCGACAGTAGAGAGAGATAAAGACATGACAATGAAAGTTGGTTTTATTGGCCTCGGTATTATGGGTAAACCAATGAGTAAAAACCTCCTCAAGGCAGGTTACTCGTTGGTGGTTGCTGACCGTAACCCGGAATCCATTGCGGAAGTCATTGCCGCTGGTGCAGAAACCGCCGCCACGGCGAAAGATATTGCTGAGCAGTGCGACGTGATCATCACCATGCTGCCGAATTCTCCGCATGTTAAGGAAGTGGCGCTGGGTGAAGGCGGAATTATTGAAGGTGCGAAACCGGGCACAGTGCTTATCGACATGAGCTCCATTGCACCGTTGGCCAGCCGTGAAATTAGCGACGCGCTGAAAGCGAAAGGCGTGGATATGCTGGATGCGCCGGTCAGCGGCGGCGAGCCAAAAGCGATTGATGGTACGTTGTCGGTAATGGTCGGCGGCGATAAAGCGATTTTCGACAAGTATTACGATCTGCTGAAAGCGATGGCTGGCTCAGTGGTACATACCGGCGACATTGGCGCGGGTAACGTCACTAAGCTGGCGAACCAGGTGATTGTAGCGCTGAACATTGCGGCGATGTCTGAAGCGCTGACGCTGGCGACCAAGGCGGGTGTGAACCCGGACCTGGTGTATCAGGCGATCCGTGGCGGACTGGCGGGAAGCACCGTGCTGGATGCGAAAGCGCCGATGGTCATGGACCGCAACTTTAAGCCAGGTTTCCGTATTGACCTGCATATCAAAGATTTGGCGAATGCGCTGGACACTTCTCATGGGGTCGGCGCGCAGTTGCCGCTGACTGCTGCAGTCATGGAGATGATGCAGGCGCTTCGCGCAGATGGGCTGGGCACCGCCGATCACAGCGCGCTCGCATGCTACTACGAAAAACTGGCGAAAGTGGAAGTCACACGCTAACAAGAAGGGCGCGGATGTGCGCCCTGTATTTCTTGCCTTGCGCGGCACAGTCAGGCTACATAACTATGAAAATCGTAATTGCCCCAGACTCTTATAAAGAAAGTCTATCTGCCACTGAGGTCGCTCAGGCAATAGAAAAAGGATTTCGGGAAATATTTCCCGATGCGCAATATGTTTCAGTTCCGGTGGCCGACGGTGGCGAAGGAACGGTCGAAGCCATGATTGCCGCCACGCAAGGGAGTGAATATTCCGCGTGGGTAACGGGGCCGCTGGGCGAAAAAGTGAATGCCTGCTGGGGCATGTCCGGAGATGGTAAAACTGCGTTTATCGAAATGGCGGCAGCCAGTGGTCTGGCGTTAGTACCTCCTGATAAGCGTAACCCGTTAGTCACCACGTCACGTGGTACCGGGGAATTGATTTTGCAGGCGCTGGATAGCGGGGCGCAGAGCATTATTATCGGCATTGGCGGTAGTGCAACCAACGACGGCGGCGCGGGTATGGTGCAGGCTCTGGGCGCGAAACTTTGCGACGCTAACGGGACTGAGATTGGCTACGGGGGCGGTAGTCTGATGAGCCTCAACAGCATCGACATTTCCGGTTTGGATCCGCGATTAAAAACCTGCTCCATTCGCGTGGCCTGCGATGTGACCAATCCGCTCACAGGTGATACTGGCGCTTCGCGCATCTTCGGCCCACAGAAAGGGGCGACGGAAGAACGCATTCTCGAACTGGACCGCAATCTTTCTCACTACGCCGACATCATTAAAAAATCGCTGCGGGTAGATGTGAAGGATGTTCCCGGGGCGGGGGCTGCCGGTGGTATGGGCGCCGCGTTAATGGCTTTTTTAGGCGCGGAGCTGCGCAGTGGGATAGAGATTGTGACTCAGGCCCTCAATCTGGAAGAGCATATTCACGACTGTACGCTGGTGGTGACCGGCGAAGGACGCATCGACAGCCAGAGTATTCACGGCAAAGTGCCGGTGGGCGTGGCGAATGTCGCGAAGAAATACCACAAACCGGTAATTGGTATTGGCGGCAGCCTGACGCGCGATGTGGAAGTGGTGCATCAATATGGTATCGATGCGGTGTTTAGCGTATTGACCAGCATCAGCACGCTGGAAGAGGCCTTCCGTGGGGCATTTGATAATATTTATCGCGCCTCAAGAAACATCGCTGCCACGTTAGCGATAGGAATGCGCAGTGCGGGGTGACATTACCCCACAAACCCTCTATACTGCGCGCCGAAGCTGACCAGACAGTCGCCGCTTCGTCGTCGTCCTCTTCGGGGGAGACGGGCGGAGGGGAGGAAAGTCCGGGCTCCATAGGGCAGGGTGCCAGGTAACGCCTGGGGGGGAAACCCACGACCAGTGCAACAGAGAGCAAACCGCCGATGGCCCACGTAAGTGGGATCAGGTAAGGGTGAAAGGGTGCGGTAAGAGCGCACCGCGCGGCTGGTAACAGTCCGTGGCACGGTAAACTCCACCCGGAGCAAGGCCAAATAGGGGTTCACAAGGTACGGCCCGTACTGAACCCGGGTAGGCTGCTTGAGCCAGTGAGCGATTGCTGGCCTAGATGAATGACTGTCCACGACAGAACCCGGCTTATCGGTCAGCTTCACTCTTTATAAAACCCCGCTTCGGCGGGGTTTTTGCTTTCCGGATAGGCCAGATGAATGACTGTCCACGACGCTATGCTCAAAAGAACGCGGCTTATCGGTCAGCTTCACTCTTTATAAAACCCCGCTTCGGCGGGGTTTTTGCTTTTCGGATAGGCCAGATGAATGACTGTCCACGACGCTATGCTCAAAAGAACGCGGCTTATCGGTCAGCTTCACTCTTTATGAAACCCCGCTTTGATGGGTTTTTTGCTTTCTGGGCAGGTTGTTATGCCTGATGGCGCTGCGCTTATCAGGCCTACAGGTATGGCTGGAACGGGTTTTGTAGGCCGGATAAGGTGTTTACACCGCCATCCGGCAGACGTTATACCTGTCGCGTTACGCTTGGTTTAACACGACTCTGGCGTTTATTTTCTCTTCATCTACTCTTTATTTGACCTTTATTTATGCGCTGAACGTCTTTTATTTGAGGGAATGCGTTGTGGGGTATTTTCGTTTTTGTGATGGCTAGCACAAAACGCTGCGCGATACGTTTTTATCGAGAATAATCGAACGCAATCGATCGCCATCACAAAATTACGCGCTAATAAAGTGTACAAAATTAGTGTTAATGTAATGTTGCATATGATGATTATTTGTATTGTCTAGATTGAATTTTAATAAACGCAATGTTTCTTTACAAACAAATATGGCGAAAAAATGTGATGCATGGCGTTATTTAATCACCACAAACGGTAAAATATAATTATATTTGATAAATTACTCATTAAATTTAAGTGTCATTTTGCCCGATAATTGCGCTGTAATTGATTGAAATATAGCCTTTCCTGGTTTTTAGAAATAACAGATAAAATGGCGATGTTATAGCCATAAAAAATCGTTATCCCCCCATCTTTTTTTGATTAAAGTCAGGGTAAAGTGAGATATGTATTTCATATCTATATGATTTATAAGTGGTTTCATTTTTTATAATAGTCTTACAAAATGTAAGTCAAGGGGATTTGTGAGGGGTAGCACATATCCTTGTTTGCTTAATTTGGTACACTTCCTGCCGTCAACAAAGTAATTAACGCAGGTCGATATGAATACTATTACACTCCCTAAAACACAGCACTTAGTGGTCTTTCAGGAAGTCATTAGAAGCGGTTCTATCGGCTCAGCTGCAAAAGAATTAGGTTTAACTCAACCCGCTGTCAGTAAAATCATCAACGATGTTGAGGCTTATTTTGGTATTGAGTTAGTTGTGCGTAAAAATACTGGTGTGACATTGACTCAGGCAGGTCAGGTGATGCTCTCATGGTCTGAATCAATTACCCGTGAAATGAAAAACATGGTTGATGAGATGAACAGCATGACGAGCAATGCGGTCGTTGATGTGTCGTTTGGTTTTCCTTCACTGATTGCCTTCACCATCATGTCCGGCATGATTAAAAAATTCAAAGAGGTATTCCCGAAAGCACAGGTTTCTATGTATGAAGCTCAGCTCTCCTCGTTCTTACCGGCAATCCGTGACGGGCGTCTGGATTTTGCCATCGGTACGCTGAGCGATGAGATGAAATTGCACGATCTGCATGTGGAGCCGCTCTTTGAGTCAGACTTTATCCTGGTTGCCAGCAAGTCCCGAACATGCACCGGCATCACCTCGCTGAGCGCGTTGAAAAACGAACAGTGGGTGTTGCCACAAACGAATATGGGGTACTACAGCGAACTTCTTACCACGTTACAGAATAATGGCATCAGCAGTGAAAACATCGTTAATACTGACTCCGTCGTCACCATTTATAATCTTGTTCTCAATGCTGATTTCTTAACAGTAATTCCCTGCGATATGACCACACCGTTTGGCTCAAACCAGTTTATTACTATCCCGGTACAAGAAACTTTACCCGTCGCGCGTTACGCCGCCGTGTGGTCGAAAAATTATCGAATTAAAAAAGCAGCATCTATTTTGGTGGAATTAGCCAAAGAGTATTCATCATATAATTGTCGGAGACGAAGGCAATTAATTGAAATTGATTAAAGATTGAAATTGTTTTAACAAAAAATAAACGCCATCTGTCTATATCTGACAATGGTCACGGCTATCTATTTACTTTAATACCCTAGTAAGAGGTTCTAATGCACATTACATACGATCTCCCAGTTGCAATTGAAGATATCCTCGAAGCGAAAAAAAGACTGGCGGGGAAAATTTATAAAACGGGAATGCCTCGCTCTAACTATTTTAGTGAACGTTGCAAAGGGGAAATTTTCCTCAAGTTTGAAAACATGCAGCGTACCGGTTCATTTAAAATCCGTGGCGCTTTTAACAAGCTCAGTTCCTTAACAGAAGCAGAAAGAATGAAGGGCGTGGTGGCTTGCTCTGCAGGTAACCATGCGCAAGGGGTTTCTCTCTCCTGTGCTATGCTCGGTATCGACGGCAAAGTGGTGATGCCGAAAGGCGCACCGAAGTCTAAAGTAGCGGCAACCTGCGATTATTCCGCGGAAGTTGTGCTGCATGGCGACAACTTCAACGACACCATCGCTAAGGTTAGCGAGATTGTGGAAACGGAAGGCCGTATCTTTATTCCACCATATGATGACCCGAAAGTTATTGCTGGCCAGGGCACTATTGGTCTGGAAATTCTGGAAGACCTGTACGATGTCGATAACGTGATTGTGCCAATTGGCGGTGGTGGTCTGATTGCGGGTATTGCGGTGGCAATTAAATCTATTAACCCGACCATTAAAATTATTGGCGTGCAGTCTGAAAACGTTCACGGCATGGCGGCTTCTTTCCACGCTGGAGAAATAACCACGCACCGAACGACCGGCACCCTGGCGGATGGTTGTGACGTCTCTCGCCCGGGTACTTTAACGTATGAAATCGTTCGTGAGTTGGTGGATGACATTGTCCTGGTCAGCGAAGATGAAATTCGCAACAGCATGGTGGCATTAATTCAGCGAAATAAAGTTGTAACTGAAGGTGCCGGTGCGCTGGCATGCGCAGCATTATTAAGCGGGAAATTAGATAGCTATATCCAGAACAGAAAAACAGTCAGCATTATTTCTGGCGGTAATATCGACCTTTCTCGTGTATCTCAAATTACTGGTTTAGTTGACGCTTAATATACTTCGTTGAGGATAGGATATGAGTACTACTGATAGCATTGTATCCAGCCAGACAAAACAGTCGTCCTGGCGCAAATCGGACACCACCTGGACACTGGGTTTATTTGGTACAGCCATCGGCGCTGGGGTGCTGTTCTTCCCTATCCGCGCAGGTTTTGGCGGACTGATCCCCATTCTGATCATGCTGGTGTTAGCATACCCAATCGCTTTCTATTGCCACCGTGCGCTGGCACGCCTGTGTCTTTCCGGTTCTAATCCTTCCGGTAACATCACAGAAACGGTTGAAGAGCACTTTGGTAAAACGGGCGGCGTGGTTATCACGTTCCTCTACTTCTTTGCGATTTGTCCGCTGCTGTGGATTTATGGCGTCACCATTACCAACACCTTTATGACCTTCTGGGAAAACCAACTGCAAATGCCAGCATTGAACCGTGGCTTTGTGGCGCTGTTCCTGTTGCTGCTGATGGCATTCGTCATCTGGTTTGGTAAAGATCTGATGGTTAAAGTGATGAGCTACCTGGTATGGCCGTTCATTGCCAGCCTGGTGCTTATCTCTCTGTCACTGATTCCTTACTGGAACTCAGCGGTTATCGATCAGGTTGATATCAGCAATATCGCTCTGACTGGTCATGACGGCATCCTGGTTACCGTATGGCTGGGTATTTCCATCATGGTGTTCTCTTTCAACTTCTCGCCAATCGTTTCTTCCTTCGTGGTCTCTAAACGCGAAGAGTATGAGAAAGATTTCGGTCGCGAATTTACCGAGCAGAAATGTTCTAAAATCATCTCCCGCGCCAGTATGCTGATGGTTGCGGTGGTAATGTTCTTCGCCTTTAGCTGCCTGTTCACGCTGTCTCCGGCAAACATGGCGGATGCGAAAGCGCAGAACATTCCAGTACTGTCTTATCTGGCGAACCACTTCGCTTCACTGTCCGGGACGAAGTCCACCTTCGCGACCGTTCTGGAATACGGTGCTTCTATTATCGCCCTGGTTGCTATCTTCAAATCGTTCTTCGGCCACTACCTGGGTACGCTGGAAGGTCTGAACGGTCTGGTGCTGAAGTTTGGTTACAAAGGCGATAAGACCAAAGTTTCCGCCGGCAAACTGAACACCATCAGCATGATCTTCATCATGGGCTCCACCTGGGTTGTGGCTTACGCCAACCCGAACATCCTGGACCTTATTGAAGCAATGGGCGCGCCGATTATTGCCTCTCTGCTCTGCCTGCTGCCGATGTATGCCATCCGTAAAGCGCCATCACTGGCGAAATACCGTGGCCGTCTGGATAACGTGTTTGTTACCGTGATTGGTCTGCTGACCATCCTGAACATTGTCTACAAACTGTTTTAATCCTTAAGCTCAGGATGAGCGGAGTAGTGAAATGAATGAGTTTCCGGTAGTACTGGTTATTAACTGTGGTTCGTCTTCCATTAAATTCTCAGTGCTGGATGCAGCTAACTGTGAAGTTTTAATGGCGGGAATCGCGGACGGTATTAACTCTGAAAATGCGTTCATAGCAATTAATGGAGGAGAGCCAGCTAAGCTGGCTCACCACAGCTACGAAGACGCATTAAAAGCAATTGCCGTTGAACTAGAGAAACGTAATTTAATGGACAGCGTGGCCTTAATTGGCCACCGCATTGCCCACGGCGGAAATATCTTTACCGAATCAGCAATTATTACTGACGAAGTTATCGATAATATCCGCCGGGTATCGCCGCTAGCACCGTTACATAATTATGCGAACCTGAGTGGGATCGAATCTGCTCAGCACCTTTTCCCTGGCCGGCAGCAGATTGCGGTATTTGATACCAGCTTCCACCAGACGATGGCCCCTGAAGCCTATTTGTACGGTTTACCGTGGAAATATTTCGAAGAGTTGGGCGTTCGTCGTTACGGCTTCCATGGTACGTCGCATCGCTATGTTTCTCAGCAAGCGCATGACCTTCTCGACCTGCAGAGTGATGACTCGGGTCTGGTTGTGGCTCACCTGGGGAACGGCGCGTCAATCTGTGCGGTGCGTAACGGCCAGAGCGTTGATACCTCAATGGGCATGACGCCGCTGGAAGGGTTGATGATGGGGACACGCAGTGGCGACGTTGATTTCGGCGCGATGGCGTGGATTGCCAGCGAAACCAACCAGACGCTGAGGGACCTTGAGCGCGTAGTGAATAAAGAGTCCGGTTTACTGGGTATTTCCGGTTTGTCCTCTGACTTACGTACGTTAGAAAAAGCCTGGCACGAGGGACATGAGCGTGCGCAGCTGGCGATTAAAACGTTTGTGCATCGTATCGCGCGTCATATCGCCGGGCATGCCGCATCGTTGCATCGTCTTGATGGGATTATTTTCACTGGTGGAATAGGTGAGAACTCAGTATTAATTCGTCGTCTGGTTATTGAGCACCTTGCCGTTTTAGGCGTGAATATCGACAACGAAATGAATAGTCTGCCAAATTCCCATGGTGAAAGAATTATCTCAAATAAAGATGCTCGTGTTATTTGTGCGGTTATTCCCACAAATGAAGAGAAAATGATTGCACGTGATGCCATTGCATTAGGCAAAATTAATACCCCAGTAGCATTTGCATAATTAATTTTCAGCAGAGAGATTATTTTTCATGAAGGTAAATATCGATACCAGCGATATGCTGTATGCCGAAGCCTGGAATGGCTTTAAAGGTACGGACTGGAAAGAAGAAATTAATGTCCGTGATTTTATTCAGCACAACTATACGCCTTATGAAGGGGATGAATCTTTCCTCGCCGAAGCAACGCCTGCGACCACTGCATTGTGGGAAAAAGTTATGGCGGGCATCCGTATTGAAAACTCGACGCACGCGCCGGTTGATTTCGATACCAATATTGCTACCACGATAACCGCGCATGATGCGGGTTATATTGAACAAGAACTGGAAAAAATCGTTGGTCTGCAAACGGATAAGCCGCTCAAGCGCGCTCTGCATCCGTTTGGTGGCATCAACATGATCAAAAGCTCTTTTGATGCTTATGGTCGTGAGATGGATGCTGATTTTGAATACCAGTTTACTGAACTGCGTAAAACCCATAACCAGGGCGTATTCGACGCCTACTCTCCGGATATGCTGCGCTGCCGTAAATCCGGCGTGCTGACCGGTCTGCCGGACGGCTATGGTCGTGGCCGTATCATCGGTGACTATCGCCGCGTGGCGCTGTACGGTATTCGCTACCTGGTGCGCGAGCGTGAACTGCAGTTTGCCGATCTCCAGTCGAACCTGGAGTGGGGCCAGAATCTTGAAGCCACGATTCGCCTGCGTGAAGAGCTGTCTGAGCACCGTCGCGCTCTGCTGCAAATGCAGGAAATGGCGGCGAAGTATGGCTGCGATATCTCCCGCCCGGCACGTAATGCGCAGGAAGCGGTGCAGTGGGTGTACTTTGCTTACCTGGCTGCGGTGAAATCGCAGAACGGTGGCGCGATGTCGCTGGGCCGTACCGCATCGTTCCTCGACATCTACATTGAGCGCGATTTCAAAGCGGGGATTTTAAACGAGCAGCAGGCGCAGGAGCTGATCGACCACTTCATTATGAAGATCCGTATGGTGCGCTTCCTGCGTACGCCGGAATTCGACACCCTGTTCTCAGGCGACCCTATCTGGGCGACCGAAGTTATCGGTGGTATGGGGCTTGATGGCCGCACGCTGGTGACGAAGAACTCGTTCCGCTATCTGCATACGCTGCACACCATGGGCCCGGCACCAGAGCCGAACCTGACGGTGCTGTGGTCTGAACAGCTACCAATCGCCTTTAAAAAGTACGCTGCCCAGGTGTCTATCATCACCTCGTCTTTGCAGTATGAAAACGACGATTTGATGCGTGCCGACTTCGACAGCGATGACTATGCCATTGCCTGCTGCGTCAGCCCGATGGTTATCGGCAAACAAATGCAGTTCTTCGGGGCGCGTGCCAACCTCGCCAAAACGTTGCTGTACGCAATCAACGGCGGTGTGGATGAGAAGCTGAAAATCCAGGTCGGGCCGAAAACGGCACCGCTGATGGATGACGTGCTGGACTACGACACGGTGATGGAGAGCCTGGACCACTTTATGGACTGGCTGGCCGTGCAGTACATCAGCGCACTGAACATCATCCACTACATGCACGACAAGTACAGCTACGAAGCATCGCTGATGGCGCTGCACGATCGTGATGTCTATCGCACGATGGCCTGTGGTATGGCGGGTCTGTCCGTGGCGGCGGATTCTCTGTCGGCTATCAAATATGCTCGCGTGAAACCGATTCGCGATGAAAACGGTCTGGCGATTGATTTTGAAATCGAAGGAGACTATCCGCAATACGGCAACAACGACGAGCGCGTAGACAGTATTGCCTGCGATCTGGTCGAGCGCTTTATGAAGAAAATTAAAGTGTTGCCAACCTACCGTAACGCGGTGCCGACGCAGTCCATTCTGACCATCACCTCCAACGTGGTGTACGGACAGAAAACTGGTAACACGCCGGACGGACGTCGCGCAGGTACGCCGTTTGCGCCAGGGGCAAACCCGATGCACGGCCGCGATCGTAAAGGTGCGGTGGCGTCGTTAACCTCGGTCGCCAAACTGCCGTTCACCTATGCCAAAGACGGTATCTCGTACACCTTCTCCATTGTACCGGCAGCGCTGGGCAAAGAGGATGGAGTGCGTAAAACCAACCTGGTCGGTCTGCTGGACGGTTACTTCCACCATGAAGCGCATGTGGAAGGTGGTCAGCATCTGAACGTTAACGTTATGAATCGTGAAATGTTGATGGATGCCATTGAGCACCCGGAAAACTATCCGAACCTGACGATCCGCGTGTCTGGGTATGCGGTGCGCTTCAACGCGCTGACCCGCGAACAGCAGCAGGATGTTATTTCACGTACTTTCACCCAGGCGCTCTGACGCCGGAGGGACTATGAGAAAAGTTATTGCAACCGAATGTGCGCCAGGGGCTATCGGGCCTTACGTACAGGGTGTGGATCTGGGCAGCATGGTGTTGACGTCAGGTCAAATCCCGGTGTGTCCACAGACCGGTGAAGTGGCTGAAAACGTATCCGATCAGGCGCGTCAAAGCCTGGAAAACGTGAAAGCGATTGTCGAGTCTGCAGGTTTGAAAGTGAGCGATATCGTCAAGACCACCGTTTTCGTTTCCGACCTGAACGACTTCGCCACCATCAATCAGGTTTACCAGCAGTTCTTTGATGAGCATAAGGCAATCTACCCTACGCGCAGCTGCGTGCAGGTCGCCCGCTTACCAAAGGATGTGAAGCTGGAGATTGAAGCCATCGCCGTACGTGGCGACACGCTGTAATCCCTTGCGGGGCGATCTCAGGATCGCCCCGATCCTTAATGAGTGTGAAACCTGGTCTTCACTGAACGGCAATCCGAGGGTGTGGATATGATTAGCGCATTCGATATTTTCAAGATTGGCATTGGACCTTCCAGCTCCCATACCGTGGGGCCAATGAACGCTGGTAAAAGCTTTATCGATCTGTTGGTCAGCTGCGGGGAACTTTCCAAGGCTACACATATTGTGGTCGATCTTTATGGATCGCTTTCCCTGACCGGAAAAGGTCATGCAACAGATGTCGCCATCATGATGGGACTGGCAGGTAACAGTCCGCAAAATGTTAATATAGATTCAATCGCTGGTTTTACTCAGGAAGTGGCCCGTACCGGACGTTTACCGGTTGCAGGGGGCACGCATGTTGTCGATTTTTCCCCAGACGAAAATATTCTCTTTCATGCCGAAACGCTGCCACGCCATGAAAATGGCATGCGTATCACCGCATGGAACGGCACCGAGACGCTATTAAGCAAAACCTATTACTCCATCGGCGGTGGTTTTATCGTTGAAGAGGAGCAATTTGGTCAGGCGCATGATGTTGAAGCACACGTGCCCTACAATTTTCATTCCGCCAGCGAACTGCTGAAACTGTGCGAGCGCAACGGGCTGTCTGTTTCCGGCCTGATGATGCAAAACGAACTGGCGATGCGCAGCAAAGAAGAAATCGATGCTGGCTTTGCTGCCATTTGGGACGTTATGCACGCTGGAATTGAGCGAGGCATGAACACCGAAGGCGTTCTGCCGGGTCCACTGAACGTCCCGCGCCGCGCCGTGGCATTACGTCGGTTGCTGGTTTCCAGCGATAACCTGTCCAGCGACCCGATGAACGTGATCGACTGGATCAACATGTTCGCGCTGGCCGTGAGCGAAGAAAACGCCGCCGGATGCCGGGTTGTGACGGCACCGACCAACGGAGCATGTGGGATTATCCCTGCTGTCCTGGCCTATTACGACAAGTTCCGCCGCCCGGTGAATGCAAACTCCATTGCCCGCTACTTACTGGCCGCGGGGGCGATAGGTGCGCTGTATAAGATGAATGCCTCTATTTCTGGTGCCGAAGTGGGCTGTCAGGGTGAGATTGGCGTTGCTTGTTCAATGGCAGCAGCTGGGCTGACCGAGTTGCTCGGCGGTAGCCCGTCTCAGGTGTGTATTGCGGCGGAAATCGCCATGGAGCATAACCTGGGACTGACCTGCGATCCGGTCGCCGGACAGGTACAAATACCGTGTATTGAGCGCAATGCGATCAACGCGGTAAAAGCCGTCAACGCCGCGCGTATGGCGCTACGTAGGACGTCAGAACCACGCGTTTCGCTCGATAAAGTGATCGAGACCATGTATGAGACGGGCAAAGACATGAACGACAAATACCGTGAAACGTCACGTGGTGGTCTGGCTATCAAAGTGATTTGCACTTAACTAAATTTGTGTTTATTTCTCCTTTGGGCGCACTTGAGTGCGCCCTTTTTTTTGTTGTGATCCGCTTCAAAAAGGGAAATTAATCCCATTTTGTAAATATAAAATAGAAAAATTTTATTAAACATTATGAAATGAGTGGGTATTTATGTGAAGTTTTTCTCTGACCCTCGGCGTATGATTTCTCCATTCTAACGAACTCGCCTGCACGACTCGTACCGCGTATCGCATTGATGCGGAACGGAAAAATAATAAAACCTTACCCTACATTTTGAGCGAGATTTTTATGGAAACGGCAACGAATAACAGCGTAATACTCGACGCATCAGCTCCGGCGCGTCGGGCGGGGATGACCGAAAGTGAATGGCGTGAAGCCATTAAATTCGACAGCATGGACACTGGCTGGGTCATTATGAGTATCGGTATGGCAATTGGCGCGGGGATTGTTTTTCTTCCTGTCCAGGTCGGGTTAATGGGGCTGTGGGTGTTCTTGCTGTCCTCTATCATTGGCTACCCAGCCATGTATCTGTTCCAGCGTCTGTTTATCAATACGCTGGCTGAGTCCCCGGAATGTAAAGATTACCCAAGCGTGATCAGCGGTTACCTGGGTAAAAACTGGGGCATCCTGTTAGGTGCGTTGTACTTTGTGATGCTGGTAATCTGGATGTTCGTCTACTCCACCGCCATCACCAACGATAGCGCCTCTTACCTGCATACTTTTGGCGTTACTGAAGGTTTACTGTCCGACAGCCCGTTCTATGGCCTGGTGCTGATTTGCATCCTGGTGGCCATCTCGTCACGCGGGGAAAAACTGCTGTTTAAAATCTCCACCGGCATGGTGCTGACCAAACTGCTGGTAGTGGCAGCGCTTGGCGTATCGATGGTTGGGATGTGGCATTTGTATAACGTAGGTTTACTGCCGCCGATGGCGCTGCTGATCAAAAACGCGATCATAACGTTGCCATTTACGCTGACCTCAATTCTGTTTATTCAGACATTAAGCCCGATGGTTATCTCGTATCGTTCTCGCAACAAATCCATTGAAGTGGCGCGCCATAAAGCCCTGCGAGCGATGAATATCGCGTTCGGCATTCTGTTCGTGACCGTCTTTTTCTACGCCGTTTCCTTCACGTTGGCGATGGGCCATGACGAAGCGGTTAAAGCTTATGAGCAGAATATTTCCGCTCTGGCGATTGCCGCGCAGTTTATCAGCGGTGCGGGTGCTGGTTGGGTGAAAATCGTCAGCGTTGTTCTGAACATCTTTGCCGTTATGACCGCTTTCTTCGGCGTCTACTTAGGTTTCCGTGAAGCGACTCAGGGGATCGTAATGAACGTGCTGCGCCGCAAAATGCCAGCCGAGAAAATCAACGAAACCCTGGTTCAGCGCGGCATTATGGTTTTCGCCATCCTGCTGGCCTGGAGCGCAATTGTGCTCAATGCGCCGGTGCTGAGCTTCACCTCTATTTGTAGTCCTATCTTCGGCATGGTGGGTTGTCTGATCCCGGCCTGGCTGGTCTACAAAGTTCCTTCACTGCACAAATACAAAGGCGCTTCCCTGTATCTGATTATTATCACGGGCCTGCTGCTGTGCGTTTCTCCGTTCCTGGCATTTTCCTGAGTTATCTGAGCAAAGGTTGTTGTTATGTTTGAGACTACATTGAATCCATTATGGGATAGTTTTATCCGCGCGGTACAGGAAGAGGTTAAGCCTGCGCTGGGTTGTACGGAACCTATCTCTCTGGCGCTGGCGGCAGCGGTCGCATCCTCTGAGCTGGACGGCGCGGTTGAACGTATTGATGCGTGGGTCTCACCGAACCTGATGAAAAACGGCATGGGCGTTACCGTGCCGGGTACCGGAATGGTCGGGTTACCTGTCGCGGCGGCGCTGGGTGCGCTGGGGGGAAATGCCCGTGCCGGTTTAGAGGTACTGAAAGATGCGTCGCCCCAAGCGATCGCTGATGCGAAAGCGATGTTGAGCGCTGGCAAGGTCGCGGTGATGCTGCAGGAGCCTTGCGAGGATATCCTCTTTTCCCGCGCGAAGGTTTACAGCGCTGAAGGATGGGCGTGCGTGACGATTGTGGGCGGTCATACCAACATAGTCCACATCGAGACCAATAAGGGTGTAGTGTTCACCACAGAACAGAATGCTCAGGAAGAGGAGCTGGAGTCGCCGCTGGCGGTATTATCTCACACCTCGCTGGAAGAGATTCTGGCGTTCGTGAACGCGGTACCGTTTGAGTCGATCCGCTTTATTCTTGATGCGGCAAAGCTGAACGGTGCGCTGTCTCAGGAAGGGCTGCGTGGTAACTGGGGCTTGCACATCGGAACCACACTTGAGAAGCAGTGCGCGCGTGGTCTGCTGGCGAACGATCTCTCCACCTCTATTCTGATCCGCACCAGTGCGGCATCGGATGCGCGAATGGGTGGGGCGACGCTGCCGGCCATGAGTAACTCCGGATCCGGCAATCAGGGGATTACCGCGACTGTTCCGGTCATGGTGGTGGCCGAGCACTTTGGCGCGGATGAGGAGAAACTGGCACGTGCGCTAATGTTGTCTCACCTGAGCGCTATCTACATCCATCATCAGCTTCCTCGTTTGTCTGCGCTGTGCGCAGCAACCACGGCGGCGATGGGCGCAGCAGCGGGGATGGCATGGATCGTGGATGGCCGCTACAACACCATCGCGATGGCGATCAGCAGCATGATTGGCGACGTGAGCGGAATGATTTGCGATGGCGCTTCAAACAGCTGCGCGATGAAAGTCTCAACCAGCGCATCTGCGGCGTGGAAAGCGGTACTGATGGCACTGGATGATACTGCCGTAACCGGAAACGAAGGGATTGTGGCGCATAACGTGGAACAATCTATCGCTAACCTGTGTGCGCTGGCGTGTCGTTCGATGCAGGAAACCGACAAGCAGATCATTGAGATCATGGCCAGTAAGGCGCATTAATCTTCAGGTCGGGTAAGGCGTTGCCGCCACCCGGCATAAGTCTAAGCCGCCTTTTCAGGCGGCTTCTTCGTCTTCCAGCCGTAGTTCGGCATCGGCCACAATCGCTTCCAGCTCTGTCAGCATTTCTTCATAGCCGAAGGCAACTGTTTCCTGTTTTTTCAGCTCAACCTGCGGCTGGCGTTTTTTTGATGATTTCTTGCTCAATAGTCGTACTCCATTGTTTTCCCTGACTATACGGGCAAATCTATCAGCAAAGCGCGCAGCGGGGTATCGGCGACTAACGTTATGTTAGTTTCGTCACGAATAAATGCCCCATCGCCACAGGTGAGCGCTTCTTTTTCGGCACCAGACGTCACCGCATGGAATCTGCCGTGAATCGACTGTAAATAAGCGCGTGGCCCATGTAACTGAAAACTCAGCGATTCACCTTGCTGCAGTTCAACGTGGTGCACCCATACCTGTTGGCGCAGATGCAGGCTGCCTTGTTCACCGTCCGGCGAGGCCAGCAGCTGATGCTTACCGGTACCCAGCGTGGCTTTCTGTACGCAGGCGTTTTCACGCTGCGGGCAGGCGTCCAGCCAGAGCTGCATCCGCGTTAATGGTTTGTCTTTGCTGATATTGTGTTCGCTATAGCTAATCCCGGGCTGTGTCGCGAGCAGTAAAACTTCTCCTGCTTTGGCCTTGATATGGTTGCCTTCGCTGTCTCGGTACTCCGCTTCCCCTTCGAGGATCAGATTGACGATATCCACCTTCGGATAGGTCCGTGGCTGGAAAGAGGCCCCCGGTGCCAGAACTTCCTGGTTCAGAACACGCAGCGAGGCATAACCCAGCAGTTTAGGATCAAAATAGTGTCCAAAGGAGAAGGTATAACGGGCCTGCAGCCAGCCGTAGTCTGCTTGCCCGCATTGTTTGGCTGTACGGGTAGTAATCATAGTTCTTGACCTCTCTTTACTTCCTTTTATGTTAAATGGCTAGACGCTGCATTGTTAGCCAGATATTCTGCCTGGTATGTTCAAATTTCCTGAATGAGAACGAGATGGCTAAAGAAAGGGCTTTAACGCTTGAGGCGTTACGCGTCATGGACGCAATAGACAGGCGCGGCAGCTTTGCCGCCGCAGCAGACGAACTGGGGCGCGTGCCTTCCGCACTTAGCTATACCATGCAGAAGCTGGAGGAAGAGCTGGACGTAGTGCTGTTTGACCGTTCAGGCCACCGTACAAAATTCACTAACGTCGGGCGTATGCTGCTGGAGCGTGGGCGCGTACTGCTGGAAGCTGCGGATAAGCTGACTACCGATGCCGAAGCGTTGGCTCGAGGATGGGAAACGCATTTGACTATCGTTACCGAAGCACTGGTGCCAACGGCGGCGTTTTTCCCGCTGATCGACCGACTTGCCGGCAAGGCCAATACCCAGCTTTCCGTCATTACCGAAGTTCTGGCCGGGGCGTGGGAGCGTCTTGAGCAGGGGCGGGCGGATATCGTGATTGCGCCGGATATGCATTTTCGCTCATCTTCCGAAATCAACTCGCGCAAGCTGTACTCGCTGATGAACGTGTATGTGGCGGCTCCGGATCATCCGATTCATCAGGAGCCGGAACCGTTATCGGAAGTCACCCGCGTGAAATACCGTGGGATCGCTGTGGCGGATACCGCCCGTGAGCGTCCGGTACTCACGGTTCAATTGCTGGATAAACAGCCGCGTCTGACGGTGAGTACGATAGAAGATAAACGTCAGGCGCTGCTGGCCGGATTGGGCGTAGCGACAATGCCGTACCCGCTGGTGGAAGAGGATATTGCAGCTGGTCGACTGCGGGTCGTTAGCCCGGAATCGACAAGCGAGATAGATATTATTATGGCCTGGCGTCGTGACAGCATGGGCGAGGCGAAATCCTGGTGTCTGCGAGAAATTCCCAAGCTGTTTGCGGGTAAATAAGAAATACGCCCCTCCAACGGAAGGGGCGTATTTAAATTCAGGACAACTGTTTGGGGTCAGCGCCGAAGCGGTTACTCCCCGGAGTGCCGTTTTGACAGTTGAAAATGATGATCACCAACCAGCCGACGATCGGGATCAGCAGCACCAGCAGCCACCAGGCTGAACGATCCGTGTCATGTAAACGCCGAAACTGTACCGCCCACCACGGGATAAAGACCAGAACCCCGTAAATCGTCGTTAATATGCCTTCTCCTCCGGCGCGTTCCCAGCCAAGCATTCTGTCCAGAATGCCCAGCACGAACGTGAAGATGATGTTGACCAGCACAAACATCCAGTATTCTTTACGACGCGCGCGGCCACCAAAACCAAAGTAATTCTTTAATACGTTTAAATACCAATCCATTTTTGCCTCGTTCTGCGTTCAATTACTTGTTTTTAAAGCAATCAAATTAAGAATAGCTGCGAATGGAATGCTGGTAAATGTTTGTGTTGTTAATTATTTGGCCTCCAAACGGGCAATGCCGATCAGTTAAGCATGTATGGTGAACATGTGATTCTTGCTCAGGGTTCCGTTCACCTCATGTGCGTTGCTTCTCTGATATCTTTATACCCGTGAACGGGCAAGGGAGGCTCACCGCCGCCTCCCTTGCAACCCAGGCTCCCGGCGGGAAAATCGTCGCTGCGCGATGTATTCGTCTTATTCCGTCTGCCTGTCGGGTCGGGGCCGAGCCTGCGTCCATGCAGGCCGTTCCCTCTGCCCGCATCCCTGCGGGCAGCCCCGGTCAGCCGTCAACGCCTCATCGATTTTCAGCCGGACCGGGGTCATCGCTGTAATGCTCTGACTTCCAGTTAAATCTGATTTGCTGTTCAGATATATTCAAAAAAACGCAGATGGTCAGGTGTGGGCTGGTCCGGCTGAAAATTGCCGACGTGTTTCCGTAAGGCCGGGAGAACCCGCATGGATGCGGGTTCAGGGCGCGTTTTACAGGGACGTTTCCTCGCGCCCGACCCGGTAGCCTGGAGGAATAAGCGGAGGGTATTGCACAGCAACAATTTTCCTGCCGGGAGCCGGGATTGTAAAGGGCGTGGCGGAGAACGCCCTTTACACGTTCACAGGAATCGGTGCTTCAGAGAAACGATGAACATGAGGTGAACGGAACCCTTTCCCTGAAATAGCATATTCATTACCTCCGCCAGCACATGTTGATGCCTTTCGAAACTGAGGCGTTAACTGAACAGCATTACCCAAACGGAGGCCAGTGTAAATCAGGTGAAACGCTCGTCACGCCCATGAGGTTCGCTGAGATCCTGCCACGGGCCGATTGAAATAATACCGGTCGGGTTGATTGTTTTGTGGCTACGGAAGTAGTGATGACGGATATGGTCAAAGTTGACGGTCTCCGCAATGCCCGGCATCTGGTAGATATCGCGCAGAAAACCGTACAGATTCAGGTAGTCACTGATGCGGTGTTTGTCGCACTTGAAGTGGGTGACATAAACCGGATCAAAGCGCACCAGCGTGGTCCACAGGCGAATATCGGCCTCAGTTAGCTGGTCACCGGTCAGGAAGCGATGCTGACCCAGGATCTGCTCCAGTCGTGCCAGAGATTGAAAGACTTTTTCCACGGCATCGTCGTAGGCTTCCTGGCTGGTGGCAAATCCCGCTTTATACACGCCGTTATTGACGTTGTCATAAATCCAGCCGTTCAGCTCGTCGATTTTACTTTGCAGGGCAGGTGGATAGTAATCCCCGGCTTTCGCACCCAGCGCATCAAACGCAGTGTTAAACATGCGGATGATTTCTGCAGATTCGTTGCTGACAATAGTGTGGTTTTTTTTGTCCCACAGTACCGGAACGGTCACCCGACCGCTGTAGTGCGGATCGGCGTGTAAATAGAGCTGATAAAGAAATTTGTGCTGATACAGGGTATCGCCGGTTGCCGCTGGGAAGTTGTCGTCAAAGGTCCAGCCGTTTTCCAGCATTAGCGGATGCACAACGGAAACGGAAATAAACGGTTCCAGCCCTTTAAGTTTACGCAAAATCAGTGTGCGATGTGCCCACGGACAGGCCAGAGAAACGTACAGATGATAACGGTCTTTTTCGGCAGCAAAGCCACCTTCACCGGTCTGGCCAGGCGTGCCATCTGCGGTGAGCCAGTTACGGAAAGCCGATGCAGAACGTTGAAATTTCCCACCGGTTGATTTGGTGTCGTACCAAGTGTCATGCCAGACGCCGTCAATCAGTTGTCCCATTTTATCGTCTCCTCAGATAGCAAAAGCGAGGAGATATCTCCTCGCTTTTTGATGTGTTCAGTATAGTTTGCTTACCACTTTTTATTCAGTACGCGGTCAATACTGAATGCGCCCGGACCGGTGATAGCCAGCAGCAGGAAGCCGCCTGCTATGGTCAGGTTTTTCATAAACATCAGAGAGTTCACACCTTCCGCAAAGTTACTGTGGAAGAGGAATGCCGTCAGCAGCGTGAAGCCTGCGGTGAACAGCGCGGTAGTACGGGTCAGGAAACCGAACAGAATTGCCAGACCGCCGCCAAACTCAAGCAGAATCACCAGCGGCAGCATAAATCCAGGGACGCCCATGGCTTCCATGTACTGTTGGGTACCTGCATATCCGGTGATTTTTCCCCAACCTGCGGTAATAAACAGGATTGGCATCAGAATGCGCGCTACCAGTACACCAACATCTTCTAATTTCTTCATCATACTCTCCAGGAAACCACTCAGGCGGCTTATTGTGTTTTTTTGTGCAACGACGCTGCTGAGCGCGTCGTTGCTGTCGATGAAGAGAATAATAAACGTGGCTAATGAGAATTGTTAGCAAGGAAAACTGTCAGTATTTTTCAAAAATTTTGAGGTTGGGGGTAGGGAAGGGATTAGCCGCGCAGTTGCTGCTGTCTGATGGTCGATTTCACCAGACGCCAGATGCTCCAGACGCTAAAGCCGCGTTTGGCCCAGCGGACCAGCAGATTTGGGTTACGGATGGTGCGAACTGCCATAATACTGCTCCCGACTAACACCCAGCCGCGCAGGTTCAACAGCGTCTTCCAGCCACGATCGTAGACCTCGGTGGCTTCCAGCCAGTCGCGGCGAGTAGCAGACAGATCCAGCCGTTGCTGCTGGATCTGTCCAAGCAGTTGCGCCTTACGTTGTTGACGTTCGACTTTACTGCTCATTATGCGTCATCCTCCAGAGCCCGCCTGTCGTTCGCGAGTTCATTGCGCGTATGGCGTAGCAGCGTTGTTTTACGCGCTTTACGCAGCGTCCATATCCCGCCAATCAGCGCTAACAGCAACAGCACTACGGTGGTGGCAATCATGGCGTTCAGGCGGTATTGAGGGTCAATGGCCCAGATGATAAGTACCATCAGGCTCATCAGGCCAAACGCCGCGAACAGCATAGTCAGCCCAAGCATCAGCAGGATCTGGATGAGGTTGGCTTTTTCCTCTTCCAGCTCAACGACGGCCAGCCGCAGCCGCGTCTCTACGATCTCAACGAGAATCGTCAGGATCCGCTGTCCAATACCCAGTACGCCTTTGCCTGGACCTTGTGCGTGTTGAGAATCAGCCATTGTTAACGGCGCGACAGCAGTACACCAAGCACCACACCGACTGCAGCGCCAATGCCGACGCCTGTCCATGGGTTTTCGCGCACGTAGTTATCGGCTTTAGCCGCGGCCTCACGGGTCTGTTTGGCAATCACATCGCTGGTTTCACTCAGACGATGGCGGCTCTCGCGCAGCGCATGTTCGGCTTTGCTGCGAATTTTACTCATCTCTTCCTTCGACTTATCGCCAGAAGAGCTAAGTACTTCTTCAAGCGTATCCGCAAGAGATTTCAGCTCAGCGCGCAGGTTTTCCGTAGCATTATCTTTCGACATAGTTTTCTCCAGTTGAGTGGCTAGTTACCGTACTTAGTAATCGCGGGTCTCGAGTTCTTTTAGCTCTTTCTGAGCTTCAGCAAGCTTGTGTTCGCGCTTAGCTACCTTATCCGCATCGCCTTTTTGCTTAGCTTCGGCTAAGTCACGTTGACGCTCGGCAATCTCATTTTTCTGCTCGGCGATTTTTTTCTGATGGTTGGCGCGCAGTTTGCTGTCAGTACAGTTTGCCCTGACTTCGCTCAGCGCTTTGTTCAGCCCATTGATGCGGCTCTGATTATTGTGTTTTTCGGCATAGCTAATCTCCCGCTGAATGTCTTGTTCTTTTTCCTGACAGAGGGTGTTGGCGTAGCTGCCGGCACTTAGAGCGAAAAGGCTAATTGCCAAAGCGATGCGGTATTTCATTCTTGAACCTTCCATTGTGATTCGACCTCGTCGTTTAGGGTCGATGCTCCAGAATAATAAAACGTTGGGTCATAAGCCCAGTTTATTAATCATAGGCGCTAAACGGTGAAATCACCAAAGTGAGTGATCTAATTCAGATTCCTGGAAATTAACCAAAGCGGTGTGGAGTATCACGTAAGCGGGATAACCACTGCACCGCCTGATTATCATCATCCTGCTGAGCGATAACGAAACCGTGCGGTAACGTTCGATCAAGTACGACCTTTGCCGCTGCGCTTTGCGCACTGGAATCAAAGGTAATCAGCAGTGCGTCATTTTGCGGAGTGATGCTTTTAAAACGAATGCCGTTGGCATCCAGGTGATGCCAGATAGAGAAGCCATCAGGCATGCTGGCTCCCTGGTTTACGGCACGAATGGCGAGCGTTGATTCCTGCTGGCGAATGACAGACCAGGTCAGGAGCAACGCGCCAATGAACAACATAAAAGTGGTGGACCAGGCAAGTCGTCGGAGCGTTATGCATGATTTCAGCATAATTTACCCTCGGTTCCCGTATTTCTTCTTCCAAAGAACAACCAGTGAACCTGCCAGACCAAACACCAGTAACACCACAGGAAGCAGCATCAGACAAGACATCAGCTGATCTTCATACTTGAGAAACACCGGCGTTTTGCCCAGCAGATAACCAAGCGTTGTGAGAATCAAAACCCAAAGCAGTCCACTCATCCAGTTGAAGAACTGAAAGCGCGCATTGTTCAGGCCGGACAATCCTGCGATGGTCGGCAGTAATGTTCTGACAAACGCGATGAAGCGACCGACCAGCAGCGCAGACAAGCCATGCTTATGGAACAGATGATGCGCGCGCTGATGGTAATGTGCGGGCAGATGAGATAGCCAGTTTTGTACTGTGCGGGTATTCCCCAGCCATCGCCCCTGGATATAGCTAAGCCAGCAACCCAGGCTGGCTGCGGTAGTGAGCAGCAGTACCGTTTGCGGGAAACCCATCGCGCCTTTGGCGATAAGTACGCCGACCAGCACCAGTAGACTGTCGCCAGGTAAAAAGGCCGCTGGCAGCAGTCCGTTTTCCAGAAACAAAATGGTAAATAGTACGAAATAGAGCATGCCAATCATGGAAGGATTGGCCAGCGTTTCAAAATCCTGAGCCCATAAAGCATTCAGTAATTGAGTCAGTAGTTCCATTCAATATTCCTGGAGAATCGGTTGTCGTCATGCCGGTTTTCTGGAGTTTGTAACGCCGCAATTTTATTGGTGTTTTTTACATGGATCGCGGTCTGACACAAATTCACGGCCTGAACTATTCCCTGTAAAGTTGTGAAGTAAGCAAGCTCTCAAACACAAAAATTCAAATAGCATCTAATTGTAACAAAGGTCAACGTTGTCCGTTATAGAAATTACGGTTGTTGAACTGTGATTTTGCTTATCGCAATGGAGGGAGGCGAGAGGATTTACACAGGCTGACACTTTATACCTAATGCTTACCAAGCAGGAGAAACAGGCGCTTTGTCGCGCCTGCATCGAAAAGATTGCTTATTTAGCGCTGTTAACTGCCGTATCGAGATGAACGACCGGATTTTCTGCAAAAAGATAACGATCGGCGTTGAACTCAAAATCATCGCTGGTCTCGTTGAATAACATGATTTTGGTATTCTCCAGGTGCTGCCACATCGCCAGTTTTGCCGCATTGGGATCTTTACGGATCAGTGCTTTGAGAATTTGATCATGGTCATCACACCAGTTATCGACGGTACGTGCGTCGATATGCTCGTGCAGTTTTTTCCAGTACGGGTTGTGGCTGCGCTGGGTCCACATTTTTTCCACGATGGCGGCCAGCGCTGAGTTCTGCGTGGCTAGCGCGACCTGAATATGAAACTGCAGATCCCATTCGGAATCGCGGAAGCATTTTTCATTCCGCGCATGCTCTTGAATGTCCATCAGTTTCATGATGTCTTGCTTGGTAACCTGCGTAGCAGCAAATTCAGCGATATTGCTTTCAATCAACTGACGAGCCTGAAGCAGCTCGAAAGGACCATAATTGGCGAATTCAAGCGATTCGTCGGTGGCCTGCTGGTGACGGGCCTGGTTCGAAATGACATGAATGCCAGAACCTTTGCGCACTTCTACATAGCCCTCAACTTCGAGCATGATAATCGCTTCACGAACCACGGTACGGCTGACATTTTTTTCATCGGCGATAAAGCGCTCTGCGGGGAGTTTTTCACCCACCAGATAGACGCCCTGCTCAATGCGTTCTTTCAGATCAGCGGCAAGTTGTTGGTACAAACGTCGTGGTTCAGTGATTTCCATATGCGCTCCAGGCATGATACGGCAGACTCTATTTGTTATACCACTTTTACGATTACGGCTCCACTCGCGACGTCAAAAAAGCCGCCAGATAACTGGCGGCTTAGCATGACAAAACCTTGTTAAATCTTGTCCGGTTAACTTTGCGCAGCGGGATCGCCAGTTTGCGACTCTGACTCTACCTCGCTGGCCGATTTGTTCTGCAATACTGTCCAGATGACTAACGCGCCGAGGAGGTCGAATACCGCCAGTACGGCAAACAGTGGGCTAAAGCCGATGGTGTCAGCCAGTGCGCCGACGACCAGCGCAAACAGCGTACTTGCAAGCCAGGCGGACATACCGGTCAGACCGTTCGCCGTTGCCACTTCATTACGACCAAACACGTCAGAAGAGAGTGTGATCAGCGCACCGGACAGCGCCTGGTGAGCAAAGCCACCGACGCACAGCAGGGCGATAGCAATGTATGGGCTGGTGAACAGACCGATCATCCCTGGGCCAATCATCAGCAATGCACCCATGGTGACGACCATTTTACGCGAAACGATCAGGTTAACGCCGAACCAGCGCTGGAACAGCGGCGGTAAGTAACCCCCAACGATACAGCCCAGGTCAGCAAACAGCATCGGCATCCAGGCAAACATCGCAATTTCTTTCAGGTTAAAGCCGTAGACTTTAAACATGAACAGCGGGATCCAGGCGTTGAAGGTCCCCCATGCCGGTTCTGCCAGAAAACGCGGCAGCGCGATGCCCCAGAACTGGCGGTTACGCAAGATCTGACCGAGCGACATTTTTTTCGAGGTCGCGTTTTTATGCTGTGATTCCTGACCATTCAGAATGTAATCACGTTCCTCATCAGACAGTTTTTTCTGGTCGCGCGGGTGTTTGTAGAATACAAGCCAGCACATCGCCCAGATGAAGCTCAGCGCACCGGAAATAATGAATGCCATCTGCCAGCTGTGCATGACGATGGCCCAGACCACCAGCGGTGGAGCAATCATCGCGCCGATAGAAGAGCCGACGTTAAAGTAACCTACGGCAATTGAACGCTCTTTTGCCGGGAACCATTCAGAACTGGCTTTCAGACCCGCAGGGATCATTGCGGCTTCAGCGGCACCTACCGCGCCACGCGCCAGTGCCAGTCCACCCCAACTGCCAGCCAGTGCGGTCGCGCCACAGAAGACGGCCCACAGAACGGCGAACATCGCATAACCCACTTTTGTGCCGAGCACATCGAGCACGTAGCCGGCAACGGGTTGCATTACGGTGTAAGCAGCAGAATACGCTGCGATGATATAGGAATACTGTTGAGTGGAGATGTGTAACTCTTCCATCAGAGTTGGCGCAGCTGCCGCCACAGTGTTACGTGTCAGGTAACCCAGCACGGTGCCAAGTGTCACCAGTGCAATCATGTACCAACGTAACCCTTTAATTTTACGCATGTAAAACCTCATCGTTTTGTTATGTCCGCGAACGAGCGGTCATCTTCCAGTTCAGGGCGGAGGATGTTCTTTTACGAGGGGGGACCGAAAAAAAGCCGGTACTCCCCGAACTTTGCCATGTCAATAATTGTGCTAATTCGGTTTCCGTACCGGTCAATCCGATGGATATCCATCGGTAATTTGCATTCCGTCGGCTTATGTATCGCGACGGCCAAAAGATAACTTGTCATACAGCTTTAAAAGGTGAGTGCCATCACAAAAGCGTGAATCTTCGTGTGGTCATTATTTCGATTCAGCAAAGCCAGAACTGGCGCGGCTTGACGCGTGATTTACCTCTTTGAGAGTAATTTTTTTGTCACCATTTGTTGATCTAACTCACGAAAATATCTTCAGCGTATAGAAATTGGTGTGATAACTTTGTCAACATCAAAACATAAGCAATCTGACGCACTCGTTGAGAGGAAGACGATAATGACCCCGTTTATGACTGAAGATTTCCTGCTGGACACCGAATTTGCCCGCCGTCTGTACCATGATTACGCCAAAGACCAGCCGATCTTCGATTACCACTGCCATTTACCACCGCAACAAATCGCTGAAAACTACCGTTTTAATAACCTGTATGACATCTGGCTGAAGGGTGATCACTACAAATGGCGTGCGATGCGTACCAATGGCGTCGCTGAGCGCTTGTGTACCGGCGATGCGTCCGATCGCGAGAAGTTTGACGCATGGGCCGCCACGGTTCCGCACACTATCGGTAACCCGCTGTACCACTGGACCCACCTCGAATTACGTCGTCCGTTTGGTATTACAGGTAAGCTGCTGTCTCCGGCAACGGCTGACGAAATCTGGAACCAGTGCAACGAGCTGCTGGCGCAGGATGAATTCTCTGCGCGCGGAATCATGCAGCAGATGAATGTGAAAATGGTCGGCACTACCGATGATCCGATCGACTCTCTGGAGCACCATGCGGCCGTTGCTAAAGACGGAAGCTTTGATGTGAAAGTGCTGCCGAGCTGGCGTCCGGATAAAGCCTTTAACATTGAGCTGGCGACCTTTAATGACTACATGGCGAAGCTCGGTGAAGTGTCTGACACGGATATCCGCCGCTTCAGCGACCTGCAAGCTGCACTGACCAAACGTCTTGATCACTTCGCAGCTCACGGCTGTAAAGTCTCTGACCACGCGCTGGACGTGGTGCTGTTTGCCGAATCTAACGAATCTGAGCTGGATAGCATTCTGGCGCGTCGCCTGGCGGGTGAAACCCTGAGTGAACATGAAGTGGCGCAGTTCAAAACCGCCGTTCTGGTGTTCCTCGGCGCTGAATACGCCCGTCGCGAATGGGTACAGCAGTACCACATCGGCGCGCTGCGTAATAACAACCTGCGTCAGTTCAAACTGCTCGGCGCGGACGTCGGCTTCGACTCCATCAACGACCGTCCGATGGCGGAAGAGCTGTCCAAACTGCTGAGCAAGCAGAATGAACAAAACCTGCTGCCGAAAACCATTCTGTACTGTCTGAACCCGCGCGATAACGAAGTGCTTGGGACTATGATCGGTAACTTCCAGGGCGAAGGTATGCCGGGCAAAATGCAGTTCGGTTCCGGCTGGTGGTTCAACGATCAGAAAGACGGGATGGAACGTCAGATGACGCAGCTGGCCCAGCTCGGTTTGCTGAGCCGTTTCGTCGGCATGCTGACCGATAGCCGTAGCTTCCTGTCTTACACCCGTCACGAATACTTCCGTCGTATTCTGTGCCAGATGATTGGCCGCTGGGTTGCTGCTGGTGAAGCACCGGCAGATATCCAACTGCTGGGTGAAATGGTCAGAAATATTTGCTTCAACAATGCGCGCGATTATTTCGCCATTGAACTGAACTAAGGCCTGGGTGAAGGTATGCAATACATCAAGATCCATGCGCTGGATAACGTCGCGGTTGCGCTTGCTGATTTGGCTGAAGGAAATGAAGTCACCGTTGATGGGCAGGCGGTAATCCTGCGCCAGGCGGTCTCTCGTGGCCATAAATTCGCCTTATGCGATATTGCGAAAGGCGAAAACGTCATTAAATACGGTTTGCCAATTGGCCATACGCTGGTGGACGTTGCGGCGGGTGAGCATATTCATGCTCACAACACGCGTACCAATCTGAGCGACCTGGATACGTATCGCTACCAACCTGATTTCCAGGCCGAAGTCGCGCAGCCTGCCGATCGCGATGTGCAGATTTATCGCCGCGCGAACGGTGACGTTGGGGTGCGTAACGAACTGTGGATCCTGCCAACGGTAGGCTGCGTTAACGCGATGGCGCGCCAGATGCAGAACCGTTTTCTGAAAGAGACTAACGACGCCGAAGGAATCGACGGCGTGCATCTCTTCAGCCACACCTACGGCTGTTCACAGCTCGGCGACGACCACATTAATACCCGCACCATGCTGCAAAACATGGTGCGTCACCCGAATGCGGGTGCGGTGCTGGTGGTTGGTCTGGGCTGTGAAAACAATCAGGTGGATGCCTTCCGCGAAACCTTAGGCGAGTACGATCCTGAGCGCGTTCACTTCATGGTCTGCCAACATCAGGAAGACGAAGTGGAAGCGGGGATTGAACATCTTCACCAGCTGTACAACGTGATGCGTAACGATAAGCGTGAACCGGGTAAGCTGGGCGAGCTGAAGTTTGGTCTGGAATGCGGCGGCTCTGACGGCCTCTCCGGTATTACCGCCAACCCGATGCTGGGCCGTTTCTCCGACTACGTGATTGCTAACGGCGGAACTACAGTGCTGACCGAAGTGCCGGAAATGTTCGGCGCCGAGCAGCTGCTGATGGACCACTGCCGCGATGAAGAAACGTTCGGCAAGCTGGTCACCATGGTTAATGACTTCAAGCAGTACTTCATTGCCCACGACCAACCGATCTACGAGAACCCATCGCCGGGCAACAAAGCGGGCGGTATCACCACGCTGGAAGATAAATCGCTGGGCTGTACGCAAAAAGCGGGCTCCAGCCAGGTGGTTGACGTGCTGCGCTACGGCGAGCGTCTGAAAACCCACGGCCTGAACCTGCTGAGCGCACCTGGTAACGATGCGGTGGCGACCAGTGCCCTGGCGGGGGCGGGCTGTCATATGGTGCTGTTCAGTACCGGTCGCGGTACGCCGTACGGTGGTTTTGTACCGACGGTGAAAATTTCCACCAACAGCGAGCTGGCAGCGAAGAAAAAGCACTGGATCGATTTTGACGCTGGACAGTTGATCCACGGTAAAGCGATGCCTCAACTGCTGAGCGAGTTTGTCGATACGATCGTTGAGTTCGCCAACGGTAAGCAAACCTGCAACGAGCGCAACGATTTCCGGGAACTGGCTATCTTTAAAAGCGGCGTAACGTTGTAATTACCCTTCATCTTTTGCACCACAGCTGTGTTGGCTGCGTTCGCCCACCCCGGTCACTTACTCATGTAAGCTCTCGGGGATGTGCGAACTTGCCACCTTGCTGTAGCACAAAATCTTTTGGGTAAGTTTGTTTATGGTGGAATCTAAAAACGGCGTTTCATAATATGGAGCGCCGTTTGTTTTTGCATTACCTGACAAGGATCATTCATGACCGCGTATTGGCTGGCCCAGGGCGTAGGTGTCATCGCCTTTCTGATCGGCATTACCACCTTTTTCAATCGCGATGAGCGCCGCTTCCGGCTGCAACTTGCTGTCTATAGCGCCACCATTGGCGTGCATTTTTTTCTGATGGGCGCCTGGCCCGCGGGAATGAGCGCAGAACTCAACACCATCCGCACACTTGTCTCAATGCATACCCGCAAACTGTGGGTAATGACCGTTTTTATTATCCTCACCCTGGTTCTCGGTCTGGCGAAATTACAGCATGCGATGGAGCTGTTACCGATAATTGGCACGCTGGCCAGCACCTGGGCGCTGTTTCGCTGCCAAGGGTTAACCGTGCGTTGCGTAATGTGGTGCGCAACCGCCTGTTGGGTTATCCATAATTTCTGGCTGGGATCGATTGGCGGGACGATGATCGAAGGGAGTTTTCTGGTGATGAATGGCCTGAACATTATTCGCTTCCGGCGGATGCAAAAACGCGGAATTGATCCGTTCAAAATTGAAAAAAGCGTACAAGAAAAGGGCCCCTCCGCCCAATGACGGAGGGGCGCAGGGATTAGCCGCGCAGAGCGTTATTTGCCAGACGCTCGTCTTCAGCCTGGCAGGCGGCCGCGGTAAACAAGACATCTGTAGAAGAGTTCAGCGCCGTTTCACAGGAATCCTGCAATACGCCGATGATAAAGCCGACGGCAACTACCTGCATGGCGATATCATTCGGGATACCGAACATATTACACGCCAGTGGGATCAGCAGCAGAGATCCACCCGCCACGCCAGATGCGCCACAGGCGCAAAGCGAAGCCACCACGCTCAGTAACAGCGCCGTCGGTAAATCGACCGGAATACCCAGCGTATTCACCGCCGCCAGCGTCAGCACGGTAATGGTGATCGCCGCACCCGCCATATTGATGGTGGCGCCCAGCGGGATAGATACCGAGTAGGTATCACGATCCAGATTCAGCTTCTCACATAGCGCCATATTCACCGGAATGTTGGCGGCGGAGCTGCGGGTAAAGAAAGCGTACACGCCGCTTTCGCGCAGACAGGCCAGCACCAGCGGATACGGGTTACGGCGAATTTTCCAGAAGACCAGCAGTGGGTTGACCACAAACGCCACCAGCAGCATACAGCCTACCAGTACGGTCAGCAGTTGGGCGTAGCCCCAAAGCGTTGCAAAACCGGTGGTTGCCAGCGTGGATGAGACCAGACCAAAGATACCGATTGGCGCGAAACGAATCACCAGCTTTACCATAAAGGTGACGGCGTTGGACATATCATTGACCAGATTTTTGGTCGTTTCATTACCGTGGCGCAGTGCAAAACCCAGACCGACGGCCCAGACCAGAATACCAATATAGTTAGCGTTAAGCAGGGCATCAACTGGGTTAGAAACCATGCTCATCAGCAGGCTACGCATTACTTCAACGATGCCGGACGGCGGCACGATATCGCCAGCGCTGCTGGAAAGGTGCAGTGTCGACGGGAAGGCGAAGCTGAAGACAACGGCGGCTAATGCCGCTGAAAATGTTCCGAGCAGGTAAAGGAACAGAATGGGGCGGATATTGGTTTTTTGCCCGTGTTGGTGGTTGGCGATAGAGGCCATGACCAGCATCAGAACCAGAATTGGCGCGACGGCTTTTAATGCGCCGACGAACAGCGTACCCAGTAAACCAACGGCTTCTGCCGCAGGTTTTGACACCAGTGCCAGTAAAATCCCCAGTACCAAACCGATCAAAATTTGTTTAACCAGGCTCCCTTGCGCCAAACGCGAGAGTAGCCCCGATGAACGTTGCGTAGTCATGTCGTGATCCTTTCATTGTGTTGTTGCTCATCCATCGTGCGCTCTTACGACGCATCTTTCTGGATGTAACAAAGTGTTTGCGTGGTTGAGTATAAGGAAAGATAAAGCTTCGGGAAGAGAAATATCCTGGATTCCCCGCTGAGATCATATTTTATAACTTTGAATTAACATTGTTTTGACATGATAAACAAAAAGCCCGACGCACGCAGTGTGCTGTCGGGCTTTTCAGCTAGCAGATGAAACTTACTGTATTTGCTGCTTTTTATCGTGCTGGTGGTTGACCCATGCGTTAACAATCAGCGTCACAAACAGAATGCCAAATACCACGCCTAACGAGATAGCGATCGGGATATGGTAGAAATCGACGATCAGCATCTTAATACCGATAAACACCAGAATAACCGACAAGCCGTACTTCAGCATCGAGAAACGCTCCGCCACGCCCGCCAGCAGGAAGTACATTGCACGCAGCCCCAAAATAGCAAACAGGTTCGAGGTCAGCACGATGAACGGGTCGGTGGTAACGGCAAAGATAGCCGGAATACTGTCGACGGCGAAAATCACGTCGCTCAGCTCAACCAGAATCAACACCAACATCAGCGGCGTGACAAACAGCAGACCGTTTTTACGCACGAAGAATTTTTCATCTTCGATGGTATCGGTCATGCGTAAATGGCCGCGCAGCCAGCGTACTAACGGTCTGTCGCCGATACCGGAGGCATCTTCTTTCGCCAGAGCCATCTTCACGCCGGTAAACAGCAGGAACGCGCCGAACACGTACAGCAACCACTCAAACTGGGTGATAAGCCAGCTGCCGGCGAAGATCATGATCGTACGCAGAACAATTGCTCCCAGCACGCCATACACCAATACCCGGCGCTGCAACGCAGGCGGCACTGAGAAGTAGCTGAAGAGCATCAACCAGACAAAGACGTTATCTACTGCCAGCGATTTTTCGATCAGATAGCCGGTCAGGAACGCCAGTGCCTGTGGGTCGGCAACGGCGCGGCCCTGGGTGTCCGCCAGGTACCACCAGAAGGCGGCGTTAAACAGTAGCGACAGCGTTACCCAGACGATTGACCAGGCCGCAGCCTGTTTCATCGACATCGTATGTGCGCCACGACGACCCTGCAACAGCAGGTCGATGGCCAGCATAATTACCACTACGACAGCGAAGCCACCCCATAACAACGGTGTGCCGACAGTATTCATTGTATTTCCCCATGCATAAAAAAAACGGCCAACGCCGAATGACGTTAGCCGCTGCTTTTTATGCATAGACCTTGCCATTCGGCAAGGTCTCACTTACAACAACAAAGGAATACGATGGCGTATTCCTTTGTTATCGCCCGGTGACCGGATGTGGTTTTTCACACATCGTAATGACGATCAACCGACAACGAAGTTACTCCCCTTTGCGGGTTACAAAATATTACAGGCCATGCATTCAGTCAATGGCCTGCAACATTCCATTTACACACTTTTACGCAGTCAGCGAGGTTACCGTTTCGTCTGCCGGGAAAACCACGCCGGTCTGGCGGCGAATCTCCGTTTGCAGTTTAGCGGTGATACGGCTGACGGCCAGTGCCGGGTGATCCACTTCGCCGGATTCAACCAAATGGGCAAAAGCCTCTGCCTCATACAGCATAGTATTGATGTGTTGAGGCGTCGTCAGATCCTGCGTTTTCCCCCCGCGTGGAACGAAGCACACCTTTTGGCATTCGGAAATATGCTCGATGACCAGCGATCCCGACTCACCCTGAATTTCACTGGCTAATACCGAGTCGCTTACTTTTGAGTGCTGGAGCGTAACGCTGAAATCACCGTAATTCAGCACCACCACACCGTGGGCATCCACGCCGCTTTCCAGCAGGCTGGCGCTGGCCTGAACGCTCTGTGGTTCGCCCCACAGCGCAACCGCCGAGGCCAGGCAGTAAAAACCGATATCCATAATCGAGCCATTGGAGAACGCCGGATTAAACGTGTTCGGATTCTCACCATCCAGATAGCGCTGGTAACGCGAGGAGTACTGGCAGTAATTGATAAATGCCTTCCTGATTTTTCCAACTTTTGGGAGCGATTGCTGTAACAGCAGGAAGTTAGGCAGGCTGGCGGTTTTAAACGCTTCAAACAGCACGACCCGGTTTTCACGCGCGCAGGCGATAGCGGCTTCGGCTTGCGCCAGGTTGGAGGCCAGTGGCTTTTCGCAAATAACATGCTTTTTGTGCCGCAAAAACAGCTCGGTCTGCGGGAAGTGCAGGGAGTTTGGACTGGCGATGTAGACGGCGTCGATCGCCTCGCTTTGCGCCATCGCTTCCAGCGAAGTAAACAGATGCTCGACGGGGTAATCGTTGGCGAAGGTCTGTGCCTGCTCAAGGCTACGAGAATAGACTGCGGTTAACTTATACTTGCCGGTTTCATGGGCGGCATCGACAAACTGGCGGGTGATCCAGTTTGTGCCAATTACTGCGAAACGTATCATAAAGGCCTTCAGGCTGCGAAAAGGGATTCTTTCGTCAATTTAGCATGCCCTGAAGACAAAGCCAGTGCGCGACTACGCAGTTTGCTTTAACGATTGTTGCGTTAACCACAGGCGGGTATCGAACTCCAGTTGGTGATACTGAGGCTCCATATGACAGCACAGCTGGTAAAACGCTTTGTCGTGTTCTTTTTCTTTCAGATGCGCCAGTTCATGAACGACAATCATACGCAAAAAGGGTTCGGGGGCATTGCGAAAAACGGTCGCCACGCGGATCTCCGCTTTAGCTTTGAGCTTTCCGCCCTGCACGCGAGAAACGGCGGTATGCAGTCCCAGCGCATTCTTCAGAACGTGGATCTTGCTGTCATACATGACTTTATTCAGCGGCGGGGCGTTACGCAGAAACTGATTTTTCAGATCCTGAGTATATTGCCAGAGCGCTTTGTCGGTCGCGAAGACATGCGTACCCGGATAGCGCTTCTCCAGCACTGCACCCAGGCGTTGCTCAGCAATCAGCGTTCTCACCTGAGAAAGTAAATTCTCCGGATATCCTTGCAGATAGGTCAACTGACTCATTAGTGCCCCATATAAAGTATAAAAAGTGTATACTCACGCACCCTTTTCAGGGATACGCCGAAATTTTACCATTCAGGAGGGCCGATGAGCCACATAGACAACGGTTTCCGTTCGCTGTCACTTAAACGTTTCCCGGAAACGGATGACGTTAACCCGCTGCTGGCGTGGGAAGCAGCAGATGAATATCTGCTGCAACAGCTGGACGATACCGAGATTAGCGGCCCGGTGCTGATCCTGAATGATACCTTCGGTGCGCTGGGCTGTGCGCTGGCGGAACATACGCCGTACAGCATTGGCGACTCCTATCTCAGCGAGCTTGCCACACGTGAGAACCTGCGTCACAACGATATTGCCGAGTCGAGCGTCAAGTTCCTCGACAGTACCGCTGACTATCCGCAGGCGCCGGGCGTGGTGCTGATTAAGCTGCCAAAAACCATGGCGCTGCTGGAGCAGCAACTGCGCGCCCTGCGTGAAGTGGTCACGCCGCAGACGCGTATCATCGCCGGTGCAAAAGCGCGTGATATCCACACCTCTACGCTGGAGCTGTTTGAGAAAGTGCTGGGACCAACCACCACCACGCTGGCATGGAAAAAGGCGCGCCTGATCAACGGCACCTTTACCAAACCGGCGCTGGCCGATACCGCCCAGACCCTGAGCTGGAAGCTGGAAGGCACCGACTGGACCATCCACAACCATGCCAACGTCTTCTCCCGTACCGGGCTGGACATCGGCGCACGTTTCTTTATGGAGCATCTGCCGGAAAACCTGGAAGGCGAGATTGTCGATCTCGGCTGCGGTAACGGCGTGCTGGGCATGACGCTGCTGGCGAAGAACCCAGAAGCCAGCGTGGTGTTTGTTGATGAATCACCGATGGCGGTCGCTTCCAGCCGTCTGAACGTGGAAACTAACCTGCCGGACGCGCTGGATCGCAGCGAATTTATGATTAATAACGCGCTCTCCGGCGTAGAACCGTTCCGCTTCAACGCGGTGTTCTGCAACCCTCCGTTCCACCAGAAGCATGCGCTGACCGATAATATCGCCTGGGAGATGTTCCACCACGCCCGCCGCTGCCTGAAAATCAACGGTGAGCTGTACATTGTGGCTAACCGTCACCTCGACTACTTCCACAAGTTGAAGAAGATTTTCGGCAACTGCGTAACCATCGCCACCAATAATAAATTCGTGGTGCTAAAAGCGGTCAAAACCGGTCGCCGTCGTTAAGCCCTTGTGCCGGATAGCGGCTAACGCCTTATCCGGCCTACACGAGCTGCATCGTAGGCCTGATAAGCGTAGCGTCATCAGGCAAAGATGTGCGCAGTTGCCTTATCCGATCTACGGGATACAACGTGTTAAATCTCCAGCGCTAAGCGGGTTCCCTGCGCAATAGCGCGTCGGGCATCCAGTTCCATCGCCACATCGCAGCCGCCGATCAGATGCACCGTTTTACCTGCCGCGTGCAGCGGCTCGACCAGTTCACGGCGTGGCTCTTGTCCGGCGCAAATCACCACGTTATCCACGTTAAAGATCACCGGTTCGCCGTTCAACACGACGTGTAACCCATCATCATCAATCTTCTGGTAGCTGACTGCCGGGATCATTTTCACGCCGCGTGAGAGCAGGGTGGCGCGATGGATCCAGCCCGTCGTTTTACCTAAACCTTGCCCCGGTTTGCTGGCTTTGCGCTGCAACATCACTATCTGGCGCGGGCTGCGGGATAAGTGCGGACCTTCCGGGCGTAAGCCGCCAGGCTGTTGCAGGCTGGTGTCGATCCCCCATTCCACGCAGAACTCCGCAATGTTCTGGCTGGTGGCTTCACCGGGTTGACTCAGATACATGGCTGTATCAAAACCAATCCCGCCACAGCCAACGATCGCTACGCGTTTGCCCACTGGCGTTTTATCGCGCAGAACGTCGAGATAGCTCAGCACTTTTGGATGTTCGATCCCCTCGATCGGCGGCATACGTGGCTCGATCCCGCTAGCAAGGATCACTTCGTCGAAAGTGTGCAGATCGTGTGCGCTGACAAAATGATTCAGCTTCAGGGTCACGCCAGTCACGTCGATCATCCGGCGGTAGTAGCGCAGGGTTTCATAGAATTCTTCTTTGCCGGGGATCTGTTTGGCGATATTAAACTGCCCGCCAATTTCGCCATGTGCGTCAAACAGCGTGACGTGATGTCCGCGTGCGGCGGCATTAATGGCGAAGGCGAGGCCCGCAGGACCCGCACCGACAACCGCCAGATTCTTTGGCACAGCTGCCGCAACGATCGGCATTTTAGTTTCATGGCAGGCGCGCGGATTGACCAGGCAAGAGGTGACTTTGCCGACAAAGATCTGATCCAGACAGGCCTGGTTACAGCCGATACAGGTGTTGATCTCATCCGCTCGTCCGGTTTGCGCTTTTGACAGCAGTTCGGCATCGGCGAGGAACGGACGGGCCATCGACACCATATCGGCATCGCCACGGGCCAGAATGTCATCGGCGACCTGGGGATCGTTAATGCGGTTGGTGGTGACCAGTGGGATTGTCACATGCCCTTTCAGCTTACGCGTCACCCAACTAAACGCGCCGCGCGGTACCGGGGTAGCGATAGTGGGAATACGCGCCTCATGCCAGCCAATACCGGTGTTAATGATGGTGGCCCCGGCGGCTTCTATAGCCTGCGCCAGCTGGACGGTTTCGTCGAAGGTTCCGCCGTTTTCTACCAGATCGAGCATCGACAGGCGGAAGATAATAATAAAGTCATTACCGGCACGCTGACGTACCGCTCGCACCACCTCAACGGCAAAACGCATGCGGTTGGCATACTCACCGCCCCATTGGTCATCGCGCTGGTTGGTACGCAGAGTCAGGAATTCGTTGATGAGATACCCTTCCGACCCCATCACTTCTACGCCATCGTAGCCCGCTTCCCGCGCCAGTTGGGCGCAATGGGCAAAATCTTCAATCAACTGCAGCACTTCATCGTGCGTCAGCTCATGTGGCGTAAAGCGGTTAATGGGGGCCTGAATAGCAGATGGGGCCACCAGATGCGGCTGGTAGCTGTAACGCCCGGTGTGCAGGATTTGCAGGGCGATTTTACCGCCTTCGTCATGCACGGCATCGGTAATGACGCGATGGTGTGCAAGCTGGCTGCTGTCGTTGAGCATCGCGCCGCCTTCCATCCCCACGCCGGAAAGCGCAGGCGCAATGCCTCCGCTCACAATTAACGCTACGCCGTGACGAGCGCGCTCGGCGTAGAACGCGGCCAGCCGTTCTGCACCGTCGGGATACTCCTCCAGCCCGGTATGCATTGAACCCATCAGCACGCGGTTTTTAAGCGTGGTGAAGCCTAAATCGAGCGGGGCGAACAGCGACGGATAGCTCATAAAGGTGTCCAGTATGTAAAATTATTGTTATGTGGTCGGATGAGTTCTAATTTAGCCGTCGCCGCGTAAAAGGGAAAAGGGGAATGCCGTGATTGTGATGGGATTCAAAAAAGGAGTGGGGCCAGAGAATGAATATGCCGGATATCGGTGCAAGCACCTAATCCGGCCTGTGAAAATGTGTCTTTGTAGACCGGATAAACGAAGCGCCATCCGGCGGTATGTCACAGATTACTGTTTTTTAAGAAAATCGTTGTACAGCATATAGAGATGTGCCGCGCTCCAGGAAAAGTTTGGCGCGCCCTGCTGTGCACCGGTCAATGGGTTATAGTTTTCCTGAATCGGACCATCTGCTGTAAGGCCTTTGGCGTGGCTGAAGAAGGTATCCGCCAGTTTTAACGCTTCATCGCGATAGCCATAACGCTCCATCCCTTTTAGCCCAAACCAGAACTGATCCACCCAGACGCGCCCGCGCCAGTAGATGTCCGCGCCGAAGGCGGGGTTGGTCAGCGCTGCAGTACCAAGTGGGACAAATGTGTTGAACTCGTTGGGATCGAGCATCACCTTAACCACCGCATCCGCATGGGGCTGCGTTGCCGCCCCGTTAAACAGCGGCGACCAGCCTTCCGGCCCTTTGCCACGTTCGACGATTGGTTTACCCGCACAGCCGTTGGTCAACGGGGTATCTTCGATCCTCACGTCATAGAAGAATCGGGTGTCTGGGTCGAACATGCAGGTATTGATGTAATCCGCCAGTTTTTGCGCCAACTGGCGGTAGCGCTGCGCTTCTTTGTGTTTACCGAGCAGGGTCGCCATCTGCGCCAGATAATGGTTGTCGCTGTACATATAGCTGGCCTGATCGACCGATTCCTGCAGCAGCGAGTAACCCAGCAACTTACCGTCGTTACTGCGGTTTTCGGCAAATTTCACCACCCAGTCGCTGCGTTTCCCACCGTTAGCGACGTATTTATCCAGTTGCTCTTTGTCGATAAAACCAAAGACTGCCGCATCGTCACGCCCGGATTCCCAGGAAGCAGCAACCTGTGCTGGGATCTCGAGGCTGTCATACTGGCCTTTACTGGTGATGTTGGCGTAGTTTTTCAGTCCGGATAGGGTTTCTTCCTTGTCGCCATTTTTCACCGTAAACAGCATTTCACCGCTGTCGGTATTGTGGGCTTTATCGCGGGTCGCGCCGTATTCCGGTACGCCGTTGCCGTTATGATCGCGGTTTCGCAGCCACCAGTCGTGATATGCAACCAGCTTTGGATACATCTCTTCGAGCCAGGCCTTATCCTTGGTGACGTTGTAGATTTCCATTACCGACCAGGCAGCCAGGCTTGGCTTGGTGTTACGCTCGTTCCAGTTGCCGCCGTCGCCGCCGCGCTCGGGGCTAAGGTTCCAGGCAATCAGGTCGGGAATGAATCCGGCGTCCTGCGGGCGAACGGGATCGCCGGGTTTAATCTGCCATGAAAAGACGGCGCGAATGTTCTCTTTGGCGATCTCCGGGTTAAAGTGCGCCATGGCGAAGGCCTGCTTCCAGGTATCCCAAGGCCAGGTCTGGTTGCCGGAGAACCAACGGCCGGTAACCGACGGTGTCACGGTATTGTGTTTTACCGCACCGCCTGGCGAGCGCCAGTTACCGTTCAGCGTTTCGATCGCCTTCACCGCCACTCGGGTTTGTTCTGGCGTGGCGTCCGGGTTGTTTAAGCCTTTCTTGAGATAGTCGTCCCAGCGCTGCTGCGAGGCGAGCATGTAAGAAGAAGGACGCGCCAGAATATCGCGGATCTGCGGCTGCTCTTTTGCCACATCTTCGGCGGTAAGCAGATGAGACCAGGTGGTGTAAATCGTCGTCGAACCGTTGATATGGGTCTTCCCCGTGAAGCGATGACCATTAACCGTGGTTTTCATGGCGACAGATTTATGCACCTGATACTCCGACTCGCCGGAGGTGAGCAGATCCCAGGTTGAACGCACCTTGCCGAAGGTGACTTTCAGGCCGTCGTGCGTGGCGGTGATTTTGCGCTGATAGCCAGGGAACTCGCCATCAATGGTTTTATCCGACAGGGCTTTTCCCTCTTTTGCCTCCAGTTTTTCCAGCAGTTCGCCGTCCCACGCCAGATCCAGCGGCGAGTTGCTGGTGATTTTGGTTTCCAGCAGCGAAGTGCGCGGACTGGCGAAGCGTAGCGTCATCTCTACCTGTACATCTTTTGATGACAATTTCTGTACCAGCGCCCCGGGAATGCTGTAAGCCTCGAGGGTAAAATCGACCTTTTTACCGTGCTGATACACCGTCAGTCGGTCAAAATTATTGGCCATAAAGTTGATGTACTCTTCGGTCAGCAGTGCGACGCCAGGAAAGCCGCCCATTGTTGCGGGGCCATCTGGCAACAGATGCCCGTGCCATGAGCCGAGGTCGAAAAAGGGATTAAAACGCTGGTGGTCGTCGTGATCGTAGTCATGCATGTAGTCCGGCGCACCGGTGCGATTAATGATGTTTTTGAAGTCATTAACGCTGGCGGCATGCGCAGAGACGTTCATCAGCAGGAGGCAGGCCAGCGGCGTAAGAAGGGGTTTGATATTCATGAGTTCCGGTCCTTGTTACCAATAGAAATATTGCATCAGGAAGATTTGGTCGCTCGGGTCACCAGATGCATTCTGCATATAGAACCGGCTGTCGAAGGCGGTAGCGAAACGTCCGCCGCCGTATTCATACCAGATACCGAACTGCATAAAGGACGTGGTTTCTTCCTCGGCGCGATCCGGTCGGTGTTTGGCGTAGCTATATGCGGTGGAGAGGTAAACGCCTTTTAGCGCTTCATACATCGCGCTGACCATATAGCCGGTCTCGGTGCCGGATACATCCAGCCCGTCGGCGCGACCCGTGTGGTGCCACGCGCGGGCGGCGAAGTTGGGCGAGAGGATGCCGGTCAGGAACAGCTGTCCGGTACCGTCCGTTATCTCCAGACCGTTCATCCAGGTTACGCCTTCAGTCAGATCGTACTGGATGTAACCGTTCATCATGGCCGGATAGGTATATTTATCGTCGTAGCGATCGTATTTACCAAAGTGCAACCAGGCTTTGCTTTCATCGTGATGTCCGGCGGGTGTAGCGGTCACGCTATAGCGCAAAGGGCCGGTCAGGTTTTGCACCTTAATGGCGGTCATGATGTCTCGGGTATTCGGAATAACGTAGCCCAGGTCTGGCGTGAAATCCCCCCACCATTGCAGGTCATCCAGCGAGGAGTCCTGGCGCAGGCTGAGCATCACCTCTGTTCCAGCATCGGTACGGTAACCACCGTAAAAGCGGTTGATCCCGCCTTCGAATCCGCCCCAGCTATGGTCAGGAACCCAGGCATTGCCTTGATGGTCGGCCTGGACGGTCCAGCCCTCGCCGTAGATCAGACCAAACCATGAACCGTGTTTTATCTCCAGGCCACCTTCAATGTAAGTACCGTCGCTGTATTTATGCTTATCTTTTCCTTCTAAATCCATATATCCACCCATGCCCAATTCGCCATAAAAACGAAAAGAGGGGGAGGTTATGGCAGGTGTTTTCGTATCGTCGTGTTCAGCAGGGCGAACTTCTTCTGCACCCACAGAAGAGACGCAGAAAAAGGGCAGGGCAATAATTGCCCTGCAATAATGGCTAATGTTATTCATGCTTCGATCCTAAGCAAATAAAATATAATTTTTATTGTTATATACCCTTCATACTTCAAGCTGCATGTGCGTTAGCTACGTTCGTTCACCCCAGTCACATAGTTATCTATGCTCCTAGGAATTCACTCACTTGCCGCCTTCATGCAACTCGAATTATTTTGGTTATAGCCTTGGAGAATATTGTTTATTGTTATTATGTTTTAGTCATTAATTGATATTTGAAGCGGGAGCAGCCTCAATAGCTTTTTCTTCTTTAGTTAGCCCTTTGATGTATTTACTGTATTTCCACCAGGCAAAACCGAGGAAAATAACAATCCCACCGACGTTATAGAAAATAATGGTTATGATATTTCCGCCGCTCGGGAAGGTAGAGGCAATAAATCCGATAGTGAACAGGACGATCAGCATTGATACCACAATAATGCCGGTTTTTTGCGAACCCATACGGAAGTCGCGCGGTAAGTGGTCCAGTTTTGCGCGCAGATTCAGGTAGGCCAGCATAATAAACAGCGGCGGCAGCATCGATGCGGCGGCGGTCATGTTGATGATGGTGTTCATTAAGTCTTGCACGGTATTGGAACCGAGCGTTGGGATAATCATCAGCGGGATAACGATCAGAAACTGGATCCACGCTGCGCGGGCCGGTACGCCGTTTTCATTCAGTTCGACGGTTTTTTTACCGAAAATACCCGCCGGAATTTCAGAGAAGAAGATCTTCACCGGCGTTGCGGTCCACATCAGCAGAGAGCCGAACATCGCGGTAAAGGAGACCAGGCCGACAAAGCGGTTAACGATCAGTTCCGGCAGGCCAAAGTATGCCGCCAGACCGTGGAATACCTGCACCGATCCACCGGTAAACTTCAGCTCTTTGCTGCTGACGAAGACGTTGATTAGCACCGAGGAGATGGAATAAAGCACGCCGATAAAAATCCCGGCAATGATAATGACCTTCACGAACGATTTTGACCCGCCCTTGACGTCGTTGACATATACCGCCACGGACTCCGCGCCGCCTGCCGCCATGAATATCCAGGTGGTGATACCGAGGAATGCCCAGTTAAAATTCGGGATCATTGCATCAACGGTGATGGGGTCAGCAGGCTGCACGCCGCCCACCAACGCAGTACCCGCCAGTAAAATGTAGGACAGCGTCAGCAGCAGCATTAACGTGGAGGTGACGGAGGTAATCGGCCCCAGCATTTTTGCGCCGTTGGTCGAAACCCAGGTCGAGAAGGCAAACAGCACCATACTTAACACGGTTGTGGCGAAGGGCGTCAGAATGTATTCGTAGCCTAAAAATGCGTACGAGGCATAGGCGATAACGCGCGGGAGTAACGAGGTAAAAAAGAACAGGTTAACGAACCAGTAGGTGTAGGCGGTAATAAAGGCCCAGCGCCCGCCCAGCGAGCTTTTCACCCATGCGTAGACACCGGCTTCGGAGTTTTTATTCAGCGAAACAAATTCGGCGATGATTAAGCAGAATGGAATAAAGTAGAAAATTGTCGCGAGGAAAAACATCGGTGCGGATGCCAGACCAAGCTCAATATTATTGTTGATAACGTTATTAAAACTATAAACCGCGGCAAAGGTGAGTGAAAGTAAGCCGAACTTGCCGATGGTATTACGTTTGGTATCAGACATAGCACATCTCCGATTCCTGATTATTATAGGGTACTGGCGGCGCAACGTCGGCGCCGCCTGTTTTTTTTATTTATTATGAAAATAACCATCTTCGATGGTGACTTTGAGTACGACTTTCTTCACTACGCTATTACAGATAAAACGATAGGCTTCATGGTTGTCACAAATAACCATTTGTCCTTCGTGCACTTCTACGGTTTTTCCGCAGCCTTTCAAATATTCGCGGTCGGTTTCATCGCGATAATATTCAACCACCTGGAGATCCTCTTTGGCGGCATACTCTATTTTTTGCTGTCCTTGCAGGTAGTAATGGATCTCAAAATAACGACGATGGCCGGTAAACAGCGCATCGGTTGCAGAGTCTGTCTCTACACGGTAGCTCAGAGAATCACCGATAGAGTGAGCGACGCCTGGCTGAATATTGTCAATATTTTCAATGGCCTCGACGCAGCGTTGCCATTTCCGACCCGAAGCATAGCGTTGCTGGAACTGCTCTAAGTTGTCGATGATCCTCATTTTGTATTCTCGCTGTGCATATTCGTGGAAAAGAACCCGGTGCCAAAGGCACGGTTGGCGGTGGTTTGAGCGCCAGACTCACTGCCGGAAACCGGCAACAACGTGAAGCCGTAGCTGAATGACGTAAACCAGACGCGCCAGGAATCAAGTACCTCGCTTCCCCACGAGTTAGAACCTAAGCCCAGTAGCTGATGGTCCAGATTGAGGGTGATGTCATCGCTGTGCTGCAGCTCATTACAGTGCTGTGCGGCAAAGATATTTTCTGGCGTATAGCGCCAGGCGCTCAGGTTGACAGGGCGCTGCGGAATCACTAGCAGACCGTTACCGTGACGATTGGTTAGCGTTGCCCAACGTACGTCCTGACGATTGCCGTTGTTTTGCGGGAACGGATAATTCTCGAACATCTCATCCACGCTGCTGCGCCAAATGTCGATGATGTTGGCCTGCTGACTATCGGCATAGTTTTCACCAGGACCACGTCCGTACCAGGCCACCTGTCCCAAATCACCGCTGATGCCCATCGTGAAGCCGATACACGGAATAATGTCCCGGTACTCGCCGTAAGGCTGGCCGGAAAGCTCCACATTCAACTGACCGTCTGCGGCAATCCGCCAGCGATAGGTGCAGCGCATACCGAAATCAAATACCGGCGGGGCGATAATCGTTTGGCTGGTGATGAGCAGCGCATCTTCGGTTTGCTCAAAGGTAAAGTCGCGCAGATGCTCCTGCATTATCTGTATATGATTTGGCTGCCAGAGGCCTTCGAACTCTTGCTTGTGGTTATCTATGGTTGGTTTGAAGAAATTAATCTTCGGCTCGCGGGTAATCAGCTCTTCACCATTGACGTTCCAGCTAATGGGTTTACCGGTCAGCTTTGAGAACGTCAGATGGAAGTTATAACCGCGAACGGTGCAGCTCTGGCGGTTCTCTTCCAGCGTCAAAGGGGTGGCGTTTTGCAGACTGAACGGTACGGCAGTCGCCGTTCTGGCCTTCAGCGGGAACTGATAAGTCGCGATGTGATGCCCGGCTTCGCTGTATAACGTGCGGGAATCTTTCGTCACGGTGACGTTGAGGAACGCCTCGCGCGCATCCAGCTCCGGCAGCGTGCATTGCAGCAGCGTATCGCTGTTGGGAGGAACGTCGCGCAGTTTTATCTGCTGAGCAGAGAGCGTATCTCCTTCGGCGCGAACCTCAATATGCAAGGTGTAGTCGTCAAGCGTGGTGAACCACAGTTTGTTTTCTACCCGCAGCTCGCCGCGAGCCAGATCCTGCGCGCGCACTTTCACTGGTGCAATTACCTGCTTGTACTCTTGCAGACCCGGGCCTGGGGTTTGATCGGAATAAATCAGGCCATCAAGGCAGAAGTTGTAGTTGTTCGGGTAGTCGCCGTAGTCACCGCCATAGTTGTACCAGACGTTACCGTCTTCATCTTTGGCCTGAATCCCGTGATCGCACCACTCCCAGACATAGTGTCCCTGAATGCAATCATGCTGATAGAAGACGTTCTGATATTCCGTTAGCCCGCCGGGGCCGTTGCCCATTGCGTGAGCATATTCGCAGATGATGCGCGGTTTAGGATGTGGGTATTCACCAAACTCATTCATCAACGGTACGCGGGTGTACATGGTGGAAATGATATCCACCACTTCGGCGTCACGATCTTCTTCGTAGTGGATCAGACGCGTGTCATCCAGCGCTTTTGCCGCGTGGTACATGGCGCGAATATTACAGCCGTAGCCGGATTCATTGCCGAGCGACCAGATGACGATCGACGGGTGATTTTTCTGCGCGTGGATGTGGCGTACGATGCGCTCAACGTAGACATTTTCCCACAGCGGATCGTCGGTGATCCGGCTGATATCGCCGATATTAGCGAAGCCGTGAGATTCAACGTCGGTTTCGGCCATGACGAACAAACCATAGATATCGCACAATTCATAGAAACGTGGATCGTTCGGGTAATGGGCGGTGCGTACGGAGTTGATGTTGTGCTGCTTCATTAACAGCAGATCTTTTTCCACACGATCCATACCGACCGCGCGACCCTTGAGATGATCGTTATCATGACGGTTGACGCCATGCAGCATGACATAGCGGTTATTGATGTAAAACAGACCGTTGCGAACGTTGATATCGCGGAATCCGACGCGCTGCGGCACAACCTCAAGGATGTTGCCGCTGGCATCTCTCAGGGTCATTACCAGATGATAGAGATACGGCGATTCCGCCGACCACTGCTGTGGTGCGCTGACCTTGAAATTGAACGCGGTGCGGGTGAGTTTATCCACCGTCAGAGCGTTAATCACGCCGCTATGCAGCGTCTGCTCACCGTCAAACAAAGTGTATTCGAGCGATGCCATCGTTGGCGTGGAGGCGATGTTTTCCAGCACGATGTCGCAGAAGAGGGTGGCATCGCGATAGTCATCATCGAAATCGGTACGAACGGTAAAATCCTGGATATGAGTCGCCTGTTTGCCGACCAGATAGACGTCGCGGAAAATTCCCGCCGACCACCACATATCCTGGTCTTCAACGTAGGTGGAATCAGCCCATTGCATGACGCGAACGCACAGCAGGTTGTCACCGGTTTTCACCACCGCGCTGATATCAAACTCGGCCGTCAGGCGACTGCCTTTGCTGAAGCCAACGTACTGACCATTCACGTAAACTTCGAAGTAGGTTTCTACGCCATCAAATTTAATCAGCGTCTGTTTGCCCTGCCAGCCTTCGCTGAGAGAGAAAATACGCTGGTAGGCTCCGGTGGGGTTATTGGTCGGCACATAGGGGACATCAATCGGGAAAGGAAAACCTTCGTCGGTATACTGCAGCTTGCCGTGCCCTTCCATCTGCCACATACCGGGGACGGTGATGTTGTCCCAGTCGCGCATAAACTGCGACGTAAAGGCTTCCGGCACCTGCAGCGGATGCTCAAAGAACTGGAAATTCCACTGACCGCTCAGCAACTGAAAGAGGCTGCTGGTTTCGCGGGCAAACGAGCGAGCCTGCGCAACGGAGTCGTAAGAGAAAAAATATGCGCGTGGCGCCAGTCGATTTTCGTGGGTGAGCTGAATGTTTTCCCAGCGATTCATAAGGCCTCCCGGTGGAGAAAAATCGGAACCATTCATTTTAATGGTGAGTAAGTGTAATTGATGGTGATTTTAGTAAAAGTTTTACTAAAATATAGCGGGTGAGGTGATTTACTTTAACTGGATCACGAAAATAATTCGGGCGCAGAAAAAAATGCATGACAATGCGCGCCCGGCTTCAGCAGAAACCGGACGGATTAACGGGGGATTTTAGCGGGTGGTGCCGCGCAGTTTCAGCTTGCTGGGAACAAAAACCAGCAGGGGAAGTGCACGTCCGTCGCGGGCTTTCTCAAACAGCAGGTTGACGCCCTGACTGCCCATCATTTCTGAATGGATGCGTACGGTGGAAAGCGGAGGAAAGGTGAAGCGCGCCGTCGGGATATCATTAACGCTAATCAGCGAAATATCCTGCGGAATGTTCAGTCCACGCTCGTGAATGGCGCGCAGAACGCCAATAGCAATCGAGTCAGAAGCCACAAACAGGGCGCTGGGATAGTCGGCTTTCGCCAGCATTTTTTTGGCCAGTTCATAGCCTGATGAACTGGAGAAGCCGCCGCGATAAATATCCTGTTCTGAAACGACCTGCTGCAGGCGACCGTATTCGACAAACGCGGCTTCGCGGATATCAGCCTTGCCAGGCTGATCTTCGCCGCCGATGAAGCCAATGCGGGTCACGCCCTGGGCGATGAAGTAGTCGATGCTCTCTTTACTGATGCGGGCCAGATCGATATCGACAGCGTCATATTCGCTGCCGGGTTCATGAAAATCGATAAAGCAGATGTTGTCGGTAAGCGCTGTTGCCGCCTCGCGCAGCGCAGGAGAAGGTTTGCCGACAATAAGAATGCCGGTAATGTTTTTGCTCTCCGGCAACCCACTGTGCTCATAGCAGTTGGTCAGTTCAATCCCCAGCTTCTCGCACTGGGTTTCAATCCCATGGCGGATCGCGAGATAGTAAGGATCGTTGATTTCCAAATCCTGCTGATAGCTGTAGAGCGCCAGAATATGCTGGGGGCCGAGTGCGCTGGTCTGGTTCTTACGGGCGCTGCTGGTTTTGTACTCCAGCTTTTCCGCGATCTCCAGAATGCGATGCTTGGTCTCTTCTTTTACATTCAGCGTGGGGTCATCGTTTAAAACCCGGGACACTGTCGCCAGGGACACGCCAGCTTCGATTGCGATGTCTTTAAGTGTTGCCATGTTTGCCTTTTCCCTGAGTTACCTGCGCATTGTAAATGAAGTGCTTATCTATTCATCTGTTTTCAGTAAAAAAAGCACGTTTAATTGACATGCTCGGGGTAAAACTGGGCTTGCAGAGTGTGATGGATACGTCATTTCCCCGCTTTTGAGAACAATGCCCGGAAAATAGTTTGCTAGTATTTAGTAAAATTTTACTAAAGGAGAAAACAATGGATACTGTCGCATTTGCTGATTTTGCCCGCATGGAAATACGTGTTGGAAAAATCGCACAGGTTAAGCGCCATGACAATGCCGATAAGCTGTATATCGTACAGGTTGATGTGGGAGAGCGTACGCTGCAAACCGTGACCAGCCTGGTGCCTTATTACAGCGAAGAGGAGCTGATGGGGAAAACGGTGGTGGTGCTGTGTAATCTGCAAAAGGCCAAAATGCGCGGTGAAACATCAGAGTGTATGCTGCTGTGCGCTGAGACGGACGATGGCAGCGAAAGCGTGCTGTTAACGCCAGAACGGGTGATGCCTGCAGGCGTGCGGATTGTTTAAATTGTGCTGATGCCGGATGGCGGCTACGCCTTATCCGGCCTACGTTTGCTCACGCAGGCCGGACAGACATCTGTTACATCTGCTCCACGCTCACCCGTAATGCTGCCAGGGCTTTGCGTGTTGATCGCAACACCAGATCGCATTGCTCGATCGTTAACGTTAGCGGCGGTTCGATGCGGATCGTCTTGGCATTGTTCAGCGTCCCAGCGACCAGCACCCGCTGGCGGAACATCTCACTGGCAAAGTTGTAGCCGATTTCATTATCGACAAACTCAATCGCCATCAGCATGCCTTTGCCGCGTACATCATGTACCAGGTCCGGGTATTCCCGCGCAAGCTGACGGAAACCATCCAGCAACATGTCGCCTTTCTGCTCCGCCTGAGCCGGTAAATTTTGCTCCAGCAGGACGTTAATGGTGGCCAGCGCAGCCGCACAAGCGAGCGGGTTGCCGCCAAACGTGGTGGTATGCAGGAAAGGATTGTCGAACAGGACGGAGAACACCTCTTCGGTGGCAATGGTTGCGCCAATGGGCATCACGCCGCCGCCTAACGCTTTGGCAAGACACATAATGTCGGGCTGCACATTTTCGTGCTCACAGGCGAACATCTTGCCGGTACGCCCCATCCCGGTCTGCACTTCGTCAAGGATCATCAGTGCGCCGAACTCATCGCAAAGTTTACGAACAGCGGTTAAATAGCCTTGTGGCGGCAGGATCACCCCCCCTTCACCCTGGATGGGTTCGAGGATCACGGCTGCGACATCGTCACCGGTCTTTTTACACTCGCTGAGCATGGTGCGCATCGCGTTAACATCGCCAAACGGCACATGACGGAAGCCCGGCAGCAGCGGCATAAAGGGTTTGCGGAAGGTAGATTTAGCCGTGGCGGACAGCGCGCCCAGTGATTTACCGTGGAATGCGCCGCTGGTGGCAATAAACGTAAATTTACCGCGCGGTGATTGATACGCTTTCGCCAGCTTCAGAGCGGCTTCAACCGACTCGGTCCCGCTGTTACAGAAGAAACTGTATTTCAGTTTACCGGGCGCCAGTGCGGCGAGAGTTTTTGCCAGCATGGCCCGCAGAGGGTCAAGTAACTCCTGGCTGTGCAGAGGTTGTTTCGCGAGTTGATTCTGTACGGCGGAAACCACGACTGGATTACGGTGCCCCACGTTGAAAATTCCAAAACCACCCAGGCAATCGACGAACTCCTGCCCCTGGGTGTCGACAAGCGTATTCAGGCTTCCCGCTTGCCACTCTACGGCTCCGTAATCCCCGCCTGCAGTTACAGATTTTCGATACTCTAAGAACCCCGGATTGACATGCTCCTTGAAGTACTCAATCACCTCTCGGTTTAACGATTTCATTTCCTCATGATCAAGCGTGCGCTTTTCGATGAGATTCAGTGCGTGTGCGCTGCAGGCCAGGGCCGATGCGCTGGAAGGTAACCTGTTCAAAATATGCTCCCGGAGCTCGCGTATCACATGATACTGATTTAAGTATTGCAGGGATTGCGCCATTCCGGCGCGCTTAGCAAAAATCGGGATAAACACCAGGAAACATCTTATTTACGCAACATTTAATGCCATTATTTAACATTTGCTGGCATTTTGCCCAAGTCAGGAGCCTGAAAACAGATCGAATAAACGCAAATTTGCTCTAAAAATGGGCAATATTTGCACTGTGACAGTGCGCTGGTAGAAGTGATATTGAATAGTTACTGGATGAAAGTATTTTAAATCAATGGATTAGAATGCGTACAGTTTTTGAGGTTTAATCGCAAATTGCGATCTAAATCAAATTTAACAACTAAAGATAAAAAAATTATCGCCGAAATAACATAAGCCGAAAGAGTTAACAACCAGATAACCTGCACAGGACGCAATCATGTCTTCTCATCCCTACGTTAGTCAGCAAAATACACCGCTGGATGATGATATCACCCTCATGTCGACCACCGATTTGCAAAGCTATATCACCCATGCGAACGACACCTTCGTTCAGGTCAGCGGCTATCAACTGAATGAGTTGCTCGAAAAGCCGCACAATCTGGTTCGTCATCCGGACATGCCAAAAGCGGCGTTTGCGGATATGTGGTACACCCTGAAGCAGGGCGAGCCATGGAGCGGGATTGTGAAAAACCGGCGTAAGAATGGCGATCACTACTGGGTGAGGGCCAATGCGGTGCCGATGGTGCGGGAAGGACGCGTGACCGGGTATATGTCGATTCGTACCCGGGCAACTGACGAGGAAATTGCAGCGGTAGAGCCTTTATATAAAGCGCTGAACGAAGGACGTTGCAACCGGCGTATCCATAAGGGGTTGGTGGTACGCAAAGGCTGGCTGGGTAAACTGCCGGCGATGCCGATTCGCTGGCGGGTACGCAGCGTGATGGCATTCATGTTTGTCCTGCTAGCGGTCGCATTGCAGCAAATGGGGGCCGAATGGCCGTTACTGTTGATGAGTGCATTGGTGATGCTTTTAGGAACGGCTATTTTCGAATGGCAGATTGTGCGTCCTATTGAGAATGTCACCCGTCAGGCGCTGAAAGTGGCGACCGGTGAGCGGAACAGCGTGTCGCATCTTAACCGCAGCGATGAACTGGGACTGATGCTGCGAGCAGTGGGCCAACTGGGATTAATGTGTCGCTGGCTTATTCATGACGTCTCCAGCCAGGTGAGTTGCGTGCGCAGCGACAGCGAAACGCTGGCAAAAGGTAGCGATGATTTAAATAAGCATACGCAGCAGACCGTTGAGAACGTGCAGGAAACGGTGACCACCATGAATCAGATGGCGGCATCGGTAAAACAAAACTCAGAGACAGCCGCGGCGGCTGATAAGCTCTCTATTGCCGCCAGCAGCGCGGCAACGCACGGCGGTGAGGCGATGGATACCGTCATCAAAACCATGGACGATATCGCCAACAGCACCCAGCGGATCGGCACCATTACCACGCTGATTAACGATATTGCCTTCCAGACCAACATTCTGGCTTTGAACGCCGCTGTTGAAGCCGCGCGGGCGGGCGAGCAGGGGAAAGGGTTCGCCGTGGTGGCGGGAGAAGTGCGTCATCTTGCCAGCCGCAGCGCCAGTGCTGCCAATGATATCCGTAAGCTGATTGATGCCAGCGCCGACAAAGTGCAGTCCGGATCCGACCAGGTTCACGCCGCAGGACGCACGATGGACGATATTGTGGCGCAGGTGCAAAACGTCACTCAGCTGATCGCCCAAATCAGCCACTCAACGCTGGAACAGTCAGATGGTCTTTCCAGCCTGACCCGCGCGGTGAATGAGCTGAGCAACATTACGCAGAAAAACGCCGAACTGGTTGAAGAGAGTGCGCAGATTTCCGCAATGGTGAAACATCGCGCGGGTCGTCTGGAAGATGCGGTCACGGTGCTGCATTAATACTAATAATACAGGCGGAACGTCGGGCAAACGGGTTCCGCCTGCTGTGCAGATTAATCCAGCTGAGTAATATCCAGCGCAGCGCGATCGATAATACCGATGATTTTTTTGATCTGCGCATCGCTGGTATCACCATGATTAACGCGTAGATCCAACACGGCTTTGAAGTTTTCCAGCGCGCGTTTCATCTGTGGATTTTTGCGTAATTCAAAACCCACGCAGCGGGCTTTGATCCGTTCGTGGATATGTTCCAGATGCTCACGGTTTTCATCCAGCCATTGCTGGCCCTGAGTCGTGATCGCAATCTGTTTACGCCCACCTTCCTCGTCGCTGACGGTGATCAGTGCCTGATCCTGCAAGAAATCCAACGTCGGATAGATAACGCCCGGGCTCGGGGTATAGTTACCCTGAGTCAGGGTTTCAATCGCTTTTATCAGCTCATAGCCGTGGCTGGCGTCGCGGGTCAAGATATCCAGAATGACCAGGCGTAATTCTCCGTGACCGAAGAAGCGTTGGCGACGACCACCGCCGCCGCGACCGTGGCGGTGCCCGCAGCCGTGCTCGTGGTGGTGATCTTTGTTACAGCCTTCATGGCGATGTTCTTCACCTTTGCAGCAACCTGCATGGTGCTCGTTGTGGCGGCCTTCGTGGTGATGTCCTTCACCCTTGCAGCAGCCTTCGCGTTGGTGCTCTGTATTTTTGCAGCAACCTTCATGATGGTTTTGCATCATCGTCTCCTGATGTTATTTAGATATATCTAATTTATATCTAAATATTGTCATTTTGCAAGTCTACAAATTAGATGTTGTTTAAGGCCATGATTATCTAGTGTTTTTATTGGTTTTTGATAGCTGTTTAATCAGACGGTAACTATATCAAAAAAGTCCTTGCAATCTTCTTGATTAGCAATCATTATCATTTAAAAATGAATTTAGATATATCTTATTATTTTCACGAAGGCGAAAACATGACAAAAAACACCTCACGCTACCCGCAGCGCGTTCGTAATGAACTGCGTTTTCGAGAACTTACCGTCCTGCGCGTAGAGCGTATTAGCGCGGGCTTTCAGCGCATTGTACTGGGCGGTGACGCTCTGGACGGTTTTAGCTCACACGGCTTTGACGACCATACCAAGGTCTTTTTCCCTGAACCGGGCAGCCACTTTGTGCCGCCTGTCGTCACCGATGAAGGCATTGTCTGGGCTGACGGCGTGCGTCCGCTTTCCCGTGACTACACGCCGTTGTATGACGAAGCGCGCCATGAGCTGGCGCTGGATTTCTATATTCATGATGGCGGCGTGGCGAGTACGTGGGCGATGAATGCCCGCGAGGGCGACAAGCTGACAATCGGCGGGCCGCGCGGTTCTTTGGTGGTGCCAGAGGATTATGCGTATCAGGTTTATGTGTGCGATGAGTCGGGAATGCCCGCGCTACGCCGACGACTGGAGTCGCTCAGCCGTTTAGCGGTACGTCCAAACGTCACGGCGCTGGTCAGCGTGCAGGATGCAGCGTACCAGGATTATCTTGCCCATCTCGACGGGTTTACTATTGAGTGGTTTATCGGCCATGACGCGCAGGCGGTGAATGAACGCTTATCGCGGCTAACCGTGCCCGCAGATGATTATTACGTCTGGATCACTGGCGAAGGCAAGGTGGTAAAAAACCTGAGTGCTCGCTTTGAAACCGAGGCGTTTGACCCTCAACGGGTGCGTGCGGCAGCCTACTGGCATCAGCGTAAAGCGGCAGATTAATAATTAGATGGCGGAACGCCAAACGCCTGGCGGAAGGCATAGCTAAATGCCGCGGTGCTTGAATATCCTACGTCGAGCGCCACGGCGGTCACGCTTTTATTTTTTTTCAGCATTAATACGGATTCCAGAATACGCATTTTTTGCTTCCAGACGCTGAAAGGCAATCCGGTTTCTTTTTTGAAATGGCGTGAAAAGGTACGGGCAGACATACCCAGATGATGCGCCCAGTATTCAACTGAATGCTCCAGGGCGGGGGATTCTTGTATGGTTCGGCATACTTTGGTTAATTCGCGATCCTGCGGCCAGGGTAATACAAAGGCGACTTCCGGGAGTTGCAGAATAATATCGACCAGTACACTAACCAGTTTGCCCTCTTTTGACTGGCTATCATAATGACCTGAAATTGAATTCGTGGCGTAATGAATAAACTCTCTGGCGAAATCACTGATAGCCACAACTTTGCATTCACTGATGCTCTCTTCAAGAAAGCCCGGTTTAATATCCAGATTTTCTAAATACACATCATCCAATGCCCAAACAGCATGCTCAGTATTATTGGGGATCCAGATGCCATAATGCGCCGGGATTATCCAGCACTTACCGGCAACATCAATGCGCATGCTGCCTTTGCGGGCGAAATGAAATTGCATAAAAGAGTGTGAATGCTGCGGTACATGGTGGTTGGCTTCCAGGACATAAGAGCGAAAGAATACATCCTGCGGCAGTTCGGTCATGGAGTTATCCGGGAAGGAGTTCCACTGTTTTTGCGCCAGAGTTTCCATAAATGAATCGTCAATGCTCCCGATGATGTGTCCGCTGCTCGATAGATCTTGTCCGCGGATCATAATACATACACTCTTTTTTCCATAATAATCTTGCGTAATAATTTTTAGCCCACTTTTGGTAAATACCATGAACTCGCTTTGTTCAGATGCTGTCATCGTCAATGAAACAAATGATAACTGGACCCGAATGGGAAAAGAGCTGCTTTCACAAGCGGATATCAGAATTAATGGCTCACGCGCCTGGGACATTCAACTTCATCATACCGGTTTCTTTAAACGAGTATTGCAGCAAGGCTCATTAGGGCTTGGCGAAAGCTATATGGAAGGCTGGTGGGACTGCGAACGGCTCGATATTCTGTTCTGCAAAATCCTGAAAGCAAAACTCGACCAGCAGATGCCAGGTAATCTGAAAGATATTTTACGCATTGCCAGCGCGCGCCTGTTTAATTTGCAGTCACGTAGCCGTGCATGGATCGTCGGTAAAGAGCATTATGATATTGGTAACGATCTCTTTGCGCTGATGCTTGATCCGCATATGCAATATTCCTGCGGTTACTGGAAAGATGCAACCACATTAAACGATGCGCAAAATGCCAAATTAAAAATGATCTGCGAGAAGCTGCAGCTTAAACCGGGTATGCGTTTACTCGATATCGGTTGTGGCTGGGGCGGGTTGGCGGAATATGCGGCGCGTCATTATGGCGTGGCAGTAGAAGGCGTTACCATTTCCAAAGAGCAGCAGAAAATGGCGCAGCAGCGCTGTGAAGGGTTGGACGTTAACATTCTGCTGCAGGATTATCGCGATCTTAATAAACACTACGATCGCATTGTCTCCGTGGGGATGTTTGAACATGTCGGGCCGAAAAACTACGACACCTATTTCAGTATCGCCGACCGTTGTTTAAAACCAGACGGACTGTTCCTGCTGCATACCATTGGTAGCAATAAAAAAGGGATGAGCGTCGATCCGTGGATCAATAAATACATTTTCCCAAATGGCTGCTTACCGGCGATTTCCCATATTGCCGAGGCCAGCGAATCACGGTTTGTGATGGAAGACTGGCATAACTTCGGCAGCGATTACGATAAAACGCTGATGGCCTGGCATGAGCGCTTTAATCAGGCATGGCCGGAGCTGTCATCACGTTATTCAGCCACCTTCAGAAGAATGTTTAATTACTATTTATGCGCGTGCGCAGGGGCTTTCCGCGCCAGAGATATTGAGCTTTGGCAGGTGCTGTTTAGCCGCGGCGTAGAGGGTGGGATCCGCGTTTATCGTTAACGATCCGCCGGATGGCTGTGTTGCCTTATCCGGCCTACAAAGCTTTGCACTCGTAGGCCTGATAAGCGCAGCGCATCAGGCACTTATGGCTTATCCCAGTTCACTCTCTGCCAGCGCTTTAAACACCATCGCTACGGCGTGCGCGCCGGGGTCCATATTTCCGAGCAGGCTTTCGCTGCTGAGATACGATGCGCGACCGGCATTGGCTTTGCTAGACAAACAGGTTCGTTCGGCTCCCGCTTGCGCGGCGTCGAATGCGGCCTGCAGATTTTGCGGCTGCGTGAGTAGCGAAGCCAGGGCCGGTTGCAGCGCATCTATCATGGTGCGATCGCCTTCATCTGCGCCGCCGTAGAACTTCATCTGCGCCAGTCCCGTATTCAGGGATTCGGCAACGCTAGCTCCCTGTTCCAGTTTCTGCCCTGCGGCGGTAAAGAAAATAGACATCAGTACACCGCTGGAACCGCCCATCACCACGGTCAGACGTTCGCCAATCAGCGCGAACAGCGTGGCAAGGTTATCCAGCGGCAATTGCTGGCGATGCAACAGACTGGCAATTTCACGCGCGCCAGCGGAAAAGGTCGAACCGGTATCGCCATCGCCGACTTTGGCGTCCAGCGCATTAAGATGAGTCTCCAGATCGGAAAGGGTTGTGGTGACTAGTTCCACAATCCCGGCCACCAGGGCGTTCGCCGAAGGCTGGAATTCCACGCGTGCGCTACGCTGAGATGAAGGTACACAACTGATTTCACGCGGCGGGACCGGCGTCGGCCAGTTGCTGGTTTCCACCTCGGTGAGTAACGCTTTTTCGATGCTCTCTTCCAGCACGATAGCAGTTAGTGAAAAGCCTTTCATATCCAGCGCGGTGACCAGTGAGGCCGGGCCAATCAGCCAGTCGATACGTGGGTGCAGCGGGCTGCTGGCCAGTTCGCGGGTAATGATGGCCATTTCGGCAACGGAAACGCCGCCAAGATTGTTAATCATCACCGCCAGACGGCCGGTTTCAGGCAGGGCTGCCATCAGTTTATCCACCATCAGGTTCACCACCTGCGCACTGTTCTGGGTGTCGATAACCGATGCGCCTGGTTCGCCGTGAATGCCCATGCCCAGTTCCGCGTGGCCCGGATGATGACGCGGGGCGGCGTCGGCTTCTTGCGGCAGATGACAGCTGGAAAGCGCAACGCCCAGGCTGAAGGTGTTATTGGCCGCGTACTGCGCTTCACGCAGGACGGTGGCGAGGTTGTAGCCGCGTTCGGCAAAATAGCCTGCGATTTTATGCACCAGGATGGTTCCAGCAATGCCGCGTGGGTGTTTGTTATCAGGCAGGGAGATGTCGTCGCCAACAATCAGCATTTCAATGTTGTAACCAAGGCGACGGGCTTTCTCGGCGGCGAGACCGAAATTAAGACGGTCACCGGTGTAATTTTTCACGATCAATAAACAGCCCGCCTCACCGGTTACCGCCTGGATGGCGGTCAGTACCGCATCCACGCTCGGGGAAGCGAAAACGTCGCCGCAAACCGCAGCGGTTAGCATACCTTTACCGATAAACCCAACGTGCGCGGGTTCGTGCCCTGAACCACCGCCGGAAATTACCGCCACGTTATTTTTGTTGAGGTCACGACGGACCACGATGCGAATGGCCGGATCGCTTTCCAGACGCGCCAGGTTATTCCACGGGCTGGCGATAATCGTACCGTCGATGACGTCGCTCACGAGATGGGTGCGTTGATTAAAAAAGAATTGAGACATAACGGCTCCTTGAGGTTGAGTGTAAGACAAACCCCCGGAAGCATGGTCATGGTACGGAGGCGATAGAGAGATTCTGGCGAAGTCAGCGCGGAAAAAAACAACGTTAAAATGAGTTTCATTACGGAACGTTGGCATTGTTTTTTGTTCCGTAATGAAACCGAAAAGAACGAGGAACGATCACAATGCGAGATCGCTCGACTTTTTTCTCTCGCGATGAATGCAGCTGATACGGCACTGTCAGCTTTTTTTTGCCGGTTTTTTGGCAAGTGAGTAGGTAAAAAAGAAAGTGAGATTCTTCTGTGCCGGAGATTTGGTGGCAAATGAGCGGATCGGGATCGCAAACCTTATCATTTTTGTGGATAAGCGTTCCAATATGGAACGTACTCCGTTTTTATCTGTTTCATATCAGAACAAAAAGACGAAAGATTTTTTTGTGCACGCCTCGCCATACAGTTATTGCATCGCTCAGGTACCTCCCGTTTTCGCCGTCTGCATCAGGCCAAACAGGTTAACGCCAGGGCTCACCATGTAAAAACATGTACTTATTTGAGGATGAAAGGAATGCTAAAAGTTATTCAATCTCCAGCCAAATATCTCCAGGGTCCTGACGCTTCCACCTTGTTTGGTCAATACGCTAAAAATCTGGCGGACAGCTTTTTTGTGATTGCGGATGACTTCGTGATGAAGCTGGCGGGAGAGAAAGTACTCAACGGCCTGCACAGCCACGACATTAGCTGCCATGCGGAACGCTTTAACGGTGAATGTAGCCATGTTGAAATTAATCGACTGATTGCCATTCTGAAACAGCACGGTTGTCGCGGCGTGGTTGGGATTGGCGGCGGGAAAACGCTGGATACCGCCAAAGCGATTGGTTACTACCAGAAGCTGCCGGTGGTGGTGATCCCGACTATCGCGTCTACCGATGCGCCAACCAGCGCGCTGTCCGTTATCTATACCGAAGCCGGTGAGTTTGAAGAGTATCTGATCTACCCGAAAAACCCGGATATGGTGGTGATGGACACTGCGATCATTGCCAAAGCGCCGGTACGTCTGCTGGTGGCCGGGATGGGCGATGCGCTCTCGACCTGGTTTGAAGCGAAAGCCTGTTATGACGCCAGAGCGACCAGCATGGCGGGCGGACAGTCCACCGTGGCGGCGCTGAGCCTGGCGCGCTTGTGCTATGATACCCTGCTGGCGGAAGGCGAGAAGGCACGCTTTGCTGCGCAGGCTGGCGTGGTGACCGATGCGCTGGAGCGTATTGTCGAAGCTAACACTTACCTCAGCGGCATCGGCTTTGAAAGCAGCGGTCTTGCAGGGGCGCATGCGATCCACAACGGCTTTACGATTCTGGAAGAGTGCCACCATTTGTACCACGGTGAAAAAGTCGCCTTTGGTACGCTGGCGCAACTGGTGCTGCAAAACAGCCCGATGGAAGAGATCGAAACCGTGCTGAATTTCTGTCAGAAAGTAGGCCTGCCGGTAACGTTAGCGGAAATGGGCGTGAAAGAAGACGTTGACGGCAAGATCATGGCCGTGGCGAAAGCGACCTGCGCAGAAGGTGAAACCATCCACAATATGCCGTTCCCGGTAACGCCTGAAAGCGTACATGCCGCTATCTTGACGGCAGATCTGCTGGGACAGCAGTGGTTGGCGCGTTAATCAGTCGTCGGTAGGTTGTTATCCGGCATCTTCTCCCCCTCTGACAGTTTCTGCCGGAGGGGTTGTCTATGGTTAAACAGCGGAAAGGGATATGACGGCGCACACGCATAGCATCGGGAAGGAAGTCTCTTCAGTCATTGCCCAGTCATGGCATCGTTGCAGCAAGTTTATGCAGCGGGAAACCTGGCAGGCGCCGCATCAGGCGCAGGGACTGACCTTTGAGTCGATTTGTCGTCGCAAGACGGCGTTGCTGACGATTGCTCAGGCTGCGCTGGAAGATGCCTGGGAGTTTATGGACGGCCGCCCGTGCGCGCTGCTGATTCTGGATGAATCAGCCTGTATTCTCAGCCGTTGCGGCGATCCGCAGACGGTAGAACAGCTGGCGGAGCTTGGGTTTCGTGACGGCAGCTACTGTGCAGAAAGCATCATTGGCAGTTGTGCCCTGTCGCTGGCGACGATGCCGGGCCAGCCGACAAAAACCTCTGGCGAGCAGCATTTTAAACAGGCGCTGCATCCGTGGTCGTTCTGCTCGACGCCGGTCTTCGATAACCATGGTCGACTGTTCGGCTCCATTTCGCTGTGTTGTCTGGTGGAGCATGAGTGCGTTTCTGATTTATCCCTGACGCTGGCGATTGCCAGAGAAGTCGGCAACTCTTTGCTGACCGACAGCCTGCTGGCTGAATCCAACCGCCATCTGAACCAGATGTACGGGCTGCTGGAGAGTATGGATGATGGTGTGATGGCCTGGAACGAACAGGGCGTATTGCAGTTCATCAATGCGCGAGCGGCGCTGCTTTTGCATCTCGATGCGCAGGCCAGTCAGGGGAAAAACATTCACGATCTGCTCAATCTCCCCATGCTGCTGCGCCGGGCGATCAAACATGCCCGCGGTCTGAATCACGTCGAAGTTACCTTTGAAAGCCAGCATCAGTTTGTTGATGCCGTCATTACCCTGAAGCCGATTGTTGAGGAGCAGGGCAACAGCTTTATTCTGCTACTGCATCCGGTGGAACAAATGCGCCAGCTGATGACCAGCCAGCTCGGCAAGGTGAGCCACACCTTTGAGCAGATGTCGACTGACGATCCGGAAACCCGCCGCTTGATCCATTTTGGACGCCAGGCAGCGAGGGGGAGTTTCCCGATCCTGCTGTGCGGGGAAGAGGGTGTTGGTAAAGAGCTGCTGAGTCAGGCCATCCACAATGAAAGCGAGCGCGCCAGCGGGCCGTATATCGCCGTGAACTGTCAGCTGTATGCCAACAGCGTACTGGGGCAGGATTTTATGGGCAGTGCGCCCACCGACGATGAAAATGGCCGGTTGAGCCGTCTTGAACTGGCGAACGGCGGCACGCTGTTTCTGGAAAAAATTGAATATCTGGCACCGGAGCTGCAATCCGCGCTGTTACAGGTGATCAAACAGGGGGTATTAACCCGCCTGGATGCCCGTCGGCTGATTCCGGTGGATGTCAAAGTGATCGCCACCACCACTGTTGATCTCGCCAATCTGGTGGAGCAAAACCGCTTTAGCCGTCAGCTGTATTATGCGCTGCACTCTTTTGAGATAGTGATCCCACCGCTGCGGGCGCGGCGCAGTAGTATTCCCTCGCTGATTTATACGCGGCTGAATAGCCTGAAAAAACGCTTTTCATACAGTTTGAAGATCGACGACGACGCGCTGGCGCAACTGGTGGCCTATTCGTGGCCGGGCAATGACTTTGAGCTGAACAGCATTATCGAAAACATCGCCATCAGCAGTGATAACGGCCATATTCGGCTGAGCAATCTACCGGATTATTTGTTTGCCGAACGTCCTGGTCTGGAGACGGCGTCTTCACTGCTGCCTGCTAGTCTGACGTTTACCGCTATCGAAAAAGAGGCGATTATCCATGCTGCCCGCGTCACCAGCGGGCGCGTGCAGGAGATGTCGCAACTGTTGAATATCGGTCGCACTACCTTGTGGCGCAAGATGAAGCAGTACGACATTGATGCCAGCCAGTTTAAGCGCAAGCATCTGGACTAGTTTCTTCAATTCTCGCCATCGAGAACAGCGCGTCTGACAGTCGGTTGATATAACGCCTGGGTTCATCGCGTAACGTTAGCGATCTGCTCATCGCGATGAGGACCCGCTCCAGTCGGCGCGCCAGGGTTCGCGCTACGTGTAGCTGTGCCGATGCGAGATTTTTCCCCGGAATAACAAACTCTTTGAGCGGGCCGCTTTGCGTCATATTGCGGTCAATAAGCTGCTCCAGCGCCTGAGTATCCTCTTCACCAATACGCTGTTGTAAGCGAGCGAGTCCTTTCTCATCGCTGGCGAGTTCCGCACCCAGAACAAACAGCATTTTCTGTATGGCGTGCAGATCCTGGCGTAGCCCGGCCTGACGCGTGCTGGCATAGCAGACGCCAAGTTGGGAAATCAGTTCATCCACCGTGCCATAGGCCTCAACGCGGATGTCGTCTTTGTCGATACGGCTGCCGCCAAACAGTGCGGTCGTGCCTTTATCGCCGGTTCGGGTGTAGATGCGGTACATTTATTTTATCTCGCTGAAGGGAAGCACTTTGACCAGTTGACCAGCATTAGCACCGAGGACGCGGAGCCGGGCTGCACCGGCGCGGATATGACCACGGATCAGCGCCTGATCCTCGGGCAACTGGGCGTGGGTTAAAGCAATATCACCCGTGGCGTTAAGACCCAGACCGACACGTAGCGTTGAGCTTTTGGCCGCAAGTTTGCTCAATGCCAGTGCGCAGTCATGCTCGTTGCAACAGATTGCCCGACAAGGGACGCCTTGCTCTTCCAGTCCCCAGCACAGCTCATCAAGCACGCGAGTATCCTGCCAGCGCGAGTGATAAAACAGATGTACGCCCGGTGATGAAAGTGACATTGCGCCCCCTGTACTATCAGAATGCCTGACGGAAGATCTCGGCAATTTCTTTCTCGTTCCCTTTGCGCGGGTTAGAGAAGGCGTTGCCGTCCTTCAGCGCCATTTCCGCCATGTACGGGAAATCGGCTTCTTTGACACCCAGATCGCGCAGATGCTGCGGAATGCCGATGTCAGCAGAGAGACGAGCAATGGCGTGAATGGCCAGTTCTGCGGCATCCATGGTGGAAAGTCCGTCAGTGTTTTCTCCCATAAACTCTGCAATGTCGGCAAATTTTTCCGGGTTAGCGATCAGGTTATAGCGCGCCACGTGCGGCAGCAGTACGGCATTCGCCACGCCGTGCGGCATGTCGTACAGACCGCCAAGTTGATGCGCCATCGCGTGAACGTAGCCGAGGTTGGCGTTGTTGAAAGCCATACCTGCCAGCAGGGAGGCGTAGGCCATATTCTCGCGAGCTTTCAGGTTGCTGCCCAGCGCTACGGCCTGACGCAAGTTGCGTGCGATCAGGCGAATAGCCTGAATAGCGGCAGCGTCGGTGACCGGGTTGGCATCTTTGGAAATATAGGCTTCTACGGCGTGGGTCAGGGCGTCCATACCCGTCGCGGCGGTCAGCGGGGCGGGTTTGCCGAGCATCAGCAGCGGATCGTTAATGGAGACCGACGGCAGGTTGCGCCAACTGACAATCACAAACTTCACTTTGGTTTTTGTATTGGTCAGCACGCAGTGGCGGGTGACTTCGCTGGCGGTACCGGCAGTGGTATTTACCGCAACGATCGGCGGCAGCGGGTTGGTCAGGGTTTCAATCCCGGCATAGCTGTAGAGATCGCCTTCGTGAGTTGCTGCGATACCGATGCCTTTACCGCAGTCATGCGGGCTACCGCCACCGACGGTAACGATGATATCGCAATGCTCTTTGCGAAAGACTTCCAGACCGTCACGCACGTTGGTGTCTTTGGGGTTAGGTTCAACGCCATCAAAAACCACCACGTCAATGCCCGCTTCACGTAAATGGGCGAGGGTTTTATCTACCGCGCCGTCTTTAATGGCCCGCAGACCTTTATCAGTAACCAGCAGCGCTTTTTTACCGCCTAACAGTTTGCAGCGTTCGCCGACAACGGAAATAGCATTGGGGCCAAAGAAGTTCACATTTGGCACCAGGTAATCAAACATACGATAGCTCATAATATACCTTCTTAGATTTAAATTATAATTCAGAGAAACAATTCAGTGCGGTTTCTGCTAATAATCTGTCTTGTTCAACGGTGCCGCCGCTAACGCCAACGGCACCAATTAATTCACCGTTTAATATAACGGGTAAACCGCCGCCGAAAATAACAATGCGCTGTTGGTTGGTAAGCTGCAAACCATATAGCGAAGCACCAGGTTGTACCGCATCGGTAATTTCATGGGTACCCTGGCGCAGGCAGCAGGCGGTATACGCTTTATTAAGAGAGATATCACAGCTGGTGACAAACGCATCGTCCATGCGTTGCATTAGCAGCGTATTCCCACCGCGATCCACCACGGAAAAGACCACCGGAACGCTGATCTCAAGCGCTTTAGCCTCAACGGCCTGCGCCATTTTTTTTGCAGCCGCCAGCGTAATGGTGGCAATTTGTTGGCTCTTATTCACAGTTTCTCCTGAAAATGTTGTAGGGCTGAGGTCACGAAACATATCGCGCAACAGCTATTTTTATCATTGGCTTTACCTTATTTTCTCGCCGCACGTTATTAAGTCAATAGAGCGAAAATTTCAAAGATATTAAATTCACCTTCCTGGTTTTACGTTTATTGATAATGATCATTTAACCTCGTCACAATTCACGATGGATATTCCTGAATTGCGTTTCAATATGAAACGATGCGTTTTTATTAGGTGCCAAATTGGAACGAAATTAATTTTATTTTTTTATTGTTCTGCTCATTTAGAGTTCGACCATTGCTGATGAAAGGCGAATGACGGGTGTTGTGTCCCCGGCAGTGCGGCCCGGCGTCCCTATTTTTTATCTTTTGAGTCAATAAATCATGAGAAGATCAAAACGATTCGAAGTACTTGCGAAGCGGCCTGTAAATCAGGATGGGCTGATTGGCGAATGGCCTGAAGAGGGGCTGATCGCCATGGAAAGCCCCTACGATCCAGCGTCGTCGGTGAAGGTGGAAAATGGTCGTATTGTTGAGCTGGACGGTAAGAGCCGCGCCGAGTTCGACATGATCGACCGTTTCATTGCCGACTACGCCATTAACGTGGCTGAGGCCGAGCACGCCATGCAGCTCGACGCGCTGGAGATCGCCAGAATGCTGGTGGATATCCACGTCAGTCGGGAAGAGATTATTGCCATTACTACTGCCATCACCCCGGCGAAAGCGGTGGAAGTGATGGCGCAAATGAACGTGGTGGAGATGATGATGGCGCTGCAAAAAATGCGTGCCAGACGCACGCCCTCCAACCAGTGCCACGTGACCAACCTGAAAGATAACCCGGTACAGATTGCCGCCGACGCTGCTGAAGCGGGGATCCGCGGCTTTTCCGAGCAAGAAACGACGGTCGGGATCGCCCGCTACGCGCCGTTTAACGCCCTGGCGCTGCTGGTGGGTTCCCAATGCGGTCGTCCCGGTGTGCTGACGCAATGTTCTGTTGAAGAGGCCACGGAGCTGGAGCTGGGCATGCGTGGGCTAACCAGTTATGCCGAAACGGTGTCGGTGTATGGCACAGAATCGGTGTTTACCGACGGTGATGACACGCCGTGGTCCAAAGCGTTTCTCGCCTCGGCTTATGCGTCGCGTGGCCTGAAGATGCGCTACACCTCCGGCACTGGCTCGGAAGCGCTGATGGGCTATTCCGAAAGTAAATCGATGCTTTATCTGGAGTCGCGCTGCATTTTTATCACTAAAGGCGCGGGCGTACAGGGGCTGCAAAACGGTGCGGTCAGCTGTATCGGCATGACCGGCGCTGTGCCTTCGGGGATCCGCGCGGTGCTGGCAGAAAACCTGATTGCCTCAATGCTCGACCTTGAAGTGGCCTCCGCCAATGACCAGACCTTTTCTCACTCCGATATTCGCCGTACTGCCCGCACCCTGATGCAGATGCTGCCGGGTACCGACTTTATTTTCTCTGGTTACAGCGCGGTACCCAACTACGACAACATGTTTGCCGGGTCGAACTTCGACGCTGAAGACTTCGATGATTACAACATCCTGCAACGCGATCTGATGGTTGACGGCGGTCTGCGTCCGGTGACTGAAGAAGAAACCATCGCTATACGCAATAAGGCTGCACGCGCCATTCAGGCGGTGTTCCGCGAACTGGGCCTGCCGCTGATTAGCGATGAAGAAGTGGAAGCCGCTACTTATGCTCACGGCAGCAAAGATATGCCTGCGCGCAATGTAGTGGAGGATCTGGCGGCCGTGGAAGAGATGATGAAGCGTAATATCACCGGGCTGGATATCGTCGGCGCGTTGAGTTGCAGCGGTTTTGAAGATATCGCCAGCAATATCCTCAATATGCTGAGACAGCGTGTTACTGGTGATTACCTGCAAACGTCGGCCATTCTGGATCGCCAGTTCGACGTCGTCAGCGCCGTCAACGACATCAATGATTATCAGGGACCTGGTACCGGCTATCGCATCAGTGCCGAACGCTGGGCGGAAATTAAAAATATTGCGGGCGTGGTTCAGCCCGGCTCGATCGAATAAGGCGGAACACTGTGGAATGCACAACTGAACGTAAGCCGGTTTTCACCTTACAAGTGAGCGAAGGCGAGGCGGCTAACGCGGATGAACGCGTGGATGAAGTGGTGATTGGCGTCGGCCCGGCCTTTGGCAAGCACCAGCATAAAACCCTGATTGATATGCCTCACAACGCGATTCTGAAAGAGCTGGTTGCTGGCATCGAAGAAGAGGGATTACATGCGCGGGTAGTAAGGATCCTGCGCACCTCGGATGTTTCTTTTATGGCATGGGATGCGGCAAACCTCAGCGGCTCAGGCATCGGGATTGGCATCCAGTCGAAAGGAACCACGGTGATTCATCAGCGCGATCTGCTGCCGTTAAGCAACCTCGAGCTGTTTTCTCAAGCTCCGCTGCTGACGCTGGAAACCTATCGTCAGATTGGTAAAAACGCCGCGCGATATGCACGCAAAGAGTCGCCTTCGCCGGTGCCAGTGGTCAATGACCAGATGGTGCGCCCTAAATTTATGGCCAAGGCCGCGCTGTTTCATATCAAAGAAACCAAACACGTGATGCAGGATGCTGCGCCTGTCACGTTGCACATTGCACTGGTAAGGGAATGACCATGAACGACAACATCATGACTGCGCAGGATTACCCATTAGCGACCCGCTGCCCGGAGAAAATCCAGACGCCTACCGGCAAGCCGCTAACCGACATTACTCTTGAGAATGTGCTGGCGGGCCGCGTAGGACCGCAGGATGTGCGTATTTCTCAGCAAACGCTGGAGTACCAGGCGCAGATTGCCGAGCAGATGCAGCGTCATGCCGTGGCGCGCAATTTTCGTCGTGCGGCTGAGCTGATTGCGATTCCGGATGCCCGCATTCTGGAGATCTACAACGCGCTGCGGCCGTTTCGTTCTTCGTTCGCCGAGTTGCAGGCCATTGCCGATGAACTGGAACACACATGGCATGCCACGGTGAACGCCGGGTTTGTCCGCGAATCGGCAGAGGTATACCAGCAGAGAAATAAGCTGCGTAAAGGCAGCCAGTGACGGAGGCAGCATGCCGTTAATTGCAGGGATCGATATCGGCAACGCCACCACCGAAGTGGCGTTGGCGCAGGATGGCCGGTTTATCGGCAGCGGGATTGTCGCCACGACCGGTATGAAAGGCACGCGGGATAATATCGCTGGGGTAGTCGCGTCCCTGCAGCAGGCGCTGAATAACACGCCGTGGTCGCTGCAGGACGTAGCAAAAATTTGTATCAACGAGGCCGCACCGGTGATTGGCGATGTGGCGATGGAAACCATCACTGAAACCATCATTACCGAATCGACGATGATTGGTCATAACCCGCAAACGCCCGGTGGCGTTGGCGTGGGTATGGGAACCACCATCGCCGTGGAGAAGTTGGCGGCGTTGAGCGAGGATCGATTTGCCCAGGGCTGGATCCCGTTGGTAGGTGAGGAGATGGATTTCCTTGAGGCGGTTTGGTTTATCAATGAAGCGCTGGATCGCGGCGTCAATGTGGTGGCGGCTATCCTGAAAAAAGATGATGGGGTGCTGGTGAATAATCGCCTGCGTCGGCCAATGCCGGTGGTTGATGAAGTCACCCTGCTGGAGAAGGTGCCGGAAGGTGTGCTGGCGGCGGTGGAAGTGGCGGCCCCGGGACAGGTGGTACGGGTGCTGTCGAACCCTTACGGCATTGCGACCTTCTTTGCCCTGACGCCCGAGGAAACGCAAACTATCGTCCCCATCGCCAGAGCGCTGATTGGCAACCGTTCCGCCGTGGTACTGAAAACCCCGCAGGGCGATGTGCAATCAAGAGTGATCCCGGCGGGTAAGATCTTTATCCGTGGTGAAAAGCGTGGCGGTGAAGCCGACGTAGCGCAAGGCGCGCAGGCCATTATGCAGGCGATGAGCGCTTGCGCGCCCGTGCGCGATATTGCCGGGGAAGCTGGTACGCACGCAGGCGGCATGCTGGAGCGGGTGCGAAAGGTGATGGCCTCGCTGACCGGTCATGACATGAACACGGTGCATATTCAGGATCTGTTGGCGGTCGATACATTTATTCCGCGTAAGGTGCAGGGCGGCATCGCCGGAGAGTGTTCAATGGAGAACGCCGTGGGCATTGCGGCGATGGTGAAAGCCGATCGCTTACAGATGCAGGCCATCGCCAGTGAGCTGAGTGCCCGGTTAAACACGCCGGTTGAAGTTGGTGGCGTGGAGGCCAACATGGCCGTAGCGGGGGCGCTAACAACGCCCGGATGCGCCGCACCGCTGGCGATCCTCGATTTAGGCGCAGGATCTACCGATGCAGCCGTCATCAATAGCGATGGCATAGTGAAAGCGGTACATCTGGCCGGGGCGGGGAATATGGTCAGCCTGTTGATTCAAACAGAGCTGGGCTTAAGCGATGCATTTCTGGCGGAGGAAATTAAAAAATACCCGCTGGCAAAAGTGGAGAGCCTGTTCAGCATTCGCCATGAGAACGGCGCGGTAGAGTTTTTCCGCGAACCGCTCAGCCCGGCGGTGTTTGCCAAAGTTGTGTATTTGAAAGAGGGCGAGTTGATCCCGGTAGATAACCAGACCTCGTTGGAAAAAATACGTCTGGTGCGCCGACAGGCCAAAGAGAAGGTTTTTGTGACCAACTGCCTGCGCGCGTTACGCCAGGTGTCACCCGGTGGATCTATTCGCGATATGACTTTTGTTGTGCTGGTAGGCGGTTCTTCGCTGGATTTCGAAATCCCGCAGATGATCACCGATGCGCTGGCGCATTACGGCGTTGTCGCCGGGCAGGGCAATATTCGAGGTACCGAAGGGCCGCGTAATGCGGTGGCAACTGGACTAGTTTTAGCCGGAGATGCAAAAAAATAGCGCAGAAAACAGCCGCGCAAGCGTTTAGCTGCGGGGTAAGTCAAATAAAGGCGATGTTCTCTTTGATATCCCGGCGGAGTTGGGTACATAGTATAAATGTGTCTCTCACGTGGTTAATTTTAAGGATAAGAGCATGCCAACAGCAATTGAGAAAGCATTGGATTTTATTGGTGGTATGAACACTTCGGCGTCAGTACCCCATTCAATGGATGAAAGCACCGCTAAGGGAATCTTAAAGTATTTGCATGACTTAGGTGTGCCAGCGAGTCCGGAAGTTGTGATGGCACGGGGTGAGCAGGAGGGATGGAATCCCGAGTTCACGAAAAAAGTGGCCGGATGGGCAGAAAAAGTTGCCTCCGGTAACCGCATCCTTATCAAGAACCCAGAGTATTTTTCAACCTATATGCAGGAGCAGCTCAAAGAGCTAGTGTGAGCTGACTATCGAATCAAACTCTAACGGACGTTTCCATCTCGGGATGGCGGCGTCCAAATGGAATGCCAGCGATATGGGCTGGCGTATCGCATGATATATCCTTATTCCCTCGCCATCCCCCGCTACGCATTCAGAGCCATCCAATTATTGGCTTTGCCAACAATTGCATATATTTCCAATAACAAAAAGGACCTGCGATTTCTCGCAAGTCCTTGAAATTTGGTGGCCCCTGCTGGACTTGAACCAGCGACCAAGCGATTATGAGTTAGAATGCAACTTCTTACCTGAAAATACTTATCTATAATTTTCAGCAACTTAATAAATTTAAAACCACTGTATAAATAACCAGAAATACTCTAAAATACTCCTTTGCGGTATCCTATAGGTATCCTAGAGCAAAACAAGCGATTTGCAGGATACCCCGATCGCTTGGTGTGGAGTGTTTGTGGAAACATTCAAATTTACGAAAACAAAGCTCGAAAACCTCCTACCTGCCGAACGTGGACAGGTTGAGTACGGCGATACCATCGTTAATGGCTTGCGCATCCGTATTGGCACCAGTGGTGTGAAAAGCTTCTGTATCTCACGTAAGAGAAATGGAAAATTCATCCGCGCCACGCTGGGCCGTTTTCCGGATCTTACTATTGATAATGCCAGGGCAAAGGCACTCGAAATGCTGGGCGACGTAGCGACCACCGGGAGAAATCCTAATGTGGAAAAGCGTGTTAATGAGAAGGCATCTGTCACGCTTGCCGATGCGCTGGATGCCTATATTAAGAACCGTGGCCACCGCCTTAAACCCACAACCGAAAAGCAATATCGCGCGATCTTACAAAATTACTCCGGCGACTGGATGAAACAGCCACTCTCTACAATTTCGCGTGAACGTGTTGAGCATCGTCACAAAGCAGTAACTGATGGCTCAGTCTGGTTTGGCGCTGATAAAGAAACGCTTCGGGCTGGGGTAGGAAGCGGTAGCAAAGCTCAGGCTGACCTGTGGGCCAGAGCTCTACGCGCCGTATATCGTTTCGCACATGATCATTATCGTGATGAAGAAGGGAGAACGCTGTTACCTGACCCGCCAACATTGGTGCTGAGTACAAAGCGTCAGTGGCATGGCACGATCAGAAAGACAGAGCGCATCCGCACCCATGACTTTGCTCGTTGGTTAAATGCCGTTGCTGTAGTTCGTGATAAGGCCGAAGAAGGACGAGATGATGTAGCTGCCGCAATATGTGACGCTGTAGAAATGTCGATTTTCACCGGGCTGCGTAAATCTGAAATATTCGAACTAACCTGGAATCGGGTGAATATTGGCGGTCGTTATTTCTGGATAGATACCTCCAAGAACGGCGATCCGCTCGAGCTGCCAATCACTGAAACTCTGCTGAATCTGTTCCGGCGCCGACTGAAAATGAAAAACGGAAATGAGGCTTTAGTGTTTCCTGGAGTTAAAGGAGTCATTAAAGAATATCGCCATGTAATTGATCGAATCAGTGCCGCCACCGTCCCAGACCCCAATCCTGATTTGCTCCAGCCAATCCCATTCAAATGGCACGATGCCCGCCGTACTTTCGGTACTGTCGCCGAGCTGGTGGGCGTTGGTAGTTATATCCTCAAACGACTGATGAACCACCGAACGATGCGTAGTGCAGATGTTACTCAGGGCTATCTTCATTTTGGTGCTGATGAACTACTCGAGCCAGCTACCCGAATTGAACGGGCCATCCTGGAACATGCCGGGCTTGTGGAAAGCAAGAAAGCCATCGATGCACAATTATTATCTGCACTGCAACATCTCTCGGATGAGCAAAAAAGAAAGTTAATGTTTGAACTGTTGAATCCTGTTACCAATAAGGTGACTAATGATTAATTTAACTCAAAAAATTGAAGAGGCTCTGCACCGGGTTTCAGTTGGCGCTATGAACATTTCTTCTTTACACGGTGATTTAGACGCAGTAGCGAACGCATTGACTTTTAATAAAAAAGATTATGAAGAATCTGTTTTATATGAAATTCCAGATGAGCATTCCTATGCCTTTAATGCACTGTCGTTAAGAGGTGAGCTATCAGAATTGGTACTATTTACTGAAAGATATGGTATCAAATGCTCCAGAGAAGATTCTCAGGTAATGAATGCGGCTATTCTCCTTTATTCTCAGTCTCAGTTTGAGGTTGCTCAGACACTGGTTGATAGGCTCTATGCCGATAGGCTGAGAATGCGCATATATCCCAATGTTTTACGAGGTTTCCAAGAGAGTGGATATAGAGAAAAGCTAAAAGAAATTGCCAAGAAACCACGCAATAAACATTACAGTGAGGCAATTAGGATCGCTAAGGCCACATGGAATCAATACCCTACAGCCAGTAAGAACGGAATGTGTCAGAAGTTACATGAGCATTTCAAAGGGCAGGTTAGCTCTGACACTCTAGATCGTTGGATCAAGGCAGCAAAAATAAAACCGCGGTTGAAATCAAAAGCTACGTCATTTTCTTTGGTTTTATAGGTGGGGACATAGCAGCTATACCCCCTGCACAGCAATTCTGCCCTCCTGCCCAATCTTTTATTTCAACCTTAGAGTAGCCCTGTATTAACTCGTCATACATGGAGCTACTCATGCGTTTAGTTGAAACCAATATTTCTAAAAGACTCACCCGTAATGAAGCCGCTGCACATCTGGGTATAAATCCCCAGACGCTGGCGAATTGGGCGCATACTGGCAAGGTAAAAATCCCCTTTCATAAGGTCGGTCGGAAGGTCATTTACTTCAAGTCTGATCTGGATGCTTATCTGGATTCCACCCGCAGAACGCAGACGGTTTAAGGGGCTGGATATGGCACATAAAACAAAGGCGGCCATGCCGGGCCGCCAGAGTTACAACGTCTTATTGAAGCGTATACAAGGTACCAGGCCCAGCGCTGGTGGTCAAAATCAGGCTTTTGGCTCAATACCTAATTTGCGAAGTTTTTCTCGACAGGCTTCTTTAACCCATGAGCTGAACTGTCCCGGGCCAGCTGCATCGTTGATTTGTTCCAATAATTCATCTTCAAAGCGAATATTTTTTTTGGTGCTGCCTGATCGCTCGAAAGCTGCCTTTAAATTTTTATCTTGCATCGGTACGTACCACAGGGTTAAACTCAAAACATCATGGTACGTACCGTTTTTGATTTATGCAACCATGAAATTAACGAAGCCCGGAAGTGGTGGAACACTAACCGGGCCTCTGACCAAACCGTTAATAGGAGTAACAGTTATGGCTGGTAAGCAGCATACCCAAATTCACCCCAAATTTACATGGCTATTCCTCGGTATACCGAAGGGCCAGACCTGCACACCCGTAGTGATCCGCATCGCTGCCGACACGGAAAAAGAAGCCAGAGAATGGTATTCCCGCTGGGATCTGACTTTTGCCGCAAAGATTCGCTCTGAATGCTCTCTGTACCAGTACGCCAGCGGTGCTTATGAATTGAATGTGATGGGAGGGTTTCATGGATAGTCAAATCCCGATGCTGAACGTCTCACTGCATGTCTCCCCTGATTTTTCCGGTCGTATTTTGCTTTACGTTGAAAACGGCTTAGTTAAAGGAGATACGGTATTACGTCCGGATGAAATTATAGGTACGCCATCACTCTTTGATCACATTCTTGAACGCGCCGGTTATCGCGTAACGCCAGTCAAAAAGGACTAATACCATGAAGAAGAAAGTTAACAGCTTAACTGCTGGTGGTCAGACTCGGCCTGAAATCCTTCCGGGTGACATTTTCAAGGATAATCGGGGTGAACGGGTAACGGTGAAAATGGTTACTGATAACCGGATTACGTATATCAGGGAGGGGTATTCCGGAGAGTGTGTTTTCCCGGTCGAACGGTTTAAAGGGGAGTTCAGCCCGGTAAAACAACAGACGTTCAGCGAATGGTGCAAGTCGAATAACACAGCAGAAAAAATTCAGTATTTGCGGGCTTTAATTGCTGCTAAGAGAGCGGGAAAATGAAACGAGCTCCGAACTTAAAATTTCTGCCAAAGGAAAAATTTACAGAGGCGATCATTTTTGCCGGGGCTGATGCTTACGCTCATGCAAAGGGATGGGAAGAGGGCCTGGGTAAACAAATTGCCGAAGATATAACGCCCCCAGTCTGGCTGGGGCCAAAGCAACTGGCGGAACTGGATAACCTGCAAATTGTTGATAAAGGTCGCCGAAGCGCCCGTGTATATATTGCTGGAGTTATTGAACCGAGACTGATAAACGCCATTGGCGAGAAGCTGGCGCGGGCAGGAGTGCAAGATGCCAAGCTTTACAAGGGGATTCCCGACCGCCAGCCAGAGGACTGGCATGATTATCTGGAGAGGATCCGTACGGAAAGTGTTGTTGTCGATCTCCCGGTCACGAAACGCGAACCAGACCATAGCGGAGTCGCACCAGCATTGAATCAGATGGTGGCCAGCCAGCGAGGTGAAGTATTACTGGCTCATTATGATGGTGATCTGGCGATTCATGCCGATTCGGACACTGTTCACCACTATAACGGGATTGTGTGGAATCCTCTCCCGGATAAAGAATTGCAGCGTGAAATGGCGCAGATTTACATCGATGCTGAGGTAGCCTATTCGCAGAACGGCATCAAATCGGCAGTGGAAACCATGAAGTTAAGCCTCCCGGTGATGGGCGTAACAGCCAGAAATATGATTGGGTTTAGTAATGGGGTATTTGATACCCGGACGGGAGAATTCCGCGAGCACTGTAAAACTGACTGGCTGTTAATCTCAAGCGAATTACCCTTCAGTCCACCAGCCGAAGGGGAAACCTTGGCCAGTCACGCGCCTAATTTCTGGAAGTGGCTCCGGCGTTCTGTGGCCAGTAATGACCGTAAAACAGATCGTGTGTTGGCTGCGTTGTTTATGGTGCTGGCGAACAGGTACGACTGGCAGTTATTCCTGGAGGTAACGGGACCGGGTGGTAGCGGTAAAAGCGTGATGGCGGAGATCTGCACTATGCTGGCGGGTAAGGCTAATACGGTGTCGGCCAGTATGAAGGCCCTAGAGGATGCAAGAGATCGCGCTCTGGTGGTTGGTTACTCGCTGATTATCATGCCGGATATGACCCGTTATGCTGGAGATGGTGCCGGGATTAAGGCCATTACAGGTGGTGATAAGGTTTCCATCGACCCGAAACATAAAGCGCCGTACTCGACACGGATACAGGCGGTGGTGATGGCTGTTAATAACAATGCTATGACCTTTAGTGATCGCAGTGGTGGGATATCGCGTAGACGAGTGATATTCAACTTCACCGAAGTTGTACCGGAGAACGAACGTGATCCGATGCTGGCTGAGAAAATAGAAGGGGAACTGGCGGTAGTTATTCGTCATCTGCTTACACGCTTTGCAGACCAGGACGAAGCCAGGCGGCTATTGTATGAACAGCAGAAATCAGAAGAGGCTTTAGCTATTAAACGTGAAGGTGATTCGCTGGTGGATTTCTGCGGCTACCTGATGGCGTCGGTAGTATGTGACGGTATGTTTATCGGCAATGCTGAGATTGTGCCATTCAGCCCGCGTAAATACCTGTATCACGCGTATCTGGCGTACATGAGGGCCAATGGTTTGAACAAGCCAGTATCATTGATGCGTTTCGGTACGGATATGCCCGGCGCAATGGCTGAGTATGGTAAGGATTACCAGAAGCGAAAGACGAAGCGCGGTATCAGGTCAAACGTTACGCTGCACAACGATTCAGACGACTGGATGCCATTGTGTTCAGGTACTGCCGATAATACCGAGGAAGTGTAAAGTTATAGATAAAGTGTTCACCAGTATTCACCTTGTAAAAAAATCTATCTATTACATGGTGTTAAGGGGTGAACACTTATTTATGAAGTATTCACCAAGTATTCACCTGTTCACCTTTTGATTGTTTTTTAGCCTGATGGGTGAAGGGTAGGGTGAACACTAGTGAATACTAAAAAGGAAAGTGTACACCACTTAACAATATGAATTTGTTATAAAAATTTCAAAAGGTGAAGGGGTGAACACTTAAACACATATTTTTTTATTTTTTAAAGGGAGGGGTATGCCAATTACTTTTCAGGATATCAAAGAACACTACGAGCTGTATGCTCTCAGAGACATAAGCGAAATGTCGACGGCAGAGTATAAACAGGCTCTCGCCGATGGTGCTTTCTTCTGGATCGATCATCATGATTTTGTTCGTAGTACGCTGTCAGGTGAGATCTTGGCAACAAACAAGGAGCAACTCGGTGTCCTGATCGACCATCTAAAAGAATTTATAGAGAAAACTCCTCAACCATCCATATGGTTAAGTGAAAAGAAATAAAAATGGCCTGAAATCTCAGGCCATAACGTTACATGAAGTAAATATCTTCAGTACGCTTGAAAACACTCATAATGCTGTGTGCTTCGCTTGGACATTCTCCATTCTTCACAAGAGTTTTCCAGAAGTCATGATCGAAGCAATTATCAAGATATAGATAGCGACAGATATTGAGCAGGTCTCCACGATCCCAGCCAGGCTTGTACCTGACCTGAAGTTCATCTTCTAATGCATAGAAGGTCAATCCTTCTTTATTCAGCCACGCATCATCAAGCCTCTTCGCTAGGAAAAGGGTCTTCTCTTTCGGAGTGATGAAAAAATCGGCAAAAGGCTCGTGGGGTTTTTGCGGCACGCTCCCATCGGTGTCGCTCATTGCTGGATAGACTCCTGACTCCCAAGCGAATAAGTAAGCATCAGTGAATTCGTTGTGGTGTTTTCCGATATGCATGATTTGAAGGCGCTGCTGGTTAAACAACGCTTGCATGATGTTACGATCAGACATGTAGACCTCCTTTTCAAAGAAAAAGTTAACGATGAAAACTATATGGGATAAACGCTAGCTTTGTAAATTATTTGTACTCACCCTTACCCATTCCTACTTCTGTATCTCACGGGGGTTTTCTTTATGTATTTCATGTATATCTTGAAGAGTGGCACTCAGACGTGAGCCGCCACTGTCCACCCGGTTCTTCCGGCAGATCCTCGGTTTTCTCGCCAGGTGGACATCCCTTAAAGCGCTGGTTTCACGTCTCAACGTTAATTGTTACGGAAACCACTCCATGAAGAAATTACTCGAATTACGCCAGCAAAAAACCGAAATCAAAACGCAGATGCGTAACCTGCTTGAAAAAGCCGACAGCGAAAAACGAAGCCTGACTGACGAGGAAGGCACGCAGTTTGATGAACTCCGCACCCGCGCTCAGACACTCGATACTGACATCAGCCGCTATGAAGCCATTGCCACTGAAGAACGCAGCCTGCCAGGCCACCCGGTGAACGATAACGGCGTAAGCAACGACGAACTACGCACCTACATTCTGACCGGGGAAGCCCGCAGCCTGTCCACCGGCATTCCGGAAGATGGCGGCTATACCGTTATTCCCGAACTTAACAAACAGATTATGCAGCAACTCAACGATGAGTCTGTTATGCGCAAAATCTGCACCGTGAAAAAAATTGGCAGTAACGAGTTTAAACAGCTTGTCTCTGTGGGCGGAGCGGGGGTGAACCATAGCGAGGAAGGAAAAGCCCGTGGTGAGACAACTACGCCGAAACTGGAAGAAGTCAGTATCCGACTATTCCCGGTTTACACCTATCCGAAGACTACACAGGAAATCATCGATTTTTCTGGTGTGGATATCATGGGCTGGCTGTCCTCTGAAATTGGCGATGCTTTCGTTGATACCGAAGAAACGGATCTGGCATCCGGCGATGGCGTGAAAAAAGCGAAAGGCTTTCTCTCTTATCCGCGCAGCCAGGACGGAGACAAAACCCGCCCGTTCGGTACGCTTCAGTCCGTCACAGGTGCTGCACTAAATGCCGATTTGCTGATTGATCTGAAATTTAAACTCCGGGCGAAATACCGAAAAAATGCTGTATGGGTGATGAACTCCAATATGGCGGCCTCCGTTCAGAAACTGAAAAACGGTAACGGGGATTACATCTGGCGCGACCGTTTACAGGCAGGTGATCCGGATACGCTGCTGGGCCTCCCTGTTGAATATCTCGAAACCATGTCGGACAACCTGATCGGTATTGGCGACTTCAAACGTGGCTATTTCATCGTTGACCATGAGACAGGCACCCGCACCCGTCCGGACAACATCACCGAACCGGGCTTTATCAAAATTCATACGGATAAATACCTGGGCGGGGGTGTGGTTGATTCCGGCGCCATCAAGCTGCTCGAAATCTCCGCTTCCTCCACCAAATAATTCACAGGGGCTTCGGCCCCTTTCTGGTCTTTATGGAGTCCGTTATGGATACCGTTAATTTTGAAATTCGCACCTCAGAACTTATCGCCAAAGAGCGCAAACTGGTGGGGTATGCGGTGCGCTGGAACAGCCTGTCAGAAATCATCTGGGACGAATTCCGCGAACAGTTTACGCCAGGGGCATTTTCCGGCTATCTCACCTCCGGTAATGATGTGCGCTGTTTATTTGAACATGACTATACGCAACTGCTGGGGCGTACCAAATCCGGCACGCTGATATTGATGGAAGATGATACGGGTCTGCGATTTGAACTGACGCCACCCAATACACAGTTAGGTAATGATGTGCTGGAGCTGGTGGAACGGGGCGATATAGAAGGCATGTCGTTTGGATTCCGGGCGTTGAAAGAAAACTGGGATATTACCCAGTCGCCTTATCTGCGTACCGTCACCGCTGCTGAACTGCGTGAAATTACGATCACTTCTCTGCCTGCTTACCCGGAGTCCGGTGTGGAAATTGCACACCGCTCGCTTTATTCCCAGTATCCGGAGTTACGCCGCGCTGGCGATAACCGCCGACGCTGGGCCGAACTGGTGGAGATCTGATATGTGGACTCTCTGGCCTTTCAGCCGTAAGGCAGAACAACGCAGCATGGCCATCGATGAATGGCTGGCGATGGCGGGCATTCCTAATACCGGATCCGGCGAATATGTATCTGCGGGGACGGCGGAATCTCTGCCGGCTGTCATGAACGCCGTATCGGTCATCAGTGAAGCAGTGGCAACCATGCCCTGTTATCTCTACCGGGTAACGAATGATAAAGGGCGTGAGGCGCGGGAGTGGCTGAGTAATCACCCGGTTGATTATCTGCTGAATGAGCAGCCGAACGACTGTCAGACACCGTACCAGTTTAAACGCACGATGATGCGGCACTGTCTGCTGAACGGTAACGCTTATGCGGTGATCCGCTGGGGCCGTGACGGACAGCCCGAATCATTGCATCCATATGCACCGGGGACCGTAGTACCGGAGCGTCTGTCCGGACACCGTTACAAATACACTATTACTGAACCCTTTAGCGGAATCACCCGTACTTATCTTCAGGAAGAGATTCTGCATCTGCGTTATGCCACGGACGATGGTTTTCTGGGGCGCTCACCGATAACCATCTGCCGGGAAGCGCTGGGCCTTGGACTGGCCCAGCAGCGCCACGGCGCTAACATAATGAAAGAGGGCATGATGGCGGCGGGCATTGTCAAAGCAAAAGACTGGCTTGACGGCGTGAACGGTAAAAAAGCACTGGATGCACTGGAGCGGTACAAGGGTGCACGTAATGCAGGGAAAACGCCCATTCTTGAAGGAGGAATGGATTACGAAAAATTGGGCATGAGTAATCAGGATGCTGAATGGCTGGCTTCCCGGCGCTTTTCCATTGAAGACATTGCCCGTATGTTTAATGTTTCTCCGATCTTTCTTCAGGAATACAGCAACAGTACCTACAGCAACTTCAGCGAAGCGAGCCGCGCATTTCTCACAATGACCATGCGTCCCTGGCTGGCTAATTTCGAACAACAAATCAAATCCACATTGCTGGTGGCCCGTCCTGCATCCGGTACCCGTTATCAGGTTGAGTTCGATTCTGCTGACCTTCTCCGCGCCACACCAACCGAACGCTACGCCACTTACGAACGCGGTATTAAAAACGGAATTATGAATCCGAATGAAGCCCGCGAACGTGAGGGCATGTCGCCACGCGAAGGTGGGGACGAATTCAGCCAGGCATGGAAGCAGCAGATCGAAGTAAATAACAATAAAAGTAAGGAGGGTAGCGAATGAGAGCCGGAGGATTAAAACATCGTATAACGCTGCAGCGCTATGAACAAAGTCAGGGGCCATTGGGAGAACCGATAAAACGCTGGGTGGACTACGCCAAGGTCTGGGCTGAGATAAAAGGTATCTCTGGCCGGGAGCTTCTGGCTACCGGCTCGTTGTCCTCTGAGGCCACAGTCAGAATATGGATACGCTATCGCAGTGATGTTAAGCAGGGACACAGGGTGAAATATCTGTCACCCGCAGTCACTGGTGACATTTACGGTATAGAGGCGGCCCTCCCGGATAACAACCGCACCAGTCTTGAGCTCCTTTGTAAAGGAGGCGTGGCCAATGGCTGAATTAATAACTCTGGAAGAAGTAAAACTGCATTGCCGCATCGACGGGGATGATGAGAACGCCCTGATAAACGGGTATATCGTCGCCGCGCTGGAGATTTGCCAGAAACATATCGGCAGGCGTTTTGATGACGGGCTCGAGTTTAATCCTGCGCTGAAGGTCGGGTGTCTGCTACTGGTCGGTCACTGGTATGAGCACCGGGAGATAGCGGCGGAAAAAACGTCCGAGCTTCCCTTTACCACTTCGTCATTGTGGAACTACTACCGGGAACCAGGAGTGTATTAAATGCCATGGCAACCCTTACGACGCTGTACAGAGCCCGGATGTAATAAACGGGTAAAGTCCGGCAAATGTGATGAACACAAACGGAATGCACAACGGCAGAGTGATAGCCGACGAGGCACACGCACAGAACGCGGTTACTCCAATCGATGGGGAGAATACCGGCTCCTCTTTCTGAAGGCTAATCCACTATGCGCGCACTGCCATAATGCTGGCGTCTATAAGCAGGCAACTATCGTCGATCACATCATACCTATTGAGGGCGAAGGTGATGTGTTGTTCTGGCCCGCCAGTAACCACCAGCCGTTATGTGCTGCCTGTCATGGTCGCAAGACAGCCACTACGGATCCGCTAACTAAGCAGCAGCGTAAAGCCGGGTTGTTCCGGGAACAGGAAGAAGCAGCGCAGCGCCGCAATGACTGGGTCTATGAGGTTACTCATGAGTGAACAGGAACTCATGAGTCAGCGTGAACGGGGTGGGGGAGGTTTCAAAGACAACCCCCTCCCGGCGAGGAACCACCCGCTCCCTCAAATTTTTATGCGCGGTAATTTTTTTGACAGCAGTAAGTTAAGGAAAGAATAAGTTATGGCAAGACCACCCAAACCACCCGCCTATCTTGATGAAATCGCGGGACAGCAGTGGAAGACAAAAGCAAAGCAGATGGCTGAGCGCGGGGATTTAACCCCTGCGGACTGGAACAACCTTGAGCTGTATTGCGTCAATTATTCCATGTACCGGAAAGCCGTTGCAGATATTGCCCTGCGCGGGTTTTCAGTTGAAGGATCCCGCGGGGCCACAACCAGTAATCCGGCGCTGAAAGCCAAATCTGATGCTGAGAAAATTATCATTAAAATGTCGTCGCTGTTGGGTTTTGATCCGGTAAGCCGTCGCCGTAATCCGGTTGCAACGGAAGAGGAGGACGAGCTTGACCGTCTGGGATGAGTACGCAAACTCTGTAAAATCGGGTGAGATCCCGGCCTGTAAACGACTGAAACAGGCCGTAAACCGGTACTTTTCAGACCTGAATGACCCCCGTTATGAGTTTGATACGGCGACAGTAGAACGGTTTATTGCCTTCTCGCGACTTTGCCCTCACGTCAAAGGCCCGTTGCGCGGCCAGCCTGTCGCGCTGGAACCATGGCAGCAATTCGCCTTCGCTAATCTGCTGGGCTTTAAGGTCAGGGAGACAGGTCGCCGGAAGTACAGCAGCGCCTTTATCGAAGTGCCGCGCAAGAATGCCAAATCCACTGTGGCCGCCATGCTGGCTAACTGGTTCCTGGTCATGGAGAAGGGCCAGCAGGATATTTACACGGCGGCGGTGAGCCGGGATCAGGCCCGTATCGTGTTCGACGATGCCCGCCAGATGTGTCTGCTGTCAAAACCGCTGAAAAAGCGCGTCAATATTCAGGCGCACAAGATCATTTTCCCTAAGAGCAACAGCCTGTTAAGACCGCTGGCGGCAAAAGCGGCCACCATCGAGGGGACTAATCCCAGCCTGGCGATTGTTGATGAGTACCACCTTCACCCGGATAACGGTGTTTATTCTGCGCTTGAGCTGGGCATGGGCGCACGTCCTGAGGCGATTTTGTTCGCCATCACTACCGCCGGGAGTAACGTTGTCTCTGCCTGTAAACAGCATTATGACTACTGCTGCCAGATTCTGGCAGGGGAGGAGAGCAACGATTCGCTGTTTGCCCTGATCTATGAGCTGGACGACGAAAGCGAGGTTGAGCTGCCGGACATGTGGATCAAGGCCAACCCTAATCTGCATATATCCGTTGACGCGGCGAAACTGGAATCCACCGTTCAGAAAGCGCGGGGTATTCCGTCGCAGTGGGTGGAAATGCTGACCAAACGTTTCAATATCTGGTGTCAGGGCTCTACGCCGTGGATGGGTGTCGGTGCATGGGATGCCTGCGCACTTGAATATTCTGAAGAAGACCTGGCCGGAATGGAGTGTTACGCCGGGTTTGATCTGTCCTCAACCAGCGATATCACCAGTGTAAGTTACGTTTTCCCGTTCGAGAGGGAGATCCGACTTCTTACCCGTCATTATCTGCCGGAAGCGCAGCTGCTTAACGTCGCTAACAAAAACCGCGCCATCTACCGCCAGTGGGTGAAAGCGGGCTGGATACGCACCACGCCCGGCGACTGTATCGACTATGACCGCATCCGTGATGATATCCTGCGCGACGCTGAAACCTTCAATATCCGGCTGGTGGGCTTCGATACGTGGAACGCGACGCATCTGCGTACCCAGCTACAGGGGGCGGGGCTCGATGTGGAGCCTTTCCAGCAAACCTATCTGCGGTTCAGCCCGGTTGCTAAATCTTTTGAGGTGTTCGTTAACCGTAAGGTATTACGCCATCGTGGCGATCCGGTTCTGACCTGGGCGATGGGTAACGTGGTGATGGAGTCCGACGCTAACGCCAACATAAAGCCTAACAAAAAGAAATCCGGCAACAAGATAGATCCTGCGGTCGCAGCGCTGATGGCATTTGGCACCTTCCAGGCAGAGCATGAAGATTTTGCTTTTGATATGAGTGATAGATACAAAGAGCGACTGGCGAAATTTAACGGTATCTGAGAGGAGTAGATGATGAATACAACTAACCATGAAATAATGAGATCATTTTTATATAAATTTGGTGCCGCGATGGCCTTGAGATATGTTGTTCAAATGCATTTCCTCCAGCCTACGGGGCTGGTAAGCAATCAATGCGCTGAGAATAGAGCCTTATACGTGTTTGGTGGCATAACTAATACTGCCGCGCGGGTTAGTGGTAAGCGCCGTATCGGAGGTGCAATTATATCTGCAGGAATTTATGTGAAAGATAAACAATGTTACGAAGTAAATTAATACAAAACTCCCCTTTGCTAACTCTATTTATATGGTTGACCAAAGGGGAGGGGGTTAACGTATTTTGATTTTTGATTGTTGTGTTGCAAGTTGTAATAAGTTACGGTTGGCTGTATATACGTTTATTCCAGGGATGGTGCAATAATCAATGTCATCAGTGATAATGTTAGTGATTTTATGATTTTTCATGCTGTCGACTATCATTAAATCGTAACCATCCAAACCTAAAGCCTTTATTGATGATATACAGTTATCCGTAACTTCTTTGCAGACATTTAATTCAATTTGCGAAGCAAAGGACTCTACCTGTTGCCATGAAACCTCAATTTCAGATACTGCATTCTGTCTTTCAGCGGGATAATTATGACGGTATTCCTTCGCGCTAACCATATTACCTAAGGTTAATTGAAAAATCTCACGCTCAGTCTTTTCAATAAGGTGGGATAGTTCAGATAAAGTCAGTCCTGAATGATGGAGTGTAGAGCCTGCAGTAAGGCAGTTTCCAATATAAGTTGGATAAATATTCAGATACTGCCTTTTAGGCGGTATACCCTTTGTATAGGTTAACCAAAACCATACATTGGTATCCACCATGAAGATGTCTTCTTCCTTAGGATTATCGCGGCTAATATCGTAAATAGTCGCATTTATTACAGGGGATATAGCCATTAATCAGACTCCTTAGCTTGCTGCTCAAGTATCTGATCAACAATTTTTTTGTAATCCTTATCCTGATGGAATCTGGTAGCATTCTCTATTACTCTTTCCATGACGTTTCGGCCAATTATATCCAGGTTTTCGATATGTAACTTATTTCTGAGCGTCTCCTCTGAAATGAAGCTAATAAGTTGACCAATACTAAAGTTAAAAAAAGGAGATGCAAAAAGGTATACCCCTGAAAAATCCAGAAATACATCATCTCCCTTTTCTAAAAAAGGAATGATTTCATTAAATAATTTCTGCCCGTCATCCTTAAGAATGCATCGTGACCCAATTAAATCATTAATAATTACTTTCATATAAACCTCTAAACTTCATCTTTAAAATGGTAATATTTTTCATCACATATGAGTGTTAAATGAAGAATTGTCCCATTAAATGATGAACTGTGAATACCATATTGCTCCCCGTGGCAGTCCATTTTGACATACCCATCACTGCTATAAAGCTCTAGTTTTCCATTGTTTAACTTTACAAACTCTTGTAGCAAGCTTAGACCTAAACCCCTAGGTATACCAGACGCATCAGTTGTGTTGCCACTGGTACAGGCCCACTTCAGACAAGCATCTGATGGTAAAGATTGAGCACGAGGGTCTTTGTTAAGATAATTCTTAACATTGTGAGGAATACCCACACCAAAATCCACAACTGACAACACTAATTCATTTTTAATTTTAAAATGTTGGCCACATGTAAATACGCCAACAGGAGAGTGGGAATGCTCAAATGAATTTGTATAAATTTCCCAAAGTTTTCCCGCTATAGCAGCACACAGGCGAGGACTTACATGCACCCATCCTTTACCAATCCAGTGATCGATGAGATAAGTCATGATCTCGTCGGAGTCTTCATGTTGATCTTCACGATAGGGGATAGCATGACCAGTTTGGACTGTACCTGAGTGATATCCAAAAGCTTGAGTGAAACCATTCTGAACAAGAGTAATCATCACTTCTTTTCTAACAGTAACCCACGCAATGTCCATTTTTAGGCCTTGCGAGTTCAACAGTCGTATCAGACCGCCTAAAAATGCTACAGCGTTGGGCCTAAGAAAAAAACAATCAGTAAAATTAAGAGTGTAGGCTGTTTTGTTTCCCTTGTTAACGTACTGTAACAATTTGAAAAGTATATCAAAATCTTGGGGTTGATCATTGAGGGTCGGAATGCGAATTTCCGTAACCATGATAGCTTCCTTGATACCAATACGTTAAATGGAAGAAAGAATATCTCATAATGGGTGATGAATGTGAATTGCTTTTGAGTCCATCCAGTGATAGGTAGAGTCTATCATGAGCTCATAAACTAACTGATTCTACAATATTCATGGTGTTCATTATTAAGCCATTAAGCATAAGATTTTTTCTCTATTCAAACCTTTGTCAAGATATGAGAAGTATAAGCGAGTGAATATGCAGTCAGTAAAATAAAATAGATGCTAATCGGACTGAATTTTCATCATTTTCAATAAGTTACGGAATGGTATAAGTTCATGCCGTATTATTTGATGGTAGCAAGAGAGCCCGGCTTGCGCCGGGCGGGCTTTTTACGCTATCTATGCAAAACATAAGAAAGGCAGACTGCTAAAAACACTGCTAACAGCGGAGCAACTCCGCCTGCAGCGAATGCCGTAAACAGCACAGCGATTACTTGTGCACGCTTAGACAGCAGGTCTGAGCCCATAATAGAGTCGAACATAAAACCTCCATCATGGTTCCTGCCGTCTCTTGATGAGTTGGGAGCAAGAGTCCAGACCCGTGGCGCTTTTAGTGTTGATCCAGCGACTTTGGCCGCCACGACCCAACTGGAAGTTTAGGCCTTTCGGCCAAACCGTTACTCAAGAATACTTGCTTAAAGTATCCTATGGGTATCCTAGGAAATTATTTTACTTACCAGTTGTTGTAAGTCTTTGATATTTGGTGGCCCCTGCTGGACTTGAACCAGCGACCAAGCGATTATGAGTTCCTACCGGAACAACCGAAAATCAATACTTTGCGTTTAAAATCAATCTATTGTGTTGTCATGGATTATCACTAATTGCCTGGGTTCTTCATTTCAACCGCCATTTTATCGCCACTCGTAATCTGTGCTGGTAGCTTAAGTTGTGAGTGTCGTAGGCTGAGGGTTCGCTAGGCCATGATCTTTAAGTATGCATTGCTGAGCCAGCCATTTGACTACCTCTAATGATGGTACGATGTTGTCAGCTTCGACTGAGTAAGGCTCAAAGATAGCTTCCGTTTTCCCTTTCCGGCTTTTCTTCGAGTGCACGACAGCACAGCGGATAGTATAAATCCAATCACTCAGGTTATGTAGTAGGGATGGATCGTTAGTGGCGGTAATTCCTGATATTTTAACTCCAGATGAAGTTCCAATTTCTTTAGACAATCCTTTTATCAAATTGTGAGAGCTACTACTTAGGAAATTGTATAAATTTGTGGTGTCCGTAATTAAATCAATAACTGATCTGAGATTGATTTTTTCAGTGGTTGGAGTCTTACCAAGCAATACGGGAGCTTCTTCAAGATAATTTTCTAGAACATTATAAAAACCGATAAAACTCAATAATGGATTTCTTTCTCTTAGGCCTGAAAAATAATATGACAAAAGTGTAGGAGAGAATTTTTCAGTGGACATGATTTTTTCAATTGGTAATGAGACTACATCATCATCAATCCACGATTTAAGATTGAAATAATCATTTTTTATATTGTGAAAACCAATACTCTCTAATGATTGAGCTTGAGTATAATCTATTAAAGTACCTTCTCTCTGTAGAAGACGTATTTTCCCGTAATAGCCATCCCTGTAATTATCAGGGTTTATTTTAACTAAGATTTTCTTTTTAAATAATTCTTTGATTTTTTTAGCGCTGTCGGTTAATGCTGCGTCGATAAATTCTTTTGGAAAACAGTAATCTGCTGGATACCAATCACTGCCATCTAAATCAGCTAGCTTAACTATGGATTTATCGTTTAAATAGTCTAAGGTTAACGCTCCAGTGAGTCTGTTATCATGTAACTGATGAAATTCACTAAAGTCTGGCATCCAGAATTTTGGGTTTGTTATTTTCGAACATATTTTAGATTCTTCATTTAGAAGGCTATATTTAAACAGATAATTATCAATTAAATACTCGGTCTCCCTTTCTGATATTTTGCGTGGATGTTCAACTCTGAGCTGAGCAATTGACTCCAAATCCTCAAGGTAACATATTGGCTGAGTTGTTACTAAAGGCTCACCATAAACATATGGATTTATTATTAAATCAAATTCCAAGCCAGAGAAATGAATTATTCGACACAGACCTTTGGATTCATAAAGCTGAACTGTGTAGTTAGTTGCCGCCATAACTAAAACCTCCAATATTCAATATAAATGAGATTCTTCACATCAATAGTGGTGAGTAATTTCGAAATCTAATGGGTTGAGCTTAACTGCATCCTCTAAATGATCAGGTGCAAAATGCGCATAACGCATCGTCATCTTTATATCGGTATGCCCGAGCACACGTTGAAGCACCAGTATGTTTCCACCGTTCATCATAAAATGGCTGGCAAATGTATGGCGCAGAACGTGTGTCAATTGCCCGGCTGGCAGCTCTATACCGGTTCTCTCCAGGGCGGAGCGAAACGCGCCATAACAGTCAGTGAACAGGCGGGATTTTTTATCAGCCGGGAGCTTACCATAAAGCTCTTTGCTTATTGGGACAGTACGGTTTTTCCGGCCCTTTGTGTATGTGTAGGTGATTTTATATTTTGTTAGCTGGCTTTTTCTGAGCCCTTCCGCTTCCGACCATCGCGCACCCGTTGAAAGGCAGATTCGAACCACCATTTCCAGATCGGGGTGCTCATGCCTGCAACATTCATCCAGCAGCAGATTGATTTGGTCCTTATTAAGCCACGCCATTTCAATTTCTTCAGTGCGAAAAGGACGCATGTTTTTTAGAGGATTTTCGCCCTTCCATTCACCCAGGCGGCTTAGTTCATTGAATACGGCGCGAAAATAAGCCAGCTCTAAATTGACCGTGCGCGGGGAAACCTCTTTGACACGATTAGAACGAGCGAATTTCCCCGCAATTCTTTTTTCGCGGTAACGTGAAAACATCTGCGCGTCAAAGTCTCGTGCCAGCGGTTCGCCCATACATTCAAAGGCGTGATGCATTGCATCTTTGCGCTTTTCGCCATCCTTAAGCGTGATCCCGTGGGCGCTGTACCAAGCATCAACCAGCTCTTTGATAGTACGTCGGTCTTCTGGTTCGTCATTCCATGGCTTTTGAATTGTGTGTTGTTCGAAAGCCAATGCTTCGCCTTTCGTGGCGAATTTCTTACGGATTCGTTTCCCTTTGGGACCATTAGGGTATAACTCACAAATCCACCCACCTGCAGGATTCTTTCGAACTGCCATTAGTTGACCTCGCTGTACTTCCCTATCACTTTTCCGACTTTAGTAATTTCCTCAACACCACATTCGAACGGAACTTTGCCACCTGCAACGTGCAGCCTTTTACCGGGTAGGACAGTTAGTTCCCTAATACTAACCGCCCCCTCTATATCAATGAGCCATAGACCATCAGATAAAGGCGCGGAACGTTCGATGAAATAAGTTTGATTGTCCAGAGTGATGCACATCGGTTCGGTTAAAGGTTTCCCAAACAGCATAGGGGATACAGGAAAAATGCTCGTATTGTGAATTTCGCCATCTAAAAGCGTGAAGTACGGGACCGCAAGAGTATCAGGTGTGAGATTCTGGATAGGCTCGCCACTAAATTTCGGCCCCTCTCCAGTGATTAACCAGCTAATGCTTGCTCCAGTATCAAGAGCACAATACACAGCAAAATCATATGATAGCGGGCCCCTGCGGTATCTATTTGAGAGCGAGCTGGCAGCAATATCGAAGTGATTTGCTAGCTGAATTTTTTGAGTAAAGCCGTAAACCTCGCAGATGCGATCCAAGACCTTAACATTATCAACTTTGCTTAAATCTATCTTCATATTGGAATTCCATGTTGACTACAGCTTTTTTAAGCTGTAACTTTTCTAAAGTCGAAGTCACTGATGGCAATCGCTGCTAATCGTTAGCAATCTGTGACAAACATTAACGAACTGGGAATGATGCAACATGGCTAGTGAAATTACAATCGTCAAAATTCCACGCGAGAAGGTCTATCCAGAAGAATTTGCCTCTCTGGAGGGCGTTTCTCTTAGCACCGTTCGCCGCTGGACAACTGGCAATAGCCCTTGCTTGCCTATCGAACCCCGTGTAATCAAGCCTGGTTGTATTCGTGCAGGTGGTCGTGTCCGGATCCTTTACGCACAGTGGAAAGAAAAGCAGGTCCGTGATGCATTGGGCCACTCCCGTTTTCAAATCATCGTTGGCGCGTAATTCACTTTATGTGAATTTTAAGGATGCAACATGTTTGATTTTCAGGTTTCCAAACATCCCCACTATGACGAAGCATGCCGCGCCTTTGCGCAGCGTCACAACATGGCGAAGCTGGCCGAGCGTACGTGTATGAATGTTCAGACGTTACGTAACAAGCTCAACCCAGAACAGCCTCACCAGTTTACGCCGCCTGAATTGTGGCTGCTGACTGACCTGACTGAAGACTCAACCCTTGTTGATGGTTTTCTGGCGCAGATTCATTGCCTGCCATGCGTGCCGGTTAATGAGTTGGCTAAAGACAAACTGCAGTCTTATGTCATGCGAGCAATGCGTGAACTCGGCGAGCTGGCAAACGGTGCGGTCTCTGATGAGCGTCTGACCCCGGCCCGTAAGCACAACATGATTGAGAGCGTTAATGCTGGCATTCGCATGTTGTCATTATCGGCGCTGGCGCTGCATGCGCGTCTGCAGACTAATCCCGCTATGTCGAGCGTGGTCGATACCATGAGCGGTATTGGCGCATCGTTCGGGTTGATTTGAGGTGCGTATGCTGAAAAGTGAACCGTCATTCGCATCTCTGCTCGTTAAGCAAAGCCCCTGCATGCACTACGGCCACGGCTGGATCTCAGGTAAGGACGGCAAGCGCTGGCACCCGAGCCGCTCACAGACTGATTTACTGGCAGGCCTCTCTACTCAAAAGCAGGGGGAATCATGGCTATCGAAGCTGTTTCCGCGACTATTCCGCTAAAAGCGGGTGAACGTCTGGCCGGTCTCAATCATGTGGCTGAATTGCGCGCGAGATATTGGGGCGATAGCTGGAAAGAGGTTGAGCGTTTTGTCCATGATATGCGCGATAAACATGACCCACAATTTGAAGAAAATAATCGTGCGCTGGCCGCTATTTTTTTTCTGGCAAAAATATCAGCAGCTCGTCATGAGCTCAAATTAAGTGAGCTGACTACTGAGGAGAAAAAAGCGCTTATTACCGCGATGAATCATTTTCGCGCAGTAGTGAGCTTATTTCCCAAACGGCTAACCATGCCGAATTAATCCAGACAGAACAATTAATGGCGTAAACCCGCCGGGCCTTTTATTGCCCGAAATCAGGAGAGTTACTAATGCGAAATACCCAATTCCGTAGTTTTAAAACTGACAGCGATGCGCTGGCCGTATTGCTGACAGATGCCAGAAAAGAAGAACGCAAAGACCGCGCCCTCGCTGTTTCAATCCGCCTTGAGGCGCTGGCTATCCACATCACCAAAGAGGGCATGAACGGCACAGAAGCTGCCGAATTGCTGCGCCGCGAAGCCTGCAGCTTTGAGAACGAATCACAGGAGCTGCACTAATGGCCGACGCAATGGATTTAGCACAACAGCGCGAGCAGGAAGACCGCGAGCGTCACATCAGCAATGCTCGCAGCCGTAACGCTGCACCGTCTCGCCTGCTGTGCGAAGAATGTGACGCACCCATCCCGGAGGCACGCCGTATAGCGATATCGGGTGTGATTTTTTGCGTAACCTGCCAGCAAATCACAGAGCTTAAATTAAAGCATTACCGGGGGGTATGAATTGGCTATTCAATTTGCTTACCCGTGGAACACTCCGGGGTCTGCATTAGCCAGCCCATATCTCACCTATGAGCAACAGCACCGCCGCGACAGAATGTTCGCGGCTTTGCTGCATGCGCGAAAGGCGCTTGCCCATCAGCCAGAGTGTGTGCGATTTGAGGTTAACCGCACGGCTACCATACTAGAGCAAACGCAGGGCAGTGAACGAGCCAATGCCTTTTTAATCAGCTTTTGCAAAAGGGCATTGCCGCGTCTCGAACTGGTTGCCAAAAAATATGAATGTATCGGTATCAAAAGCGACGTTTCTGCTGCTGTTTTCGGTGGTCATTTTGATACTCAGTTAATGCAATATCTGGCGTCACGTATGGTGAATATGATTGCCAGATTTAACCGACTCCCGGATATGTCGCGTGCTGATATCGACCTGCTGGCCGGTGACATTGCTAATTTCATCCGTTCGGAGCTGGCTAATATCGACGACGCCGGGTTTGGTGAGCTCAAAACGCTTTATGCCTGGTACATGCGCGCCGGATTTATCTCACAACAATTCAATGTCACCCCTCCTCACTGGGAGCGAGTGACAAAGAAATTCTTCGACAAAAATGACATTGCCCCCGCTGTGATCCGCATGTTTACCGAAACATGGTGGCGAGGTCGTCTGCGTCGTGTCGCGTCTGCATGGCGCGAACATCTGCAAATTGCTGTCGGTAATGTCAGTAAGAAAAAACATGTCTATGCGAGTATGAACTGTGTAACAGACTGGCGCGAGCAAAAGCGTAGGACGCGTGAGTTTCTCAAGGGGCTTGAGCTTGAGGATGAAGAAGGCAACCGGATTAGCCTGATTGAGAAATATGACGGCTCGGTCGCCAATCCTTCGATCCGCCGTTGCGAGCTCATGACGCGTATTCGCGGTTTCGAAAACATCTGCAATGACCTCGGCTATGTCGGCGAATTTTACACCCTCACTGCGCCATCCAAATATCACGCCACAACCAAAGCGGGATACCGGAACAGCAAATGGAAAGGCGCCAGCCCGTCAGATACGCAGGGTTATCTCATCAGTCTTTGGGCGCGCATCAGGGCGAAACTGCATCGGGATGAGATCCGCATTTTCGGCATCCGTGTCTCCGAACCGCATCATGACGCAACCCCTCACTGGCACATGCTTATGTTTATGTTACCTGAGGATGTCGAACGAGTTCGCCGCGTCATTCGTGATTACGCATGGCAGGAAGATGGTCACGAACTGAATAGTGACAAAGCCAAAAAAGCACGCTTTCACGCCGAAGCGATTGACCCGGAGAAAGGCAGTGCGACCGGCTATGTCGCTAAATACATCTCAAAAAATATCGATGGTTACGCCCTCGATGGCGAAACCGATGACGAAAGCGGTGAATTATTAAAAGAGACAGCGCCCGCTGTTTCAGCGTGGGCGGCACGCTGGCATATCCGTCAGTTTCAGTTTATCGGCGGTGCGCCGGTGACGGTTTATCGTGAGCTGCGTCGCCTCGCTGATACAGAAATCGCGCACGGCCTGAGCGTGGAATTTGCTGCTGTACATGATGCTGCTGATGCTGGCGATTGGGCCGGTTACGTTAATGCTCAGGGCGGCCCGTTTGTTCGCCGTGACGATCTGCAGGTGCGCACGCTGTACGAACCGCGTGATGAGTTTAACCAGTATGGAGAGGAAACGGCTTGTATCCGTGGTGTTTACGATTCTGAGGTCGGTGCTGGCACTCCAATTTTGACTCGCCTGACACAGTGGAAGATTGTGCCGAAGCGTGCCGTTGATTTGGCCGTTGACGTTAAGGGCGCAACCGCGCCCTCTCGGAGTTCTGTCAATAACTGTACGGGAAGCGAAAGCGATCCGCCGGAACTCGATTTATCAAAACCCCTGAGTCGACATCAAAGGCGAGAGCTAACGAACCGACTCAGGAAACCAAAGCCACCAAAAAGGGATAAATTTATCCACGGAACGGATGAGCAAAATGCCGCAATAGCGAAAACTATCGACGAGATACATCTGATAACCGGCATAACCATTAGCCGGGGCGAAGCCCTGCACCTAATGGCAGCTGGTAAAAGTTGCTTTGACGGTAAATGGCTGCGCGGAACGTCCAAAGGTGAAATATTCTCCGTAGCGCCATCGCATCAGGCAAAAGCTAGGAGAATCCTCAGTCGTGTTGCTATTTTGGCTAGATCCGCAGCAAGTGAGTATCGTTAATGTTTATCGATATCATGTACATACGTTGCTCTTCAGCCTTATTTTTCTTCACATTTTTAATCATTACGTGTTACTGTATGTATATACAGTGTCTCGTGATGGAGGTTGTGTGGATAGAGAGCTGAATGAACAGGTCATGATTGAACGGGTCGAAATGATTGCGCGTCTAACGACTGAAGGAGTTTGCCAAGAAAGAGACCGTGAAATTGCTTTGGGATTGATAGCGGAAATTGCCAAAGGTAATTTGATGAGAAACAATACCGTTACTATTTTTTTTACGGAAAAAATTACTAATATTAAATAGAGTATGATTTAAATATGTTTGGAAAAGCACTCTGAAGGAATTAGAGTGCTTTTCAATTTGAGAGCTAAAAGGTGAATTGTTCTACGGTAGAAAAAATCTTGTCAAAAATTTCTTCAGAAAAACTGATGGAACCATTAGTGTTTACTTCTAATGACTCATAACCAGTGTTGTCTTTAACATTAAGTTTAACTTTATCAATTGTAAACTTTGCATTTTTGAAAATATTTCTGATCTCATCTATAGCATCACTTGAAGATTCAAGCTCCAAAATACCAGATGTATGTTTACTAAAAGTTAAATCTTTTAACTTTGCTTTATGTACTTGTACTTTTTCAAAATGAGGCGTGAGAAATCTAATGAAGTCATCAATCCTAATATTGAGGCAAGAAATGCTGAAATCAGATTTCGTTGATTTAATAACATTAGTTATAAAATTTTTGATACTCCGGGGAGGAGATTCAATTATTAGAATGAAATTATTGTTTTTGGTGTTGCAAAGCCAGAAATTAAATTGAATGTATTTAAGGTGTGTGTACTCGGTTTCATTCCCATAAGGGTCTGTAATTATTTCACAGACTTCAATTTTCTCAATATATCTTGATGATATAAATTTATCTTCATAAGAGTTAATGCTAAAACCCCAACCTTTATCACTGTCAAAAGGAGAGTTAATTATGGATGTATATAACCCATCAAGTCCAGCTGGGAAGTTGGCAGTAAACCATTTCGTTTTCATAACAACTCCTTTTTATTTGTCAGCGACAACCTCAAGCGTATTGGAGGAAATTATTCTATTTGAAATATCTCTAGCCGTATTTTCAATGGATAATAATAGCACATTTTCTTTTTCTTTATCTACATTTTGACGGTTAGTATAATCGCTTGCCTTTTTATATTTATAAACTCCACGAACTAGATATGAGAATAGTTTACAATTATCAGGATCTACAAACTGCGCCTCAAACTCATACTTATCTGAATCCTTAAAGCTTTCTACAACAGAGTTCCATACAATCTTAGTAATATAGAACCCCTTGCTTAATAACTCTGCTAGTTCAGGAGATTCTAGCACTCCACGCCCTTTAAGTGAGGCCTTTGAGATATGATAGCCAGTATCAATAACCGCATCATCCTCATCTTCTGAGTCGCTTTCTTCTTGAGCGGTTTTTTTAGCCTCAAGAATAGGATGTGTAACATAAACATCGGAGACGTCTACACATTTATAATTAGGCATGCTGACAATCAATTCTTTAAAAAATTTGCTTCTTTCAGATGGGTCTTTAATTGTCTCAAGTGAGATTTCATCAAGGCTTGCCGGATCTTCTGTATTATCTTCCTTAATTTTTTCAATAAGACGTTCGTTGAAGTCACGCGCCTTAGCATTCTGTGGGAAACGAGTGATGAACTCACCTGCTTCATTTACTTCTACTTGTATTTTAGCTTCACGGGATGATGATTGACGAAACTCACTCATTTTGAAATCTAATTTCACATATTTAACTGAGATTTCGAATCCTTTCTCAGTATAGTTTATATTCGTAACATCCCCTTCTTTTTGAAGGTCTTCACAGATGGATTTAATGGTTGCTTCCATTCCATCTTTGTTAATACTGGTATTGACAATGTTGATAGATACTTTCTCTCTTCTACCTACTGAACCAAGAATTTCAGAAAGATATTCAAAATCAGAGTAACCATGATAATTTTTTGAAAAATCCAATGCTAAAGCTTTGCGCTTTGTTTCTTTAGATATAATTATGCCCCTTTTGAAAAACAGGCTTTTCATATCTTCATGAGTAACCTTCGTTTGATTGAGGGCATCAAACATTGCTTTGTCGTTTACACTGTATAAGCCGATTTTCATAACTATCGCTCCCAACCAATTTCAACAGAACTAAAACGAGGCTTGGTAAATTCTACTTGATGGAAATCAATGGCGTTAATTATTGTTCTTTTATGCTCGTCAAATCCCCATTCTCGACAATAAGTTTCTTTAGCGCGCATAAAAATACCCCGGACATCTTTATAAATGTTGGGGTGAACAATTCTGATTCTGATTTTCTCATTTCCATCCAGAAGTTGATATTTTGATAATGTGTCAAGGATGTAAACAAATTCTAACTCGTTCTTCCCTTCACCGTTATAATAAATGATGTATCCGTGATCAAAAGTTTTTTCCCACTTGTGAGTTTCTTCATCACAGTGTTTCACATCATTGTGCTTAATAATTAAGAATGGGCCCGTGAGTAGTTCAACCGTCGCTGGGTGTTCCTCTGGTGAACCACTAACTTTATGTAGTGATAGATCAGGATAAAAGAATTGATACCCTCTACCAAGAGGAAACTCTCTTTTGTGACTTAGTTGGGATAAGTCAGTAATTATTGATTGTAGGTAGTTTATTGTTCTTGGCTCAATAATATGGATTTTTTGCCCTTGTTTTAAAGGAATGTTATCAAGGTTTATACCTCGCTTCTTTTTGTCAGTCTCAGAGTTGTGTGACTGATAAAATACATCATAGAACGATTGGTCAAAATCACCGTCATGATTATAAACAAACAGCATTCCTCGAACTTCAGAAGAGCCACTTTGATAAGAGTATCGTTCTTTCCACTCTTTACTTCCTTCGGCACAATCAATTGAGTTAGCCAGCGAAACCAACGCGTTACGCATCGAAGTCGATGTTATTGAACCTTTAACGTAACTTTTCAAGTCTGTGTTCAAAAAAACTGTTCTATTCAAGTATGGATCTTTGTAGGAAAAGACAACATCTGTTGGATGTGTTCCAGCCTTAGTTTTATGTTGATCTTTTTTCATGCATGGGAAGTTTTCGTTGGTTGAACCAACAAGATCCCATTTAAACCATTTGAATAAATCAGAAGAAATTTTTTCTGCCATTGCTGAAATGTTTTGTGTTTCACCTGCCATGGGTAGTCACCTATGTTTTTTGATAAGTCCCTAGTTGCCATCAGATTGCCAGTATCATGCGTAAAGTGATGAAAAAGGCATGGCCGATCGATCAGTATCATAATCTCGATTTCTTTGCATTACTCTGCATGAAAATGCATGCATTTTTACAACAATGATCAGTCACTTGGATGTAGAAAAGGCTAGGAAATTATGAGAAATGCAACTGCATTAAATCCGACCCATAAAGCGGGCAGGCGTGGCGGGGATAGCATTGCGCGCTGAGCGTGATATTTATTTTATTTTTCCAGAGCCTGAGCGCGGCGCTATGGCGTTTTAATTGCTGTGGTCGAGTCGTAAGGTGCTGAGGCGTTGAGACAGCGTGTCGTGGCGCTGAGGGCGTTGTGTGCGGTGGGGGTAAAGCCGCCACGACGGGCGGCTTTGGATGGAGTTAATCGTCGTCGCCGAGGCTATATTTTTCGAAGCGGATAATCTCTTCACCCGCCCACTCGTTCAACTCCATAAACCGCGCCTGTAGCGGGGTTAGTTCGTTACGCACAAAAACCTTTGCCACCTTCTCAACGTCACCCACGGAGCCGACGTTCTCAGGCTTACCGCCCATAAGCTGGAATGGGATGCGGTGCGCGTCGAGCAGGTCAGCGGCGCTGACCTTCTTGATATTAAAAAAATCATCCTTCGTGGCGACTTCGCTCAGTGGCACGATTTTAATTCCGTCTGCTTTACCATTCGGCGCGTAGAAAAACAGGTTCTTAAAATTGCCGAGCCCTTTCGAATCGCGCATCGCCTTTCGTAGTGCCTCGACGTCGGTGCTGCTTTGCGCGGCGTCGGTCACATACATGATGTAACCCGCATGCGCGCCGTTCTGGTAATACTTGCGACGGAACAGGGTCGCCGATTCATTCAGCCAGGCTGAATTGAGTGCGCTCAGGTATTCCGGCATCCCGTAAAGCTCCTGATTAATATCGGGCTCGAGCAGGTGGAAGACGGAGCCGGGTGCGAACTGGTGCGGCTGCGTGTAGCTCTGAATGTACCAGTACACGCCATCCTCGATGCCACGGCGGGTATATTTCGCCGGTGAGGTTTCCAGTTTTAACGGCTTGCCGGTCAGGCCGCGACGCTCTTCGATAAACGCATTGCCAAACACCAGATAGTCGAGCGCAAACCGGGTGAAATCCTGACGGGATAACAGCGGATGCGGGATGTAGGTCGACACCAGAATATTACGCTTCACGTAAATCGGTGAGCTGTGGTGCACGGCGGCGCGCATACTTTTCGCCAGCCCGGAGAAACTCACCGGCGGCTCGTACCACTGGCCGTTGTCGATGCACTCGACGTAATCGAGAATATCGCGGCGATCGAGTACCGGTGTCGGCTCACCAAAGGTGAATGCTTCCATACTCTGCGCCGGTGCGGCGGTGTGGTTTTGGGGGCGCGGCGGCTGGCGCTTGTTACGTTTCTTGCTCATTAGTTCCACTCCATGATGCTGGATGACTGCTCACCGGTCGCGGCGGTCAGCGGCTCATTGATTAATACGTGCATGGTTGCCCAGGCGAGATCGGCGTGACTGGCTTCCTCGGTGCGGCTGGCCTCATAGGTCGAGCTGCGCCCGCTGCTGGTCATGGTTTTGCGGATAGACATAAACGACTGCGTGATATCGGTCGCGCTGACGTCGTACTCGAGGCAACCGCGGCGAATGGTGTCTTTGGCTTTGAGCACCATCGCGGTTTTCATTTCCGGCGTGTAGCGGATTTCACGTGCAGCCGGGTAGAAAGACCGCACGAGCTGGAATACGCCCTGACCAAGTCCGGTCGCATCGATGCCGATATATTCCACGGTGTATTTTTGCGTGAGCTCGCGAATGGATTCGGCCTGCTGGGCGAAGTCCATACCTTTCCACTGGTGGCGCTCGAGGATGCGGAATTTGCCACCGGCGACGACCGGCGGCGCGATGACGACACACCCGGCGCTGTCGCCACGTAATGACGGGTCGTAGCCAATCCATACCGGGCGATGACCGAATGGCCGCTCGGCGAATGGCGCGTAGTCCTCCCATTTTTCGAGGCTGTCGACCATGCAGCGTTGTAGCTCTTCGAACGGGAATACCGACGCTTTATCGTCGACGAACTCGCACATAAACAGGTTGCGGAACTCATCGACACTGTTCTCGCGCTTCAGCGTATCGATGTTGAACAGTGTGCACCCTTTGGCGAGTGCGTCCTCGATGGTGACAATCTGTCGCCACTGGCCGTCAGGACAGGCGACGCCCTTCGCGAGTACGGCGTGACTGATATCGATATCGACGCGCTCGCTCTTGTCTGAGCGCCCCTTGTTGAACTGCTCACCCGACCAGAACGGGTAAGCGCCGTGCGCCAGCGATGAGGGGGTCGAAAAATAGGTCGTGCGTAAATGCTCCTGTGACGACATGCCACCGGCGACGCGCTTCAGTTTCTGAAAGTTGGGGATCCAGAAAATTTCGTCGACATACAGGTCACCGTTGTGACTCTGTGCCGTGTTGGCATTGGTACCGAGAAACATCAGCTCCGCGCCATTGTTGCCGAGCACAATCGGGTCGCCGGTAAGCTCGACGTCAACCTGTCGGGCAAAGGCGATGATGTATTTACGGAACACGTAGGCCTGTGTCTTACTGGCCGATAAAAATATCTGGTTGTGACCGGTCTTCAGCGCCTGTAACAGCGCCTCACGTGCAAAATAGAACGTCGCACCAATCTGTCGCGATTTCAGGATGTGCCTGATGCGGTGCGCCAGTCCCGCGCGCCACCACTCGAGCTGATAGTCGAAAGACTGCTCGAGGAAAATCTCTTCGAGTTTCTCGATAGCCTCTTCGCTGAAAAAATTCTTTTTCGGCTTCTTCTTTTCCCCTTTGTTGCGGTTGGCCACGTTCGGGTTTAAATCCGCTTCGTTGCCGGTCTGGCCGTAACGGTTAACCCGCGCGAGGCGCTCCATCTGGCGCGCCAGAAAATCCGCGACCTTAAAGTCGTGAGCCGTCAGGTCTGGCTTTGCATAGAGCTGAATGAGTCGCGCCTCGAGCGTGAATTCGACCCGATTTAACGGGGCGGTTTCTTCCCATTTATCGCGCTGCTTCCAGCTCTGCACCGTGGGGCGCTTGACCTGCAACTGCTCCGCGATTTGTGGCACGGAATAGCCCTGCCAGAACAAAAGCGCGGCCTGTCGGCGAGGGTCGCTGAGTAGTGATGTGTCGTTGGTAGGGGTCATAAAACCTCACTGTGATGAGTACACGGCAAGGCTAAAGATTCAGGGGGGATGAATCGCTAACCCCCTGTTGTGTCAGGGGTTGCACTTCTGTAACCGGTGGCTGGCGAGTGGGGGAGTCGGGAAACTATATCCGACCCGATAACCCAACTCAGGACACCTGACTCATGGCTAAAAAAATTTCGAAATGGTTTCGCATCGGCGTCGAGGGTGACACCTGCGACGGTCGCGTAATCAGTAAAACTGATATTCAGGAGATGGCCGACGGCTTCGACCCGCGCGTCTATGGCTGTCGCATCAACCTCGAGCATATTCGCGGCATTTACCCCGACAGCCCGTTTTGCCGTTATGGCGATGTTGTGGGCGCAAAAGCGGAAGTGATCGACGACGATTCGGCGCTCAAAGGTAAGCTGGCGCTCTACGGAAAAATCGCCCCGCTCGACAACCTGCTCGCGATGCTGGCGCAAGGCCAGAAGGTTTATACCTCGATGGAGATCCGCCCGAACTTTGCTAACACCGGCAAATGCCACCTCATCGGGCTGGCGGTCACCGATGACCCTGCGAGCCTCGGTACCGAATACCTGCAATTCTGCTCCCGCGCACAACAAAACCCTCTGGCCGGGAAGAAAGACCAGCCGGGCGACCTGTTCTCAGTGGCAACCCTTGCCGAGCTGGAATTCGAAGACTTGCCCGACACCCTGCTGACTAAACTCAGCGACACCGTGAAAGGCATCTTCAGCCGTAAACAGACTGACGACGATGCGCGTTTCAGTGATGTATGTGAAGCCGTGACCGCCATCGCCGAACGGGTGCAGACCGGCGGCGAAAGCGCCGAGGTGCGTTTCAGTGCCATTGAAACCGAACTCGCCGACGTCAAAAAAGCGCTCGTCGAACAGGCCGACGCCACCTCGCAGCAATTCAGCACCCTGACCACCACGCTGGAAAACACCGAAAGCAGATCACAGGTGCGCCGCAAGTTAAGTACCGGCGGTGACGGTGATTCGGCGGTCTCCGCGCTGACCGACTGCTAACCCCTGATAAACCCGAAGGAAAAGAAACGCCATGCGTAAAGACACCCGTTTTAAATTTAATCAGTACCTGAGCCGTATCGCTGAACTGAACGGCATCGAGGTCAGCGACCTCAACAAAAAATTCACCGTCGAGCCGTCGGTGACGCAGACCCTGTTTGACAAAATCCAGCAGTCGTCCAGCTTTCTGAAGCTCATCAACATGGTGACCGTTGGCGAGCTGACCGAAGAGAAGGTCGGTATCGATGTGACCGGCTCCATTGCCAGCACCGCTGATACCGACGGTGGCGTCGAGCGTAAGACCGCTGATTTCGCGAAAATGGATGCGTACCGCTATTTCTGCCATCCGGTGAACTTCGACTATCACCTGAAGTACAACAAACTCGACCTGTGGGCGCGTTTCCAGGATTTCCAGATCCGCATCCGTAATGCCATCATCAAGCGTCAGGCACTGGATTACATCACCATCGGTTTTAACGGCGTGAGCCGGGCGGCGACCTCTGACCGTAGCAAAAACCCGTTACTTCAGGATGTGGCTGTCGGCTGGTTGCAGAAATACCGCAACGACGCGCCTGAGCGGGTGATGTCCAGCATCACCGACGCTGACGGCTCCGTGATTTCGAATACCATCAAAGTGGGTAAAGGGGGGCATTACGCCAACCTTGACGCGCTGATTATGGATGCTTTCGAGTCGCTGGTCGCGGAGATCCACCGTGAGAATCCGGAAATGGTTGTCATCTGTGGTCGCCGTATCCTGACCGACAAATACTTCCCGATGATTAACAAATTCCAGGCGAACAGCGAACAGCTCGCCGGTGAGCTGATTATCAGCCAGAAAACCATCGGTCAGCTTCAGGCAGTGCGCGCGCCGTTCTTCCCGGCAAACAGCGTTTTCATCACCACGCTGGATAACATTTCGATTTATCTGTACGAGGACGGTCACCGCCGCCACATCGTCGAAAATCCAAAACTCGACCAGGTGGAAAACTACGAACAGGTCAAAGTCGATTTCGTTATCGAGGATTACGAGGCCGGTTGCCTAATTGAAAATATCGAGATCCTCGACCCGGAAGAACCCGCCACCTCTGAACCAGTGAGCGCGGAAGTCTTCGCGGCGGCAATGGTCAAAGCGATGCAGTCTCTGACAGGCAGCGCACCGGCTGAAACCAGCACCACTGACGGCACGGAGGCATAACCGATGGCAACCCCCGCACAGCGTCACGCGATGCGGGTCTCGGCTATCAGGGTATCGCAGCGGGATAACGCCCCGCTGCGTCATGCCTCACCTTACGAGCAAATGCTCGTCAAGCTGGCCGCAGACCGCCGGACGCTATCAGCAATTCGTTCTAAAGAACGCAAAGCGGATAAAAAACGCGAAATACTCCCGCTGTACCTGCCGTGGGTCGCTGGCGTACTGGAAAGCGGCACCGGCGCACAGGATGACATTCTGATGACGGTGATGCTCTGGCGTCTGGATGCGGGGGATATCACCGGCGCTGTCGAGATTGCGCGCTATGCCCTGCATTTTGGCCTGTCTATGCCGGAAAACCATTCCCGCACCGCGCCTTATATGCTGGCCGAAGAGGTCGCCCTCGCAGCAACCCGCGCACGTATTGCCGGTGGGCCGGTCGACGCCGCGCAACTCCTTTACGTCATTGGGCTGACTGCTGAAGCCGATATGCCTGACGAAGTGCGCGCCCGGCTGCATAAGGTCACCGGTCTGACCCTGCGTGATGCTGGTCAGCTTCCTGATGCACTGGCACACCTGCAACGCGCCTTACAGCTCGATACCCACGCTGGGGTAAGAAAAGACATTGAGACCCTCACTCGTGAGCTGAACCCGAAACCGGTCGCCGTCAAAAAAACAGCGTCGAAAGCCGCGAAAAAGGTACCCGCGAAAAAACAAGACTTACTGGTGAAACGAGGGCGGGGACGCCCGAGGAAAGTCACCGGTTAACAGAACGCTCCCCGAGCCGGGCGGCACGCCGGTCAATGCGGGTATTGATTGCCCTGACTGCGACCGGCGTCCACCGCCCACCCATTACCCGAGGTTGTCATGACGACAGTAATTATTGAGCCAAAAAAAGAGCCGCAGGACGTGCCGGGTGTGGCCATTCCGCCACCGAGCGTGAGTGAGCCGGTAATAAAAAACACCTTCTTTTTTCCTGATGTGGATCCGAAGCGTGTGCGCGAGTTGATGCGTCTGGAGCAGACCATTTCCGCGCTGCGCCTGAATGATGCGATTAAAGCCGGTATGGCTGAAACCAATGCGGAGCTTGCCCTGTGGCGGGTTGAGCAGATGGCTGCAGGGCATGAAACGCTGGCTGATGTGCCTGCCAATGATATCGATGGCGAAAGCGTGCGCTGTTTCCACTATTTCCGCGCCGTCTGCGCCATGACCAGCGCCACGCTGTTTGAGCGTTATCGCGGCATCGATGCGACGGCGAAAGGCGACCGCAAAGCGGAAAGTACCGAGGCGGTTATCGATGAACTGTGGCGGGATATGCGCTGGTCTGTAGCGCGTATTCAGGACAAGCCGCGCTGTATTGTCGGTCAAATCTGATGAAGGTCCGGGCGATGCAGGGTGACACCCTCGATGCGATTTGCGCCAGGTATTACGGGCGCACTGAGGGCGTCGTTGAAACGGTGCTGCAGGCGAATCCGGGTCTGTCAGAGCTGGGCGTTATTCTGCCGCACGGCACGGCAATCGAACTGCCCGAAACCGACAGCGCCCCGAAAACCGAAACGGTGAATTTATGGGACTGAGTGTGGAAAAAATCACGACGTTTATCGCTTACTGGCTGGCCGTGGGGCTGGCGTACTTCGGGGCAATGTCCCCTGAAAAGCTGGCGCTCTATGTGGGGAGTGCCTGCGCCATTTTTACCGCGCTGACGAATTACTGGTTTAAGCGCAAAACCTACCGCTACCTGACCTCACTCGGACTCGATAAGGAGGCTGTCCGTGAGCTCAATCATTAAACGCTGCAGTGTGGCCGCCGTGCTGGCGCTGGTGGCACTGGTGCCTGACTTTCGTCTGCTTAACACCTCGCCCGAGGGGCTGGCGCTGATTGCCTACCTCGAAGGATGTCGCCTGACACCTTACCAGTGCAGCGCGGGAGTGTGGACGTCGGGCATCGGCCACACTGCCGGGGTGGTCCCGAAAGGGGATATTACCGAACAGCGCGCGGCGGAGAATCTCGTTGCCGATGTGCTCAATGTCGAGCAACGGCTCGCGGTCTGTGTGCCGGTGGATATGCCACCGCGCGTCTATGACTCGCTGGTCAGTTTTGCGTTTAACGTCGGAACCGGCGCTGCCTGCCGGTCGACGCTGGTCTCGTTTATCAAACGTCACCAGTGGTGGCAGGCGTGCGACCAGCTCACCCGCTGGGTGTATGTCAACGGCACAAAAAATAAAGGGCTGGAGAACCGCCGTGCACGGGAGCGGGCTTACTGCGTAAAGGGGATGTAATGAAAGTGCTGATGATCCTGCTGGCAGGGTTGCTCGCCGTGGTGCTGTGGCTGCGCCACGATAACGCGAACTTATCCCGATCTTTTGAGAAAGCAAACCGCGTCGCCAGTGAGCAAAAGATGACGATTGGCATGCTGAAAAGTCAACTTGCCGTATCGCAGCGAATCGCCAGGGCGAATGAAAATGCGCAGGTCAGACTCGGAGATGAGCTGGCCGTCGCCGGTGAGCAGGCGGCAAGGCGGGAAGAAACCATAACGAGGCTGATGAATGAAAACGAGACGTTACGCCGCTGGTACAGCGATAAGCTGCCTGATGCTGTGCACCGGTTGCACATCCGAACCGGCTGCGCCTCCGCCGCCCGTTGTTTACAACGCCTGTCCGAAGGTGAACCTCTGCCCGATGCCGGGAAGCAACCCCGTTACTAACGGTGATCTGAGTGTCGATATTCGCAGGCTTGAGCACGCGCTCACCGCCTGTGCGATTAAGGTCGAAACCATCAAAGACTGTCAGGATAAAATCGATGCAGAAAATGAAAAGCCTGCGCAAAGCGCTGAATGACGCCGTCCCTCAGCTAATGAATAACCCCGAGATGATGCATATCTTTGCCGATGAGGGGAATATCGATGCGCGTCTCGCGGCTTCGCTGTCCCATGAAAAGAAATACACGCTGAATGTGATCGTGTGTGACTTTGTCGGCGACCCCGACCTGATTTTTGTGCCGGTGGTGGCGTGGCTGCGAGAAAACCAGCCGGATATCTGCACACTCGATGAGGGGCGTAAAAAGGGCTATCGATTCCAGATGGATTTAAATGACGGGGATAATGTTGATATCAGTATCAGCCTGCAACTGACCGAACGCACTCTTGTCCGGGAGGAGAATGGCACGTTACACGTCAGCTATGCCCCGGAGCCGCCACTGCCGGTACCTGTTACACGACCAACTGAGCTGTATATCAATGGCGAGCTGGTGAGTAAGTGGGATGAGTGAATTAACGCCTTTTGATAACCAACTGGCAGGGCTTATTGGGGCATTGGCACCGGCGTCTCGTCGTAAGCTGGCCGCTGAAATTGCGAAAGAACTGCGCAGATCGCAACAGCAGCGCATCAAGCAGCAAAAAGCGCCTGACGGCACACCGTATCAGGCTCGTAAGTTCCAGCCGCTCAGGGCAAAAAAAGGACGAATAAAGCGGACGATGTTTCAGAAGCTGCGAACGAGTCGTTACATGAAAGCCAGTGGCCGTAATGATGCTGCTGTGGTGGAGTTTACAGGCAAGGTGCAGCGCATCGCGCAGATTCATCAGCTCGGACTCAAAGACCGGCCAAACTTGCATGCCAAAGACGTGCAATATCCCGAACGCCAGTTGTTAGGGTTTAGTATTAGTGAAAAGAGAATGATTGAGAATATATTTACCTCTTATTTTAGTGATGGTAAATAACTTTTAAAAGATAATATTTGCTTTAACACTGTAGGCGCTCACCTTAAATCGGTGAGCGCAAGGATATTTTTTACGGTGTGGTTTTGTCCTCTGCAATAACCCAATCTTTTGCTAAAATATCATGTATGCTGAATATGTATGGAAATTTTGATTCATTTTTTGAGATTAAAGTGTAACTTAGGTCTAGTTTTGTTGTGATCATAATTGATGATAGTTGAGGTATGAGAAGGAAAATTGCCTCTGCTTTCCGCACTAAATTGATATCTATTTGGGGCCTAAAATTTGCGTCGTGAACTACTCTGTGTCTAATTTTAAAGGCATCTTCTAAAATGATGCGCCAATCTGGAATTAAATTGTTTGTTATCATTTTAGTTGCTATCTTTCCGTTGAACCCACAAGGTGCAAAGTCTAAGCTGCAAACTTTTTGCAGGAAATTATCACCCCATAATCCATTGTATGCTTCCTCCAAATCATTTAGATTTTGGAAGTTGAAGCTCTTACTTAAGAGCTCAGGAAGAGTAATGTCACTACTATCGTAGGACGAAGCATTAACAGCCATCTTTTCTAAAAGGCTATTTGTTAGCTTGTTATCTCTTGAGTGAACATATACAAACACATCTCGGAAATAAGTCTCCCAGCAACTTACTAAAAATACGAAATACTGTCTGTAAGCTATTTTGAAAAGATCTTTTTTATCTGGCTCGTTAGATAATAATGAATGCATTAAGTTGCAGTGTTCAGAGATGTTTTTCAGGAAGGCGAGGGTGAAGCCCTCGAATGGTTTTCTTGTTTCGCGGAGTAACGTTAATTCTTCAATGATGTGTGGTTTTTTTTTTCTTATCTTACGCATAATATTTCCTCAGTCATCTTGGTTGGATGGGGTTATTCCTTGGTATGTTAAAAATAACGTGCGTGCTCTTCAAGTAATTTAACGCAATGAGTATGTTCAAGATTGTGTAGTGCATGGGAGAACGTCTGGAGATAGAAAGAAATTGTTCGAAAGTGCATTTTTAAGTGATGACTAATTTAACTTCCATTCAGGATATCGCCCGCGCGATCCGAAACCTTATCCGCACCGGCATTGTGACTGCAGTCAATCCCGATGAGGGGCTTTGCCGTGTCCAGACCGGCGGCATGCAAACTACCTGGCTAAACTGGCTGACCTGCCGCGCCGGTCGCTCGCGGGTCTGGTGGGCTCCCTCGGTTGGCGAGCAGGTGCTTATTCTTGCCATTGGTGGCGAGCTCGATACCGCCTTTGTGCTGCCCGGTATTTTCTCTGATGACCATCCCGCGCCGTCGGCCTCGCCTGATGCCTTTCACGTTTCCTTTCCTGACGGGGCGGTTATCGAGTACGAGCCTGAAAGCGGAGCACTCACAGTGAGTGGTATCAAAACCGCTGACGTCACCGCGTCGGACGCCATTACCGCAACGGTGCCGCTGGTAATGGTCAAAGCGTCCGCCCGCATCACGCTCGATACCCCCGAGGTGGTCTGCACCAACAAACTGACCACAGCCACGCTTGAGGTGCAAAAGGGCGGGAAGATGAGCGGCAACATCGAGCACGGCGGCGGCACGTTTAAATCAAACGGCGTACAGGTGGATGACCACGGCCACGGCGGCGTTAAAGCCGGTGACAACTGGACGCAGGGGACAAAATGACAGTGAGTTATCTGGGTATGAACAGCCAGACCGGGCTCAGTATTTCTGAGGTTGAGCATATCAGGCAGAGCGTGTGCGACATTCTGGTCACGCCGGTGGGCTCGCGCGTTATGCGCCGTGAATACGGCTCGCTGCTGTCGGTGCTTATTGACCAGCCGCAGACCCCGGCGCTACGCCTGCAGGTTATGGCCGCGTGCTATTCCGCGATCCAGAAGTGGGAGCCACGCGTCAGCCTGACGACCATCACCTTTGAACGCGGGGAGAATGACGGCGCGATGTATGTCGATATCACCGGCACGCGGTCGACGTCAGGCCAGCCCTTTTCTATCACCATTCCACTGAGTTAAACACTATGGCTATTGTTGACCTGAGCCTGCTCGCTGCGCCTGATGTGGTGGATGAGCTGGATTATGAAACCATTCTGGCAGAGCGAAAGGCGACGCTTGTCTCACTGTATCCCGAGGAACAGCAGGAGGCGGTCGCGCGCACGCTGATGCTTGAATCGGAGCCGATTGTTAAGTTACTGCAGGAGAACGCTTACCGGGAGGTTATCTGGCGTCAGCGCGTGAATGAATCGGCTCGCGCGGTCATGCTGGCGTATGCCGCCGGTAATGACCTCGATAATATCGGCGCAAATTTCAGCGTCGGGCGTCTTGTTATCACACCTGCCGATGAGACCACGCTGCCGCCCACACCTGCCGTTATGGAGTCGGACACCGATTACCGTCTGCGTATTCAGCAGGCGTTTGAAGGAATGAGCGTGGCCGGGTCTGTCGGCGCTTATCAGTTCCATGGTCGCAGCGCTGACGGGCGGGTCGCAGATATCTCAGTAACCAGCCCGTCACCCGCCTGTGTGACGATTTCTGTGCTGTCGCGTGAAAACAACGGCGTCGCCTCTGATGAGTTGCTCGCCGTGGTACGTAACGCACTTAACGCCGAAGATGTCAGGCCGGTCGCAGACCGTGTGACGGTGCAGTCAGCCGACATTGTTAACTACCAGATAACCGCCTCGCTTTATCTCTATCCCGGTCCCGAGAGTGAACCCATTCGCGCCGCTGCCGTGAAAAAGCTGGAGGGCTATATCAGTGCACAGCACCGCCTCGGGCGTGACATTCGCCTGTCTGCCATTTATGCCGCGCTGCATGTTGAAGGTGTCCAGCGTGTGGAGCTGGCCGCACCGGTGGCTGACCTCGTGCTCAGCAGTGCGCAGGCGTCATTTTGCACTGATTACAGCATTGTGATCGGGGGCTCGGATGAGTGATACCCGTCTGCTGCCGGTGGGCTCGTCACCGCTTGAGGTGGCGGCGGCGCGTGCCTGCGCGGATATCGAAAACACCCCCGTCCCGCTGCGTCGTCTGTGGAGCCCTGACACCTGCCCGGCAAATTTGCTGCCGTGGCTGGCGTGGGCGTTTTCTGTTGACCGCTGGGATGAGAACTGGCCGGAGGAAACGAAGCGCGCGGTCATCCGTGATGCGTACTTTATTCACTGTCACAAAGGCACTATCGGTGCTGTTCGTCGGGTGGTGGAGCCACTCGGTTATGTCATCAACGTTACGGAGTGGTGGGAGACCAGCGACCCGCCCGGCACATTCCGGCTTGATATCGGTGTGCTGGAAAGCGGCATTTCTGAGGAAATGTATTTTGAAATGGAGCGCCTGATTGCGGATGCGAAGCCCGCCAGCCGTCATCTGATTGGCCTGAATATTATCCAGGACATTCCCGGTCATATGTATGTCGGTGGTGTGGTGTATGACGGCGACATTATTACGGTTTATCCCGGATGAGTGAGGAATAATGAGCACGAAATTTAAAACAATTATTACCACCGCCGGAGCTGCAAAACTGGCGGCGGCCACGGTGCCGGGTGGTAAAAAGGTGAACCTTACCGCGATAGCCGTCGGGGATGGCGGCGGCGTACTACCGGAGCCGAACGTCGGGCAGGTTAAGCTCATCAATGAAGTCTGGCGTCATGCGCTGAATAAAATCAGCCAGGACAACAAAAATAAAAACTATATCGTGGCTGAGCTGGTCATTCCTCCCGAGGTGGGCGGCTTCTGGATGCGTGAGCTGGGTCTGTATGATGACGCAGGCACGCTGATAGCCGTTGCCAATATGGCGGAGAGCTACAAGCCGGAGCTGGCGGAGGGCTCGGGGCGTGCGCAGACTTGTCGCATGGTGATTATTGTCAGCAGTATCGCTTCAGTGGAGCTGTCCATTGACGCGACAACGGTGATGGCGACGCAGGATTATGTCGACGACAAACTGGCAGAGCATGAGCAGTCACGCCGCCATCCTGACGCCACGCTGAAAGAAAAAGGTTTTGTGCAGCTCAGTAGTGCGACCGACAGCTCGTCTGAGAGCCTCGCAGCGACGCCAAAGGCAGTTAAGGCGGCGTATGACCTTGCTAATGGTAAATATACGGCTCAGGACGCGAGCACGGCGCAGAAAGGTCTGGTGCAGCTCAGTAGCGCCACCGACAGCGTGTCTGAGGCGCTCGCCGCGACGCCGAAAGCGGTTAAGACGGCGTATGACCTTGCTAATGGTAAATATACGGCTCAGGACGCGAGCACGGCGCAGAAAGGTCTGGTGAAACTCAGCAGCGCCACCGACAGCACGTCTGAGGCGCTCGCCGCGACACCGAAAGCGGTCAAGAACGCTAACGACAACGCAGATAAGCGACTGGCTAAAGAGCAGAACGGCAGGGATATCCCCGAAAAAGATGTATTCGTGCGCAACATCGGCGGAGCGCGGGCTTTCAGTGGCACGGTAAGCATTGGCGGGGGCGGTGACTGGACGACTGCGGAGTTTATCGCCTGGCTGGAGCAGCAAGGTGCGCTTAATCATCCGTACTGGATGTGCAAAGGGTCATGGTCTTACGGTGATAACAGAACTATTACCGATACAGGGTGTGGGAATATCCAGCTAGCCGGTGCGGTTGTTGAGGTTATGGGCGTGCGTGGCGCGATGATCCTTCGTGTCACGACACCTACAACCGCAACGGCGGGGGTGACAAATGCGCAGTTCACTTATGTCAATCATGGGGATGATTATTTACCGGGCTGGCGACGGGATTTCAATACGGCAAATCCGCCACCAGTATCATACCCTGTCGGCGCGCCGATTCCGTGGCCATCCGATACCGTTCCGTCCGCTCACGCCTTAATGCAGGGGCAACCTTTTGATAAATCAGTCTATCCGTTGCTGGCTGTGGCGTATCCCTCTGGCGTTATTCCAGATATGCGCGGCCAGACGATAAAGGGCAGGCCTGATGGCCGTGCGGTCCTGTCTCAGGAGCTGGACGGCATTAAGTGGCACGACCACGGCGCAACGGTCGCAAGTACCGACCTCGGAAACCGGGACACCACCGGATTTGACTACGGAACCAAACCGGTATCGGTCTTTGACTATGGCACAAAATCCACAACCGGCGCGGGCGCACACAACCACCCGATTTCCGGGCGAACGCAGTTCGGTCAGGCGGGGGATGTTGTTGCCATGTCCAATACCGGCTCTGACAGGACAAACTGGGGGGCTGTTGGTGGCGTCGGCGACCACGCTCACGCCGTCGGCATTGGCGCGCATGATCACGTTGTGGGGATCGGGGCGCATGTCCACTCTGTCTACATTGGTGCGCACAGTCACGGCGTGACCGTTTCGCCCTCGGGTCAGGCTGAAAACACCGTAAAAAACACCGCATTTAATTATTTAGTGAGGCTTGCATAATGGCTTTTAAAATGACCAGCACCAACCGGGTTATTACGATTTACAACCTGTCATCTGCCACGAATGAGTTTATCGGTAAAGGGGATGGCTTTATTCCGGCTAATACAGGCCTGCCTGCCTACAGCACCGATATTGCGCCCCCAAAAGTGACGGCGGGTTTTGTGGCTGTTTTCGATGCTCAGGCTAATAAATGGTCGCGGGTGGAAGACCACCGAGGGACAACCGTTTATGACATCAGCACCGGCAAGCCCGCTGTAATTGAAAAGCTGGGCGCTCTGCCTGATAACGTTGTGTCGGTTGCACCTGACGGGGAGTATGTTAAATGGGATGGCGCTAAGTGGATCCACGATGCCGAAGCGGAAAAAACATTTCGTCAGGGGCAGGCGGCGCAGGAAAAAGCAAACCTGCTGATGATTGCAACATCGGCTATTGCCCCGCTGCAGGATGCCGTTGATCTGGATATGGCAACGGAAGATGAAGCGGCCGCGCTTAATGAATGGAAAAAATATCGGGTCATGCTCAACAGGGTCAAACCCGAAGATGCCCCCGATATCACATGGCCGGAACTGCCCGCATAACCGGCATCACTCAGGCGGGCGGTTGCCCGCGCTTTCCTGCTCCCCGGTTGTGTCAGACCTTATCCAACCCTGACAAATAGCCCGCCATCACCACACAACAGAAAATACACTCACCCTTAACCACGGAGTTAAACGGATGAGTGATTTTCATCATGGCGTAGAGGTCATCGAGATTAACGATGGCGTGCGCACCATTTCCACCGTCTCAACGGCCATCATCGGCATGGTCTGCACGGCCAGCGATGCTGACGAAAAGACATTTCCCCTCAATGAGCCGGTGCTCATTACTAACGTGCAAAGCGCTATCGGCAAGGCGGGCAAAAAGGGGACGCTGTCGACGTCCCTGCAGGCCATCGCTGACCAGTGCAAACCGGTCATTGTGGCCGTGCGCGTGGCCGAAGGAGTTGAAGACCCGGATGACCCGGAGGCCGGGAAGAAACAAACTATTTCCAACATCATCGGCACGACCGACGAAAACGGTAAATACACCGGCCTGAAAGCGCTGCTGACGGCGCAGACCGTCACCGGCGTGAAGCCACGCATTCTCGGTGTGCCGGGTCTTGATCCGCAGGAAGTGGCGACGGCGCTCGCGTCCACCTGCCAGAGCCTGCGCGCCTTTGGCTATGTCAGTGCGTGGGGCTGCAAAACTATTTCTGATGCCATCAACTACCGCGAGAATTTCAGCCAGCGTGAGCTGATGGTTATCTTCCCTGACTTTCTGGCATGGGACACCACGGCGAATGAGACTGCGACAGCCTGGGCAACGGCGCGCGCGCTCGGTCTGCGTGCCAGAATTGACCAGACCGTCGGCTGGCATAAAACCCTGTCAAACGTTGGCGTGAATGGTGTCACCGGCGTCAGCGCCTCGGTGTCGTGGGATTTGCAGGAGCCCGCGACCGACGCCAACCTGCTTAACAAAGCCGGTGTTACGACACTTATCCGCAATGACGGTTTCAAGTTTTGGGGAAACCGCACCTGCTCAGATGACCCGCTTTTCCTGTATGAGAACTACACCCGCACCGCGCAGGTACTGGCCGACACGATGGCGGAGGCGCACGCGTGGGCGATGGATAAGCCCATCACCCCGACCCTCATTCGTGACATCGTTTCGGGCATCAATGCCAAATTCCGCGAGCTGAAAAATAACGGGTATATCGTTGACGGCTCCTGCTGGTATGACCCGGAGTCAAACGAGACGGCGACCCTGAAAGTCGGGAAGCTGTATATCGATTACGACTACACCCCCGTCCCGCCGCTGGAGAACCTGACCCTGCGCCAGCGCATCACCGATACCTATCTGGCGAATCTGTCGGATGCGGTCAACAGCTAAGGAGCTCAGAGCATGGCGTTACCCCGCAAACTTAAATATCTGAATATGTTCAACGATGGCCTCAGCTACATGGGCGTCGTTGAGTCCGTCACCCTGCCAAAACTGACCCGCAAGCTGGAGAAATATCGCGGTGGCGGGATGCCGGGCGCGGTGTCGATTGACCTCGGCCTCGATGACGACGCGCTGTCGCTGGAGTGGACGCTCGGCGGTCTGCCTGACGTTGAGCTGTGGGCGCAGTATGCCTCGCCGGGGGCTGACAGCGTGCCGCTGCGCTTTACCGGCTCTTTCCAGCGTGATGACACCGGCGCGATTTCTGCCATCGAGGTGGTGATGCGTGGCCGTCACAAAGAGTATGACGGCGGTGAGAACAAGCAGGGCGAAAGCGGCACGACCAAAATGTCGACTGAGTGCGCCTATTACCAGCTCACGATTGATGGCCGCGAAGTCATCGAGATTGACGTCGTTAACATGGTGCTGAAAGTCGACGGCGTCGACCGTCTGGCGGAGCACCGCAGGGCGATTGGCCTGTAATCCCTTACCCGGTCAGTGAGGCTGGCCGGTCACTTTTCCTGATGAGAATACCCATGAAAAATATCAATGAAACTGCCGTTGCTGACACTGAAACCGTCAATCCGAATGTGGTGATTTTTGATACCCCGCTGATGCGCGGTGAGCAGAAAATTGAACAGGTCACGCTGACCAAACCGAATGCCGGAACCCTGCGCGGGGTGTCGCTGGCCTCGCTGGCGAATTCCGACGTTGATGCGCTGATTAAAGTGCTGCCGCGCATGACGTATCCCGCCCTGACTGAGCACGAAGTCACGCGTCTCGATGCGTCTGATCTGATTTCGCTGGCCGGGAAGGTGGTCGGTTTTTTGTCGCCTGCTTCGGGTCGCTGACCTTTCCGAAAAACCTGTCGGTCGATGACCTGATGGCGGATATCGCGGTGATTTTCCACTGGCCGCCATCAGAGTTACATTCCCTGAGCGTGACCGAGCTCCTGACATGGCGCGACAAGGCGCTGCAACGAAGCGGAAACCATCATGAGCAATAACGTCAGAATCGAGGTGCTGCTGAATGCCGTCGACCGGGCAAGCCGACCGCTCAAAGCCATTCAGAACGCCAGCAAATCCCTGTCCGGTGACATCCGTACCTCACAGAAAAGCCTGCGCGAGCTGAATGCGCAGGCATCCCGTATCGACGGATTCCGAAAAGCCAGCGCACAGCTTGCCGTGACCGGTCACGCGCTTGATAAAGCGAAACAGGAAGCCGAAGCACTCGCCACGCAGTTTAAAAATACGGAGCGCCCGACGCGTGCACAGGCGCAGGTGCTTGAATCCGCGAAGCGTGCCGCCGAAGGGCTGCAGACGAAATACAACAGCCTCACGGAGTCGGTAAAGCGCCAGCAGCGCGAACTCGGTGCGGCGGGAATTAATACCCGTAATCTGGCAAATGATGAGCGGGGGCTTAAATCCCGCATCAGTGAAACCACCGCGCAGCTTAACCGTCAGCGTGAGGCACTGGCGAAAGTCAGCGCACAGCAGGCGAAGTTAAGCCGGGTGAAAGAGCGGTATCAGGCAGGTAAATCACTGGCCGGTAACGCGGCGGCGGCGGGCGCTGCCGGTGTCGGTGTGGCGACGGCGGGAGCGATGGTCGGGGTTAAACTGCTGACGCCGGGCTATGAGTTTGCGCAGAAGAACTCAGAGCTGCAGGCGGTGCTCGGTGTCGACAAACAGTCACCCGAAATGCAGGCGCTGCGCAAACAGGCGCGCCAGCTCGGGGACAATACGGCGGCCTCTGCCGATGATGCGGCGGGTGCGCAGATTATTATCGCCAAAAGTGGCGGGGATGCGGCGGCCATTCAGGCGGCGACGCCGGTCACGCTGAATATGGCGCTGTCCAACAAGCGCACGATGGAAGAGAACGCCGCGCTGCTGACCGGGATGAAATCAGCGTTTCAGCTCTCAAATGACAAGGTCGCGCATATTGGCGATGTTCTCTCGATGACGATGAACAAAACCGCCGCCGACTTTGACGGGATGAGCGATGCGCTGACCTATGCCGCGCCGGTGGCGAAAAATGCCGGGGTGAGTATCGAGGAAACCGCCGCGATGGTGGGGGCGCTGCATGACTCCAAAATCACCGGCTCGATGGCGGGAACGGGAAGCCGTGCCGTTATGAGTCGACTGCAGGCACCTACCGGCAAAACCTATGACGCCATCAAAGAGCTCGGGGTGAAAACCTCCGACAGCAAGGGCAACACGCGCCCGATATTTTCCATCCTGAAAGAAATGCAGCGCAGTTTTGAGAAAAATAATCTCGGGACGGGTCAGCGCGCCGAATACATGAAAACCATTTTCGGGGAGGAGGCCAGCTCGGCGGCCGCCGTGCTGATGACGGCGGCCTCAACCGGCAAGCTCGATAAGCTCACCGCCGCGTTTAAAGCCTCGGACGGCAAGACTGAGGAGCTGGTTAAGGTTATGCAGGATAACCTCGGCGGCGACTTCAAAGAATTTCAGTCAGCCTATGAGGCGGTCGGGACTGACCTGTTTGACCAGCAGGAGGGCTCACTGCGTAAGCTGACGCAGACGGCCACGCAGTATGTGCTCAGACTCGACGGCTGGATCCAGAAAAATAAGGTGCTGGCGACCACCCTCGGCGTGGTGGTCGGGGGTGCGCTGGCGCTTATTGGTGTGATGGGCGGGATTGGCCTTATCGCATGGCCAGTGGTGATGGGGATTAATGCCATCATTGCGGCGGCTGGCGTGCTCGGGGTGGTTTTCAGTACGGTCGGCGGCGCGATTGTCACGGCTATTGGCGCAATAAGTCTGCCGGTGCTGGCGGTTGCCGGGGCGGTGGTGGCCGGGGCGCTGCTTATCCGTAAATACTGGGAGCCGATTGGCGCATTTTTCTCGGGGGTGGTGGAGGGGCTGAAAGCCGCCTTTGCCCCGGTGGGGACGATGTTCACCCCGCTCGCGCCGGTGTTTGATGCCATTGCGGAAAAGCTGGGCGTTGTCTGCCAGTGGTTTAAAGACCTGCTTGCACCGGTGAAAGCCACGCAGGACACGCTCGACAGTTGCAAAAATGTCGGCGTGGCGTTTGGTCAGGCGCTGGCTGATGCGCTGATGACGCCGCTCAACCTGTTTAACAGCCTGAGCGGCAAGGTTGACTGGCTGCTGGAGAAACTCGGCGTTATCAAAAAAGAATCGACCGACCTCGACCAGACTGCAGCCAAAGCGGATAAGGCTTCACCGGGTGGCGGGTATATCCCTGCGACAGCGAGTTATGGCCGGTATCAGGCGTATCAGCCGGTCACGGCGCCTGCTGGTCGCTCTTATATCGACCAGAGCAAAAGCGAATATAACATCACCCTGCAGGGTGGCGTTGCGCCGGGGAGAGACCTTGACCGCCAGCTCCGCGATGCCGTCGACAAACTTGACCGTGAAAAGCGCGCGCGTCAGCGATCCAACATGAGACTCGACTGAGAGAGGGGGACAAATGTTAATGGTGCTGGGCTTTTTTGTGTTTGAACGGCGCACCCTGCCGCATCAGTCGATGCAGTATTCGAAGGACTACCGCTGGGTGTCCAATGACCGTATCGGCAGGCGACCGGCTTATCAGTTTCTCGGAGAGGGGGAAACCTCGCGCACCCTGTCGGGGACGCTGTACCCTGAAATCACCGGTGGGCGTCTGTCGTTGCAGGCCATTGAGCTGATGGCCGATGAGGGGCGTGCGTGGCCGCTGATTGACGGAACCGGCATGATCCACGGGATGTACGTTATCGATAAAGTGACTCATAACCACACCGAGCTTTTCAGCGACGGTGCAGCGAGAAAAATCGAGTTCACTCTGTCCCTGAAACGCGTCGACGAGTCGCTCGCGGCCATGTATGGCGACCTGAAAACGCAGGCGGATAATCTGGTCACGTCTGCCAGTGAATGGGCGGGAGGGCTGGCAGGATGATAACGGGAATGAATATTCAGGCAGGGGCGCGTGTTGCCCCTGCGTATATGCTCACGCTGGACGGGGAGGATATCACGCAGAATTTCAGTGACCGGCTTATCGGCCTGACTATGACCGACAATCGCGGATTCGAGGCTGACCAGCTCGATATCGCGCTCGATGATACTGACGGGCTGGTTGAGCTGCCGCCGCGCGGGGCATCACTGACGCTGTGGCTGGGCTGGCAGGGCTCCGCACTGGTCAACAAGGGGAGTTTCACGGTCGATGAAATCGAGCACCGGGGCGCGCCTGATACGCTAACTATCCGGGGGCGCAGCGCCGATTTTCGCGGGACGCTGAACTCCAGACGCGAGCAGTCATGGCACGACACCACGCTTGGGGTGATTGTGGAGACCATCGCGCAGCGTAATAAGCTGACGGCCAGTGTTGCTGACGCCCTGAAAGCCATCGCTATTCCCCATATCGACCAGACGCAGGAATCCGACGCGGCGTTTTTGTCCCGACTTGCTGAGCGTAACGGTGCATCCGTGTCGGTGAAAGCCGGGAAATTATTATTCCTTAAAGCCGGTAGTGCGATGACGGCCAGTGGTAAGCCTATCCCCCAAATGACCGTCGAGCGTGGGGATGGCGACCGCCATCAGTTCGCCATTGCAGACCGGGAGGCTTACACCGGCGTGACGGCGAAATGGCTGCATACCAAAGACCCGAAACCACAAAAGCAAAAGGTGAAGCTCAAACGTAAACCCAAAGAGCAGCATCTGCGTGCGCTGCAGCACCCGAAAGCCGCTAAAACATCGACAAAGGCCAGAGAGAAAAAGGCGCAGGAAGCGCGGGAAGGTGAGTATATGGCCGGAGAGTCTGACAACGTTCTTGAGCTCACGACCATCTATGCCACAAAGGCGCAGGCCATGCGCGCGGCTCAGGCAAAGTGGGACAAGATACAGCGAGGCGTGGCGGAATTTTCCATTACGCTTGCCACTGGCCGGGCTGATTTATTTCCTGAAACGCCGGTGGCCGTGAAAGGCTTTAAGCGCGTGATAGACGAGCAGGCATGGATAATCAGCCGTGTGGTGCACAACCTTAACGGGAGTGGCTTCACGACGGGCTTAGAGCTTGAGGTTAAAATTTCTGATGTTGAGTACGATGCTGAGGATGAGGAAGAATAAATTTATTCTCAAATAGTGAATAAATTAGTATGATTGATTCACCATTTGTGAATTGAGGGCGTTTTATGTTCCATTGTCCGAAATGCCAGCATGCTGCGCATGCACGCACAAGTCGCTATCTTAGTGAGAATACTAAAGAACGTTATCACCAATGCACCAACATAAATTGTAGTTGTACGTTTGTGACAATGGAGTCGGTAGAGAGGTTGATTGTAACTCCCGGCAACGTAAATCCCGCACCGGCACACCCGTCAACAACAGGCCAGCATCTGTTATGGCTGTAAGCACTCTATTGTCGAATTCAAATTTATCGAGCCTGAAAAAAACCCCATCATGTGATGGGGTTTTTTTCAGGGGAACTAGCTTGGCTGCCAGTTTCCTTATCACAACCGTTTCACAAATGGTTTGGCTCCCATTGATAAAAAGCTGTGAGACTGCAAGTTGATCAGATGTATTTTCGAACACACTTAAGGATACGTCAACCCATCACATTGATAGGCTTTGAGAATGAGCACCGCAAAATCAAAATTATGCTTTAAAAGACTTTGGACGAACCGAGGGGAAAGATCCTATAATGCACGCGCTAAAGGTAACTTGCCTAGTATGTTTCACAACATTAGATGTTATTGATCTCGTTTGTTAAACCGTAGACGGTCCTAGGTAGCGAAATTCCTTGTCGGGTAAGTTCCGACTAGACTAAAGCCTGTTTAGGCTTTTGACGCCGAATGGTAGAGTGGTTTGACGGGCACATTTGTTACTGGCATTCCATAACTATCTGTTTGACGTACAAGAAACGGTTAGCAGTAAGGTTGTTGCCTATAATTTAGGCAGCACCATAGATTTCAATAGGCCGCTCGCCGGTGGCACGGTTTGGTGGGGTTCTAATTTTTAGGATTGTGGCTTCTTATCGAGGCTGTGAGACTGCAAGTTGATCCTTTGGTCGCTCTTAAGTATTTTTGCGGCCCCTAACGCTATCTTTTGAGATACAGCCTCCTTTAACCAGGAGGTTAATATGCCAAAAAAAGTAAAAACTTCGAGCAGGAAAAAGATCGGATTGCCGGCAACGCTAATCACGTTGCTATTGTCTGTATCTGGAGCGTTTCAAGGGCAAGGCGATAAGGGCAACCTTTTAGTGAACCCTTTGATTAATGTGACGGTTGTTAATGTGCATAATAATGTCACAGTGATTAACCAAAGTTCTGCGAGATAACAATGAAGGGGCAGAGTCTGGAAACGGACTCTGCCTTTTTTTGCTTTTAGCAAAGCGCCTACAGCTTCTAGTGAATCGCCATTTTATCGCCACTTAAAAGGGAGATAACAAAAAAGCCACTCTTTCGAGTGGCTTAATTATATGATTTTAAAGCTAAAATTTGGTGGCCCCTGCTGGACTTGAACCAGCGACCAAGCGATTATGAGTCGCCTGCTCTAACCACTGAGCTAAGGGGCCGTGGCGGTGGATTATAAAGTAACTCCGCGTTGCAATCCAGACATAAGCGTACGGATGCTGTTTTTATAAACAATGTATTTTCAGTCCGTTATACTTGTTCCTCTGATGTATTGTTCGGAGTAATTATGGTTAAGGACATACTGGCACCGGGGCTGCGGGTGGTATTTTGCGGCATCAATCCGGGGTTATCTTCCGCAGGTACAGGATTCCCCTTTGCACATCCCGCTAATCGCTTCTGGAAGGTTATCCATCAGGCGGGGTTCACCGATCGCCAGCTTAAACCTGAAGAGGCACAGCATCTGCTGGATTTCCGCTGCGGCGTGACTAAGTTTGTCGACAGACCAACGGTACAAGCCAATGAAGTCAAGCTCCTGGAGATGCGCAACGGCGGTCGTCTGCTTATTGAGAAAATAGAAGAGTATCAGCCAGCCGCGCTCGCTATCCTCGGGAAGCAGGCATTTGAGCAGGGGCTTAGCCAGCGTGGGGCGCAGTGGGGAAAACAGACGCTGACCATTGGCGCGACGCAAATATGGGTATTGCCGAATCCCAGCGGGTTAAGCCGGATCACGCTGGATAAACTGGTAGAGGCGTATCGGGAAGTGAATGTGGCGTTGAAGGCGCGCGGCCTGTAACTGCCGGAGCCTTAGGCTCCGGCGTCACTGTCAGAACTCGAAGCGTGCGCCCATGTTGTAGCGGCGTCCTTCCAGGATGGAAGACTGGTTATAGGACGTTTTGTAGATTGGGTTCACGTCGAACAGGTTATAAACCCCCGCCATCAATGTGATTCTCTTGTTGAGATGGTAGCGTGCCCCTAAATCGACCAGCGCATAGGCGTCGGTTGACGTTGATTTGCCGATGTCAGGCGTATTGCTGCGCCAGCTGGCTTTGCTCCACAGTTCAAGATCGTTAAGTGCATTCCATGTCAGAGACAGGTTGGCCATGCTCGTCGGGAACTCGTTCAGTGCCTCTCCCTTGTACTGACCACTCTTTTGCTCGCTGTGGGTATAGGTGTAGTTCGCGTTCGCTTTCAGCGCAGTAGTGACCTGCCAGTCGCCGTTCAGCTCCAGGCCATAGATTTCCGCGTCGCTGACGTTGAAATACTGCGAGACTTCTTCCGCTTCATACCCGTTGTAAATGCACTTCTGCGTGGCCGTTGCGGTACAGATGGTGTAGTCGCTGATCTTGTCCTTGAATTTGGTGAAGAACACGGTTGCATCCAGTGCCAGTGTGTCCTGTTGCCAGTAGACGCCCAGCTCGGTGTTGACGCTCTGCTCAGGTTTCAGGTCATCGTTACCGATCCCAATGAAGGAATACGGATACGAACCGTAGACGCTGGTGAAACCTTCATTGTTCTCACGCAGGTCCGGTTTTTTATAGCCCGCCGATACGCCGCCCTTCAGCGCCCAGTTTTCGTCAATCGTCCAGTTACCGTAGAGTTTTGGCGTGACGTGGTAGCCAAAGTAGCTGTCGTGATCGAGACGCGCCGAGGTGGTGAGGGTGAAGTCCGGAACCATCATCCAGGCATCTTCCGCGAAGATGGCCCAGCCGTCACGGGTGATCTTGCTGACTGGCGTTATGCCCGGCACTTCTTTGTTTTCGATGCCGAAAGTGTCGTCCAGCTCATTACGGGTGAAGTTGATCCCCAGCGTCAACTTATGGTCGCCCAGCGTAAAGGTGTTCGCGCTGTTGGCTTCATAGTTTTTCTGCTTAATGAACTGCGAACTCATGCCCGGCACACGATACTCGGTTTTAGCGTTTTCGTAGCTGATGAAGTTCTTCACTTCCAGCAGATCGTCGCCGTACCAGGCATGCTGCGCAAGTGAAGCGGCATCGCGGTCAAAGTCCCATTGCCAGGCTTTATCATTGTGTGATTTTACCTGATGCCCTTTGACGACGTTCAAATCCCAAAGTTGGGTGTCGGTCGGCGACATGTTGATGGTGGCATCCAGATTGCCAGCCTGGTGCTTCACAAAGCGCTCATCGGAGATGCTGTCGTCATCACGGCGATCAAGATAATCCGCCGCTACGCTCACCCCGAGCTTGCTGGGGATAATTGGCCCCATCAGGAAGACATTAGTCTGGTTGGTGTTACCGTACTCGCTCTTCTCTTGCAGGAAGTAGTTATCTTCCAGCACACCCGTCCATTTATCGAGGTTGTAGCCTTTTTTGGTGATGACGTTGACCACGCCGCCGATGGAGTCAGAGCCATACAGTGAGGACATCGGTCCGCGAATCACCTCTATTCGCTCGATAGCAGCAAGCGGCGGTAAAAAGGCAGCCTCTGTCCCGATATGGTGTCCGTAAGGACGCGATTCGCGGGTGCCTTGTTTGATGCCGTTGACCATGTAGGAGGTATAGGTCGAGTCCATTCCGCGCATCTGCACATCGCCTGTGGCAAGGCTACCGTTGCCATTACCCACCAATACGCCGGGCATCTCGCGAAGGGCTTCGGTGACGTTCTGGTTAGAGCGGGTGTTCAGTTCTTTCTCGCCGACGACGGAGATGGTCGCCGGTGCCTCACGGCGTTCCTGTGCGAAACCGGTGGCGGTGACCACCAGTTGATCTTCATTATCTGGTGTGGTTTCTTCGGCGAAAACGGTCGCCGGGAGGCTGGCAAGGGCGAGCGAAATCGCCAGCGCGGTACGAGTCTGGTTAATCACAACGCATTCCTCAGAACTGGGTTAAATCGAGCTTGAGTACATAGTCAGCCTTGTTGGCTTTTTCATCCTGCTTCACGCTAACGAAGAGCGTTTTGCTGTCAGGAGAAAGCACCATGCTGTTTGGCATTGCTGCCGTTTTGATGGTGTGCTTCAGGCTGTAAGTGTTGGCATCGATAACGCTAATCTGACGGGCATTGCGATGGGTAACATACACTTCGTTGCGGGCAGGGTTATAGACCGCAGCGATAGAGTTTGGCGTGGGAACGCGGTGAACAATTTTACCGCTGTCCAGTTGGACTACCAGCACGTCGGCGGTGTTGGTATCGGCGATAAATCCGACGCCTTTGGCCGTGTTCAACGCGATGTTCAGGAAGTAATGCTTCGGCTCGGAGGGGTCAACCTTCACACGCGACAGAACCTGCGACGTTTTGCCATCCAGGGTAACCAGTTCGCCTTTGCCAGTGACGGCGTAAACTTTATCGCCAGCTTCATCAACGGCGAAACCGACCGGATCCATCCCTTTGAGGGCGTGTAATAGTTTCTGGTTATGCGTGTCGACAACCCACAGCACACCTTTATTTTCACTGCCAATACCGGAGACATACAGACGGTGGTGCTTCTTGTCGAGCACCACTTCACGAACGTGGGCTTTATTTTCTTCGTCTGCAAGCTGAAGCATTTTCACTTCTTTATGGGTGCGGGTATCCAGCAGGGTCAGTGAGCCATCCAGCGCATTACCTAGCCAGAGAATGTGGTTAGGTTCATCCAGTGAGACCGCAAAAGGACGGCGTTCGGTGGCGATCCGCTCATCGACTTTTAATGATTCAGTTGAAAACAGGAACACTTCACCGGCGGTTTTATCTTTGTCGAAAGAGGGGGCAGAGGCTGCATAGATAGCCTGTTGTCCGGCGTCATAAGCCAGTTCGTAAACGCCATGACCAAGCGTCTGAGAGGCGAACTGATCCTCAGTAAAGTCTTTTGCCAGGGCTGAACCGGTATAAAGTGCCAGTGAAATCGCAAGCGCGCAGAGGGACTGATTTTTTAATGTTTTTAAATTCATGTCATTTTTCTTTACAGTTGTTTACGAAAAGAAAATGATAATGAAAATAAATATCATTTACAATTGCATGTATAGGCAATGCCCCCTACCAATTTTTGTACACTGCGGAAAATCCCAAAAAAAAAAGCTCCCCGGAGGGAGCTTCTTAATAACAGAAACGATTAATCGTCGAGGAAGCTACGCAGTACTTCAGAGCGGCTCGGGTGGCGCAGTTTACGCAGCGCTTTCGCTTCGATCTGACGGATACGTTCACGGGTAACGTCGAACTGTTTACCGGCTTCTTCCAGCGTGTGGTCGGTGTTCATATCGATACCGAAACGCATACGCAGAACTTTCGCTTCACGGGCGGTGAGGCCCGCCAGAACATCGTGCGTTGCGGCACGCAGGCTCTCGGTGGTCGCAGAGTCCAGCGGCAGCTCGAGGGTGGTATCCTCGATGAAATCACCCAGATGCGAATCTTCATCGTCGCCGATCGGCGTTTCCATGGAGATAGGCTCTTTAGCGATCTTCAGCACTTTACGGATCTTGTCTTCCGGCATCAGCATGCGTTCAGCCAGTTCTTCCGGCGTAGGCTCGCGGCCCATCTCTTGCAGCATCTGACGGGAGATACGGTTGAGCTTGTTAATGGTCTCAATCATATGTACCGGGATACGGATGGTACGCGCCTGATCCGCGATCGAACGGGTGATCGCCTGACGGATCCACCAGGTTGCATAGGTGGAGAACTTGTAACCACGACGGTATTCAAACTTATCAACCGCTTTCATCAGACCGATGTTACCTTCCTGAATCAGATCCAGGAACTGCAGGCCACGGTTGGTGTATTTTTTAGCGATAGAGATAACCAGACGTAAGTTCGCTTCAACCATCTCTTTTTTCGCACGGCGGGCTTTCGCTTCACCGATGGACATGCGACGGTTGATATCTTTAACCTGCTCGATGGTCAGGCCGGTTTCTTCTTCAATCTGCTGCAGTTTCTGCAGGCCGCGGTGAACGTCATCTGCCACATCGTGCAGTTTTTCAGACCACGGTTTGTTCATCGCGATTGCCGCGTTGAACCAGGTTTCGCTGGTTTCGTTGCCAGTGAACAGGGTGATGAAGTTTTTCTTCGGCATTTTGCACTGCTCAACGCAGAGCTTCATGATCAGACGTTCCTGAGTACGCACGCGGTCCATCATGACGCGCATGCTGTTTACCAGGTAGTCGAACTGCTTCGGCACCAGGCGGAACTGTTTGAACACTTCGGACAGCTTCTGAATTTCTTCCTGCGCGGCAGCATGGCTGCGGCCTTTCGCTTTGATGGTGTCGCGAGTGATTTCGTACTGAGTACGCAGTTCACCGAATTTTTCACGCGCTAACTCAGGGTCGATGCTGTTGTCGTCATCGCTGCTGTCGTCGTCGCCATCTTCTTCATCTTCGTCTTCATCGTCATCCATCTCTTCCTGAGAGAGTTCAGAACCGACGTGGGTCGCCGTGGGCGCCATGTCTTCTTCCGCGTTTGGATCGACAAAGCCAGTGATCAGATCGGAAAGACGTGCTTCTTCAGCTTCTACGCGATCGTACTGCTCAAGCAGGTAGGTGATAGCTTCCGGGTATTCGGCAACGGAGCATTGAACCTGGTTAATCCCGTCTTCGATGCGTTTAGCGATGTCGATTTCGCCTTCGCGGGTTAACAGTTCAACGGTACCCATTTCACGCATGTACATGCGGACCGGGTCAGTTGTACGACCGATTTCGGACTCAACGCTGGACAGAACCTGGGCAGCCGCTTCTTCCGCGTCTTCATCGGTGCTGTTGGAGGTTTCAGCAAGCAGCAGATCATCGGCATCAGGTGCTTCTTCCATCACCTGAATACCCATGTCATTGATCATTTGGATGATGTCTTCGATTTGATCTGAATCGACGATATCTTCCGGCAGATGGTCATTGACCTCGGCATAGGTCAGATAGCCTTGCTCCTTACCACGTTGGACAAGAAGCTTCAGCTGTGACTGCGGGTTTTGCTCCATAAGACGGTATCCACACTTAATTCGTTTGATTGGTGTTGGGCGGTAAAACCGCCAACGGCAAAACGAGGGCATACTTATATTTTGCCGCTGCCTCTCCGTGCGGCTGTCGGGGGCTTCCCGATCGATATTCGGCAGTTAAGCCGTTAAATACTTCATCTTTCACGTTGTCTCTGCGTTAGCTGCGTTCGTTTACTTGCTGCCTTGATACAACGCGAATGATTTTGTCTTTGTTTTGTCTTTCTCTTATTTCTTGGCCAGTTCCTGGTTCAGCGTCCAGAGTTCCCGGCGTTCTTCGCTGCTTAAACCGTGTGTGCGCTCACGAGCTATCAACTCTTCCTGGCGCAGTTCAAGCATCGAATCAAACATATGGTTGAGTGAGTCGGTGAAGGTTTTTTCTGCGATATCTTTATCTGCTATATCGTCCCACATCGACAGTTTTTCAAGGGTCGCAGCATCATTTGTGCCACGATAGTGTTCTAAAAGTTGCCCGGTGGTCAGACCTGGCTGAGCCAGACAAGTGTTGACCAGTTCTCTGAATAAGCCAAGTCCAGGCAGCTTATTGCTATCCAGTGCGCCTAACGGTGGAACCAGCGGGGCGAGCTCCGGGTTCTGCACCAGCAACCCTATAAGTATACGCATGGTCGTACGTTTTAGCTGTGGAACAGGGCGGGAAGCCCCATTTTCTGCCAGTTTTGGCATTAAACGTTCAAGCTGGCTGTCATCCAGAATGCCGAGCTTGTTTCCCAACTCCTGTCGCAGGTAAATGCGCAACGTTTCGCCTGGTACTTGAGTAATCAGCGGTAATGCCAGCGTGCTGAGCTGTGCGCGTCCGTCTGGGGTACTCAAATCCACCTGCGGCAACAGGCTGTTAAATAAAAACGCAGAGAGCGGCAGCGCCTGCTCCATCCGGGCTTCAAAGGCCTCTTTCCCTTCTTTGCGCACCAGCGTATCGGGATCTTCGCCGTCAGGTAAAAACATAAAGCGTAGCTGGCGTCCGTCTGTCATATAGGGCAGTGCGGTTTCCAGCGCGCGCCATGCTGCGTCGCGTCCGGCACGGTCGCCGTCGTAACAGCAAATTACGTTGTTCGTTGCGCGGAACAACAGTTGGATGTGATCGGCGGTGGTTGACGTCCCAAGGGATGCCACGGCGTAGTTAATGCCGTATTGCGCCAGCGCCACCACATCCATATAGCCTTCTACCACTAACAGACGCTGTGGATCGGCGTTATCCTGCTGGGCTTCATAAAGACCATACAGCTGGCGACCTTTATGGAAAATATCGGTTTCCGGGGAGTTCAGATACTTCGGCAGGGCATCGCCCAGCACGCGTCCACCAAAACCAATGACCCGACCACGTTTGTCGCGGATGGGGAACATCACCCGTTCGCGGAAGCGATCGTAACTGCGTCCCTGATCGTTGGTGACCAACATCCCCGCATCAACCAGCGATTTGCGATTTTCAGCATTGCCGCCAAACCGTTTCAGGACGTTGTCCCAGCCGGGGGGCGCAAAACCAATAGCAAAACGGGTGATAACGTCGCTACTTAATCCTCGCTTTTCCAGGTATTGGCGCGCAGGGGTAGCGGCGGGTTGCATCAAAGACTGTTGATAAAAAGTGTTCAGGCCATCCATCAATTGATAAAGGCTTTGCCGTTGATGGCGCTCTATCTGACTGGGGCCACTGCCTGCTTCATAGGGCACTTCAAGGTTGTGCATTGCGGCCAGTTCTTCGACGGTTTCCACAAACTCGAGCTTGTCGTAGTTCATGAGAAAGTCGACGGCGTTGCCATGCGCGCCACACCCAAAGCAGTGATAAAACTGTTTTTCACCGTTTACGGTGAAAGAGGGGGTTTTTTCGTTATGGAACGGACAGCACGCGTGATAATTTTTGCCCTGCTTTTTCAGCTTTACCCGCGCGTCGATGAGATCGACGATGTCGGTTCTTGCCAGCAGGTCATTGATAAAAACGCGAGGAATTCGTCCAGCCATAAGCCCCTGTTTTTTGATGACTCATATACACAAAATCATTCAGGATGCATCAAGGCGGCAAGGAAGCGAATCCTCAGGAGCGTACAGTAGTACGTGACTGGGGTGAGCGACTGCAGCCAACACTGAGGCAGCTTGAATGATGACGTGTATAAACGAAAATAAGCCGCGCATTCCTTCCGGAAGCACGGCCTTACAACTACAACTCAGTCTGAATTGAGAGCTTTGGCTCTCAATAGATTAGTACAGACGAGTACGGCGTGCGTTTTCGCGAGCCAGTTTCTTCGCGTGACGTTTCACAGCAGAAGCTTTAGCGCGCTTACGTTCGGTAGTCGGTTTTTCATAGAACTCACGACGACGAACTTCCGCCAGAACACCTGCTTTTTCGCATGAACGCTTGAAGCGACGCAGTGCTACGTCGAACGGCTCGTTTTCACGTACTTTAATTACCGGCATGTAACTCTCACCTTTAATAAATTCGGTTTGCCGCTGGCATCAACGCCAGCTTATTTCAAAATGGTGCGGAATTTTACTGCAATTGCTGCTGCTTTGTAAAGCACCGACGCGATTTTGAAAGGGACTTTTATAAGGACAAGGAGTATACACGAGCGGAACTCCTGGGGCGAACAAAGTTTTACATCAACCCGCATTGGTCCTACACTGCGCGGTAATAGAGCGAGGTAAAACAAGTCATGCGTGTACTGGGTATTGAAACATCCTGCGATGAAACCGGCATCGCCATTTACGACGATGAAAAAGGTCTTTTAGCCAACCAATTGTATAGTCAGGTGAAATTACACGCTGACTACGGCGGCGTAGTGCCAGAACTGGCCTCGCGCGATCACGTACGTAAAACCGTACCGCTGATCCAGGCCGCGCTGAAAGAGGCGGGACTGACGACAAAAGAGATTGATGCGGTGGCGTATACCGCAGGTCCTGGTTTGGTTGGCGCGCTGCTGGTTGGCGCAACCGTAGGACGTTCGCTGGCGTTCGCCTGGGGCGTACCAGCAATTCCTGTGCACCACATGGAGGGTCATCTGCTGGCGCCGATGCTGGAAGATAATCCGCCTGCTTTTCCGTTCGTCGCGCTGCTGGTTTCTGGCGGTCACACGCAGCTGATCAGCGTCACCGGTATCGGTCAGTATGAATTACTCGGCGAATCGATTGATGATGCTGCTGGCGAAGCGTTCGACAAAACCGCCAAGCTGCTGGGACTGGATTATCCTGGCGGTCCAATGCTGTCAAAGCTGGCCTCGCAAGGCGTTGAAAAACGTTTTGTCTTCCCGCGCCCGATGACCGATCGTCCGGGGCTGGATTTCAGCTTCTCCGGGCTGAAAACCTTTGCCGCGAATACCATTCGTAATAACGAAAATGACGATCAGACGCGCGCAGATATCGCCCGTGCCTTTGAAGATGCGGTAGTTGATACGCTGATGATCAAGTGCAAACGCGCGTTGGATCAAACCGGTTTTAAACGTCTGGTGATGGCGGGGGGCGTGAGCGCGAACCGTACGCTGCGCGCAAAATTGGCTGAAATGATGCAAAAACGTCGTGGCGAAGTATTTTACGCGCGTCCGGAATTTTGTACCGACAACGGGGCGATGATCGCCTACGCGGGCATGGTGCGTTTTAAAGCGGGCGCAACGGCGGATCTTGGCGTAACCGTGCGCCCACGCTGGCCGCTGGCGGAATTACCGGCGGCGTGATTTTTTGCCCGGTGGCGCAATGTTACCGGGCAAGACGCTACATCCGCAGCATTCCTTTCTCTTCCAGAAACGCGATAATTTTTTCCAGACCCTCTCCGGATTTTAAATTGCTGAACGTCCATGGACGCTCCCCGCGCATACGCAGGGTATCGCGTTCCATCACCTCCAGCGAGGCGCCGACGTAGGGAGCCAGATCGGTTTTATTGATAACCAGAAAATCGGATTTAGTGATCCCCGGACCGCCTTTACGCGGGATCTTCTCGCCTTCGGCAACGTCGATCACATAGATCGTCAGATCCGCTAATTCCGGACTGAAGGTGGCGCTCAGGTTATCGCCACCGCTTTCGACAAAAATCAGATCCAGATTGCCGAATTTTTCGCTCAGCGCCTCTACGGCAGCCAGATTCATCGACGCATCTTCGCGGATGGCGGTATGCGGGCAGCCGCCGGTTTCCACACCGACGATCCGGTCTGGCTCCAGTGCGCCCGCCTCGGTGAGAATGCGCTGATCTTCTTTGGTGTAGATATCGTTGGTCACCACCGCCAGTTGATAGCTGCTGCGCATGGATTTGCATAACGCTTCCAGCAGCGCCGTTTTGCCGGAGCCGACCGGGCCGCCAACGCCCACACGCAGGGGATGCTTGTAGTTACTCATTTTTTCTCCTCAGGAGCGGAATAATCGGGAATATTGGGTTTCATGCCGGGCAGACGCGATAGCGGCCAACGGCGTTGCGGAGCCGAGACTGGCGTCAGGCGTCGCCAGCGCCTGTGCCAGACCCTGCGCATAGCGATCGCAGAGCGCAATAATCAAACGCTGGGCCGCCTGTTGTCCAAAAGGAACCAGCTTGACGCCAGCCATCACAGCGCTCTCAATCCAGCTGTAGCCGAGGCTTAACGCCAGTTCGGTCAGGGGAATTCTCCAGCGCACGGCCAGCCAGGCCATGCCGCAGAATTGGCTGTCGGTGAAGAGAGTGCGCCACTCTCGCGAGCAATCCGCCTCCCAGTCGGTGACCAGCCGCGTAAACGCCGCGCCCCGACTGCGTTCTTCATCCCGCAGTTCGCGAGTTTCCCGGCAGGCCAACAGGTAAGCGCTCCAGCGGCGCGCGGCGTCGAGATCGTCCTGCTCGCAGGCGCGATACAGTCTCGCCAGCAGCGGTAGGTCGACGGTAAAAAAGTTCTGCTCCATCTGTTGAATTTGCCAGTCAGAGAAGTCATCGACGCTTTTCACCCAGCCAATCTCCACCGCCCATTCCAGACCCTGGGACCAGGTAAACGACCCCACCGGGAGTGCGCTGCTGGCGAGCTGCATCAGACGCAACTGTTGGGTGTTATGCATCAGTGCGCATGGCCGTGATGATGCCCGTGTGATTCACTGGCATAAGCGCCTGCTTCCGGTTCAAACGGTAGTTGAGCGAACGTCACCTCGAGGTTGAACTGGCGCAGCATGGCGTCCAGCACATGATCGTGGTGGTAGCGCAGCTCATCCGGCAGGATTTGCAGCGGAACGTGGCGATTGCCGAGGTGATAACAGGCTTTGGCGAGTAGGAAAGGATCGGCGCAGCGCACCACGGAAACCGACTCCGGCGCGGCGATCACTTCGATCACCTCGCTGCCATCGTCGGTGGTCAGCAGGTCGCCACCGCGTAACAGCAAACCGCGCGGTAGCATCAGCCCGGCTTCGCGACCGTCGTTCAGCGCCACTCTGGCACGACTTTTTACCCGCATATCAATGGGTAGCGTGACGCTTGCGGTGACGCAGTGAGCGTGGTCAAGGCGTTGGGTCAGGTAGATCATCGTCACTCCTCAAAACAGAAAATAGCGTTGTGCCATCGGCAAAACGTTTGCCGGTTCGCTGGTAATCAGTTCGCCATCAATACGCACCTCGTAGGTCTGGGCATCGACGGTGATATTGGGTTGCAGGTCGTTGTGGATCATGTTGGCCTTTTTCACTGTTCTGCAGCCTTTAACGACGGCGATGGCGCTTTGCAGGTTGAGCTGCTGCGCGATGTTTTGCGCATCAGCGGCCTGCGAAATAAAGGTCAGCCGGGTGTGATGCCGCGCTGCGCCAAGTGCGCCGAACATCATGCGGTAATGCACCGGCTGTGGGGTGGGAATCGAGGCATTGATGTCGCCCATCGGCGCACAGACGATCATCCCGCCTTTAACGATCGTCGCCGGTTTTACGCCAAAGAATGCCGGTGACCACAACACCAGATCGGCCAGTTTGCCAGGTTCAACGGAGCCGACTTCATGGGCGATACCGTGGGTTAGCGCCGGATTGATGGTGTATTTGGCGACGTAGCGTTTAACGCGCAGGTTGTCGTTGTCGCCGGTTTCTTCTGCCAAAGGTCCACGCTGCGCCTTCATACGGTGTGCCACCTGCCAGGTGCGCAGGATCACTTCGCCCACGCGCCCCATTGCCTGTGAATCGGACGAGGTCAGGGAAAAGGCGCCAATGTCATGCAGCACATCTTCGGCAGCGATCGTTTCCCGGCGAATGCGTGATTCGGCAAAGGCTACGTCTTCGGCGATATCTGGATCGAGATGGTGGCAAACCATCAGCATGTCGAGATGCTCGTCGATGGTGTTGATGGTATAGGGCAGCGTCGGGTTCGTAGAGGAGGGCAGGATATTCGGATGCGCGCAGGCGGTGATGATATCCGGCGCATGACCGCCGCCCGCGCCTTCGGTGTGAAAAGTATGAATGGTGCGATCGCCAATCGCCGCCAGCGTATCTTCCACGAAACCGGACTCATTGAGCGTGTCACTGTGCAGCGCGACCTGGATGTCCATTTCGTCGGCCACGGTCAGTGCGCAGTCAATAGCGGCGGGCGTGGCACCCCAGTCTTCATGGATTTTCAGGCCAATTGCGCCCGCGGTGATTTGCTCGCGCAAGGCGTCAGGATTTGAGCCGTTACCTTTGCCCAGTAAACCGATGTTAACTGGTAACGTGTCTGCCGCCTGCAGCATGCGTGCGATGTACCACGGACCCGGCGTACAGGTGGTGGCGTGAGTGCCCGCGGCCGGACCGGTGCCGCCGCCGATCATCGTCGTCACGCCGGAAACCAGCGCCTCTTGCGCCTGCTGTGGGCAGATCCAGTGAATATGCGTATCCACGCCGCCTGCGGTGACGATCTTGCCTTCCCCGGCGATGACTTCAGTTCCCACGCCTATCGGGATCGTAACGTTGGGCTGAATATCGGGATTACCTGCCTTTCCGATGGCGAAGATCCTGCCGGCTTTGATACCAATATCCGCTTTCACGATCCCCCAGTGATCGACGATCAGCGCGTTGGTTATCACCAGATCCACACATGCATCGGCGCGCATTTGCCCCTGGCCCATGCCGTCGCGGATCACTTTTCCGCCGCCGAATTTGACCTCTTCACCGTAGGTGGTGAAGTCTTTTTCCACTTCGATCCACAGGTCGGTATCCGCCAGGCGCACTTTATCGCCAGTGGTTGGGCCAAACATGTCGGCGTACGCCTGCCGGGAAATGTCACTCATTATCTGCCTCCAGCGCGCCCATCACTTCGCTGCGAAAACCCACGATCCTTTGTGCGCCAGCAACGCGCACCAGTTCGACTTCGCGTTTTTGTCCTGGCTCAAAACGCACCGCTGTGCCCGCAGCAATGTTCAGACGAAAGCCGCGTGCGGCCAGCCTGTCAAAGTGCAGCGCCGGGTTCACTTCGAAAAAGTGATAGTGCGATCCCACCTGGATGGGCCTGTCGCCATGATTTTCCACCACGATCGTGCAGATCTCTCGCCCCTGATTAAGTGCGATACTGCCTTTTGCGATCTGATATTCACCTGGGATCATTGCCGCTCCTTAGACGATCGGGTTGTGGACAGTGACCAGCTTCGATCCGTCCGGAAACGTGGCTTCAACCTGAATATCCGGGATCATTTCCGGTACGCCTTCCATCACCTGATCGCGGCGCAGGACGTGACGCCCGTCCTCCATCAGCGCGGCCACGGTTTGCCCGTCGCGCGCCCCTTCCATGATGAAAGCGCTAATCAGCGCCACCGATTCCGGGTAGTTCAGCTTCAGCCCGCGGGCCAGGCGACGTTCCGCCACCAGCGCGGCGGTAAACAGCAACAACTTATCTTTTTCTCTGGGGGTCAGTTCCATAAGGGTTCTCTTAGGTTTGCCAGATTCTCGGTAGTACAGGCGTTTTATGTGTCAGCAGCGGGCGCAAAAATTGCCAGATGTCACGCATAACGCGCTGAACAACCAGGTTGTCGTTAGCAAGAAAACGGATTGTCAGCAGCGAGTCGTTAAGCGTTGCCCCGGCGTAATCGCCAAGCGCCATAAGCCGCTCCCGCGTGCCCTCCAGCATGTGTTCGTTGGCCGGATAACACAGCAACGTGCCGACCCAAGGATGATGCGCGACACCGCTCAGATTCCCCTCCTGCAATATCAAGCGTTCTATCAGCAGCGGCAGCCCATCTCGCCACACTTCCAGGCGATTTTGCAGCATGCCGTGGCTGAAAGTTTCCTGCATACCCGGTCGGCCAAGACACAGCAGATCCCAGGCCAGCAGGCGGCTTGCGGATGTCAGATTAAAGACGGTCTGAATAGCGGCGTTGGCGCCGGGAAAGAGGATCGTATCCTGCGGCAGCCACTCCAGCGTGGCGTGCGAGGCGAGGGTAAAATGCTGGCGCAGCAACGCTTGTGGCCCTCGGCTGCGATAAAACTTGCCCGCGCCGGGCTGGGTGATTAACGCATGGCTGTTTTCGTCGAGCGTGACGGCAATATGGAGCTCATCCCCGCCAACGATCCCCGCAGGTGGATGCAGCAAATAGAGATGGCAGACGTCCCCTTCCGGGTAAAACGGGCGCTGAACCGTCAATGGACCATGATGACGCGCCGAGGGGAGCACCGTTTTGTGCCCGGTGCAGGAAAAATGCAGTTCCAGTTCGGCCTGCCAGCCTCGTGTGAGTGTCTCGTGCGCAACCGTGTCCAGAGCGTTTCCCCTATCAGCATGAGGGTGTTTGCATACAAAAAAGTATGCCTCAGCGCATCGGGAAATCGATCATATGAGAAGCTTATGGATTAAGGGGCGACAATATGCCGCCCAAGGGAGATTACAGTAAAACGAGGGGCATCCAGATCAGACCGGTGATCACCAGCAGCACGAGGAAAATCAGGCCAAAAATAGCGCCGAGTCGCCAGTAATCCACCGTTGGCAAATAACCGCTGCCGTAGTAGATAGGGCTAGGACCGGTGGCGTACGGGGTCAGAATGCTGCCCAGGCCAATGGCGGCGCCGACCATCAGGCAGAAGACCGGTAGCGGGATTTCCGGCATTGCCAGCGCGGCGGCAATCATCATCGGCGCGAGGGCAGAGGTATACGCCGTGGCGCTGGCAAAGAAGTAGCGCAGCAGATAGAACACCACGATCAGCGCCACCATCACCATCATCGGCGAATAGCCGCTCAGTCCTCCCGCCAGCAGCTTGCCGAACCAGGTAATAAAACCGGTGTTATTGAGCCCGGTGGCGAGCGTTATCAGCGAGGCCAGCCAGAAAAAGACGTTCCATGCGGCTTTATTGCTGACGATGTCATCCCAGCTAATGATGCGTAGTACCAGCATCAACGCCACCACGCTGTATCCGACCATTGCGGCGTCAATGTAGTCGCCGCCGAAGATCCACAGCACTAACGCGCCGACCATCAGTACCAGCATCTTTTTCTCGCGAGCGCAGAGCGGTCCCATCGCTTTTAGCTCTGTATCCGCCCAACGTGGAACCTGATCGCCGGATTTCAGTACCGGTGGATACAGCAGGTACGCCAGCCACGGCACGATCAGCACCAGTAAAATGCTCAGCGGCAGCATGCCTAAGAACCAGTCGCCCCAGCTCAGCGCCGTGTGGGACGCGCCTTTCATCAGGCCGATCAACAGCAGATTCGGTGCCATCGCCGTTAAGAAAATAGCGCTGGTAACGCAGTCAGCGACAATGCCCATCCACATGATGTACGAGCCAATGGAGCGTGAACTGGCGCTATTGGGCTGCGAGTTATACAGCGGCGGCAGGTTGCGGATAATCGGGTAGATTATTCCGGCTCCGCGCGCGGAGTTGGAAGGCGTGACGGGAGCGAGGATAAGTTCGGAGAACATCACCGCATAGCCGAGAAATAACGTCCGGTGCCCCATCTTTTTCACCAGCATCAGCGCGATTCGCCGACCAAGGCCGGTTTTCTCATAGCCGGTACCAAACATAAAGGCCGCGAAGATCAGCCAGATGACCGAGTTTGAGAATCCAGATACCGCCCACGACAGTGATTTGGCGGTAAATTTAAAACCGTCCTGCGCGAGTTGCTCCGGACTGAACAGCAGCCACGGTGAAAGGACAGCGATGATCGAAATGCCAATCATCGCCACCACCGCGCCCGGTACAGGTTCCAGAATAAGCCCGACAATCACACCGGTAAAGACGGCAAAATAGAGCCAGGTGTGACTCTCAAGACCGGTGGGGACGGGCAGAACAGCAATAATGGCGATGACCACCAGCGGAGCCAGGTATCGCCACCAACCAGCTAAAGGTGCCATTGTTGTATCCCTGCGAAGAGGGAGAGGCGTTATGCCCCTCCGGGAGGGTTATTTGATGTAGTGCACGTGCTCGCAGATTTCTTCGACGATAGGATCGCGACGTTCAGCGAACAGCTTTTTGTTTTCGGCAATAAGGTTATTACCGTGAGTATCGATGGAAACGATCAGCGGGCCGAACTCTTTTACCCGGCATACCCACAGAGATTCCGGCATGCCGAGTTCGGTCCAGTGTACCTCTTCAATTTCTTCAACCTGAGTAGCCGCCACGACCGCGCAGCCAGCCGGAAAGATGACGTGCAGTGCTTTAAACTGTTTGCAGCCTTCTTCCGTCAGCGGCCCCATGCCGCCTTTGCCGACCACCAGCTTGACGCCCGTCTGCTCGATGAACTCTTTCTCAAACGCTTCCATACGCATACTCGTGGTTGGACCGACGGAGACCATCTCCCATTTTTCACCGTTTTTACGGACGATCGGGCCCGCATGGAAAATGGCTTTGCCGTTCAGGTCATAAGGAATCGGGCGCTTCAGTTCGATCAGGCGACGGTGGCAAACGTCACGGCAGGTCACCAGCGTGCCAGTCAGGTAAATGACATCGCCAACGCGAATGTCTGCCAGATCTTCGGCTTTGATCGGGGTTGTGAGGATCTTTTTCATAACGCGCTCCGGGTGTGAGACAGGTTTTCGAAGGAGAGGTCGGCATGAACCAACAGCGTGCCGCGACGATGCGCCCAGCAGCCGGTAGAGACGGCAACGCCGATAGTCGACGGGTGGCGCGCGGCGGATTCGATATGTACGCCCATCACTGAGCTATTCCCGGTCAACCCTTGCGGCCCAATGCCCAGACGGTTAAGTCCTTCTTCCAGGCGCAGTTCCAGTTCTGCCGCTTTTGGGTTTGGATGGCGTGATCCGATTGGGCGCAGCACCGCTTTACGAGAAAGCACGGCAGCGGTTTCTACAGAGGTGGCAATACCTACGCCCACCAGCACTGGCGGACAAGCGTTGACTGCCAGCGTGGAGATATTTTCGAAGACAAATTTCACCACGCCTTCGTAGCCTTCAGAAGGCATTAACACTTTCGAGCGCCCCGGCAGCGTACAGCCGCCGCCTGCCATGTAGACTTCGATTTCCGCGTCATCGTTATCAGGGATGATGTCCCAGGTGACCCACGGCACACCGGTACCGGTATTTTTTCCGGTATTCACTTCGTCAAAAATCTCAACCGCGTTATGGCGCAGCGGCGCTTTTACCGTGGCATCTTCAACAGCCTGCTTCAGAATGCTTTGCAGTTCGCCAAGTAGCGGAAAACGGGAACCGACCTTCACGAAGAACATAATCTCCCCGGTGTCCTGACAGGCAGGGCGGTTCAGGTCGATAGCTTTCTGCATGTTGTCAAACATGGTGTGGTAGATGATTTTACCCATCGGCGAGGTTTCGCCTTCACGCAGCTGTTTTAATTTATCCACAACATCGTCAGGCATGCGGGTAGAAATCATGGCGGTAAAGTCGGCGACAATGTTCGTCAGCGTAGCTATCGCATGTTGGTTATTTTGATTGCTCATCTTATTAACTCCAGTTCTTTTATTTGTCTGGAAATAAATTCTCCGCCACAAACTACCACTAAAAATGTGGTTTTATATTATTTGGCACTGTGAATATCTAATTAACAGTTCGTGAATGATGTCCAGATAAGGCAATAAAAATTGCGCCAGGGCAGGGTTTAATACGTATGGGAGAATTACACTGCGGTTAATCACATTACGGATTACCGATCATGCTGAATACGTATCCCCTGGCGAAAGACCTACAGGTGCTGGTTGAAATTGTTCATAGCGGCAGCTTTAGCGCCGCCGCTGCGACGCTGGGCCAGACGCCAGCGTTTGTGACGAAGCGCATTCAGATCCTCGAGTCCACGCTAGGGGCTACGTTGCTAAGCCGCTCGGCGCGAGGCGTGGCGCTAACGGAGAGTGGCCAACGTTGCTATGAACACGCGCAAGCGATCCTCGCAGGTTATCAACATTTGGTCGATGACGTTACGCAACTCAAAACGCGTCCGGCAGGGATGATTCGTATCGGCTGTAGCTTTGGTTTTGGGCGCAGTTATATTGCACCGGCAATTACAGAATTGATGCACAGCTATCCTGAATTACAGGTACATTTTGAACTTTACGATCGGCAAATTGATTTGGCGCAGGATAATATCGATTTGGATATTCGTATCAATGATGAAATTCCTGATTATTATATTGCTCATTTGTTAACGAAAAATAAAAGGATATTATGCGCAGCACCGACGTATTTACAAAAATACGGTGAGCCGACGACGTTACAGGAATTAATTCGGCATGATTGTCTGGTCACCAAAGAACGGGATATGACTCACGGGGTGTGGGAACTGGATAACGGTCAGGAGAAAAAGTCGGTTAAGGTGGCGGGACATCTTTCTTCTAACAGCGGTGAGATTGTGCTGCAGTGGGCGCTACAGGGAAAAGGGATCATGCTGCGTTCTGAATGGGACGTACAACCGTTTCTGGCCAGCGGTGAACTGGAGCGGGTGCTGCCGGACTATGCGCAGAGCGCTAATATCTGGGCGGTTTATCAGGAGCCGCTGTATCGCAGCGTGAAGCTTCGCGTGTGCGTGGAGTTTCTGGCGACGTGGTGTCAGAACCGATTAGGCAAACCGGTGGAGGGGTATCACATCCCCGAGGCCGGATAAGACGCCGACGCGTCGCTATCCGACAATAAAATCACTCGGGGTCTTTTTCGCGTTTTTTCTTTAGCTTGGTCCAGATCTTCGGCTCCTGACGACGCCACAGACGTTGAATGTTGTCATGGTGACGAAGCAGAATTAAGCACGACAACATGGACACCGGAAAAGTGAACTGGGGATTGAACCACCAGACGTAAAAAGGGGCGATCAGCGCACTGACGATAGCGCCTAACGACGAATAGCCGCTTAACAGGACGGTTAGTAGCCAGGTTCCGGCCATCACGCCGGTTAAGTCCCAGCCAATCGGCGCAATTGCGCCAAAGGCGGTGGCAACGCCTTTTCCACCTTTAAAGCCGAAAAATACCGGCCAAATGTGTCCCAGACAGGCGGCGATTGCGATCAATCCCAGCCAGAAGGGGCTGACGCCTAGCGCATAGGCACCCCAGACGGGTAACATACCTTTCAGGACGTCGAAAATCAGTACCGCGACGGCGGCTCCCTTGCCACCGATGCGCAGCACGTTTGTCGCGCCCGGATTCCCAGAGCCGCTGTCGCGCGGGTCCGGCAATCCAGCAAGGCGGCATACCAAAATAGCACTGGAAATTGAGCCACAGAGGTACGCGAAGATAATCATTCCAGGCGCGATTGCACTCATAAGCTGTTCCGTTTTGAAAATGTCGTGTAAAACGCTACTTCTGTGGATAATACGCATATTTCGCCGGAAGTGGTATCCGGGTTAGCCAAAAAGCAGGCAGGTCGTGATGGATATTGTATTTATAGAGCAACTTTCTGTAATCACCACTATTGGTGTTTACGACTGGGAACAAACGATCGAACAACGGTTGGTGTTCGATATCGAAATGGCATGGGATAACCGCAAATCAGCTAAAAGCGATGATGTGGCTGATTGCCTGAGCTATGCTGATATTGCTCAAACGGTTGTTAATCATGTGGAAGGTGGGCGTTTTGCGCTGGTAGAACGTGTGGCGGAAGAGGTGGCGGATTTGCTACTTAACCGCTTTAATTCACCGTGGGTGCGGATCAAACTCAGCAAACCTGGCGCGGTAGCTCGTGCGGCAAACGTCGGGGTCGTCATTGAGCGTGGCAATAATCTGAAAGAAAATAATTAATTTAATAATTTCTAAATCAAACGGGTATAAAAGAGTCCTTTCGTCGGCTCTTTTTTGCCGTGTTTTCTCTATCTAGGGGTTTATTAATGAGTGATATGCACTCGCTGCTGGTGGCGGCAATTTTGGGTGTGGTCGAAGGATTGACGGAATTTTTACCTGTTTCCAGTACCGGCCATATGATTATTGTTGGCCACCTGTTGGGTTTTGAGGGTGATACCGCAAAAACATTCGAGGTGGTGATCCAATTGGGGTCTATTCTGGCAGTGGTGGTGATGTTCTGGCGACGTTTGTTTGGCCTGATCGGCATTCACTTCGGCAAGGCCCCGCATGAAGGTACTGGCAAAGGTCGACTGACGCTGGGGCATATCCTGTTGGGGATGATTCCGGCGGTTGTACTGGGACTGGTGTTCCACGACACCATCAAGTCGCTGTTTAACCCGATCAACGTGATGTATGCGCTGGTGGTGGGTGGTGTACTGCTGATTGCCGCAGAATGCCTGAAGCCGAAAGAGCCGCGCGCGCCGGGTCTGGATGATATGACCTATCGCCAGGCGTTTATGATTGGCTGTTTCCAGTGTCTGGCGCTGTGGCCGGGTTTTTCTCGCTCAGGGGCGACGATTTCTGGCGGCATGCTGATGGGCGTGAGCCGTTATGCGGCTTCTGAGTTTTCATTCCTGCTGGCGGTGCCGATGATGATGGGCGCGACGGCGCTGGATCTCTACAAGAGCTGGTCGTTCCTTAGCGCATCAGATTTACCGATGTTTGCAGTCGGTTTTGTGACGGCGTTTATCGTGGCGCTGGTCGCGATCAAAACCTTCCTGCAGCTGATTAAGCGTATCTCGTTCATTCCGTTTGCGATTTACCGCTTTGTTGTGGCGGCTGCCGTCTATGTGGTTTTTTTCTGATCGCCACTAAATGCCGGATGGCGCTGCGCTTATCCGGCCTACGGGCGTAATATGTAGGCCGGATAAGGCATTTATGCCGCCATCCGGCAACGTCAGTTTAATGGGCAGGTTTAGGACACCGCTTCTCCTTCCAGTTGGCCACCGCCGCAATGCGACGCCGGGTCAGTTCCTCGCGAATAGCCTGACCTTTGAATCCCTCTTCCACGACATCTTTCGTGGGAACCGCCTGTGCAACCAGCCAGGCTTCACGCAACAGCCTGCCTTGTGGGTAATCCGCCGCTTCAAAACCGGTTCGCCCACGCACGTCGGCCTCGCTGGTGAGGGCGATTTGCTCCACGCGCTGCGGTTTGCGCCATGCATCGATGGAATCAAACAGCTTAACGATGGTTTTCGGTTGCAGGATCGGGAAGGTATGAATCAGGTCGTGGAACTCGGCCACCAGTTTGGCTAAATCACGGATGTCATTCGGCACGCGCAGGCGCTGACACAGTTGCTCGACCAGCTTAACACCCGCCGGACCGTGGCCATGATGGCGCGGCCATAGCGCTTTAGGCGTTAATGCTTTGCCAAGATCGTGGCACAGCGTGGCAAAACGCACGTCGACCTCCGGGCTTAACATGGCTGCCATCGACAGCGTCATCAGCGTGTGAATACCGGTATCAATTTCCGGGTGCCACTGCGCGGGCGCGGGAACGCCGAACAGAGCATCCACTTCAGGAAACAGAACGTGCAGTGCGCCGCAGTCGCGCAGGACCTGAAAAAATACCTGTGGGTTGCGGGTGGTTAAGGCGCTTTCCGTTTCTTTCCACACGCGCTCTGGCGTCAAGTGTTCCAGCTCGCCAGCGGCGTTCATATCGCGCATCAGCGTCATGGTTTCGTCGGCAATACGAAAGCCAAGGTGCGCATAGCGGGCAGCAAAGCGCGCTACGCGCAGCACGCGCAGTGGATCTTCGCTAAAAGCCGGGGAAACATGACGCAGCAGGCGGTTTTCCAGATCGTCGCGTCCGTTATACGGGTCGATAATCTCCCCGTTGTCATCGCGGGCCATTGCGTTGATGGTCAGGTCGCGCCGCTGAAGATCGGCCTCCAGCGTCACATCTGGCGCGGCGTAGCAGGTGAATCCGGTATATCCCGAACCTGATTTGCGTTCAGTACGCGCCAACGCATACTCTTCCCGGGTTTGCGGATGCAGAAACACGGGAAAATCGCGGCCTACCTGTTGGTAACCCGCGTCGAGCATTCCTTGCGGCGTGGCGCCGACAACGACCCAATCTTTATCTTTAATCGGTAGCCCTAATAACGCATCCCGAACAGCACCACCGACCAGATAAATCTTCACGCCACTTTCCTTTTGAAAAAAACATCCCTTAATCATATGTCAGTGTGGCGGAGAAGGCGATTCAGTTCATCCAGCGATCTTTGCGTTTACGGCTTGGGATCATGTGTGGCAGAACCAGACCGAGCAGCAGACCAAGACCCAGCACGCCGCCGCCATACATAAACCATTGCATGATGATAGTACGCTGCTTGTCATCAAGCTGAAGGTTGGCTGCGCTCACCTTCTTTTGCGCCACGATAAGTTCGTTCTTCAGCTTCTGGTTTTCTTGTTTCAGCCCGTCAATCACGCTGTCGCTCTGCGCTACCTTTTGCTGCATGTCGGCGGTACGCTGATTCCATGTGGTATCGATATTATTGAGCTTATCGGTCAAGATCTTAACCTGGTTTTCCAGGTCGGGAACGCGGGTACGCAGGCTCGGCGTACTGTTCAGCTCTTTCAGTGGGATCCAGGCGGTACGTCCGGTGCTGTCTTTCACCTGAGCGTAATTAGTATTGGCATCGGTCTGTAATAGCGTGACTTCCTCGCCGGCGTTAACCGTACCCACGAGGCGATAATTATCTCCCGGACCGCTGCGGACCCAGGTGTTCAGTTCGTCAGAGACATAGCGCTTTTCTTCGGCATGAGAGACTGCAGTGGCGCTAAGTGCGAGTAAAGTTAATCCAATCAGGCGTAATTTTGGCATCAGGCTGTCGTTATTGTCATAGAAAGTGGAACGATAGTAGTGGCATCAGTGTCTCTACGCAAAGCATTCGACATCAATCGGAATCATCTGTGTCCTTTTTGCCACCACTCGAAACTTTTACGCCCGTCAAATTGCTCGTTGCATGGCAATTTGGCGCAAAATACTATCTACTGACCATAAAGAACGAACTTAGTTCGCAGTCAGTTTTCTCAACTGTGACATAACCCATAAGTACAAGACCATGGCCCAGGAAATCGAATTAAAATTTATCGTTAATAGTGACGCTGTCGATGCGCTACGTGAACGTCTGAATACGCTGGGGGGAGAGCATCATGCACCCAGCCAGTTGCTGAATATTTACTACGAAACGCCGGATGCGTGGTTGCGTGGTCACGATATGGGGCTGCGTATTCGCGGTGAAAACGGTCATTACGAAATGACCATGAAAATTGCCGGACGCGTGACGGGCGGCCTGCATCAGCGACCGGAATTTAACGTTGCGCTGGACGCGCCTGAGCTGGATCTCGCCTTGTTCCCAACGGAAGCCTGGCCTGATGGCAAACTGCCCGCTGAACTTGCTTCTCAAGTGCAGCCGTTGTTCAGCACCGATTTTTTCCGTGAGAAATGGTTGGTTGATGTTGATGGCAGCCGGATTGAAATGGCCCTCGATGTGGGGGAAGTGAAAGCGGGCGAGTTTGCAGAACCTATCTGTGAGCTTGAACTTGAACTGCTAAGCGGCGATACCCGTGCGGTACTGAAACTGGCAAACCAGCTGGTTTCGCAAACCGGTTTACGCCAGGGCAGTTTGAGCAAAGCCGCGCGCGGTTATCATTTGGCCCTGGGGAATGCGCCGCGCGAACTCAAACCGACGCGGATTTTGAAGGTTCCGGCGAAGGCAAGCATTGAGCAGGGGTTGGAAGCGGCGCTGGAGCTGGCATTATCACAGTGGCAGTACCACGAAGAGCTGTGGGTACGCGGCGTTAAAGGGGCGAAAGCCGAGGTGCTGGCGGCAATGGGGCTGGTGCGTCACATTCTGATGTTGTTTGGCGGTAATGTGCCACGAAAAGCGAGCGCTCACTTACGTGATTTGCTGACCCAATCGGAAGCGATCATTGCGTCGGACGTTTCTGCTATTTCGGCGGTTTACAGTACGCAAACGGCAATGGCCAAGCTGGCGCTGACCGAATGGCTGGTGACCAAAGGATGGCAGCCGTTCCTGGATGCGAAGGCGCAGGGCAAAATTGCCGACTCCTTTAAGCGCTTCTCTGATACCCATCTTTCACGCCATGCCGCTGAGCTGAAAACCGCTTTTGCGCAGCCGTTGGGCGATCAGTACGCCGATCAGCTTCCACGTTTGACGCGCAACATTGATAGCATGCTGATGCTGGCGGGATACTACGACGAAAATGTCGCATCAGAATGGATCGCTACTTGGCAGGGCTTACGTCGCGCCATTGCGGCCAACCAATATATTGAAATTGAACACTTCCGCAACGAGGCGATCGCGCTGGAACCGTTCTGGCTGCACAGCGGAAAACGATAATCAGGGCCGAGGCCGGGATGCCTGATGGCGCTGCGCTTATCAGGCCTACGCGATGTGTGTAACTGTCATGTAGGTCGGATAAGGCGAAAAGACGCATCCGGCACCATTCAAAGGATAACCCGTAAATGAAGCAGCTCTCTTCACCGTTACAGCAGTACTGGCCGACCGTTGTTGAGCGGCTGCCAGCAGCAATATCTGAGTCCTCGCTTAGCGTTCAGGCGAAGTCAGTACTTACATTCAGTGATTTTGTCCGTGACAGCATTATTGCCCATCCCGAATGGCTGGCTGAGCTGGAAAGCACTCCACCCCTGGCGGATGAATGGCAACACTATGCCAACTGGTTACAGCAAGCATTGGCTGACGTTAGTGACGAAAACACACTGATGCGTGAGTTACGCCTGTTTCGTCGTCGCATTATGGTGCGTATCGCCTGGGCACAGACGCTGTCGCTGGTGACCGAAGAGAGTATTTTGCAGCAGCTAAGTCATCTGGCTGAAACGTTGATCGTTGCCGCGCGCGACTGGTTGTACGCAGCCTGCTGTCGCGAATGGGGAACGCCGTGTAATCCTGAAGGTGTGGCGCAGCCGCTGCTGATTTTAGGCATGGGGAAACTGGGCGGCGGCGAGCTGAATTTTTCCTCCGATATCGACCTGATTTTTGCCTGGCCGGAACACGGCAGCACACAGGGTGGGCGTCGCGAGCTGGATAACGCGCAGTTCTTTACCCGTATGGGCCAGCGGCTTATCAAAGTGCTGGATCAGCCCACAATGGATGGGTTTGTCTATCGGGTGGATATGCGTTTACGCCCATTTGGCGACAGCGGCCCGCTGGTGCTGAGCTTCTCCGCGCTGGAGGATTATTACCAGGAACAAGGGCGCGACTGGGAACGCTATGCGATGGTTAAAGCCCGCATTATGGGCGATGCCGACGGTACATACGTCAGCGAGCTTCGTGCCATGCTGAGGCCTTTTGTCTTCCGTCGCTATATTGATTTCAGCGTGATCCAGTCGCTGCGTAACATGAAAGGGATGATTGCGCGTGAAGTACGCCGTCGTGGCCTGAAAGACAACATCAAGCTGGGGGCGGGCGGCATTCGTGAAATCGAATTTATCGTGCAGGTATTCCAGCTGATTCGCGGTGGGCGCGAGCCATCGCTGCAATCCCGCTCGCTGTTACCGACGCTTAGCGCCATCAATGCGCTGCACTTGCTTTCTGATACCGACGCGGAACAACTGCGCGCAGCCTATCTCTATTTACGCCGCCTGGAAAACCTGCTGCAAAGTATCAATGATGAGCAGACCCAGACGCTGCCGGGTGATGAACTGAATCGCGCGCGGCTAGCGTGGGGGATGAACGTTGATGACTGGCAGCAGTTAACCGATGTGCTGACCAATCATATGGACAACGTACGCCGGGTCTTCAACGAGCTGATTGGCGATGACGAAGCTGAAACCCAGGAAGAGTCGCTCTCTGAACAGTGGCGTGAATTGTGGCAGGACGCCTTACAGGAAGATGACACCACGCCAGTGCTGACGCATCTGGCGGATGACGATCGGCGGCGCGTGCTGTCTCTGATTGCTGATTTCCGCAAAGAGCTGGATAAACGCACTATTGGCCCACGCGGACGACAGGTGCTGGATCATTTAATGCCGCATCTGCTGAGCGATGTCTGTACGCGTGACGACGCCTCAGTCCCGCTGTCACGCATTACACCGCTGCTGGTGGGTATTGTGACTCGCACGACCTATCTGGAACTGCTGAGCGAATTCCCCGGGGCGCTGAAGCATTTGATTTCGCTCTGTGCGGCCTCGCCGATGGTCGCCAGCCAGCTGGCGCGGTATCCGTTGTTGCTCGATGAACTGTTGGATCCGAATACCCTGTATCAACCTACCGCGACGGACGCCTACCGTGATGAGCTGCGCCAGTATTTGCTGCGTGTGCCGGAAGATGACGAAGAGCAGCAACTGGAGGCACTGCGCCAGTTTAAGCAAACGCAGCTACTGCGTATTGCCGCGGCTGATATCGCCGGTACGCTGCCGGTGATGAAGGTGAGCGACCATTTAACCTGGCTGGCGGAAGCGATTATTGATGCGGTAGTCCAGCAGGCGTGGACGCAGATGGTTGCTCGCTACGGCCAACCTACCCATCTTGGCGAACGTGAGGGGCGCGGTTTTGCCGTCGTCGGCTATGGCAAACTGGGCGGCTGGGAACTGGGTTACAGTTCGGATCTTGATTTGATCTTCCTGCATGATTGCCCGATGGATGTGATGACGGACGGTGAGCGTGAGATTGACGGGCGACAGTTCTATCTGCGTCTGTCGCAGCGCATTATGCACCTTTTCAGCACCCGCACCTCGTCCGGTATTTTGTACGAAGTGGATGCGCGGCTGCGTCCATCCGGCGCGGCGGGAATGCTGGTGACATCAACCGACGCTTTCGACGATTACCAGCGCAACGAAGCCTGGACATGGGAGCATCAGGCGCTGGTGCGTGCTCGTGTGGTATATGGCGACCCGCAGTTGACCTCTCAGTTTGATGCGATTCGTCGCGATATCATGACCCTCGTCCGTGATGGAAAAACCTTGCAGACCGACGTGCGTGAAATGCGTGAGAAAATGCGCGCCCATTTGGGCAATAAGCATCGGGATCGTTTTGATATTAAAGCGGATGAAGGTGGCATCACAGACATTGAGTTTATTACGCAGTATCTGGTGTTGCGCTATGCGCATGAAAAACCGAAGCTGACGCGCTGGTCAGATAATGTGCGCATTCTGGAATTACTGGCGCAAAACGACATTATGGACGAGCAGGAAGCGCTGGCGCTTACCCGTGCTTATACGACGTTGCGTGATGAACTTCACCATCTTGCGTTGCAGGAACTTCCGGGCCATGTGGCGCTGGAGCACTTTGACGCTGAACGTACGCTGGTGCGTGACAGCTGGCAGAAGTGGCTGGTTGCCGAGTGAAGTGTGCTATTATCGCGCGCAAATTTTAAGACCCTCAGAGAATCTCTCAGGAGACAGGAATGAAAGTAACGCTGCCAGAGTTTGAACGTGCAGGAGTCATGGTTGTCGGTGATGTGATGCTGGATCGCTACTGGTACGGCCCTACCAGCCGTATTTCACCTGAAGCGCCGGTTCCGGTGGTGAAGGTCGATACCATCGAAGAACGTCCCGGTGGCGCAGCAAACGTGGCGATGAACATTGCCTCTCTGGGCGCAAATTCCCGTCTGGTGGGTTTGACCGGTATCGACGACGCGGCGCGTGCGCTGAGCAAAACGTTGGCGGATGTGAACGTAAAATGCGACTTCGTTTCCGTGCCGACGCATCCGACAATCACCAAACTGCGCGTGCTTTCCCGCAACCAGCAGTTGATTCGTCTGGATTTTGAAGAAGGTTTTGAAGGCGTGGATCCGCAGCCGCTGCACGAGCGTATTAATCAGGCGCTGGGTTCTATTGGCGCTCTGGTGCTTTCCGACTACGCCAAAGGCGCGCTGGCAAGCGTGCAGCAGATGATTGCGTTGGCGCGTAAGGCTGGCGTGCCGGTACTTATCGATCCGAAAGGGACCGATTTTGAACGTTACCGAGGCGCAACGCTGCTAACGCCCAACCTGTCTGAGTTTGAAGCGGTAGTGGGTAAATGCAAAAGCGAAGATGAACTGGTTGAGCGCGGCATGAAATTGATTGCTGATTTCGACCTTTCCGCACTGCTGATTACCCGTTCAGAACAGGGGATGACGTTGCTGCAACCGGGCAAATCGCCACTGCATATGCCGACGCAGGCGCAGGAAGTGTATGACGTGACCGGTGCGGGCGATACGGTAATTGGCGTGCTGGCGGCGACGCTGGCGGCGGGTAACACACTGGAAGAGGCGTGCTATTTTGCCAACGCTGCAGCCGGTGTTGTGGTTGGTAAACTGGGAACCTCCACCGTTTCTCCGATTGAACTGGAAAACGCGGTGCGTGGTCGGGCTGATACTGGTTTTGGCGTGATGAGCGAATCTGAGCTGAAACAGGCCGTTGCCAGCGCCCGCAAGCGCGGTGAGAAAGTGGTGATGACTAACGGCGTGTTCGACATCCTGCATGCGGGCCACGTTTCCTATCTGGCAAATGCGCGCAAGTTGGGCGATCGCCTGATCGTGGCGGTAAACAGCGATGCGTCGACCAAACGTCTGAAAGGCGAAACGCGTCCGGTCAACCCGCTGGAACAGCGCATGATCGTGCTGGGCGCGCTGGAATCCGTCGACTGGGTGGTCTCTTTTGAAGAAGATACACCGCAGCGTCTGATCGCCGGCATCCTGCCGGATCTGCTGGTCAAAGGCGGTGACTATAAGCCAGAAGATATTGCGGGTAGCAAAGAGGTATGGGCGAACGGCGGTGAAGTGCTGGTGCTGAACTTCGAAGATGGCTGCTCAACGACCAATATCATCAAGAAGATCCAGAAAGACAGCGATAAATAACAATTGGAATGTTTGTCGGATGGCGGTGTCCGGCCTACGAGGTTGTAGGCCGGATAAAACGCGTAAGCGTTGCCATCCGGCATTTCTGTTTCTTATTCTTCAGTCGTTTTCTCAACAGGCTGTGGACTGTTTTTCAGCGGATCGGCCAGTGCCGACAGCGAACCGCCGGACAAACCAATTTCATTTAACAGCGAGTCAATCAGCGGCGCTTGTGTACGATAGGCAAGGGCGGCGGATAATGCCTGCTCAGCCAGATTCCCTCCGGTTACGTTACCTGCGGTCACTTCACCGACGGCGCCGCCACGATTCAGACCATCAACCTGGATAATCTTGATCCCATCGATAGACTTCATTGGCTCAACGGATTTCTCAATGACTGCTGGCAGGGACTGCAGCAGGGCCAGCTTAAATTTCAGACTGGTCTGTTCGTCGGAAAGCACGTTGATGGCATCGTTCAGCGCACGCTGGGCTTCGGCTTCCGCCAGACCTTTTTTCCGCGTGGCTTCGGCCAGTTCAACAATTGCTGCCGCCTGCAATTCTGCAGCTTCTTTTTCCGCTTTTGCCCGGACGGTCAGTTCAACCGCCTGGGTTTCTGCATCCTGTGCAGCGGCAATCAACGCCACCTGTTTGGCACGATCCGCTTCTGCGGTCTGGCGGGTGGTTTCTACGTTCTGCTGGGCGCGAACCGCTTCGGCTAGCGCATCGTTAGCGCGTGCTTCAGCCTGAGACTGCTGTTCAGACTTGGCGGCAATAGCGATGGACTTGGTCTGGTTGGCGATCTCCGTTACCTGCTGTTGTTCGATTTCTTTAATGCGAACTTCACGCTCGGCCTCGACTTTTCTGGAACGCACCGCCTGTTCACGCTCGATTTCTGTTTCCTGAATCTGGCGTTCAGCAAGAATGCGCGTCTGCTCAGCTTCACGATGACGTTCGGCTTCGAAGGCGGCAATTTTGGCGTTTTGCTCGGCCGTGCGGGTCTTCACCTGCTGCTCCTGCTCGAGAGTCATGAAGGCTTCCTGCTGTTCGATTTCCAGCTTGCGTGCCAGCGCATCACGGTTTTTCTCACGAACGGCAACTTCTACGTCCTGCTCGACTTCGTTACGTTCGCGACGACGGCGTTCTGTTTCCTGGGTCAGCTTGGTCAGACCCTCGGCATCAAAGGCGTTATTCGGGTTGAAATGGACTTTTTCGGTCTGGTTAAAGTTGGTGAGTGAAACGCTCTCCAGTTCCAGGCCGTTTTTGGACAGGTCTTCCGCGACGGTATTTTGTACGCCCTGAACGAAGTTTTCACGCGTATCCTGCAGTTCATGCATGGTCATCTGCGACGCAGTGGCACGTAGGGCATCAACAAACTTATCTTCTATTAGCACACGTAAATCCTCTGGTGACAGCGTCCGCTGTCCCAGCGTCTGTGCGGCGGTAGCAATCCCTTCAACAGACGGTTTTACACGCACGAAAAAGGCGACGACGACATCCACGCGCATACGGTCTTTGGTGATGAGACTGTCGACAGTTGAACGGCTCACCTCAAGTTTGAGGGTGTTCATGTTGATAGGAATAATTTCGTGGAAGATAGGCATGACAATTGCGCCGCCGCTCATCACCACTTTTTGTCCACCAAGGCCGGTACGCACAAACGCCTGTTCAGCAGATGCGCGGCGATACAGGCGGGCAAAAATAATCCCGATAATTACTAAGACGACCACCGCCACAATGGCGGTAAACATCCATGAAGGTAACATGCCAAAAACATCATCCATCTATAAGATCCCTCTGTATAAAATTATAAAACAGTCGGCCAGGGGTTTAGCTCGGCCAGGTAACGCGTTGCGGAGAGTCGGCAGATAATCAGCACCTTGTCTCCTTTTTTGAATTCTTTGCCCGCTTCAGGCTCCAGCAGCACATAGTGAGTCTGCCCGAACTTATCGGTAAATTTGCCTTCGCAGGGGGTTCCGGCACTTGCGGAATGTCCGGTAATAATCGCCATGCTGCCGATAAATTCATCTTCAGCGAGGGCGGTGGTTTCATCCCGCGGCAGCCAGGGAGCAATGATTTTTCCGCTGTAATGCACGGCGAAGACGGCAAGAATAAAACTCACCGGAGCAAGCAGCAGGTTGCTGAGCGGTGCTTGCCACAGCGTGACCCAGCCATGCTGAAGGAGGATACCGAAGAGTCCAAAGAAGCCAGCGAGTAAACACAGCACGATCAGTGCCGGGATCCGCCCGATATTGAGATAGTGAAGCGCCTGGCCGATATTGCCGGAAGTCAGGGCATCGTAATGTTCGAGGTGAGCATCAAGCGCACCTGAAAGAAAATGGCCAAAAATAAGAGAGATGATTTCCAGTAGGCCAATCAACAGTACAAATGAAATAGCAAACAGGTAGGGGCTGTTGTAATCCGTGAATAATACCAAGTTGTTTCCTCCTGTTACTGCGTTCCCTGTCCGTGTCAAAAGTAATGGTTTTACCTCTTACTTTTACATGACGTTACAATAACATGCGTTACCCTGGTCTTTAATCCGAAAAGGGGCTCATCCCCCTCTTAGATTTCGTAGGAAACTGTGAAGCAGGCGGTTTTTTTGCGCACAATATGTACAGAATAACTTCGTATCCAGGGAAATACTGAAATTAGAAAAAGCATATGGCCTTAGCAGATATTCAATAACTGGAGGGTATGCTCATGAACAGCAATATGTATTCAATGAACAATTTCGATTTCCTGGCCCGTAGTTTTGCCAGAATGCAGGCTGAGGGCCATCCCGTTGATATCCAGGCGATAACCGGGAACATGGATGAAGAACATCGTAGCTGGTTTTGCAAACGCTATGCGCTGTACTGCCAGCAGGCGACGGAAGCCAGGAAGCTAGAACTGGAACACTAACAGAAAAACGGGCCTTGCGGCCCGTTGTTGTTTTACTCTTGCGGATCGACTGACGGGATCGCGGGGGCAGGTTTAACTTCTGCCGTTTTTTCACGCGATTCCAGCTCAGTCAGACGTTGCTCAAGCAGCGCCAGCTTTTCACGTGTGCGCAATAAAACCTGAGTCTGTACATCGAATTCTTCACGGCTTACCAGATCCAGACGGGTCAGCTGTGACTGCAGCGTTTGACGAATTTTCTTCTCGACGTCTTCGCCAAACTCGCGGATCCCTTTCGGCATCGACTCGTGAACCTGACGAGCAATCTGCTCAATTTTTTTCGGGTCAATCATTGTGGTTTCCCTGAACTGGTACGTGTTGCTGCCTATTGTAGTGCGAACTGGCACAGGCATAAACCAGAATTGTGTGAAGCTAAGACGAGTAAAGGCGTTGATGAAGGTAATCAATAGCGTTATAGTTAACCCGCTTATTCTCAGGGCGGGGCGAAATTCCCCACCGGCGGTAAATCAACTGATGTTGAAAGCCCGCGAGCGCTTTTTGTTACGGCAAAAAGGTCAGCAGATCCGGTGTAATTCCGGGGCCGACGGTTAGAGTCCGGATGGGAGAGAGTAACGATCCAGTCGGGCATGGACCCGCTCACGTTATTTTTTTGCCGCTTAGACGGTACTCCTAAGACTGCCCTGATTCTGGTAACCATAATTTTAGTGAGGTTTTTTTACCATGAATCAGACGCTACTTTCCTCTTTTGGTACGGCTTTCGAACGTGTTGAACATGCGCTGTCTGCGCTGCGTGAAGGACGCGGTGTGATGGTGCTTGACGATGAAGATCGCGAAAACGAAGGTGATATGATTTTCCCGGCAGAAACCATGACCGTAGAACAGATGGCGCTGACCATCCGTCACGGTAGCGGTATTGTTTGCCTGTGCATCACTGAAGACCGACGAAAACAGCTCGATCTGCCAATGATGGTGGAAAATAATACCAGCGCTTACGGCACCGGTTTTACCGTGACCATTGAAGCAGCAGAGGGCGTGACCACCGGTGTTTCCGCTGCGGACCGTGTGACTACGGTGCGTGCGGCAATTAAGGATGGCGCCAAACCTTCCGATCTTAACCGTCCGGGGCACGTTTTCCCGCTGCGTGCTCAGGCTGGCGGCGTGTTGACCCGCGGTGGTCATACTGAAGCGACCATCGACCTGATGACGCTGGCAGGGTTTAAACCGGCAGGCGTGCTGTGCGAACTGACCAACGACGATGGCACCATGGCGCGAGCGCCAGAGTGCATCGAATTTGCCGGCAAGCATAATATGGCGGTGGTGACTATCGAAGACCTGGTGGCTTACCGTCAGGCGCACGAGCGCAAAGCCAGCTAATAGACTATTACCACGTTAGTTGTGGTAAGCATAAAAAACCGAAGCCATCTTCCAGGCTTCGGTTTTTTTATTTTTGCTCAAATTATTTGGCCCTGGCCAGTTTCAATGCCCATGCGCCGCTCATTATCACCAACAGCAATAAACATAAGCCAAAGGCTAGCAGGCATGCCTGCGCCATGTTCATAAATTGCCACGGTGGAAGCAGATACCAGCCTTCAGACTGTTGGTATAGATCGATAAACCACTTTTGCGTACTGCTGAGTGCCACGCCATCAGGCACTATGGGGGCATCATAGCCGCAATCTCCAGTGGGTTTAAACCACTCCGGAGCCCAGTTTGCCAGCGGCAAATTGAAAGGGAATGTCGGATCGGTGGAACACCCCTGGACGCCAAACAGCGAATCCGGGCTATGTACCGCATGATGAATATCATTGAGTTTGAGCGAAAACTTAATGCCCATGATGCTGCCGTAAAATGCCGCAATGCAGCCAATAAGCTTCAGAACAACATTTTTAGGGTTTATTGCCGCGATCAATCCACCGAAAACCATCACAAACATGGCAAAGCGAATGTAGACACACTGCTCGCAGGGGGCCATGTAGAGATAGATTTGGAAAAACGAGTGGGCCAATATTATTAACCCGCCCATCGCGCAGGCCATCAGTAGCCACAGAAAGCGCCGTTCCTGCCATCTCACCAGCGTATCAACCGGCGTGGTACGTAAGTCCCGCCACAATCCTTTTATGAAAACCATAGCCTCGTCCCTGTTTATTTTGTTGCCAGCTCTCTGACAAGCTCAGCCATGGAGTCAATGGATTTGATACTCTTGGTGTAGATCAGGTATTTACCGTTAACGACGTAAGCCGGAACCCCCTGAATTTTGGCGACGTCGTATGCCGCTTTCCATTTCTCCAGCGTTTGCTGAACGGTGGGATCTTGCAGCGCGGCGTCAAAATCTGCCTGGCTCATGCCTGCAGCATCCAGGCCTGTTTTAATGAATGCGGCCGGATCTTTACCATCTGACCAGCGCTCTTTCTTGTCGTGGTAAGCAGCGTAATAAGCGAATTTCGCTTTTTTGAACTGTGATTTGGTATCAAATAATGAAATCCCTGCTGCCTGATCTTTAGCAATCATTACTGCAAAAACTTCACTGGCCTGTTTACCATATTCCCCTTTGGTTTCCAGATGAAATGGTGTGAAGGTGACGAGATCGGCCACTTTTTCAGAAACCGGGCCAGTCACGGCTTTATCATATTTGTAACAGAACGGACAGGCGTAGCTGAATACTTTTAATAACGTCTTATCAGCATTAGGAATCGGTTTCTCTAAAACCATATAATCAGTGCCTTCTGTAAAAGCGGAGGCGGCAAACGACGAGGCAAGTGCGGCGGTTAATATCACGCTTTTAAATAATGAAGTAATCCATTTAGATGACATAATTAATCCTTAATCTAACGCGATTATTTAAACATGTGTTGTGGGCGGACCAGTAATGCACGGTAGTGAGTTTGGTTCGGCTTATCTGAAAGAACATCAATCTCAACTTTGACTTCTTTGGTCTTATAATCAATTTCGTTGATCTTGCCGATGGTTGGTTGCCCAACGTCAAATAAATTAATTGAGCCACCAAAGCCAAACATGGTGTCACGGTCTTTCTGATATTCGATAACCGAGGTGATGGGACTATAGAAATCGTAACCGCGTTCTTTGCCGTATTCCCAAATTTGCTGAACGGTTCCTTTTTTCTCGTCAACTTTATATTCGACGAAACGGGAATATTTCATCGTCGGCAATGCCGGTTGTTCGAGCCCACGACCATCGCCGTTGTCAAAGATGGTTAATGTCCCTTTGCTCGAGAGCCATGCGGTGTGTTGGGTGTAGGTAAAATCGAAATCAGTATTCTCGCACTTACCGTTTTCGTCACATTTTAGCTCGTTGCCCTTATCATCAACCGGTTTTAACAGCTTGCTTGCCAGCGCTTTATTCCAGCCTTTAGACGGTGCCAGAATCCACTTCACCTGTTTATCGCGACCGATTTTGACAACACCCTGATGGCGGGAAGAGATAATAATGGAGTCATCTTTGGCATCATAGGCAATGGAGTTAACGTGCGCCCAGTTACGACCTGCACCCACTCCGAGGGCGTCACCGTAAGGAGTATCTGGCTCCAGTTTCGCCTGTTGACCGGCATGAGCGAGGTCAACGTTGACGCATACCGCGCCTGCGTCCAGTGCACCCAAAAGCGCATCACGCATCGGATCGAGTATCTTTGTCAGATCCCACACATCAACCACACGACCGGACTTGTCTACTTCAATTATCTGATCGCGGATGGTTTGCACATGGATGCCATCTTCTTTGCGATAATCGCGTTTGCCCACGCGAAGCAACACGGTGTCGTTGATTGTTTCGATCGATTCATGCGACGCGTCGAGGAAGCCGCGCGGTAGCTTATGATCGGCCAGAATCTGCCCCATCATATCGAATTCGTACCAATGCTGACCCTGAACGGCTGTGAAGGTGCCGCGCGGCGTTTCCCGGATACCCATCAAGTAACCGCGCTTATTGATATCCATGTCATGGCCATCGTAAAAGGCATCTTGATCCAGCCACCAACGATATTCACCTTCCGTATCGACGACAAAGGTAAAGGGTGCGATATCAAAAGGTAATGCGCCACCGGCTGGACCTGCATCCAGGATGCCGGCATTTTTGTCTTTTTCCCCATGCCAGTGGAATTCTGCCCCCTGTGGGGTGAAAGTATGGGTATTCACCAGATAGAGACGGTCTTCAAAGCCAGGCGCTACCTTAATAACTTTCGTTTGCTGTAAATCGGAAATAGAACGGTTATCCATGTAGTGATTAACGATGGCGGACGTTTGCACCACATAATCATCCTTCATGGCTTTGCCATTTTCTTTATATTCAACGGTGACCTTATTGGCAAACTTTTGATAAAGGCCAAAAATAGGTATGCCATCGTAGGTAGCGAGTGACTCTTTGCCCACGGCATATGTCACAGGAATCCCTTTTTCACCTTTACCATGAACGGTGACTTTAACATCTGAAATAACGTGACTATCTAATTCAACCAGTGCGGTAAGCGGGGCGTTTCCGTATGGGTCAACCACTATTGCCCCCAGTTTTCCCGCAGGTTGAGCGGGTTGAAAACCTGCGGCAAACGAATTTCCAGCGGTTAATCCAAACGTCAGTGCGAGTGTGCCAGCGAGAAGTGTTTTTCGGTATTGTCTAAACATGGATATATCTCCTTATATTAACTTTAAATATAATTCCACTGAATATATTATGTTTTTACGATATGGCTAAAAATGAAAATGGTACTACTGATGTCACTTTTATTGTGGGTATATAAATATTGATGAAGTGTATTATTCTACAAAATCTAATTTTTATTGTTTTCTGGATAGTATGAGTGAGGTATTTTAAGGACAATGTTTATTATTGCTTAGTGTGATCTCGTCGACAGAGTTTTATTTTTTATAACTGTTTTAGCTATTGGCATAGCTGCTGGTTTATATGATCGAAATCATATATTTGTTTCTGAAATATGCCACTATAGGGGTATGTCAGAATAAGTTTATGTAAAATTTTAACGTTAAATGTTTAATGATGTTAAATGTTAAGGGTAAAAGAATGTTTATTGCCTGGTATTGGATCGTATTAATTGCACTCGTTGCATTGGGTTATTATTGCCATATGAAGCGTTATTGTCGGGCATTCCGACAAGACAGAGACGCATTGCTTGAGGCGCGAAACAAACTCTTCCGACGTTCTGGTGAAGATAACAGCGTGATTAAGGAACAGAAATAGTCCTTCACGTTCTGCTATGGATGAGCGGATGCTGTAAAATAGCAGGGTGGCATCCGCCCTCTGGATTATCCGATTCCCATGGACTGGAGGATGACGAGACTTAACCCCATCACCGACATTCCGCACAGGACCCCATAGCTGGGATTATTATTTGGGTCGATCTCTTTTGCCAGTGGCATCAATTCATCGACTGACAGCGCCACCATAATACCCGCGACTGCCGCCATTATTGCCGCCATCACCACAGGCGAGATGAGACTCCCCAGAATTAACCACGCCAGTACGCCGCCCAGTATTTCTGCCATGCCCGAGATCCCGGCCCAGAATATCGCCGTACGTTTGGAGCCCGTTGCTGCATAGACCGGACCTGCAACGGCTAATCCTTCTGGAATATTGTGTAATGCGACGGCAAGCGCAATACCAAAGCCCAGCTCGAGGTTGCTGCTGGCGGTAACAAACGTCGCAATCCCTTCCGGAAAATTGTGCAGGCTGATGCCGAGCGTTAATAAAATCGCGGTGCGTTTAATGGATCCGGGTAGAGGCTGCGTTGTTTTTTGTACCAGATCCTGAGGGTGCGCGTGCGGCAATAGACGGTCTAGGCCAAAGTAGCCCAGCAAGCCGACGATAAACATTCCGTAGCCTAGCACTGGCGACATGCCTTCAGCGGCCAGCGCAGCAGGTAGCATTTCCATTAGAGAGATCAGTAGCATAATCCCGGCAGCGAAGCCTAAAGAAAAGGCGAGAACGCGGTTGGAAGGCTTTTGCCCTAACACGCCGAGAAATGCGCCGATAAACGTGGCGGCACCTGCCAGTAAAGTCAGAAGTAAAGGTACTGACATCGACAAATAAAACTCCTTATCAATCTGCTTTCCGGACTGGATCGTCAAAATAACTGATGATCTTCATCATGGTTATCTGAGTTCTTCATCAACCGAATAAGCGTATTGTAATGGTATCAAAATGACTCCCTCAGTAAGGATATCATCATGTCTTCAACTCGTATGCCAGCATTGTTTTTGGGCCACGGTAGCCCGATGAATGTTCTGGAAGATAACGTTTATACCCGTGCCTGGCAGCAACTGGGGGAAACGTTGCCGCGTCCGAAAGCCATTGTGGTGGTCTCGGCGCACTGGTTCACCCGTGGAACGGGTGTGACAGCGATGGAAGCGCCTAAAACGATCCACGATTTCGGCGGTTTTCCGCAAGCGCTGTATGACACCCATTACCCGGCTCCGGGCTCGCCAGAACTGGCGCAGCACCTGGTTGATTTACTTGCTCCTGTACCCGTCGCGTTAGACAAAGAAGCGTGGGGTTTTGACCACGGTTCCTGGGGCGTACTGATCAAGATGTACCCGAATGCCGACATCCCGATGGTGCAGTTAAGCATCGATAGTACAAAACCGGCGGCCTGGCATTTTGAGATGGGCCGCAAGCTGGCGGCACTGCGTGATGAGGGTATTATGCTGGTGGCCAGTGGTAACGTGGTGCATAACCTGCGTACTGCGCGTTGGCACGGTGAGAACACGCCATATCCGTGGGCAACCTCATTCAATGATTATGTTAAGGCTAACCTGACCTGGCAGGGACCGGTTGAGCAGCACCCGCTGGTGAACTATCTCGATCATGAAGGTGGATCGTTGTCGAACCCGACGCCAGATCACTATCTGCCGCTGCTGTATGTTCTCGGGGCATGGGATGGTAAAGAGTCTGTTACGATCCCTGTAGATGGTATCGAGATGGGAAGTTTAAGTATGTTGTCGGTGCAGGTTGGGTGATGAACGCCCGATGGCGCTACGCTTATCGGGCATTAAGTTCGTGCCGTAGGCCGGGTAAGGCGGAGCCGCCACCCGGCACTCTCAATCATTCGACAAAAATATGCGGATAGAAACGTGAAAGATCCTGCGTGATCAACGCACGGTCTTCACGAATGCCGATCCCTGCGGGTTGATCGTTGATCAGCCAGCTGCCAATCAGCATATAGCTGTCGCCAAACTTCGGTAGCTGATGGAACTGCTGCACGATCATACCTTCTTCACCGTACGGTCCTTCCACGGATTCGATCGTTTTACCGTTCTCAATGATGGAGACGTTAGCTCCCTCGCGCGAGAAGATCGGTTTGACAACGAATTTATCCATCTGCGGGTAGTCGTCTTCGGCGAAATATGCTGGCAGAAGGTTCGGATGATTCGGGAACATTTCCCATAACAGCGGTAACAGTGCTTTATTGGAAATAATGCTCTTCCAGGCGGGTTCCAGCCAGCGAACGCCAGCGTCTTCCAGCTTGGTGGAGAACATTTCACGCAGCATGAATTCCCACGGATAGAGCTTGAACAGGTTAGCGATCACCTGATCCTGCATATCGGTGAATTGGCCTTTTTCACCAAGACCAATATCTTCTACATAGAGGAATTCTGTAGCGATCTCTGCTTCGGCCGCACAATCCTGCAGATACTGGATCGTACCGCGATCTTCCACCGTATCACGACAGCAGGTCAGATGTAGCAGTTGAAAACCATACTGTTCACGCAGCTCGGTGAAACGCTCGATAAGCTTTTCCTGCAGACTGTTGAACTGATCGCTGCCTTCCGGCAGGTTGCCCGCATTGAGCTGATCTTCCAGCCAGATCCACTGGAAAAACGCGGCTTCGTACAGCGAGGTTGGCGTATCAGCGTTGTTTTCCAGCAGTTTGGGTTCACCGGTTCCATCCCACGCCAGATCGAGACGTGAATAGAGCGACGGTTGCTGTGTCAGCCAGGACTGGCGGACAAAACCCCAGGTATGCTTCGGAATGCGAAACTTGGTCATCAGCTCATCGCTGGCAATGACCTTTTCCACCACTTTGAGGCACATTTGATGCAGCTCTGCGGTGACCTCTTCCAGCTTTTCAACCTGAGCAAGGGTGAGTTTGTAGTACGCGTCTTCACACCAGTACGGCTCGCCGTACATAGTGTGAAAATTAAAACCGTATTCGGTGGCTTTATCGCGCCAGTCCGGGCGCTCAACAATACTGACTCTTTCCATGACGATCAGCCACCCATTGAACGTGTGGTGGTGCCGCTTGCGCTACGCTGCATGGTGCTCTGTTTGGCCACAGACTCACCAAATCCGCCGCGGGTTACGGTAGAGGTGGTGGCTGGTTTCGGTGCCATAGCGGTTTTCGGTACGGTCATGGTGCGACCCGGCGTTGCTGCGCCGTAGTTTTTACCGCTGGCATCTGTGTATTTGCCGTAAGCCGGGCTGGCTGGGTTTTTCGAGCTAAACAGCGGTTGCTGAGCGCCCATTCCGCCACCCATCAGTCGGCCCATCATGTAGCCTGCCATCAGTGGCATCCAGAAGCTGCCGCTGCTTTGATTCTGCGCCTGAGCCTGACCTTCACCGGTCGGCGCCATACCTGCTTGCGCAGGAGCCTGCTGGCACTGGCCTTCGCCGAATTCAGCGATACAGTCTTCACGAGTGGCGTATTTTGGCGCGGTACGTTCAGCTTCTTTCAGCGCATTGTTAAACGCGGTAGTACATTCGGCGCTTTTACCTGGATTCGCTGCAGAGCAGTCGTCAGCGTTCTGATAAAGCGAAACCGTTTCGTCACTCTTTTCACAGCCCGCGAGCATAAACACTGCGGTAACTGCCAGGGCGACAGGAGTCAGATGGCGCGCGCTCCAGCTTTTGCGGAACGAGGCGTGATGTATAGATTTTGTCCGTTTCATTTTTGTCTTCCAGGACCCAGTGGTAAACACAGTAAATAATGCTCAGGATAGAGGATGACTGGTCGAAATTGAAGCGGGAAGAGGCGAGAATGCGCAGGAAGGGGCGGATCTTTACGTTGTCTTACGTTCAGACGGGGCCGAAGCCCCGTCATCAGCATCAGTTACGGAACGGGTTGTTGCCGTTGCTGCTGGTTGAACGTGCTGCTGTCGGCTGAGCCGCAGGCAAATTGCCAGTGCCGTTAAAGTCATTCACGGCGGCATCTTGTTGTGGATTTTGCGGTGCCACGGTATCCGGCGTTGTGGATACCGGTTTACCCAGCGTATTGTTCAGTGCCACCAAATCCTGCTCGTTCAGCGTACCGAGCGCAGATTTGACGTTTAACTGATTGATAAGATAGGTATAACGCGCATTTGCCAGTTGTTGCTTGGCGTTGTACAGCGTGGTGGTGGCATCCAACACATCCACAATGGTACGTGTACCTACGGAATAACCGGCTTCCATCGCATCCAATGAGCTTTGAGCAGAGACAACCGCTTGTTTGTACGCGTTAATGCTACTAATAGAAGCATTAATGTTGTTGAATGAAGAACGAACGGTCTGCACCACGCTGCGGTGTGCGCTTTCCAGTTGTTCACTCGCGCCAACAAAGTTGTACTGCGCTTGTTTCACCTGCGAGTTAACCATCCCGCCCTGGTACAGCGGCAGCGAGAAGCTCAGACCGATTTTGTTCTGGCCCATGTTGCTGTCGTCATACTGGGAGCTGTTGGTTTTAGATCCGCTGTACGAGGTGTCAGATACCCCGGTAGAGGCGGTTAAATCCAGCGTTGGTAAGTGACCATCCTGTGCCTGACGAATCTGCTCACGCGCCAGATCCTGGCTTAAACGCGCCTGCAACAAAGTCAGGTTGCGGTTTTCCGCTTCTTTCAGTAGCGCATTCACCGCCTGCGGTTTGTTGGTTTTGAAACCATCAACGTTCAGCGAAGCCAGTTCCGGGTAATAGTTACCGGTCACCTGACGCAGCTGTTCTACCGCGTTATCCAGATTGTTACGCGCGGTCACTTCGTTCGCCAGCACGGTGTCGTATTGTGAACGGGCGTTCTGCACGTCAGTGATGGCGACCAGACCAACGTTAAAACGCTGAGTGGTCTGATCTAACTGACGATAAACCGCATCTTTCTGTGCCTGGGTGTAAGACAGCACATCAATCGCGTTCAGTACGTTAAAATAGGCCGTAGCGGTATTCAGGATCAGCGTTTGCTGATCGGTCTGATACGTTACGTCCTGGATGCCCGCTGATTTTTCTTGCAGCGTCAGGGCACGCCATTTAGACATGTCGAACAGCGTCTGAGTCAATTGTAATGACGCGCTGGTGGCATTGGAGTTGACGCCGTTTGCATCACGGTAGCCATTGCTGTAGGTGTAATCGGCACCTAAACCCAGTTGCGGCAGTAATGGACTACGCGCTTCGTTAATTTTTTCGAATGCAGCATCGCGATCGGCGGCGGATTTACGCAATTCCGGGTTGCTCAGGCGTGCTTGCTGATAAACCTGCATCAGGTTTTCTGCCTGGCTCAAAGTACTGAACCCCGACAGGCTCAGGCCGATAAGGATGGGGAGCAATTTCTTCATTTGCATTCCTTGTTGTGAAGCAGTATTTAGCGCTGATCAAATTGTAAAAATATTTGCTGATTCTAGCAGAATCCGCCACTGCAAAAAGTTGGCGTTACGTGCCATACGGCGTTAATTTGCATCAATTTAACACAAGGGCGTTCAAACATCAGTCAAACGACCTTGAAATTCACATTTTAATCACTATTGGTTTCAGGACAGCACAATGCGTAAACCAGACAACTTGCCAATGACTTTCACTAAAAATGATGTAGAAATTATTGCACGAGAAACGCTATACCGCGGTTTTTTTTCACTGGATCTTTATCGGTTCCGCCATCGCTTGTTTAACGGTGGTATGAGCGGTGAGGTAAAGCGCGAAATTTTTGAGCGCGGACACGCGGCAGTCTTGCTACCCTTTGACCCTGAGCGGGACGAAGTTGTACTGGTCGAGCAGATCCGTATCGCGGCGTTTGATACCAGCGAAAGCCCGTGGCTACTGGAAATGGTAGCCGGAATGATCGAAGAGGGCGAAACTGTTGAAGATGTGGCCCGTCGTGAAGCGATGGAAGAAGCCGGACTGGACGTTAAACGTACGAAACCCGTTCTGAGCTATCTGGCAAGCCCTGGCGGCACCAGTGAGCGCCTGTCTATTTTAGTTGGCGAAGTGGACGCTACGACCGCGAGCGGAATTCATGGTCTGGCTGATGAAAACGAAGATATTCGTGTTCATGTGGTGAGCCGGGAGCAGGCTTATCAATGGGTAGAAGAGGGGAAAATCGACAACGCGGCTTCTGTCATCGCCTTGCAATGGTTGCAGCTGCACTATCAAGAGTTAAAAACTGAGTGGAAAAAATGAAGCGTTACACACCTGACTTTCCTGAAATGATGCGCCTGTGCGAAACCAACTATTCGCAATTGCGCCGCCTGCTGCCACGTAATGATGCAGCCGGTGAAACAGTGAGCTATCAGGTAGCAAACGCACAATATCGGTTAACGATCGTTGAATCGACCCGATACACTACGCTTGTCGCGATCGAACAAACGGCGCCGGCCGTCACATACTGGAGCCTGCCGTCATTGACCGTGCGCCTGTATCATGACGCGAGGGTGGCTGAAGTGTGTTCAAGTCAGCAGATCTTTCGCTTCAAAGCGCGGTATGATTATCCAAATAAAAAGTTGCATCAACGCGACGAAAAGCATCAAATTAATCAGTTTCTGGCCGACTGGCTACGGTACTGTTTAGCACATGGAGCGATGGCGATTCCGGTTTATTAGCGTCGTGAAACCTAAGGACACCATTTGGAAAGCCTGTTAACCCTTCCTTTGGCTGGTGAGGCCAGAGTCAGGATCTTACAAATTACAGACACTCACCTGTTTGCCGAAAAGCATGAAACGCTGCTGGGTGTGAATACCTGGGACAGTTATCAATCCGTACTGGATGCCATACATGCAGAGTCGCCTGAGTACGATCTGATCGTCGCGACGGGTGATTTGGCGCAGGATCAATCCGCTGCGGCCTATCAGCATTTTGCTGAGGGCATCGCAAGCTTTCGTGCGCCCTGCGTTTGGCTACCGGGCAATCACGATTTTCAGCCGGCAATGTACAGCGCGCTGCAGGATGCGGGAATTTCCCCTGCCAAGCGTGTTTTCATCGGCGAACAGTGGCAAATTTTGCTGCTCGACAGCCAGGTGTTCGGCGTTCCCCACGGTGAATTAAGTGAATTCCAGCTCGAATGGCTGGAGCGTAAACTTGCTGATGCACCAGAGCGTAATACCTTGCTGCTTCTGCATCATCATCCTCTGCCTGCGGGCTGTAGCTGGCTCGATCAGCATAGCCTGCGCAATGCCGCTGAGCTGGATAACGTGCTGGTGAACTATTCACGCGTGAAGTATCTGCTGTGCGGGCATATTCATCAGGAACTGGATCTGGACTGGAACGGACGCCGTCTGCTGGCGACGCCGTCGACCTGCGTGCAGTTTAAGCCGCACTGTTCCAACTTCACATTGGATACCATCAGCCCCGGCTGGCGGACGCTGGAGCTTTTTGCTGACGGGACGTTGCAGACTCAGGTACGTCGTCTGCAGGGTAATCGGTTCCACCCTGATACCGCTTCAGAAGGCTACTGATGTCTACGCTTCTCTATCTTCACGGATTTAATAGCTCTCCTCGTTCGGCGAAGGCGTGTTTGCTGAAAAACTGGTTGGCGGAGCACCATCCGCACGTTGAGATGATCGTACCGCAGTTGCCGCCGTATCCGGCCCAGGCCGCAGAGATGCTGGAATCGATCATTCTTGAACATGGCGGAGAGTCGCTGGGGATTGTCGGCTCCTCATTAGGTGGTTATTACGCCACCTGGCTGTCGCAATGTTTTATGCTGCCGGCAGTGGTGGTGAACCCTGCTGTACGGCCTTATGAACTGCTGGTCGACTATCTCGGTCAAAACGAGAACCCCTACACGGGGCAGCAATATGTGCTAGAGTCACGCCATATTTACGATCTTAAAGTCATGCAGATTGACCCGCTGGAAGCGCCGGATTTGATCTGGCTGCTCCAACAAACGGGCGATGAAGTGTTGGACTACCGCCAGGCGGTGGCGTATTACGCCTCCTGCCGTCAGACAGTTATTGAGGGCGGAAACCACGCATTCACGGGCTTCGAAGATTATTTCAACCCGATTGTCGATTTCCTTGGACTGCACAGTTTCTGACGATCAATTCGAATTGCTTATTTAAACCATGACGCAAACTTATAACGCTGATGCCATTGAGGTACTCACTGGGCTTGAGCCGGTACGCCGTCGCCCTGGGATGTACACCGATACGACCCGTCCGAACCATCTTGGACAGGAAGTGATTGATAACAGTGTGGATGAAGCACTGGCGGGCCACGCGAAACGCGTGGACGTGATCTTACATGCCGACCAGTCTCTGGAAGTCATTGATGACGGACGCGGCATGCCAGTAGACATTCACCCTGAAGAGGGCGTTCCGGCGGTTGAGCTGATCCTCTGTCGTCTGCACGCGGGCGGCAAGTTCTCCAACAAGAACTATCAATTCTCCGGTGGTCTGCACGGTGTGGGGATCTCCGTTGTTAACGCCCTGTCCAAACGTGTGGAAGTGAACGTACGCCGCGATGGGCAGGTATACAACATCGCGTTTGAGAATGGCGATAAAGTGCAGGATTTACAGGTTGTCGGTACCTGCGGCAAACGCAATACCGGGACCAGCGTGCACTTCTGGCCGGATGAAAGCTTCTTTGACAGCCCGCGTTTTTCTGTTTCGCGCTTAACGCACGTACTGAAAGCCAAAGCGGTACTGTGCCCGGGCGTTGAGATCACCTTCAAGGATGAGGTCAACAACAGCGAACAGCGCTGGTGCTACCAGGATGGTCTGAATGACTATCTGAGCGAAGCGGTGAATGGCCTACCGACTCTGCCGGAAAAACCGTTTATCGGTAATTTCAGCGGTGAGACGGAGACGGTGGACTGGGCGCTGCTCTGGCTGCCGGAAGGCGGTGAGCTGCTGACCGAAAGCTATGTGAACCTGATCCCAACTATGCAGGGCGGGACGCACGTCAACGGTCTGCGTCAGGGTCTGCTGGATGCGATGCGCGAGTTCTGCGAATACCGCAATATTTTGCCGCGTGGCGTGAAGCTGTCGGCGGAAGATATCTGGGATCGCTGTGCTTACGTGCTGTCGGTAAAAATGCAGGATCCGCAGTTTGCCGGACAAACCAAAGAACGCCTCTCTTCGCGTCAGTGTGCGGCGTTTGTTTCTGGCGTGGTGAAAGATGCCTTCAGCCTGTGGCTGAACCAGAACGTACAGTCAGCCGAACTGCTGGCTGAGATGGCGATTTCCAGCGCCCAGCGTCGTCTGCGTGCGGCGAAAAAAGTGGTGCGTAAAAAGCTGACCAGCGGTCCGGCGCTGCCGGGTAAACTGGCGGACTGTACTGCACAGGATCTTAACCGCACCGAACTGTTTCTCGTCGAAGGTGACTCCGCAGGTGGTTCCGCCAAGCAGGCGCGCGATCGTGAATATCAGGCGATCATGCCGCTCAAAGGTAAGATCCTCAATACCTGGGAAGTCTCTTCTGATGAAGTTCTGGCGTCTCAGGAAGTGCACGATATTTCGGTAGCGATCGGTATCGATCCGGACAGCGACGATCTGAGCCAGTTGCGTTACGGTAAGATCTGTATCCTGGCGGATGCGGACTCCGATGGTCTGCACATCGCCACGCTGCTGTGCGCACTGTTTGTGAAACACTTCCGCACGCTGGTGAAACACGGTCACGTGTACGTGGCGCTGCCGCCGTTATACCGTATCGACCTCGGTAAAGAGGTGTATTACGCGCTGACGGAAGAAGAGAAAGCGGGCGTACTGGAGCAGTTAAAGCGCAAGAAAGGTAAGCCGAACGTGCAGCGCTTTAAAGGACTGGGTGAAATGAACCCGATGCAGCTTCGTGAAACCACGCTGGATCCGAACACCCGTCGCCTGGTGCAGCTCATTATCGATGATGAAGACGATCAGCGCACCAACGCAATGATGGATATGCTGCTGGCCAAGAAGCGTTCTGAAGACCGTCGTAACTGGTTGCAAGAGAAAGGCGACCTGGCGGATCTCGAAGGCTAATTGACCGTTGAATGCCGGAAAAGCAACGTGCTTTCCGGCGTTATTGTTTATGCCGCTTGCGATACTGCAACGGCGTCTCGCCAATGCCTTTACCGAAGGCGCTGATGAAGTATGTTACCTCTGAAAATCCCACCTTTTGGGCAATCTCCCGCACGCTGATTTCACTGTGTAACAGCGCTTCACAGGCTTTGCGTAACCGCAGCGTATTGAGATAGTCGAGAATGCTCTCGCCCGTTTCCATCTGGAAGCGGCGGGATACATAGCTTTTTGATTTATTCAGTTCCTGCGCCAGCGCTGCCAGACTAAATTTGTGAGTGTAATGTTCATCCAGCCAGAACATCACCTGACTGGCAATTCCGCTGCTAATTTCCGGCATATTGCCATTATCGTCGGGTAACAGGCTGAATAAATTGACTAACAGACAGGCAACCTGCTCAGTGCTCAGCGGTTTTTGAGCGGCCATTTTTTCATAACGGCTGAAGAGAAAATCAACATGTGGATGAACATCCGCCGCGTCGACGACCCATGCTTCACTGCCGCGAATGCTCAGATTTTGCAGATGCTGTTGAGTATGCGGCAAGTCGCGCAACACCTTCAGTACCGCATGTTGATCGAGATGAATAATGGTACGTCGATAACCATCCCGCGCCTGCTCATCGACCCAGATCTTGTGTAGGGTAAACGGCGGGAAAAAGAACATTCGTCCCGGTCGCATGGTGTATTGCTTATGGTCAACCGTAACCACGCCAAAGCCTTCTTCCACATACAGTACTTCCAGACACTGATGCCAGTGGTGATAACGCACCGTATTGGCGAATAAACGGCTGAACGACGCAACCGCATCATTAAGGGCGATCAGCTCCAGACGTTCTTGCGGTGAGGATAAAGTCATAGTGCAATAAATTTAAATTTTTGCCGCCGAATGGTAATTTATAAACCCTATTTTTAAATTTTCTCAATCACTGTTTTACTTTAATTCTGGTGCTGTGATTGACGTAACATTTCTGCTGCTCTGCGATTCACTATTCTTTAGCCACTTAATTCAGAGGGGCAGATTATGTGGTCAGCAACTGAAGAAAAATCAAATCCATTGTCATCACGCGAAGACGTAACGTGTGCGGTTAACGCCATTTTACGTGCGCTGGATCGGCAGTTTCCGGCGGGACAGGCTCAGTTTTCTCTTGGCAATACCTGTTCTCACTACAGCGCGGATATTGCCTGTATGGAAGGGCTTTCCCGGGCGTTGTGGGGGCTATTTCCTCTGATGGCAGGCGGGGCTAAAGTGCCGTTTGCCGAAAAGTACATTCAGGCGATAAAACTCGGTACTGACCCACAAAGCCCACATTACTGGGGAGACACCGGTCCTTACGATCAGCGTCTGGTTGAGATGGCTGCTTATGGCCTGGGTCTGGCATTGTTACAGACGCAATTAACGCAGCATTTCTCCCTGAGCGAACGCGAGAATCTGCACCGCTGGCTGAATCAGATAACCGACTCGCAAATGCCGGACAGCAACTGGAACTACTTTGCGATTATCGTTCAGCTTGGTTTCAAGCGTGCGGGTCTGCCTTACGATCAGGCAGCTATCGATCGCCGCTTTGAGCTGATGGAAGCCTACTATCTTGGTGACGGTTGGTATTCCGATGGTCCCGGTCGACCGAAAGATTACTACATCTCAATGGCTTTTCACTTCTACGGCCTGTTGTATGCCACCCTCAGCCCGGATGACACCGAACGCGCTGTCGTTCTGCGTGAACGTTCGCGCTTGTTTGCCGAAGATTTTATTTACCTGTCCGCCGCTGACGGCGCATCGGTGCCGTTTGGCCGCAGCCTGACCTACCGCTTTGCCATGGTTGCCTTCTGGAGCGCGGTGGCGTTTGCCGAACTGGATGTTCTTTCGCCAGGCATAATCAAAGGGGTGATCCTGCGTCATTTGCGCTGGTGGCAGAAGCAGCCGATTTTCGATCGTGATGGCATTCTGACGCTGGGGTTTGCCTACCCGAATCTGGCGATGTGTGAAGACTACAACTCGCCGGGATCGCCTTATTGGGCATTGAAGGTTTTTTTGATTCTTGCACTGCCGGAGGATCATCCATTCTGGCAGGCTGAAGAGCTGGCGCTACCGCAACTCGTTGAAAAACGCGTTATCCCCCATGCTGCGCAGATCCTGCAGCATAGTGAGCATTCTGAGCATGTCATGATGTTGACCTCAGGCCAGCTTGAACTGAACAACTACGTTAATACCGAAGCCAAATACACCAAATTTGCCTACTCCAGCCGCTTTGGTTTCACCATTGAGCGCGGCCGTTACGGCATCAAACATGCGGCCTGTGACTCTATGCTGCTGTTGGCGGACGGCGATGGCTACTATCGTGGCCGTCGTCAGTGCGACGAGGTTCGGGTCGATGAGAATTTTATCTGGTCCCGCTGGTCTCCCTGGCATGACGTAATGATTGAGACCTGGCTTGTCCCGTTTGGCGAATGGCATCTTCGCCTGCACCGTATTAACAGTGCGCGAACGCTGCAAACGGTGGAAGGGGGATTTGCGGTGATGAAAGCCGAGCCTCGGTTATGTGAGCGTGGATGCCTCCTTGCGGCATGCAACGGAACCAGCGTTATCGTTGATCTGTCGCCGTCCATAGTTCGCCAGCCAGACAGCGTGGTCACGCCGCCGAACAGTAGCATCATGTTCCCTGAATGTGCGTCGATTCCTGTGTTGACCAGCGAAATCCCGCAGGGCGAAAGCTGGCTTTGCTGCGCCGTGAGTGCCAGCGGGCAGCAAAGACAGTACTCAGCCGTTCCGCAGCTATCCATCAACAATAACCAGGTTGTTATTCAGCAACCTGAAAGTGCACGCCAGTTGTCGTTCTTTTTATAGCGAGGGTGGTATGAAAAATAATTCAACGGGAAATCGGACTGAATATTATAAAATAAGCAGTTTTATATTCCTTTATTTCTTTACCTGGTCCGCAAGTATTGGTTTGTTGGCTATCTGGTTGGGGCAAAAAGCGCAGTTGAGCGGTACAGTGATTGGCACCGTATTTGCTGTGAATGGTATTTTCTCGGTTATTCTGAAGCCTATTTATGGTTATATCCTCGATAAAATAGGTATGAGCAAATATCTGCTCTATTTCGTCGTAGTGATGTCAGCGTTAATGGCACCGTTTTTTATTTATGTCTATCAGCCATTATTACTCTCCAATACCATGCTGGGTATTATAGTTGGCGCGATTTACTTGAGCTTTGCGTGGTATGCCGGGGTGGCGGCCTGTGAATCTTATTCTGACCGCTACAGCCGTCTGAACGGCATGGAGTTTGGGCAGATCCGTATGTGGGGGTCGCTTGGCTGGGCGGTGGCGTCATCGTTCTCTGGCCTGCTGTTTAACCTCTCACCGGCCTATAACTTTATGCTCGGCAGCCTGACGTCAGTGGTGATGCTGGTTGTTCTGGTGAGTCTGAAAGTCAATGTCAATGCGGCCAACGCCTCGGAGGTGATAACTAAAGAGAAAATCTCCCCGACGGATGTTTACGCCCTGCTGCGTAATCGCAAATTTTGGGCATTCTGCCTGTACGTTGCGGGCGTGGCGTGGATGATGTTTATCGCGGAGCAGCAGTTCTCCCGCTACTTCGTCACTTTCTTTGCCGATGTACATGAAGGGAACGCCGTCTTTGGTTATCTGGGCACCGTGCAGTCGGGAATGGAATTTGTCATGTACATGGTCATTCCGCTATTCGTCAATTATATTGGCGCGAAGCGTGGTCTGCTGATTGTTGGGGCGCTGGTGGGCGCGCGATTGGTGATATCTGGGCTATGTGACTCTCATTTATTAATTTCTGTGCTGAAGCCGCTATACGGCCTGGAGATCTGTTTATTACTGGTTTCCGTCTTCAAATATATTGCCGAGCATTTTGATAAACGTGTCAATGCGACCATGTATTTACTGGGTTATCAGGCGATGCTGTATGTCGGTAACGTGGTGGTTTCCTCTCCTGCCGGATTAATGTACGACCGGATAGGCTTTGAGAAGACATATATCATTATGGGCATTGTGGCGCTGACCTTTACATTGATATCGGCATTTACTTTATCAGCCTGTCAGAGCAAACGTGGCAAAAATATCGCTCTCGATATTGCTGAAAATACCCCTGCAAAATAATTTACGTCATAAGGAACCGAAATATGTTAAATCATATCGTTGAGGAATCGTTGCGCGTATTTCCTGGCAGTCCGGTTAATCCCGGCAGTTTTCAGGATCAAATAAGTTGCGCCCGAGAAGATGTCCTCGAATTGATTAGCCGTCATTTAACGGAATTCGGTGAACAATTTCCTGCCGAAACCTGTGTGCAAGGTTATTACCCACTGACAGAGAATGTGGAATGGACGACCAGCTTCTGGACCGGGCAGTTATGGCTGGCGTGGGAAATGAGTGGTGAGAGCAAATTTCGTGAGATGGCGGAGAAGCATGTGCGTTCGTTTGGTCTGCGTATTGCCGGACGCCACGATACCAACACCCACGACCTGGGATTCCTCTACACGCTTTCCTGTGTGGCGGCCTGGCGATTGACCGGCAATCGCGATGCTCGAGGTTTTTCCCTGATGGCGGCAGAAGCGCTGTTGGAGCGTTTTCATGAAAAGGCGCAGATCATCCAGGCGTGGGGCGATCTTCGCGATCCCGATCAGGCAGGACGGATGATCATTGACTGCAATATGAATCTGCCGCTGCTGTACTGGGCTAGCGAGCAAACGGGCGATCCGCGTTTTGCGAATGCGGCGAAGGCCCACGTTGCGCAGGCAGCCAAATATCTGATCCGCCAGGATGCGTCGACCTTCCACACCTACTATATGGACGTGCAAACCGGCGCACCGCGTTACGGTAATACGCAGCAGGGCTATGCTGATGATTCTTGCTGGTCGCGTGGGCAGGCATGGGGGATTTATGGTTTTCTGCTGAGCTATATTTACACTGGCGATACACAAATGGTGCAGCTGTCGAAAAAGCTGGCCAACTACTTTCTTAATCGCCTGCCGGAAGATGCCGTTTGCCACTGGGATCTGGCATTAGTCGGAACCGATGCGCTGCGCGATTCATCTTCGGCGGCGATTGCCGTCTGTGGTCTGCTGGAGCTGATTAAACATCTGCCGGTGACCGATCCGGATCGCGAGTGCTACCAGCAGTGGGCGATGGGGATCATGTCTTCGCTGACCAGGCATTATCTGATGGGTAAAGATGAACAGGGGAACGGGCTACTGAAACACTCGGTGTATCACCTGTCGAGCAACAAAGGGGTCGATGAGTGTGCAAGTTGGGGGGATTATTTCTACGTTGAAGCGTTAATGCGCTTCACTCAGAGCTGGAAGCTCTACTGGTAAGGAGTGCCCGGTGGCGCTGCGGTTGAATGCCGGATGGTGGCCTAAAACGCCTCATCCGGCAAATCGACAACCTTAAATACCCGACTCCAGAATTCGAATATTCATGTCCAGCACGTCACCTTTCACGGCTTCGCTGTAGGCTTTCATATGCGGGGTCTGCAAATGCGCTTCAAGATGCGCGATGCTTTCCCACTGCTCAACCATCACGATTGAATCTGGCGCTGTGGTCTGAAAACTCACACCTGCGGCATGATCCACCATCGGCGCATAGCCGTGGCAGCCTTCTTCTTTCAGTACGGTCGGAACGATTTTAGCAAACTGATCCAGTACCGCCTGGCGGTGATGTTGACCTGGACGTGTACGGATTTCTGCAATAACGGTAAGCATGGTTAACTCCTTCTAATTCCAGGTTACCAGTTAACCAAAAATTTCGGTCAGATGCTTGCGATATTCTGCGATATAGCGCGGGACGTCCGGCATTTTAATCACATCATTGGTGATAAAGGTCGGCAGCGCTTCCATTCCCAGGAACTGGTTTGCTTTATGGAACGGGAGATAGACGCCATCAACACCAACGCCATGGAAGAACTGGTCTTTTTCAGTGAAGGCTTCCATCGGTGCGTTCCAGGTCAGGGACAGCATGTATTTTTTGCCCTGAATCAGCCCGCCGGAGCCATATTTTTTAGAGGCATCTGAACGTGTGCGGCCATCGCTGGCGTACAGCGTGCCGTGACCTTCGGTAAACACGTCATCGATGTATTTTTTCACGGTCCACGGTGCGCCCATCCACCAGCCTGGCATCTGCCAGATAACCGCATCGGCCCAGACGAAATTCTGCACTTCTGTTTTTACGTCATAATCGCTGTCCGCGCGTACGACTTTAACATCATGCCCGAGGTCGCGCAGGATACCGTCCGCGACCTCGGTCAGGGTGTCATTCAGTTGGCCATTAGAATGGCCGAATTTTTTCGCCCCGTTGATAATCAGAATGTTGCTCATTTTGTGTCCTCAAGGAAATACGTTTGAGGACGATTTTACCCCCACCAGCGGTGCGGTGAAATTAGCAAAATGTGCAAAGTCTTTTGCTATTTGAGCAATAATAATGCAGTTACCAACTGACCTTAGCTTCAAAGCCACCTTCCGAAGCGTTGCCAAACGAGGCTGACATTCCATGCAATGTTGCGATACGGCGGACAATTGACAGGCCGAGACCGCTGCCGGTCACGCTTTGTCCTGGTGGACGATAAAAACGTTCACCGATGTGTGTAAGTACCTCCGGCGCAACGCCAGGACCATTATCTTTGACGCTGAAATTGCGGGCGTTGAGCGTCACTTCCACAATACTCCCCTGCGGACTGTAGCGAATGGCATTATCCAGCAGATTTCGTACCATCAGGCTCAGCAACAGCGGCTGTCCTGTGCGCATAATATTGTGTGCGTTAATCTGCAAACGTACGTCAATGTGCGCCTGCTGGGCCGGGTGGTAGATATCCATCACCGCGGATTGCAGTAGCTCCTCCAATGAAATTTCCGCCACATCCTGAAGATTATCGAGGGAGTCGAGGCGCGAAAGCGTCAGGAGCTGATCGACCAGTCGGGTGGCGCGTTCAATTCCCGCATGTAGCTGCGCCAGCGCTTTTTCCCGCGTTTGCGGGTCGTCGTCTGACAGTTGCACCACTTCGGTTTGCACCTTCAGCGCGGTCAACGGACTGCGCAGCTCATGGGCGGCATCAGAAGTGAAGCGGCGTTCACGCACCATCATTGAGTGGATGCGGGTAAACAGCTGATTTAGCGATTCAACCAGCGGGCGCACTTCGCTTGGCACACCTTTCGAGTCGAGCGGCTCTTCTGATTCCGGGGCGCGCCAGCGCAGAGCTTGCGCCAGTTTTTTTAGCGGCCTGAGTTCGCGACTCAGCATGACCACCAGGATCAGCAACATCAGCGGCAGCGCAACCAGCCATGGGGTTAATTGTGCAGTAAGGATCGACAGCGCCATATCCTCCCGATATTCCCACTCCTGGCCCACCACAATGCGATATTTCCCATCAGCGGAATTCAGCCACAGGAAGCGCCAGGAATCGCTGTCGCCCCTGAGTTGGCCGTCGCTAAACCCTTCCCGGCTGTAGCTGTAGGGAATATCCTGGCCATTATCGCCATCGTGTAGCACCATTTTGCCGTCGGTGGAGTAGATGGCAAACGCCAGTGCGTCGTCATCAATATGGCCATGCTTCAGTTTCTTTGGCGTGCGGGCCATATTGCTTGAGGTGGTGACATCGCTGATATCCAGCGTGCTAAGCCGCTTGGCGAACAGCATCAGCTGGGTATCAAACAGCTCATCGACATTATCGGTAGTCTGCCTCCAGGCCACAAAACTGGATACGGCCCAGGTGGCTGATGCCAGAATCAGAAAAATAAGCGTTAGCCTGACGCGCAGGCTGAGGCGTTGTGTGAGTTTCATGCGTCACCCAGGGTGTAGCCAATGCCATGCACGGTACGGATAAAGTCGCTGCCGAGCTTACGGCGTAAGTGATGAACGTGGACCTCAACCGCATTGCTGGAGACATTTTCGTCCCAGGTATACAGTTTTTCTTCAATCAGTTTGCGGGGCAGGACGCGACCTTTGTTGCGCATCAGCAGTTCCAGCAGCGCGAACTCTTTAGGTTTGAGTGACAAAGGTTCACCCGCCGCCGTGGCGACCAATGCGCCAGGATCGAGCGTTACCTGGCCATGGCGCAATGTGTTGCTGGCCTGGCCGCTGGCACGACGCACCAGCGCCTCCAGTCTGGCAGCAACTTCGATTAGCGCAAAGGGTTTACACAGATAGTCATCTGCGCCCAGGCGCAGGCCTTCAACGCGTTCCGCCAGCGCGTCGCGAGCGGTCAGAATCAGTACCGGCTCCTGCTTCCCGTTAGCTCGCCATTCGCGCAAAATGTCCCGTCCGTCTATGCCTGGCAGTGTCAGGTCGAGGATTACCGCATCATAAGGTGCGCTGTAGAGTGCTTCTTTCCCCTGGCGGCCTTCGGTAAACCAGTCAATGCTGAAACCCATTTTACTCAGACCTGTTTTCAGGCCATCGCCAATCAACGTGTCATCTTCGATCAGTAAAATACGCATATGTTCTTCCCTGCGATAACTCATTTGCAGTCAGTAAACCTGTGGCTACAGTCTCTGTACAGTAAAAAAAGTATCTTTTTTTGCCTTAAGAACTTGTTAAGGATTAACTTATTTAATAGTCGTAAACCAACATGAAAGGGAGACATGACGATGAAAAAATTAGCTGCAATGGTTGCCGTAATGGCACTGTGTTCCGCACCTGTTCTGGCAGCTCAGCAGGGCGGCTTCTCTGGGCCAACGACAACCACTACGCAGAGCCAAAACGGCGGATTTGTCGGCCCTAACGGTAGCAGCACGACAGTAGAAAGCGCCAAATCACTGCGTGATGACACCTGGGTTACCCTGCGCGGGAACATCGTTGAGCGTATTTCCGACGACCTGTATGTGTTTAAAGATGCGACCGGCACAGTGAATGTGGATATCGACCACAAGCGCTGGAACGGCGTAACCGTCACACCGCAGGATGTGGTTGAAATCCAGGGTGAAGTGGATAAAGACTGGAACTCCGTTGAAATCGACGTGAAACAGATTACCAAAGTTGCTAAGTAATCCCCATCAGGGCCGCATTCGCGGCCCTTTTCTTTGTGACTCAACACGCCAGATAGGGTAGTATCTGCGGCAATATTGCCCTTCAATAGAGGGGTACAAAGTTGAGGAACCACGATTAATGAGCGATATGGCAGAGCGCCTGGCGCTGCATGAATTCACGGAAAACGCCTATCTGAACTATTCCATGTACGTCATCATGGATAGGGCGTTGCCGTTTATTGGCGATGGTTTGAAACCCGTTCAGCGTCGCATCGTGTACGCGATGTCCGAACTGGGGCTGAATGCCAGCGCCAAATTTAAAAAATCCGCCCGTACCGTCGGTGACGTGCTGGGTAAATACCATCCGCACGGCGACAGCGCCTGCTATGAAGCGATGGTGCTGATGGCGCAGCCGTTCTCTTACCGTTATCCGCTGGTTGACGGGCAGGGGAACTGGGGGGCACCGGACGATCCGAAATCCTTCGCGGCGATGCGTTATACCGAATCCCGCCTGTCTAAATATGCGGAAGTCCTGCTGGGTGAGCTTGGTCAGGGCACGTCGGACTGGGTGCCTAACTTCGACGGCACCATGCAGGAGCCGAAGATGCTGCCTGCGCGTCTGCCAAATATTCTGCTCAACGGTACGACCGGTATTGCCGTTGGTATGGCAACGGACATTCCGCCGCACAACCTGCGTGAAGTGGCAAAAGCAGCGATTACTCTGATTGAGCAGCCGAAAACGACGCTGGATCAGTTGCTGGATATCGTGCAGGGGCCGGATTACCCGACCGAAGCGGAGATCATTACCTCGCGCGCGGAGATTCGTAAGATTTACGAAAACGGACGCGGCTCCGTACGTATGCGTGCGGTATGGACGAAAGAAGACGGCGCGGTGGTGATTTCCGCGCTGCCACATCAGGTTTCCGGGGCAAAAGTGCTGGAGCAGATCGCTGCTCAAATGCGCAATAAAAAGCTGCCGATGGTAGACGACCTGCGCGACGAATCGGATCACGAAAACCCGACTCGTCTGGTGATTGTCCCGCGCTCCAATCGCGTGGATATGGAGCAGGTGATGAACCACCTGTTTGCCACCACCGATCTGGAAAAAAGTTACCGCATCAACCTGAACATGATCGGTCTTGATGGTCGTCCGGCGGTGAAAAACCTGCTGGAGATCCTCACCGAATGGCTGGCGTTCCGCCGCGATACCGTGCGCCGCCGCCTGAATTATCGTCTGGAAAAAGTGCTCAAGCGCCTGCACATTCTTGAAGGCTTGCTGGTGGCGTTCCTCAATATTGACGAAGTAATCGAAATTATTCGTCATGAAGATGAACCTAAGCCAGAGCTGATGTCGCGGTTTGGTATTTCTGAAACCCAGGCTGAAGCCATCCTTGAGCTGAAATTGCGCCATCTTGCCAAACTCGAAGAGATGAAAATCCGCGGCGAGCAGGATGAACTGGCGAAAGAGCGCGATCAGTTGCAGGCCATTCTGGCATCTGAACGTAAAATGAATAACCTGCTGAAGAAAGAACTGCAGGCTGACGCTGAGGCCTATGGCGACGATCGTCGTTCTCCGCTGCAGGAGCGCGAAGAAGCGAAGGCGATGAGCGAGCACGACATGCTGCCGTCTGAGCCGGTGACCATTGTGCTGTCCCAGAGTGGCTGGGTGCGAAGTGCGAAAGGCCACGACATCGATGCGCCGGGATTAAGCTATAAAGCGGGCGACAGCTTTAAGTCGGCAGTGAAGGGTAAGAGCAATCAGCCGGTGGTGTTCGTGGACTCGACCGGCCGCAGCTATGCCATCGATCCGATTACGCTGCCGTCGGCGCGCGGTCAGGGTGAACCGCTGACCGGGAAGCTCACTCTGCCGCCGGGCGCGACGGTTGAGCACATGCTGATGGAAGGCGATGATCAGAAACTGCTGATGGCATCGGATGCGGGCTATGGTTTTGTCTGCACCTTCAATGACCTGGTAGCACGTAACCGTGCAGGTAAGGCATTGATTACGCTGCCAGAGAATGCGCGCGTCATGCAGCCGGTGGTGATTGAAGATGAAACCGATATGCTGCTGGCGATTACTCAGGCTGGTCGCATGTTGATGTTCCCGGTGAGCGATTTACCGCAGTTGTCGAAAGGCAAAGGGAACAAGATCATTAATATCCCTTCAGCGGAAGCGGCGAAAGGCGAGGATGGTCTGGCGCAACTTTACGTGCTGCCGCCGCAGAGCACGCTGACTATCCACGTCGGTAAGCGCAAAATCAAACTGCGTCCCGAAGAGTTGCAGAAAGTGACCGGCGAGCGTGGCCGTCGCGGCACGCTAATGCGTGGTCTGCAGCGTATCGACAGCATTGAGATTGACTCGCCTCGACGCGCCAGTCACGGCGACAGCGAAGAATAACGCTACCGTCCGGCTCTCCCTGTTAAAGCCCAGGGAGAGCCAACGTTAAAAATTCCCGTGAAACCGTTGTTTATTCGTGCGTTGCGATTAACAATACGCTTTTCCAGAGAGCCGCCCTTAACAAAGCCCTAACCTGATACCGCGTGATGAATCAGGTGACGTAAAATGCCAGGCTCTTAGGCCTTAGAGGTTGTTATGCTATATATTTTTCGTTTAATTATTACTGTTATTTACTGCGTTCTGGTCTGTATTTTCGGTTGCATATACTGTCTGTTCAGCCCGCGAAATCCAAAACACGTCGCAACGTTCGGTCATATGTTTGGCCGCCTGGCTCCCCTTTATGGTCTGAAGGTCGAGTGCCGCATGCCGGCAGACGCGCAGAACTATGGTAATGCTATCTATATTTGTAACCATCAGAACAACTATGACATGGTTACTGCTGCGAATATCGTTCAACCGCCGACGGTGACGGTAGGTAAAAAAAGCCTGCTGTGGATCCCTTTCTTCGGGCAGCTGTACTGGTTAACCGGTAACCTGCTGATTGACAGAAATAACCGCGCAAAAGCGCACAGCACCATTGCTGCCGTGGTGAATCATTTCAAAAAACGCCGCATTTCTATCTGGATGTTCCCGGAAGGAACGCGTAGCCGCGGTCGCGGTCTGCTTCCGTTTAAAACCGGCGCGTTCCATGCAGCGATTGCTGCTGGTGTCCCGGTCATTCCGGTGTGCGTTTCCACAACCTCGAACAAGATAAAATTAAACAGACTCAATAATGGTCTGGCGATTGTCGAGATGTTGCCGCCGGTGGATATTAGCCACTTTGGCAAAGATCAGGTTCGTGAACTGGCAGCACATTGCCGCACGTTGATGGAACAAAAAATCGCAGAGCTCGATAAAGAAGTTGCTGAGCGGGAAGCCGCCGGTAAGGTTTAATCCGCGCAATTCGGGTTTTTTACAGGAAATGACTTCCTGCGTGTTAATAGCCAGTTTTTTATGGAGTTTATATGTCATTCAGTCGGCGTCAGTTCATTCAGGCATCGGGGATCGCACTGTGTGCAGGTGCTGTTCCGCTGAAGGCTAATGCTGCCGGTCAGCAACAACCGTTACCTGTGCCTCCGCTGCTGGAATCCCGCCGGGGGCAGCCGCTATTTATGACGCTGCAACGTGCGCACTGGTCCTTTACACAAGGCACGCGCGCACCTGTCTGGGGAATTAACGGCCGCTACCTGGGACCGACAATTCGCGTCTGGAAAGGGGATGACGTCAAGCTTATCTACAGCAACCGTCTGACTGAGAATGTCTCGATGACCGTCGCCGGGTTACAGGTACCAGGCCCGCTGATGGGCGGCCCGGCGCGCATGATGTCCCCGAATGCTGACTGGGCGCCGGTGCTACCGATTCGCCAGAATGCCGCCACGTTGTGGTATCACGCCAATACGCCAAATCGTACTGCTCAGCAGGTCTATAACGGCCTTGCCGGGATGTGGCTGGTTGAAGATGAAGTGAGTAAATCACTGTCTATTCCCAACCACTATGGCGTGGATGATTTTCCGGTCATTATCCAGGACAAGCGGCTGGACAACTTTGGCACGCCGGAATACAGCGAGCCCGGCAGCGGTGGCTTTGTCGGTGATACGCTGCTGGTCAATGGGGCGCAAAGCCCGTATGTCGAAGTCTCCCGCGGCTGGGTGCGCTTGCGTTTACTGAACGCTTCAAACTCGCGTCGTTACCAGCTGCAAATGAGCGATGGCCGTGCACTGCATGTGATTTCCAGCGATCAGGGTTTTTTACCTGCACCCGTTTCGGTGAAGCAGCTCTCGCTGGCGCCTGGCGAGCGTCGTGAGATCCTGGTGGATATGACGAACGGTAATGAGGTCTCTATCACCTGTGGCGAGGCAGCCAGTATTGTCGACAGGATCCGCGGGTTCTTTGAGCCTTCCAGTATTCTCATCTCCACGCTGGTGCTGACCCTGCGTCCAACGGGGCTTCTGCCGCTGGTGACTGACAGCCTGCCAATGCGCCTGCTGCCAACGGAAATCCTCAGCGGTTCGCCGATTCGCAGCCGTGATATCAGCCTGGACGATGACCCTGGCATCAACGGTCAGCTGTGGGACGTCAATCGTATGGATATTACCGCTCAGCAGGGCTCCTGGGAGCGCTGGACGGTGCGGGCGGATATGCCCCAGTCCTTCCATATTGAAGGCGTCTCGTTCCTGATCCGTAATGTGAATGGCGCGATGCCGTTCCCGGAAGACAGAGGCTGGAAAGATACCGTCTGGGTTGACGGCCAGGTTGAATTACTGGTTTATTACGGACAGCCTTCCTGGGCCCATTTCCCGTTCTACTTTAATAGCCAGACGCTGGAAATGGCAGATCGTGGCTCAATCGGACAGATGTTGGTGAACCCGGCGCCGTAATGCGCCGGGATTTCCGTTATGCCCGCCAGAACATGCGCGAGAACAGGATCAGAATGGGGTAAATCTCCAGACGCCCCATGATCATGGCCGCGCACATCAGTAGCTTTGCTTCCTCATTTAAGGTGCCAAATGTCGTGGCGGTGACGCCAAATCCTAGCCCCATATTGTTGATGCAGGCGGCGACGGTGGCAAAAGAGGAGAAGAGATCGTAGCCCATCAGATTGAGCGCCCAGATAAAAAAGCTGGTGAACAAAACGTAGAGAAAGAAAAAGCTCCATACCGAACGCACCACCCGGTCGCTTACCACGCTATTGCCCACTTTAATGTTCAGCAGGGCACGGGGATGCGCGAGCTGGTGTAACTCCTGACGGCACTGCTTGAACATAATCAAAAAACGCAGCACCTTAATCCCCCCGCAGGTCGATCCCACACAACCGCCGAAGAAACTGGCGCTGAGCAGCATGAAGATCGTGTGCGAAGGCCACTGCGCGTAATCCGCCGTCGACAGGCCATTATCTGTCAGCATCGAACTGGCCAGAAAAAAAGCATGCACCAGGCTGTCCGTTAATCCGTACATGCCTGCCCGCCAAACTTGCCAGGTGGCGATCAGAGTGACAACCAACGCAATAAGCAAAAAGAAACGCAGTTCGGCATTACGACGAAAGGGTTTGAAGGTACGTTTCACGATAGCCACGTACCAGAGGGTGAAGTTAAACGCAGACAACAGGGAAAACACCCCAGCGACCAGCTCGATCGCATGGCTGTTATAGAAGCCGATGCTTTCACTGCGAGTGGAAAATCCGCCGAGAGAAACCGTCGACAGCCCGTGGCATAAGGCATCGAAGAACGACATCCCGGCAGCCCAGTAGGCCAGAGTACAGATTAGACCCAGAATGACATAGGTCAGCCACAGCGTACGTGCAGTATCGGCAAGCCTTGGAGTGAGTCGTTCTTCTTTGAAGGGACCCGGCATTTCAGACTGATACAGCTTCATGCCGCCGATACCCAAAAGCGGTAATACCGCCACGGCGAGGACAATAACACCCAGGCCACCAATAAAATTAAGCTGGGCCCGATAGTAGAGATACGACTTCGGCATGGCGCTGACGTCGCCAATTACCGTTGCGCCCGTGGTGGTAATCCCGGAAACCCCTTCAAACAGGGCATCCGCAAAGGAGAGGTTTAAGCCATCGTCCATCCACATCGGCATCGCGCTGATAAACGAAAACAACAGCCAGAACAGGACGATAATAACGAAACCATCCCGTGTTCGCAGTTGAATACCCGCATGTTTGGTTGCCAGCCACGCCCCGCCGCCGAGGGTGAAGAAAGTCATAAATGTGCTGAAAAAAGCGAACAAGCTCCGCTCTTTGTTTAACAAAGCGATGGTCATCGGTGGCAGCATAGAAAAGCTGTAGAGAAGAACCAGAAACCCACACAGGTGAACAACAACCCGTAGCTGGGAAATATGCAGTGAATCGTTGAGTCGCAATGAAAAATCCCCCGCCGAAAAAGAGTTATCTCAGCTGGCCGGCATGGTGTTAATTATGATTGATAAAAATGAGCGTCGTAAAATTTAACAATTTATATAACTTTCTACTGCCCTGGTTCAGACTCCACTTCATTTCTTGTCGACATACAGCGTATAATCCCCGGCCTTTGATTATTTTTTTACCATTTTTGGAAGCATTATGAGCGCAATATCCCTGATCCAGCCGGACAGAGACCTTTTCTCCTGGCCGCAGTACTGGGCTGCCTGTTTTGGCCCGGCACCGTTTTTGCCGATGTCACGCGACGAAATGGACCAACTAGGCTGGGATAGCTGCGACATCATTCTGGTTACCGGCGATGCATACGTCGATCATCCGAGCTTTGGCATGGCAATATGCGGCCGTATGCTGGAAGCGCAGGGCTTTCGTGTAGGGATTATCGCCCAGCCGGAGTGGAACAACAAAGACGATTTTATGCGTTTGGGTAAACCGAACCTGTTCTTTGGTGTGACCGCAGGCAACATGGACTCGATGATCAACCGTTACACCGCAGATCGCCGACTGCGCCATGACGATGCCTACACACCAGACAACGTAGCAGGTAAACGCCCGGACCGCGCCACGCTGGTCTATACCCAGCGTTGTAAAGAAGCATGGAAAGATGTGCCGGTTATTCTCGGCGGCATTGAGGCCAGCCTGCGCCGTACCGCGCACTATGACTACTGGTCTGATACCGTTCGTCGCTCTGTTCTGGTGGATTCCAAAGCCGACATGCTGATGTTCGGCAACGGCGAACGTCCGCTGGTGGAAGTGGCGCATCGTCTGGCGATGGGCGAAACCATCGATCAGATCCGCGACGTGCGTAACACCGCGATTATGGTTAAAGAAGCGCTGCCGGGCTGGAGTGGCGTGGATTCCACGCGTCTCGACACGCCGGGCAAGATTGATCCGATCCCGCATCCGTACGGCGAAGATCTGCCGTGTGCTGACAACAAACCGGTCGCACCGAAAAAGCAGGAAGCGAAAGCGGTAACCGTACAGCCGCCGCGTCCGAAACCGTGGGAAAAAACCTACGTGCTGCTGCCGTCCTTTGAAAAAGTGAAGGGCGATAAAGTGCTGTATGCGCATGCGTCGCGTATCCTGCACCACGAAACCAACCCGGGCTGCGCGCGTGCGCTGATGCAAAAGCACGGCGATCGCTACATCTGGATTAACCCGCCAGCCATTCCGCTCTCTACCGAAGAGATGGATAGCGTCTTTGCGCTGCCGTACAAGCGCGTGCCGCATCCGGCGTATGGCGACAGCCGCATTCCGGCCTATGAGATGATCCGTTTCTCGATCAACATTATGCGTGGCTGCTTTGGCGGCTGTTCGTTCTGTTCGATCACCGAGCACGAAGGCCGCATCATCCAGAGCCGCTCTGAAGATTCGATCATCAATGAAATCGAAGCCATTCGCGACACCGTTCCAGGTTTTACCGGCGTGATTTCCGACCTCGGCGGCCCAACGGCGAACATGTATATGCTGCGCTGTAAGTCACCGCGTGCGGAGCAGACCTGCCGTCGTCTGTCATGCGTCTATCCGGATATCTGTCCGCATATGGACACCAATCACGAACCGACGATTAACCTTTATCGCCGGGCGCGTGATTTGAAAGGCATTAAAAAGATCCTCATAGCTTCCGGTGTGCGCTATGACATCGCGGTTGAAGATCCGCGTTATATCAAAGAGCTGGCGACCCACCACGTTGGCGGCTATCTTAAGATTGCGCCAGAGCATACTGAAGAAGGCCCGCTGTCGAAGATGATGAAGCCGGGGATGGGCAGCTACGATCGCTTTAAGGAGTTGTTCGATACCTACTCTAAACAGGCGGGTAAAGAGCAGTACCTGATCCCGTACTTCATCTCCGCGCACCCGGGTACGCGTGACGAGGATATGGTGAATCTGGCGCTGTGGCTGAAACAACGTCGTTTCCGTCTGGATCAGGTGCAGAACTTTTATCCATCGCCGCTGGCGAACTCCACAACCATGTATTACACCGGGAAAAACCCGCTGGGTAAAATTGGTTATAAGAGTGAAGACGTGGTGGTGCCGAAAGGTGATAAGCAGCGCCGTTTGCATAAAGCCCTGCTGCGTTACCACGATCCAGCTAACTGGCCGTTAATCCGCCAGGCGCTGGAAGACATGGGTAAAAAGCATCTGATCGGCGGTCGTCGTGAATGTCTGGTTCCGGCGCCTACGCTGGAAGAGATGCGCGAAGCACGTCGCCAGAACCGTCATACCCGCCCGGCGTTGACCAAGCACACCCCGGTGGCGCACCAGCGCCAGACCCCTGCCGCAAACAAAAAACGCGGGAAAGTAGCGGGACGTTAATTTGCTTTGCCCGGTGGTGAAATGCTTATCAGGCCTACGAGCAGCACAGTTTTGTAGGCCGGATAAGGTGCTTGCACCGCCATCCGGCAGAAGTGCTCAGTATTTATGCCTCACGAATTCTGGCCGCTAATGCGGCCAGTTTTGCATCATCCGCCCGTTCATGATCGTGTGATGACAGATACCCTTCATATTGCTCGAAAAATTTGGTCTGCCGCGACTCAATCGGTTTCCAGTGAGTTAGATCGCCAGTGCCGTGCATGGGGCTTAATTTGCTGTGCACATGGTCTACGCCGAAACCTTCGAAGAACATCCCCGTACGACTGACATCCGGGAAAGCCTTATCCAGTTTCTTAGCCACTTTTTGGGTTGCCATCATCAGGTCAGCCAACGCCTGCGGCGGCATATCGAAGGCATAGCTGGGGTAATGCTTTTTCGGGATCACCACGGTAAAACCGTCGGTGTTCGGGAAAATCGACAGAAAAGCCAGATGGTGCTCGTCTTCCCAGACCTTATGGCAGGGTGCTTTACCTTCAACAATTTGACAGAAAATACAGGTCATTCCTTTTCTCCGCAGGTAAGGTGATTCGTCAGGGCGCAGTTAGTTTAGTACAGACCCAACACCTTCCACCACATCAGACCTACGGTGATAAACACCGCCTGGTTAAACAAGCTAATGATAAATCCTGTGCGCCACCAGACGCCCGTTGGAACGTACCCGGCACCAAACAGGATTGGACCGCGAGCGTGGGTGTACTGGGTGAGCGAGCAGTACAAACTGCTGGTGAAGGCCAGCATTAACGCCGTGGGGGCTGCGGGGATATTCAGATGCAGTCCGACGCCGAGGAAAACGGCGTACAGCGCGGCAATCTGTGCATTACCGCTGGCAAAAAAGTAGTGGGTATAGAAGTAGGCGGCATTCAGCAGCAACAGGACGATCACCCAACTGGTACCGTGCATAGTACTGCTCAGGCTATCGCCGATCAGATTGCCAAACCAGGTAGTGAAACCTAGTTTTTTCAGCTGGTTCGCCATCATCAGCAGCGCGGCAAACCAAATCAGCGTGTCCCATGCGCCTTTCTCGCTTTTCACATCTTCCCAGCTCAGAACGCCGCTTAGCAATAAAATGGACAGTCCCACGAACGAGGCAGTAGTGGCGTCGACGCCTAACGTATCGCCAAAAATCCACAGCACCAGCAGTACGCCGACGGTAACCAGCATCAGCCATTCGCCGCGAGACATACTGCCCATTTCCGCCAGCTCTTTGCGCGCCAGGTTCGGGGCATCCGGCGTGTGCTTTATTTCCGGGCGCACGATCCAGTAGACCAGCAGTGGAACCAGCAGTAAGGACACAAGGCATGGCAGCAGCGCCGCCATAAACCAGCTGCCCCAGGTCAGCGTGACGCCCGCATTGGCCGCCAACTTCACCGCCAACAGGTTGCCGGTATAACCGGTCATAAAGAGCGCGGCGGTGACGTCGTTGACGTTGCCAATGCAGGTGATAAGAAAGGTACCGATTTTACTGCGGGACTCATCTTCCGGGTTCGAATGGAAACTGCGTGCCAGAGAGTCGGCAATCGGATAGATGACGCCGCCGCAGCGTGCTGTATTACTCGGCATTGCCGGGGAGAGGATCAGATCGGCAAAAGCCAGACCATAGGCGAGTCCCAGCGTGCGCTTGCCGAGCAGACGGATCATCTGCAGCGCAATGCGTCGTCCGAGGCCAGTTTTGATAAAACCGCGGGCAATCATAAAAGCCACGACGATAAGCCAGATAAGTGAACTGTTCAGTTCGCTTAGCGCTGTGGTGATAGCGCCGCTGGCGGTTTTATCCCCGGCCGCATAGGCGAGTGCAAAAACCGTAATCCCAATAATGCCGACCGCGCCGATGGGTAAAACTTTTGCCACGATAGAAGCAATCGTCGCAACGAAGATAATTGCCGAATGCCAGGCTGGCGCACTTAACCCGGATGGAGGGGTAAGTTGCCACAGCCCGGCAGAAATGAATGTTATAAGAATTAATGGGAGCCATTTGACTCCGCTACCTTTTTTCTCAGTCACGGTTACGCACCTATGGATATGGTGAATACATTCATCAAATAAATATATTTATTTGATAATTAACAGGTTATGTTGCGCAATGCTGCTCCAGTGACTGCAAGAAATACAACAATATATGTGCGTGAATTGTTTCCTGATATTTCAAATCAGTAAAGGCCCGACGAGAGTGTCGGGCTGGAGGGAAGGGGTTAACCGCCGAACTGGTCCGGGTCTGGCCCCAGACGCTTGCCCTGATCGAGTTTCGCGATTTCGCCTAATTCATCTTTATCCAGGCGGAAGTCCCAGACGTTAAAGTTTTCTGCGATACGCGCAGGGGTGACCGATTTCGGAATCACCACCAGGCCGCTATCCAGATGCCAGCGGATGACAATCTGCGCCGGTGATTTGCCATATTTCTCTGCGAGGTCACGGATTATCTTTTGATCGAAGACGTCTTTGCCGCCCTGCGCCAGCGGGCTCCAGGATTCGGTCTGGATTTTATGTGTGGCGTTCCAGGCGTGCAGTTGGCGCTGCTGCATGAGCGGGTGAAGTTCTATCTGATTAATCACCGGAGGTACGCCGGTTTCATCCATCAGCCGCTGGAGATGGTTGATCTGAAAGTTGCACACGCCGATGCTCTTAATCAGCCCTTCTTTTTGCAGGTCGATCATGTTTTCCCACGCTTCAACGTAGTGGTCGATCGCCGGAACTGGCCAGTGCATCAGGTACAGATCGAGGTAATCAAGCTGGAGTTTCTCCATGCTTTCGAGCAAGGCTTCCCGGGGGCGTTTCTGGTCATCATTCCACAGCTTGGTGGTAATGAATAACTCTTCCCGTGGCACGCCTGCGTCACGTATTGCTTTGCCGACACCTTCTTCATTTTTGTACGCTGCCGCGGTATCAATTGAGCGATACCCCACTTCCAGCGCTTTATGAATGGCAGTGATGACTTCTTCGTTGCTTGCCTTCCAGACCCCCAGGCCCAGTTGCGGCATGACGTTACCATCCTGTAGTTTGATAATGGTTGGAGTGGTCATAATTCCTCCCCTTAATGACTGTCACCGGAACATACTCCGGTGACATAGGTGTGACTTAAGTCTGGTATAAATACCCAAAAACGAAAGGCGGAGGTTAAAAAACCTTAGCGGGCAGCTTCGTAAATCCGACGGCTGACCTCAAGCGTAATGTCCTGATGTTCGCCCAGTTTCGTACCGCCATGCGCTTGCAGTTTTTCCAGCAGCGCCGGGATGGAGCTACCGTCCAGACCGTAGTCAGAGAGGCGAGTCGGTACGCCCATTTGTTCGAAGAAAGCGCGGGTTGCGGCAATTGCGGCGTCGATGCGCTGGTCATCGCTTCCTTCGGTGATATTCCAGATACGCTCTGCGTATTGCAGCAGTTTGGCACGCTTGGTATCACGTTTTTCATTCCACAGCGCAGGCAGAACGATGGCCAGTGTTTGAGCATGATCCAGACCGTGCATTGCAGTCAGCTCATGGCCCAGCATATGCGTTGCCCAGTCCTGCGGTACCCCTGCGCCAATCAGACCGTTCAGCGCCTGGGTTGCCGCCCACATGACGTTCGCACGCACGTTGTAGTTTTCCGGCTCCTGCAAGGCTTTCGGACCTTCTTCTACCAGTGTGAGCAGAATGCCTTCGGCAAAGCGATCCTGAATTTTCCCGTCGACCGGATAAGTCACATACTGCTCAACGGTATGAACGAACGCATCCACGACGCCGTTTGCAACCTGACGTGGCGGCAGGGTGTAGGTGTAAACCGGATCCAGTACGGCAAATACTGGCTGCACAAACGGGGTCATAAAGGCCAGTTTATCGCCGGTGGTTTTACGCGAAATTACCGCGCCGGAGTTAGATTCAGAGCCGGTTGCAGGCAGGGTTAATACGGAGCCCATCGGGATGGCACTTGTTACGTCGTTGCCGTGGGTTTCCAGAATGCGCCATGGATCGATGCCGTCAGCGTACTGTGCAGCAGCCGCGATGAATTTGGTGCCGTCCAGCACGGAGCCGCCGCCTACTGCCAGCAGAAACGTCACTTTCTCATCACGCACGACTTTTACCGCGTTCATCAGCGTTTCATAAGATGGGTTTGGCTCGATACCGCCAAACTCCAGCACGTCCAGACCTTTCAGCGCGTCCTGAACCTGTGCCAGGACACCTGTTTTTTTCACGCTGCCGCCGCCGTAAGTAACCAGTACGCGAGCGTCCTGAGGAATTTGATCGCGCAGCTCAGCAATCGCGCCTTTACCAAACAAAATACGTGTTGGGGTATGGAGATTAAAGTTGTTCATTGCTCGTTCCCTTTGGTGGGTAATAAAAGAGGGCAGGAGAGTGTCTGCCGGATGATGAACATTGTGGTCGCCCGCCGCGCTGCTCTCAATGCTCATTTCTGCCGATGTCTTGCCCATTTCTACAGACTGCTGGAGAAAACGGATAAATCTGCGCATTATGTCAGGGTCGAAAAACGATAATGAAATGGTGCCCAATGAACCGTGATGAGATCTGCCTTCTGCTGACAGATAAAATTAAGCATCTGAAAAACAATGAAAATAAACTTAACGAACTGCTGCCAGATGTCCGCCTGCTACACGGTACGGAGCCGGCGGCGCGTACACCAGTCATGTATCAGCCAGGCATCATATTTCTCTTTTCGGGACATAAAATTGGTTACATTAATGAGCGCGTATTTCGCTATGACGCCAACGAATACCTGCTGCTAACCGTACCTTTACCCTTCGAATGTGAAACGTATGCGACGCCGGAGGTTCCTCTGGCCGGTATTTACCTGAATGTCGATATCCTGCAATTGCAGGAGCTGTTGATGGACATTGGGGAAGACGAGCTGTTCCAGCCCGCTATGGCTGCCAGTGGGATTAACTCTGCGACGCTCTCAGACGAAATTCTCTGTGCTGCTGAGCGCCTGCTGGATGTGATGGAGCGACCGCTGGATGCGCGTATTCTGGGGAAACAGATCATTCGCGAAATCCTCTACCATGTGCTGACAGGGCCGCGTGGTGGCGCGTTACTTGCGCTGGTAAGTCGCCAGACGCATTTCAGTTTGATAAGCCGGGTACTCAAGCGGATTGAAACCAAATACACCGAAAACCTCAATGTAGAACAGCTGGCGGCAGAGGCGAACATGAGCGTATCGGCGTTTCATCATAATTTTAAAGCGGTGACCAGTACCTCGCCGCTGCAATATCTGAAGAGCTATCGCCTGCATAAAGCACGGATGATGATGATCCACGATGGAATGAAGGCCAGTGCGGCTGCAATGCGCGTCGGCTATGAGAGCGCATCGCAATTCAGTCGGGAGTTCAAACGTTTCTTTGGCGTAACGCCGGGGGAAGATGCGGCAAGAATTCGTATGATGCAGGGGAGTTGATTTCTTGTCGGCTTTAAAGCTAGCTGTGCGCCATCAATGAAATGCCGGAGTGACTCCGGCATACGGCTAATACTCAGGCGCTACAGTATTTTTTTTTAATCACCACGAACAGCGTTCCCAACAGACCTGCGGTTAACAGGGCAATTGGCAGGATCATTAAAAAGGTCATCACCTGATCTTCATGACGTTTGACGAACGGGATCATACTCAGCGCATAGCCGAAACTGGTAACGACGGTGACCCACAGCAGTCCGCTCAGCCAGTTAAAAAACTGGAACCGACGGTTAGGAAGCCCTGAAATGCCCGCCATCGTTGGCAGCAAGGTACGGACGAACGCCAGGAAACGCCCGGCAAGCAGCGCCATCAACCCGTGTTGGTCAAACATGCAGGTAGCGCGTTGATGGTATTTTTCAGGTAATTGCGCCAGCCAGCCTTTCACCGTGCGCGTGTTGCCCAGCCAGCGTCCCTGAATGTAGCTCAGCCAGCAGCCCAGACTGGCTGCGGCAGTCAGAATAGCTATGGTAGGTAAAAAACTCATCACGTCCTGAGCGATCAGCGCTCCTGCCAGTAATAACAGGCTGTCTCCGGGTAAAAAGGAGGCGGGCAGCAGGCCATTTTCTAAAAACAGTGTGGCGAACATGACGAAGTACACCACGCTCACAACGTGCGGATCCGCCAGTGCGGCAAAATCGTGTTGCCAGAGCGCGGAGACAATATCTTGAATGACTACCATGGACTTTCCTGTGGAACAGCGTTTATATGTGGATTGTACTCCTGAATTGCCCGGGATGCCTTGATCCCGGACGCAACAATTGCAGACTTTTCCACCAGAAGTGTCTGCATATATGTCCATCTGTGGCAATTTTACTCGATTCGGGCAAATCCTGCGGCCAAATCGGCAATCAGATCGTCAACATTCTCTAAACCAATATGCAAACGGATGAGCGTTCCGCTGAAGTCCACCTCGCCTTGCGGACGGATTGCCGCAATGTGTTCCGGCTGGTTGGCGAGAATCAGCGACTCAAAACCGCCCCAGGAGTAGGCCATGCTGAACAGGCTGAAGTGATCCAGATACGCGGCCAGCTCCTCATTATTGAGTTTCTTATTCAATACAAAGGAGAACAGGCCGCTGCTGCCGGTGAAATCACGTTTCCAGAATTCATGCCCTTTACTGCCGGGCAGTGCCGGGTGGTTCACACGGGCGACCTGCGGATGGCTGGCCAGCCACTCGGCGACCTTTAAGCTGCTTTCATGGTGCTGACGCAGGCGTACACTCAGCGTACGCAGCCCACGGCTGGTCATATAGGCGGTATCGGCGTCCAGCATTTGCCCCATCAGATACGCATTTTCGCGAAGTTGATCCCAGCAGCGGGCATTAGATACCGCCGTTCCGACCATGCCGTCGGAATGGCCAATCAGATATTTGGTGCCTGCCTGAATAGAAATATCGATACCAAAATCCAGCGCTTTGAACAGCACCCCGGCAGCCCAGGTGTTATCAATCATGATGATTGCGTCAGGTGCTACGCTTCTGACTGCGGCAACAATAGCCGGAACATCATGCACTTCCATGGTGACAGAACCGGGCGACTCCAGAAATACGACTTTGGTGTTCGGCTGCATGTGCTTCACAATATCGGCGCCAATCAGCGGATCGAACCAGCCGGTGGACACGCCAAGCTTGCCGAGAATTTTGGTGCAGAAATCCTGACTGGGTTCATAGGCGGTATTGGTCATCAGCACATGATCGCCTTGCTCCACAAAAGCGAGGATGGTGTTGGCAACGGCAGCCGCACCGCAAGGGAACAAGGCGCAACCCGCGCCGCCTTCCAGTTCGCACATCGCTTCCTGCAGAGAGAAATGCGTCAGGGTTCCGCGACGTCCATAGAAAAGCGCACCGTTGGCACGGTTGTGTGTGGCCTGCTTTTTGGCCTCCACGGTGTCAAACACCAGCGAAGAAGCGCGCTGGATCACGCTATTTACCGAGCCCAGCGTGTATTTTTTACTGCGTCCTGCGTGAACGAGCTTGGTTTCAAGTTGCTTATCTGCCATGTTGTCTTACCTGTTTTTATACGTCTGGATGTCTAAACTACCATGAATCAAAGATGACGCATCCTGCAGAACGGTCATACAGTAGAAAATAATCTCAAAATGCTTCTGGTGACTTTTTTACTGCGTAAGCGCAAGGAAAAGAAACCAAAGGTGCGGCAATATGTAAATAGTAATGAGAACGACTATCAATTCGACGTCTTTTTGATATCATTACGCTCAGATTTTGTGATTTGCGTCCTGGAGATACAGAGTGGGTAATAATTTGATGCAGACGGATCTTTCCGTCTGGGGTATGTATCAGCACGCCGATATCGTGGTTAAGTGCGTGATGATTGGGCTGATTTTGGCGTCAGTGGTCACCTGGGCTATCTTCTTTAGTAAGAGCCTTGAGTTCTTTACTCAGAAACGCCGCCTTAAGCGTGAACAGCAACTGCTGGCGGAAGCCCGCTCTTTAGATCAGGCAAGTGAGATTGCCGCAGGATTCGATGGCAAAAGCCTGGGCGCACAGTTGATTAACGAAGCGCAAAACGAGCTGGAACTGTCAGAAGGCAGTGACGATAACGAAGGCATTAAAGAGCGTACCGGCTTCCGTCTGGAGCGTCGTGTGGCGGCGGTAGGTCGTCATATGGGACGTGGTAACGGATACCTGGCCACCATCGGGGCTATCTCTCCATTCGTCGGTCTGTTCGGTACCGTATGGGGCATCATGAATAGCTTCATCGGGATTGCACAAACTCAAACGACCAACCTGGCCGTTGTTGCGCCGGGTATCGCAGAAGCGCTGTTAGCGACCGCAATTGGTCTGGTCGCAGCAATTCCAGCGGTTGTTATCTACAACATTTTCGCACGTCAGATTGGCAGCTATAAAGCGATGCTGGGTGACGTCGCGGCACAGGTGCTGTTACTGCAAAGTCGCGATCTGGACCTGAACGCAAGCGCATCCGCGCATCCGGTACGTGCAGCGCAGAAATTACGTGTAGGATAATGTTCCATGGCAATGAGCTTTAATGAAAACCTGGACGATAACGGTGAAATGCATGAAATCAACGTGACGCCGTTTATCGACGTTATGTTGGTTTTATTGATCATTTTTATGGTGGCCGCACCGTTGGCAACGGTGGATGTGAAAGTGAATCTTCCTGCCTCCACCAGCACGCCGCAGCCGCGTCCGGAAAAGCCGGTTTACCTGTCTGTTAAAGCCGATAAAAGTATGTTTATTGGCAACAATCAGGTGACGGATGACACCATGATTAGCGAGTTAAATGCACTGACAGATGGGAAGAAAGACACCACCATTTTCTTCCGGGCAGATAAAACCGTTGATTATGAGACCATGATGAAGGTTATGGATACGCTGCATCAGGCGGGCTTCCTGAAGATTGGTCTGGTTGGCGAAGAGACTGTGAAAGCGAAGTAATCCTCCTCATTGCCGGGTAATGGTTGCCGCCTTACCCGGCGTGCATCTCCTGATTCAACTCTCTCGCATACCTGTTCTTATCTGTTCTCGTCTAACGCGACCGTGGTTATCCTGGTGGGTTCGTAGTTCCCTTCAGACAGCTTTCGTGTCAGGCGTAAGGTGGCCGTTTCCCGTGCGAGTATATGCTGGTAGGTGCTTTCCAGTCGGGCCATGATTTTGTCCCGCAGTTCTGGTTGCTGCTCCATAATGGCTTCGATCGCGGCACCGTAGATCTCTTCTTTAGCCTGTAGCGTGTAAATTTCACGCCGATTTTGCCATTTCATCCGCACCAGTGCAGCGGGAATAGAGACTATCTCCTGAGCAACGCTTTCCAGCGTCGCGTTTTTATTGGCAATCAACACGGCTAAATTTTGCTTTAAGACAAACTCATCGCTTTTATGGTTATCTAAAGCCAAATAAACATTGTTATCCTCAACATCTTTCATTTTATTTCTTTTCCAGATAATAAAAAATAGGGTCGCTGGTTTCACGCGTAATTAAATTAAGCCAAATTTTGTTGCCCTGTTCATTTATGATGGCTGTTTTTTGAGTCAAAATTTTACTTAATTCTTGTGCGTTAATATCGCCTTCTGCTTGTAGTGAATTGAGCAGGCGAGAGAATGACTCAATTTTTGCTGCACGAAACAGACGCTCTTTTAAATGACGGTCGCACTCTTCAAATAGCATATTTCGTGACTGACCGGTAGCCGTTGAGCTAATCAAAATATCGGATTCGTAATCGCTTAATGTTCTCTTTCCCTGAGTCAAATTTTCACTATTATCTACGGGATTGGTATTGGTAGCGGGGCTGGATAAGTGAAAGTGCGAGGGAACAAGATGCTCGGGAAGCATGTTGAAATATCCTTTGATGCCAATGATATGTTGTTTTAAATAAACCAGGCCGCGTTGACAATAGCATGGCGTAATTTTAAAATCAAAAAAAATGGAGCCAGTATATGAACAGTATATTTTATTCTGTTATTACCCTGCTATTGCTGACCTGCGGGGTACTTTTGTTAATGCGCAGTGCAAATAAAAACCGACATACCGAAAATGGGCACTCTGAAAACCAGCCGGAAATGCTGAGTAAAGAAGAAGGCGAGGACCATTTCTCGGTATTGATGAATTCGATTACGCCGGTCTGGTATTGGCGCGTTAATCACGAATATATCGATTTTATCCACTCCACGATCAAGCGGATGACAATGGTGGAGTTGAATGAGACACCTGGATTATTTGATGCGCAGCGGCGTTGTAGCGATCTCAACTCTGCGGTGTATAAATATTACGACAATATTAAAAAGCGCTGTTTGAGCGGTGAGAAGGTCCCGCATGCCGACCTGGACGTGCTCAACCTGCGTCAGTGTTTCAGGGAGTTCAGTCTGGAGGCTTATCCCGCGCTTGTCGCGCTGGTGTGGCCGGAGTATCAACGCCCGGAGATCAAAGCGGAAGAGGTGTGAAGGGGACTGTTTGGCCCGTATTACGTGCCGGGGAGGCTAACGCTGTCACCCGGCACGATGTTACATACGGCTATTTGTCAGATGAGGCCTGCCACAGGTTCAGCTTACCGTCCGCGACGTGCTTATCGATCTGCGCCAGTTCTTCGGTGCTGAACGTCAGGTTCGCCAACGCCTGAACGTTTTCCTCCAGTTGCTCCGGTCGACTGGCGCCAATTAATACCGAAGTCACCCGGTTGTCTTTTAGCAGCCAGCTTAAGGCCATTTGTGCCATCGACTGTCCACGCTGTTGCGCCATCTCATTGAGCAACCGCAGGCTGTTAAGATTCTCTTCCGTCAGCATATTTTCCGTCAGCCCACGAACTTTTTTCCCTTCACGCTGCATGCGTGAACCTTCCGGAATGCCGTTGAGGTATTTCCCCGTCAGCAGTCCCTGAGCCAGTGGCGTAAAGGCGATGCAGCCCATGCCATTGGATTCCAGCGTATCCAGCAGGCCGCTGCTGTCTACCCAGCGGTTAAGCAGGTTGTAAGACGGTTGGTGGATCAGCAGGGGAATTTTCCATTCCCGCATCAGCTCGGCCATTTTCTGCGTACGCTCTGGCGAATAGGATGAGATGCCGACATACAGCGCTTTGCCGCTCTGTACGGCGTGGGCCAGGGCTGAGGCGGTCTCTTCCATTGGCGTATTTTCGTCGACGCGGTGCGAGTAGAAGATATCGACATAGTCGAGGCCCATGCGTTTCAGGCTCTGATCGAGGCTGGCGAGCAGGTATTTGCGCGAACCGCCAGAACCGTATGGCCCTGGCCACATGTCATAGCCTGCCTTGGTGGAGATAATCAGTTCATCGCGATAGTGTGCAAAATCCTCGCGCAGTAATCGGCCAAAATTCTCTTCTGCGCTGCCTGGTGGCGGCCCATAGTTATTGGCTAAATCAAAATGCGTGATGCCTAAATCAAATGCTTTACGCAACAGGGCTCGCTGTGAATCCAGCGCCTGAACGTGCCCAAAACTGTGCCATAAACCCAGCGATAGAGCGGGTAAGCGCAAACCGCTGCGCCCACAGTAGCGATAGAGCATCTGTTCGTAACGTTCAGGATTGGCAAACCAGGCCATGAGATCTCCTTAGTGCAGGTGAATTTCGAAACAACGTTTCTATTCTAGCGGGTTCACGGTGAATATCCCGTTCACCAGGTCACACTGAGATGAAAAACTGGGCAAAAACAGGTCACTGTGCTTTGCTTAAAAAAACATCAATCAGGAGTGCGACGATGCCGCGTTTGACTGCCAAAGATTTTCCGCAAGAACTGCTCGACTACTATGACTATTACGCTCATGGCAAAATAACGAAACGCGAGTTTCTCAATATGGCAGCGAAATATGCAGTGGGTGGCATGACGGCATTGGCCTTATTCAATTTATTGAAACCCAACTACGCTCTCGCAATGCAGGTAGAATTTACCGATCCCGATATTCTGGCGGAATATATTACCTATCCCTCGCCTGAAGGTCATGGTGATGTGCGGGGGTATTTGGTTAAACCAACGAAGGTGACGCGGAAAGTTCCGGCGGTGGTGGTAGTGCATGAGAATCGTGGGCTGAATCCGTATATTGAAGATGTGGCGCGACGGGTGGCGAAGGCGGGCTTTATGGCACTCGCGCCTGATGGGTTAAGTTCGGTAGGGGGATACCCAGGCAATGATGATAAAGGTCGGGAATTGCAGCAGCAGGTTGACCCCGTAAAGTTAATGAACGACTTTTTTGCCGCCATTGAATTTATGCAGCATTATTCAGGGACGACGGGAAAGGTAGGTATCACCGGATTTTGCTATGGTGGTGGTGTGTCGAATGCCGCAGCTGTGGCTTTCCCTGAACTGGCCTGCGCGGTGCCTTTTTATGGGCGTCAGGTTCCTGCATCAGATGTCCCTAAAATAAGCGCGCCTTTATTACTGCACTATGCGCAATTAGATACCCGAATTAATGAGGGATGGCCTGCATATGAAGCGGCGCTAAAGGCGAATAAGAAAGTCTATGAAGCATATATCTACCCCGGTGTTAATCATGGCTTTCACAATGATTCTACCCCTCGTTATGATAAAGCTACCGCTGAATTAGCCTGGGAACGTACCCTTGCGTGGTTTGATAAATATTTGCGATAGAAAACAATAGATTATTTAATGCTTTTAATTAATTACCTGAATAATAATGCTACCTAATTTCATTAGCATTCATATTGATATAGGGTGGAGAGATAGTGGATGTACTTAAGAAAGTAAAAAAATAAAGAACGCATTATATCTTCTCTACTGCCTGCCGATAACAAGGATAAGTATCGCCTGATGGCGAATTCCTCATCAACGGCAAGGAAATTATTATGCGTTTGCTGAAAAACTTCACTATTCGTATTGTCATGTTGGCAATACTGGGACTTTTCTGCCTGCTCTGGTCGGGCGTGGGTTTATTCAGTCTTCATTCGTTATCAAAAATATCTGAAGGCAATGATATTGACCGCCATCTTGTCCATCAGATGACGGTTCTCAGTCAGGGTAACGATCAGTACTTTCGCTTCGTAACGCGCTTAAGTCGCGCCATGGATGTCAAAATGAGCGGCGGAACGCCTGATTTTGCGCCGGCGCAGCAGTCCCTGGAGAATATGAGTAAAAAACTCCAGGAGATGAAAACATTGTCTCCAGGCCCCATGGATCCGGAAGTTGCCGCGGCGGTACTGACGAAGTGGCAGGCGCTGCTGGACAATGGCGTGATCCCGCAAATGCAGTTGGCAAAGCAGGGCACGCTCACGGCCTTTGCGGAACATGCCAGTACCGTTACGCCAGCGTTGAGCCGTGAATTTGGCGCCAGTGCCGAGCGTTTTAACGCCACGGCAGGAGAGCGGCTTGATACCACCCGCGTGATGGTCGATGGCAAAACGTCTATCATCCGAACGTTAATTATCACCGCCGTGATCCTTGGGATTGCCCTCCTCTTCTTTACCGACCGCTACCTTGTTTCCATGATGGTGAAACCGCTGGGACGTATTCGCCAGCAGTTCCAGCAGATTGCGCAGGGCGATCTCAGCCATCCCATTGAAGATTTTGGGCGTAACTGTGTGGGTCAACTGGTGCCGTTACTGTGCGCGATGCAGGACAGCCTGCGCGAAGCCGTCAGTACCATCCGTTCAGGTAGTGACAACATCTGGCGAGGGGCGACGGAAATTTCCACCGGTAATAACGATCTCTCCTCACGTACTGAAGAGCAGGCCGCGGCGCTGGAAGAGACCGCTGCCAGCATGGAGCAACTGACCGCAACGGTAAAACTGAACGCTGAAAATGCGCGTGAAGCCAGCCAGCTTGCCGATACGGCCACAGAAACGGCAGGTAAAGGCAGCACGCTGGTTTCAGAAGTGGTTGAGACGATGGATGGTATTGCCGCCAGCTCTAAACAGATCGCGGAAATCACGTCAGTTATTAATAGTATTGCTTTCCAGACCAATATTCTGGCGCTGAACGCCGCAGTTGAAGCTGCCAGGGCAGGCGAGCAGGGGCGCGGTTTTGCCGTCGTTGCCGGTGAAGTACGCAACCTTGCCAGTCGCAGCGCCGGAGCGGCGAAAGAGATTGAGACGCTAATTGGCGAGTCATCGCGTCGTGTCGACCAGGGGGCTCGTCTGGTTAAAGAAACGGGATTAACCATGGAGGCAATTCTGCGCGGTGCCACCGAAGTGACGGTCATCATGAAGCAAATTGCCTCAGCCTCGGAAGAACAGAATAAGGGCATCTCGCAGGTGAGCGTGGCGATCACGCAGATGGACAGCGTAACGCAACAGAACGCTGCATTGGTAGAGCAAGTCTCCGCCGCTGCCGTGGCGTTGGAACGACAAACAGAGGAACTGCAACGCTCGGTGCAACAGTTCCGCCTCTCAGCGAATGATGTGCAATACGCCGCTGCTAATACTGCTTCCCCTTCAGCAGACAGCAAAACGTCTGCGGCAGCTAAAACGGATGAATGGGTGTCCTTTTAAGCTGGCATAAAAAGTTCGTGATACCTCTGGTCTTTGCTCAAAAAATCGCTATATAATTTATTATATAGCGATTGGGGGTTATGCATGGACAACCATTTTGGAAAAGGCCTGATGGCCGGATTAAACGCCTCAAGTGCGGACAGCGCACGCTCAGTGGCGAATTTTTGTGCGGATTATAAGCGTGGTTTTGTGTTGGGATTTTCACATCGCATGTTTGAAAAAACGGGCGATCGACAGCTTAGCGCGTGGGAAGCGGGCATCCTCACGCGTCGCTATGGACTGGATAAAGAGATGGTTATGGATTTCTTTAGAGAGAATCAATCCAGTACAACAATTCGTTTTTTCATGGCTGGCTATCGACTCGAAGCTTGATCCGAAAGGGGTATTATCTTGCTTTAATTAATTACACTATTGACCTACGCCTTCGTTTTGTTGCTCCGTCGAAGTATTATAATGCACATAACCATATAAAAAGTGTGGTAATGGCGCGCCGATCGCAATATGCAACATGCGAATGGTGCAAAATAAAAGCCAGGTCTTCGCAACGGAATAACTATAAAATGACTGGAGATAACTCTCTCATCAATTCGAGCGGCATTAATCGCCGTGATTTCATGAAGCTTTGTGCAGCACTGGCCGCTACCATGGGGCTCAGTAGCAAAGCCGCCGCAGAAATGGCCGAATCAGTTTCTCGTCCTCAGCGCCCACCGGTTATCTGGATTGGTGCCCAGGAGTGTACGGGTTGTACTGAATCGCTGCTTCGCGCGACACACCCTACAGTGGAAAACCTCGTTCTGGAGACAATCTCTCTGGAATACCATGAGGTGCTCTCTGCCGCCTTCGGCCATCAGGTTGAAGAGAACAAACATAACGCTCTGGAGAAGTACAAAGGGCAATATGTTCTGGTAGTAGATGGTTCTATCCCACTGAAAGATAATGGTATTTACTGCATGGTTGCCGGTGAGCCGATCGTGGATCACATCCGCCGGGCCGCAGAGGGCGCAGCCGCTATCATTGCCATCGGCTCTTGTGCTGCGTGGGGTGGTGTTGCTGCCGCTGGCGTTAACCCAACGGGTGCCGTCGGCCTGCAAGAAGTTCTGCCAGGCAAAACCATCATCAACATCCCCGGCTGTCCGCCGAACCCGCATAACTTCCTCGCAACGGTCGCCCATATCATCACTTACGGTAAGCCGCCGAAGCTGGATACCAAAAACCGTCCGACATTCGCCTATGGCCGTTTGATTCACGAGCACTGCGAACGTCGCCCGCACTTCGATGCTGGTCGTTTTGCGAAAGAGTTTGGCGATGAAGGCCACCGTGAAGGTTGGTGCCTCTACCATCTGGGCTGTAAAGGGCCAGAAACCTACGGCAACTGTTCAACGCTGCAATTCTGCGACGTTGGTGGCGTGTGGCCGGTGGCTATTGGTCACCCTTGCTACGGCTGTAACGAAGAAGGCGTCGGTTTCCATAAAGGTATTCACCAGCTTGCTCATGTGGAAAACCAAACGCCGCGTTCCGAGAAGCCTGACGTCAATATGAAAGAAGGCGGTAATGTATCTGCCGGAGCGATTGGACTGCTGGGTGGCGTAGTAGGACTGGTTGCCGGCGTCAGCGTGATGGCGGTACGTGAACTGGGGCGTCAGCAAAAGAAAGATAACGCTGACTCACGGGGAGAATAACCGTGAACAGACGTAACTTTATTAAAGCAGCCTCCAGCGGGGCATTGCTGTTGGGCGCAGCGCCGTCCATCAGTCATGCGGCTGCAGAAAACCGTCCGCCGATCCCGGGTTCTCTTGGGATGCTCTATGACTCGACGCTGTGCGTAGGCTGCCAGGCCTGTGTCACCAAGTGTCAGGATATCAACTTCCCGGCCCGTAACCCGGAAGGCGAGCAAACCTGGTCGAACAACGACAAACTGTCTCCGTATACCAATAACATCATCCAGGTGTGGCGTAGCGGAACAGGCGTGAACAAAGACCAGGAAGAAAATGGCTACGCATACATCAAGAAACAGTGCATGCACTGTGTTGATCCGAACTGCGTTTCCGTTTGCCCGGTCTCCGCGCTGAAGAAAGATCCGAAAACCGGCATCGTCCATTATGACAAAGACGTCTGCACGGGCTGTCGTTACTGCATGGTCGCCTGCCCGTACAACGTGCCTAAGTACGACTACAACAACCCGTTTGGTGCGCTTCACAAATGTGAACTGTGTAACCAGAAAGGCGTTGAGCGTCTGGACAAAGGCGGTTTGCCGGGTTGTGTTGAAGTGTGCCCAGCCGGTGCGGTGATTTTTGGTACTCGTGAAGAGTTGATGGCTGAGGCGAAAAAACGTCTCGCGCTGAAGCCTGGCAGCGAATACCACTATCCGCGTCAAACGGTGAAAGCAGGCGATACCTATCTGCATACGGTACCGAAGTACTACCCACACCTGTACGGTGAGAAAGAAGGTGGTGGTACACAGGTTATGGTGCTGACGGGTGTTCCTTACGAGGATTTGGATCTGCCGAAGCTGGATGATCTTTCAACTGGTGCGCGTTCCGAACATGTTCAACATTCCCTGTACAAGGGCATGATATTACCCCTGGCTGCGCTGGCGGGCTTAACCGTGCTGGTTCGTCGTAACACGAAAAACGACCATCACGATGGAGGAGACGATCATGAGTCATGATCCTAAACCGCTGGGCGGAAAAATAATCAGCAAACCGGTCATTATTTTTGGGCCGCTTATCGTCCTGTGTATGCTCCTGATCGTGAAACGTCTGGTCTTCGGACTGGGCTCAGTCTCCGATCTGAACGGCGGTTTCCCATGGGGTGTATGGATCGCGTTTGACCTGTTGATTGGTACTGGCTTTGCGTGCGGCGGTTGGGCGCTGGCGTGGGCGGTGTATGTTTTCAACAGAGGACAATACCATCCGCTGGTACGTCCGGCGTTGTTGGCGAGCCTGTTTGGCTACTCGCTGGGTGGTCTGTCAATCACCATCGACGTCGGTCGTTACTGGAACCTGCCGTATTTCTACATTCCGGGTCACTTCAACGTGAATTCGGTACTGTTCGAAACGGCGGTCTGTATGACCATCTATATCGGCATCATGGCGCTGGAATTTGCTCCGGCTCTGTTTGAACGTCTGGGGTGGAAAGTTTCTCTCAAGCGTTTGAATAAAGTGATGTTCTTTGTTATTGCCCTCGGCGCGCTGCTGCCAACCATGCACCAGTCTTCAATGGGTTCATTGATGATTTCTGCGGGTTATAAGGTGCATCCGCTTTGGCAAGCTTATGAAATGTTGCCGCTTTTCTCGGTATTAACCGCCTTTATTATGGGCTTCTCGATCGTCATCTTTGAAGGCTCACTGGTACAAGCGGGTCTGAAAGGTAACGGTCCGGACGAGAAAAGTTTGTTCATCAAGCTGACGAACACCATCAGCGTGCTGCTGGCGATTTTCGTGGTTCTGCGCTTTGGCGAACTGATCTATCGCGACAAGCTGTCGTATGCGTTTGCAGGCGATTTCTACTCAGCCATGTTCTGGCTTGAGGTCGTGCTGATGGTCTTCCCGCTGGTGGTGCTGCGCGTCACTAAGCTGCGTAATGACTCGCGCATGCTGTATCTGTCTGCGCTGAGCGCATTGCTGGGTTGTGCAACATGGCGTCTGTCCTATTCGCTGGTGGCGTTCAATCCTGGTGGTGGCTACCACTACTTCCCGACCTGGGAAGAACTGTTGATTTCTATTGGTTTTGTGGCTATTGAGATTTGTGCATACATCGTACTCATTCGTCTACTGCCGATACTTCCTCCTTTAAAACAAAACGATCAAAATCGTCATGAGGCGAGCAAAGCATGAGCCAGAGAATTACTATTGATCCGGTAACCCGTATTGAGGGTCATTTACGCATCGACTGCGAAATCGAAAATGGCGTGGTATCTAAAGCATGGGCTTCCGGTACCATGTGGCGCGGCATGGAAGAGATCGTGAAAAACCGCGATCCGCGCGATGCCTGGATGATTGTGCAGCGTATCTGTGGCGTTTGTACGACCACTCACGCTATCTCTTCCGTTCGTGCAGCAGAAAGTGCGCTGAATATTGATGTTCCGGTGAACGCACAGTATATCCGTAACATCATTCTGGCCGCGCACACCACGCATGACCACATTGTTCACTTCTATCAGCTGTCTGCGCTGGACTGGGTGGATATCACCTCTGCCCTGAAAGCTGACCCAGCGAAAGCATCTGCCATGCTGAACGGCGTGTCCTCCTGGCACCTGAACAGCGCAGAAGAGTTCACCAAGGTTCAGAACAAGATCAAAGATCTTGTTGCCAGCGGTCAGTTAGGCATTTTTGCTAACGGTTGCTGGGGGCACCCGGCAATGCAGCTGCCGCCGGAAGTAAACCTGATTGCGGTCGCTCACTATCTGCAGGCGCTGGAATGCCAGCGTGATGCCAACCGCGTTGTGGCGCTGTTGGGCGGTAAAACGCCGCACATCCAGAACCTGGCGGTAGGTGGGGTTGCTAACCCGATTAACCTCGACGGTCTTGGCGTGCTGAACCTTGAGCGTCTGATGTACATCAAGTCTTTCATTGATAAGCTGAGCGACTTCGTTGAGCAGGTTTACAAGGTTGATACCGCGGTCATTGCTGCGTTCTACCCTGAATGGCTGGAACGTGGTCAGGGCGCGGTTAACTACCTGAGCGCGCCGGAATTCCCGACTGACGGTAAAAACGGCAGCTTCCTGTTCCCGGGTGGTTACATTACTAATGAAGATCTGTCGACCTATCGTCCGATCACCTCTCACTCCGATGAGTACCTGATCAAAGGGATTCAGGAGAGCGCGAAACACGCGTGGTACAAAGACGAAGCGCCGCAGGCTCCGTGGGAAGGTACAACGGTTCCTGATTACACCGGTTGGTCAGATGACGGCAAGTACTCCTGGGTTAAAGCACCGACCTTCTACGGTAAAACGGTTGAAGTGGGTCCGCTGGCCAACATGCTGTGTAAACTGGCGGCCAAACGCGAGTCTACTCATGCCAAGCTGAATGAAATCATCGCGATTTACACCAAGCTGACCGGTAAAACTATCGAAGTGTCTCAGCTGCACTCTACGCTGGGTCGTATTATTGGCCGTACCGTTCACTGCTGTGAACTGCAGAACGTTCTGCAGGATCAGTACAACGCGCTGATCGTGAACATCGGTAAAGGCGACCATACCACCTTCGTGAAACCGGATATTCCGGCAACGGGCGAATTCAAAGGTGTTGGTTTCCTCGAAGCACCGCGCGGTATGCTGTCTCACTGGATGGTGATTAAAGATGGCATTATCAGCAACTACCAGGCGGTTGTACCGTCAACCTGGAACTCTGGCCCACGTAACTTTAATGATGAAGTGGGACCGTATGAGCGCTCGCTGGTAGGTACGCCGATTGCCGATCCAAACAAACCGCTGGAAGTGGTTCGTACCATTCACTCCTTCGATCCTTGTATGTCATGTGCGGTGCATGTGGTGGACGTTGACGGGAACGAAGTGGTCTCAGTTAAGGTTCTGTAATGCGGATATTAGTCTTAGGGGTCGGCAATATTTTGCTGACCGACGAAGCCATCGGAGTACGTATCGTTGAGGCATTAGAGCAACGGTACATCCTGCCAGACTTTGTTGATGTTCTGGACGGTGGTACGGCTGGGATGGAGCTTCTCGGCGATATGGCGAACAGAGATCATCTGATCATTGCTGACGCCATTGTGTCGAAGAAAAACACGCCAGGAACGATGATGGTCCTGCGGGATGAAGAGATCCCGGCGCTGTTTACCAACAAAATCTCACCGCACCAGCTTGGCCTGGCCGACGTTTTGTCGGCCCTGCGTTTCACCGGAGAGTTTCCGAAAAAGCTGACGTTAGTCGGCATTATTCCGGAATCACTGGAGCCGCATATCGGGCTAACGCCAACGGTCGAAGCGATGATTGAACCTGCACTTGAGCAGGTTCTTGCTGCGCTTCGCGAATCAGGTGTTGAAGCGATCCCTCGGGAGGCAGCTCATGTCTGAGGAGTTTGTCGGTTTTCAGACGGCCCCGAAGATGCAGATTCAGGCAGCATTTGAAGAGGTTGCCCGGCGTTCGATGCACGATCTCTCTTTCTTGCATCCGAATATGCCGGTATATGTCTCTGATTTTTCGCTGTTTGAAGGGCAGTGGACGGGGTGTGTTATCACACCCTGGATGCTCAGCGCACTGATTTTCCCTGGACCAGACCAGGTCTGGCCGGTACGTAAAGTCAGCGAAAAAATCGGGCTGCGTCTGCCGTATGGCGAGATGACCTTTACCGTTGGTGAACTGGAGGGCGTATCACAATACCTTTCCTGTTCACTGATGTCGCCGCTTTCGCACAGCATGTCTGCGCAAGAAGGTGTACGCCTGACTGACGATTGTGCGCGAATGCTGTTATCGCTGCCGGTGAGCGATCCAAATGCGCCGCAGCTCAATCGCCGCGCGCTGCTGCTGGGTCGTCGGAACTGCGAAAATGCATGAGCTGTCCCTTTGTCAGAGCGCGGTTGAGATTGTTCAACAGCAGGCAGAGCAGCACGGTGTCAAGCGTGTAACCGGCGTTTGGCTGGAAATCGGGGCGCTCTCCTGCGTTGAAGAGAGCGCCGTGCGTTTCAGTTTCGACATCGTCTGTCAGGGGACGCTGGCGCAAGGGTGTGAGCTGCATATTGATTACAAGCCAGCCCAGGCATGGTGCTGGGATTGCAGTCAGGTTGTGGAAATCACCCAGCATGATGCGCAGTGTCCACATTGTCAGGGGGATCGTCTGCGAGTTGATGCGGGCGATTCACTGAAAGTGAAAAGTATTGAAGTCGAATAACCCATAGGTTGCTATGGGGCGGAGTCAGATATGTGTATTGGAGTCCCTGGTCAGGTTCTGGCCGTTGGTGAAGATATTCACCAGCTTGCGCAGGTTGAAGTGTGCGGCATCAAACGTGATGTCAATATTGCCCTGATTTGTGAAGGTGATACGGCTGAGCTGGTCGGGCAATGGGTGCTGGTGCACGTAGGGTTCGCCATGAGCATCATTGATGAAGATGAAGCTAAAGCCACGTTAGACGCACTTCGCCGTATGGAGTACGACGTCACCAGCGCGTGATTTTGTGCCGGATGGCGGCGCAAACGCCTTATCCGACCTACGGCATGACATCTTTGTAGGCCTGATAAGACGCCCCGGCGTCGCCATCAGGCATTTTAAGCCTGGCGCTTATCTTCGGTATTGGTATCGAAGTCGCTGGCGTCATGGCGTTCATGAAGCTGCTCGTTCAGCGGTCCGTTGGTACGGTTCACAATACGACCACGCTTAACCGCCGGACGCGCCGCAATCTCTTTTGCCCAGCGCTGCACGTGCTTGTAGCTTCCTGCATCAAGGAACTCTGCCGCGTCGTACACGTTACCCAGAACCACATTGCCAAACCACGGCCAGACTGCCATATCGGCAATGGTGTATTCATCTCCGGCGACAAACTGATGCTGCGCTAACTGTTTATCCAACACGTCAAGTAAGCGCTTGGCTTCCATGGTGAAGCGATTAATCGCGTATTCAATTTTAACCGGCGCATAATTATAGAAGTGACCAAAGCCACCGCCAAGGAACGGAGCAGCACCCTGTAACCAGAACAACCAGTTTAGCGTTTCAGTACGTTTTGCCAAATCCTGCGGCAAGAAATAACCATATTTTTCCGCCAGATAGAGTAGGATTGCGCCAGATTCAAATACGCGAACCGGTGGGTTTTGCGAGTGGTCACGCAGTGCCGGGATCTTCGAGTTCGGATTCACCTCAACAAAGCCGCTGGAAAACTGATCTCCATCGCCGATGCGGATAATCCAGGCATCGTATTCCGCGCCCTTCACGCCCTGCGCCAGCAACTCCTCCAGCATAATCGTCACTTTCTGCCCGTTTGGCGTACCCAGCGAATAGAGCTGCAGGGGATGCTTGCCAACCGGCAGCGTTTTCTCGTGTGTAGCGCCGGAAACAGGGCGGTTGATATTGGCGAATGCGCCGCCGTTCGATTTTTCCCACGTCCAGACTTTCGCGGGCTGATAGGTATTGTCTGACATAGTGACCTGCCTTCTGAGTGGTTGTTTGATGCAGTGTAGCAGCCTGGTAGAACTCAATTTAACAGATTGGGACTTTATGCCGTTTTGTGCTGAAAGGGGAAGATAAATCTAACCCGTTCATTGTACCTGGCCCGTACTCCATGAAGAGGAAATCATTGTTGCACGGAAATTGCTACCGTATTCACCATCAAAAATTGGCGGTGAATAAGCAGTAATAATGAAAAAGGGTGTTCCAGGAGTAAGCGGTTATCAGGGCCCGGCGGGTGGGTGGGGCGCGATAAAAGCCGTCACTGCTTCGCTGTTTTCGCAAAAGGCTGTCGCCCGCGACATTATCGCGATGTTTAAAATGAACCAGGTGAAAGGGTTCGACTGTCCGGGCTGTGCATGGCCGGACCCTGGCCATCGGGCACCGATGGAGCTTTGCGAAAATGGCGTTAAGGCGGTCTCCTGGGAGACAACCAACAAGAAAGCGTCACCGGAATTTTTCAGCCGTCATCCGGTTTCTACACTCTGGCACTACAGCGATTATGAACTGGAAAATATCGGTCGTTTGACGCATCCAATGAAATACGATGCCGCATCAGACACATGGCAGGCGGTGGATTGGGATATCGCCTTCCAGGAGATCGGCGAGCGTCTGCGCAGCTATGATTCAGCACAACAGGTTGAGTTTTACACCTCCGGCAGAACGTCAAATGAGGCAGCGTTCCTGTATCAGCTGTTTGCCCGCGAATATGGCAGCAGCAACTTCCCTGATTGCTCAAATATGTGCCACGGACCGACCAGCGCAGGGCTAACGCCGGCCATTGGCCTTGGAAAAGGAACCGTTGAACTTGAGGACTTTGACCACTGCGATCTGGTGATTTGTATCGGGCATAACCCTGGCACTAACCATCCGCGCATGCTGACCACCTTACGCGACGTTGCCAAACGCGGGGCTAAAATTATCTCCATAAATCCGCTGAACGAAAGGGGGCTTGAGCGCTTTAGCTTCCCGCAAAGCGCGAAAGAGATGTTCACCGGTCAGGCGACGGCGCTGAGCAACGACTACTACCAGGTAAAAATGGGCGGTGACGCTTCGCTGCTCAAAGGCATCATGAAAGCGCTAATCGAAATGGACGAAGCGCGGATCTTATTGGATCAGCAGCCGACGCTTGATCATGCGTTTATCGAAGAGCATACCGCTGGATATGCCGCGTTGTATGATGACTTACGCCAGCGTAGCTGGGCGGAGCTGGAACGGGACTCGGGTCTGACGCGCAGTCAGATGGAAGATCTGGCGCACAGCTACAGTAAATCCCGCGCCACGATTGTTTGTTACGGCCTGGGCATCACCCAGCATAAAAATGGCACTGAGAACGTCCAGCAACTGGTAAACCTGCTGCTGCTGAAAGGCAATATAGGTAAGCCGGGGGCGGGGATCTGCCCGTTGCGCGGTCACTCTAACGTGCAGGGCGATCGTTCTGTGGGGATCAACGAAGCGGCGTCCGAAGATTTCCTGCAACGCCTTGAGACGTATTTTTCTATCCGTGTTCCGCGCAAACATGGTCGTTCCAGCGTGGAGAGTATTCGCGCCATTGAGCGCGGAGACGTAAAAGCACTTATCTGCATGGGTGGCAATCTGGCGGTGGCGATGCCCCAGCCGCAGCGTACCTTTGCGGCGATGAAAAAGCTGGATCTGCAGGTCCATGTGGCGACCAAACTGAACAGATCACACCTGCTGCTGGCAAAACACAACTATTTGCTCCCCGCGTTGGGTAGAACCGAGCGCGATCTGCAAGCTACGGGCATTCAGTCTGTGACCGTCGAAGACTCAATGTCGATGGTCCACGCGTCCTGTGGCGCGCTGAAGCCGGCTTCCCGCTGGCTAAAATCCGAGCCCGCGATTGTGGCGGGCATGGCGCGCGCAACGCTGCCGCTTTCGCCGGTAAACTGGGAAGCGTTGACCGGGGACTACGCGCTGATCCGTAATGCCATTGAAGCCGTGATCCCGGCGTTCCACGACTACAACGCCCGTATTGCTGAACCGGGCGGGTTTCGTATGGATACGCCTGCTTCGCGCCGTGAATGGCGAACGGAGAATGGCAAAGCCAACTTTATCGTCAGCCATCAGCGGGCGGTAGAGCGGGAAAATCAGCCTGCCGATACGCTGATACTGGCGACGCTACGCAGCCACGATCAGTACAACACCACGATTTATGGTATGAACGATCGCTATCGTGGCATTACCGGTCGTCGGGATGTGGTGTTTTTAAGCGTCGAAGAAGCGATGAGCCGCGGTCTGAGCCAGGGTGATGTGGTCAACGTTCAGGCGCTGGACGACAACGGTCAGCCCTGCGCGGATCGCATCATGTACGGCTTAACGGTGGTAATTTACAACATGGCGGCGGGCTCAATTGGCGCGTATCTGCCTGAAGCGAATGTCCTGCTCTCGTTGGACGCGGTGGATACACAAAGTTTGACTCCGGCCTATAAAAGCGTGCCGGTAATCCTTACCCAGGTGTAGTTCCTGTTGTGAATTTTTCGCCTCTGAGCGCCAGTCGCTGCGTTGAGGTGTATGATGATGTCGACCTCTGTCCGGTTAGTGTCGCAGAGCAGGCAATCAGAGCGAAAAATTCACGCCAACCTGCTCAGGCTGTATTGTTTTGAGGTAAGGTGCATGAGCAAAGGAACGACCAGTCAGGATGCCCCATTCGGGACATTATTGGGCTACGCCCCAGGTGGCGTAGCAATCTACTCTTCAGATTACAGCTCCCTCGACCCGCGGGACTACGACGATGATGCGGCATTTCGCAGCTATATCGACGACGAATACATGGGCCACAAATGGCAGTGCGTAGAGTTCGCACGCCGCTTTCTCTTCCTTAACTATGGTGTGGTCTTCACCGATGTAGGCATGGCCTGGGAGATCTTCTCCTTACGCTTCCTGCGCGAAGTGGTGAACGACAATATCCTGCCGTTACAGGCATTTCCTAATGGTTCACCCCGCGCACCGGTAGCAGGCGCGTTGCTTATCTGGCAAAAAGGCGGCGAATTTAAAGATACCGGGCATGTGGCGGTCGTTACCCAGTTGCTGGAAAACAAAATCCGTATTGCCGAACAGAACGTGCTCCATACGCCGCTGCCTCCCGGACAGCAGTGGACCCGCGAGCTGGAGATGGTGGTTGAAAACGGTTGCTACACTCTGCGGGATACCTTTGACGACACCACCATCCTTGGCTGGATGATCCAGACCGAGGATACTCGTTACAGCCTGCCGCAGCCGGAGATCGCCAGTGACTCACTGAAAATTGGCGGCGCACGACTGGAAGATAACGGGCAGTTTGACGGTAAATGGCTGGATGAACAGGATCCGCTGCAAAAAGCCTACGTGCTGGCGAATGGGCATGTGATTAATCAGGATCCGCATCAGTACTTCACCATTACCGAAAGTGCCGAGCAGGAGCTGATCAAAGCCACTAACGAGCTGCACCTGATGTACTTGCACGCGACCGACAAGGTGCTGAAAGACGATAACTTGCTGGCACTGTTCGATATTCCGAAAATCCTCTGGCCGCGCTTGCGCCTTTCCTGGCAGCGTCGTCGGCATCATATGATTACGGGTCGTATGGATTTCTGTATGGATGAACGTGGACTGAAGGTGTATGAGTACAACGCCGATTCCGCCTCGTGCCATACCGAAGCTGGCTTGATTCTCGAAAGATGGGCCGAGCGTGGCTACACAGGGCAGGGACACAACCCGGCTGAAGGGTTGATCAACGAACTGGCGGGTGCCTGGAAGCACAGCCGCGCACGTCCGTTTGTCCACATCATGCAGGATAAGGATATCGAAGAAAACTATCACGCGCAGTTTATGCAGCAGGCGCTGCGTCAGGCCGGGTTTGACAGCAAAATTCTGCGTGGCCTCGATGAGCTACGTTGGGATGATGCTGGTCAACTGATTGACGGTGACGGCCGCCTGGTGAACTGTGTCTGGAAAACCTGGGCGTGGGAAACCGCGATTGAGCAGGTGCGAGAGGTCAGCGAAACAGAGTACGCCGCGGTACCAATTCGTACCGGGCATACGAATCAGGAAGTGCGTTTAATCGACGTGTTGCTGCGCCCGGAAGTGCTGGTCTTCGAACCTCTGTGGACGGTGATCCCAGGCAACAAAGCGATATTGCCAATCCTCTGGCAGCTATTCCCGCACCACCGCTATCTGCTTGATACCGATTTCACTGTTAATGAAGAGCTGGCACAAACCGGTTATGCGGTGAAACCCATTGCAGGACGTTGTGGCAGCAACATCGATCTGGTGAGCCATCAGGAAGAGCTACTGGATAAAACCAGCGGTAAGTTTGCCGAGCAGAAGAACATTTATCAGCAGCTTTGGTGTCTGCCAAACATTGCCGGTAAATATATTCAGGTTTGTACCTTCACCGTAGGCGGTAACTACGGCGGTACCTGCCTGCGCGGCGATGAATCACTGGTGATTAAAAAAGAGAGCGATATCGAACCGCTGATTGTGGTGAAGGAATAATCGCAACCCCCTGTGGTGGTGATGTTACTACCACGGGGTTATTTGATGGGAATAATTTTAGAAATACTCCAAAGCAAAAACCCGCCTTTTGGGCGGGTTCTTTGAATAGTGGTGCCCGGACTCGGAATCGAACCAAGGACACGGGGATTTTCAATCCCCTGCTCTACCGACTGAGCTATCCGGGCAACGAGGCGCATTAAACCCGATTCACTTCGTTTCGTCAACGAAATTTCTTCAAATCAATGCAGACTGCACAATCTATCACCACATTGTTGCTATTGCACGCATTCTCAGGCAAAAAAAGCCGTCCACGCTGCGGAAAGCGGCATTGCCAGTAGAAGGGCAGGAAGCATATTCACCACCGCAAACATTTTAATGCCGCAAATCCGCAAACCGGTTGCAAGTAGCAACAGTCCGCCTACAGCGCTGAAATCGGCCATCATGGCTGGGGTTGTCAGCGGTAAAATCAGAGCTGCACAGGTGGCAAGCGTCAACTGAATTGCCAGCATCGGTATGAAAATGGCAGACACGGCGATCCCTAGCGAGCAGGCGAAGATAATAGCGGTGAAGAAATCGAGAAATGACTTGGCGATTAAAATATTAGGATCGCCGGTCATCCCTTCATGGATCGCCCCAAATATCCCGGTCCCGCTGGCGCAAAACAACACGATGATCGCCACATAGCTTTGGATAAAGGATTCGTGTGTTGCATTGACATCCGATTTGGTGAAAAGCTGTTGCGCTTTGGCAACCGCGGCATTGATTCCTTTTTCCAGATGGCAGAATTCGCCAATTAATGCACCGATCAGTGTCGCCAGAACCATCACCGGCAAGTTAACGCATTTGATAACCAACAAGATACCAATTCCCAACGAGCACAACCCGAATATTGAGGTCATTGAGATCCGAATACGTTCGGGTAAGTGCTGACTGAGCAGCGCGCCGAGAACACCGCCTAATAAAATGGCGCTGGCATTAATAAAGGGTCCGATTACCACGTTTGCTCCTGCATACCCATTATCGTCTTGATGTTAAAGGCAACTGTTTGGGTGAAATTATGTTTCAGATTGCATTATTATGCCGCTATTTTCAGACGAAATGCTTGTTTATCTGTGAGGTTTAAGCACAGGATTTTATCTTGCGCCTATAGGTGAAAGGTGCCATGATTGCGCGAATTTTCTCCTGTCTGAATGAGGCTGCCTGGGATGATCTTACTCCCCCTACATCGCCTTCAATATCGCCTTTTTGCGCGACGTTCGCCCCTTCCTGCGACTTATCTTCACGCTCCCACCATGCGGTGAGGGCAGCGTACGCTCACTGCAGGATAACAGTAAGATCAGAGGCTATCTGCTTTTACTGATGTCTGGCGGTCGGGGCTGGTAACCAGTTTGACCCGTCATTTCGTGGGCAAAGCAATGCGGCTTTGCCCGGGACTTTTGATTTTCCCGAAACGGGTTATTGTGCTTATGAAATCAATGAAAATTGCCGCCAGTGGTGAACTGGCTTCTCGTCTTTCCAGCCATCGCCAGGTGGTTGCGCTGGACAGCACCGATTTTACTGACGTCGCGGCAGTCGTCATTACCGTTGCGGACAGCCGCAGTGGGATCCTGGCTTTGCTGAAACGCACTGGTTTTCATATACCGGTGTTTTTGTTCGCAGAGTCTGATGTCGATGTACCTGCGGGCGTTAACGCGGTGATTTGCGGTCAGGCTCAGGACTGGCTGGAGCTGGAGTCTGCTGCCTGCCAGTATGAGGAAGAGTTGCTGCCGCCGTTCTATGACACCCTTACCCAGTATGTCGAAATGGGGAACAGCACGTTTGCCTGCCCGGGGCACCAGCACGGTGAGTTTTTTAAGAAGCATCCGGCGGGCCGACATTTCTATGAGTTCTTTGGCGAGAACCTGTTCCGCGCGGATATGTGCAACGCTGACGTTAAGCTGGGCGATCTGCTGATTCATGAGGGATCAGCGAAACATGCGCAGAAATTTGCCGCGAAAGTTTTTCACGCGGATAAAACCTACTTTGTGCTGAACGGAACCTCTGCGGCGAATAAAGTGGTCACCAACGCGCTGCTGACGCGCGGCGATCTGGTGCTGTTTGACCGCAACAACCATAAGTCCAACCACCACGGTGCGCTGATCCAGGCAGGCGCGACGCCGGTTTATCTGGAAGCGGCGCGTAATCCGTTTGGCTTTATTGGCGGTATTGACGAGCACTGCTTTGATGAGGCGTATCTGCGCCAGCAACTGCGTGACGTTGCGCCGCACAAGGCTGACCAGCCGCGCCCGTTCCGTCTTGCAATCATTCAGCTTGGTACCTATGACGGTACGATCTACAACGCCCGGCAGGTGATCGACAAGATCGGTAGCCTGTGCGATTACATCCTGTTTGATTCTGCCTGGGTTGGCTACGAGCAATTTATTCCGATGATGGCCGATGGGTCACCGCTGCTACTGGAGCTCAATGCTGACGATCCGGGGATCTTTGTCACCCAGTCGGTACACAAACAGCAGGCCGGATTCTCGCAAACCTCGCAGATCCACAAAAAGGATAACCATATTCGCGGTCAGGCGCGGTTCTGTCCGCATAAGCGTCTGAACAATGCATTTATGCTGCATGCTTCCACTAGTCCGTTTTACCCGCTGTTTGCGGCGCTGGATGTTAACGCCAAAATCCATGAAGGCGAGAGTGGGCGTCGGCTATGGGCGGAGTGTGTAGCGCTGGGCATTGAGGCCCGTAAAGCGATTCTTACCCACTGTAAGATGATTCAGCCGTTTATTCCTCCGGTAGTTGATGGTAAGCCGTGGGAAAGCTATCCGACGCAGGTGATTGCCAGCGAGCGCCGCTTCTTTAGCTTTGAACCGGGTGCTAAATGGCATGGTTTTTCCGGCTACGCGCGCGACCAGTACTTCGTTGATCCCTGCAAGCTGTTGTTAACTACTCCGGGCATTGATGCGCAAACCGGGCAATATACTGAGTTTGGTATTCCGGCGACGATTCTGGCGCATTACCTGCGTGAAAACGGCATTGTTCCGGAGAAATGCGACCTTAACTCGATTCTGTTCCTGCTGACCCCGGCAGAAAGCACCGAGAAACTGGCGCAACTGGTGGCGATGCTGGCGCAGTTTGAGCAGCATATTGAGGACGATACGCCGCTGGCAGATGTGCTGCCCACCATCTTCAACAAGTATCCGGTACGCTATCGGGATTACACGCTGCGTGAACTGTGTCAGGAGATGCACGATTTATACGTCAGCTTTGATGTGAAGGATCTGCAAAAAGCGATGTTCCGACAGGAGAGTTTGCCTGCCGTGGCGATGAACCCGCAGGATGCCAACAGCGCCTTTATCCGTGGTGATGTCGAACTGGTGCGTATTTGTGATGCCGCAGGTCGCGTTGCGGCAGAAGGTGCGCTGCCTTATCCTCCGGGCGTGCTGTGCGTGGTACCGGGTGAAATCTGGGGCGGGGCGGTGCAACGTTATTTCCTGGCGCTGGAAGAGGGTGTAAATCTGCTGCCGGGCTTTTCGCCGGAGTTGCAAGGTGTTTACAGCGAAACGGATGCAGATGGTATTAAGCGTCTGTATGGATATGTTGTGAAGTAAGCGCAAAAAAAGCGGGTTACCTTTTGGCAACCCGCTTTTCTCTGCGTAAACGTTAGTGCGCGATAGTCTGGGTTCCTGCCGGAACGCGTACGTGTTTATATTTAAACAGCGCCACGAAGGCAAAAGCCAGAACCAGCGAGTAACCTGCGAAGATCAGCCACACGGTCTGCCAGTCGGTAATACCGTTCAGCGTATAGTGTTCAACTACTTTACCGCTCACCAGTCCGCCCAGAATACAACCGAAGCCGTTGGTCATCATCAGGAACATACCCTGTGCGCTAGCGCGGATTTCAGGGCGAACTTCTTTCTCCACGAATACCGAGCCAGAGATGTTGAAGAAGTCGAAGGCGCAGCCGTAAACAATCATCGACAGAACCAGCAGCACGGTACCGAACGGTGTCGGATCGCCGTAGGCAAACAGGCCGAAACGCAGCATCCACGCCACAATACTGATAAGCATTACATTCTTAATACCGTAACGGCTCAAGAAGAACGGGATGGTCAGGATAAACAGCGTCTCGGAAATCTGCGAGATCGACATCATCACCGAGGCGTGTTCAACGATGAAGCTACCGGAGAACAGCGGGTTGTTATCGAAACTGTGCAGGAAGGTATTACCGAACATATTGGTAATCTGCAGTTCCGCGCCCAGCATCATTGAGAAGATGAAGAAAATCGCCATGCGCTTGTTTTTAAACAGCGCGAAAGCATCCAGGCCCAGCATGGACGACCAGCTCTGGTTTTTCTGCTGGTTAGCCACCGGAATATGCGGCAGCGTCAGCGTGAACAGCGCCAAAACAACGGACAGCGTTGCACCGATATACAGCTGCATATGACTCAGCTCGAAGCCGGAGAAGCTCACGCCCCACATCGCCATGATAAAGCCGATAGTGCCCCAGATACGGATTGGCGGGAAGTCCGTTACGATATCCATCCCGGCTGACTGCAGGCGATAGTAAGAAATGGTGTTGATTAACCCCAGCGTTGGCATATAGGCCAAAGAGTTAAGCAAGATCACAAAGAACATCGCGCCTGGGGTGGTGACTTCGGCTGCGGCGAACAGCGTTGCTGCACCGACCAGGTGACAAATGGCGTACACCCATTTCGCACTGATCCATTTGTCGGCCACGATCCCTAACAGCGTAGGCATAAACACGGCGGCGATCCCCAGCGAGCTATACACTGCGCCAATGGATGCACCATCGAATTTTAGAGTGACAAACATATAGGAGCCGAGGGTAGTGAGCCAACTACCCCATAAGCAGAACTGCAGAAACGAGAGCACTTTCAGCTGCAGCTTAAGATTCATGTTAATTTCCTCACACCGTAATGCGGATGAATGTTTTAAAAGGCACATTTGCCGGGGCTTGATGATGTGATTCTATCAACGAGGGACACTCTTTTTTTGTTACCTGTGACAAATATTTGCAAACAATTTCTGATTGCAAAGCAAAAGAGTGATGGAGTTAACACTTTACCCTCTTCCGGACCCCGTTTACCGGGGCAGAAGAGGGGATATATTAGCGGCGTCGATATGATTTTTGTGCGGAATTGACCTTGTAAAGGTATCGGCGTGATTCAGCAGACGGATGCCGGGTAGTCAGCGTTTGATAAACGTCCCCCGGGGTCATGCTGTTGATAATATTCGCGGCCTGGATTTTATCGTTCGAGAAAACGCGCAGCACGCTGCCCGCACCGCCGTTATATGCCGTGATCACCGCGTAGCGACGGGATGTTGGATTATCAATGCCGCCTAAATAGACATTGTTGAGCATAGCCAGATAGGCGGTACCGGTATCAATGTTGCTGGCCGGGTCAAACAGGAAGCTACGGCTCGGTGTGCCGGAGCGCCCTTGCGAGCGAAACACATCTTTCCCGGCGCTGTGCTGTACCACCTGCATCAGTCCCAGCGCATCGGCATGGCTGACCGCATATGGGTTAAATGAGGATTCGGTTTGCATGATGGCCAGAATCAGCGACTCATCGACGCCATACTTACGCGAAGCCTGACGCACCATGCCGACGTATTTATGCGCGCGCTTATCAAGGTGGTTCGGTACCAGGTTGATCGTCACGCTATAGATGATGCGAATACCATTGCTGCGGCTTTTCAGGCGTGTTTTCAGCAGATAGTCAGCGAAATTGGTGGCACGCCCCTCCCAACGAATGGGCTTGCCGGTATTATCGACCACCTGCCCGTACAGGAACGGCTCTTTGGAAATCTTAATGTCGTCGACATCGGAATAGAGGTCGATAGAACCTGGATCATCCCCCATCAGCAATGTCTTGATAATCGCCCGACGCAGGTGTCCGGCGGGATCTGTCCCGGCAATGGTCTCGACGGTTATCGTACCGTCATCAAAGTTGATATGGCTGCGGGTTTGATACTGATCGGTATACTTTACGTAGTCCTTTGGACCCGCAATCAGCACTTCCTTAAATCCCCACAAATTCTCAATGTTATGGGCAAATTGCCCCATCAGAATATCAAAACCGTTGGTATCCTTGACCCAGGCTTCGTTATAGGAATCGCCTTTTTTGGTCGAACTGGAACAGGAGATGAGCAACGGCGCAATAACGGCAAGCGCGAGAAATTTTTTCATCATTCCGGGAGTGCGTGTTGTGTTTGTTATTTGCAAGGACCAGATTAAATCGTAGGCCGGATAAGCGCAGCGCCATCCGGCAACGGTTCTTAAGACTCTGGTGTATAGCCTTCAATATGCACGTCTTTGCCTTCAAACAGGAAGTTGATCATCTCCTGCTCAAGCAGTTTACGATGCTCAACGTTCATCATATTGAGCTTCTTCTCGTTAATCAGCATGGTTTGCTTATGCTGCCATTGCGCCCATGCTTCTTTAGAAATCTCGTTGTAGATGCGTTTCCCCAGATCGCCCGGGTACAGCTGAAAATCCTGGCCTTCTGCTTCGCGTTGCAGGAAAGTGCAAAAAATCGTTCTGCTCATAAAAAATCCTCTCTATCGACCGGTACGTTAAACGTGTGTACCGGCACGTAATTGCTGTAACAAACGCTCCACGGGAGCCGCCAGTCCGACCGACGGCGGTTGCGCTAAGTTATACCAGAGCGCGTTGCCTTCATCCATGCATGAGCCGAATGAAGACACAGGAAGCCACATAGGCACAATGTCTAAGTGGAAATGGCTAAAGGTATGGCGAAACGCATTAAGTTGGGTCAGATTATCTGCGTTAATTTGCCGTTGCGCCAGCCAGTTGCGCAGTCCATCTTCGTCGTCAAACTGTGGAAAACAGTATAAACCACCCCATAAGCCGCTGGGCGGTCGCTGTGCGAGCAGCACTTCGTCATTATGCTGCATCAGTAAAAAATAGCCCGTTCGTTCTGGCAGCGTTTGCTTGGGTTTTTTACCCGGGTACAACGCCCAGCTTGCATTGGCGCTGGCCACACAGCCATTTTCCAACGGACACAGCGAACATTTAGGTTTTGAGCGCGTACAGACCATGGCGCCTAAATCCATCATCGCCTGATTAAAACGCTCAACGCCGTGGGCGGGCGTCACCTGCTCGCTCAACTCCCACAGCTTCTTTTCGACCTCTTTTTTACCCGGCCAGCCGTTTACAGCATAACAGCGAGCCAGCACGCGTTTGACGTTACCGTCGAGAATCGGAAAATGCTGACCCAGAGAGAGGGAAAGGATCGCGCCTGCGGTTGAGCGACCGACGCCAGGTAGGGCGGCCACCTCATCAAAAGTTTGCGGAAATATACCGCTATGTAGCGTGACAACCTGCTGCGCGGCTTTATGCAGATTACGCGCTCGGGCGTAATAACCCAGCCCGGTCCACAAATGCAGAACCTCATCCAGCGGCGCATGGGCTAAATCCGTTACCGTTGGGAAGCGCGCCATAAAGCGCTCAAAATAAGGGATAACGGTCGCAACCTGAGTTTGTTGCAGCATTACCTCAGAGAGCCATACTTTGTAAGGCGTCTTATCAATTTGCCAGGGCAGCGTTTTCCGCCCGTATTTGTCGTACCAGCTCAAAACCTGAGCCGAGAATTGAGACGCTTGCATGATTACCGTTTCATTATTGCCGGGGGCAAGATTGCAGCACAGCGGCAACGGGGTGTAAACCGGAACTTTCCGCTGCTCACTTTCTTCCTTTACTTGCATCCGGCAACTAACTTTGGATAATGCCCGTTTTCAGAACTCAAACACAGCAGACTAAACTTTTATGAAGAACGACGTCATTTCACCGGAATTTGATGAAAACGGCCGCCCTCTGCGCCGGATTCGTAGTTTTGTTCGTCGCCAGGGGCGACTGACGAAAGGGCAGGAGCACGCGCTGGAAAACTACTGGCCGGTGATGGGCGTTGAGTTCAGCGAAGAGCCTGTAAATTTCGCAGAACTGTTTGGCCGTGATGCGCCAGTCACGCTGGAAATCGGTTTTGGTATGGGAGCGTCGCTGGTCGCAATGGCAAAAGCGCGTCCGGAACAGAATTTCCTTGGCATTGAGGTTCACTCGCCGGGCGTTGGTGCGTGTCTGGCTTCAGCCCATGAAGAGGGTGTCGAGAACCTGCGCGTCATGTGCCATGATGCCGTTGAAGTCCTGCATAAAATGATTCCTGACAATTCTTTATCTATGGTTCAACTGTTTTTCCCTGACCCGTGGCATAAAGCACGTCATAATAAACGCCGTATCGTTCAGGTACCGTTTGCTGAGCATATCTTAAGTAAGCTGAAGCTGGGCGGCGTATTCCACATGGCAACCGACTGGGAAGCTTATGCGGAACATATGCTGGAAGTGATGTCCTCCATTGACGGGTATAAAAACCAGTCCGAGAGTAACGATTATGTACCGCGCCCACAATCGCGCCCGGTAACCAAATTTGAACAACGTGGTCATCGTCTTGGCCACGGCGTATGGGACTTAATGTTCGAGAGGGTGAAATAATGGCAAAGAACCGTAGCCGTCGTCTGCGTAAAAAGATGCACATCGAAGAATTCCAGGAAGTAGGATTTTCGGTTGCATGGCGTTTCCCGGAAGGGACATCTGGAGAGCAGGTCGATCAAATCGTTGATGACTTTATCAATGAAGTTATCGAACCGAACAAGCTGGCTTTTGACGGCAGCGGCTATCTGGCCTGGGAAGGTCTGATCTGTCTGCAGGAAATTGGCAAATGCACCGAAGAACACCAGGCAATCGTGCGTAAGTGGCTGGAAGAGCACAAACTAGAAGAAGTGCGTACCAGCGAACTTTTCGATATTTGGTGGGACTAAGTAGCACAGGGTCGGCAAATGCCGGCCCGATTTGTCTTGAGGGAAAGATATGATGCGCAAAACGCTGCTGGCGGCAGTCCTAACGTTCACGGCGATGGCCGCACATGCAGATTACCAGTGCAGCGTCACCCCGCGTGACGATGTGATTTTGAGCCCACAAACGGTGCAAGTGAAGGGTGAGAACGGCGACCTGATTATTACCCAGGCCGGCGATGTCACCTTCAACGGTAAACAGTACAGCCTGAACGCCGCACAGCGTGAGCAGGCCAAAGATTATCAGGCGGCGTTGCGTAGCAGCCTGCCGTGGATTGACGAAGGTGCCAGAGCGCGCGTAGAGAAAGGTCGCGTGGCGCTGGATAAAATCATCGCCAAAGAGGTCGGTGAAAGCAGCAACATGCGTGGCCGCTTAACCAAGCTGGATGCGCAATTGAAAGAGCAGATGAACCGTATCATCGAGCATCGAACTGATGGCCTGACCTTCCATTATAAGGCGATTGATCAAGTTCGCGCGGACGGACAACAGCTGGTTAATCAGGCGATGGGCGGTATTTTGCAGGACAGCATCAACGAAATGGGTGCCAAAGCCGTACTCAAAGGTGGTGGTAATCCGTTGCAGGGCGTGCTCGGTAGCCTTGGTGGCTTGCAAACCTCAATTCAAAACGAATGGAAGAATCAGGAACAAGACTTCCAACAGTTTGGCAAAGATGTTTGTGCCCGCGTCGTGACGCTGGAAAACGATCGTAAAACGCTGGTTAGCACTCTGAAATAATCTTCACCTCTTTTTAACGGCGCAGAAACATTCTGCGCCGTTTTATTTTGTACTTTTCTGTTTTTTTGATATCCATCTCTAAGAATAACAATTTGATGGAGATATAAATCTGGTTAATTGGAACTCGTCACATTATTCATCTGTAGGATAGACATAATGCTGCAAATTCAAGTAACTGGAGAAATAACATGGAGTTTTTCAAGAAAACGGCACTTGCCGCACTGGTTATGGGTTTCAGCGGCGCGGCGCTTGCACTGCCAAACATCACCATTTTAGCGACCGGCGGGACGATTGCTGGCGGTGGTGATTCCGCGACAAAATCTAACTACACGGCAGGCAAGGTTGGCGTAGAAAATCTGGTTGAGGCCGTACCTCAGTTGAAAGATATCGCTGTCGTTAAAGGCGAGCAGGTGGTGAACATCGGCTCCCAGGATATGAATGACGAAGTCTGGTTAACGCTGGCCAAAAAGATTAATACCGAGTGTGATAAAACCGACGGCTTCGTGGTGACACATGGTACGGATACCATGGAAGAAACCGCCTATTTCCTCGACCTGACCGTCAAGTGCAACAAGCCGGTCGTGCTGGTCGGCGCCATGCGTCCATCTACGGGTATGAGTGCTGATGGCCCGTTCAACCTGTATAACGCAGTGGTAACTGCCGCAGACAAAGCCTCTGCCAACCGCGGAGTGCTGGTGGTGATGAACGACACCGTTATGGATGGTCGCGACGTGACTAAAACCAACACTACCGACGTTGCTACCTTCAAATCCGTTAACTACGGCCCGTTGGGTTACATTCATAACGGTAAAATCGACTACCAGCGTACGCCTGCGCGTAAGCACACCACGTCTACTCCGTTCGATGTTTCTAAGCTGACCGAGTTGCCGAAAGTTGGGATTGTTTACAACTATGCTAACGCCTCCGATCTGCCGGCAAAAGCACTGGTAGATGCGGGTTACGCAGGGATCGTTAGTGCAGGTGTAGGTAACGGTAACTTGTATAAAACCATTTTCGATACGCTGGCAACCGCCGCGCATAAAGGTACCGTTGTGGTGCGTTCATCTCGTGTACCAACGGGTGCCACCACGCAGGATGCAGAAGTTGATGATGCAAAATACGGATTTGTGGCTTCAGGTTCCCTGAACCCGCAAAAAGCACGTGTTCTGCTGCAGCTTGCGCTGACTCAAACCAAGGATCCTAAACAGATCCAGGAAATGTTTAATCAGTATTAATCACTCCGGCCCCGGTCATTTGGCCGGGGTTCGTTTCTGTACACGCATTGTAATTCCCCGCAATAATGCTCCTTGTTATAATAACTGTTGTTATTATTTGGGTGGAGCCCCACGAATGAAAAAACAATGGACTGCTGGAATTGTACTCCTGGCAATGTTATCAACATATTGCCTTGCTAATGACGTTACTCCTCCGACTGACAAGATCCTTAAAGACCAATTTTATGCCGACTTTACGGGACTGATGAAGCTAGATGATATTTCGTTAAAGTTGATTAGCGCAGAAGGAAACCAGGCAACGTGGTCGGCAGAAGGTGATATGTCCGCTACTGAAGATCTCTATAGCATGGTCGGGATGGCGGGCGACTATAAATTTATGGAAAAAAACTGGGTTAAAGGTCATCAGGTTAAATTTTCTGCCATGGTGACATCTGTTGGTACACCTGCTTCAGGGTGGCGGACTGAGTTTTTTTCCATGCAAACAGCGGCTAAAAATATCGGTTATCCATTGTCAAAAACGGAAAATAAAGATCAGTACCTCGTGATTACCGACAGCAATTTCTATCCAAAGTTGGCCAGGATAGAGGCCAGCTATCACGATAAAAAAATTGCTCAGGAAAAAGCTCAGATCCAGATAGATAAAGTGGAAAAACAGATTGCTGACTTGGATACGCAAATTAAGCAATCATGGGGTAAGGATGCAAACGGCAATCCCCGTACCCGCAGCGATGTTATGCAAGAAAAGTTGCAGCAAATGTACGAGATCGACAGGCAAAACGATCCGCTGAAATTCGAGAATCATTACTATAAAACCGTATACGACCCCGCGCTTGCTTCCTGCCAGGCCAAACCAGAATGTGATGCTGCGCCGTTACGCGCTGCGCGTGATACTGCGCTTAATGAACAGAAGCGAGAATATTACCGTCAGCACGCGCTTATGAATGCAAAAATCAAAGAAGAGATGGCAGCGCAAGATGAAAAGCTGAAACCGCTTTATGACCAGCAAAGTGAGCTGCGTGGTCAGGGAATGGCGCTGGATACGCAGATCAATCAATTAAAAAGCGAGTATGAGCGCTGGGATAGAGAGATTACTGATTTACGGCGCAAAGGTATTATCAAATAAATTTCGAGTTCGGTAGCGTTAGCGCTACCGAACTTGATTTAAAACGCCATGTTCACCAGCCATTACTCCGCCAGAAACAGCTCCAACAGAGAGTTCAAAAACAGCTTACCGTGTTGAGTAATCTGCCAGTATTCATCGCATTCACTCAGGTAGCCCTGGGAAATAGCCTCATCGATCTGTCGACGAATAACGTCCTCGGTAAGCCCGGTATATTGTCTGAACTCCGCGCGAGGCGCGGCCTCAAGCAACCGGAAACGGTTCATAAAGAACTCGAACGGCTTATCGGCTTCGGCGACATCACGCTGGCTTTCGAGATAACGCCCTTGCATGTAGCCACGCGGATGCCGTGTTTTGGTGGTACGCAGAATGTGCCCGTCCGGGAACGTAATTTTGCCATGCGCGCCGCAGCCAATACCGAGATAGTCGCCAAAACGCCAGTAATTAAGGTTGTGCTGACACTGATAGCCCGGCTTTGCATAGGCTGAGGTTTCGTACTGTTGATACCCGGCGGCGGTCAGCAACTGGTGGCCTTGCTCAAAAATATCCCACAGCGCATCATCGTCTGGTAAAACAGGCGGACGGGAACCGAACAGCGTGTTGGGTTCGATGGTCAACTGATACCAGGAAAGATGCGGTGGATTGAGCGCGATGGCCTGCTGCAAATCGCCCAGCGCCTCTTCCAGCATCTGATCTGGCAAACCATGCATCAGGTCGAGGTTAAAGCTGCGTAGCCCCAGACCGCTCGCCAGGTGTGCTGCTCGTTTGGCTTCTTCCGGCCCGTGAATACGTCCCAGACGCTCGAGTTTGGCGGAGCTAAAGCTCTGCACGCCAATCGAGATACGGTTTACGCCAGCGCGTTGATAATCAACAAAGCGATCGGCTTCCACTGTCCCGGGATTCGCCTCCATTGTGATTTCTGCATCTGCGGCCAGATTCAGCCGTGCACGCACGCCGTCGAGCAGCGTTTGCATTGCCGGGCCAGAAAGCAGGCTCGGCGTACCACCACCGATAAAAATTGTCTTTACTTCGCGCCCCTGGGCGTGGGCCACCTCAGTATCCAGATCGCTCAGCAGGTGCTGAACATAGTCGTCATGAGGAACCTCGCCCTTAAGCGCATGCGAGTTAAAGTCGCAGTACGGGCATTTCTGCACGCACCAGGGGATGTGAATATAAAGACTTAGCGGCGGAAGGTTAACCATTACGCAGGGCATCCAGCAGCAGCTTCAGTGCCTGTCCGCGGTGAGAAATCGCACTTTTTTCTTCGCGGGTCAGCTCAGCAGCTGTTTTTCCTTCGGACGGCACAAAAAAGATTGGGTCGTAACCAAAACCACCGTTTCCGGCCGGTTCACGGGTAATCACGCCCGGCCAGCTTCCGTGGCACACTAAAGGCGTGGGATCGTCCGCATGGCGCATATACACCAGCACGCAGTGGAATTGCGCCTGACGCTGGTCATCCGGGACATCCCGCAGGGTGTGCAGCAGTTTTTCCAGGTTCTGCTGATCGGTCGCATCTTCGCCGGAATAGCGGGCTGAATAGATACCCGGCGCGCCGCCAAGGGCATTTACTGCCAGGCCGGAGTCATCAGCAATGGCTGGCAAACCCGTAATTTGTGCGGCATGACGCGCCTTCAGAATGGCGTTCTCAATAAACGTCAGCCCGGTCTCTTCTGCAGAATCAACACCCAGATCCGTTTGGGCAACAACATCAAGACCGAAATCACTCAGAAGAGAGGCGAGTTCACGCACTTTACCGGCATTGCCGGTCGCGAGGACAACTTTTTGCATGGAATACCTAATCAGTTAGCGCCGCAATTTCGGGCGGGATCTGTTGCGGATGAATAATTTTAACCTGTTTGTGCCGACCAAGCTCGCCCTTCTCAATAACGACTTGGCTTTTCGCTACGCGGAACTGTTTGCCGAGAAACTTCACCAGATGGCTGTTGGCTTGTCCATCGACCGGCGGGGCGGTAATGGCGACTTTAACTTCGTCGCCATGTAAACCCACAATACTGTCACGGCTGGCTTTCGGCTGAATATAGAGCCGTAAAACCAGACCGTCGTCGCAGGGTGTAACGGCACTCATAGCGCCATCCACAGCCCCGGCAGCAGCATGTTGCCTGTCGCCTGTAACACTTCCGCGATACCCATGTTAATGACATAGAGCAGCAGAACCAGAATCATTGGGGAGAAATCGATCCCGCCCATGCCTGGAAGTATGCGACGGATAGGACGCAACAGCGGATCCGCCAGTTGAATCAGCACGTACTCCACCGGGCTGCGACCCTGGCTGACCCAGCTCATAATCGCCATTACCAGCAGCACCCAGAAAATCAGCAGCCCAATGGTCTTCAGGACAATCAGCACGGCGGCGATCCAGATGATCGGCTGGAACGTGACCACCTTAAATAGCACGATGGCTTTGATAAAGCTGAGAACGAGCGCGACTAATGCTGATGCGCTGTCAATGGGCCCCATCGGAGGAATAATACGGCGTAACGGCCCAATAATGGGCTGAGTGATTTTCACAATAAACTGCGAGAACGGGTTGTAGAAATCGCAGCGAGACCATTGCATCCACACGCGCAGCAGCAGCGCCATGGTATACAGCTCAATTACCGTTGAGAGCAGGAAGGTCAACGTATTCATGGTGTTCCTTAATTTTCCTTATTTTTTAGTGTAATCACGAGCACCAAAAATGGCAGTGCCGATGCGCACCATCGTGCTACCCGCCGCGATAGCGGCATCCATATCATCAGACATCCCCAGCGAGAGCGTATCGATATTTGGATAGCGTGTTTTCAACCCGGCAAATGCTACAGCCATTTGCTGTGCAACTTCAAACTGCCTTACATAATCTGACTCAGGAGCGGGAATAGCCATCAAACCACGCAGGGTAATGCGCGGCAGCGCAGCGACTTCAGCGGCCAGGGCATCAAGCTCTGCCAGCGGAATCCCTGACTTACTGTTCTCATCGCTGATATTAATCTGGATCAGCACATTCAGCGGCGGCAATTCTGCCGGGCGCTGTTCGCTCAGACGGGCAGCGATACGTAGACGGTCGATCGTATGGCACCAGTCAAAGTGCTCGGCGACCAGACGACTTTTGTTGGACTGCAGCGGGCCGATAAAGTGCCACTGCAGATCGTTGACGCCTTTTTCCTGAAAGTAGCGGATTTTATCCACCCCTTCCTGGACATAGTTTTCACCGAAGGCACGCTGCCCTGCGGTAATGGCTTCTTCGATGGCGCTCGCAGGTTTGGTTTTGCTGACTGCAAGCAACATAACTTCTTCTGAAGACCGCCCGCAACGCGTCGCGGCGGCTGAGATTTTGTCCCGGACATGTGCCAGGTTATGCGCGATATCGTTCATTTTCCGAGGATGTTCATATGAATATGGAAGAAATAGTGGCCCTTAGTGTAAAGCATAACGTGTCGGATCTACACCTGTGCAATGCATGGCCCGCGCGTTGGCGCAGACATGGAAAAGTCGAAAGCGCACCGTTTATCACGCCTGACGTAGAGAATCTGCTGATGTGCTCGCTCAGTGAGCAACAACAGGTACAGTTGCAGGAGCAAGGGCAGGTTGATTTTGCCGTTACCCTGACGGACTCCCGGCGGCTGCGCGCCAGCGCATTTGTCCATCTGCAGGGAACCTCGCTGGCGCTAAGACTGCTACCGCTGGATTGTCCTCATTTAGACGATCTTCAGCCTCCCGCGGTCATACCTGAACTGCTTCACAGTGAAAATGGGTTGATTCTGGTGACAGGCGCTACCGGCAGCGGTAAATCTACGACCCTGGCGGCGATGGTGGAGTATCTTAATCAGCATATTGAGGGGCACATTCTGACGCTGGAAGATCCTATTGAATATCGCTACACCAGCCGACGTTGTCTGATTCAACAGCGGGAGGTGGGCGCACATTGCGCCTCTTTCGCCACCGGTTTGCGCGGTGCGCTACGCGAAGATCCCGACGTTATTTTGCTGGGTGAGCTGCGCGACGTGGAAACCATTCGGCTGGCATTAACGGCGGCGGAGACCGGACATCTGGTGCTGGCAACGTTACATACGCGAGGTGCGGCGCAGGCCATCGCGCGGCTGGTGGATTCCTTTGCAGCAACAGAGAAAGATCCTGTGCGTAACCAACTGGCAGACAGCCTGCGGGCGGTTCTTTCGCAAAAACTGGAGGAGGATAAGCAGGGGGGACGCGTGGCGCTATTCGAACTGCTCGTCAACACGCCCGCCGTGGGCAATTTGATCCGCGAAGGGAAAACGCATCAGCTACCCGGCGTGATTCAAACCGGGCAGCAGACAGGTATGCAGACGTTTGCACAAAGTTTGCAGCAGCGACAGGCGCAGGGGCGGCTTTAATAGCCCTGCTCGAAATAGCTTTCCAGGATAATAACGGCAGAAGCGGAGTCCACTTTGCCTTTATTCAACGCCCGGTAACCGCCTTGCTCAAACAGGCCTGAGCGGGCTTCGACGGTGCTCAAACGTTCATCGTGCAGCGTTACGGTTACGCCAAAGCGACCATGAATGCGGTTAGCGAATTTACGTGCGCGCACGGTAAGGGGCTGTTCGGTGCCATCCATGTTGAGTGGCAGGCCGACAATGATTTCATCCGGTTGCCACTCTTTCAGCAGGCGTTCAATCAAATTCCAGTCTGGCGTACCGTCCTGCGCTTTGATGGCAGGCAATGGCCTGGCCGTACCGGTAATGCGCTGACCCACGGCGACGCCGATACTTTTCGTACCAAAATCAAAAGAGAGTAATGTTCCGCTCATCATGCGTGTCCCGCCACGCCGGGCATGGTCTGAATATCTATCCCGATAAGCTTCGCCGCATCGCGCCAGCGGTCGGCAATCGGTGTTTTGAATAAGATGTTGAGATCGGCAGGGGCCGTAAGCCAGGCGTTATCCAGTAACTCTTGTTCCAGTTGGCCCTTTTCCCATGATGAATAACCCAGCGCAACCAGCACTTCGGACGGTTGTTCCTGCGTACCCAGGGTTTCTAATACATCGCGGGAGGTTGTGATGATGGTGTTATCAGAAATGCGAATACTGGACGCAAAGCGCGACGGTGGGGTATGAAGTATAAATCCACGGTCTTCTGCCAGCGGGCCGCCGAGCATCACGGGCTTATCCAGACGAATGGCCGGATCGCGTTCTTCTGGAGTAATCTTCAGCTTTTCCAGAATCCCTTCAATTTGTAAGTTTTCCAGAGGCTTATTGACGATAATCCCCATTGCTCCGTTCTCATTATGTTCACAGATGTACACCACGGAACGGCGGAAAATTGGATCCTGGAGAGCAGGCATGGCAATTAGAAAGTGATGCTGTAAATTCATTGTCAGAGGTTCTGTTTCCTGGTTCAAAAAAGCAACAGCGCCCAGTATGCGTACAAACAGGAGCGCTGTCACTATTAGTATTGGTAGGGTCCCTTCTACCGGCGAGTTCTTTTATTTTTGCAGGCGCGCTTCAATGGCATCCATCAGCATACCGGTAATCGAAACCGGGAACTCCGCTTCAATTTCACGAATACAGGTTGGGCTGGTGACGTTAATTTCCGTCAGACGATCGCCAATGATATCCAGACCGACAAAAATCAAACCTTTCGCTTTCAGCGTTGGCCCAATGCGACGGGCAATTTCCCAGTCACTGTCGGTTAATGGACGCGGCTCGCCACGACCACCTGCGGCCAGGTTGCCACGGGTTTCGCCGCCCTGCGGAATACGCGCCAGGCAGTAAGGAACGGGTTCGCCATCGACCACCAGCACGCGTTTATCGCCGTCTTTAATGGCTGGCAGATAGTTCTGCGCCATGCAGTAGCGGGTACCGTGCTCGGTCAGCGTTTCCGCAATAACGCCAAGGTTCGGATCGCCTTCCTTCACGCGGAAAATAGAGGCCCCGCCCATGCCGTCCAGCGGTTTGAGAATGATGTCGCTGTGTTTTTGCCAGAAGGCTTTCAGCTGCGCTTTATTACGCGTGACCAGCGTTTCCGGCGTCAGATCGGCAAACCATGCGGTGAACAACTTTTCGTTGCAGTCGCGCAGGCTCTGCGGTTTGTTGACGATCAGCGTTCCTTTCTCTTCTGCACGTTCCAGAATATAGGTCGCGTAGATGAACTCGGTATCAAACGGCGGATCCTTACGCATCAGAATAACGTCCAGGTCTGCCAGCGGGAGATCCTGCTCGCTCTTGAACTCATACCATTTGTCGTAGTTCTGCTCTACGCTCAGGGTACGCGTATGGGCGCGGGCTTCGCCGTTGATCAGATAAAGATCGGCCATCTCCATATAATGAATTTCGTAACCGCGGCGTTGCGCTTCCAGCAGCATTGCGAAGCTGGAATCTTTCTTGATGTTGATGCTTGCGATGGGATCCATCACGATGCCGAGCTTGATCATGTTCTTCTCCGTTTATGCCTTAGCCCAGATCGCCAAAACGCACCTGAAGCGCGGTAATGGCGGTGAGCGCAGTTGTCTCAGTACGCAGAACGCGAGGTCCTAACAGAATATCAGTAAACTGATACCGTGCGGTCATGGCAATTTCATCTGCCGACAACCCACCTTCCGGGCCAATCAGCAAGCGGATACGCTCCACCGGGAGCGGCAGCGTGTTAATGCTGGCGCTGGCGCGAGGATGCAGATTGAGCTTCAGTCCTTCGTCCTGTTCTGCGCACCATGCTTCCAGATCCATTGCCGGGCGAATTTCAGGCACCCGATTACGACCGCACTGTTCGCAGGCGGCAATAGCTATTTTCTGCCACTGCTGGAGCTTCTTGTTCAGGCGTTCATTGTCCAGTTTAACGCCGCAACGCTCAGAAAAAAGTGGCGTAATGAGGCTTACACCCAGTTCAATCGATTTCTGGATAGTAAATTCCATTTTTTCACCGCGCGACATTACCTGGCCCAGGTGGATATGCAACGGTGATTCCCGATCGTCGAGTTCAGCGTTAAGCACCTTCACTTCCACGCTTTTCTTACTGGCATGGGTAATTTCGGCGTCGAATACCTGATTGCTGCCATCAAACAGCTGTAGCGGCTGGCCTGGCCCCATACGTAGTACGCGGCCGATATGGTTGGCAGCATCTTCACACAGTGAAATTTGGCTACCGGAAGCGAGTGGCTCTGGGTGATAAATGCGAGGAATGCGCATAGTTAAACATCCGCGTCATGGCCCTGGGCTGCAACAGGCCAGGGCATGGTTAAAAATATTGCCGCTAGTGTAGGTTAGCTCTTTTGCGCCTGGCAAGCGCGTTGCACATAGGGGTTATGATTCCCCTGTACCTTCGCGATGCGTTCGTCGCGCTCACACTCCCAGTCGGTGACCGGATACTGCTTATTCCAGGCATTAAAAAGCTGGGTTTGCTGGCGAGAGAGCGTCAGGTTGTATTGGTCGCGCATATAAAAATAGGTACGCGCGATGGCGCCACGGGCGCGGGCAGGCGGCTCGGCAACTTTCTCTTTGAAATCAACCTTCATCGCGCACTGTCCATACTGGCCTTCGCCACCGTTCCACTGGCTGTACATGAAGTTAGCGCGATCGCCATTCACTTCACCTACCGCAGGCTGCAGGTTATGCATATCGCTTTCCATTTTGCGATAGACCGGATCTTTAGCGCAGTTTTTACGCCCTCCGTCCTGCCAGCACTGGCGCTGATGACCAAACTGCCAGGCGGGGACAACGTGCTCCCATTCAATTCGACTGGCGCGGTTTTCGTTTTTTCGCACTTTATAGCCGCAGGATTCGAGGTCCACGATCCCTTTTTTGCCTTGCCAGTTAATTTTACAACCGCAGTAGAAATCGCCTGGCGCATCGGCGTTAACTTTGACGCCCGCCGCTTTTGCCTGAGAAAAACTGTTGATGCCTTCGGCTAAAGCCGGGCCTGAAAATGCTGCGGCTAACAGGGCCGCAGCAAAGGAAAAATTACGGTACATCACGAACTCCGTGTCAAAACGAGCCCGCAACGTAGCGAAAGTCATTCCTGTATGCAATCAGTTAGATCAGAAAAGTTCCTGATAATTCTGAAGATTATTCTGCAATCAGTGGTTCGCCGCAGTGAACGCAGCGGTAGGTGGCTTCGCCGCGTATCACGCGGTTATGGCGGCGTACGGTTAGTTGGTGTTCCTGACACTTGCAGCGGTAAGTAAAGGTCTTACGCTGCACGGATTGCAGTTCGAACTGATGCGTACGTCGGGCTGGCACGCCCAGCACGCTTTCCATCATCCATTTCCACTCTTTGCCGTGCGGCGGCACGCGGCCAAAGTATTTCCACACCAGTAAATGCGCCAGTTCATGGGGCACCACTTCGTTAACGAACGCGTCAACGTTCTCCATCAGCAGGATGGGATTCAGACGAATTTCGTAGGTTTGTAGCCACGCGGTACCCGCGGCGGTTCCGCGCTGTTGGTAAACCAGCTTTGGCTCCGGGTAATTGCGTTCTAGCTTGAGATTGGCCTGAGCGAGTTTTTCCCGCAGGCTACGCATAACGGCTTGCTGGATGGCGATAGGGAGACGGGAGGTTTTCATAACGCCAGAGGATAGTGCGACAGGGAAGGGACTGCAAGAGGAAGGCTTCCTCCCGCGGGGGAGGAAGCTTTTCGTGATTAGTCGTGTGCGCCAATTTCGCGCAGTTTACGACCTTTCATCAGGTTACGTTCAATGTGTTCCAGAGAGACATTTTTAGTTTCAGGTATCAGCCACAGGGTCAGGAAGATGAACAGGACGTTCAGACCACCGTAGACCCAGAAAGTATTGGCGCTTCCCAGCGAGTTCAGCATCGTCAGGAAGGTTGCACCGACGATCATATTGGCAATCCAGTTGGTTGCGGTAGAGCAGGTGATACCGAAATCGCGGCCTTTCAGCGGTTGGATTTCAGAGCACAGAACCCAAATCAGCGGACCGGCGCTCATGGCAAAGCCAACGATAAACATCAGCAGCATCAGTACAGCGAAGTATTGCGCGGCCGCCGAGTGAATACCCACGTGCATCATCGTACCCAGCACGCCCATACCGACGGCCATGACGATAAAGCCGAGGATCAGCGTAGGCTTGCGGCCCCAACGGTCAACCAGGCCAATGGCGATAAAGGTTGCCAGCACGTTGGTCAGACCGACGATAACAGTCCCCCACATCTGCTCGGTGGTGTTGGTGTAGCCCGCCAGCTCAAAGATTTTCGGTGCGTAATACATAATGACGTTCATCCCGGTGAACTGCTGCATCACCTGTAACAGGACGCCAAGGAATACTGCGCGGCGGAAGTTGCTGTTTTCTTTAAACAGCGCCCAGCCGCTCTGCTTCACCTGCAGACTTTCACGAATTTCATCCAGCTCGCGTTTGGCTTCTGCGCTGGTATCACGCAAACGCAACAGAACACGTTCAGCATCGACAAAACGACGTTTAGCAGCAAACCAGCGTGGGCTGTCCGGCAGGAAGATAACGCCAACCAGCAGCAGCAGGGCAGGGATGATGATCACGCCCAGCATCCAGCGCCATGCGCCGCTGTAGCTAAACGCCGTATCGGAAAGATACGCACCCAAAATACCGATGGTGATCATCAACTGATACATAGAGATCATGCTGCCACGAATTTTTTCCGGGGCAATTTCAGACAGGTAAAGCGGCGCGGTATAAGACGCAACGCCTACCGCAAGGCCGAGCAGCACGCGGGAAACCAACAGCACTTCAACGTTTGGTGCCGCGGCGGAGAACAGTGAACCGGCAACAAACAGGATTGCGCCGATCATCAAACTCTTTTTACGCCCCAGTTTGAAGGAGAGCCAACCGCTGCCGACGGCACCTACGGCAGCACCAAACATCATCGAACTCACCACCCATTCCTGAGTGTGGGGGGTAATTTGGAACTCGTCGGTGATGAACGGTAAAGCTCCGGCAATAACACCGATATCCAGGCCAAAAAGTAATCCAGCCAGGGCTGCAAGAAAGCAGACAAAAAATGTCATGGCTTTGTTGGAACGCCCCGTTTTTTTATTGTCAGGCATGATGCCCTCCGGTTGGGTAGCTAGTTTTGTTGATGTTAAGGGTAGGTGAGTACGGGGTAAAAAAATGCGAATCACATCACATTAGTGTAATCGGTTACACTGGCATTCACGTGGATTATCAATTATTTCATTGAAAAATAACGCTATTCATTTAGCGTGAATAAAGTTAATTGTCTGAATTTAAGACAATGCCGAAATATAATGTAACACTGATGCAATCATAGGGGCGAAGAGAAGTTAATTCAGTTTGGGTTGAGGTGCTGTGGTATGTAATCGCTTTCATTTGTTGTTTACAACAAGGGAGGTTAGCGTAGCTTTGGCTATGGGGTATGGAAGAGAAAAGGACATAAAAAAGACCAGCGCGAGGCTGGTCTTCATAAGCGTTGAACCGTGAGGGAATTACTTCAGACCGGCAGCTTCACGCAGCAGAGCGGCTTTGTCGGTTTTTTCCCATGGGAAATGTTCGCGCCCAAAGTGACCGTAAGCAGCGGTTTCTTTGTAAATCGGGTGCAGCAGATCCAGCATCTGAATCAGGCCATACGGGCGCAGGTCGAAGAACTCGCGCACCAGCAGGGTCAGTTGCTCAGAAGGCACTTTTTCAGTACCAAACGTTTCCACCATGATAGAGGTCGGTTCAGCCACGCCGATTGCATAGGAAACCTGAATCTCACAACGGTCAGCCAGACCAGCGGCAACAATGTTTTTCGCGACGTAACGGGCTGCATAGGCTGCGGAACGGTCAACTTTAGACGGATCCTTACCAGAGAATGCACCGCCGCCGTGACGCGCCATGCCGCCGTAGGTATCAACGATGATTTTACGACCTGTCAGTCCACAGTCGCCCATTGGACCGCCGATTACGAAACGACCGGTTGGGTTGATGAAGAACTTGGTCGAAGCAGTCAGCCATTCAGTCGGCAGTACCGGCTTGATGATCTCTTCCATAACGGCTTCTTGCAGCGATTTCTGATCGATGTCTTCAGAGTGCTGAGTCGACAGAACAACCGCATCAATACCGACGATTTTGCCGTCGTCATACTGGAAGGTAACCTGGCTTTTTGCATCCGGACGCAGCCAGGATAAAGTGCCGTTTTTACGCACTTCAGCCTGACGCTGCACCAGACGGTGAGCATAGGTAATTGGAGCTGGCATCAGCACGTCGGTTTCGTTGGTTGCATAACCAAACATCAGACCCTGGTCGCCTGCGCCCTGTTCCAGCGGATCGGCGCGGTCAACACCCTGGTTGATGTCCGGAGACTGTTTACCAATCGCGCTCAGTACCGCACAAGAGTTGGCGTCAAAGCCCATGTCGGAATGCACATAGCCAATTTCGCGAACCGTATTACGGGTGATCTCTTCGATATCAACCCATGCGCTGGTGGTGATCTCACCGCCAACTAAAACCATACCGGTTTTGACGTAGGTTTCGCAGGCAACGCGTGCTTTCGGATCCTGCTCGAGGATTGCGTCCAGTACGGCGTCAGAGATTTGGTCAGCGATTTTGTCAGGATGCCCTTCTGATACGGACTCGGACGTAAAAAGGTGTTTTGCCATATTTAATTTCACCTAAGGAGAATTTGGTTAGCTCAAACTGTCGAGTGGAATAGCCATGTGTAGAAGATTCTACCATGAGTCTGCAGATGACGGACACTGGCAGTCTGAGTGTTAATCGGTATAGATGGATTAACATCTGGACGGCTATTTTAGGACAGTTCTTCGCCTGATTTCCAGCTTTTTTTGATTGAGGTCGCATTGTACTGAAAATGTAACTGGAAATTTTTCCTGACGGTGCTGGCAATGCGCGCATTTATCTTTTGCTTTTTGACTTCCTTATGGGTATAAAACGCGGCGCGCGGCTCATACAAAAGCACACGACGTTTTCATCGTGTTGCCACTTCCAGCCGGGTTAAGACTTTAGCTTTGGCTTGTGGGTTCGTTCCGTAAGGAGCAACCGTGGAGGTGATACGAGATAATGAACCGTTGTATTCTGCTGAATCTGTCGCACCGTTCTGGTGTACATATGTTCCCCGCAATCTGCATCTTGCATACCTGCCGATGTTATACCCATCTCGGCGCTTCTCAGGACTCCAGGGCCGGTAACGGTCACTAAGAACTGAACAAGGGCGCTCTTGGTAAACAAGAGTTTTCTCGTGGTTTCGCCGAACCGTCAGCATTAAGTTCGGTTACGTGTTTACATTGATATGAAAAAGAAACCGGTCGCACAGTCGGAGCGTCAGCACTATCTGCTGCAAATTCTGCCTGTATTTGGGTTGTTATCGCGTCTTCGGATTGCGATAGTAGTCAACTGTTTTACACTTGTTAATAAAATTTGAGGTTCGCTATGTCTGACGACATTTCTTTGGGTTCGCCTTCGTCAGCAGGCGAACACGGTGTACTACGCTCCATGCAGGAGGTTGCAATGAGTTCCCAGGAAGCCAGCAAGATGCTGCGTACTTACAATATTGCCTGGTGGGGTAATAACTACTACGACGTCAATGAACTGGGCCACATCAGCGTGTGCCCGGATCCGGACGTACCCGAAGCGCGCGTTGACCTTGCTGAGTTGGTGAAAGCCCGTGAAGCGCAGGGCCAGCGTCTGCCTGCATTGTTCTGCTTCCCGCAGATCCTGCAACATCGTTTGCGTTCGATTAACGCCGCGTTTAAACGAGCCCGTGAATCTTACGGTTACAACGGTGACTATTTCCTCGTTTACCCGATCAAGGTCAACCAGCATCGTCGCGTGATTGAATCGCTGATCCACTCCGGCGAACCGCTGGGGCTGGAAGCTGGTTCCAAAGCTGAATTGATGGCCGTTCTGGCCCATGCCGGAATGACCCGTAGCGTGATCGTGTGTAACGGTTATAAAGACCGCGAATATATCCGTCTGGCGCTGATTGGCGAGAAGATGGGCCATAAGGTCTATCTGGTCATCGAGAAGATGTCTGAAATCGCTATCGTGCTGGATGAAGCTGAACGCCTGAATGTCGTTCCGCGTCTGGGCGTGCGTGCGCGTCTGGCGTCGCAGGGCTCTGGCAAGTGGCAGTCCTCCGGCGGTGAAAAATCAAAATTCGGCCTGGCGGCAAACCAGGTGCTGCAACTGGTAGAAATTCTGCGCGAGCGTGGGCGTCTGGACAGCATCCAGTTGCTGCACTTCCATCTCGGCTCCCAAATGGCGAACATTCGTGATATCGCCACCGGCGTACGTGAGTCGGCGCGTTTCTACGTTGAGCTGCACAAGCTTGGCGTTAATATCCAGTGCTTCGACGTGGGCGGTGGTCTGGGCGTAGATTACGAAGGTACCCGTTCGCAGTCTGACTGTTCCGTAAACTACGGTTTGAACGAATACGCCAACAACATCATCTGGGCTATTGGCGACGCCTGTGAAGAACACGGTCTGCCGCATCCGACGGTAATCACCGAGTCTGGCCGCGCGGTAACCGCGCACCATACCGTGCTGGTATCTAACATTATCGGCGTTGAGCGTAGTGAACACACCGAAGCCACGCCTCCGGCTGACGATGCGCCACGTGCCCTGCAAAGCATGTGGGAAACCTGGCAAGAGATGCATGAACCGGGAACCCGTCGTTCGCTGCGTGAATGGCTGCACGACAGCCAGATGGATCTGCACGATATTCACGTTGGGTACTCTTCAGGCACCTTTAGCCTGCAGGAGCGTGCGTGGGCAGAGCAGCTGTATCTGAACATGTGCCATGAAGTGCAGAAACAACTCGACCCGAGCAACCGTGCGCACCGTCCGATTATCGACGAGCTGCAGGAGCGTATGGCGGATAAGATTTACGTCAACTTCTCACTGTTCCAGTCGATGCCGGATGCGTGGGGGATCGATCAGCTGTTCCCGGTAATGCCGCTGGAAGGGTTGAATCAGGTGCCTGAACGCCGTGCGGTGCTGTTGGATATCACCTGCGACTCTGATGGTGCTATCGACCACTACGTTGACGGTGATGGCATTGCGACCACCATGCCGATGCCGGAATACGACCCTGAGAACCCGCCGATGCTGGGCTTCTTTATGGTGGGTGCGTACCAGGAGATCCTCGGCAACATGCACAACTTGTTTGGTGATACCGAAGCGGTTGACGTGTTCGTCTTCCCTGACGGCAGCGTAGAAGTTGAGCTGTCCGACGAAGGAGATACCGTGGCGGATATGCTGCAATACGTGCAGCTGGATCCGAACACCCTGCTGACGCAGTTCCGTGACCAGGTGAAAAACACCGATCTGGACGCTGAGCTGCAACAGCAGTTCCTCGAAGAGTTTGAAGCCGGTCTGTACGGTTATACTTATCTGGAAGATGAGTAACGATAAATGTCAGGTGGCGCTGCGCTTACCGTTCCTACGAAAGTAGGCCGGATAAGGCAAAGCCGCCATCCGGCAGTCGGAATCCGCGGGGGCAGCATTTGTGGCACTCACTTGAATCCGTACAAAATAACGGCGATAATTTGCCGTAAATATGCAGTTACCAAATCAATCCCTTCCTCGTCGGGCTTAACGACGCGGAGGGGATTTTTTTTCATCGATTTTTAAAGAGGTCAGTACATGAGCACCTTAGGTCATCAATACGACAACTCCCTGGTTTCTAACGCCTTTGGTTTTTTACGTCTGCCGATGAACTTCATGCCGTACGACAGCGACGCCGACTGGGTGATCACCGGTGTACCGTTTGATATGGCAACGTCTGGTCGTGCGGGCGGGCGTCATGGTCCGGCGGCAATCCGTCAGGTTTCCACCAACCTGGCCTGGGAGCACAACCGCTTCCCGTGGAACTTCGATATGCGCGAGCGCCTGAACGTGGTGGACTGCGGCGATCTGGTTTATGCGTTCGGGGATGCGCGTGAAATGAGTGAAAAACTGCAGGCGCATGCTGAGAAGCTGCTGTCTGCCGGTAAGCGCATGCTCTCCTTTGGCGGCGACCACTTCGTCACGCTGCCGCTGCTGCGCGCGCATGCCAAGCACTTTGGTAAAATGGCGCTGGTGCACTTTGATGCCCACACCGACACCTACGCTAACGGCTGCGAATTCGACCACGGCACCATGTTCTACACTGCGCCGAACGAAGGTCTGATCGATCCGAATCACTCTGTGCAGATCGGTATTCGTACCGAGTTCGACAAAGACAACGGCTTTACCGTACTGGATGCGTGCCAGGTTAACGACCGCAGCGTTGATGACATTATCGCTCAGGTTAAGCAGATTGTCGGTGATATGCCGGTATACCTGACTTTTGATATCGACTGTCTGGACCCGGCGTTTGCACCAGGAACCGGTACGCCAGTGATCGGCGGTCTGACTTCCGATCGTGCTATTAAACTGGTACGTGGTCTGAAAGATCTGAACATCGTCGGGATGGATGTTGTTGAAGTGGCTCCGGCCTACGATCAGTCAGAGATCACCGCACTGGCGGCGGCAACGTTAGCATTAGAAATGCTCTATATCCAGGCGGCGAAAAAAGGCGAGTAACGGTTTCGGGCTATTTTACTCGCCATTTTGAACCCGGGCAGTGCTCGCCATCCTCACGTACTACGTGTACGCTCCGGTGGCTGTGCGCTGTCCGGTCTCAAACTGGCTTCGCCAATAACGCCCGATCGCTGGACTAAATTTGTAATTCTGTAGGCCGGATAAGGCGTTCACGCCGCTATCCGGCACTGTTCGAAGATTATTTGATCCCGTCTGCGCTCATGCGATCGCGAATATGTTGCGCACGTTCTGCGGATGCCGGATGATCGTCAAACATTGAGCTTTGACGTCCTGCTTCCAGTTTTGCCAGTTTCTCAAAACTGGTGGCTAAGCCAGCCGGATTGATCCCACGTTTGCGCAACAGATCATACGAGTAATCATCCGCCTCGGATTCCTGACGCTGGGAGAACTGTGAGTTCACCAGTTTCTCGCCAAGATCGCCCAATTGCGATTGCGACAGGCTGCCGACAATCCCGCCAGCGGAAGCCGCAGCTGCCCGCACGGCGTTCGTACCCAGCGCAACCTGCATCCCTTTTTTCACGTGACCCAGCGCAACGTGACCCATTTCGTGGCCGATCACCGCTTCGACTTCGTTGTCGGTCATCATATCCATCAGGCCGCTGTATACGCGGATACAGCCGTTCGCCATGGCAAAGGCATTTACATCTTTCGCCATATAGACTTTGTAGTTCACCGGCTGGCCGTTAATGTTATCGCCAAGCGCGGCGGCGATTTTGCCAAGACGCGTTGCATACTCGCTGCCAGCCGGGGCGATGGTAGCTTTGCTGTCCATATCCTTACAGGCCTGATCGCTCAGCGCTTTTACCTGCGCATCGCTCAGACTGTAGGCCTGGAAAGCCTCTGCGCCTGAGGAAAGCAGTCCGTTTGAGTCCATGTTCTGGCAGCCGGTCAATGCCGCCGCCATGCTCGTAGCAAGCAGTAAAGCGCGAATTTTCATTTTTTCTCTTCCGCACAAAGTCAGGATTATTCTAAAAAATGCGTCGTTTGCAGGTGAACCGACGCTCGGCATAAGTATAAAGAAAAGAACAATAAGCGGGCGAGAAGATTGCGCAACTTGCGCGCATGATCCAGAGATTTCTGAAGCGGTAAAAGGATGCTCCATGTACATGACACGCGGCTTGGGTTACATTGTTGGCACTTTTTTCCGGCGTAGCCCAAAACGCGCTGTCGTCAAGTCGTTTAGGGCGTGGCCTTCATTATCCGATCTGGAGTCAAAATGTCCTCACGTAAAGAGCTTGCCAATGCTATTCGTGCGCTGAGCATGGACGCAGTACAGAAAGCCAAATCCGGTCACCCGGGTGCCCCGATGGGTATGGCTGACATTGCCGAAGTCCTGTGGCGTGATTTCCTGAACCACAACCCGACTAACCCGTCCTGGGCTGACCGTGACCGTTTCGTGCTGTCTAACGGCCACGGTTCAATGCTGATTTACAGCCTGCTGCACCTCACCGGCTATGATCTGCCGATGTCCGAGCTGCAGAACTTCCGTCAGCTGCACTCCAAAACGCCGGGTCACCCGGAAGTGGGTTACACCGCGGGTGTTGAAACCACGACCGGTCCTTTGGGTCAGGGCATTGCGAATGCAGTGGGTATGGCTATCGCTGAAAAAACGCTGGCGGCGCAGTTTAACCGTCCTGGTCACGACATCGTTGACCACTTCACCTATGCTTTCATGGGCGACGGCTGCATGATGGAAGGTATCTCTCACGAGGTATGTTCCCTGGCTGGTACGCTGAAACTGGGTAAACTGGTTGCGTTCTACGATGACAACGGCATCTCTATCGATGGCCACGTTGAAGGCTGGTTCACCGATGACACCGCGAAGCGTTTCGAAGCTTACGGCTGGCACGTGATTCGTGGTGTAGATGGTCACGATGCTGACGCGATTAAACGCGCTGTTGAAGAAGCACGCGCAGTGACCGACAAACCGTCCCTGCTGATGTGCAAAACCATCATCGGTTTCGGTTCTCCGAACAAAGCCGGTACCCACGACTCTCACGGTGCACCGCTGGGCGATGCAGAAATCGCACTGACCCGCGAACAGCTGGGCTGGAAATACGCGCCGTTCGAAATCCCGTCTGAAATCTACGCGCAGTGGGATGCGAAAGAAGCCGGCCAGGCAAAAGAAGCCGCATGGAACGAGAAGTTCGCTGCTTATGCCAAAGCTTTCCCGCAGGAAGCTGCTGAATTCACCCGTCGTATGAAAGGTGAAATGCCGTCTGACTTCGACGCAAAAGCCAACGAGTTCATTGCTAAGCTGCAGGCTAACCCTGCGAAAATCGCCAGCCGTAAAGCGTCTCAGAACGCGATTGAAGCCTTCGGTCCTCTGCTGCCTGAATTCCTCGGCGGCTCTGCTGACCTGGCACCGTCTAACCTGACTCTGTGGTCTGGTTCTAAGGCCATCAACGAAGATACTGCCGGTAACTACATCCATTACGGTGTACGTGAATTCGGTATGACCGCGATTGCCAACGGTATTTCCCTGCATGGTGGTTTCCTGCCGTACACCTCCACCTTCCTGATGTTCGTGGAATATGCCCGTAACGCGGTGCGTATGGCTGCGCTGATGAAACAGCGTCAGGTGATGGTCTATACTCACGACTCCATCGGTCTGGGTGAAGATGGCCCGACTCACCAGCCGGTAGAGCAGGTTGCTTCTCTGCGTGTGACCCCGAACATGAGCACATGGCGTCCGTGTGACCAGGTTGAATCCGCAGTAGCATGGAAATACGGTGTTGAGCGTCAGGACGGCCCGACCGCGCTGATCCTCTCCCGTCAGAACCTGGCGCAGCAGGAACGTACTGCAGAGCAACTGGCGAACATCGCTCGCGGTGGCTACGTGCTGAAAGATTGCGCGGGTCAGCCGGAGTTGATCTTCATCGCCACCGGTTCTGAAGTTGAACTTGCCGTGGCTGCCTGGGACAAACTGACCGCTGAAGGCGTGAAAGCGCGCGTGGTTTCCATGCCGTCTACCGATGCATTCGACAAGCAGGATGCGGCTTACCGTGAATCCGTACTGCCGAAAGCCGTCTCTGCTCGCGTCGCTATCGAAGCTGGCATTGCTGACTACTGGTTCAAATACGTGGGCCTGAACGGCGCTATTGTTGGTATGACTACCTTTGGTGAGTCTGCACCGGCGGAACTGCTGTTTGAAGAATTCGGCTTCACCGTAGACAACGTGGTCGCGAAAGCAAAAGAACTGCTGTAATTTCGATTACAGGTGAAAACGGGTCGCTTAGGCGGCCCGTTTTTTGCTTCTCAGGGTAGTTACGTGCGTAGCTGACCTGCTTCAAGACGTACTATGCGCGAAAAATGGCGCTGCGTAAATGCAGCGTCATGACTGATCGCTACAACGCTGGCGCCACGTGTACGACACACTGCCAGCCAGTTTTCGAAGACGCCAAGCCAGTGTGCATCAAAGTCCCGACTGGGCTCATCCAGCAGTAGAATAGCGGGTTTGAGGGCTTCCAGACTGGCGACGGCAACCATACGTCGTTGTGCCGTATGCAGATCGAGCGGGTGCGCGTCGGCGACATCCTCTAACTGACATAATCGCAGCGCCGCCATCGTGCGTTGCGCAATTTCAGTCGCCGGAAGCTTCTGTAGCCGTAATCCGAAGGCCACTTCCTCTGCAACCTTGCTGTGAAAGATTTGATTCTCCGCCTCCTGAAACAGTACGCCGAGCACCCTGGCGCGCTCCCGGTTTTTCAGTTGCGCAATCGCACGATTTTGAACGGTTATTGTGCCGGATGAGGGCGTCAGTAGCCCGGCCATGATGCGCAACAGCGTGGATTTTCCTGCGCCATTATCGCCCGTTAGCGCCAGCCATTCCCCCTCCTGGAGTTCCAGCGAAATATTGCGTAAACAGTCATCGGCGGCGTTCGGCCAGCGATAGCTGATCTGGTTTAGCGTCAGCATAGTGATGACAATGCTCCGTCGCGCAGCTGCCATGCCTGCTGGCAGTAGCTGAGAAAAGGTGAAGGGTTGCGTTCGAAAAGTATCACCAAAGCATGCTGTTCCTGTGCCCACTGTTGCAGTCGCGCCAGCAGCATTGCCGTGGCTTGCGCCGTCAGGCGACTGAACGCTTCATCCAGAATCAATATTTTCGGCTGCATGGCGAGTGCGCTGGCAATGACTACCCGCTGGGTTTCCCCGCCGGAAAGGGTGCCGGGATGACGATGGCGCAGAGGCTGACATTCCGTCAGCGTAAGGGCGGCATCTATGCGCTGCATAATTTCAGTCTCGGTAAGGCAGAGATTTTCCGGGCCAAACGCCACTTCTTCCTCCACGCTGAAAGTACAACCTGAAAGCTGCAGGTAAGGTGACTGCTGCACAAGCTGGATGGTACTCGACTGCTCGACCAGCGATAGTTGCCCGATGGGATTACCCAGTAGCGTGCCTGTGCCCTCAATTTCTCCCGGAAGGAAGTCGGGGTACCAGCCAGCCATCAGCTGTGCCAGCGTACTTTTCCCGCTGCCGTTCTCACCAAAAATAGCCACCATACCAGGCCTGGCGTAATGGAAATCGTAACAGGCGGATGGCCGCATAGCGTGCGTCGGAATATAGCGAAACTGCTCTAACGTAACCATATCCAGATTCCTGTCTCAACTGCCATCAGAACCACCATACCGTAGCGGGCCAGACGTTGTAAGGTGCTGTCTGGTGGCGCCCACAGCGTGGTGCGAGTGCGATGCAGGCGAAATCCCCGCATATCGAGCGCTGCACCGCGAACGGCCAAGTCATTGAGCGCGTTATGGGTGAGCGGCACAATTAATGCCGGCATAGCGCGTAAACGTTGGTACCAGGACTCATCCAGCGGTACGCCGCGTGCGCGCTGAGCCTCGTGAATAATCGCCAATTGGTGTTTGAGCTGTTCAACCACCAGCAGCGGGCCTGCGAACAGATAGGCAACGCCTGGCGGCAGGCGTGAAGCAAACAGGGCGCGCATAAAGCGCGCAACCGGCACGTACTGCATCCACATCTGCGATGTCGACACAATGGAGAGGATCCGCAGCCAGAGCGTAACGGCATCGGCCCAGCGTTCTGGTGTGCGCGGCTGCCCGCTAATCCACTCGGTAAGCCATCCGCCGTGTACCAGCCATAGCCCTAGTCCTAAGGGGATCATCAGCCAGAGTACGTATTTCGCCCGCGACCGCGTAGCCTTCATACATAGCAAACCGACAAACGTCGCGGCGCTGTACAAGCTGAGCGGCACTCCGGCTGGCAGCAGGAGCGTGGAGCAGGCGGCAAGCACCCACAGAGTTAACGACGTAAACGGATGCATTTAGCGCACGGCAGACATCGTAGGGAAATGGCGCGTTGTGCGCAGCGGAAGTTGTCGCAGCAGCACCCAGACGATGATTGCCGTGAGGATTTTATCGACCAGATTCGCTCCGATGACGGTGATGGCGACGGACTCAACCAGGTTCTGACCGACCGAGTGCATCCAGGCGACAAAAAGATCGGCGCCGCTGCCGGTGACACCCCCGAACAGAGTCGTGCGAATCGGCACGGCAACGAGGGTCACGGCAAGCGTGATAATTACGCCGCTGACCACGACTTTGGGTAAGGTGCGAAACCATCCCGCCCGTGCCAGCCAACCGGCGACCAGTCCAATAACCATGGCGACGGGCGCAAAGGCGGCGGCGATCGGATCGGTCAGCAACCCCCACAACAGGTTAGTGAGTAATCCGGTTAGCATCCCAACAACCGGTCCTAACAGCACCGCGCTGATCAACGTGCCAATCGAGTCGAGAAAAATAGGTAATTTCAACATGCTGATAAGCTGCCCACCGACCATGTTGATGGCGATAGCAATGACAATAAGAACCAGAGACTGGCTGGAAAATTGGCGACGCGCCATAAAAGACCTCGTATAAGTGAATCGTTAGCGGGATGAAATAACCAGTTCGTCATAACCGGAAACGGCGCAGGGCTGACGGCTGAATGCCAGAGACGTCAACTCGCCAATCACCAGTTCCAGCGTGGTTCGCACGGTACAGCCCGGCATCATGTGTCCGCCCAGCATCGCGCCGTGTGGGTCAGCAACCGCCAGATGAAGATGCTCGCCGGTAAGTTCCAGCGTGCCGTTCAGAGAGATAATTTCCCACGTACCCGTAAGTAATGTGGTTTCTTCACGTCCGGCGAAGCGCAGAGCAATGTTGGTCAAACTGCCGGTGCAACCCGCTATCCAGGCTGCCTGTAGTTGATGCTGCTGGATAAAAGCGTGTAGCGCTGAAAAGACTTCCTGGCCCGGTAATAAACGCAGCGCATGAAAGCGAGCTTCAGATGGTTGGGGATAGAATGTTGCCATAGTTGAGGGACTCCGAGACTCGGACGTTGCGCTGATAATATAGACGCGGGTTAGGGAGCTTTCTGATATAAATCAGGATTTGTGACATGGCAACGAAATAATCTTGCTACGGTTATTCGTAATTCTGGAATATGGAATAAAAGTCGCGTTGAAGGACGTTAAAATGTGACGTAAGTCAGATAACTGTGTTCTGCTGCTGGACAATCATTCCTTTTATTCCGCGTTTCGCTTATTCTAGCTGAAGCGTTTCAGTCGATTAAATGTTCGACAATTAACCAATTAGTCGCAGTTTGCGACAGGTAAGGTTTCCCTGAGCGATTTGCTGCATTACTCTGTCTGCCACATCGTTTCTGAGAAATCCTTGCAGGAGACCTATGACCGTACGCGTAGCGATTAATGGTTTCGGTCGCATCGGACGCAACGTGGTTCGTGCTTTGTATGAATCCGGGCGTCGGGCGGAAATCACCGTGGTGGCAATCAACGAACTGGCGGATGCTGCAGGCATGGCGCATTTGTTGAAATATGACACCAGCCATGGGCGTTTTGCCTGGGATGTTCGTCAGGAACGAGACCAGCTCATCGTTGGCGATGACGCGATCCGCATTCTGCATGAGCGAACGCTCGATGCGCTTCCGTGGCGCGAACTGGGTGTCGACGTTGTGCTGGATTGTACGGGGGTCTTTGGCAGCCGCGAACACGGCGAGGCGCATATTGCCGCCGGCGCAAAGAAAGTGCTCTTTTCACATCCTGGTAGTCACGACATCGACGCAACCGTTGTGTTTGGCGTTAATCAGGATCAGCTGCGCGCTGAGCACCGGATCGTTTCCAATGCCTCCTGCACCACGAATTGCATAATACCCGTCATTAAATTGCTGGATGATGCTTACGGCATTGAGTCTGGTACCGTCACCACGATCCACTCCGCGATGCACGATCAGCAGGTTATTGATGCTTATCATCCTGACCTGCGTCGCACGCGAGCGGCCAGCCAGTCGATCATTCCGGTTGATACCAAACTGGCGGCGGGCATCACGCGAATTTTCCCGCAGTTTAACGATCGTTTTGAAGCGATTGCGGTGCGTGTACCGACCATAAATGTGACGGCGATCGACTTAAGCGTGACGGTGAAAAAACCAGTAAAAGCCAGTGAAGTCAACCAGTTGCTGCAAAAAGCAGCACAAGGTGCATTTCATGGTATAGTTGACTATACGGAATTACCGTTGGTCTCAGTAGATTTTAACCACGACCCGCACAGCGCCATCGTTGATGGTACGCAAACGCGCGTGAGTGGCGCTCACCTGATCAAAACGCTGGTCTGGTGTGATAATGAATGGGGCTTTGCTAACCGTATGCTCGATACGACGTTAGCGATGGCTGCTATTGGTTTCAGGCTCGACGCTTGAGCGTCGACAAAACTTTATGAATCAACGAGAGGATTCACCATGTCTGTAATTAAGATGACCGATCTGGATCTGGCTGGTAAACGCGTTTTTATCCGTGCGGACCTGAACGTACCAGTTAAAGAAGGGAAAGTAACCAGCGATGCGCGTATCCGTGCTTCCCTGCCAACCATCGAACTGGCCCTGAAACAAGGTGCTAAAGTGATGGTAACTTCCCACCTGGGTCGTCCTACCGAAGGCGAGTACAACGAAGAATTCTCTCTGCTGCCGGTTGTTAACTACCTGAAAGACAAACTGTCTGCTCCGGTTCGCCTGGTAAAAGATTACCTGGACGGCGTTGAAGTCGCTGCCGGTGAACTGGTTGTTCTGGAAAACGTTCGCTTCAACAAAGGCGAGAAGAAAGACGACGAAGCGCTGTCCAAAAAATATGCTGCTCTGTGCGACGTATTCGTTATGGACGCTTTCGGTACTGCTCACCGTGCGCAGGCGTCCACCCACGGTATCGGTAAATTCGCCGATGTCGCTTGTGCAGGTCCGCTGCTCGCTGCCGAGCTGGATGCACTGGGTAAAGCACTGAAAGAACCTGCTCGTCCGATGGTTGCTATCGTTGGTGGTTCTAAAGTTTCTACCAAACTGACCGTTCTTGATTCTCTGTCAAAAATCGCTGACCAGCTGATTGTTGGCGGTGGTATCGCGAACACCTTCGTTGCTGCTCAAGGTCACAACGTGGGTAAATCCCTGTACGAAGCTGACCTGGTTGACGAAGCTAAGCGTCTGCTGACCACTTGCGACATCCCGGTTCCGACCGACGTTCGCGTAGCGACTGAATTCTCTGAAACCGCACCGGCTACCCTGAAATCCGTTAGCGATGTAAAAGAAGACGAGCAGATCCTGGATATCGGCGACGCTTCTGCACAGCAGCTGGCTGACATCCTGAAGAATGCGAAAACCATTCTGTGGAACGGCCCGGTTGGCGTGTTCGAATTCCCGAACTTCCGCAAAGGTACTGAAATCGTTGCTAATGCCATCGCAGACAGCGAAGCATTCTCTATCGCAGGCGGCGGTGACACCCTGGCAGCAATCGACCTGTTCGGCATTGCTGACAAAATCTCCTACATCTCTACTGGCGGCGGCGCGTTCCTCGAATTCGTGGAAGGCAAAGTACTGCCAGCAGTAGCCATGCTCGAAGAGCGTGCTAAAAAGTAAGAATTTAATGGGCAGGGAAACCTGCCCTTATTTTAGCGCGCTTTAGGGCGCGCGCCCTTTCCAAGGCCGAAGATACAGGACTCGTAAAATGTCTAAAATTTTTGATTTCGTAAAACCAGGCGTAATCACTGGTGATGACGTACAGAAAGTTTTCCAGGTAGCTAAAGAAAACAACTTTGCTCTGCCAGCTGTTAACTGCGTGGGTACCGACTCCATCAACGCCGTTTTGGAAACTGCTGCAAAAGTTAAAGCGCCGGTAATCGTACAATTCTCCAACGGTGGTGCTTCTTTCATCGCGGGTAAAGGCGTGAAGTCCGACGTTCCTCAGGGCGCTGCAATCCTGGGTGCTATCTCTGGCGCGCATCACGTTCACCAGATGGCTGAACACTACGGTGTTCCGGTTATCCTGCACACTGACCACTGCGCGAAGAAACTGCTGCCGTGGATCGACGGTCTGCTGGACGCGGGTGAAAAACACTTCGCAGCAACCGGCAAACCGCTGTTCTCTTCTCACATGATCGACCTGTCTGAAGAGTCTCTGGAAGAGAACATCGAAATCTGCTCCAAATACCTGGCGCGCATGTCCAAAATGGGCATGACTCTGGAAATCGAACTGGGTTGCACCGGTGGCGAAGAAGATGGCGTGGACAACAGCCACATGGACGCTTCTGCACTGTACACTCAGCCGGAAGACGTTGATTACGCATACACCGAGCTGAGCAAAATCAGCCCGCGTTTCACCATCGCAGCGTCCTTCGGTAACGTACACGGCGTTTACAAGCCGGGTAACGTCGTTCTGACCCCGACCATCCTGCGCGACTCTCAGGACTATGTTTCTAAGAAACATAACCTGCCGCACAACAGCCTGAACTTCGTCTTCCACGGCGGCTCCGGTTCTACTGCTCAGGAAATCAAAGACTCCGTAAGCTACGGCGTAGTGAAAATGAACATCGATACCGATACCCAATGGGCTACCTGGGAAGGCGTTCTGAACTACTACAAAGCAAACGAAGCTTACCTGCAGGGCCAGTTGGGTAACCCGAAAGGCGAAGATCAGCCGAACAAGAAATACTACGATCCGCGCGTATGGCTGCGTGCTGGTCAGGCAACCATGATCACCCGTCTGGAACAGGCTTTCAAAGAACTGAACGCGGTTGACGTTCTGTAATTTACGCCGTTCCACGTGACATGAGGCCCGCAAATGCGGGCCTTTTTTATTGCTATGTCAACGCTCTGCTGGCAGAGAATTCTGTGATCTGTTTGGCAAAATCCAGGTTTATTGTTTACCCTTGTCAGGTTGCCAGTCCCGTCAGGGCGGCTTTATTTCTCCCGTTTGGGTAAGCAAAAAAGGAATATTGAATGGAAGATTTGAATGTTGTCGACAGCATAAACGGTGCGGGCACCTGGCTGGTGCGCAACCAGGAACTGCTGTTGAGCTATGCCGTCAACATCGTTGCGGCCATCGCGATTGTCATTATCGGTATGATCGTGGCGCGCATTGTATCAAATACCGTTAACCGCCTGATGCTGGCGCGTAAAATTGATGCCACTGTTGCCGACTTCCTCTCTGCACTGGTGCGTTACGGTATTATCGCTTTCACGCTGATTGCCGCTCTGGGTCGCGTTGGGGTGCAAACAGCCTCCGTGATCGCCGTTCTCGGTGCCGCAGGTTTAGCCGTCGGTCTGGCGCTGCAAGGTTCGCTGTCCAACCTCGCCGCAGGTGTCCTGCTGGTAATGTTCCGTCCGTTCCGTGCGGGTGAGTATGTCGATCTCGGCGGCGTGGCTGGAACCGTGCTCAACGTGCAGATTTTCTCCACCACCATGCGTACCGTTGACGGTAAGATTGTAGTGATCCCGAACGGTAAAATTATTGCCGGGAACATCATTAACTTCTCTCGTGAGCCGGTTCGTCGTAACGAATTTATTATCGGCGTGGCTTACGACTCCGATATCGATCAGGTGAAAAAAATCCTCACTGATATCATTCAGTCGGAAGATCGCATTCTTAAAGACCGTGAAATGACGGTACGCCTGAATGAGCTGGGGGCTTCCTCAATTAATTTTGTGGTACGCGTCTGGAGCAACAGCAGCGATCTGCAAAGCGTCTACTGGGATGTGCTGGAACGCATTAAGCGCGAGTTCGATGCCAACGGCATCAGCTTCCCGTATCCGCAGATGGATGTGAACTTCAAGCGTGTGAAAGAGCGCGCGGCAGAGTAATTACGCGCCCGGAGGCGCTTTTGCTTTCCGGGCCGATAAAAACTTTCTTTCCATTAATTTCCCTAATCTGCGATTAAAATTATCCATTTCCGCTAATGTTTTCCCCGCGCTATAGTCTGCTCCTAAGAGAAACAGTTCGGGATGATTAACGTGTTATCGTATTACTTTCAAGGGCTTGCACTTGGTGCGGCCATGATTCTTCCGCTTGGTCCGCAAAACGCCTTCGTGATGAACCAGGGCATTCGCCGCCAGTATCACATCATGATTGCTTTACTCTGTGCTATCAGCGATTTAGTGCTGATTTGTGCGGGGATCTTTGGCGGTAGCGCCTTGTTGATGCAGTCACCATGGCTGATGGCGCTGGTCACCTGGGGTGGGGTGGCTTTTTTACTCTGGTACGGTTTCGGGGCGTTAAAAACGGCGATGAGCAGTAATCTGGAACTGGCCAGTGCCGAGGTGATGAAGCAAGGGCGCTGGAAAATCATCGCCACCATGCTGGCGGTGACATGGCTCAATCCCCATGTTTACCTGGATACCTTTGTGGTGCTGGGGAGTCTGGGGGGGCAACTGGACGTTGAGCCGAAGCGCTGGTTTGCGCTGGGAACCGTCAGCGCTTCGTTCCTGTGGTTCTTCGGTCTGGCATTGTTGGCGGCCTGGCTGGCTCCGCGTCTGCGCACTGCTAAAGCGCAGCGCATCATCAATACGCTGGTAGGATTAGTGATGTGGTTTATTGCTTTTCAACTGGCAAAAGAAGGTGTTGCGCACGTTCATGCGTTGTTCAACTAAGTGTTGTCTGATGGACAACGCAGCGAGATCGTCTAAGCTTGCCTGCATGTGCCCTGAGTTTCGGGGTAATTATTGAAACATGGAGGAACGACCGTGAAGTTCAAAATAATGGCCCTGGCGGCATTAGTCGGATTCAGCGCACTATCGGTACAGGCAAATGAGTTGCCAAATGGACCGCACATCGTGACTTCCGGAACAGCAAGCGTGGATGCGACACCAGACATCGCTACGCTGGCAATTGAAGTGAACGTTGCTGCCAAGGATGCGGCTTCAGCGAAGAAGCAGGCCGATGAGCGCGTGGCGCAATATCTGTCCTTCCTTGAACAGAACCAGATAGCGAAGAAAGATATTAGCGCTGCAAACCTGCGTACCCAGCCGGATTACGACTACCAGAACGGTAAAAGTATCCTCAAAGGGTATCGTGCGGTGCGCACCGTTGAAGTCACGCTGCGCCAGCTGGACAAACTTAACGCTCTGCTCGATGGCGCGCTGAAGGCTGGTCTGAATGAGATCCGTTCGGTATCGCTCGGTGTTGCCCAACCGGATGCTTACAAAGATAAAGCGCGTAAAGCGGCAATTGATGATGCCATTCATCAGGCTGAACAGCTGGCTGCGGGCTTCAATAGCAAACTTGGCCCGGTGTACAGCGTGCGCTACCACGTTTCCAACTATCAGCCGAGCCCGATGGTTCGGATGATGAAAGCCGATGCCGCACCTGCTGCTTCTGCTCAGGAAACCTACGAACAACCGGTTATTCAGTTTGACGATCAGGTTGATGTCGTCTTCCAGATTGAGCCGACGGCGGGGCAACCAGCTGCAACGCCAGCCAAAACTCAGTAATTGTTGCAGACCCGGCTTGCCAGCCGGGTTTTTTCTGTGAGCAACTGTAAAAATGAGACTTCACATCCGGTCTTTTTTTTCGCCGTAATGAGGATAGGCCATAGCGATTTTTAAGGGGACGCTATGGATATTTTTATCTCGAAAAAGATGCGTAATTTCATTCTGCTGGCGCAAACCAATAACATCGCCAGAGCGGCAGAAAAAATACATATGACCGCATCGCCCTTCGGTAAAAGCATTGCTGCACTGGAAGATCAAATCGGCTATACGCTGTTTACCCGCAAAGATAACAACATCAGCCTGAATAAAGCAGGACAAGAGCTGTATCAGAAGCTGTTTCCCGTTTATCAGCGCCTCTCTGCCATTGATAACGAAATCCATAACGCCTCTCGCCGCTCGCGGGAAATTGTTATCGGCATCGACAATACCTACCCAACGATTATTTTTGACCAGTTGATTAGCCTTGGTGACAAGTATGACGGTGTGACGGCTCAGGCCGTTGAATTCAGCGAGAATGGGGTGATTGATAACCTGTTCGATCGCAAACTGGATTTTATTATCTCGCCGCAGCACGTTTCCCCCCGCGTGCAGGAGCTGGAAAATCTGGCGATCAGCGAACTGCCTCCGCTGCGTCTGGGGTTTCTCGTTTCCCGGCGCTATGAAGAAAAACAGCCGCAGGATCTGCTGCGCGAGCTGCCCTGGCTGCAAATGCGCTTCCAGAATCGCGCCAACTTTGAGGCGATGCTGGATGCATACATGCGACCCTGCGGGATCAACCCGACGATTATCTATCGTCCGTACAGCTTTATGGCCAAGATTAGCGCGGTGGAGCGCGGGCAGTTTTTGACGGTGATCCCTCACTTCGCCTGGCGGCTGGTGAACCCGTCGACGCTGAAATATTTCGACGCGCCCGGCAGTCCCATGTATATGCAGGAGTTTCTCTATTCGCTGAAAAATCATCGCTATACCGCCACCATGCTCCAGCATATTGCTGAAGATCGTGACGGTAGTGCAAGTTAACCTAGCATCGAGCCTGTTTCGAGAAGGTTGCGATGCAGATCGAACGCATGGCTGAGATCGTGATGGATATGCCCGCCGGGCGCTTTTTCCAGATAGCGGTGCAAGTAATCTCTGTAAAGCGGATGCGCACAGTTATTGATAATCGTGTGCGCCCGCTGCATCGGAGATAACCCACGCAGATCGGCAATCCCTTGTTCGGTCACGATCACTTTAACGCTATGTTCGCTGTGGTCGACATGGCTGCACATCGGAACGATGGTTGAGATTTTCCCGCCTTTGGCAATCGACGGCGCCATAAAGATAGACAGGTAGGCGTTGCGCTCGAAATCCCCGCTGCCGCCGATGCCGTTCATCAGGTTCACCCCCGCAACGTGCGTGGAATTGGCATGACCGTAGATATCAAACTCCAGACCGACGTTGAGCGCAATAACCCCCAGTCGACGGATGATTTCCGGGTTATTGGAGATCTCCTGCGGGCGCAATACAATCCGGCTGGCGAAGAAGTCCATGTTGTCGTAAATCTTCTGTAGCGACGGGGCTGAAATGGTCAGGCTGGAGGCGCTGGCACCGCTAATCTTGCCCGTTTCCAGCAGATGCACCACCGACTCCTGCAACACCTCCGAATACATCATAAAGGGCGGGATATCCGGGTTCTCGCCCAGTCGAGCCATTACCGCGTTGTTGATATTGCCCACCCCGCTTTGTAAGGGCAGAAACTCAGCTGGAATGCGTTTGTGCGCCATTTCTCCCAGCAGAAAAGAGACTACGTTATCGGCAATTTGTTGGCTGACCGGATTGGTTTTATCCGATGCATTTCCTGCATCGGGCAGTTCGGTATCCACCACCGCAACCACCTTTTTGGGGTCTATCTGTACGCACTGACTGCCTACGCGATCCATGGTATGAAAAATGGGTACGCTGTTACGCCGCGGCGGCGCACCGGGTATCACGATGTCGGCAAACTCCGCCACACGCGGATTATGGTAATGATTCAATTCAATGATCACTTTTTTCGCCCGCAGCAGCCAGGTGGGGGCATTACCGATACCGCTGGACAGCCAAATCCGGCCATCCGGCGCGATGGCTGAGGCTTCAATGACGGCAACATCGATCTCGCCAAAAAAGCCGTAATTAACCATTTGCGCCACTTCGCTCAAATGGAGATCGACAAACCTCACCTGGCCCTGATTAATTTTGTCGCGCAGGCCCGATGACGTTTGATAAGGCGCACGCCAGGAAACGGCATCCGCCGCGGATAGTACGTCATCAGCGGCGGCGCCAATTGATGCTCCGGTCAGCAGGCGGATCTGAAAAGGCTGTCCGTTCTGATGCTGTTCGCAGGCACGTTGGGCAATTGCGGTGGGTAACGCTTTTGGCGAACCCGCGGGGGTAAAGCCGCTAAACGCCACCATATCATCGTGCTGGATAATTTCTGCCGCCTGTTCGGCGCTCATCCGTTTCATGGCCGTCTCCTTCCTCAGACGTGATTAATGGCCGACAAAATTAGGTTTACGTTTTTCCATAAACGCGTTCATCCCTTCCTGATAATCCTCGCTGTCGTACACCGCGCGGCGCATGCCCTGAATGCGCTCGAACTCATCGGAATTCATGGTGTGCGCTTCACCCAGCACGCGCAGCTCTTCTTTAATGACGGCGATCGCCAGCGGCGCTTTCTCCGAGATGTGGTGCGCCATTTGCAGAGTGAAATCCTCCAGTTCGTCTACAGGAACCACATGGTTGAGGATCCCGACGGCCATCGCACGCTGAGCGGTAATCGGTGAGGCGGTAAAGATCAGCTCTTTCACGATGTGAAAACCGGCGTCGCGAGTCAGGTTGTGGATGCCGACCAGGTTATACGGCACGCCGAGGTTGACCGGGGTCATCGAGAAGGTGGATGTTTCAGCGGCGATGATCAGATCGGAACTCATGATCATCTCAAATGCGCCGCCCCAGACGCTGCCTTCAACCATAGAGATCACCGGTTTTGGATATTTTTGGATCATGCGGGTTATCTGACGCAGCGGATCGTCATAGGAGAGCGGATCGCGACGTCCGGTCGGGAGTTCATGAATATCATGCCCGGCAGAGAAAACTTTGGCTCCACTCGGAGCGCGTAGAATGATGCAGCGAATGTCCGCACGATTGAGATCGCTCAGCGCCTGCATCAGATCGTCAATAAACACTTTACTCAGGGCATTGAGCTTGCGGGCGTAATTGAACTCAATAACCGCGACTTTCTGGATGATGACCACGTTGACGTATTGATAAGACATAATGTTCTCTTTATTGAAAGTAATGATGCTGGATAAATTCGCTGATGTGCCGCAGACCGGTGCGCGGCGACAGATCGTTATTTTTGACGGCCTGTAGCGTCTGCTGGAAATAGCGGTCGAAATCAGTCCGCGCAAACAGCAGATGTAGGGCTTCTTCTTCAGCCTGCTGGTGTAACCAGTCCACCGCCTGCTGCTGGCGGACTTTTTCCAGTCGACCGCTGGCGCTAAGGCACGTTTTAAAGTCGGTTATCGCCTGCCAGACCTCCTCAATACCGCGTTTTTCCAGGGCGCTACAGGTCAGAACCAGCGGCTGCCACTCGTCATATTTACGGCGCAGAATATGCAGGGCGGATTCGTACATATGGCGGGCGATGGCCACGCTGGCATGGTTCTCGCCGTCGTCCTTATTGATGACGACCAGATCCGCCATTTCCATCAGGCCTTTTTTGATGCCTTGCAAATCGTCGCCACCGCCGGCGATTTGTAGTGAGATAAAGCAATCCACCATGCCTGCGACTTCGGTTTCTGACTGCCCAACGCCGACGGTTTCTACAATAACCACGTCAAAGCCAGCCGCTTCGCACAACAGCATTAATTCGCGGGCGCGCTGGCTGGCTCCGCCTAAATGACCGCTGGAAGGGACCGGGCGAATAAACGCAGATTCGGCGCGAGACAGCTCCGTCATGCGGGTTTTATCGCCAAGAATGCTGCCGCCGCTGACCGGGCTGCTGGGATCGACGGCGATCACCGCCACCCGTAATCCGTGACGGATTAACAGCATGCCGAATGCTTCCAGAAAGGTGCTTTTGCCCGCGCCCGGCGTACCGGTTATCCCCAAACGCAGGGCGTTACCGGTGAACGGTATAATTGCGTCCAGCAACTGCGTACTCAGCGGCTGGTGGCGCGGGTGGCTGCTTTCGACCAGCGTCATCGCCTGGGCGAGCGTTGCCCGTTCGCCAAGTCGCAAGCGACGGACGGTATCCTCAAGCGTGGCGGCGTTAATCATGATGCTGACTGATACGGGTTAACACATCGCGGACGCTGTCGAGCATTGGCGTGCCGGGGCCATAAATGGCTGCCACGCCATGCTCGTGCAGGAAGGCGTAATCCTGTGGCGGAATAACGCCTCCTGCTACCACGCAGATATCTTCACGCCCCCATTTTTTGAGCGCGGTAACCAGTTCCGGGATCAGCGTTTTATGACCCGCCGCCAGTGACGATGCGCCTATTACATGCACATCGTTTTCTACCGCCAGACGGGCGATCTCTTCTGGTGTGGAGAACATCGGACTGAGGTCAACATCGAAGCCGAGATCGGAGTAGGCGCTGGCGATCACTTTCGCGCCGCGATCGTGACCATCCTGGCCCATCTTGGCGATCAGAATCCTCGGTCGGCGACCATTTTCCGCGAGGAACTGTTCGGTTTGCGCAACGATGGCGTCGAACTCATCGGCGGATTTGTCGGACTGGTGATAGCTTTGCGCAATCACCCCGGTGACGCACTGGCTGGGAACCAGATAGCGGTCAAAAGCGGTTTCCAGCGCGTCGGAGATCTCACCGAGCGTGGCGCGAACGCGGGCGGCGTTAACGGCGGCGGCCAGCAGATTTTCATTATGCTGCGCGGCGTGGGTCAGCGCCGCGAGTGCGGCATTGACGGCATCTGTGTCGCGAGTTGTGCGGATATGCTGCAACGAGGCAATTTGCTCGTTGCGTACCTTCACGTTGTCGATTTCCAGTACCGACGTTTCGTCTTCTTTATCCAGCTTGTATTTGTTCACGCCGACGATAACGCGTTTACCCTGGTCGATCAGCGACTGCTCGCGCGCGGAAGCTTCTTCGATCATCCGTTTAGGGAGCCCGGCTTCGATCGCTTTCGCCATGCCGCCTGCCTCATCAATTTGTTTGATGATCGTGCGCGCTTGCTTCACGATTTGATCGGTGAGCGACTCGACGTAATACGATCCGGCCAGCGGATCGACGGTGCGGCAGATCTCTGACTCTTCCTGAATGATGATCTGTGTATTACGCGCGATGCGGGCGGAGAAATCGGTGGGTAGCCCGAGCGCCTCATCAAAGGCGTTGGTATGCAGAGACTGGGTGCCGCCAAGCGTAGCACCGAGCGCTTCAATGGTCGTGCGGATCACGTTGTTGTAAGGATCCTGCTCGGTCAGACTCCAGCCGGAGGTCTGGCAGTGGGTACGCAGAGCGAGAGATTTCGGGTTGTTTGCGCCAAAACCGCTGACTGCTTCACTCCACAAATAGCGAGCCGCGCGCAGCATGGCTACGTTCATAAACAGATCCATGCCGATGCCGAAGAAGAATGACAGGCGCGGCGCGAAGTCATCAATTTTCAGCCCGGCAGACAGCGCGGCTTTGATGTACTCAATGCCGTCAGCCAGCGTAAACGCCACCTGCTGGACGCAGTTCGCCCCGGCTTCCCCCATGTGATAACCGCTGATACTGATGGTGTTATAGCGCGGCATATTGGCGGAACACCAGGCGATGATGTCGGCGATGATGCGCATTGAAGGTTTTGGCGGGTAAATGTAGGTATTGCGGCACAGGTACTCTTTCAGAATATCGTTCTGAATGGTCCCGGTGAGTTGCTCCGGCGTTACGCCTTGTTCTTCTGCAGCCACGATATAAAACGCCAGTACCGGCAGCACCGCGCCGTTCATGGTCATTGATACCGACATCTTATCCAGCGGAATTTGGTCGAACAGCACCTTCATATCTTCGACAGTATCGATCGCCACGCCCGCTTTGCCGACGTCACCTGCCACGCGCGGGTTGTCAGAGTCATAGCCGCGATGGGTGGCAAGGTCAAAGGCGACGGAAAGTCCTTTTTGCCCGGCGGCGAGGTTGCGGCGGTAAAAGGCGTTGGACTCTTTGGCGGTAGAGAAACCAGCGTACTGGCGAATGGTCCACGGCTGCGCGGTATACATGGTGGCGCGCGGGCCACGCACGTAAGGCGGTAGGCCGGGAAGAGTGCCCGTGACTTCCAGATTATCGAGGTCCGCTTCAGTGTATAGCGGCTTGATGGCAATTCCTTCCGCCGTCTGTCTTTCCAGCGATTCGACGGTTTTTTCCCGTCGACTGAGTTCTTTATTAGCGAGTGTTTGCCACTCCTGCACATTTGCCATTTTTTGCTCCGTATTACGCAATAAGTTGAATCTTTGCGGATACGGTGAGCTTTTTCATTTGGCTTGTCGCCAGCAAAAAATAGCCAACAGGGCGTCGTTTTTTGCCGCATGGCATGTTTTATTTTGTGATTTATTTCAAAGACGTGGCGGGAATAGCATGAAAAGAGGGTAAGGATTGTCGGCCGGATAAGGCGTTACGCCACCATCCGGCACTCTGGAGCAATAAACGGTTTAATCCTGACGCAACACCTTGTGCCCGTATTCCAGCAGCGCGTCGGTAACGTTGCGCATCATGCGGCTTTCCGGTGCAAAACGGTGCCAGTACAGCATCCGACGCTGGAACAGACCTGGCGTTAAATCGATCAGCTCGCCGCTTTCCAGCTCTTTCTCAATCTGTAAGTGCGGGATCATGCAGCAGGTGGTGCCCTGACGCGCCAACTGGACGAAGGCTTCAGAAGAGTTAACGATGTGGCACGGCACGCTTCCCGGCGGCAGGTCGAAGTTTTGTTGCAGGAACGCCTGATGCATATCATCAAGATGGTCAAACGCTACCGCCGGGGCTTTCAGCAGGGCGGAGCGGGTGACGCCGTTAGGGAAATAACGCTCGGCGAAAGGTTTGGAGCCAACGAACAGGTAGTCCAGCGCGCCAAGTTTATCCACCAGACAGCTTGGCAGCGCCTGATGTTGGATACTCACCGCACCGACCACTTCACCACGACGCAGACGTTCCTGGGTGCGCGTTTCATCCTCAACCTGCAGGTTCAGCCGAATCGGTGAATTGGCCAGTACCGGGGCTAACGCCGGAAGCAACCAGGTCGCCAGACTGTCGGCGTTCACTGCCAGTGAGAGCAGCAGCGGCGTCGATCCGGTTTGTTCATCACCCAGCCACTCGTCTTCCAGCAGTTCAACCTGACGCAAAAGCGCCAGTAGTTTCTGCCCCTGTTCGGTTGGGCGTGGTGGTACGGTACGCACCAGCAGCGGTTGTCCGAACATATTCTCAAGCTGTTTTATGCGCTGTGAAACCGCGGATTGCGTGATGCACAGCTTTTGCGCCGCGCGCTCAAATCCTCGTTCACGAATAACCGCATCCAGTGCTTGTAGTGTTCTGTAGTCCGGACGTTTCATTGCTTTGACGCACTCCTGAAAATTTTGCTTGTTCTGCACTATGACACAAATTTAGGTTGGGTAAAGACGAAATCCGCCGCTTGCGAGCGGGTGTGGGGACATTTTTCTGCACAATGTTCTATAATGCGCGTGAATTTTCCCACCATATTCACACCACAGGCGAAACGATCATGACGCAGGATGAACTGAAAAAAGCAGTAGGATGGGCGGCACTTCAGTATGTACAGCCCGGTACCATTGTGGGCGTAGGTACAGGTTCAACAGCCGCACACTTTATTGATGCGCTGGGCACAATGAAAGGTCAGATTGAAGGTGCGGTATCCAGTTCGGACGCTTCAACCGAAAAACTCAAAAGCCTTGGCATCCACGTGTTCGATCTTAACGAAGTTGATAGTCTCGGCGTATACGTGGACGGCGCGGATGAAATCAACGGCCACATGCAGATGATCAAGGGCGGCGGTGCAGCGTTGACTCGTGAAAAAATCATTGCTTCCGTGGCGAAGAAATTTATCTGCATCGCGGATGCGTCCAAAGAAGTCGACATTCTCGGCAACTTCCCGCTGCCGGTTGAAGTGATCCCAATGGCGCGCAGCGCTGTGGCTCGCCAGTTGGTGAAGCTGGGCGGTCGTCCTGAATACCGTCAGGGCGTAGTGACGGACAACGGCAACGTGATCCTTGATGTACATGGTCTGGAGATCCTTGACGCCGTGGCCATGGAAAACGCCATCAATGCGATTCCGGGCGTGGTAACCGTCGGTCTGTTTGCCAACCGTGGTGCGGATGTCGCGCTGATCGGTACCCCAGACGGCGTGAAAACTATCGTAAAATGATCTGATGGGAGTGTCTTCTCCCGTTAAAAAAATTTTGGCAGGGCAAATTTGGTGACTTGTGTCACGTTTATAATATTGTCCTGCCGATCTCTCCAAAGAAAAAGTTATCGCCAGTATTTTCCTCTGACATTTCTCTCTGAATGACATTTCTTCAGCACGGCGACGCAAACGTTCATATTGCCGCAATATTATTTTTTGATATGTTGAAGAGGCGGATGAAAATCCCACACACAACACATCAGTTTGAACAAAAAAAGACAGGGTCGGGGAAATGGCAAAGGTATCACTGGAGAAAGATAAGATTAAATTTCTGCTGGTAGAAGGCGTGCATCAAAAAGCACTCGAAAGCCTTCGTGCAGCAGGTTATACCAACATCGAGTTTCACAAAGGCGCTCTGGACACTGAACAACTGAAAGAGTCCATCCGTGATGCCCACTTCATTGGCCTGCGATCCCGTACCCATCTGACTGAAGATGTGATTGACGCCGCAGAGAAACTGGTCGCGATTGGCTGCTTCTGTATCGGCACCAACCAGGTTGATCTGACCGCTGCGGCAAAGCGCGGGATCCCCGTGTTTAACGCGCCATTCTCTAACACGCGTTCCGTTGCGGAACTGGTGATTGGCGAACTGCTTCTCCTGCTACGCGGTGTACCCGAAGCGAACGCCAAAGCACACCGCGGCGTGTGGAACAAACTGGCTACCGGCTCCTTTGAAGCGCGTGGCAAAAAACTGGGGATCATCGGCTACGGCCACATTGGTACTCAGCTAGGCATTCTGGCGGAATCGCTGGGGATGCATGTCTATTTCTATGATATTGAAAATAAACTCCCACTCGGCAACGCCACGCAGGTGCAGCATCTTTCCGACCTGCTCAATATGAGCGACGTGGTCAGTTTGCACGTACCGGAAAATGCCTCCACCAAAAATCTGATGGGCGCGCGTGAGATTGCGTTGATGAAACCAGGCGCGCTGCTGATTAACGCCGCACGTGGTACGGTTGTTGATATTCCTGCGCTGTGCGACGCGTTAGCGACCAAGCACCTGGCAGGGGCGGCAATCGACGTATTCCCAACCGAGCCGGCAACCAACAGCGATCCTTTCACTTCGCCGCTGTGTGATTTCGACAACGTGATCCTGACGCCGCACATTGGTGGTTCAACGCTGGAAGCGCAGGAAAACATCGGTCTGGAAGTGGCTGGGAAACTGACCAAGTATTCCGACAACGGCTCTACGCTGTCTGCAGTTAACTTCCCGGAAGTTTCGCTGCCGCTACACGGCGGTCGTCGTCTGATGCACATTCACGAAAACCGTCCGGGCGTACTGACCGCGCTGAACCAGATTTTTGCCGAGCAGGGCGTCAACATTGCCGCACAGTATCTGCAGACTTCCGCACAGGTAGGTTACGTGGTTATTGATATTGAAGCGGATGAAGATGTGGCGGAGAAAGCGTTGCTGGCGATGAAAGCCCTCCCGGGTACCATTCGTGCTCGTCTGCTGTACTGATTTCCTCTACATGGGCAGGCTGCTGGCCTGCCCGCATGTTCCATGTTTTCCTACCACGCCCAAATTTTGGACGGCGTCACCACCGCAGGCAGCGGGATATCCCATTCTTCAACAGGCAGCTTTTCTACTCGCTGACAATCGTGCGCGTAGCCTACGGGCTGGATCTTATGCTGCTGCCAGTTTTGTAGCGTGCGGTCATAAAATCCGCCGCCCATGCCCAGGCGTTGCCCATATTCATCAAACGCCACTAACGGCGTAATCAGTACATCCAGCTGTGACAGCGGTAATACGTCACGTACATCAAGTCGTGGTTCCTGGATCTTTAAGCGATTGGTTACCAGGTCGCTATGCGGATGATAGTGCAGGAACAGCAAATTACCGGTGCTGAAGGGATGAAGAACCGGAAGATAAACGCGCTTGCCCGCTCGCCACAGCTGATCTATTAGCGGCTGGGTATCGAGTTCGCCATCGAACGAGAGGAATACTGCCACCGTATGAGCGAGTACAACAGGGGGAAAGCTGAGCATTCGGGTCGCGGCTTGCTGACCGTATTGTCGTTGCTGTTCGGAGGTAAGCGCACGACGACGCTGCCGAATCAGTTGACGAATTTCTTGCCGGGATAAAGGGAGTTCAGAAAGTAATGTCATGGCTGTTGCCAGGTAGAAGGGAATCTCCGAGATGCCGCCGCAGGCTGTAACCCTTGAACCCTTGGTTCAAGGTGAATGTGTCGTCACAGTTTTAAGGCTTCTCGGACGGGCCGAGCATGCTCACCAACCGTGGAGCGCCACATTCTTGTGGTATGAAATATCGGCTCAGGGGACTGGCCCGCTTGCAAACATCTCAGAGAAATTTTGTCTTCACGGTCACTCTACCACAGTAAACCGAAAAGTGTTATTCAAAGTTTTGGCCCGTTTTTTCGGTTATGCGACCCTGATCAAGCAACGCCTGTTCGATGGTCTGTTGTAGCATCCGAATACGTTGTTCCATGCTCGCCGCGTACTCACGCGTCTTCGCTTTTTCCTGAGTTAATTCATAGCTGATGTTCAACGCGGCGATGAAAACCAACTGCTCAGTATTTGTGACTCTAGTGCGAACTTTCAGATCTTGCAATCGCTGATTGAGATCGTCCGCAGCCTGATTCAACGCATCCCTTTGTTCAGGCGGGCAATTCACTCGCAGTGAACGGCCAAATATTTGGATATCGACGGGTTGTGCAGACATGCCACCTTCCTGCTGATTGACTGCGCTGCCTTCGTCTCCAGACCGTGGGTCCGCGAAGGGGCGACACTATAGCTACCCTGGTATCAAGATACAAGCCCTTTTCTGGTCCACCAGGGTCCAAAGTGGTAGCATACCATGAATATTCCTCCCTTTGATGACGAATGCTTATGTCTATACAGAACGAAATGCCTGGTTACAACGAAGTTAGCCAGTTTTTGAACCAACAAGGGGCTGGATTAACCCCGGCCGAAATGCACGGCTTGATAAGCGGAATGATTTGTGGTGGAAACAACGACAGCTCATGGCAGCCGCTGTTGCACGACCTGACGAACGAAGGCCTGGCCTTTGGTCACGAGCTGGCTCAGGCGCTGCTGAAAATGCACTCTGCCACCAGCGATGCCCTCGAAGACGACGGCTTCCTTTTTCAGCTTTATCTGCCTGAAGGGGATGACGTCAGCGTGTTCGATCGCGCCGATGCGCTGGCGGGATGGGTAAACCACTTTTTGCTGGGTCTTGGCGTCACGCAGCCGAAGCTCGACAAAGTAACCGGCGAAACCGGGGAAGCGATTGACGACCTGCGCAATATCGCGCAGTTAGGGTATGACGAAGACGAAGATCAGGAAGAGCTGGAAATGTCGCTCGAAGAGATCATCGAATACGTGCGCGTAGCCGCTTTGCTGTGTCATGACACGTTTACGCGTCAGCAGCCGACTGCGCCGGAAGTCCGTAAACCGACTCTGCACTAAGAACGAAACGCAAAGGAGAGTGTGATGAGCGAGATATCTCAGCAAGAATTCCAGCGTCGTCGCCAGGCTTTACTGGCACAAATGCAGCCCGGCAGCGCCGCGCTGATTTTTGCCGCGCCTGAAGCGACGCGCAGCGCGGACAGTGAATATCCGTACCGCCAAAGCAGTGATTTCTGGTACTTCACCGGTTTTAACGAACCTGAAGCCGTGCTGGTGTTGATTAAAAGCGATGACACTCATAACCATAGCGTTTTGTTCAATCGGGTTCGCGATCTGACGGCGGAGATCTGGTTTGGTCGCCGTCTGGGCCAGGATGCTGCCCCGGCAAAACTTGGCGTTGACAGGGCGCTGGCCTTCAGTGAAATCAACCAACAGCTGCACCTGTTGCTCAATGGCCTGGACGCGGTGTACCACGCGCAGGGCGAATATGCCTGGGCCGACGAGATTGTGCACACGGCGCTGGATAAACTGCGTAAAGGCTCCAGACAAAATCTGCACGCACCTGCCGCGATTATCGACTGGCGTCCAATGGTGCATGAGATGCGCCTGTTCAAATCACCGGAAGAGATTGCGGTCATGCGTCGTGCCGGAGAAATCACCGCGCTGGCGCATACCCGTGCGATGGAAAAATGCCGTCCGGGAATGTTTGAATACCAGTTAGAAGGGGAGATTCACCACGAATTTACCCGCCATGGTGCGCGTTATCCGTCCTATAACACGATTGTCGGCAGCGGTGAAAACGGCTGTATCCTGCATTACACCGAAAATGAAAGTGAAATGCGCGATGGCGATTTGGTGCTGATCGACGCTGGCTGTGAATACAAAGGCTATGCGGGCGACATTACGCGTACCTTTCCGGTAAATGGTAAATTTACCCCAGCACAGCGTGAAATCTACGATATCGTGCTGGAATCCTTAGAGACCAGCCTGCGTCTGTATCGTCCCGGAACGTCCATTCAGGAAGTCACTGGCGAAGTGGTGCGCATCATGATTACGGGTCTGGTGAAACTCGGTATTTTGCACGGTGATGTCGATCAGTTGATTACCGAAAATGCACATCGCCCATTCTTTATGCATGGTCTAAGCCACTGGCTTGGGCTGGATGTGCACGACGTCGGCGTTTATGGTCAGGACCGCTCACGTATTCTTGAGCCGGGAATGGTGCTCACCGTCGAGCCGGGACTGTATATCGCGCCGGACGCCGATGTACCGCCGGCTTATCGTGGTATCGGCATTCGTATTGAGGATGACATCCTCATCACCGAGGACGGCAATGAAAACCTGACCGCCAGCGTAGTGAAGAAAGCGGATGACATTGAAGCATTAATGGCTGCGGCGCGACTGCAATGAGCGTGATTATCGTTGGTGGTGGTATGGTTGGCGCGACGCTGGCGTTGGCCATTTCTCAGCTCAGCCATGGGACTCTGCCGGTTCATCTGATAGAAGCGAGCGAACCTGAAACTGACCGCCATCCCGGGTTTGATGCCAGGGCGATCGCTCTGGCGGCAGGAACCTGCCAACAACTGGCGCGAATTGGCGTATGGCAGGCGATTGCCGATTGCGCAACGGCCATTAAAACGGTTCACGTCAGCGATCGCGGTCATGCCGGATTTGTGACGCTGGATGCGCAGGAATACCGTATTCCGGCTCTGGGCCAGGTGGTAGAACTGCACGACGTCGGGCTGCGTCTGTTTGCGCTGCTGCGCAAAGCACCGGGCGTCACATTGCATTGCCCCGATCGCGTAGCCAGCGTGTCGCGCACGCAGGAGCGCGTAGAAGTTACGCTGGAAAATGGCGAAATGATTGATGGTCGCCTGCTGGTGGCCGCCGACGGTACGCGCTCCGCACTGGCTACCGCCTGCGGTGTTGACTGGCTGCAACAGCCTTATGAGCAACTGGCGGTAATTGCCAACGTTACGACCTCTGTACCGCACGACGGGCGAGCGTTTGAACGCTTCACGCAATATGGTCCGCTGGCAATGCTTCCGATGTCTGACGGTCGCTGCTCGTTGGTGTGGTGCCATCCGCTGGAGCAGCGTGATGAGATTATGGCCTGGTCTGACGAACAGTTTTGCCGTGAACTACAAACCGCTTTTGGCTGGCGACTGGGACGTATTACCCAGGCCGGTAAACGCAACGCCTATCCGCTTTCGTTAACTACAGCGCTGAAGGCGATTACCCATCGTACCGTGCTGGTAGGGAACGCCGCCCAGACGCTGCATCCCATTGCCGGGCAAGGTTTCAACCTGGGCCTGCGTGACGTAATGAGCCTGGCTGAGACGTTGACGCAGGCGGAAAACGGCGCGGAAGATGTGGGTGATTATGCGGTGCTGGCACGCTATCAGCAGCGCCGCGAAAGCGATCGTGATACGACGATTGGTGTGACCAATAATTTAGTGTATTTGTTTGCCAATCACTGGGCCCCGCTGGTTGTTGGGCGTAATGCCGGGCTGATGGCGATGGAATTATTCCCCCCTGCGCGCGATGCGCTGGCGGAGCGGACCCTGGGCTGGGTTGCGCGCTAAATATAATCTGTAGGCCGAATTAAAGAAGTAGGCCTGATAAGCGCAGCGCCATCAGGCAATGTCGCGGAATTGATGCCGGATGGCGGCTTTGCCTTATCCGGCCTACGGTTTTTGATTGTCCTATTTTCAGGAGCAAACAGTGCAAAGTGTTGATGTAGCAATTGTTGGTGGCGGCATGGTAGGACTGGCGGTTGCCTGCGGCTTACAGGGCAGCGGGTTGCGCGTTGCTGTATTAGAACAACATGTTCCGCAGCCGTTGGCGGCGGATGCACCTCCTCAGCTTCGTGTTTCGGCCATTAATGCCGCCAGCGAAAAACTGCTTACCCGTCTTGGTGTCTGGTCCGACATTGTTGCCCGTCGCGCTTGCTGCTACCACGGCATGGAAGTCTGGGACAAAGACAGCTTTGGACGTATTGCGTTTGATGACCAGAGCATGGGCTACAGCCATTTGGGGCACATTGTCGAAAACTCAGAGATTCATTATGCGCTGTGGCAAAAGGCGCAGCGTTCAGCGGATATTACGCTGATGGCACCTGCTGAATTACAGCAGGTGGCCTGGGGTGAGAACGAAGCATTTCTGACCCTGAAAGATGGCGCAATGCTGACGGCCCGCCTGGTCGTCGGTGCTGATGGTGCTAACTCCTGGCTGCGCAACAAAGCGGATATTCCGCTCACCTTCTGGGATTATCGTCATCATGCGCTGGTGGCGACTATCCGTACGCAGGAAGCGCACGGTGCGGTTGCGCGCCAGGCGTTTCACGGCGAGGGGATCCTGGCATTCCTGCCGCTCAGCGATCCACACCTGTGTTCTATCGTCTGGTCGCTCTCGCCGCAGGAAGCAGAACGTATGCAGCAGGCAAGCGTTGACGAGTTTAATCAGGCGCTGAATATCGCTTTTGATAATCGTCTGGGGCTGTGCAGCCTTGAAAGCGAACGTCAGGCGTTTCCGCTGACGGGACGTTATGCCCGTCAGTTCGCCGCCCATCGTCTGGCGCTGGTGGGGGATGCGGCGCATACCATCCACCCGCTGGCGGGTCAGGGGGTTAACCTTGGCTTTATGGATGCGGCGGAGCTGATCGATGAACTTAAGCGGCTACAACGTCAGGGTAAAGATATTGGGCAGTATCTCTATTTACGCCGCTACGAACGCAGCCGTAAGCACAGCGCAGCGCTGATGCTGGCAGGGATGCAGGGTTTCCGTGAACTGTTTGCAGGCGAGAATCCGGCGAAAAAACTGCTACGCGATATTGGGCTGAAACTGGCCGATACCCTCCCGGGCGTAAAACCACAACTCATCCGTCAGGCGATGGGACTGAACGATCTTCCCGAGTGGTTACGTTAGTGTCCGTAAGGACAATCTTAAGAGTTTGAGACCCGTCACACTTTCCTCTCCCGGCCTGCGCGCCGGGGTGCTTCTCTCATTTGAAATAATCTAATTCCACGCCTTTTTTCGCATTAGTTTTTTTAATATAACGTTTTTTTCATAACGCCATTTTTGACATTTTTTCCACATTTAATGTGGATTGATGCTGTAAGTTTGCGCTTATCTTTGTTTGTTGTTCTGGTTTCTTACTACATACATGGAGTTTTATTCTGTTGGCGATCTGGCTGTTTTTCGCCATAAGCTAATGTGATGGTTAATTTTGACTTATGGTTTAGCGTCTGTTTCGGTGGTAAGTTCAGGACAAAGAGAACGTTTGCGTCGTAGCCCCTGGAGCGGCTGCGGTGCTGGGTTTCGTGGCGATAATTTCACCGCGAAAGAGTTGATAGCCCCGCTTATTCAACGAGGAAAAGATGGCTCAACAGACTCCTTTGTACGAACAACACACGCTATGTGGCGCGCGCATGGTCGATTTCCATGGCTGGATGATGCCACTGCATTACGGTTCTCAGCTCGATGAACACCATGCTGTTCGCACCGATGCCGGAATGTTTGATGTGTCGCATATGACCATCGTCGACCTGCGCGGTAGCCGCACCCGGGAGTTCTTGCGTTATCTGCTGGCAAACGACGTCGCAAAGCTAACGAAGACGGGTAAAGCCCTCTACTCCGGTATGCTTAACGCTTCGGGCGGCGTGATAGATGACCTGATTGTCTACTACTTCACTGAAGATTTCTTCCGCCTCGTTGTAAACTCCGCCACCCGCGAAAAAGACCTCTCCTGGATTACCCAACACGCTGAACCATACGCTATCGACATCACCGTTCGTGACGACCTGTCGCTGATTGCGGTACAGGGTCCAAACGCACAGGAAAAAGCAGCTACGTTGTTTACTGACGAGCAGCGTCAGGCGGTAGCAGGCATGAAGCCGTTCTTCGGCGTTCAGGCGGGCGACTTGTTTATCGCAACCACCGGTTATACCGGCGAAGCAGGCTATGAAATTGCCATGCCGAATGAAAAAGCGGCAGATTTCTGGCGTGCGCTGGTACAGGCTGGTGTCAAACCCTGCGGTCTCGGCGCACGTGACACGCTGCGTCTGGAAGCGGGCATGAACCTGTACGGTCAGGAGATGGACGAAGGCATTTCTCCGCTGGCGGCCAACATGGGCTGGACCATCGCATGGGAACCGGCTGACCGCGACTTTATCGGTCGTGAAGCGTTGGAAATGCAGCGTGAAAAAGGCCACGAACAGCTGGTCGGGCTTGTGATGACCGAGAAAGGCGTGCTGCGTAATGAACTGCCGGTGCGCTTCACCGATGCTTCCGGCAACCAGCAGGAAGGCATTATCACCAGCGGGACATTCTCCCCAACTCTTGGTTACAGCATCGCGTTGGCGCGTGTCCCTGCGGGTATCGGCGAAACTGCGATCGTGCAGATCCGTAACCGTGAAATGCCGGTAAAAGTGACTAAACCTGTTTTTGTGCGTAACGGCAAAGCCGTCGCGTAATTCATCCTTTTTTGGAGATTGATTGATGAGCAACGTACCTGCAGAACTGAAATACAGCAAAGAACACGAATGGCTGCGCAAAGAAGCTGACGGCTCTTACACCGTTGGTATCACCGAACACGCTCAGGAGCTGTTAGGTGACATGGTTTTCGTTGACCTGCCAGAAGTTGGCGCAACCGTCAGCGCGGGCGATGATTGTGCCGTTGCGGAGTCCGTAAAAGCGGCATCCGATATCTATGCGCCAGTAGGTGGTGAGATTGTGGCGGTTAACGACGCGCTTAGCGACTCCCCGGAACTGGTCAACAGCGAGCCGTATGCGGGCGGCTGGATTTTCAAAATCAAAGCCAGCGATGAAAGCGAAATTGAATCGCTGCTGGATGCGGCCGCATATGAAGCATTGTTAGAAGACGAGTAAATACGCTTTTGCCGGATGGCGCTGCGCTTATCCGGCCTACAAAGCATGCGTAGACCCGGTAAGCGCTAGCGCTGCCGGGCTCGTAGACAGAGACAATCACGATTCACTGCACGTTTCAGGAACCATCGCCCATGACACAGACGTTAAGCCAGCTTGAAAACAGCGGCGCTTTCATTGAACGCCACATCGGACCGGACGCCGCGCAGCAGCAAGAGATGCTGAATGCGGTTGGCGCCGAGTCGTTAAACGCGCTGATCGGCCAGATTGTGCCGAAAGACATTCAGCTCGCAACCCCGCCGCAGGTCGGCGAGGCGGCGACCGAATACGCTGCGCTGGCTGAATTAAAAGCCATCGCTGGGCGTAACAAGCGCTTCACGTCCTACATTGGCATGGGCTACACCGCCGTGCAGTTGCCACCGGTTATCCTGCGCAACATGCTGGAAAACCCGGGCTGGTACACTGCGTATACGCCGTATCAGCCAGAAGTTTCTCAGGGGCGCCTGGAAGCGCTGCTCAACTTCCAGCAGGTGACGCTGGATCTGACCGGTCTGGACATGGCCTCCGCCTCTCTGCTGGATGAAGCCACCGCGGCGGCTGAAGCGATGGCGATGGCAAAACGCGTCAGCAAACTGAAAAACGCCAACCGCTTCTTTGTGGCCGCTGATGTTCATCCGCAAACGCTGGATGTTGTGCGTACTCGTGCACAAACCTTTGGTTTTGACGTCATTGTTGATGACGCGGCGAAAGCACTGGATCACCAGGATGTGTTTGGCGTGCTGTTGCAGCAGGTTGGCACCACCGGTGAAGTGCATGACTACAGCAAACTGATTACCGAGCTGAAATCACGTAAAGTTGTGGTCAGTGTCGCTGCCGACTTTATGGCGCTGGTACTGCTGACTGCTCCGGGCAAACAGGGTGCGGATATCGTTTTCGGTTCTGCACAACGCTTCGGCGTACCGATGGGTTACGGTGGCCCACACGCGGCATTCTTCGCCGCGAAAGACGAATTCAAACGCTCCATGCCAGGCCGTATTATCGGCGTCTCCAAAGATGCGGTGGGCAATACCGCACTGCGCATGGCGATGCAGACTCGTGAGCAGCATATCCGCCGCGAGAAAGCGAACTCCAACATTTGTACCTCGCAGGTCCTGCTGGCCAACATCGCCAGCCTGTATGCCGTTTATCATGGTCCGGTTGGCCTGAAACGCATTGCTAATCGCATCCACCGCCTGACTGATATCCTGGCAGCCGGTCTGCAACAGAAAGGATTGAAGCTGCGTCATGCGCATTACTTCGACACTCTGTGCGTTGAAGTAGCCGATAAGGCCGCAGTGCTGGCGCGTGCCGAAGCGGCAGAAATCAACCTGCGTAGCGATATCCATAACGCGGTAGGTATTACGCTCGATGAAACCACCACCCGTGAAAACGTGGTGCAGTTGTTCAATGTACTGCTGGACGACAGTCACGCTCTGAACATCGATACGCTGGATAAAGACGTGGCGCTCGACAGCCGTTCTATTCAGGAAAGCATGCTGCGTGACGATGTGATCCTCAGCCATCCGGTGTTCAACCGCTATCACAGCGAAACCGAGATGATGCGCTACATGCACTCACTGGAGCGTAAAGATCTGGCGCTGAATCAGGCAATGATCCCGCTGGGTTCCTGCACTATGAAGCTCAACGCCGCTGCCGAGATGATCCCTATCACCTGGCCTGAATTCGCTGAGCTGCATCCGTTCTGCCCGCCAGAGCAGGCTGAAGGTTATCACCAGATGATCGGCCAGCTTTCCGAGTGGCTGGTAAAACTGACCGGTTATGATGCCGTCTGCATGCAGCCGAACTCCGGCGCGCAGGGCGAGTATGCGGGTCTGCTGGCGATTCGTCATTATCACGAAAGCCGTAACGAAGGTCATCGCGATATCTGCTTGATCCCGGCTTCTGCCCACGGTACCAACCCGGCGTCTGCACAGATGGCGGGTATGCAGGTAGTGGTTGTCGCCTGTGATAAGAACGGCAACATCGACCTGGACGATCTGCGAGCAAAAGCAGAACAACATGCCGACAACCTTTCTTGCATCATGGTGACTTATCCATCCACCCACGGCGTTTATGAAGAAACGATCCGTGAAGTGTGCGACGTTGTGCACCAGTTCGGCGGCCAGGTTTACCTTGATGGCGCGAACATGAACGCTCAGGTTGGGATCACCACGCCGGGCTTTATTGGCGCAGATGTCTCGCACCTCAACCTGCATAAAACATTCTGCATTCCGCACGGCGGCGGCGGCCCAGGTATGGGACCGATCGGCGTGAAATCACATCTGGCGCCGTTTGTACCGGGCCACAGCGTAGTGCAGATTGAAGGGATGCTGACCCGTCAGGGCGCAGTTTCTGCGGCGCCGTTCGGTAGCGCATCCATTCTGCCAATCAGCTGGATGTACATCCGTATGATGGGCGCAGAAGGTCTGAAGCAGGCAAGCCAGGTGGCGATTCTTAACGCTAACTACATTGCCAGCCGTCTGAAAGATGCTTATCCGGTATTGTATACCGGTCGCGATGGTCGCGTGGCGCATGAATGTATTCTCGACATTCGCCCACTGAAAGAAGAGACCGGCATCAGCGAACTGGATATTGCCAAGCGCCTAATCGATTACGGTTTCCATGCGCCGACTATGTCATTCCCGGTCGCGGGTACCCTGATGGTTGAACCGACTGAATCTGAAAGCAAAGTGGAACTGGATCGCTTTATCAATGCGATGCTGGCAATCCGCGCTGAGATCGATCGCGTGAAAGCCGGTGAATGGTCACTGGAAGATAACCCGCTGGTTAACTCACCGCACACGCAAAACGAGCTGGTCGCGGAGTGGAATCACGGTTACAGCCGCGAAATCGCCGTCTTCCCGGCGGGTGTGGCGAACAAATACTGGCCAACCGTGAAACGCCTTGATGACGTTTACGGTGACCGTAACCTGTTCTGCTCCTGCGTACCGATGAGCGAATATCAGTAATCTGCTGATTCAACTATCTTTTAAAGGCGCTTCGGCGCCTTTATTTTTTGGGAGAAACGTTATGGCTATAGCATTGGTGACGGGCGGCAGTCGTGGCATTGGTCGAGCAACCGCGCTGCAACTGGCGCAAGAGGGTTACACGGTCGCCGTGAATTTTCATCACAATATTCGTGCGGCAACCGAGGTGGTGAACAACATCGTCGCTGCAGGCGGTAAAGCATTTGCTTTGCGTGCGGATATCAGTGATGAAAGCCAGGTGGTGGCAATGTTTGAGTCTATTGACCGTGAAGGCGAGCAACTGACTGCCCTGGTGAATAATGCCGGGATCTTGTTTGAGCAAAGCACGGTCGAAAACTTAACCGCCGAACGAATTAATCGCGTACTGGCAACCAACGTTACCGGCTATTTTCTGTGCTGTCGGGAAGCGGTAAAGCGCATGTCGTTCAAGCACGGCGGTCAGGGTGGATCGATTGTAAATGTCTCTTCGGCGGCATCGCGGCTTGGTGCGCCATTCGAATATGTTGATTACGCGGCCTCGAAAGGCGCTGTGGACACGCTCACCACCGGCCTGGCGCTGGAGGTTGCGGCGCAAGGGATCCGCGTAAACTGCGTGCGACCAGGTCTTATCTACACTGAAATGCACGCATCAGGCGGCGAGCCGGGAAGAGTCGATCGCGTGAAATCACTGTTGCCTATGCAGCGTGGCGGGCAGCCGGAAGAAGTCGCGCAGGCAATTACCTGGCTGTTGAGCGAGAAGGCATCTTACGTAACGGGCAGTTTTCTGGAACTGGCAGGCGGGAAGTAGGGATTTAATTGCCGGATAGCGCTGCGTTTATCCAGCCTACGGGAGTATAACCTGTAGGCTGGATAAGGCGTTTACGCCGCCATCCGGCAAAAAATTACAGATTCTCGCCGTTGCTGGCAATCACCGCTTTATACCACTCAAAACTCTTCTTTCGTGAACGCGACATATCGCCGGTGCCGTCGTCATGTTTGTTCACGTAGATAAAGCCGTAACGTTTGCTGTACTGACCGGTGGTAAACGACACGCAGTCGATGCAACCCCATGGCGTGTAGCCCATCAGGTCTACGCCATCATAGGTCACCGCTTTCATCATTTCTTCGATGTGGGCACGCAGATAGTCGATGCGATAGTCGTCGTTGATGCTGCCGTCTTCTTCTACTTTGTCATAAGCGCCAAACCCGTTTTCAACGATAAACAGCGGCTTCTGGTAGCGTTCATACAGCTCACATAAGGCATAGCGTAGACCGACGGGGTCAATCTGCCAGCCCCAGTCGGAGGCTTTTACGTGCGGGTTCGGTACGCTGCCCTCAAAACCAGAAATGGCATCGCCGCTGCCGCCTTCCGCTTTTACCGCGTTGGTCATGTAGTAACTGAATCCGAGATAGTCACAGGTGCCTTCACGCAGGATTTGCTCATCGCCGGCCTCCATTCGGATGTTGAATTCGCGGCGTTCCCACTCGTTCAGTACATATGATGGATAGTAGCCGCGCAGCTGAACGTCAGTGAAAACGTAGCGCTCACGCATCGATTCCTGCGCGAACATCACATCTTCAGGCTTACAGGAGAACGGGTACAGTGGCACCATCGCCAGCATGCAGCCGACTTTCATTTCCGGGTTGATGCGACGTGCCGCCTTTACCGCCAGCGCGCTGGCCACGAACTGGTGATGCAGCACCTGGTACATAGTCTCTTCAGGGTTTTCATGCTCGGTATACACCACGCCGGAGCAGCAATAGCCAAACAGCGGCGCGCGCCAGTTACGCTGGTTGTTGATCTCATTGAAGGTCATCCAATATTTGACCTTGTGCTTATAGCGCTCAAAAACGACTTCAGCAAAACGGACAAAGAAATCGACGACTTTACGATTGGTCCAGCTACCGTACTGTTGAACCAGGTGCAGCGGCATTTCAAAGTGGGAAAGGGTGATGACTGGTTCAATGTTGTACTTCAGCAGTTCATCGAACATGTCGTCGTAGAACTTTAGCCCTTCTTCATTCGGTTGGATTTCGTCCCCTTTGGGGAAGATACGGGTCCAGGCGATGGAGGTACGGAAGCATTTGAACCCCATCTCGGCAAACAGCTTGATGTCTTCTTTGTAATGACTGTAAAAATCGACAGCTTCGTGGTTGGGATAGTACTTACCGGGCTCAACTTCCTGAGTGATTTCTCGCGGAACACCGTGTGCCCCTCCGCTCAGTACGTCGCAAATGCTGGGGCCTTTGCCACCTTTGTTCCAGCCGCCTTCAACCTGGTGCGCCGCAACCGCGCCGCCCCATAAAAAATCGTTTGGTAAGGTAAGTTTTTTCATCTGCGCTCAGTCTCAAATTAATACAATCTGATTTTGAGTCTAACAAAGGAAAGATAAATGTCACGATATAACAAAATAGCGTAAATGTGATTTGTTACATCAAAAAAACAGATTGTTTTTTTACGCTATTCTTTTCGCCAGCTTGCGACCGAGTGATTCCAAAATATAAATAACGGGGATCTGCGTGGTTATATCGTATACCCCGGCAATACGTGTTTGTGGAACATGCCAGGAGAGGTTAAAGTCGGCGAGTTTCGCCAGGCGAGAGTGTTCATGGCTGGTGACCGACAGAACCTTACAGTTGTGCAGACTGAACTGGCTGGCAAAGCGCAGGATCTCTTCTGTTTCACCAGATACGGAAAGCACGATCGCTAGCGCGTTTCTGGCCATGTCGTTAGTTACCGGGAAATAAGGATCGTCAATGTGATTACTGAATTTACCGACGTTTGAGAAAAAACGTGCGCCATATTTTGCCAGCGCTCCAGACGTTCCTGCTCCGACGAATATAATACGTTCGGACGATAATATAATATCAACAGCCTGATCGAGCAGTTTATCGAACTCGTCGTTATTGACGCCTTTAAAGAAACTGATAATTTCGCTGGCACCGAAATTAGCCTGTTGCGGTTCATTCTGCTCTAAATATAATTTGAAGCGCACGCGAAATTCTGAGTAACCCTCACATTTAAGCTTGCGGCAAAAGCGCAGTACGGTGGTAGTGGAAACACCCACGGCATCGGCCAGTTCGCGAATGGTCATGTACATGACTTTGTCACGGTTTTTGATGACATAGTTGTAGACCAACATCTCAAGATTGTTGAGACTGGCGATGGCAGCGTGGGAGAACATACTCACAATGGCAAAACTCACTCATCAGACTTCATCTACAGGGAATAATAACATGCAGCCAAATGACATCACTTTTTTTCAGCGTTTCCAGGATGACATTCTGGCCGGACGCAAGACCATCACCATTCGTGACGAGTCCGAATCACACTTCAAAGCCGGGGACATTTTACGGGTTGGGCGCTTCGAAGATGACGGTTACTTCTGCACGATTGAGGTTGTTGGCACCTCAACCGTCACGCTGGATACGCTAACGGATAAACATGCCCAGCAGGAAAACATGACGCTTGAAGAACTCAAACATGTGATTGCCGAGATTTATCCGAATCAGACGCAATTTTATGTGATTGATTTTAAATGCCTTTGATTTAAAGAAACATCTGTTAGTTGAAAAATCACTTATAACACAATGATTTTAAAGGATTAATATTAATGTGATATTTATTTTAGCTAACAGGTGTTCACTGGAACCATTCTCAGTTACGCTAGAGGCGCAATAACGAAAGTGTTCGTTTCTGGGGAGTAACTTATGGTTCAGAAGCCATTAATCGCGCAGGGATATTCGTTGGCAGAGGAAATAGCCAATAGCATCAGTCACGGTATCGGGCTGGTGTTTGGGATTGTCGGACTGGTGTTATTACTGGTCCAGGCAGTAGATACCAACGCCAGCGCTATGGCCATTACCAGCTATAGCCTGTACGGCGGCAGCATGATCCTGCTGTTCCTCGCCTCAACCTTGTATCACGCGATCCCCCATCAGAGAGCGAAAATCTGGCTGAAAAAATTTGACCACTGTGCGATTTATCTGCTGATTGCCGGGACCTACACGCCATTCCTGCTGGTGGGGCTTGATTCGCCGCTGGCACGTGGACTGATGATTGTTATCTGGAGCCTGGCGCTGATCGGTATTTTATTCAAACTGACCATTGCGCACCGATTTAAGGTTCTGTCGCTGGTAACCTACCTGACAATGGGCTGGCTATCGCTGATTGTGGTGTATCAACTGGCGGTTAAGTTGGCAGCGGGAGGCGTGACGTTGCTGGCTGTTGGCGGTGTGGTGTATTCCCTGGGCGTTATTTTCTACGTCTGTAAGCGCATTCCTTACAACCATGCGATCTGGCACGGCTTTGTGCTGGGCGGCAGCGTTTGCCACTTCCTGGCGATCTATCTGTACGTTGGTCAGGCGTAATCATTGACGCCGGATGGAGGCTAGCGCCTTATCCGGCCTACAAAAGAAAAGCCAGCATGCCTGATAGACGCATCGCAATCAGGCATTATTCATTTACTCTTCCAGCGAATACGGCAGCGGTACGATTTGCAGCGTTTTTGCGTCGTCACGAACGCGGAACACGCTGTCGGCCTCCATGTCGTTATTCATCACAACCTGCACCAGTACCTGACCATCGGCCAGTTTTACTGCGGCAAGTACGGTACCGGTACGACGCCAGTTCTCGCCCATTTTTAATTCAAGGTCTTCGCCAGCTTCCGGTACTCGACCGGCGGCACCCGCCAAAGTCCACATGGCGCGTTTATTGGCTCCGCGGAATTTTGCACGAGCAACCATTTCCTGACCGGTGTAGCAGCCTTTTTTAAAGCTGATCCCGCCCAGAGCCTGCAGATTGGTAGCCTGTGGAATAAACTGTGCGCTGTTGGCTGTATCAATAACGGGGATACCCGCTTCGATATCCAGCGCCAGCCACTGCTGGCTGTTATTTAACTCTGCTTCGCCACGCAGCTTTTCAACCAAGGTTTCTGCTGTGGTGGCATCAACGATCAGCAGAAAACGTTCAGCAGGGTGTTCGAACCACAATACCGTGGAGGCACCTTCGGTAATGACCTGCTTATCACTGTTCGGTAATTCGTTAAAGAGATTGGCCAGCGCTGCACGTGCCTGGAATCCCGCTACGCCCAGCAGGACACGCTCGTCATCCGGGGCAATCGCCACCTTCGAGAAGACCGCGTATTTTTTCAGCTCGGTGAGCTGCGCATCACGCAGGCTACGGCGCTCAAGCCATGCAAAACCGTCACCCTGTCGGAACAGACGCAGGTTGCTCCACATTTTACCTTTGGCGTCACAATGTGCAGCTAACAGGTGCTGATGCTCGGTCATCTGGCTGACATCCGCCGTGACCTGACCCTGAATATACTTCTCACTGTCGACACCGGTGATGGTGGCGAGCGCCCAGTCATCGAGCGTCATTAGCGTCAGAGGCAAACGCGTTGACGCGAAAGGCTGGCGAGGAGGAAAAGATGTAAAAGCCATAATAATGTCCTGATTTGCTTAACGCAGTGATAATGACTAATGGTAAAAGAGCTATGGCCCATTGCAAGCGGTTTAAACAGGCTATTTGTGCCATATATTGCGCTTTGCGAGGAAACATCAAAAAATGGTGAATCCTTTGGCTTAATAAGGTTTTATTTAGCGAGCGAGCTTCAGTTTACTGATATTCCCGTAAAAGAGCGGGAAAAACACGTTACAATAGCGGGATACTTCGTTTTCGCGAGACAGGGAGAAGAACATGGATATTAACAACAAAGCACGTATTCATTGGGCATGCCGCCGAGGTATGCGCGAGCTGGATATCTCGATCATGCCGTTTTTCGAACATGAATATGACAGCTTAAGTGACGAAGAAAAACGTATCTTTATCCGTCTGCTAGAATGTGATGATCCAGATTTATTTAACTGGTTGATGAATCATGGGAAACCAGCTGATGCTGAGCTGGAGCAGATGGTGCGACTTATCCAGACACGGAATCGGGAACGTGGTCCAGTGGCAATCTGATTTACGCGTATCATGGCGCGCGCAGTGGCTTTCACTGCTAATTCATGGGCTGGTCGCGGTGTTTATTTTATTGATGCCCTGGCCATTGAGCTACACCCCATTATGGCTGGTTTTGCTCTCTCTGGTGGTATTCGATAGCGTTCGCAGTCAGCGTCGAATCAACGCCTGTCAGGGTGAGATTCGGCTGTTGATGGATGGTCGTCTGCGCTGGCAAGGGCAAGAGTGGTCTATCGTTAGCGCCCCCTGGATGGTTAAAACAGGCATGATGCTGCGTTTGCGCTCTGATGCCGGAAAACGTCAACATTTGTGGCTGGCGGCAGACAGTATGGATGATGCTGAGTGGCGGGATTTACGGCGGTTGATGCTGCAAAAGGCGAAGCAGAAGTAGTACTGACGGTAAGGTTGCGACCTTAGCCGTCAGTCGGCAGAAATTCAGGACCAGTGCTCGGCCATTTCGCCAAGAATTTGCTCGCACCAGGCCTGAATGCGTTCATCGCTGAGATCGTACTGGTTCGTTTCATCCAGCGCCAAACCAACAAACAGCTGTCCATCGGCAATGACGGGTTTATCGCTGGTGAATTCGTAGCCTTCGGTGGGCCAGTAGCCGACAAACTTTACACCTTTGGTGATCAGTTTATCGTGCAACATACCCAGCGCATCCAGGAACCATTCACCGTATCCCAACTGATCGCCCATACCGTAAAGTGCGACAATCTTTCCTTCCAGGTTGAGGTCGTCCAGTTGCTCCCAGACCGCTTCCCAGTCCTCCTGAATTTCACCGAAATCCCAGGTTGGGATGCCCAAAATGAGCACGTCATACTGCTCCATTAGGGGCGGGGAATCGTCTTTGAGGTTGTGCAGTGTCACCAGTTCGGGACCCAGGATATCGCGGATTTTTTCTGCTGCCATTTCGGTGTAGCAGGTGCTGGAACCGTAAAAAAGACCCATGTTCATGACGTAAACATCTCAATTCTGCTGTAGCGTTGCGGGTAGTGTAACAGAATCGCCGCAATCCCGGCACAATGAGGCATAATGCATCAAAAATGAGAGTGGAATAAGGGGCGCGAGTGGAACAGGATCTGGCGCGCATCGAGCAGTTTCTTGATGCCCTGTGGCTGGAACGAAATCTGGCGGAAAACACATTAAGTGCGTATCGTCGCGATCTGACCATGCTTGTGGAATGGTTACATCATCGCGGCGCTTCGCTTGCGACCGCGCAAAGTGATGATCTGCAAGCCTTGCTGGCTGAGCGGATGGATGGAGGGTATAAAGCCACCAGTTCTGCACGTTTGCTCAGTGCGACGCGACGTTTTTTTCAGCATCTGTACCGCGAAAAATATCGCGAAGATGACCCCAGCGCCTCGCTTGCATCACCTAAACTTCCGCAGCGTCTGCCCAAAGATCTCAGCGAAGCGCAGGTAGAACGACTGCTGCAGGCGCCGCTTATCGATCAACCGCTGGAGCTACGCGACAAAGCCATGCTGGAAGTGTTGTATGCAACGGGCCTGCGCGTGTCTGAACTGGTAGGACTGACGATGAGTGACGTCAGCCTGCGTCAGGGCGTGGTACGGGTGATCGGTAAAGGTAACAAAGAGCGCCTTGTCCCGTTGGGTGAGGAGGCAGTGTACTGGCTGGAAACATACCTGGAGCATGGGCGTCCATGGTTGCTCAACGGCGTATCGATTGATGTGCTGTTTCCTAGTCAGCGGGCGCAACAGATGACCCGTCAGACCTTCTGGCATCGTATCAAACACTATGCTGTGTTGGCGGGAATCGACAGCGAAAAGCTGTCACCGCACGTCCTGCGGCACGCATTTGCCACGCATCTGCTCAACCATGGCGCAGATCTGCGCGTGGTGCAGATGCTACTGGGGCATAGCGATCTCTCGACAACGCAAATTTATACTCATGTCGCAACGGAGCGCTTGCGGCAACTACATCAACAGCATCACCCGCGAGCGTGAGTGCTGACAGGATAGGATAGGCTATGAAAAAACGTTTTATGATGTTCACCCTGCTGGCGACGGCGTTTTCCGGCATGGTACATGCAGACGACGCGGCAATTCGCCAGTCATTAGCAAAGCTGGGTGTGCAGAGCACCGAGATTCAACCTGCTCCGGTTGCGGGCATGAAAACCGTACTGACCAATAGCGGCGTGCTGTACGTAACTGAAGACGGTAAACATATTATTCAGGGACCGATGTATGACGTGAGCGGCGCAAGTCCGGTGAACGTCACCAACCAACTGCTGATGAAGCATCTGAACGCGCTGGAAAAAGAGATGATCATCTACAAAGCGCCGCAGGAAAAACACGTCATTACCGTTTTCACCGACATCACTTGTGGTTACTGCCACAAGCTGCATGAAGAGATGAAAGATTACAATGCGTTGGGGATCACCGTACGTTATCTGGCCTTCCCACGTCAGGGGCTGGACAGCCAGGCTGAGCAGGACATGAAGTCTATCTGGTGTGCTAAGGACAAAAACAAAGCCTTTGACGACGCGATGACTGGCAAGGGTGTAAAAGCGGCGACCTGTGATGTGGATATCGCTAACCACTATGCGCTGGGCGTACAGTTTGGCGTCAGCGGTACACCGGCGATTGTGCTGAGCAATGGCTATGTCGTACCTGGTTATCAGGGCCCGAAAGAGATGAAAGAATTCCTCGACGCACATGCAAAACAAACCAGCGGTAAATAATTCGCGTGAAACAACAGATACAACTTCGTCGGCGTGAGGCCGACGAGACCGCCGAGCTACCTGCCGACTTGCCGCCACTGCTGCGCCGTTTATACGCCAGCCGTGGTGTACGTAGCGCGCAGGAGCTTGAGCGTAGCGTGAAAGGCATGCTGCCGTGGCAACATTTGAACGGCGTCGAAAAAGCGGTTGAGATCCTCTACAACGCCTTTCGCGAAGGAACCCGAATCATCGTTGTCGGCGATTTTGACGCTGATGGTGCGACCAGCACGGCGCTAAGCATCCTGGCGATGCGTGCGTTGGGCTGCAGTAACGTTGACTACCTGGTGCCAAATCGTTTTGAAGACGGTTATGGTTTAAGCCCGGAAGTCGTTGATCAGGCCCATGCCCGGGGCGCTCAGCTGATTGTCACCGTAGACAACGGCATCTCGTCTCACGCGGGTGTCGAACATGCCAGAACGTTGGGGATCCCGGTCGTTGTGACCGATCACCACCTGCCAGGGGATACGCTGCCGGGCGCAGGGGCAATCATCAATCCTAATCTGCCCGACTGTGAGTTCCCGTCGAAATCGCTGGCAGGCGTTGGTGTAGCCTTCTATCTGATGCTGGCGCTGCGTACTTTCCTGCGTGACAAAGGCTGGTTTGATGAACGCGGCATTGCACCGCCGAACCTGGCAGATTTGCTCGATCTGGTTGCACTTGGCACGGTGGCGGACGTGGTCCCGCTGGATGCCAATAACCGTATTCTGACGTGGCAAGGCTTAAGCCGCATTCGTGCCGGAAAGTGCCGCCCTGGTATTAAAGCGCTGCTGGAGATTTCCAATCGCGACCCCCTAAAGCTGGCAGCCAGTGATTTAGGTTTTGCCCTCGGGCCACGGCTGAATGCGGCGGGCCGTCTGGACGATATGTCCGTTGGTGTGGCGCTGTTGCTGTGCGACAACATTGGCGAAGCGCGTGTGCTGGCCAATGAGCTAGATGCGCTCAACCAGACGCGCAAAGAGATCGAGCAGGGTATGCAGGCCGAAGCACTGACCTTGTGTGAAAAGCTGGAACGCAGTAGCGATACGCTACCGGGCGGCCTGGCAATGTATCATCCCGAGTGGCATCAGGGCGTTGTGGGGATTCTGGCATCGCGTATTAAAGAGCGATTCCATCGTCCAGTGATAGCGTTTGCCCCGGCAGGTGACGGTACTCTCAAAGGATCCGGGCGTTCGATTCAGGGGCTGCACATGCGCGATGCGCTGGAGCGCCTGGACACCCTTTATCCGGGCATGATCCTCAAGTTTGGCGGTCACGCCATGGCGGCGGGTTTATCGCTTGAAGAGGCGCAGTTTGAGCGTTTCCAGCAGCGTTTTGGCGAGCTGGTAACCGAGTGGCTGGATCCTGCCTTACTGCAAGGTGAAGTGGTGTCGGATGGCCCACTGAGCGCGGCGGAGATGACCATGGAGATCGCACAAATGCTGCGCGATGCCGGACCGTGGGGGCAAATGTTCCCGGAACCGCTGTTTGACGGGCATTTCCGTTTGCTCCAGCAGCGTCTGGTCGGTGAGCGTCATCTGAAGGTGATGGTCGAGCCCGTGGGCGGTGGTCCGCTGCTGGACGGTATTGCGTTTAATGTCGATACCACCTGCTGGCCAGACAACGGCGTGCGCGAAGTTCAGCTTGCCTACAAACTGGATATTAACGAGTTTCGCGGCAACCGCAGCTTGCAGATTATAATCGACAATATCTGGCCACTTTAGCGTCACTAATCGCTATAAAAAAGGGCGTGGATTAGTTACAATCCCGCTCTTATCACCGCATTTTGACTAGTCCAATAAAAGAAATCAGACAATGTTTGAAATTAATCCGGTAAATAACCGCATTCAGGACCTCACGGAGCGCTCTGACGTTCTTAGGGGGTATCTTTGACTATGATGCCAAGAAAGAGCGTCTGGAAGAAGTAAACGCCGAGCTGGAACAGCCGGACGTGTGGAACGAACCCGAACGCGCTCAGGCGCTGGGCAAAGAGCGTTCCTCCCTTGAGGCCATCGTTGATACGCTCGATCAGATGAGCCAGGGCCTGGAAGATGTCTCCGGCCTGCTGGAACTGGCTGTAGAAGCCGACGACGAAGAAACCTTTAACGAAGCCGTAGCAGAACTCGATACGCTGGAAGATAAGCTGGCCCAGCTGGAATTTCGTCGTATGTTCTCCGGTGAATATGACAGCGCGGATTGCTATCTCGATATTCAGGCAGGTTCTGGCGGTACGGAAGCGCAGGACTGGGCAAGCATGCTGATGCGCATGTATCTGCGTTGGGCTGAAGCGCGCGGCTTTAAGACTGAAATCATTGAAGAGTCTGAAGGTGAAGTCGCGGGTATTAAATCCGTGACCATCAGAATTGCTGGTGAATATGCGTACGGTTGGCTGCGTACTGAAACCGGCGTACACCGTCTGGTACGTAAGAGTCCGTTCGACTCCGGCGGACGTCGCCATACGTCGTTCAGTTCGGCGTTTGTTTATCCGGAAGTTGACGATGATATTGATATCGATATCAACCCGGCGGACCTGCGTATCGACGTTTACCGTGCCTCCGGTGCAGGTGGTCAGCACGTTAACCGTACGGAATCTGCGGTGCGTATTACCCACATCCCGACCGGGATTGTGACGCAGTGTCAGAACGACCGTTCCCAGCACAAGAACAAAGACCAGGCCATGAAGCAGATGAAAGCGAAGCTTTATGAACTGGAAATGCAGAAGAAGAATGCCGAGAAACAGGCGATGGAAGACACCAAGTCAGATATCGGCTGGGGTAGCCAGATTCGTTCTTATGTCCTTGATGACTCCCGCATCAAAGATCTGCGTACCGGGGTTGAAACCCGTAACACGCAGGCGGTGCTGGATGGCAGCCTGGATCAATTTATCGAAGCAAGTTTGAAAGCAGGGTTATGAGGAACCAACATGTCTGAACAACACGTACAGGGCGCTGACGCGGTAGCCGACCTTAACAATGAACTGAAAACGCGCCGTGAGAAGCTGGCGAGCCTGCGTGAGCAGGGGATCCCGTTCCCGAACGATTTCCGTCGCGATCATACCTCAGACCAACTGCATGCTGACTTCGACGCGAAAGAAAACGAAGAGCTGGAAGCGCTGAACATTGAGGTATCCGTTGCTGGCCGTATGATGACCCGTCGTATTATGGGTAAAGCATCATTCGTTACGCTGCAGGACGTTGGCGGCCGTATTCAGCTGTACGTTGCTCGCGATGACCTGCCGGAAGGCGTCTACAACGAGCAGTTCAAAAAATGGGATCTGGGCGATATCCTCGGCGCGAAAGGTAAGTTGTTCAAGACCAAGACCGGTGAGCTGTCTATCCACTGCACCGAACTGCGTCTGCTGACCAAAGCGCTGCGCCCGCTGCCGGACAAATTCCACGGTCTGCAGGATCAGGAAGCACGCTATCGTCAACGTTACCTGGATCTCATCTCTAACGATGAATCCCGCAATACCTTTAAAGTGCGTTCACAGATTATGGCTGGCATCCGTCAGTTCATGGTTGCTCGCGGCTTTATGGAAGTCGAAACCCCGATGATGCAGGTGATCCCAGGCGGTGCGGCAGCGCGTCCGTTTATCACCCATCATAACGCGCTGGATCTGGACATGTACCTGCGTATCGCGCCGGAACTTTACCTCAAGCGTCTGGTGGTTGGCGGCTTCGAACGCGTATTCGAAATTAACCGTAACTTCCGTAACGAAGGCATCTCTGTTCGCCATAACCCAGAGTTCACCATGATGGAACTCTACATGGCTTATGCGGACTACAAAGATCTCATCGAACTGACTGAATCTCTGTTCCGTACGTTGGCGCAGAACGTTCTGGGAACGACTGAAGTGCCTTACGGTGAAGAAGTCTTCGACTTCGGTAAGCCGTTTGAAAAACTGACCATGCGCGAAGCGATTCAGAAATACCGTCCGGAAACCAACATGGCCGATCTGGATAACTTCGACTCTGCAAAAGCGATTGCTGAATCTATCGGCATCAAAGTTGAGAAGAGCTGGGGTCTGGGCCGTATTGTGACCGAGATCTTTGAAGAAGTTGCAGAAGCGCACCTGATTCAACCAACCTTCATTACCGAGTATCCGGCAGAAGTTTCTCCGCTGGCGCGTCGTAATGACGAAAACCCGGAAATCACCGATCGCTTCGAATTCTTCATCGGCGGACGTGAGATCGGTAACGGCTTCAGCGAGCTGAACGATGCCGAAGATCAGGCGCAGCGTTTCCAGGATCAGGTTAACGCCAAAGATGCGGGTGATGACGAAGCGATGTTCTACGACGAAGACTACGTTACCGCTCTGGAACACGGTCTGCCGCCGACTGCGGGTCTGGGCATTGGTATCGACCGTATGGTTATGCTGTTCACCAACAGCCACACCATCCGTGACGTGATCCTGTTCCCGGCGATGCGCCCGGTTAAGTAAGATGTGAAATGCCGGATGGCGGCTGACGCCTTATCCGGCCTACGATTCGTAATGTAGGCCAGATAAACGTAGCGCCATCAGGCAATAAATTGTTGGCAGTAATTCTGCAACAGCGCACACGCTTCTTTGTTTGCAACCTGCATTACCATCCACGGGCTGAAAGCCCACGGTGTCGCGTCAATCCCGCTTAAGACATCCTCAAGATTGCTCCACTGGCAATCCATCACTTCATCTGGGTTTAGCTGTAGCTCACTGACGATATGTGCGGCATAAACCGGACATACTTCGTTTTCAACTATTCCACTCGGGTCCGTGGCGCGATAACGAAAATCAGCGTATACGGGGGTGAGCAAGTTGATATCTGCACCCAGTTCGAAGCGAGCCCGGCGGACAATAGCGGCTTCGTTGGTTTCGCCCAACTGCGGGTGACCGCAGACAGAGTTGGTCCAGACACCTGGCCAGGCTTTTTTGTGCAGCGAGCGGCGGGTGACCAGCAGTTGGCCCTGCTCGTTAAATATCCAGCACGAGAAAGCGGAGTGCAGGGGGGTTGTGGCGGTATGCGCCGCATACTTTTCCAGCGTTCCGCAGGGTTGGTCCTGCTCATTCAATAAAATGACATGTTCCTGTCGCATAGCGTCCACCATCAATCTTAAGCACTCACATTATATGCTTAATTAAGTCAGAGTGATTAACAGAGGGTGTGAAATGCCAGAGCCGCCGGTTCGTTGCGCGATATGATTTGGCATCCGGTTTCTGGCTGCTATGATAAAGCGTCTGAAAATGTTGCGAGGTATTGTTTTGAGTGCAGGACGCCTGAAGAAAAATGGCCTGGGTATCGTGATGCTGCTGTGTGTCGGTCTGCTGTTAGCGGGCTGTTCCGGGAGCAAGTCGTCTGATACAGGAAGTTATTCCGGCTCCGTGTATACCGTGAAGCGGGGAGATACGCTATACCGTATTTCGCGCGCCACCGGTACCAGCGTGAAAGAGATCGCTCGCCTGAATAATATTTCACCGCCCTATACCATTGAAGTGGGGCAAAAGCTGAAGGTCAGCGGCGGCGCGAAAACCAGTTCTGGATCTGGCAAAACAACCAAGAAATCCTCAACCAAAACGGCGGCGGTCAGACCATCTTCTTCTGTGCCGCAGTCGTCCTGGCCACCAGTAGGGCAACGTTGCTGGCAGTGGCCTGCCAGCGGTAAGGTGATCCTACCTTATTCTACGGCGGACGGCGGCAATAAGGGCATTGATATCTCAGCTGCGCGCGGTACGCCGATTTATGCGGCCGGAGCAGGGAAGGTGGTTTATGTCGGTAATCAGCTGCGGGGCTACGGTAATCTCATCATGATTAAGCACAGTGAGGACTACATCACTGCGTATGCGCATAATGACACCATGCTGGTGAACAACGGTCAAAACGTGAAGGCCGGGCAGAAGATAGCGACGATGGGCAGCTCGGATGCGACGACGGTGCGCCTGCATTTCCAAATCCGCTACCGGGCAACGGCTATCGATCCGCTGCGTTATTTACCGCCGCAGGGGAGTAAGCCAAAATGCTGACGGTGAATTAATCGCCAGTCAGTCGGTTAGTCCCTTGCCAAGAAGAGCGTAAGGTTTATAATCCCTTACGCACTTCAATGCGGGCGTAGTTCAATGGTAGAACGAGAGCTTCCCAAGCTCTATACGAGGGTTCGATTCCCTTCGCCCGCTCCAAAACTCTCTCCCTGTAGTTATTCTTTATAAATGTTAAATAGCGACACCGAAATCCGGTGGCAGTGTGCTGTTACCTTCACCCAGATTACGTTGTAGCAATACCGTGTCGAGCCATAGTCCATGTTTGAAGCCAATGTTTTTCAGTGTGCCGATTTCCGTAAATCCGGCCTGCTGATGGACTTTTAACGATCCCTGATTATTGCTGTCGCCGACGATGGCAATCAGTTGCCGATAGCCCTGTGCTTCAGCCCAGCCGATCACATGACGCAGTAAAGCTTTTCCTACACCCTGACGCTGAGCCGTTGGAGCAATATAAATCGAATCCTCAAGGGTATAGCGGTAGGCATAACGCTCGCGATAGCGGGTGAGGTAGCAATACCCGATGACCTTACCTTCCTGTAGCGCGACGACCCACGGCAGCCCGAGGCTGCGGATTTTTTCCAGACGAGCAAACATCTGGTGAGCATCCGGCGGGTCGGTTTCAAAGCTGCCGGTACCGTGAAGAACATGATGTGCATAAATATCGCGTATGGCGGGGATGTGCTTTTCTTCTGCGTTAACGATTTTCATTGACCGGCTCCCATTGGCGTCTTTGCCCAGATTACCTGAAAGACTGAGGGGAAGGTAAGTGCAAAAAATTATGCTTCGAACAGTTGCTTGCAATGCTAATAGGCTTTCATATTGTAAGGGGAAATAATTGATTGTGGTTGATGTTGTCAATAATACGCAAGGTTGGTAAATACATTAACGCGTAGAGTAATACACAATTATTTGTGCACGTCTTCGAGCGTGTATCCAAATACCAATTATGGTAGGTTTCGAAAAATGATGAAGAAAGTTATTTGATTTCAATGTGTTGTTTCTGTATCTAATTCTTCTTGCGCCTGTACCCTTATTTTCATTTCATTGGCCCTGTTTGAGCCCTAAAAATTAAGTTATATTTTGTTGTTAGCAGAGAGCCTATTATCAGACTTTTCTCTATTCACCTCTCAAAATAGTTACCATGCAAACAGTTGCGCGGCGTAGCTATGCTAACCAGCAATAGTAAGCATCGTCACATGATGTCACCGGGCAAACTTTGTTTAAATCCAGAATTCAATCCCAAGAGTATTAGGATTATTTAGTCTAAAATACTTTTTTGACTAAGACTTTTCTTATTCCGTAGCCACGAACTACATGGAGTGATAAAATTCCCGAGTTTATGCCTCCTGCTCAACGATTAGGGGACGCGGTGCGGGTAGTCAATAAGACGAAAGAATTAATTGCTTTATAACCCTATTACGAAATAAGCGGCAGTGCATCTTACATGGTCGGCAATCGTCAGGGATTGACCTTAACTTATTGAAAACGCTTATTTTTACTCTGATGTAAGATATAAGGGCAGATATGTTCAGTATGCGTCGACATGCCAACTTCATTAAACGTTTTAAGTCTGTAAGCTGTTTATTTACGGCCAGCATTCTTTTCCCTATGCAAATCTCTGCTGCGGTATCTGATTATGATGCTTTGGTTATTGAAGCGCGGGGGGGGAATAGTGCGCCGCTATTGCGCTACCTTGAGGATCAGGGAAAGAAAAGCGCGCTAACGCCAAACCAGGTTGCCGACTGGCTGCAAGTTTCTAGTTGGGTTGAGAACAACGATAAAACAACAATTGAAATCTGGCAGCGGTATCGTGGTCAGATGGATGTGCCTGCACGGGGAAAAGTCGCCGCAGCGCGTGCGTATCGTAACCAGAAAAACTGGAATGATTCATTGGCGGTGTGGGAACGCGTTTTACAGGAAGAACCTGATAACGTGGATGTACGCACCGGCTGGATAATGACGCTGGCAGATGCGCGCTACAATCAGCAAGCCCTTACCGAAGCGAATAAATGGGCTCAGGCGCATCCGGGGGCTGATTCCGATGCGCTACTTGCCTATGTCTATCACTCTCAGGGGAAAAACTGGGACGCGCTGTTGGTTGCCAGCCAGGCGGATGACGTCGATCCTGGCAACAAAAATGCAAAATCCACGCTGTTGTCTGCGCTGTCAGCGAACCGTGTTTCCGGACCAGCCTTAAATATGGCGGAAGTCGTGCCCACGGCAGATCCTGTGAAGCGTCGCCTTGAGCTTGATGCGGCGGCTGAAATGGTCCGATCCTCTTATACGTCCGCACGTAATGAAGAAGAACGTTTTATCGTAGCAGATAAAGCGCTGGCCCGTTATGACCAGTTGTTGGCGGCCTGGAAAGATGAGCCGTCTGCGCAGAATGATGTCCGCCGGGCGAGAATAGACCGTATGGGTGCCCTGTTGGTGCGTAAACGTACTGCCGAAGTGATCGAGGAATATGAGTCCCTTTCCACAAGCGGCGAAGTACCAAACTACGCAAAACGTTGGGTGGCATCAGCATGGTTAAGCGAGCGTCAGCCGGAAAAAACCGAAGCGATGTTGGCGAGCATCTACTACCCAAATGGGCCTATCCCGGTGACGCCGCTCAGTCCAGAGGATCAACAAGATCTGTTCTATGCACACATTGATAATGAAAACTTCGATGCTGCCAAAAAACAAGTCGATGATTTGATCAAAGAGAGTCCGTATCTGCGGCGTATCTATGGCTCGCCAACGCCGCAGCCTAACGATAACTGGCTGCTCGGACAGTCGCTGCTGACGCAATATCATATCGCTGCCAATGAACTGCCAGAGGCAGAAAAGCTCGCAGAGCATCTGGCACGAACAGGCTCCGGTAACCAGGGACTGCGCATTTCCTATGCCTCTGTGCTTGAAGCGCGTGGATTGCCGCATGCGGCGGAGAAAGAGCTTAAGCTGGCGGAAGTAATTGAGCCAAGCAATCTGGAGCTGGAGCGTCAGCAGGCTTACGTTGCGCTGGATCTCCAGGAATGGAAGCAGGCCGATGAACTGACGGATGACGTTATTGCCCGTAGCCCGGATGATGAAGCGACGCTGCGCCTCGCGCGTATTCGTGATGTCCACAAAATGTCGGAAGTGCGCATTAGCGGCACGCAGGGGATCTCGTCCGATAGCCCAGTCAGCGGTAAGAATGACTTCAACATCAACACGGCTATTTACAGTCCGCCGATTAATGACAACTGGCGACTGTTTACTGGATTCAACTTCGCTACCGGTGAATTTGAGGAAGGGAAGGGCATCAGCCGCGATCTGGCGGCGGGTGCAGAATGGACTTCCCGTGATTACTGGGCGGAAATGGAAGTGTCTGGCCGAAATTATGGCGATGGTCAGAAGATTGGTGGGCGTCTATCCGGCTGGCATGACTTTAATGACAACTGGCGCGTAGGCGGTTCGGCCGAGCGCTTGTCGCGTAATACGCCATTGCGCGCGCTGCGTAGCGGTGTGTATGCCAACGGCGGCGATATGTTCGTTCGCTGGTATCAAAACGAACGACGTGAATATCAACTGTCGTTTGCTGCATCACATTTCTCAGACGGTAACGATCGCATCGAATACGGACTCAGCGGAAAAGAGCGCATCTGGACCACGCCTCGCTTCACGCTGGACTTTACGCCGGGCATTGGCGGGAGCACCAACACCAAAGAGAATGTGCCGTATTACAACCCGAAGAGTGATTTTTCGGTTGTCCCTGGCCTGAGCGCAGAGCAGGTTCTTTACCGCCACTATGATACCGTCTGGACGCAGCAAGGTCTGGCAGGCGTAGGTGGCTACTGGCAGCAAGGTGAAGATGCAGGCGCTATTGTCCAGGTAGGATACGGACAACGGCTTAAATGGAACAACGTCGTAGATGGCGGGGTGATGCTGATTTGGGATAAACGCCCCTATGACGGTAAACGTGAGCGGAATATCTCCCTCGCTTTCGATTTAAATGTCAGGTTTTAAGGATTGTTCATGCTGAAAAGATGCCTGTGGCTTAGCGCATTAATCGCTGGCTGGTTGATGATTACCGCGTGCAGCAGCGCGCACAATACAACGCCTCGCTATGTTCCTCCTGGGGAGAGAACACCGCTGACGGCGGATCATCAGTGGCCGAAAAATAGTTTCCTGGTACTGGGCTATCACGATGTTGAAGATGGTGCTGCCGACCAGCGTTACCTCTCTGTGCGTACCAGCGCGTTGAGCGACCAAATGGCCTGGCTGCGTGATAATGGCTATCAGCCGATCAGCGTGCAGCAAATTCTGGATGCCCATGACGGTAAAATTGTACTGCCGGAAAAAGCGGTATTACTCACCTTTGACGACGGGTATAGCAGTTTTTATACCCGCGTCTGGCCATTGCTGAAAGCCTACAACTGGCCTGCGCTCTGGGCGCCAGTAGGCAGTTGGGTTGATGCGCCAGCCAACAAAAAAGTCGATTTTGGCGGCTTAATGACAGCGCGAGATAAATTCGCCACCTGGAAAATGGTCGAAGAAATGGGGAAATCGCCGTTGGTGGAAGTCGGTGCGCACACCTGGAACTCGCACTTTGGCGCTGAGGCCAATCCGCAGGGGAGTAAAGAGCCAGCTGTAGCGAACCGCCTGTATGATAAGAAAACCGGCACTTACGAAACGGACGAACAGTACACGCGACGTATAAACACGGATATTTCTCTGATCACTAACAAGATCAAATCGGTGACAGGGAAATCGCCGCGCGCGTGGGTATGGCCGTACGGCGCAGCCAACGGCACGACGTTAAACCTGGCCAAAGAGCATGGCTATAAGATGGCCTTTACGCTTAATGAAGGGTTGGCGAATGCCGCGTTTCTCGATGATATTCCGCGCGTGCTGATCTCTGATAACCCATCCCTTAAGCGCTTTGCCAGTCAGGTCGCTCAGGTCCGTGAGCCACAGACGATGCGCGTGATGCATGTCGATCTGGATTACGTATATGACAAGGACCCTGCTCAGCAGAAGCGAAATATCGATAAGCTGATCCAGCGCGTTTATGACATGCGTATTTCTCATGTCTTCCTGCAGGCGTACGCCGATCCGCAAGGCGACGGGAATATTCGTGAGGTCTATTTCCCCAACCGCTGGCTGCCGATGCGTGCCGATCTCTTTAACTATATCTCCTGGCAACTACAAACGCGGGCAGGGGTGACTGTATATGCCTGGATGCCGGTTCTGGCTTTCGATCTCGACGCGTCTATTCCACGCGTAACCGCATGGGATCCGAAAACGGGACGTACTGCTATCAATCACGAGAACTATGTCCGCCTTTCACCCTGGAGCAGCGAAGCGCGTCAGCACATCACTGAAATCTATGAAGACCTGGCGAAACACGCCAGCTTCAAAGGTATTTTGTTTCATGACGATGCTTTCCTGACGGACTTTGAAGATGCGTCACCGGATGCGTTAGCCGCCTACCGTGCCGCAGGGCTTCCGGGCAGTATCGAGCAAATACGTAATAATCCTCAGGCGTTCGAGCGCTGGACGCGCCTGAAAAGTAAGATGCTGATCGACTTCACCAAACAGCTGACCCAGTCTGTGCGTAATATTCGCGGTCCACAGGTGCAAACTGCGCGCAATATTTACGCCATGCCGGTACTGGAGCCTGAAAGTGAAGCCTGGTTTGCACAAAACCTGAATGATTTCCTCAATACCTATGACTGGACGGCGCCGATGGCGATGCCATTCATGGAACAGATCCCGGCCAATGATGCCAACGCATGGCTTGACCGACTGGTGAATGCCGTTGCACAAAACCCTGGGGCGCTGGATAAAACCGTGTTTGAACTGCAGGCACGAGACTGGCGTAAATCCGGGGATCAGGCTGAAATCAGCGGAAAACAAATAGCCGAATGGATGCGCCAGCTGAAATTAAGCGGTGCAGGTAACTACGGCTATTACCCGGATGATTTCATCAGCGACAAACCTGAGATGTCAGAGATTCGCTCGACGTTCTCCTCATACTGGTATCCGCAAAAATGACCGATCGCATTATTGCTTTCCTGATACTTTGCCTGATGTTCAGCCTGCCGTTTGGCGTGGCTGTCATCTTTACAGGTGAAGTGATGTTGAACTTCGTCTTCTTCTGGCCTTTGTTCATGTCTGCTTTGTGGATAAGCGGCGGAGTCTATTTCTGGTTTTACCGTGAACGTCACTGGAAATGGGGAGATGACACGCCACCACCGACCCTGCCGGGGAATCCACTGGTTTCCATTCTGATCCCCTGTTTTAACGAAGGGATCAACGCGCGTGAAACCATTGAGGCCGCACTGGCACAGCGATATAAGAATATCGAAGTGATTGCCATCAACGATGGTTCAACGGATGACACTCACGACGTGCTGGAACAACTGGCAGTGGAATACCCCAGCCTGCGGGTGATTCATCTGGCTGAAAACCAGGGCAAAGCGCTGGCGCTCAAGACCGGTGCGGCCGCGGCGCGCAGCGATTACCTGGTGTGCATTGATGGCGATGCGTTACTGGATCGTGATGCCGTTGCCTATATTGTGGCTCCGCTGATCCAGTTCCCGCGTGTTGGCGCAGTGACGGGGAACCCGCGTATTCGAACCCGCTCTACGTTAATCGGTCGTGTGCAGGTCGGTGAGTTCTCTTCCATTATCGGTTTAATTAAGCGTACTCAGCGAGTCTATGGGCAGATCTTTACCGTTTCAGGCGTAGTTGCGGCGTTTCGTCGTCGCGCGCTGGCCGAGGTCGGTTACTGGAGCCCGGACATGATCACTGAAGATATCGATATCAGTTGGAAGCTGCAATTGCGCCACTGGTCGGTATTCTTTGAGCCGCGCGCACTGTGTTGGATCCTGATGCCAGAAACGTTAAAAGGGTTGTGGAAGCAGCGTTTGCGCTGGGCGCAGGGTGGTGCAGAGGTGTTTATCGTTAACATGCGTCGTCTGTGGTCGTGGGAGTTCCGTCGCATGTGGCCGCTGTTTCTTGAGTTTTGTTTTTCTACCGCCTGGTCGTTTGCCTATGCGATCAGTATCGTGCTGTTCCTGTTAGGGCTGATGATCCCGATGCCGGACTCGCTGTATGTGCAGCATCTGTTCCCGCCAGCCTTCACCGGACTTATCCTCGGCGTGGTGTGCTTGCTGCAGTTTGCGGTGAGCCTGATGATTGAACGACGTTATGAAAAAGGCATTGGCGCCTCGTTGTTCTGGATTATCTGGTTCCCGGTGGTGTACTGGATGCTAAGCCTGTTCACCACGCTGGTCGCGTTCCCGAAAGTGATGCTCAAACGCAAACGCGGCAGAGCGCGTTGGGTGAGTCCTGACCGTGGAATTGGGAGGATCGAATCGTGAATCAGCCACTGATCTTTACGGAGCGGCGTCTGCTGCCTCGCATTATCGATGTGTTGTTGACGCTCATCGCCTGGGTTGGTTTCTTATACCTGATCTATAAAGGATTGATCACGGCCCTGGCGCATTCACCGTATATGGGGGTGCGACCCTTTTTCACCACGCTGGATACGGTCACGTTTTATATCCTTGTCGCCCTGGTCAACGGCCTGGTGCTGATTGGCTGGGCTAAGTACAACCAGTTTCGTTTTCGGGTGGAACGCCGCAGTCGCAGACCCGGGCTGGAAGACCATGAGCTGGCAGAAAGTTTGCGTATTACCCGGGAGCTGGTTACGGAACTGAACAAGGCGAGGGTGCTGACGGTCCACCATCATGAGAATGGCGAAATCAGTCATATCGATGTGGATAGGGATATTGCCGATAACCGCCTCCCGCCGCCAACGCCTGCGATGCTGGAGTATTTGCCACCAGAGCAGCAGCCGTTGTTGCAGAAAAGGCCCGAGTGATATTTCTGCTTTCAGCAGCTTCCTTCAGCCTCGCATAGGTCTATGATTAGACCCAGACAATAAAAAAATGTGAGGCAATGTCGTGGATAAGGAACTACTGGATGCAGGTTACCGGGCCTATACCGGCGAGAAGATTGACGTCTATTTCAACACGGCGATATGTCAGCATTCGGGCAATTGCGTGCGGGGAAGCGCGAAACTGTTTAACCTGAAACGTAAACCGTGGATCATTCCGGATGAAGTGGATGTCGAGACGGTCATCAAGGTCATCGATACCTGTCCGAGCGGTGCGCTGAAATATCGCCAGAAATGAGTGAGGGGACCATGGAAATTCTTGCAGGCCACAACAAGTTTTATGTCAATGATGCTGAGGGCAACCAGGTTGCCGAGATAGTATTTGTGCCGACGGGCGAGCATCTGAGCATCATTGAACATACCGATGTCGACCCCAGCCTGAAAGGTCAGGGCGTCGGCAAACAGCTGGTGGCGAAAGTGGTAGAGAAGATGCGCGCTGAAAACCGCAAAGTTATTCCGCTGTGCCCGTTTGCCAAACATGAATTTGATAAAACCCGCGAGTACGACGATATCCGCGCCTGATCATCTTATGTGTACCGGAAGGTATAACAGCCATCCGGTTCATCACTCCCGATGCAGCAGATCCTGATAAATCCCCGTCAGTATCCCTTGTGGCCCAAACTCTTTTTTAATCCACTGAGTTACACGACCGGTTGCCGAATGCTGGGTGGCCAACAGCATTCGTGAATCCTGACGCGGGTTGTGGATCTGCCGCGTCACCAGCAACGACTTTTCCATCGCCTCGCGCACCATGTAGTCCGGCAGAAAACCGATGCCTTCACCCAGGATCTGGCACTGGCACTTGGTATTAAAATCGGGAACCAGAATCGACTCCTGTCCGTGTAACAGCCAGCCGACCTTCTTGTTGATGGTGTGTGCGGTGTCTTCCACCATGATGTTCGGGTACAGGCGTAACTGGCTCTCAGAAATGGGTTCCGGCATAAAGGCGAGGGGATGATCCGGGGCAATCGCAAACGACCAACGGATCGCGCCGATCTCGGTGTAATCAATTCCGCCGCCATCCAGTAACGTATCGGGCGCGCCAATGGCGATATTAGCCAGGTTGTTGATGATCGAATCCCAGACGCCGTTATACACCTCGGTGGTGACGGTTATCTGGCAGGTTGGAAACTGTTTCTTGAGTACCTGCAGCAGCCGCGCTGTATGTTGAGGGGTATACAACAGCTGGTTAATGCAGATGCGTACCCGGGCTTCAATGCCCTGAGCGATGGTATCAATGCTGCGCTTGATGGCGTGGAAATCGTTGAGCAGGTCGGTCGCCTTGCGAAACAGGTAGCGCCCGGACTCGGTCAGTTCAATGCTGCGAGTACTGCGGGTAAACAGCACCACGTCGAGACCCATTTCCATGCGCTTAATGGTGTAACTAATTGCAGATGTGGTTAAGCCAAGCTCTTCAGCCGCCTTGCTAAAGCTGCTGTAGCGGGCTGCCATCGTAAACGCCAGCAGGTTTTCCTCGGTAAATATTGAATTCATCTTTCTCCCCTCCGGCGACAATGCGCATCCGCAACACGATGATTGTTGAATGTATTTGTAATCCTTATACAGAGCAATCAGTTTTGAACAAAATTTAACACTAGTTTTACATTTGATTTGAAGGCAATCACACTTCTGTATTTTAATTGCAGGCCGCTATCCGTGCAGCATACCGCCTGATTCACCGGACTACTGATTAGTGGCTAAAAGGGCCCCAGCCATAAGGGAAAGATTGCACTACAGCACGTTTTGTTCTCATTGTTAAAATTGATTCAATAATCGATGCGCTTACGATGAATGAAATTTAAGCGGATGTTATTCTCTGCACTCTGTTGCTATTCTCAGGTTATCGGATATTTAAAAAGTCTAAAAAACTGCAGGAGAGCGATTATGTCAGAGAAAGAACTCATTACTGAATTTCTGCTGGCGGCAGAACAGGGCAATGCCGATGGATTAAAATCCTGTCTGGCAAAAAATGTGGATATTAATGCCACTAACCGCCAGGGGCGTACTGCCATTATTATTGCCAGCCTGAATAAACATTATGACTGTGTTTCTTTATTGATTGCTGAGGGTGCCGATATTAATAAACAAGATCAAACTTGTTTTAACCCCTTCCTGATTAGCTGCCTGACGAATGATTTAACGCTGTTGCGTACGGTATTACCGGCTAACCCTGACCTTAATTGTCTGAGCCGTTTTGGCGGTGTCGGTATTACGCCAGCCAGCGAAAAAGGCCATGTCGAGATCGTGCGTGAGCTGCTGCTGCGTACCGATATCAATGTCAACCATACTAATTTTGTTGGCTGGACGCCGCTCCTGGAAGCCATCGTACTTAATGACGGTGGCGCGAAGCAGCAGGAGATCGTTAAGCTGCTGCTCGACCATGGCGCAAATCCGCACATGACGGATAAATACGGTAAAACCCCGCTGGAACTGGCGCGAGAGAAAGGGTACCACGAAATTGCCGAGCTGCTGATTGCGGCCGGAGCCTGACACAGGAGCGCCATTATCGCTACGCCATCACGGCGATGCGTACGGGCGCTAACCGCAGACAGCGCGTTTCTCACTTTCCGGGGAACGGGGCGGGTTGAACAGGTTTTTTCCCACGCGGTAAACCTGTTGATACCTGAACAGCAGCGGTTGCTGACGTTACTGAGTGAAGATTGTGATAACGCACCTAACAGCTGTCGGCTGGCGCTGACGCATTGTGAAGACCTGTTTCATCCCGGTGAGCTGGTCAATTTTAGCGGGTCGGGAATAGTTGTTGGCAATGATAAATGGATAGAAACCGCCGGTTGCCTGCTGTGGCGAATACCACGGTGGACATCTGATGCAGCAAGTCTTGCCGCAGTCGGCTGGCAGCATTGGGATGAGGTTATCCGCCAACAGCTAAGAAGCGACGACACATTATTTCTGTATCAGGGTGACAATCCGTTTTTTCAGGAAATCACCCGTCAATTACACAACCGCCGACAAACATTACTGACGGCGTTGCGTACAGGAGAAAATATCTCTACAGCGGTCAGCCATTTAATTGGTCTGGGGATTGGTCTGACGCCCTCATCGGATGATTATTTAGTGGGCCTAAGCACTATTCTATTTATTCCCGGGCATCCGCTGAGGAAATATCGTGAAGATTTTTTAGCAGCTTTACAATGTGCCGGAAATAATACGACGCTACTCAGCAAAATAACATTAGAGGAAGCTTTTCATCAGCGTTATCGGGAAAGCATTGGACGGCTGCTCAACCATATTATTACTGAGCAACAACCCGTTTCTACACAATATATTACTGACATTAAAAATATTGGCTCAAGTTCTGGCTGCGACATGCTGTATGGCATGGCGGATGCCTGCGCCCTGAGCCACAGGTCTGGAGGGAATTATGTCGATCAGGATAGTTGTTAAAAAGAACACGTATTTTGATTCTGTCTCACTGATGTCTATCTCCACGCGCGCAAATAAGCTCGATGGTGTTGAGCAGGCGTTCGTGGCTATGGCGACAGAAATGAATAAGGGCGTGCTGAAGAATCTCGGCCTGCTCACGCCTGAGCTGGAAGAGGCGAAGAGTGGCGATCTGATGATTGTCATTAAAGGCGCGAGCGACGAAGCAAACGCGCAAACGCTGGTGGCGATTGACGATCTGTTTACGCATAAAGAGCAGGGTGGCCAGCACGAAGCGCGCTATGCCACGCTCGCCAGCGCGAAGAAGCACGTTCCCGACAGCAACCTGGCGGTGATCTCGGTCAATGGCCTGTTTGCCGCGCGTGAAGCGCGTCAGGCGCTGCAAAATAACCTCAACGTGATGTTGTTCTCTGACAACGTCTCTCTTGAAGACGAGCTGACGCTTAAGCAACTGGCGCACGAAAAAGGACTGTTGATGATGGGGCCAGACTGCGGAACCGCCATCATTAACGGCGCGGCGCTGTGTTTTGGCAACGCAGTGCGTCGCGGCAACATCGGAATTATTGGTGCGTCCGGTACCGGTAGCCAGGAGCTGAGCGTACGCATTCACGAGTTTGGCGGCGGAATTTCTCAACTGATTGGCACCGGTGGACGCGATCTGAGTGAGAAGATTGGCGGCCTGATGATGCTTGACGCGATTGGCATGCTGGAGGCCGATCCGCAAACTGAGATCATCGCGCTTATCTCCAAACCTCCTGCGCCAGCGGTGGCGCGCAAGGTGCTGGAACGTGCGCGCGCCTGTCATAAGCCCGTGGTGGTGTGTTTCCTCGGACGTGAAGCCGCGCCTGCGGATGAAAAAGGCCTACAGTTTGCCCGCGGTACTAAAGAGGCGGCGTTGAAAGCGGTACTGCTGACCGGCGTGAAAAAAGAGAGCCTGGATCTGCATCCGCTCAACTGGCCGCTGATTGAAGAGGTTCGCGCCCGTCTGACCCCGCAACAAAAGTACATCCGTGGCTTGTTCTGCGGTGGCACGTTGTGCGATGAGGCGATGTTTGCTGCCATGGAAAAACATGCCGAAGTTTACAGCAACATTCATCCGGATCCGGCGTTCCGCCTGCAAGATCTCAACCGCAGCGTGGCGCATACCTTCCTCGATTTCGGTGATGACGATTTTACCAACGGTAAACCGCACCCGATGATCGATCCCACCAACCGCATTAGTCGTCTGTTGCAGGAAGCGCGCGATCCTGAAGTCGGCGTGATCGTGATGGACTTCGTCCTTGGTTTTGGATCGCATGAAGATCCGGTTGGCGTGATGCTCGACGCGATCGTTGAAGCCAAAGCGATCGCCGCCTCAGACGGTCGTCCGCTTGAGATTCTCGGCTATGTGCTGGGAACCGATCTTGATACGCCGTCGCTGGAAAAACAATGTCAGATGCTGACTGATGCGGGCGTTATCTGGGCGAGCAGTAGCACCAACACCGGATTGCTGGCGCGTGAATTTATCTGTAAAGGGGAGGAAGCCTGATGAGCCAGACACTGTTTAACCAGCCGCTGAATGTGATTAATGTCGGTATCGCGATGTTCAGCGATGACCTGAAAAAGCAGAACGTTCCCGTGACCCAGCTCGACTGGACGCCGCCGGGCCAGGGCAACATGCAGGTGGTTGCTGCACTGGACGAGATTGCCGATTCGCCGCTGGCAGACAAAATCGCTGCCGCTAACCAGCAGGCGCTGGAACGTATTATTCAGTCGCATCCGGTGCTGATTGGCTATGACCAGGCAATCAATGTCGTGCCGGGGATGACCCGCAACACCATCCTGCACGCCGGGCCGCCAATCCGCTGGGAAAAAATGTGCGGTGCAATGAAGGGCGCGGTAACCGGGGCGCTGGTGTTTGAAGGACTGGCGAAAGATCTGGATGAAGCTGCCGAACTGGCCGCCTCGGGTGAAATTATCTTCTCACCATGTCACGAGCATGACTGCGTTGGCTCGATGGCGGGTGTGACGTCAGCGTCGATGTTTATGCACATCGTTGAGAACAAAACCTACGGCAACCGCGCATATACCAATATGAGCGAGCAGATGGCGAAGATCCTGCGTATGGGCGCGAACGATCAGAGCGTTATTGATCGTCTGAACTGGATGCGTGATGTGCTGGGACCGATGCTGCGCGACGCCATGAAGCTGGCGGGAGAAATAGACTTGCGCCTGATGCTGGCGCAGGCGCTGCACATGGGCGATGAGTGTCATAACCGCAATAACGCCGGGACGGCGCTGCTGATTCAGGCGCTGACGCCGTGGATTATTCAGACCGGCTATCCGGTTGAGCAGCAGCGTGAGGTGTTCGAGTTCGTCCTCAGCAGCGATTACTTCTCCGGACCGACCTGGATGGCGATGTGTAAAGCCGCAATGGACGCCGCCCACGGCATTGAATACAGCACCGTGGTGACGACGATGGCGCGAAACGGTGTTGAGTTCGGTTTGCGCATCAGCGGCTTACCGGGTCAGTGGTTTACCGGTCCGGCGCAGCAGGTGATTGGCCCGATGTTTGCGGGCTACAAGCCGGAAGATTCCGGACGTGATATTGGCGATAGCGCGATCACCGAAACCTACGGCATTGGCGGTTTCGCCATGGCGACGGCGCCGGCCATCGTGGCACTGGTGGGTGGTACGGTCGAAGAGGCCGTTGATTTCTCTCGCCAGATGCGTGAAATCACTCTCGGCGAAAACCCCAACGTCACCATTCCGCTGCTGGGTTTTATGGGCGTACCGACTGCTATCGATATTACGCGCGTGGGCAGCACCGGCATTCTGCCGGTGATTAACACCGCCATTGCGCACAAAGACGCGGGGATCGGCATGATCGGCGCCGGAATAGTCCACCCGCCGTTCGCCTGTTTTGAAAAGGCGATCCTCAACTGGCGCGACCGCTACTGCCAATAACAACAATCGGGGCTAACGCGGTTAGCCCCACAGTAGCGAAGCGAAAAACGTTGCTTACCTGCAGGGCTGGGCGATCTCCGCGATCGCAAACGATGCTTAACCTGTTAAGGATATTCCATGAACAGCATAAAACTAGAATGGAAACGTGGTGACTGGGCAGCTTACTTTGGGCTGATGACCAACAACCTGACTAACCTGCTGACAATGATGGGGCTGCTCATTTTTGTTGTCGGGATCCCTACCGAAATTGTCTATGGTCGCATTGCGCCTGCCTTTGGTCTGGCGGTGCTGGTGGCCAGCGTCTGCTACGCCTGGTTTGGCCTGCAGATGGCAAAACACACCGGGCGTAAAGATGTGACGGCGCTGCCGTCCGGACCGAGCGCACCGTCAATCTTTACCGTAACCTTCCTGGTACTGATGCCGGTTTATCAGCAAACCAAAGATGCCAACTTTGCTATCCAGATAGCCCTGGTGTGGTGCTTTGTCGAAGCGTTGATCCTGGTCGGCGGCTCCTTTCTGGGCGAGACCATCCGCAAGATGATTCCACGTACGGTACTGCTTTCTTGTCTGTCCGGCCTGGGACTGTTGCTGCTGGCGATGAACCCGATGCTGCAGGCATTCGAAGCGCCAACCGTCTCCTTCATCGTCCTGTTGCTGATCTTCATTAACTGGTTCGGTAAGAAGCCGATTTTTGCCCGCATTCCTACCGGCTTGCTGCTGCTGATTGCCGGTACGGCCCTGGCGTGGATCTCCGGTTTACAAAGCCCGGAAGCCATTAAAGCGTCGATGTCTTCCTTTGGCTTCAACCCGCCGGAAATTCATGTCGACAGCTTCCTGCAAGGTTTGCCGCATGCACTGCCGTATCTGGCTTCTGCGGTTCCTCTGGGTCTGGCGAACTACATTTTCGACCTTGAGAACATTGAAAGTGCGCACGCGGCGGGGGATGAGTACAACACCCGCAAGGTGATGATGGCGAACGGCTTTGCCTCCATGCTTGGCTGCATGCTGGGCAACCCGTTCCCGGTGACCGTGTATGTTGGGCATGCGGGCTGGAAAGCGATGGGCGCCAGCATCGGCTATACCCTCGCTTCAGGCATCACCATGTTCCTGGTACCGCTGTTTGGCCTGGGCGCGTTTATGCTCGCCATTATTCCGATGACTGCGATAGTGCCGATTCTGGTGTTTATCGGTGTGGTGACCGCCAACCAGGTGGTGCGAGAAACGCCCAAAGTCGAGGTTCCTGTCATCTTCATCTGCCTGTTCCCGTGGATCGCTAACTGGGCATTGACCATCGTTAACAGCGTGATGGGCGCCGCCGGAACATCCGCGGGGAAACTGGGTAGCGACTTACTGCACAGCAAAGGTGTCTATTACGACGGACTGGTGCATCTGGGAAGCGGTGCGCCGCTGGCCAGCATGCTGTGGGGCTGCGTCGCTATCTTCGCCATTATGAATAAGCCGCTGCGCGGGGCGATTGCCGCAGCCTTTGGGGCACTGTTATCGCTGTTTGGCGTGATCCACTCCCCGGCAGTTGGCTTTGCTGAGGGCAGCTCGATGATGTTTGTTGTGGCCTACCTGATGATGAGCGGCATGTTTGTCCTCAAGCATGTTCTGGATAGCCGTGAAGCGGTGACTGCGCCTGAGCAGGAACCGACGAAAACGACCTGAATCGCCTGTAAGCGGAAGATAACACTATGAAAGAACTTGTGGTCGTTGCCATTGGCGGCAACAGCATTATCAAAGATAACGCCAGCCAGTCGATTGAGCACCAGGCTGAAGCGGTGAAGGCGGTGGCGGATACGGTGCTGGAGATGTTGGCATCGGACTACAACATTGTGCTGACACACGGTAACGGGCCGCAGGTGGGGCTGGATCTCCGACGTGCGGAAATCGCGCACGAGCGTGAAGGGTTGCCGCTTACCCCGCTGGCAAACTGCGTCGCAGATACGCAGGGGGGCATCGGCTATTTGATCCAACAGGCGCTGAACAACCGTCTGGCACGACGCGGCGAGCAGAAGGCGGTCACGGTGGTCACGCAGGTGGAGGTCGACAAAAACGATCCCGGTTTTGCTAACCCGGCCAAGCCTATCGGGGCGTTCTTTAGTGCAGCGCAGCGCGATGAGTTGCTGCGGGTCAATCCAGGCTGGCGCTTTGTTGAGGATTCGGGGCGTGGCTACCGCCGGGTTGTGGCTTCCCCTGAACCAAAACGTATTGTTGAAGCAGAGGCGATCAAAACGCTGACCCAGCAGGGGTTTGTAGTGATTGGTGCGGGTGGTGGTGGCATCCCGGTGGTGCGTAGCGATCAGGGGGATTACCAGAGCGTGGATGCAGTGATTGATAAAGATCTCTCCACGGCGTTGCTGGCACAGGAGATCCGTGCCGACATTCTGGTGATCACCACCGGCGTCGAGCAGGTCTGTATTCATTTTGGCAAACCTAACCAGCAGACGCTGGATACGGTGGATGTCGCCACGATGACCCGTTACATGCAGGAGGGACATTTCCCGCCGGGCAGCATGTTACCCAAGATTGTTGCCAGCCTGGCGTTTCTGGAGCATGGCGGTAAACGAGTGATCATCACCACGCCGGAATGCCTGCCCGCCGCACTGCGCGGCGAAACGGGCACCCATATTGTCCATTCCTGAGAGGAGATGCGAATGAAGGAAAGTAACAGCCGCCGTGAATTTTTAAGCCAGAGCGGAAAAATGGTCACTGCTGCCGCGCTGTTTGGCGCAGTCGCCCCAGTCGCATATGCTGCTAATCCTGTCGGGAACACCTGCGGGTCGAAGAGCACAATGACGATTAACGATAAGCACTATTACCTGGATAACGTCCTGCTGGAAGCGGGGTTTGATTACGAAAACTCAGTGGTGGTGCACACCCGTACCGCGCTGCAAACCGTTGAAATCCAGGACGGGAAAATAGTTGCGCTGCGCGAGAATAAGCAGCATCCGGATGCGACGCTGCCGCACTACGATGCGGGTGGAAAGCTGATGCTGCCCGCCATGCGCGACATGCATATCCATCTGGATAAAACCTTTTACGGCGGTCCCTGGCGTTCGCTGAACCGTCCGGCGGGCACCACCATTCAGGATATGATCCGCCTGGAACAAAAGCTGCTGCCTGAACTCCAGCCTTACACCCAGGAGCGCGCGGAAAAGCTGATCGATCTGCTGCAATCAAAAGGTACCTCGATTGCCCGCAGCCACTGCAACATAGAACCGGTTTCCGGACTGAAAAACCTGGAGAACCTGCAGGCGGTGCTGGCGCGTCGCCAGCCGGGTTTTGCCTGTGAAATTGTGGCATTTCCACAGCATGGTCTGCTGTTATCAAAATCTGAACCGCTAATGCGTGAAGCGATGCAGGCGGGAGCGCATTATGTCGGCGGTCTGGACCCAACCAGCGTGGATGGGGCGATGGAAAAATCCCTCGACACCATGTTCCAGATTGCGCTCGATTACAACAAAGGCGTGGATATCCATCTGCATGAAACCAGTCCGGCGGGCGTGGCGGCGGTGAATTACATGGTAGAAACGGTGGAGAAAACGCCGCAGTTAAAGGGCAAACTGACCATCAGCCACGCGTTTGCGCTGTCTACGCTGAACGAACAGCAGGTGGATGAACTCGCATCCCGCATGGCGGCGCAGCAGATTACCATTGCCTCGACGGTGCCGATTGGCACGATGCACATGCCGCTCAAGCAGCTACGTGACAAAGGTGTGGAAGTGATTACCGGAACCGACAGCGTGATTGACCACTGGTCGCCGTACGGGCTGGGAGACATGCTGGAGAAGGCGAATCTGTACGCGCAGCTCTATATTCGCCCGAATGAACTTAATCTGTCGCGGGCGCTGTTCCTCGCTACCGGTGATGTGCTGCCGCTTAACGATAAAGGTGAGCGCGTCTGGCCGAAAGCGCAGGATGAAGCCAGCTTTGTGCTGGTAGATGCCTCATGCTCAGCGGAAGCGGTCGCGCGAATCTCCCCACGCACTGCGACCTTCCACAAAGGCCAACTGGTGTGGGGGAATGTCGCAAGCTAGTTTGGTTTTCCGCGCAGCGGCTATCGCTGCTGCGCTCCCATATATTAACCGACGATCCCCATATAGCCGTGAATCCCCATATATACGCCGACCATTGCAATGAGCACGCTGGAAAAATAGGGCGCTTTGCGTGCCAGCGTGTTAAATCCGCTCCATCGTTTGGCTGCCTGCTGCACGCTGATTGCCGCACCCACGCCCACTGTTACCAGCGTTATCGCCAGCCCGAGGCTAAAGCACAGCACCATGGTGGCGCCCAGCGTGAAGGCTTTGAGCTGGATGCATATCAGCAGTACCGTAATGGCAGCTGGGCACGGGATCAGCCCGCCGGTCAGACCGAACAGTAATATTTGGCCGTTGGTGACCTCTTTGCCCGCAAAGCGGCGCTGAATATCGGTGGCATGCGCCCGTTCGTGGGCATCCTGATATTCTTTTGAGCCTTCGGTGAGTCCGGCCAGTGCGCCATGGTCGTGATTATGCTCGTGTTCGTGATGATGATGGTGATGATCGTCATCGTGGTCATGATGATGGTGGTGATGGTCGTCATGATCATGGTGGTGGTGATGCCCGTGATCGTGGTCGTGATGCGTCTGGGCCAGCCAGTTCTGCTCTCCCTGCCAGGTTCGCCAGAACATCCAGAATGCGGTCCCGAGAATAATTATCGCCGAGACAAATTGCAGCCAGGGCTCAACGGCCTGGGCGGTAAACGCTTTACTGATATACATCCCACCGAGCGCAATCAGCCATACTACGGCGGTATGCGACAGCGTTGCTGCCAGCCCCAGCATCACCGCCTGTTTGATGGTCCCCTTAATAGCAATAATAAAGGCCGCCATCATCGTCTTGGAATGCCCTGGTTCCAGACCGTGCAACACACCTAATAGAATCGCGCTGGGAATGAAAAACCAGGCGTTGCCTTGCTGAAGAAGCGTAGAAAACTCACCCATGAGAATGATTCTTAGTTGTTTAATTTCGCCTGATTCTACTCCCCCCCAGTATCAAATACTACCCCCCAGTAGAATGTCGATGGTATTGTCCTTACAGCCAGACGTTAAAAAGGTAAAGTTATGTCACATACGATCCGCGACAAACAAAAACTGAAAGCCCGAACCAGCAAGATTCAGGGGCAGGTAGCGGCGTTGAAAACCATGCTGGATGAACCGCATGAATGCGCGGCGGTATTGCAGCAAATAGCGGCGATCCGCGGGGCGGTAAATGGATTAATGCGCGAAGTGATTAAAGGTCATCTGACCGAGCACATTGTGCATCAGGGCGATGAAATTAAGCGCGAAGAAGATTTGGATGTGATTCTGAAAGTACTGGATTCGTACATCAAATAAGCCAGTTTAACGGCTCATCCTCACACTGATGAATGAGCCGTTGATAACGTCATTTAGCCAAAAAACATCACAGATACGCACAGCAGACCGACAATCAACGTTATCAGGTTACCCACTGAACGGTACGGCTTCAGCGCTGGGATCAGATAGGTAGACAATGTCGGCATGATAAACAAAATCATGGCAATCAGCGGCCCACTAATCGCGTAAATCATTGAAATAGCATTAGGATTGATGCAGCAGATGATAAACGTGATAGCCGAGACCAGCATGATGGACAGGGCGCGGTTAAAGGCCCGGCTTTTCTTCACACCCACCTGATGCAACGATGTTTTTACTACCTCCGTTGCCCCTTCAATCACGCCAAAGTAGGTGCCAAGGAACGATTTTGACATCGCTACGACGGCAACGATGATCCCGGAAATCGACAGCCATGCCGGTGCGTTAGGCATCATCGATAGTGCTGACAGAATGGTCACGCCTTCATTTTTTGCATCCTCGATATAGTTTGTCGGAATCGAAAGCAAACAGCTGAAAACGAAAAACAGCACGCTCAGGCAGATGATGACGTAGGCTACCTTCATGATTTTTTTGCATTTACCCATGGCCTGCTCGCCATATTTCTCACGTCGATCAATGGCGAACGTGGAGATAATTGGCGTATGGCTAAAAGCGAAAACCATCACGGGAATAGATATCCAAACCTGATGAAGCGTGTGCTGATCGACAGACATCTGGCCGGTGAGTAACGTTGGCTGCCAGCTTCCAGTCAGGTAGAGCGAAAGGAATAAAAAATACGCGATGAGCGGGAACACCAGAAAGCCCATCACCCGGATGGTGGCTTGTCGACCCATCAGAAAAATTAAATTCAGCACCAGTACCACGCCCAGACTGACCAGCATACGCACGCGAAGATCTATCTCGATATGTTTTGCCAGCTGTTCGGTGAGTGAGTTGGTTATCGCCACGGCGTAGATCAGTACCACCACAAAGAAGGCAATAAAATAGAGGGTGGTGATCAGGCTGCCAATCTTCTTGCCGTAGTAGTGTGTAACCGCGCCAGTGATCCCCTCACCAGCCGACGTTTTTGAAGACAGGATAAACTGGCACAGCGCCTTGTGCGGCCAGTAGGTTAAAGGCCAGGCGACGAGAGCGGTGATAAACAGCACCACCGCACCTGCAGAACCCAGCTGTATGGGGAGGAATAGGGTTCCTGCGCCGACGGCAGTCCCATATAGTGCGAAGCTCCAGAGAGTCTCTTCTTTTGACCAAAATTTCGACATTATTTGAACGTATCAACTATAAAATAAACAAAAAGAAGCGCAATTTACCACAAATGGCAGGGGCTGGGGGAGGTGTGAACAAGCGGGCTGGTGAATGGATGAATAGCCGGAACCGAGAAAATTCCGACTATTATTTTAATTATCAGGCAGTAACGCGCTGCTGACGACGCTTCATAACACGCTCGCGTAACGTGTCATAAGCCCAGTTATAGAACATGGTATACGGCAGGAAGAACAGGAAGAAACCTATTTCCAGCGTGAATGCCTGAAGCAGGCTGACGTTCAGCACATACGCCACGATGCTCACCCCAATCACAATAAAACCACTCTCAAAACCTAAGGCGTGAAATGCTCGCACTTTCGCCGTACGTTTTACCAGGTGCGACGGCCACAGACGGTCAAACAGGGCGTTATAAATGATATTCCAGATCATCGCTGTAGTGGCGAGAAGAATGGTCAGTCCGCCCATTTCCAGCACCGAGCGCTGCATCAACCATGCGGTGGTTGGTGCGAGAACAGCGGTGGCAATGCCTTCAAAGCAGACGGCATGAAAAATACGCTCTACTAACGAGCGGCGTTGGACTGTATCGTGTTGCATAACCTAAAACCTTCTTTGATGCCCGGATAACGGAATGGTGGCAATTTTATCGTTTAATGTGATATCTAAAAGATAGTACCCATCGATAAAGTAGATAGTTCATGCGTTACTCTCCTGAAGCGTTAACGGCATTTGTAGAGACCGTTTCCTGCGGCTCATTTTCTGCTGCGGCCCGGCGGCTGCGCAAAAGCCAGTCCACCATCAGTACGGCCATTGCGCATCTGGAAGCCGACCTTGGTTTTGCGCTGTTTGACCGTTCATCGCGCCAGCCAACGCTGACCGAAGAAGGTAAGCGGGTGCTGGGTTATGTGCAGGCCATTCTGTCAGCGAGCGATCGTCTGGACGAGGCGGCGATTTCGCTGTCGGGTGAAACGGAAGCGCGTCTGACCTTCGTGTTGTCAGACACGCTGCATCCGGATGTGCTGGAAGAGTTGATGGTGCAGTTTGACCGTAAGTTTCCCCATACCGAGTTTGAATGTCTGATTGGCGAAGACGAGGACGTGATCGATCTGCTGCAAAAAGGACGTGCTCAGGTGGGGTTGATCGAAGCGCGGGAGGATTACCCGACCGACATGGGCGTTACGCGTCTGCCGATGCAAACCTGGATGGGATTGTACGTGGCGGTATCGCATCCTTTGGCGGCTCAAGAAAAACTGCAGTGGGAACAGCTGCATACCTGGCGCGAGCTGCGTCTGAATACCTATCTGGAAAGCGGGACTAACGTGGCGCGCGGTCCCGTCTGGTCGGCTCCTAACTACCTGTTATTGCTAAGTATGGCTGTTCAGGGATTCGGCTGGTGCGCGCTCCCGTGTGCGCTGGTGGAGGAGTTTGCGGCAGAAAAACCATTGGTTCAATTAAAGCTGCCCGGCTGGCCAAAGGCTATCTCTATCGATCTGTTGTGGAATAAGAAATCACCGCCTGGCGTGGCGGGAAGTTGGCTGCGCGACCATTTACAGCAGAGTGGCGTTCAGATGACCAATAAATGATACGAATTTCCTTTGTGATAAAAATCACCGTTTTTAAACAACCTTGATAACTCTTTTTAACAATCATCTACTATTGCGGTGTTATTTTGCGCTGAGGTGGTGATGAAAGAGGTTGTGATAGTCGGGGCGTTAAGGACACCGATTGGCTGCTTCCAGGGGACGCTGGCGCGCCATTCTGCCGTTGAATTAGGCAGCATGGTGGTCAGGGCTTTACTGGAACGCACAGGCGTGGACGTTCATGCTGTGGATGAAGTGATCCTCGGTCAGGTGCTTACCGCAGGTGCCGGGCAGAATCCGGCGCGTCAGTCTGCCATCAATGGTGGGCTACCCAATACCGTTTCCGCCATCACCATTAACGATGTCTGCGGTTCGGGCCTGAAAGCGCTGCATCTGGCGACCCAGGCTATCCAGTGCGGCGAAGCCGACATTGTGATTGCGGGCGGGCAAGAGAATATGAGCCGTGCCCCGCATGTCCTTACCGATAGCCGCACCGGCGCACAGCTGGGGAACAGCCAACTGGTCGACAGCCTGGTACATGACGGTCTGTGGGATGCCTTCAACGATTATCACATGGGCGTTACCGCGGAAAACCTGGCGCGAGAATACGGCATTAGCCGCGAATTGCAGGATGCCTACGCGCTGCACTCGCAGCACAAAGCGCGGATGGCAATTGATGCTGGACGCTTTAAAGATGAAATCGTGCCGGTGGTAACACAGCGTAATGGGCAATCATTGGTGGTGGATACCGACGAGCAGCCCCGTACCGATGCCAGCGCCGAAGGGCTGGCGCGTCTGGATCCTACCTTTGACAGGCTCGGTTCGGTAACGGCAGGTAACGCGTCATCCATCAATGACGGCGCCGCTGCTGTGATGATGATGAGCGAGGCCAAGGCGCAAGAGTTGAACTTACCTGTACTGGCCCGTATTCGCGCCTTTGCCAGCGTCGGGGTCGACCCTGCGCTCATGGGGATTGCGCCAGTGTATGCGACCCGCCGCTGCCTTGAGCGTGTGGGCTGGCAACTGGCAGATGTTGATCTTATCGAAGCTAATGAGGCCTTCGCCGCGCAGGCATTATCCGTTGGGAAAATGCTGGAGTGGGATGAACGGCGGGTGAATGTTAACGGCGGAGCCATTGCGCTCGGTCACCCGATTGGCGCATCTGGCTGCCGAATTCTGGTTTCGCTGGTGCATGAAATGGTGAAGCGTCGGGCGCATAAGGGCCTGGCAACGCTGTGTATCGGTGGTGGTCAGGGGGTGGCGCTCGCTATCGAACGAGATTAACGATCTTACATTTACCGTCTTAAACGCCTTTCTAAGAGTTTCCCTGCACCTGTAAAAAAGCCCTCCAGCAGGAGGGCAAGGCCAGTTACAGAAACATACACTCTAAACAAAGTTAACTTATCAAAACATTGTTTCATTTCATGTGATTAACTGCGCACTTTGTTAGAAAAGGTGTCTTTTCGACTGATCATCTCGGCTGAATTTTCCATTTTTTATCCCCGCCCCTAATGAATAAATAAATTTATCGTATTGTTATTCAATCATTTTATTAAAGTCCATTTCGCTATTCATACGCGCTAGCGTGATCGCACTTACACTTTTGATAATAAGATGCGAAAAAAGTGAAACATCGTTTTATTTATAATTGAAAACACATTCAGGGAGGAATATCATGAGTGCATAAGATAAAACGGAACAGCGTTTTGCTATTCGTTTAAGCATTCACGGTCAATTTATCACTGGAGGTAAATGTGGACGTAAGACAAAGCATCCATAGTGCGCATGCGAAAACCCTGGACACTCAGGGGCTGCGTAATGAGTTTTTGGTCGAAGAAGTGTTTGTCGCAGATGAATACACCATGGTCTACAGCCACATCGACCGCATCATTGTTGGCGGCATTATGCCAGTGGCCAAAACCGTCTCTGTGGGTGGCGAAGTCGGCAAACAGCTGGGCGTAACCTATTTCCTCGAACGTCGTGAACTGGGTGTGATCAATATCGGCGGCCCGGGCACGATTACCGTTGACGGCCAGTGCTATGAAATTGGCCATCGCGACGCGCTGTACGTCGGGAAAGGGGCAAAAGAAGTGGTATTCGCCAGTATTGATACGACAAAACCGGCGAAGTTTTACTACAACTGCGCGCCGGCCCACACGACTTACCCAACTAAGAAAGTCACGCCTGCAGACGTTGCGCCAGTGACGCTGGGCGATAACCTCACCAGTAACCGTCGTACCATCAACAAATACTTTGTGCCGGATGTTCTGGAAACCTGCCAGTTGAGCATGGGTCTGACTGAACTGGCACCGGGTAACCTGTGGAACACCATGCCGTGTCATACCCATGAACGTCGTATGGAAGTCTATTTCTACTTCAATATGGAAGAAGATACCTGCGTATTCCACATGATGGGGCAGCCTCAGGAAACGCGTCATATTGTGATGCACAACGAGCAGGCGGTGATTTCTCCAAGCTGGTCTATTCACTCCGGTGTCGGCACAAAAGCGTATACGTTCATTTGGGGCATGGTCGGCGAAAACCAGGTCTTTGATGATATGGACCATGTTGCAGTAAAAGATCTGCGCTAGTTGCGGGCGACAGCCGTGCCTGCTGCGGCGGGCATTATAAAAAATTAAGGATTTACAATGATTTTGAATGCATTCTCTCTTGAAGGTAAAGTCGCCGTTGTGACCGGTTGTGATACCGGTTTGGGTCAGGGTATGGCGCTGGGCCTGGCTGAAGCGGGCTGCGATATCGTCGGTATCAACATTGTTGAACCGACAGAAACCATCGAACGTGTGACCGCACTGGGCCGCCGTTTTTTAAGCCTGACCGCCGATCTGCGTCAAATCGACGGTATTCCGGCGCTGCTGGAGCGCGCAGTGGCAGAATTCGGCCATATCGATATTCTGGTCAACAACGCGGGTCTTATCCGTCGTGACGATGCGATCGACTTCAGCGAAAAAGACTGGGATGACGTGATGAACCTGAACATTAAGAGCGTGTTCTTTATGTCTCAGGCCGCGGCGAAGCACTTTATCGCCCAGGGTAACGGCGGTAAAATTATCAACATCGCCTCTATGCTTTCCTTCCAGGGCGGGATCCGCGTGCCGTCTTACACCGCGTCTAAAAGCGGCGTAATGGGTGTTACCCGTCTGATGGCGAACGAGTGGGCAAAACATAACATCAACGTCAACGCGATTGCACCGGGTTACATGGCGACGAATAACACTCAACAGCTGCGTGCTGATGAGCAGCGTAGCGCAGAAATCCTCGATCGTATTCCGGCGGGGCGTTGGGGTCTGCCGAGCGACCTGATGGGGCCTGTCGTGTTCCTGGCGTCCAGCGCATCTGACTATATCAACGGCTATACCGTTGCGGTAGACGGCGGCTGGCTGGCGCGTTAATTGCTTTCCATAGCCAACAAACCCTGCTAAATGGCAGGGTTTTTTTTACTTTTGAATCATTAAAATCCATATTGTGGTTATAAATTATTCCATATTAAATTTCATACGTATCAATTTATTGTTTTTAATATTCTTTAATATCAATAAATTAAATTTAATTGAGTGATTGTCGGTAAATTTTAAAATTGGAATATCCATCACATAACGATGTGGTGTAGCTATTTAATCCATGTTTTTGCCGTTTCCCGCCTGACGCTTCCTGCAAGGGATCCCTTACTTTCAATGGCATGGTTACTCTGTATCTGGCAGGAAAAAATGGTCTCAATAAATAATGATGCTGCTTTAGCGCCGCGCCCAGTGCGCGATACGCGACGTATGAATATGTTTGTTTCTATCTCTGCGGCTGTCGCAGGGTTGTTATTCGGCCTGGATATTGGCGTGATTGCCGGGGCGTTGCCTTTCATCACCGATCACTTTGTGTTGACCAGCCGCCTGCAGGAGTGGGTGGTCAGCAGCATGATGCTGGGCGCGGCAATTGGTGCGCTGTTTAACGGTTGGCTGTCATTCCGCCTGGGACGTAAATACAGTCTGATGGCGGGGGCGATCCTTTTCGTCGTCGGATCTCTGGGCTCGGCGTTTGCCTCCAGCGTAGAAATGCTCATTTTTGCCCGCGTGGTACTGGGCGTTGCGGTGGGGATCGCCTCTTACACCGCACCGCTCTATCTCTCTGAAATGGCCAGCGAAAACGTGCGTGGCAAGATGATCAGTATGTATCAGCTGATGGTGACGTTGGGCATCGTTCTGGCCTTTTTGTCCGATACCGCGTTCAGCTACAGCGGTAACTGGCGCGCTATGCTGGGCGTGCTGGCTCTTCCGGCTGTATTGCTGATTATTCTGGTTGTGTTCCTGCCCAACAGCCCGCGCTGGCTGGCGGAAAAAGGTCGCCACATTGAAGCTGAAGAAGTATTGCGCATGCTGCGCGATACGTCAGAAAAGGCCCGCGATGAGCTGAACGAAATCCGTGAAAGCTTGAAGCTGAAGCAGGGTGGTTGGGCGCTGTTTAAAATTAACCGTAACGTGCGCCGCGCAGTTTTTCTTGGAATGTTACTGCAGGCTATGCAGCAGTTCACCGGGATGAACATCATCATGTATTACGCGCCGCGCATTTTCAAAATGGCGGGTTTTACCACCACAGAGCAGCAGATGATTGCCACGCTGGTGGTTGGCTTAACGTTTATGTTCGCTACCTTTATTGCCGTCTTCACGGTCGACAAAGCAGGACGTAAACCGGCGCTGAAAATTGGTTTCAGCGTAATGGCCATCGGGACGCTGGTGCTCGGATATTGCCTGATGCAGTTTGATAACGGCACGGCTTCCAGTGGACTATCCTGGCTGTCAGTTGGCATGACGATGATGTGTATTGCAGGCTATGCGATGAGCGCCGCGCCGGTGGTGTGGATCCTGTGTTCGGAAATTCAGCCGCTGAAATGCCGTGATTTTGGTATTACCTGCTCCACCACCACCAACTGGGTGTCGAACATGATCATTGGTGCAACGTTCCTGACGCTGCTCGATAGCATTGGCGCCGCCGGTACGTTCTGGCTATATACTGCGCTGAACGTCGTGTTTATCGGTATTACGTTCTGGCTGATTCCAGAAACCAAAAACGTCACGCTTGAGCATATCGAACGTAAGCTGATGGCAGGTGAGAAGTTAAGAGATATTGGGGTGTAAATGTTGAGACGGAGTGTCGGATGACGTCTCATGTAGGCCGGGTAAGCGATACCCGGCTTTTTTATTTAGCGCTTTACCCGTGTAGAAAATCTTCGCGTATGGGCGTAAAGGTATCCAGCAGCGTTCCCGGTTTTAAACAGACGCAGCCATGCCTAATGTTGGGTTGTTTATACAGGGTATCGCCCGCCCTAACGACATGCTTTTCTTCGCCGATGGTAAATTCAAACTCACCGGACAACACGTAAGTCAGCTGCTCGTGCGGATGATTGTGCATCGGGCCTATCGCGCCTTGCTCGAAGTTCACCTCAACCGCCATCATGTTACCGTCGTGAGCAAGAATGCGCCGGGTAACGCCATTGCCCAGATCGTCAAGCGTGGTCTCTTTATGAAAAATAAACATCCGGCCTTCCTGTAATTAATTAAAACAATGTTTCATTAAACCTATATCAGAAAATTAAAAAAAGAAATGCACGCCAACAGATGTGGAAAGTTGATCACATCTTTGGTTCACTGGAGAGACAACAACGAGTCAGGGGAAATGATGAAAACGATCGGTCTGTTAGGCGGTATGAGCTGGGAATCTACCATTCCTTATTATCGACTCATTAATGAAGGGGTAAAACAGCGTCTGGGTGGCCTGCATTCTGCGCAGATTCTGTTGCACAGCGTGGATTTTCACGAGATTGAGTTGTGCCAGAGTCGCGGTGAGTGGGATAAAGCAGGCGATATTCTGGCGCAGGCGGCGCTGGGGTTACAGCAGGCGGGTGCGGAAGGGATTGTGCTGTGTACCAACACCATGCACAAAGTTGCTGAGGCGATTGAAAGCGCCTGTGATGTGCCGTTCCTGCATATTGCCGATGCGACGGGGCGGGCGATACAAAAGCAGCAGATGAGCAACGTGGCGCTACTGGGCACGCGTTACACCATGGAGCAGGATTTTTATCGCGGGCGTTTACAGACTGAATTTGGCATTAGCACGCTGATTCCTGAAGCTGATGACCGTCAGAAAATAAACCAAATTATTTTCGATGAGCTGTGTCTCGGTGAATTCAGCGAGTCCTCCCGCGACTATTACCTGAGCGTCATTAACCAGTTAGCGAAACAGGGGGCGCAAGGGGTGATATTTGGCTGTACCGAGATTGGTCTGCTGGTTCCCACCGAGCGAAGCCCACTACCGGTTTTCGACACCGCGGCAATCCATGCGCAAGATGCGGTGGCATTTATGCTTTCGGTTGTGGATGCAAAATAGCCTCCAGCGGGTCAATAAGACTTGGTAGATGGTCCTGCAGATGCGCCGTAAAAGCATCAACCAGCGCCGAGGCGGGGCGATGAAGTGGGTGAATCAGGCTGACCGTAAAGGGTACCGAAATACTGAAGCGGCGGATGACGACCCCGCTACTGGCGTAATCCAGCGCGGTCAGTGGGTTTACCACCGAGATCCCCACGCCTGCCCGCACCATTGCACAAATTGAAGCGGCGCTATGGGTTTCAATCACCATACGGCGCTTCACCTGGTGCTCATTAAACAGGCTATCCAGTAGCTGACGGTAACTGTCGGTCCGTGACAGGCTGATGTAGTTTTCCCCCTGAAAATCCTGCGGCGTTAACACCGCTTTCTTAGTCAGCGGATGCCCCTGGGGCAGCACACACACTTCATCCAGCGCCAGCAATTCGGTGCGTTTTGTTCCGGCTGGCGTATGCAGCGTTTCCGTTAACCCCAGATCGTGGCGCTGAGCCGACAGCCACTCTTCCAGCAGCGGTGACTCCTGCGGCACTATCTGAATATTGACCTGCGGATAGCGTGCGAGGAATGGCTGCAGCAGTGGTGGTAAAAAGGACTGTGAGAATACCGGCAGGCAAACAATCGACAATTCGCCCTGGCGAAACTCGCGCAGGCTTTCGGCGGCGCTCACAATTCTGTCCAGGCCATACCACGAACGTTGCACCTCTTCAAACAGACGTAACCCTTGTACGGTTGGGTGCAGCCGGCCACGCGTGCGTTCAAACAGCGTTAATCCCAGTACTTTCTCGAATCGGGCCAGTTCCCGACTGACGGTGGGCTGCGAGGTATGTAGCATGCGCGCGGCTTCCGTCAGATTGCCTGCCGTCATGATGGCGTGAAAAATTTCGATGTGTCGCAGGTTAACGGCGGGCATGGGCAATCCTCGAATGAACCAATCCATATCATTTTTGCATAGACTCACGATAAAACGATATTTTTTATTCTTTTCGGGCTGTGGCGTAATCATAAAAAAGCCAATACCGGAGCACACCATGCCACGCCCACTCAACAACACAGACACTGACCTGACCGCCGACAACCTGCTGCGCCTGCCTGCCGAATTCGGCTGCCCGGTGTGGGTCTATGATGCGCAGATTATCCGCGCGCAGATTGCCAAACTGAGCCAGTTTGACGTGGTGCGTTTTGCCCAGAAGGCATGTTCGAATATTCATATTTTGCGCCTGATGCGCGAGCAGGGCGTGAAGGTGGATTCCGTCTCGCTGGGCGAAATTGAACGTGCACTAGCGGCAGGTTTTGTACCGGGGAAAGATGAAATCGTCTTTACCGCCGATATGATTGATGAGGCGACGCTTGCGCGGGTGCATGAATTGCGCATTCCGGTAAATGCCGGGTCGGTGGATATGCTGGAACAACTGGGTCAGGTCTCGCCGGGCCATCGCGTGTGGCTACGCGTAAACCCTGGCTTTGGGCATGGGCACAGTCAGAAAACCAATACCGGCGGCGAAAACAGCAAGCACGGGATCTGGTATAGCGATCTTCCCGCGGCGCTGGAGGTGATTCAGCGCTACAAGCTGAAGCTGGTGGGGATTCATATGCATATTGGCTCCGGTGTGGACTACGCGCATCTGGAGCAGGTGTGCGGTGCGATGGTGCGTCAGGTGATTGAATTTGATCAGGATCTGGAGGCGATCTCTGCGGGCGGCGGTTTATCAATCCCGTATCGCGAAGGTGAAGAGGCGATCGATACCGATCACTACTTTGGATTGTGGAACGCTGCGCGTGAGCAGATTGCTAAATACCTGGGGCACCCAGTCGCGCTTGAGATAGAGCCGGGTCGTTTTCTGGTCGCGGAAGCCGGCGTGCTGGTAGCACAGGTACGCAGCGTAAAAGAGATGGGTAGCCGTCACTTTGTGCTGATCGATGCGGGCTTCAACGATCTGATGCGCCCGGCGATGTACGGCAGCTATCACCATATCTCCGCGCTGGCTGGGGATGGTCGCTCTCTGGAACACACCCCGCAACGGGAAACCGTGGTGGCCGGGCCGCTGTGCGAATCTGGCGACGTGTTTACCCAGCAGGAGGGCGGAAATGTGGAAACCCGTCTGTTGCCTGCGGTGGTGCCGGGTGATTATCTGGTCTTGCATGATACCGGGGCGTACGGCGCGTCTATGTCGTCAAACTACAATAGCCGTCCTCTGCTGCCGGAGGTTTTGTTCGATAACGGCGTGGCGCGGCTGATTCGCCGTCGCCAGACCATTGATGAGCTGTTAGCGCTGGAATTAATCTGATTACAGCGTGGTGAAATGCCGGATGGCGCTACGCTTATCCGGCCTACGAAATTAACTGTGGGCGCTGTTGGCCGGATAAGGCACTTGTGCCGCCATCCGGCATTTAATTACTTAAAGTACGGCCCGAGCGTTACTGAGTCACGTAGTACCAGTTTGCCGGTAAACGGTGGGATTGGCTCGACGCTCTCGCCGTTGGCCAGCCGGATAGCCTGGTCGATTGCCGTGGTTATCATGGTATCAATCGGCAGATAAACGGTAGACAGCCCCGGCTCCAGCCATTTGGCGCTGGGTGCATCATCAAAACCAAACAGTGAGACGTCCGTTGGGATCCTCAGCCCGGCCTGATGTAACGCTTTTGATGCGCCTAATGCCATGTCATCGTTACAGGCGAACAATGCGCTGAATTTCACCCCTTCCTCCAGCAGTTCACGACAGGCTTCATAGCCTCGTGTCATCGTGGAGTCTCCGTATTTGACCTTGTCGGGATCCCAGGGAATACCGTTTTTTTCCAGCGCTTTACGATACCCCATCAGGCGGGATTTACCTGTCGGGGTATGGCCTGGCACAGTGATACAAGCAATATCTCTATGGCCCTGGGAGATAAGATAATTGACCGCCTGATAGGCCGCGTCTTCCTGTTCAAAGAAAATCGCGCGATCGCGGGCCTGGCTGACATCACGGTTGATGACCAGCAAGGGCATAGCGATGCTGTTCATCAGCGACATTATCTCTTTTTCACTCATATAGCGGGTATAGAGAATAATGGCGTCGCACTGCCTGTCCGCCAGCATTTGCACGGCTTCCTGCTCACGCTCTGGTGTGTCGTGTCCGTCAGTGACGATCAACTGCTTGCCGTGAGATTCCGTCTGGCGTGAAGCCTGTTGCAACAGCCGGCCAAAGTAGAATCCATCAAATGTAGAAACCACCAGACCAATGCTGTTGCTGGTGCGGTTTGCCAAAGATCGCGCTAAAAAATTAGGCCGATAATCAAGTGCCTGCATGGCCTTAAACACTTTCTGGCGCGTGCTCTCTTTTACCTGACCCGTACCATTCAATACGCGCGAAACGGTCGCTTTTGAGACGCCTGCGTGTCGTGAAACGTCCAACATCGTAGTCATAACGCTATCCTGGTTAATCGTTTGACGATGAATTCCCCGGCTCTGTCAGCGTCGAAACGGAATGGCGACGCACCAGAGTTGGGTTAAAAACGTGGGTAATTTCAGGCACGGGGCGCTTCTCCGCCAGCGCGAGCGCCAGTTCGGCAGCCTGGGTTGCCATCGTCACGATCGGATAGCGCACCGTGGTCAGACGCGGGCGCACGTAGCGGGAAACCAGCACATCATCAAAACCAATCAGCGAGATTTCTCCCGGTACATCAATGCCGTTATCATTTAATACGCCCATGGCACCAGCCGCCATTGAGTCGTTGTAGCAGGCTACCGCAGTGAAGTTTTTGCCACGACCAAGTAACTCGGTCATCGCCTGTTCACCGCCGCTTTCATCCGGTTCACCAAACGTTACCAGGCGATCGCTGACCGGTATATTGCTCTCTGCCAGCGCGTCGTAATAGCCTTGCAGACGATCTTCCGCATCTGAAATTGTGTGATTGGAGCACAGATAGCCAATGCGTGTATGGCCCTGTTGAATGAGGTGGCGGGTCGCCAGCCATGCGCCGAAACGGTCATCAAGGGCAACGCAGCGTTGTTCGAATCCTGGCAGAATTCGGTTAATTAATACCATGCCGGGGATTTGCTTCATTAGTGATGCCAGCTCAGCATCCGGGATGATTTTTGCGTGGACAACAAGGGCTGCGCAGCGGTGGCGAATGAGCTGTTCAATCGCCTGTCGTTCCTTCTGTTCGTTATGGTAGCCGTTGCCAATCAGTAAAAAATTACCGGTGTTATAGGCCACCTGCTCGACAGCTTTAACCATTGCCCCAAAGAATGGATCGGACACATCACCAACTACCAGACCGATGGTCTCTGTGGATTGTTGTGCCAGCGCACGCGCGTTGGCGTTGGGGTGGTAGCTGAGTGATTCCATTGCACTCGTTACAGCCAGGCGCGATGCTTCGCTGGCTTTAGGGGAATCATTAATCACTCGAGAAACGGTGGCGACTGATACACCTGCTAGTCGGGCTACATCCTTTATGGTCGCCATGATAGTACCTGTTGTGGGTAAACGCTTACATTCCGTCAGTGTTACGGAAAATGGCTGGCTGTTCAAGCAGATTGCCCGTCAGAACGTCGCAAATGTGAGCGCACACGAGCGAAGTAAGACAGAAAATAGAAAATGCTAATTTTTGCTTACACTTTGCGATGTGCTGTTGCGATTGTTCGCTGGTGAGGGAACTGAGCAGATTGCTAGAGTTGAGATCCCAGAGGTATTGATAGGTGAAATCAACTTTCGGGTTGATCACTAGAATTACACCAGCCTGCGCAGATGCGCAGGTTTTTTTTTACCTTCAGCCTATCTGTAACAGTAACCGATAATTTACACAACTCGTTGCATTTGGGTTCATTCCTTTGCGTTTTCGCACTGGCGTATCTGGCTGCTGACGACCACAATCAAGATCCCAGAGGTATTGATTGGTGAGATTATTCGGTACGCACTTCGTACCTGTCTCTTGCACCAACCTGCGCGGATGCGCAGGTTTTTTTTCGAATTGTATTTAACAGTTACCTGTCGCGCCTATTCCCCAACTCGTATACTCTCCCACCATTGATGTTTATATAATTAATGGCACAGGGAGTTGAGATGCTATTTGGCTTTTTTCGTAATCTGTTTCGCGTGCTTTTCCGCGTTCGCGTCACGGGCGATGTCAGCGCGCTACAGGGAGAACGCGTTCTAATCACTCCCAACCATGTTTCATTTATAGACGGCATCCTGTTGGCGCTCTTTTTACCGATTCGTCCCGTCTTCGCTGTTTACACCTCGATCAGCCAGCAATGGTATATGCGCTGGCTAACCCCGCTGATTGATTTCGTTCCGTTAGATCCAACCAAACCGATGTCGATTAAACATCTGGTTCGTCTGGTCGAACAGGGCCGCCCGGTGGTTATCTTCCCGGAAGGACGTATTTCGACCACTGGTTCGTTGATGAAAATCTATGACGGTGCCGGGTTTGTCGCCGCTAAGTCGGGAGCGACGGTCGTACCTGTGCGCATTGAGGGCGCAGAGCTTTCCCGCTTTAGCCGCCTGAAAGGTTTGGTTAAACAGCGATTCTTCCCGCGCATCCGCTTACACATCCTACCGCCGACACAACTGCCGATGCCGGAAGCACCGCGAGCTCGCGATCGCCGTAAAATCGCCGGAGAGATGCTACATCAAATTATGATGGAAGCACGCATGGCGGTTCGTCCGCGTGAGACGCTCTACGAGTCGCTGCTGGCGGCGAAATACCGTTTTGGCGCAGGCAAAAACTGCATTGAAGATATTAATTTCACTCCGGACAGCTACCGTAAACTGCTGACGAAAACGCTGTTTGTCGCGCGTATTCTGGAAAAATACAGCACCGAGGGTGAAAGAATCGGCCTGATGCTGCCAAATGCGGGAATCAGCGCGGCGGTCATTTTTGGCGCCATTGCGCGTCGACGCATTCCAGCCATGATGAACTACACCGCGGGTGTGAAAGGATTAACCAGCGCCATTACTGCGTCTGAAATAAAGACGATCTTCACATCCCGACAGTTTCTCGATAAAGGCAAACTCTGGCATTTACCGGAACAGCTCACCCAGGTGCGTTGGGTGTATCTGGAAGACTTGAAAGCTGATGTGACCTTTAGCGATAAGCTGTGGATTTTCTCACATCTGCTGGCACCGCATCTGGCGCAGGTGAAGCAGCAGCCGGAAGACGCTGCGGTGATCCTCTTTACCTCCGGTTCAGAAGGCCATCCGAAAGGCGTGGTTCACAGTCATAAAAGCATTCTGGCGAACGTTGAGCAGATTAAAACGATTGCCGATTTCACCGCCGATGACCGCTTTATGTCGGCGCTGCCGCTGTTCCACTCCTTTGGGCTAACGGTGGGATTATTCACGCCGCTACTGACTGGCGCAGAAGTGTTTCTTTATCCCAGCCCGCTGCATTACCGCATTGTGCCAGAGCTGGTATACGACCGGAACTGCACCGTGTTGTTTGGTACGTCAACGTTCCTCGGCAACTACGCGCGTTTCGCGCATCCATACGATTTCCATCGCCTGCGCTATGTGGTTGCGGGAGCGGAAAAACTGCAGGACAGCACAAAGCAACTGTGGCAGGAGAAATTTGGCCTGCGTGTCCTTGAGGGCTATGGGGTGACGGAATGTGCGCCGGTGGTGTCGATTAACGTACCGATGGCGGCAAAATCGGGAACGGTAGGGCGCATCTTGCCTGGTATGGATGCTCGACTGTTGGCCGTTCCGGGAATTGAGGACGGTGGGCGTTTACAGCTGAAAGGCCCTAATATTATGAGCGGCTATTTGCGCGTCGAAAAACCTGGGGTGCTGGAGGTGCCAACGGCAGAGAATGCGCAAGGTGAGATTGAGCGCGGCTGGTATGACACCGGTGACATCGTGCGCTTTGATGAAAACGGCTTTGTACAGATTCAGGGGCGCGCTAAGCGTTTTGCTAAAATTGCCGGAGAGATGGTGTCGCTGGAAATGGTTGAGCAACTGGCGTTGGCGGTATCAGCAGACAAAATGCATGCCACGGCGATCAAGAGCGATGCCAGCAAAGGTGAGGCGCTGGTGCTGTTTACCACCGATAGCGAACTCACGCGTGAAAAACTACAGCAGTATGCGCGGGCGCACGGCGTACCTGAACTCGCCGTACCGCGTGATATACGCCACCTGAAGCAACTCCCATTACTCGGCAGCGGTAAGCCGGATTTTGTTACGCTGAAAAGCTGGGTCGATGAGCCGGAAAAACAACATGAGTGAGTCAGTGCACACTAACACGTCAATCTGGTCCAAAGGGATGATGTCCGTTATCGCCGCGCAGTTTCTGTCTGCGTTTGGCGATAACGCGTTGCTGTTTGCTACGCTGGCGTTGCTGAAGGAGCAATTTTATCCGGACTGGAGCCAGCCTATCCTGCAAATGGTGTTTGTGGGTGCTTACATTTTGTTTGCGCCGTTTGTTGGACAGGTGGCGGATAGCTTTGCCAAAGGCAGAGTGATGATGTTCGCGAACTCCCTGAAACTGCTGGGTGCGGCAAGTATTTGCTTCGGCATTAATCCGTTTCTCGGGTATACGCTAGTGGGGATTGGCGCGGCGGCGTATTCACCGGCCAAGTATGGCATTCTCGGTGAACTGACCACCGGCGACAAACTGGTGAAAGCCAACGGCCTGATGGAAGCTTCCACCATTGCCGCGATTTTGCTCGGTTCTGTCGCCGGCGGCGTTCTGGCCGACTGGCACGTGATTGCCGCGCTTTCTGCCTGTGCGCTGGCCTATGCTGGCGCAGTGGTCGCTAACCTGTATATCCCGAAACTGGCCGCGGCTCGCCCTGGCCAGTCCTGGCATCTGGGGAAAATGACGCGCAGTTTCTTCTGTGCCGCCTCTTCGCTGTGGCGCAACGGTGAAACACGCTTCTCGTTGGTGGGAACCAGCCTTTTTTGGGGGGCGGGCGTTACGCTGCGTTTTCTGCTGGTACTGTGGGTTCCGGTGGCGCTCGGCATCACCGATAACGCCACGCCGACCTATCTCAATGCCATGGTAGCGATCGGGATTGTCGTCGGCGCGGGGGCGGCTGCGAAGCTGGTGACGCTGGAAACCGTGTCGCGCTGTATGCCTGCGGGGATCCTGATTGGCGTCGTGGTGCTGATTTTTTCTCTTCAACATTCGCTGCTTCCGGCCTACGCATTGCTGATGCTTATCGGCGTGTGTGGTGGGTTCTTTGTGGTGCCGCTGAATGCGTTACTGCAGGAGCGGGGTAAGAAAAGCGTCGGCGCAGGTAATGCGATTGCGGTGCAGAACCTGGGTGAAAACAGCGCGATGCTACTGATGCTGGGTATTTACTCACTGGCGGTGCTGGTGGGGATCCCGGCGGTAGCGATTGGTATTGGGTTCGGTGCGCTGTTTGCGCTGGCGATTGCGGCGCTGTGGATTTGGCAGCGCCGCCATTAGTCTGTTATATGCTGTTGCAATCAGGCCTACAGGGAACGCTGTCTGTAGGCCTGATAAGCGCAGCGCCATCAGACGCTAAATGTTAAGGTGCAGGATAGGTATACACCTGATGCACCGCTTCAATCTCTGCCAGCACTTCCTCGCTCAACTCCAGATGCAGACTTTCAACGTTGGTTTTTAGCTGCTCCATGGTCGTGGCGCCCAGCAAAGTGCTGGCGACAAACGGCTGACGACGCACGAATGCCAGCGCCATTTGCGCAGGATCCAGATTATGGCGTTTCGCGATATCCACATAGGCCGCAACGGCTTTCTGCGTCTGCTCGCCGCTGTAGCGCGTGAAACGGCTAAACAGCGTATTGCGTGCACCGGTAGGTTTCGCGCCGTTCAGGTATTTCCCGGTTAATGTACCGAAGCCCAGGCAAGAGTATGCCAGCAGCTCAACGCCTTCATACTGGCTCACTTCTGCCAGTCCAACCTCAAAGCTGCGGTTCAGCAGGCTGTAGGGGTTCTGGATGGTGGCGATGCGTGGCAGATCGTGTTTGTCCGCCAGGTGCAGATAGCGCATCACGCCAAAAGCGGTTTCATTAGAAACGCCGATGTAGCGAATTTTCCCGGCGCGCTGAAACTCTGCCAATGCGTCCAGCGTGTCCAGCAGGGAAACGACCGGCGCGGAGTCTGTCCAGCTGTAGCCTAACTTACCAAAGCAGTTGGTCGGGCGCTGCGGCCAGTGAACCTGATACAGATCCAGGTAATCGGTTTGCAGTCTTTTCAGGCTGTCGTGCAGCGCTTCACGGATATTTTTACGATCCAGCGCCTGATTCGGGCGGATGCCGCTGTCGTTGTTGCGTGATGGTCCACTGACCTTAGAAGCGACGATCAGCTTTTCGCGGCTGCCGTGTTTGGCGAGCCAGTTACCTACGTAGGTTTCGGTGAGACCCTGGGTTTCAGGACGCGGCGGTACCGGATACATCTCGGCAACGTCGATCAAATTAATGCCCTGTGCTACGGCATAATCGAGCTGTGCATGTGCGTCGGCTTCGCTGTTTTGTTCACCAAACGTCATTGTGCCCAGCCCCAGTGTACTGACTTCCAGCGAGCTGTGGGGTATACGGTGATATTGCATAGCCGTTTCCTTTTTATAATCACGACATAAGGATTATAAAAATGGCTGAGGGAAGCGAAAAAGGGAAGTAAAATTGTTAAGGCCAGCGCGCTGCTGACCTCAACCATCAGCGTTCAATGATTTGGGATACATCATCGCGGTTAATCTGCATCGCATTGCCCTGCTGGTCGTGATAGCTCACCAGACCGGTATCATCGTCAATTTCTGGTTTTCCATCGGTCAGGATCATTCGACCATCTTTTGTCGCCATTACATAATCGCTGCTGCATCCGGAAACGGCAAAAGCCAGTCCTACGGCGGAAATCAAAACTGCCCATTTTTTCATCTGCTTATCCTCACATGGCCTGCGTCTGACAATAGTTTAGTAATAACGCGAAGTTGTGCAGGGTGAAAGCAGTAAAATCTTAAACTGTGAGAAGGGGTAGGTGTGGTGGGCATTCGCTCCCCTTGCAGGGAGCGATGGATTTCATCAGAGCGGATTTTTTTTATTACGCCACAGGTTCAGGGTCTCTACCGCGATAGAGAAGAACATGGCGAAATAGATATATCCTTTCGGAACGTGGACGTCGAAACTTTCCAGAATCAGCGTAAAACCGACCAGAATCAGGAACGAGAGCGCCAGCATTTTTACTGAAGGGTGGCGATCGACAAACTCACCAATTGGGCGAGCAGCAAACATCATCACGCCTACGGCAATCACTACTGCCGCCATCATGATAAACAGATGATCGGACAAACCAACCGCAGTAATCACGGAATCCAGACTGAAGATAATGTCTAACAACATGATCTGCACAATCGCGCCCAGGAAAGAAGATACGCGGGTTTTTAACCCCTCTTCCTCACCTTCAATGGATTCGTGGATCTCCTTGCTGGCTTTCCAGATCAGGAACAATCCCCCCAGCAGAAGGATCAGGTCGCGTGCTGATATCGCCTCGCCAAACAACTCGAATAGCGGGTTTGTCAGGCGCGTTACCCAGGCGATAGAAGCCAGCAGTGCCAGACGCATGATCATCGCCGCCGCCAGCCCAATACGTCGGGCATGATTGCGTTGCGCTGTCGGGAGTTTGGCTACAACCAGAGAAAGGAAAATAATATTGTCGATCCCAAGAACGATCTCCAGCAGCGTCAGCGTACCGAGCGCAAGCCAGGCGTTAGGATCGGTTATCCATGCAAATAACATCGAACAAAGTCCTGCCAAAAAAAAGAAGCGGTAATTATAGGCCCGTAACGCGGCGGGTGAAAGGCCGGGCGGTGCCTATTGCGCCTGGAACAAGAAATGTCGCTCAAGCAATGCGCGGGTGAAGTTCTTTTTCAGGTAAAAGCCGCGTGGCAGGGTCAGGATGGGCTCGCCGTTGGCGCCAATGGCCTCGGTAAGCGCGCGGGCGTTGGCGGCTTTAGGACGCAGTTGCAGTACTTCCCCATGGCGAGCAGTGATGCGTTCGACATGACCTAACACAATCATGTCCATTAATTCTTCCCAGTCCAGACGCAATTGCTGGTCCTCTTCTTCATTCGGGCTCCACAGCAGGGGAGAGCCGACGCGGCGCTCAGCCAGCGGGATGCTGCGTTCGCCTTCTACCGGGATCCACAGAACGCGTTTGAGTTTGTGCCGTACATGGCTGGTTTCCCAGGTGACGCCGGTATTGCCGGTTAACGGTGCCACGCACACAAAGGTGGTTTCCAGCGGTCTGCCAAGACTGTCCACAGGGATCGTTTTCAGCTCCACGCCCAGCGCCGCAAAATCCTGCTCTGGTTTACTGCCCGCGCTGGCACCGAGCCAGATTTCCAGTAGCACGCCAATCCAGCCTTTATCGCGCTTAAGATCCTTCGGCGTAACGATTCCCGCCATTGCCGCTAATTCTCCTAACGCGTAGCCCGAAAGCTGTCGTGCCTGGCTCAGCAACTGGGCTTCAGATTCAGGGGGAGAAAGCAACGGACGGAGTTCTGGCATCGGGTTAACCCTTAGGTGAAAAAATAAGCAATGATTTTATACCGTGTGGACAGAGTTTATCTTTTTCCACATGCTTTATTCAATTATATGATTTATATTGGTTTTTAGATTCACGTTTGCAGAGTTGCGCAACAGCGAAGCGGGTTTTCCAATTCTGGTCACTGACAATGAACAGGATCTTACACCATGTTATCCACAGAAAGATGGGATAACTGTGAAAAACCCCCACTACTGTTTCAATTTACAGCCTTGACGTGCGACGAAAATCGAATTTTCACACAAATTGTGCCTAACTTATTGGCATAATCTGTGGATAAAACCGACGCTGGTCGATCTTTCATCAGCGTGAAGATCGTATGAGTGATGTACATCACATTTCTGTGTGTTTATCTGCGTGGATCAGTTTTAACTTTATGAATGTATAAGACTATTTTTACTCTGTGACGAATGTCTTATTCGGACTGTTCTGGGTTTTCCCATAGTAATTCCGTACTTCTTCACAACTATATCCACAGAAAAGGTGAATAAAATCGCCTTGCTTGCCCTTCTTCTGTTTATAACTCGGCCTTTAACTGTGAGTTATTCAATTGTTATTAGAATATCGCACCCTTAACAGAGTGGTTTACCGCCCCTCAGGAGTGTGAAACAATCGTTTGTATATAAGGTTTATGTTGAGGTAGTCCGGTGATTGATGACGATGGCTACCGCCCGAATGTAGGGATAGTAATTTGTAACCGCCAGGGGCAGGTCATGTGGGCCCGGCGATTTGGTCAGCACTCCTGGCAATTTCCACAAGGTGGGATCAACGCAGGAGAGACAGCAGAGCAGGCGATGTACCGGGAACTCTTTGAAGAAGTGGGTCTCAGTCGTAAAGATGTACGGATCCTTGCTTCTACTCGTAACTGGTTGCGTTACAAGTTACCGAAACGTTTGGTGCGTTGGGACACGAAGCCGGTTTGTATCGGCCAGAAACAAAAATGGTTTCTTCTGCAATTGGTCAGCAGCGATGCTGAAATCAATATGCAAACCAGCAGTACACCTGAGTTCGACGGCTGGCGCTGGGTGAGTTACTGGTATCCGGTTCGACAGGTGGTGTCATTTAAACGCGATGTCTATCGCAGGGTGATGAAAGAATTCGCAAGTGTTGTCATGGCGCTTCAGGAGAGCACTCCTAAGCCGCAAAGCACACCTGCGTACAGACGTAAAAGAGGTTAAGCTACGCAAATTATGCTCACCCGCCTGCGCGAAATAGTCGAAAAGGTGGCCAGTGCTCCGCGTCTGAATGAAGCGCTGAATATACTGGTTACCGACATCTGTCTTGCGATGGATACAGAGGTCTGTTCGGTTTATCTGGCCGATCACGATCGACGTTGTTATTACCTCATGGCGACCCGGGGACTGAAAAAACCACGTGGTCGCACTGTCGCACTCGCGTTTGATGAAGGTATCGTTGGCCTGGTTGGCAGGCTGGCGGAACCTATCAACCTCGCCGATGCGCAAAAACATCCCAGCTTTAAATACATTCCTTCGGTAAAAGAAGAGCGTTTTCGTGCATTCTTAGGCGTACCGATCATTCAGCGTCGCCAGCTTTTAGGTGTACTGGTGGTGCAGCAGCGTGAACTGCGTCAGTACGATGAAAGTGAAGAGTCTTTCCTCGTCACGCTCGCCACGCAAATGGCGGCCATACTTTCGCAGTCGCAGCTAAACGCGCTGTTCGGTCAATACCGGCAAACGCGCATCCGTGCATTGCCTGCCGCCCCCGGCGTGGCAATAGCTGAAGGCTGGCAGGATGCGACGCTACCGCTGATGGAGCAGGTCTATCAGGCTTCAACGCTGGATCCGGTGCTTGAGCGCGAGCGACTGACCGGTGCGTTGGAAGAGGCGGCGAACGAATTCCGCCGCTATAGCAAGCGTTTTACCGCTGGGGCGCAGAAAGAAACGGCGGCGATCTTTGATCTTTACTCGCACTTGCTTTCCGATACCCGTCTGCGCCGCGAGCTGTTTGCGGAAGTGGATAACGGTTCGGTGGCCGAGTGGGCGGTTAAAACGATCATCGAAAAGTTTGCCGAACAATTTGCCGCGCTTAGCGATAACTACCTCAAAGAGCGGGCCGGAGATTTACGCGCGCTCGGCCAGCGTCTGCTGTTCCACCTTGACGACTCTATCCAGGGGCCGAATGCCTGGCCGGAACGCTTCGTGCTGGTGGCGGATGAACTTTCGGCGACCACGCTGGCGGAGCTTCCTCAGGACCGGTTAGTCGGCGTGGTTGTCCGGGACGGTGCAGCCAACTCTCATGCGGCAATTATGGTTCGTGCGCTGGGTATCCCTACCGTTATGGGGGCCGATATCCAGCCGTCGGTGCTGCATCGCCGCACGCTGGTGGTGGACGGTTATCGCGGTGAACTGCTGGTCGATCCGGAACCGGTATTGATTCAGGAATACCAGCGTCTTATCAGTGAAGAAATTGAGCTGAGCCGCCTGGCGGAAGACGACGTCAACCAGCCAGCACAGTTGAAAAGCGGCGAGCGCGTGAAGGTGATGCTCAATGCGGGTCTCAGCCCGGAACATGAAGAAAAGCTGGGTAGCAGGATCGACGGTATTGGCCTGTATCGCACCGAAATCCCGTTCATGCTGCAAAGCGGTTTTCCTTCGGAAGAAGAACAGGTTGCGCAGTATCAGGGCATGCTGCAAATGTTTAACGACAAGCCGGTGACCCTACGTACGCTGGATGTCGGTGCCGATAAACAGCTGCCCTACATGCCGATCAGTGAAGAGAACCCGTGCCTTGGCTGGCGGGGGATCCGCATAACGCTCGATCAACCAGAGATCTTTTTGATCCAGGTTCGCGCCATGCTGCGTGCCAACGCGGCAACCGGTAACCTCAGCATTTTGCTGCCGATGGTAACCAGCATTGATGAAGTGGACGAAGCGCGACGTTTGATTGAACGCGCCGGACGCGAAGTGGAGGAGATGATCGGTTACGAGATCCCGAAACCGCGCATTGGCATCATGCTGGAAGTTCCGTCGATGGTGTTCATGCTGCCGCATCTGACAAACCGGATTGACTTTATCTCGGTCGGAACCAACGATCTTACCCAGTACATACTGGCCGTCGATCGTAACAACACACGGGTAGCCAGCATTTATGACAGTCTGCATCCGGGGATGTTACGTGCGCTGGCGATGATTGCGCAGGAAGCCGAAAGAAGCGGTATCGATTTACGCCTGTGCGGTGAAATGGCGGGCGACCCGATGTGCGTGGCTATTCTGATCGGCCTGGGTTTCCGTCATTTGTCGATGAACGGTCGTTCTGTCGCTCGCGTTAAATATCTGCTGCGTCATATCGATTTTGATGAGGCGCAAACGCTGGCGCAGCGCAGCCTGGAAGCGCAGATGGCGGCTGAGGTACGCCATCAGGTAGCGGCCTTTATGGAGCGCCGCGGCATGGGGGGATTGATTCGCGGGGGATTGTAGGCCTGATAAGCGTAGCGTCATCAGGCATTACGGGGTAAAGATTACTTATACAGATCTTTTACATCTTCCCGGCATCCGCTTCTAACCCCTTGTGCTATCATTCGCACCTTTGGAGCGCCTGCATTATGCAGGCGCGCTTATCAATTGCTGTCTGACTTCAGCGAAATAACAAGAACTTGTGGTGACAGATGACCAGTAGCTATCTGCATTTTCCGGATTTCGATCCGGTCATTTTCTCAATCGGACCCGTCGCGCTTCACTGGTACGGCTTAATGTATTTGGTGGGGTTTATTTTTGCGATGTGGCTGGCGACGCGCCGCGCTAATCGCCCGGGCAGTGGCTGGACCAAAAATGAAGTAGAAAACTTACTGTATGCGGGCTTCCTCGGGGTTTTCCTCGGTGGGCGTATTGGTTACGTACTGTTCTATAACTTCGAGTTATTCCTCGATAATCCCCTGTATCTGTTCCGCGTCTGGGACGGCGGTATGTCCTTCCACGGTGGACTTATCGGTGTGATCCTGGTGATGATTATCTTCGCCAAACGCACCAAACGTTCGTTCTTCCAGGTTTCTGATTTCATTGCCCCGCTGATTCCGTTTGGTCTGGGTGCAGGGCGTCTGGGTAACTTTATCAATGGTGAGCTGTGGGGACGCGTTGACCCGAACTTCAAGTACGCCATGCTGTTCCCGGGCTCCCGTACCGAAGATATTTTACTGCTGCAATCTAACCCGCAATGGCAGTCTATTTTTGATACCTACGGCTCGCTGCCGCGCCACGCCTCACAGCTTTATGAGATGGCGCTCGAGGGTGTTGTGCTGTTTATCATTCTCAACCTGTACATTCGTAAGCCGCGTCCAATGGGCTCGGTATCCGGTCTGTTCCTGATTGGTTATGGCGCGTTTCGTATTATCGTTGAATTCTTCCGCCAGCCGGATGCGCAGTTTACTGGCACCTGGGTACAGTACATCAGCATGGGGCAGATCCTCTCTATCCCGATGATTGTCGCAGGCATTATTATGATGGTTTGGGCGTACCGCCGCAGCCCACAGCAACACGTTTCCTGAGGAACCATGAAACAGTATTTAGAACTGATGCAAAAAGTGCTGGATGAAGGCACACAGAAAAACGACCGTACCGGAACCGGAACGCTTTCCATTTTTGGTCATCAGATGCGTTTTAATCTGCAGGAAGGGTTCCCGCTGGTTACGACGAAACGCTGCCATTTACGCTCGATCATTCATGAGCTGCTGTGGTTTTTGCAGGGCGACACTAACGTTGCCTATCTGCATGAAAACAACGTCTCAATCTGGGACGAATGGGCGGATGAAAACGGTAATTTAGGCCCGGTTTATGGTAAACAGTGGCGCGCGTGGCCTACGCCAGATGGTCGCCATATTGACCAGATCACCACCGTGTTAAACCAGCTTAAAAATGACCCGGACTCTCGCCGCATTATCGTTTCTGCATGGAACGTCGGTGAGCTGGATAAAATGGCGCTGGCACCGTGCCATGCGTTCTTCCAGTTTTACGTCGCGGATGGCAAGCTCTCCTGTCAGCTGTATCAGCGTTCGTGCGATGTGTTCCTCGGCCTGCCGTTTAACATTGCCAGCTACGCTTTGCTGGTACACATGATGGCGCAGCAGTGTGATCTGGAAGTGGGTGATTTTGTCTGGACCGGTGGCGACACGCACTTGTACAGCAATCATATGGATCAAACGCATCTGCAGCTTAGCCGTGAACCTCGCGCGTTGCCGAAACTGGTTATCAAACGTAAGCCTGAATCTATCTTTGACTATCGCTTCGAAGACTTCGAAATTGAAGGCTACGATCCGCACCCGGGTATTAAAGCGCCGGTGGCTATCTAACCAGCTTCATGCTGACACAACCGACGCCCGTGAGCGTCGGTTTTTTTTGTCTAAAATCACGTTCTTCGGCCAACATTCCTGAAATAGTGCAACGGTCTGCAACGCGACAAATATTTCCCGTAGCTCGCCGTAGAAACCGAATTTCCCGCTCGTTATTCATTTTCCTCACGCCATACTGGCGACATGAAAAAACAACAAGGTTACACGCTTCTCGAAACCCTGATTGCGATGCTGATCGTCGCGGCGCTTGGTGCATCTGGGCTGTATGGTTGGCAGCGCTGGCAGCAGCAACAGCGGCTGTGGCAGACCGCCTGCCAGGTGCGGGACTACCTGCTGCAACTGCGTGAAGATGCTAACTGGCGCAATCGTGATCACGTCATCAACGTGCTCCGCGAAGGGGGGACATGGTGTCTGGCAAGCTCAGCGACATCACAAGCTTCGTGTCAGCCTGTTTCACCGTTGATATTTGCGCCACTCTGGGCTGATGTCGAAATGGCTGATATCACGCCTTCACTGGCTTTTTTTGGACTGCGCAATACGGCATGGGCCGGACATATACGCCTGAAAAATGCGGCAGGGGAATGGCGCGTGGTGGTGTCTGGCTGGGGGCGAATCAGGCTTTGTGAGCGCGATGAGGCCAGATTATGTCAGTAAACGAACGGGGATTTTCACTGCTGGAGGTGCTCATTGCCATGGCGATTAGCAGTATTTTATTACTTAGTTCAGCACGATTTTTACCGGCGCTACAGCGAGAGATTCTGCGTAACACGCGCCAGTTAGCGCTGGAAGATGAAATATGGCAGCGGGCCTACACCGTGGCGAAGCATCTTCAACGGGCGGGGTATTGCCGGGGAAACTGTGACGGAGAGGGACTGGTGATATCGGCTAAGGGGGACTGTGTCATTGCACGCTGGGATGCCAACGGCAACGGCGTTTGGGAGAGCAGTTCCGCGAAAGAGGCTGATGCTATCGGGTTTCGTTTACAGGACAAGGTATTGGAAACCCTGCGTGGAGCCACCGGTTGCACTGGAAAAGGATGGGAGAAAATGACCGATCAGACTACCATCCAGATTCAGGCATTCCAGGTTGAACGGCTGAATTTTAGCGGATATTCCCCGCTTCTTACGCTGCGTTTGCGTGGAGTGAGCAATGACGAACCACAAAAAGTTGTTGAAGCGGTCTACAGCGTTACGGGATTTAACCTGTGAACCGTGAGCGAGGCGTATCCTCTCTGGCAATGGTCCTGTTGCTACTGGTGCTCGGTAGTCTGCTGCTGCAAGGCGTTAGCAGACAGGAGGCTAGTTTTGCTGCGCGTGTGGTCACACAAAGTCAGGCGCTGCAGCGTCAGGCGGTAGTGCAATCCGCGATGGAATGGGGGCGTATACAACCCTGGCGCTTACAACCCGTCGTACAGTGTCGGCGCGATCCCACGCAGAATGCCGCGGTTTGCCTGCGCCTGCTTACCAATAATTTCGTGCTGCTAATCGCCCACTATGAAGGAGTATTTTTATGGCGTCAGGGGGCGGTTATTGATGGCAACATAGAATTCTCGGCGCATGGCTGGAGCGATTTTTGTCCGCTTAAGGAGCAGACGTTATGCCAGATCCCCTGAACAGTCAGCGTGGCTTTAGTCTGCCGGAAGTTATGCTGGCAATGGTACTGATGATCATGATTGTGACCGCGTTGTCAGGATACCAGCGGGTGCTAATGAACAGCTTTATTATCAGAAACCAGTATCAACAACTCTGGCGTCACGCCTGGCAGCAAAGCCAGCTGTACCAGTTTTCATCGCCTGTGAACTGGCAGGTTAACCGAATGCAGACAACGAGAGCGGGATGTGTCAGCATCAACGTCATAATTTCTTCACCCCTCGGCAGGCAGGGTCAGATGACGCGTCTGCATTGCCCGAATCGTCAGTAGTCAGGAGTCGCTATGTTAAGGGTCTACCACTCCAACCGTCTGGATGTGCTGGAAGCGTTAATGGAGTTTATCGTTGAGCGCGAGCGGCTGGACGACCCCTTTGAGCCTGAGATGATCCTGGTTCAAAGTACCGGTATGGCGCAGTGGTTACAAATGACTCTTGCACAGAAGTTTAGTATTGCCGCCAATATCGATTTTCCGCTGCCCGCGAGTTTTATCTGGGATATGTTTGTGCGCGTGCTGCCGGATATCCCGAAAGAGAGCGCGTTCAGCAAACAGAGCATGAGCTGGAAGTTGATGACGCTGTTGCCGCAATTACTGGATGGCGATGACTTTGCATTGCTGCGCCAGTATCTGACGGACGACACCGATAAACGTAAGCTTTTTCAGCTTTCCTCGCGCGCGGCTGACCTTTTCGACCAGTATTTAGTCTACCGCCCTGACTGGTTGACCCAGTGGGAAGCGGGGCGACTGGTTGAGGGACTCGGCGAGTCTCAGGCCTGGCAGGCACCGTTGTGGAAAGCGCTGGTGGAATACACCGCGAAGTTGGGCCAGCCGCGTTGGCATCGTGCCAATTTATACCAACGATTTATTCAGACGTTGGAAAACGCGTCCGAGTGCCCGCAGGGACTGCCTTCTCGCGTCTTTATTTGCGGTATTTCGGCGCTGCCGCCGGTTTATTTGCAGGCATTGCAAGCGCTGGGTAAGCACATCGATATTCATCTGCTGTTTACCAACCCTTGTCGCTACTACTGGGGAGATATTAAAGATCCTGCCTGGCTGGCGAAGCTGATGGCGCGTCAGCGTCGGCACAGCTTTGAAGAACGGCACCTGCCGCTGTTTCGTGATAACCAGAAAGCCGAAGGATTATTTAACAGCGATGGCGAACAGGATGTGGGCAACCCGATGCTGGCCTCGTGGGGCAAACTGGGGCGTGATTACATTTATTTGCTTTCGGAGCTGGAAAATAGTCAGGAACTGGATGCGTTTGTCGACATTACGCCTGACAACCTTTTGCATAATATTCAATCGGATATTCTGGAACTCGAAAGCCATGCCGTGGCGGGCGTCACGCTAGAAGAATATTCCCGTAGTGACAATAAACGCCGGCTTGATCTGAACGATACCAGCGTGACTTTCCATGTCTGCCATAGCCCACAGCGCGAGGTGGAAATTCTGCATGACCGGCTGTTGGCCATGCTGGAAGCGGACCCAACGCTGACGCCGCGCGATATTATCGTGATGGTGGCGGACATCGACAGCTACAGCCCATTCATTCAGTCGGTCTTTGGCAGTGCACCAGCCGAGCGTTACTTACCTTATGCGATTTCCGACCGTCGGGCACGCCAGTCCCATCCCGTCTTACAGGCTTTTATTAGTCTGCTGTCTCTACCGGATAGCCGTTTTGTCTCAGAGGATGTCCTGGCGTTACTGGATGTCCCCGTGCTGGCGGCGCGTTTCAACATTGATGAAGAAGGGTTGCGCTATCTTCGCTTATGGGTCAATGAATCCGGGATTCGTTGGGGAATTGACGACGATAACGTGCGTGAACTGGAACTTCCGCCTACAGGTCAGCATACCTGGCAATTTGGTTTAACGCGTATGCTGCTCGGCTACGCGATGGAAAGCGCGCAGGGCGAGTGGCAATCGGTATTGCCTTACGATGAGTCCAGCGGTTTGATTGCCGAGCTGGTAGGACATCTGGCCTCGTTGCTGATGCAGCTTAATCTCTGGCGTAGAGGGTTAGCGCAGGAACGACCGCTGGAAGAGTGGCTACCTGTTTGTCGGGAAATGCTTAATGATTTCTTCCTGCCGGACGCGGATACCGAAGCGGCGATGACGCTGATTGAACAGCAGTGGCAGGCTATTATCACTGAAGGTTTAGGGGCCGAGTACGGCGATGCTATACCGCTCTCTCTGTTACGTGATGAGCTGGCCCAGCGCCTTGATCAGGAACGCATCAGCCAGCGCTTCCTGGCGGGTCCCGTTAACATTTGTACGCTGATGCCGATGCGCTCCATTCCGTTCAAAGTGGTGTGCCTGCTGGGTATGAACGATGGCGTTTATCCACGCCAGCTTGCGCCGCTGGGCTTTGATTTAATGAGTCAAAAACCGATGCGGGGCGATCGCAGCCGTCGTGATGATGACCGCTATCTGTTCCTCGAAGCATTGATTTCGGCACAGCAGACGCTCTACATCAGCTACATTGGCCGCTCGATCCAGGATAACAGCGAGCGCTTCCCGTCGGTGCTGGTGCAAGAACTGATGGACTACATTGGGCAAAGCCATTATCTGCCGGGTGACGAATTGTTGACCTGCGATCAAAGCGAGACAAGGGTAAAAGCGCACATTACCCGTTTGCATACCCGTATGCCCTTTGATGCGCAAAACTATCTACCAGGCGAACAGCAAAGCTATGCCCGGGAATGGCTACCTGCGGCGAGCCTGTCAGGAAAAGCGCACACGGATTTTGTGCAGCCTCTTCCTTTTGAAATGCCAGAAACGCTAACGCTGGAAACACTGCAGCGATTTTGGGCACATCCGGTACGCGCCTTTTTCCAGATGCGTCTGAGGGTCAACTTCCGTTCTGAAGAGAGTGAGATCCCGGACACGGAGCCTTTCACCCTTGAAGGATTAACCCGCTATCAGCTTAATCAGCAATTGCTTAATACACTGGTTGAAGAGAACGACGCTGAACGACTGTTCCGCCGTTTTCGTGCGGCGGGCACGCTACCCTATGGGCCGTTTGGCGAAATTCTGTGGGATACGCAGCGTCAGGAGATGCAGTCGCTGGCTGAGCGTATTATCGCCTGTCGTCAGCCCTGTCAGAGCATGGAAATCGATCTTAACTGTAACGGCGTACAAATCACCGGTTGGTTGCCGCAGGTACAAGAGGACGGTTTGTTGCGCTGGCGCCCATCTTTGATAAGCATTGCGCAGGGCGTGCAACTTTGGCTGGAACATCTTGTCTATTGTGCGAGTGGCGGTACGGGAGAGAGCCGATTATTCCTGCGTAAAGACGGGGAATGGCGTTTTCCGCCGCTGGATGCAGAACAGGCGTTGCTGTATCTGTCGCAACTCATTGAGGGGTATCGGGAAGGCATGTCGTCACCATTGCTGGTATTGCCCGAAAGCGGCGGTGCATGGATAAAAACCTGTTATGACGCCGCAAATGATGCCATGTTAGATGACGATGCAACGTTGCAAAAAGCGCGCAGTAAGTTTCTGCAAGCCTATGAAGGCAACATGATAGTACGTGGCGAAGGTGATGATATCTGGTATCAGCGTCTTTGGCGTCAACTGGATGCTGATACGCTGGAGACTATTGTTTTACAGTCTCAACGCTACCTGTTACCGATTTTTCGCTTCAATCAGTCATGACGGCTGTATAAAAATTGCGCAATTCGATAGCTTCCACTATGATGCGCATTCTGTCACGGACTGATTCTTACAAAGAGAAGATGCTGGCTCGTTCAGCACATAGTCTTGCCCTGTTCAGACCATGTATTTATGCGTGGTTTGTAGTGAACAGGTGAATACGTTAATGATGAGGTTTGTGAATGCCCCGCAGCACCTGGTTCAGCGCATTACTGTTGTTCGTCGCCCTTTGGGTTCCCGTAAGTCAGGCAGATACCGGTTGGCAGCCTTTAGCTGAAACCATCCGTAAAAGCGATAAAGATACCCGTCAGTATCAGGCCGTGCGCCTTGATAACGGCATGGTTGTGCTGCTGGTATCCGATCCTCAGGCCGTGAAATCCCTTTCTGCACTGGTAGTCCCCGTGGGCTCGCTGGAAGATCCGGACGATCATCAGGGGCTGGCGCACTATCTCGAACACATGTGCCTGATGGGCTCGAAAAAATACCCGCAGCCGGACAGCCTGGCTGAATTTCTGAAAATGCACGGCGGTAGCCACAATGCCAGCACTGCGCCTTATCGTACGGCCTTCTATCTTGAAGTCGAAAACGACGCGTTGGTGGGGGCGGTGGATCGCCTGGCGGATGCTATTGCCGATCCATTGTTGGATAAAAAATATGCCGACCGTGAGCGTAACGCGGTTAACTCCGAGCTGACGCTGGCGCGTACCCGAGACGGGATGCGTATGGCGCAGGTGAGCGCTGAGACTATCAACCCGGCGCACCCTGGCTCGCGTTTCTCTGGCGGGAATCTAGAGACATTAAGCGACAAACCGGGCAACCCGGTGGTACAGGCGTTACAAAAATTTCATGAAAAGTACTACTCCGCGAACCTGATGAAGGCGGTGATTTATAGCAATAAACCGCTGCCAGAGCTGGCGCGGATAGCGGCTGACACCTTTGGGCGCGTGCCGAACAGAAATATCGAAAAGCCTGAAATTACCGTACCGGTCGTCACTGATGCGCAAAAGGGCATCATCATCCACTATGTTCCGGCAATGCCGCGTAAAGTATTGCGCGTCGAGTTTCGTATTGATAACAACAGCGCGCAGTTCCGCAGTAAAACCGATGAGCTGGTGACCTACCTGATTGGCAATCGTAGTCCGGGCACATTGTCTGACTGGCTGCAAAAGCAGGGCTTGGTTGAAGGTATTCGCGCAGACTCCGATCCGGTAGTCAACGGGAACAGCGGCGTGTTAGCCATTTCCGCGACGTTAACCGATAAGGGGCTGGCGAATCGCGATGAAGTTGTCGCGGCAATCTTTAGCTACCTCAATTTGTTACGCGAGAAAGGCGTCGATAAACGCTATTTTGACGAGCTGGCGCATGTGCTGGATCTCGATTTCCGTTATCCCTCCATCACCCGTGATATGGACTACGTGGAATGGCTGGCTGATACCATGATCCGCGTTCCCGTCGAGCATACGCTGGATGCGGTGAATATTGCTGACCAGTACGATGCGAAAGCTGTTGAGCAACGTCTGGCAATGATGACGCCGCAGAATGCACGTATCTGGTATATCAGCGCGAAAGAGCCGCATAATAAAACCGCTTATTTTGTCGATGCGCCTTACCAGGTGGATAAAATCAGCGACAAAACCTTTGCCGACTGGCAGCAAAAAGCACAGGGCATTGCGCTGTCGTTACCGGAGGTGAACCCCTACATTCCGGATGATTTCACGCTGATTAAGACGGATAAAAAATACGCTCATCCGGAGCTGATTGTTGATGAGCCGGATTTACGCGTGGTGTATGCCCCGAGCCGGTATTTTGCCAGCGAGCCGAAGGCTGACGTCAGCGTGATCCTGCGTAACCCGAAAGCCATGGACAGCGCCCGCAACCAGGTCTTATTCGCACTTAACGATTACCTGGCGGGGATTGCGCTCGATCAGTTAAGTAACCAGGCATCGGTAGGTGGAATTGGTTTCTCTACCAACGCTAACAATGGGTTGATGCTTAACGCCAACGGCTACACCCAACGTTTGCCGCAGCTTTTTCAGGCGCTGCTGAGCGGCTATTTCAGCTATACCTCAACGGATGAACAACTGGAACAGGCGAAATCCTGGTATGCCCAGATGATGGATTCCGCAGAAAAGGGTAAAGCCTACGATCAGGCTATTATGCCGGTGCAGATGCTTTCTCAGGTGCCTTATTTTTCACGTGATGAGCGCCGTCAGTTGCTGCCTTCCATCACCCTGAAAGAGGTGATGACCTACCGCGACGCCTTAAAAACCGGTGCGCGACCTGAATTCCTGGTCATTGGTAATATGAGCGAAGCTCAGACAACGAGCATGGCGCGGGATATCCAAAAACAGCTTGGTGCGAACGGGTCACAGTGGTGTCGCAACAAAGATGTGGTTGTGGACAAGAAGCAGTCCGTCATCTTTGAAAAAGCAGGCAGCAGCACGGATTCAGCACTGGCGGCGGTATTTGTGCCAACCGGATACGATGAATACGCCAGTTCAGCCTACAGCGCCATGTTGGGGCAGATTGTTCAGCCGTGGTTCTACAATCAACTGCGTACTGAAGAACAGTTAGGTTACGCCGTATTTGCTTTCCCGATGAGCGTTGGCCGTCAGTGGGGAATGGGGTTCCTGCTGCAAAGCAGTGATAAGCAGCCGTCTTACCTCTGGGGGCGTTATAAAGCGTTCTTCCCGACGGCGGAAGCGAAGCTGCGGGCGATGAAACCTGAAGAGTTCGCGCAAATTCAGCAGGCGATTATTGCGCAAATGCTGCAGGCGCCGCAAACGCTGGGGGCAGAAGCCTCACAGTTAAGCAAAGATTTTGATCGCGGCAATATGCGCTTCGATTCACGTGATAAAATAGTGGCTCAGATTAAACTGCTGACGCCGCAAAAACTTGCCGACTTCTTCCATCAGGCGGTGGTTGAGCCGCAAGGCATGGCGATATTGTCACAGGTTTCCGGCAGTCAGAACGGGCAAGCAGAATATGTGCACCCGGAAGGCTGGAAAGTGTGGCAGACCGTCAGCGCGTTGCAGCAAACCTTACCCCTGATGAGTGATAAGAATGAATGATGCCGCTGAGTCCCTTGATCCACTGCGTTTGCCCCTGACGGGCGAGCGTCTGATTGAAGCCTCTGCGGGCACCGGTAAAACCTTTACCATCGCCGCCCTGTATTTACGTTTACTGCTTGGACTGGGCGGCTCTGCCGCCTTTCCTCGTCCTCTGACCGTCGAAGAACTGCTGGTAGTCACCTTCACTGAGGCGGCTACCGAAGAGTTGCGCGGTCGAATTCGTAGCAACATTCATGAACTGCGAATTGCCTGCCTGCGTGAAACCACCGACAACCCGCTATATGCCCGTTTGTTAGATGAAATTGCCGATAAAAAACAGGCCTCTCAGTGGCTGTTATTGGCTGAAAGACAGATGGATGAAGCGGCGGTGTTTACCATCCACGGTTTTTGTCAGCGTATGCTCAGCCTTAACGCCTTTGAGTCTGGCATGCTGTTCGAACAGCAACTGATAGAAGATGAATCGCTGCTGCGCTATCAGGCCTGCGCGGACTTCTGGCGTCGGCACTGCTACCCGCTGCCCCGCGACATTGCGCAGGTGGTTTTTGAAACGTGGAAAGGACCGCAGGCGCTGCTGAGAGATATCGATCGCTATCTGCAAGGGGAAGCACCGGTTATCAAGGCTCCTCCGCCCGATGACGAAACACTGGCCTCCCGGCATGAACAAATTCTTGCACGCATTAACCAGATCAAGCAGCAATGGCGTGATTCTGTTGATGAGCTGGATGGTCTGCTGGAAGCCTCCGGGATCGATCGGCGTAAATTTAATCGCGCTAACCAGGGTAAGTGGATCGAAAAGATCAGCGCGTGGGCGCAGGAAGAAACTCAAAGCTATCAGCTGCCTGATGCGTTGGAGAAATTCTCCCAGCGCTTTTTAGAAGAGCGAACCAAAGCGGGCGGGATAACTCCTCAGCACCCGCTTTTCGTCGCTATTGATGAACTGCTTAGCGAACCGTTAACCCTGCGCGATCTGGTGATCACCCGGGCGCTGGCGGAGATCCGCGCGGCGGTTGCCGAGGAGAAACGCCGCCGCGGCGAGCTGGGTTTTGACGATATGCTCAGCCGTCTGGATGCAGCGTTGCGCAGTGAAAGCGGCGATGCGCTGGCGACGGCTATTCGCACCCGTTTTCCGGTTGCCATGATCGATGAATTCCAGGATACCGATCCGCAGCAGTACCGTATTTTTCGTCGGATCTGGCAGCATCAGCTGGATACCGCACTCCTGCTGATTGGCGATCCAAAACAGGCGATTTACGCGTTTCGCGGCGCGGATATCTTCACCTATATGAAGGCGCGCAGCGAAGTCAGCGCACACTATACGCTCGATACTAACTGGCGTTCGGCCCCTGGCATGGTCAATAGCGTGAATACGCTTTTCAGCCAGATGGACGACGCCTTTATGTTCCGCGAAATCCCCTTCAGTCCGGTAAAATTCGCAGAAAAAAACCAGTCGCTTCAGTTTGTTTTACACGGTGAAACGCAGCCAGCCATGAGTATGTGGCTGATGGAAGGGGAAAGCTGTGGCGTAGGCGACTATCAGAATTACATGGCGCAGGTGTGCGCCATGCAAATTCGTGACTGGCTTAAGGCTGGGCATTCTGGCGCTGCGCAACTGGTCAGTGGCAACGCCTCCAGCCCAGTACGCGCGTCGGACATCAGCGTACTGGTACGTAGCCGCCAGGAGGCGGCGCTGGTCCGCGATGCGCTGACGCAACTGGCCATTCCCTCCGTCTACCTCTCTAACCGTGACAGCGTATTTGAAACGCTGGAAGCGCAGGAGTTGCTGTGGGTGCTGCAGGCGGTGATGACGCCGGAGCGTGAGAACACGCTGCGTAGCGCGCTGGCGACCTCAATGATGGGGCTGAATGCGCAGGATCTTGAAGCGTTAAATAATGACGAAAATGCCTGGGATGCGGTGGTCGAGGAGTTCGATGGTTATCGTCAGATCTGGCATAAACGTGGCGTGATGCCGATGCTGCGCGCGCTGATGGCTGCCCGCCAGATTGCGGAGAACCTGCTGGCGACGGCGGGGGGTGAACGTCGACTGACCGACATTTTACATATCAGCGAACTGTTGCAGGAAGCGGGCTCGCAGCTGGAAAGCGAGCATGCGCTGGTGCGCTGGTTGTCCCAGCATATTCTTGAACCCGACAGCAATGCGTCCAGTCAGCAGCTCAGGCTCGAAAGCGACAAGCATTTGGTTAAAATCGTCACCATCCATAAATCGAAAGGGCTGGAATATCCGCTGGTCTGGCTGCCATTTATCACCAATTTCCGCGTCCAGGATCAGGCTTTCTACCACGATCGCAGCTCCTTTGAAGCGGTGCTGGATCTCAGCGATGCCGAGGAGAGCGTTGAGCTGGCAGAAGCGGAACGTCTGGCGGAAGACCTGCGTTTGCTGTATGTCGCGCTAACCCGTTCGGTATGGCACTGCAGCCTTGGCGTTGCGCCGTTGGTACGACGTCGGGGCGATAAAAAAGGGGATACCGATGTGCATCAGAGCGCCCTTGGTCGCCTGTTACAAAAAGGTGAGCCGATGGATGCCGCGGGTCTGCGTGGCGCGATTGAAGCGCTTTGCAGCAACGATATTGCCTGCCAGACTCCCGGGCAGCCTGACGGCGAACCCTGGCAGGTTGCGCAGTCTGTTAGCAGTGAACTGAGTGCAAAAATACTGCAGCGTACGCCCGGCGATAGCTGGCGCGTGACCAGTTATTCCGGTCTGCAACAGCGTGGACATGGTATTGCGCAGGATCTGATCCCACGACTGGATATCGATGCCGCAGGCGTCGGTGAGGTTATTGAAGAATCAGGACTCACACCGCATCAGTTCCCGCGCGGTGCTTCGCCGGGTACGTTCTTGCATAGCCTGTTTGAAAATCTCGATTTTACGCAACCGGTGGATCCGCATTGGGTCGAGGAGCAACTGGCGTTGGGCGGTTATGACGCGCACTGGACGCCGGTTTTGACCGAATGGCTGGACGCCATTTTGCAGGCACCTCTCAACGAGACGGGCGTGAGTTTGAGCCAGCTTTCCGCGCGAGAAAAACAGGTGGAGATGGAGTTTTATCTGCCGATTTCGCAGCCGCTGATGGCCAACCAACTTGATGCGTTGATTCGCCAGTACGATCCGCTCTCGGCGGGGTGCCCTGCGTTAGACTTTATGCAGGTGCGCGGCATGCTAAAAGGCTTTATTGACCTGGTATTCCGCCATCAGGGGCGCTATTACCTGCTCGATTACAAATCGAACTGGCTGGGTGAAGACAGCTCCGCCTATACGCAGCAGGCGATGGCCTCTGCCATGCAGGCGCATCGCTACGACCTGCAGTATCAACTCTATACCCTGGCGCTGCATCGCTACTTGCGCCATCGCATTGCTGATTACGATTATGAACGCCATTTTGGCGGAGTTATCTATCTCTTCCTGCGTGGCGTTGACCGTGAAAATCCGCAGCAGGGAATTTATGCGACCCGACCTGACGGAGAGTTGATCGCTTTGATGGACGAGTTGTTTGCCGGTGTGCCGCTGGAGGAGATGTCATGACAATCCAGAAACGATTACTGGAAGCCGTTGAGCAAAAGCAGCTCCGCCCTCTGGATGCCCAGTTCGCGCTGGCGGTTGCCGGAAATGATAACCCTGCCGTTGCGCTGGCAGCGGCGTTGCTCAGCCGTGAAGCAGGAGAAGGGCACGTCTGCTTACCGCTTTCGCGTCTATCCCGAAGTGAGGACGCCCATCCTCTGTTAAGCGCCTGGCTCGCTGAAGCGGGAGAGCCCGAAGACTGGGCGGAATGCCTGCTGGCCTCCGGGGCGGTAAGCCGTGGCGAGCAGCCCACACCGCTGGTGCTGTACGGCGATCGTTTGTATCTGAACCGGATGTGGCATAACGAACGCGCGGTGGCGCGCTTTTTCGGTGAAGTTAACTACGCCATTGAGGTGGATGAACAACGGCTGACCCACACGCTGGCAGCGCTGTTTCCGCCCGTTGAAGGCGTTAACTGGCAAAAAGTGGCCGCTGCTGTCGCGCTCACCCGGCGTATATCGGTGATCTCCGGCGGACCGGGGACCGGAAAAACAACAACGGTGGCGAGGCTTCTGGCGGCGTTGATTCAGATGGCGGACGGTGAACGCTGTCGTATTCGCCTGGCGGCGCCCACGGGAAAAGCAGCAGCACGTCTGACCGCCTCGCTGGGCGCGGCGTTGCGTGAACTGCCGCTGACCGATGAGCAAAAGAAGCGCATTCCCGATGATGCCAGTACGCTGCATCGATTATTAGGCGCTCAGCCTGGTAGCCAACGCTTGCGGCATCATGCAGGAAACCCGCTGCATCTTGACGTGCTGGTAGTGGATGAAGCCTCGATGATCGATTTGCCGATGATGTCGCGCCTTATCGATGCGCTACCGCCACACGGGCGGGTGATTTTTCTGGGCGATCGCGACCAGCTCGCTTCTGTTGAAGCGGGGGCGGTACTGGGGGATATCTGTGCTTTCGTCGGTGATGGTTTTACCCCAGAGCGTGCCCGCCAGCTTAGTCGTCTGACTGAAACCACTATTCCGGCTGGTTCGGGAACTCAGGCGGCTGCTCTGCGCGACAGTTTGTGCCTGCTGCAAAAGAGCTACCGTTTCGGTAGCGATTCCGGAATCGGTCAGTTGGCTGCGGCGATTAATCGTGGTGACAAAGCCGCGATAAAAACGGTCTTCCAGCAGGGATTTGGCGACATCGAAAAACGCGCTCTGCACAGCAGCGAAGATTACGCTGCGATGCTGGAGGAAGCGCTGGCGGGTTATGGTCACTATCTGGATTTACTGCGCGAGCGCGCCGAGCCGGATGCTGTCATTCAGGCCTTCAATGAGTATCAGCTATTGTGTGCCCTGCGGGAAGGACCGTTTGGCGTGGGTGGTTTGAATGAACGCATTGAGCAGGTGATGGCGCAAAAACGCAAAATTCACCGTTCGACGCATAGCCGCTGGTATGAGGGAAGGCCAGTGATGATCGCGCGCAATGACAGTTCGCTGGGATTATTTAACGGTGATATTGGCATTGCCCTGGATCGTGGGCAGGGTCTGAGGGTGTGGTTTGCGCTGCCGGGCGGTTCTATCAAATCGGTCCAGCCCAGCCGCTTGCCTGAACATGAAACCACCTGGGCAATGACGGTGCACAAATCGCAGGGATCTGAGTTTGACCACGCGGCGTTGATTTTACCCAACCAGCATTCACCTGTGGTGACTCGCGAGCTGGTCTATACCGCCGTTACCCGCGCACGCCGTCGTTTGTCGCTGTATGCCGATGAGCGGATATTGAGTGGCGCCATTGCCACCCGAACCGAACGCCGCAGCGGATTGTCGGCGTTGTTTAATGATGGCATGATGTAGGCCGGACAAGCGACAGCGCCATCCGGCTGTGTGCCTGATGGCGACGCTATCGCGTCTGATCAGGCCTACGATCTGCATACCAAAGATGTGCCAGCGAACTTTATGCCGCATCCGGCAACCACGCCTATGCCAAATCCGCCATCAGCACTTTTGACCGCCGCTGATAGTTGTACATCTCTTTTTTGCTTTCCGGCAGCAGGTCGATATCTACCGGCGTGAAGCCGCGCTCCTGAAACCAGTGAATGCTGCGCGTGGTCAGCACGAACAGCTTGCTCAGCCCCATTTGCCGGGCCTGCGCGGCGATCCGTTCCAGCAACACTTCCCCGCGCGACGAGCTACGGTAGTCCGGATGTACCGCTACGCACGCCATTTCGCCAATTCTCTCTTCCGGGAAAGGGTACAGAGCGGCACAGGCGATAGTCAGGTTATCACGCTGAATAATCGTGAATTTGTCGATCTCCATTTCCAACTGCTCGCGCGAGCGGCGGACCAGAATACCTTGCTGTTCCAGCGGGCGGATAAGCTCCAGAATCCCGCCGATATCGTTAATGGTAGCGCGACGGATCTGCTCGGCGCTTTCCATCACGATCTGCGTACCGATGCCGTCGCGGGAGAACAGTTCTTGCAGCAATGCACCATCTTCCTGATAGCTGATCAGATGGCAGCGGCGTACGCCACTGCGACAGGCTTTCACTGCTCCGCGCAGGAAGCGCACCGTACCGGAGCTGTAATCGCCTTTCTCTTCCTGCAACTCAACGCGAGCCTGAGCTTCGTTAGGAAACAACTCGGAAATAATATCGCCATCATCGTTGGTGACACCCTGAGACGAGCAAAAACCGATCATTTTCTCTGCCTTCAGTTTGATAGCCAACTGCGTGGCGACCTCTTCTGACGTCAGATTAAAGCTCTCACCAGTGACGGAAACGGCGACCGGGCCCATCAACACAATCGCGCCGCTATCTAACTGGCGGTGAATGGCATCTTCATCGATGCGACGAATACGCCCGCTATGGCAGTAATCTACGCCGTCATCAACGCCCAGCGGCTGGGAGATAATAAAATTACCGCTGACCACATTGATGTGTGCACCCTGCAATGGCGTATTATTCAGGCTCATCGACAGGCGGGCGGTAATATCAAGCTGAAGTAGCCCTGCAGCCTGTTTGACCAGCTCCAGCGTTTTCGCATCGGTGACGCGCGTGTTTTTGTGGTACACCGGCTCATGATGATGCGCCGCAAGATTGGCATCAATCTGCGGTCGAGCGCCATAGACCACGACCAGGCGGATGCCGAGGCTATGAAGAAGACCAATGTCATTGACGATACTGGAAAAGTTTTCATGCTCGATGGCTTCACCGCCCAGCATAATGACAAACGTTTTTCCCCGATGGGTATTGATATAGGGAACAGAATGGCGGAATCCCTGTACCAGTTCGGTTCTACGCTCCTTCACCACGGCACACCCTCATTGCATGATTATTCGTAATTTGTGTATTTTTATTCTGTTTTGGTTCTGTGCGCAAGCGTAATTTTTACCCATGCTGAAGATTTTTATCAGTAATACCGTGAATATAAAAAGAATGTTTACCCTTTTATAGATGACAGATTATGCGTCATTCGCTAAAGTTTCCGGTCAATTCGGACGTTTTACGTATTACCTCTAAAAAGATTTCTTTTGCTCGGGAGAAGCATGTCGGGATCCAACTCAGCAATCAGTCGCCGCCGTTTACTGAAAGGTGCGGGTGCTATGTGGCTTTTAAGCGTCAGCCAGGTGGGTCTGGCTGCCGCGAGTCAGGTCGTTGCCGTACGTATCTGGCCTGCGTCCAGCTATACCCGCGTCACGGTAGAATCTAACCGTCTGCTGAAATACAAACAGTTTGCCCTGAGTAATCCTGAGCGTGTGGTTGTGGATATTGAAGACGTTAATTTGAATTCGGTGCTCAAGGGCATGGGAGCGCAGATTCGTCCTGACGATCCGTATATTAAGTCGGCGCGCGTTGGCCAGTTTGATCCAAAGACCGTACGGATGGTGTTCGAGCTGAAACAGAATGTGAAGCCGCAACTTTTTGCCCTGGCACCGGTGGCGGGCTTTAAAGAACGTCTGGTGATGGATCTCTATCCCGCAAATGCCCAGGATGTTCAGGATCCGCTGCTGGCATTGCTGGAAGATTACAACAGGGGCGATCTGGATAAACAGGTACCGCCTGCGCAGAGTGGCCCACAGCCGGGCAAAGCGGGACGCGATCGCCCCATTGTCATTATGTTGGATCCGGGCCACGGCGGGGAAGACTCCGGTGCGGTGGGGAAATACAAGACGCGTGAAAAAGATGTGGTACTGCAGATTGCCCGCCGTCTGCGAGCCCTCATAGAGAAAGAGGGCAACATGAAGGTCTTTATGACACGAAATGAAGATATTTTCATTCCGCTTAAAGTCCGCGTGGCGAAAGCGCAGAAGCAGCGTGCAGACCTGTTTGTCTCTATTCACGCCGATGCCTTTACCAGTCGACAACCCAGCGGTTCTTCGGTGTTTGCGCTCTCGACCAAAGGCGCGACCAGTACCGCAGCGAAATATCTGGCGCAGACCCAGAACGCCTCGGATCTCATTGGTGGCGTCAGTAAGAGCGGTGACCGTTACGTCGACCACACCATGTTTGACATGGTGCAGTCGCTGACCATCGCCGACAGCCTGAAGTTTGGTAAAGCGGTATTGAATAAGCTTGGTAAAATCAACAACCTGCATAAGAATCAGGTTGAACAGGCCGGGTTTGCGGTACTAAAAGCGCCGGATATCCCGTCCATTCTGGTCGAAACGGCATTTATCAGTAACGTTGAGGAAGAGCGCAAACTCAAAACGGCGACCTTCCAGCAGGAAGTTGCAGAGTCGATTCTGGCGGGGATTAAAGCCTATTTTGCCGATGGGGCGACGCTGGCGAGAAGGGGATAAATACACGTCCTGGCATTCTGATGCGATATAACGAATGATTGTCCAGGACGAAATATTATAGTAGGACTATTTACAGGTTCATTTATTATTATCGGATAAATTACCGATAACGTATATTCATAAAGTATCTTGTTGATTATATAATTTTAAAATTAATATATCTGTTTGAAGTTTATTTTTAATTATTTGTTGGTGTTATTTTATTTATTAATTGATAATTATTTTATATTGATGTTTTCCTAAAAATAAATCTGATGATGTTTTCTGGCACATAGTGTCTCTTCACTTGGGATATAATTTTATCGCATCACCTCTGGTAGGAATGCAGACACCATAAATTATGGTATTGGATATTTATCACCAAGGGAAAAAAATGAAAAAATTTACTATTGCAGCCATTGCTATGGCATTTGCAGGAAGCGCTTTTGCGGGCGATCAGGACTCTGCGGATATTCACTTTGCCGGTGAAGTACAGACTAACATCTGTACGGCAGCGCTTTTAGGGGGAGGAACTTCAGTGCAACTGGATCCGACTGACGTTAAGACCGTCTCGGCAGCCACCACTGACTCGGTAATGAAAAAAGACTTCACAGTCTCTCTGGACTGTACGGCCCAGGGTTCCAAAGACAAAATTACCGGTGCGAGCTATGCCACTGTAACAGGCTATCTGGCGGCTGCAAAAGGAACAGCGGTTAATGCCAGCACTTCTGCGCTGGATAACACCGACGTTTCTGCTGCGGGTGCGCAAGGGGTTGGTTTCCAGGTGCAAAACAAAGACAGCAGCAATGCAGTCCAGACGTTTACCACCGCGGATCGCCAGGCGAAAGTGATCGATACTGCGGCGCCAATGCTGTTTAACTACAACGTTGGCTACCTGAAAACCGGCACCGTCAGCGGCGGTCTGGTGGCGGCTGACGCCATGTTTATCGCAACGTATCAGTAATATCAAAATAATGTCAGGCAGGGCCGTTGAGCCCTGCTTTTTCATCCAGGAGGGAGGGCGTATGCGTAAAGGAAAACCGTTATTGTTGCTCCTGATGATATTCGGCCTGCTAAGCGGACAAGGGGCGCTGGCTGCCACCCAGTTTCGTCTGCAAGGGCAGATTTATAAAACAACCTGCACCATACAAACGCCTGGAGACGGCACTTCAATAGTATTAGAGGACGTGACAACAGAAGCGCTCATTGCCTCAACAACCCTCGTTTCAGCGAAAGAATTTACTATTAACATCAGTTGCTCTACACCTTCTTACTTGCATGAAGTGACGGGGAAATTTACCACGAGTGGTAAGGTCGATAGCAGCGTAAAAGCGCTAAAAAATACGATTACCGATGCGACTGGCGCAAAAGATGTCGGCTTACAAATTAAAGATAAAACCACCGACACCATTGTTGATTTCAGCGCAACGCAGAAGTTTACGCTGACATTTAGCAGTGAAAATAGCGCCTCGTTTCGGTTTGAAATTGGCTATATGAATCTCGGCGTGCCGGAAAAGGGCGATGTACATGCGGCGGCGACCTTTACCCTGACCTATGCCTGACGGAGCGTCTGTGAATAAATTAATTGTTCTGCTGCTGTCTGGGCTGGCGTGGATTAATTCAGCGCGTGCTGCCGATACGCTGGAATATGAATTTACCGGTCGGGTGACGGAGTCAACTTGTAAGGTAGAACTTTATTCCTACATGGGAATACCATTCAGTGCTAGTGCTCTTTATGTCGGCGCGTTCGTGGTCGATACTCTGCCAGCCATAGGCGATATTACGTGGGTATCGAATGCGGGAGATTATTATTTCCGCGTTTCCTGCCCGTCCGGGTATATGGCGTCAGCAGTGACCGGAAAAATAAGTACATCGCAGGAGGTTGATGCCGCCACCCTCGCAATAAAATCTGAAGATAGAAATAATCAGTTTGGCTTCGTTTTTAAAGATACCGATCAGAATATGATGATTGATTTTAGCACGGTGGAAAATACGCAGACCCTTGTCCAGGATGGCGATGTAAAAAGGGCTGATTTTAATTTTATGGTGGGGGTTGTGCCTTACGGTGTGAACGTGAACTACGGTTTCCTGCAAGCTTCTATTATGTTTACTGCCACATTTCAGTAACAGGGGAAGAAAATGAAATATTTACCATTCCTTTTGTCTCTGATGGCTTTCTGTGTTTATGGTGCAGCGCCGTTTTACGACACGGTACAGACGCCTGAAATTGTTGTTTCGGTTTTCGTCGAGCCTATACCCACACAATGTAAAGTATGGGTCGAGGTGGATGGCGTGAGCAGCACCACTATTGCGTTAGAGACGGCTTCCCTGAAGGAACTTCAGGGGGCGACTTCAGGCGCGCTGCATCAAAAGAGTTTCGCTATACGTTCTGAGTGCACTCAGGCCGAGCAATATCATCCGAATATTCGTTGGGTGACGAGCGGAGAGACCGACCCTGCAACCTATGCGTTAAAAAATACCGCCTTATCAGGCGCGGTAAACGTTGGTTTCCTGGTACAGGATCAATCAACACCACCGGGATCAGTCGTGAATTTCCAGACGGGTAGCCGAAAAGATTACGAATATGTAACACCCGGGAGTTGTTATAGATTATCTGACGATAGGGAACGTTGCTATAACTGGGCGTCAACCTATTCCGTTGGTTATATCGCCTACGGTACGCCCGGCGCGGGCATTGTTACTGCCGATGCTACCGTAATTATTAATGTTGAATAAAATAGCTAAAATATATTTGGTTGGTTTATATATCAGATTTACATAGTGTAAAAATATTGTTTCTGTCAAAGGAATTTATATGAAAAGGTATTCATGTTCGCTATTTATTGCGTGTTTGATGACGCTCACTACAACTTCATCACTGGCCAGCGTGGTGATTCAGGGGACGCGGGTTATTTACCCTGAATCGGCGAAAGAAGTAACGGTAAAAATGGTTAATGAGGGCAAGTCGCCTTTATTGGTCCAATCCTGGCTGGATGACGGTAATGAAAACGGCGATCCGGCCAAAATGAAGCTACCGTTTATTGTCACTCCCCCTGTCTCGCGTCTTGACCCACAAAAAGGCCAGAGCGTGCGTATTACCTGGACCGGTAAGGCGTTAGCGCAGGATAAAGAGAGTATTTTTTGGTTTAACGTGCTGGAAATTCCACCTAAAGATAAGAATGCGGAAGGGAAAAGCAAACTTAATCTGGCTTTACGTTCGCGGATTAAATTCTTTTATCGTCCGGCCTCATTGAAGGGCAGCTTTATTGATGGTTTAAATAATGTTAAGTGGTCGCTGGTCAATGACTCGGGTAACGTGGCGATCGTCCTGAAAAACGACTCGCCTTATTATCTCTCACTGATTGGCGGCGCGGTGTGGGCAGGGGCGAAAAAATATGACTACAAACCGAAAATGCTGAACCCTTTTAGTGAGGAACGCTTTGTCGTACCGCAATTAACCACGACTTCCGTTAATAAAGTGTCATGGGTTGCGTTGAATGATTACGGCGCGGATGCGGAAGTCGTCAAAACGGTTAAATAAAAAAGTACCCGCAGAGTAACAGGATTATTAATTAAAAGGGAATGATGGTGCGCCGATTATCACGATCTATTTATTTATCGACGTTTCTGACTGGCTTTTTTTCGCTGACATCCGCACAGGCAGATGAAGGTACGCCCGATGAAAGCGCCAGCACCGAAATGGTGGAGTTTAGTGACGCCTTTTTAATGGGTGATGCGGGCAGCCAGCTTGACCTGAAGCGTTTTTCACGTGGTAATCCTGTTCTTGCCGGAACATACAACGTTAAAGTTTTCCTTAATGGCAAGGAAATGTTCAAAACTCCGCTGACTTTTCACGAAAACAATACGGATTATGCGTCGGCGTGTTTTACCCATGCGCTGCTGGAACAGCTCAGTGTGGATCCCGAGCCGCTAAATCAGGAGGATGAGGATGGCTGTTATGATCTGGCCGCCACCCTGCCGAAGTCATCCAGCCGCTACGACCCATTGACGCAGGAACTGAATGTAACCATCCCGCAGGTCTATCTGGTCAGTCATCCTGCCGGCTATATTCCTCCTTCGCGTTGGGATTCCGGGATCCCGATGGCGCTGCTCTCCTATAACGCCAACGCCTGGCATTCCAAAAGCGACAATACCACGCAGGACACCTTTTACTCCGGGTTGATGTTGGGTTTGAACCTTGGCGCATGGCGTTTACGCTCAAATGGCGCATACAACTGGGATAGCGATAACGGCGGAGAGTACAGCAGCTACGATCTTTTTATTGCACGCGACATTGTGCCGCTGCGCGCAAAACTGGAAGCGGGGGAGGTACGCACCAACGCCAACATGATGGATTCCGTTTCGCTGGACGGTGTGCACCTTTACAACGATGCACAGATGGATCCGTCGGCTAACAGCTATGTGCCGGTGATTCGCGGCGTCGCGAACAGCAATGCCAAAGTGACGGTACGCCAGGAAGGTCGTATTGTCACGCAGGTCACCGTCCCGCCGGGGCCGTTCGCCATCAGCGACTACTATGCCGCACAAAACGGCAGCGATCTGGATGTTACCGTTGAGGAGTCTGATGGCAGTACGCGCGTATTTTCTATGCCCTATGCCTCTATTGCCCATTTACTGCGTCCTGGTGAAGTGGATTGGGATATCGGTATCGGCACGGTGGATAAAGACACGGTTGATGAAACGCTGTGGGCGGGAGTCGCCACCGCCTCTTACGGTCTGAGCAATATGTTTACCGCCTACGGCGGTGTGCAAATGGCAGACAACTTATACACCGCCGGAATGCTCGGCGTAGCAATGAACACCAGCATTGGGGCGTTTTCATTCGACGTGACGCACTCACAAACCACCGCAGATGACGTTGGCACTTTAAAAGGGCAGAGCTACAGCCTTAACTACAGTAAAAATTTCACGGCGACGGGGACCACCTTCAGCGTGGTCGGCTATCGTTTTTCCTCTGAAAACTACATGTCGATGAACGATGCGCTATCGCTCAAAAATACGCTGAATAATTATGCTTCCGATAAAAACACCACGACGCAGGAGGCATATCATGCCTATACACGCACGCGCAATGAGATACAGGCCAACGTCTATCAGGATGTGACTATCAATGGTGAAAGTTATGGCTCGTTTTATCTGAACGGGACCTGGCGTAGCTATTGGGGCGATGATGGCAATAGCTCGCAGTATTCCGTAGGTTATAGCAACTCTGTGGGGAGCGTGAGTTACAGCATTTCCGCCCAGCGCAGCTATGACGAATTTGGCGAAGAGGACGATAGCATCAACCTCGGTTTCTCTATTCCGTTGGGGTCAGGCTCCAGCGTGGACTATCGTCCGTTCTCCAGTATGAGCGTCAACAGCAGTAGCGACTTTAAAGGTAACGACAGCGTCAGCGCGATGGCGACAGGGAGTTCTCGGGACAATATGTATAACTACTCCCTGAACACCACGAGCAGCCGCAACAAAGACAGCGAAGACCTCACCACGATAGGCAGTTGGGTGACGCGCAACGGCGCGTACAGCACCACCTCATTGTCGGCGACGCAGGGGCTTAACGGCGATCAACAGTACTCGCTAAGTACAACCGGTGGCGTGGTGCTGCACAGCGGCGGGCTGACGCTGGCCTCCGGCTATTTAACGCCAGACTCGACGATGGCGCTGGTGCACGCCAGCGGGGCGAAAGGCGCGTCCGCCTCAATGGGCAATGGGCAGATAGACGGTTTTGGCAATATGGTCGTCACCAGCCTGAGTCCCTACCGGGAAAACACCGTCGGTCTGAATATTGACACGATGGAAAACGATGTGGCGATTAGTAATACCACCGGTGTCGTGGTGCCGACCAGCGGGGCGCTGGTGCGTGTGGATATCGAAACCGACGCCCGTAAAGCGTTTATGCTGGAACTGATGCGCGACGATGGCGGGTTTATTCCGCTGGCGGCAGATGTGCAGGATAGTGCTGGCAGCTCGGTCGGCACCGTAGGCCAGGCGGGAATTGCCTTTGTGCGCGGCATGGATGACAGCGGTACGCTCTCCGTCATTTGGGGCAGTGGCGCAGAAAGCCGCTGTCAGGTGAGCTATCAGTTAGATGGCAATGCCAGCATGATCGGTAAAACGCCGCTTATCTCCGGTCTGCGCTGCCGGATGTCCTCAACCAGCGTGAAGGTGACGCCATGAACCATCATCGAATTTTTCGTCATGTAGCATTAGTCCTGTGTTCATTTTGCTTTAGCGCCGTCAGTTTTGCCGCCTGCATCAGTGCTGATGTTTCAAAGTGCGTCGGCAGCAGCAAAGAGATTCAGCTGACGGTAAAAGCACGCCTGCAGGAAGCTTCATGCAATGTATCCCTGGGGAGTTCCCCGGGTGGAGGAGAGAAATCACTGACCTTCGATTTCGGCAATGTGTTGCGCAGTGGCCTGCGTTACAAGACCAATGATTATCTCGTTCAATATCTATATATTGCGTTAAAAGACTGCAATGACATGTTTAATAAAGCACAAGTCACATTTAACGCCGATACCTGTACAACCGATAATAAAGTTGCCTGCGATGGCGTTCATTGGGCCGGCGTCAAAATAAAAGATAATAGCGGTTCTGAAGTGGAATTTAATAAATGGAATGATCTGGTCTTGACCACAAATACTATTCCTCTGTGGGCGATGTATAGACTGTATTTAGTGGAGACGGACGGCAGTTCTGAAAACTATAGTCAGGCGATTCAGATTATTGTGCGATATAACTGACGGTAAGGAGTGGATTATGCATAACTCAATATTTTATCTGCTGATGCTGCTGATTTCCACCCCTGCGCTGGCGGCAGAGAGTTGGGTTGAAGCACCGGCGATGACGCTGACGGTAAAGGCGACGGCGGTAACATCAATGTGTGATATTCGTGTTGCAGAGGGATATGTAACTCTCCCCGGCGCTGATATCAGGCTGTTTGAATCCGGTGGTAGTTATTATTCTCTGGGGCCAGATGATTATGGAAGTGATGACAATCTCTATACCCCGTTTGATATTACGCTCTCTGGTTGCGGTAGTGAATCCGCAGCAATACAGCGAACGATGCGGTTAACGTTTTCCGATTCTACTGGGGTCGCTCCGCTGCTGCCTGGTGTATTTGTTGACCAGCCTTCGGCAGGTATCGGAATCGTTATTTTTGATATAAATAATAGTGCGTATATCAGGAATGTATTACTGAATAATATTTCGTTTTTGGGGGTTATGACGGATGATGAGCAAACCTTTCATTATGCGGCACGCTATCAGTACATAGCGGGTGGAACGCAGGAAGCTCGCCCCATATCAGCCGCGGTGATTGTTTCCGCAGCGTATGAATAAAAAGGATGTTTCATGCTGAAAAAATATGGATTTATCATGCTGTTATTGCTGGGCTTATGTGGCGTTCGCAGCGCATTGGCGAGTTGTGCATTTACCACGCCAACGGGAACATATATTGATCAAACTATGGCATCGTCGCCCGTAACGGCGGTCACGCTGACAAGCACAAATTTGCAGCAGTTATTCCAAAGTTCGGTACTGGTTGGCGGACCGGTCATTTCCACCTGTAATCCGTCCACGGGAACCGCCATCAGCGTATCGGGGGATAGTTTTTCTTCGGGTCCACTGTCTGAAACGATGCCTGATGGCGGTTTGCTGATAGGCGGCATCGGCGATGGATTTGGTTATGGATTCTGGTACACCGTGACCTATGGCGATGGCAGCGGAAGCGTTTCGGGGCATCTTAAAAAAGGGGGGATGTTCAACGCGACGCCTGCCCAGCTAAATGGCGCAAGGTGGGAGTTTCAGGCCGAATTATGGTATGCGGGGGGAAGCTATGGTGATAAGGTAAAAAAGAGCCAGATCGTGGCAGTGAACACTACGTATTTTAAAGTGGGCTTTAGTAATGTTATGAAAGGGTTTCGTTTTAATTCCCCTGCAATTCCGATTACACCGGTGACCTGTGAGTTGAGCCTCAATACATCGCAAGTTGATTTTGGTGAGTTTAGCTCTGTGAGCAAGGCTAAACGTAAATCTGTAAGTCTGTTCGCTAATACCTGCAATATGGTCACCAGAATGGAACTTCGCATACTCAGCAATGGGAATCCCGTTGACACTAAGCAAAATTTATTACTCAACAAGCTAACGGGTGAAAATGCCGCCAGTGGCTTTGGATTGTCGCTCTACCCTGAATATCCTTATCCTGAATCACGCTATCCTCTGGATGTTGCGTTGGGTAAAGGAAGAATGCCAGCGAATTGGTATCCAATTGATGGTTATGGCGAACAATTTCTAAGAAATGGTAGCTTTGACATTTATTTAATGCTGCAGCCTGATGGGGCACCGCTAAAGGCCGGGGATTTTGAGGCTACCGCTACTATTAACGTCAGCTACTATTAACCCCAATGAACGACCACTGCCTGTGCCTTTGATCGATACGGGCGGATGACAGAACGGCAGACACAAAAAAACCGCATAAAGCGAAACGCTTTTGCGGTTTTTTTTTAAGGTCTTATTTAATAGCCTTAACAAACTATGTTGGTTGCGGGGGCCGGATTTGAACCGACGACCTTCGGGTTATGAGCCCGACGAGCTACCAGGCTGCTCCACCCCGCGTCCGTCTTTTCGCTTCGTATTTCAAACCACATCTGCGTTGGCTTTCCTCGTTCACCTCAGTCACTTACTGGAGTAAGCTCCTAAGGATTCACTGCGTCGCCGCCTTGCTGTGCTTTGAACTACTTTGCAAAAATATTACATCAGATTTTAATTGGTTGCGGGGGCCGGATTTGAACCGACGACCTTCGGGTTATGAGCCCGACGAGCTACCAGGCTGCTCCACCCCGCGTCCGTCATTACTCTTCCATCGAGTAACGTTACTGCTTCTGATTTTAATTGGTTGCGGGGGCCAGATTTGAACTGACGACCTTCGGGTTATGAGCCCGACGAGCTACCAGGCTGCTCCACCCCGCGTCCGTGGATGCGCACTATACTCTGCTAATGATTTCATGCAACCCTTTTTTCACCTTGATCACGTTTTTAGGGTGAAAACGAACAAAAACAACGCATTCTGGACTGTTTTTTGCGCAAAATTTGCGTTCGGGTAGGTATACGCATTTCATTAGGTTCGGGGGTTTGTTATCTTCGTCTCGCATTCAGGCAACATAAGACGAGAACAATGAAAGGACGTTGGGCAAAATATCTTCTGGCGGGAGCAGTAGTCGCGATGCTCGCCGCGTGTTCCTCAAAACCCACCGATCGTGGGCAGCAGTATAAAGACGGGAAATTTACCCAGCCTTTCTCACTGGTGAACCAGCCTGATGCGGTTGGTGCACCAATCAATGCCGGTGATTTCGCCGAGCAGGTTAATCAAATTCGCAGCGCTTCGCCACGTTTGTACGGTAACCAGAGCAACGTCTACAACGCTATCCAGCAATGGTTACGCGCGGGCGGTGATACGCGCAGTATGCGTCAGTTTGGTATTGATGCATGGCAAATGGAAGGGGCTGATAACTACGGTAACGTCCAGTTTACCGGTTACTACACGCCGGTTATCCAGGCGCGGCATACGCGCCAGGGCGAGTTTCAGTATCCTATCTATCGTATGCCGCCAAAACGTGGGCGCTTACCATCCCGTGCCGAGATCTACGCGGGCGCGCTAAGCGACAATTATATTCTGGCATACAGCAACTCCCTGATGGATAACTTCATTATGGATGTTCAGGGCAGTGGTTACATCGATTTTGGCGATGGCAGCCCGCTCAACTTCTTTAGCTATTCCGGGAAAAACGGCCACGCCTATCGCAGTATCGGTAAAGTGCTTATCGACCGTGGCGAAGTGAAAAAAGAAGATATGTCGATGCAGGCTATTCGTCATTGGGGTGAAACGCACAGCGAAGCCGAAGTGCGTGAGCTGCTGGAGCAGAACCCATCGTTTGTCTTCTTTAAACCACAATCTTTTGCTCCGGTGAAAGGGGCCAGCGCGGTACCGTTGATTGGCCGCGCATCCGTGGCTTCTGACCGCAGTATCATTCCTGCGGGCACAACGTTACTGGCGGAAGTCCCGTTACTGGACAATAACGGCAAGTTTACCGGCCAGTACGAACTGCGTCTGATGGTGGCGTTGGATGTGGGCGGGGCGATAAAAGGACAGCACTTCGACATCTATCAGGGTATTGGCGCAGACGCCGGACACCGTGCCGGGTGGTATAATCATTACGGTCGCGTATGGGTACTAAAAACAGCGCCGGGTGCGGGTAACGTATTTAGCGGCTAGTTGCCTGATGGCGGCTAGCCTTATCAGGCCTACAAATTAGCGCGTAGGCCGGATAAGCGAAGCGCCATCCGGCAGCCATACTGCGTAGTATTAATGAATTTGAGGTGTTATGTCTGTGGTTATAAGTGATGCCTGGCGTCAGCGTTTTGGCGGTACGGCGCGTCTGTATGGCGAAAATGCGCTGCAACTGTTTGCTCAATCGCACGTTTGCGTGGTTGGGATTGGCGGAGTGGGGTCATGGGCGGCGGAAGCGCTGGCACGAACCGGCATTGGCGCCATCACGCTCATCGATATGGATGATGTGTGTGTCACCAATACTAACCGCCAGATCCATGCTTTACGCGATAACGTCGGCCTGGCAAAAGCTGAAGTGATGGCTGAACGTATCCGCCAGATTAACCCGGAGTGCCGGGTGAACGTGGTCGATGATTTTGTCACGCCGGATAACGTTGCTGAATATATGAGTGCAGGATTTTCGTATGTCATTGATGCGATTGATAGCGTGCGTCCAAAAGCGGCGCTGATCGCGTACTGTCGGCGTAACAAAATTCCGCTGGTGACCACCGGTGGTGCGGGCGGACAGATCGATCCTACGCAGATTCAGGTCGTTGATTTGGCAAAAACCATCCAGGATCCGTTGGCGGCCAAGCTACGTGAACGGCTGAAAAGCGATTTTGGCGTGGTGAAAAACAGCAAAGGCAAGCTGGGCGTGGACTGTGTGTTCTCGACCGAAGCGCTGGTGTACCCGCAGGCAGATGGCTCGGTATGTGCGATGAAAGCGACGGCGGAAGGGCCGAAACGTATGGATTGCGCATCCGGGTTTGGCGCGGCCACGATGGTGACCGCCACCTTTGGTTTTGTTGCCGTCTCCCATGCGCTGAAGAAGATGATGGCCAAAGCGGCGCGCCAGCCCTGATTGTGTCGGATGGCGCTATGCTTATCCGACCTACGGTTTGTGCGGTGTTGTAGGCCGGATAAGACACATCAGCGCCGTCATCTGGCTTTCTGGGCAGCCTCGATAATTGCCTCGTTCAGAGCATGTAGCCCCTGGCTACGCGAGGCGCTGAGCTGCGCGCGTAAACCCAGCTCGTCAAATAATTCCATTGGTGAATGCGCCAGTAACTCGGCGGCCGTTTTACCTTCGACCGCGGTGAGTAATACCGCCAACAGCCCGCGTACTATTCGACCTTCGCTGTCACCAAAGAAATGCAGAGTGCCATTCTCATGAAGAGTATGCCCCAGCCAGACGCGGTTTTCACAGCCCGCGATTTCTTTGGCCTGTGCTTTTAGCGCATCCGGAAGTGCCGGCAACTGCTTACCCAGCAGTATCAGCTGACGATATTTATCTTCCCACTGAGTGAGCGGGATAAAGGTATTGCGTAACGTCTCTTCGGTTACGGTTGTGCCAAACGGGTGTCCGGCGAACAGAGGGCTTGTCATTAATCCACCAATATTTCCAGCGCGCGGTCGACGGCTGCGACCAACGCATCCACATCGCTTTGTGTATTATAAGGGGCAAATGAGGCGCGTAGTGTCCCGGATACGCCCAGTTCTGCCAGTAGCGGTTGCGCGCAGTGTTGCCCCGCGCGCAGCGCAATGCCATATTCGGCCAATAGCGTAACCATATCGCTGTGATGAACACCCGAGAAATCAAAGGCTAACAGACTGGAATCCTGGCAGCGGAAGGACCGAAAGCCGGGGCGTTTCGCCAGCGCATCTTCTGCCAGCGTCGCCAGACCCCGGCTCCAGTTTTCGGCCTGTGCAACGTCGACGTCCTCCAGCCATTCGAGCGCTGCGCTTAGCCCGATAACGCCAGCAACGTTAGGCGTACCGGCCTCCAGCTTCCATGGGGCTGACTGGGTGGTGAAACCGTCGAAGCTGACTTCGCTAATCATCTTTCCGCCGCCGAGCCACGGTGACATAGCTTCCAGTAATCCAGGCTTACCGTACAGCACGCCAATGCCGGTTGGACCATACAGCTTGTGGCCCGAGAACGCATAGAAATCAATATCTAACTGTTGTACGTCGGCAGGAAAATGGACAATCCCCTGGGCACCATCAACCATCACCACCATGCCAGCCGCATGGGCGAGCGTGATGGCGCGGGCCAGATCCGGGCAGCCACCGGTGACGTTCGACATTTGCCCGAGTGCCAGAATGCGGCTGCGCGGGGTAATGAGTTGCGTGAGGCGCTCAACGTCTGGCAATAAATCGGGGGTGAGTGGGAGTTTGACGACCTTAGCCCCCGTTTGCTCCGCGACCATCAGCCAGGGCACGAGGTTGGCGTGATGTTCCGCTGCGCTAACGATAATCTCATCACCCGGCTGAAGGCGTGGACGCGCATAGCTTTGAGCAACCATGTTGATCGCTTCCGTTGTGCCGCGGGTCCAGACGATGGTTTTTTCATCCGGCGCATTAATCAGGCTTGCGACTTTTTCCCGCGCGGCTTCATAGCGTGCGGTCAGGCGCTGGGCTTCAGCAAACTGGCTGCGATGGACGTTTCCGGCGCTCAGGCTATAAAACTGGTGGGTAGCCTCAATCACCGCCTGTGGCTTCAGCGCCGTAGCAGCACTGTCGAGATAGACGCCAGCATCGTTGAGTGCGGGAAATTGTGCGCGAAACTGCGCGGGGTTAAAAGCGTTCATGGTATTCCTCAGTTCAGTAAACCGATCGTGGCGCAAAAAGGGCATTGATACAAGGGTTGCGCTAACCATCGGAATACTCTGGATATCCTGGCAAAGCCCGCTCAGTGTCTTATGCTAAATAGCGTTAGGCGAGCAATTTTGCCTGTTACGGAGTGTGTTTTTAATAGCATAAATCGCTTTAAGGAGAAGAAGATGAAAAAGACTGCCGCAATTATCTCTGCCTGTATGCTGACTTTTGCCCTGAGCGCCTGTTCCGGTTCGAATTACGTGATGCATACCAACGATGGTCGATCAATCGTAGCTGACGGTAAGCCACAAACCGATAATGAAACGGGGATGATTTCGTATAAAGACGCTAACGGCAACAAACAGCAGATTAACCGCACTGACGTGAAAGAGATGGTAGAACTGGATAACTAACCGGTCATCCATCGACAAAGAGTCGGACAAAAAAAAGCACCGCAATTTGGCGGTGCTACATTAATCACTATGGACAGACAGGGTAAATGTACAGGAAGTGAAAAAGGGTAGCTTTGCTACCATGGTCTGAATCGCAGACCAATTGCAAACACAACAACACAACATCACAACCGTAAGCCAAAAGCCCACCAGAACACGCATTCCGATAAAACTTTTCGTTCCGGCTTCAGGAAGTGCCGCCACTATAGGTATTTGCTGGTAGAACCTCAACGGACAATTTATAATGGCTCAGATAAAAAAAACTAATAGGTTACAGCCTGTTAGCTAATTGTTAAATTCATTTAACATCAAAGCCTAAAAGTCATGTCAAAACGATTACCACCCTTAAATGCGTTGCGTGTTTTTGATGCTGCAGCGCGTCATTTGAGCTTTACTCGCGCAGCAGAAGAGCTTTTTGTGACGCAGGCCGCAGTAAGTCATCAAATCAAGTCTCTTGAGGATTTCCTGGGGCTGAAGCTGTTTCGTCGACGCAATCGATCTTTGCTGTTAACGGAAGAAGGCCAAAGCTACTTCCTCGACATCAAAGAGATTTTTTCGCAATTAACCGACGCGACGCGTAAACTTCAGGCACGTAGTGCAAAAGGTGCACTTACCGTCAGTTTATTGCCCAGTTTTGCGATCCAATGGCTGGTGCCCAGACTCTCTAGCTTTAACTCAGCTTATCCGGGAATCGATGTCAGGATCCAGGCGGTGGACCGTCAGGAAGACAAACTGGCGGACGATGTAGATGTGGCGATTTTCTACGGACGCGGTAACTGGCCGGGTCTGCGCGTTGAAAAATTGTACGCAGAATATTTATTGCCGGTCTGCTCGCCGCTATTACTCACCGGTGATAAACCGTTGAAGACGCCCGACGATCTGGCTAAACACACATTATTGCACGATGCGTCGCGCCGTGACTGGCAAGCCTATACGCGCCAGCTTGGCTTGAATCATATCAACGTACAGCAGGGACCTATCTTCAGCCATAGCGCCATGGTGCTACAGGCTGCTATCCATGGACAGGGGATTGCGCTGGCTAATAACGTCATGGCGCAGTCCGAAATAGAAGCCGGACGTCTGGTCTGTCCGTTTAACGATGTTCTGGTCAGCAAAAACGCATTTTATCTGGTTTGTCATGACAGTCAGGCAGAACTGGGTAAAATAGCCGCCTTCCGTCAGTGGATTTTGGCTAAAGCGGCCACGGAACAAGAAAAATTCCGCTTTCGTTATGAACAATAATTTACGTAGGGTATTCACATGACCAGCCGTTTTATGCTGATTTTTGCCGCCGTAAGTGGCTTTATCTTTGTGGCGTTGGGTGCCTTTGGGGCACATGTTCTGAGTAAAACCCTCGGTGTCGTTGAGATGGGGTGGATCCAGACTGGCCTTGAGTATCAAGCGTTCCATACGTTGGCTATCTTTGGCCTGGCCGTCGCCATGCAGCGACGCATTAGCATTTGGTTTTACTGGAGTAGCGTGTTTCTGGCATTAGGAACGGTGCTGTTTAGCGGCAGCCTGTATTGCCTTGCGCTCTCTCATTTACGCCTGTGGGCGTTTGTTACCCCCGTCGGCGGTTTCAGCTTCCTTGTGGGCTGGGCGCTGATGTTAGTGGGTGCTATTAGATTGAAACGTAAGGGCGTTAGCCATGAATAAGGTTGTGTTGTTGTGTCGCCCGGGTTTTGAAAAAGAGTGCGCCGCAGAAATTACGGATAAAGCAGGGCGCCGGGAAATCTTCGGTTTTGCCCGCGTGAAAGACAATGCGGGTTACGTCATCTTCGAATGCTATCAGCAGGATGATGCCGAAAAGCTAGTGAAAGAGCTGCCGTTTAGCTCACTGATTTTTGCCCGTCAAATGTTTGTGGTGGGCGAACTGCTGCAATATTTACCGCCGGAAGACCGCATTACGCCGATCGTTGGCATGCTGCAGGGCGTGGTGGAAAAGGGTGGCGATCTGCGTGTCGAAGTCGCCGACACCAATGAAAGCAAAGAGCTGGTTAAGTTCTGCCGTAAATTTACCGTACCGCTGCGCGCGGCGCTGCGTGAAGCGGGCGTACTGGCAAAATATGAAACGCCGAAACGTCCGGTGGTTCATGTTTTCTTTATCGCCCCTGGCTGTTGTTATACCGGTTATTCCTGGCCTGACAATAACTCACCGTTCTACATGGGTATTCCGCGACTGAAATTCCCGGCCGATGCGCCGAGCCGCTCAACGCTGAAACTGGAAGAAGCGCTGCACGTGTTTATCCCTGCCGATGAATGGGATGAGCGTCTGGCGAACGGAATGTATGCGGTGGATTTAGGGGCCTGCCCGGGCGGATGGACCTATCAGCTGGTTAAACGCAACATGTGGGTTTACTCGGTGGATAACGGTCCAATGGCTCAAAGCCTGATGGATACCGGACAGGTCACCTGGCTGCGTGAAGACGGATTTAAATACCGTCCGAATCGCAACAATATTTCGTGGATGGTCTGCGATATGGTGGAGAAGCCGGCGAAGGTTGCCGCGCTGATGGCACAATGGCTGGTCAACGGCTGGTGTCGTGAGACAATATTCAACCTCAAGCTGCCGATGAAAAAACGCTACGAAGAGGTATCACAGAACCTGGCTTACATTCAGGCCCAGCTTGATGAACATGGCGTAAATGCCCAAATTCAGGCGCGTCAGTTGTATCATGACCGTGAAGAAGTAACCGTTCACGTACGTCGTCTGTGGGCGGCCGTTGGCGGTCGTCGCGACGAGCGATAAGGCTACAATCCAGGTTGGATGGCGGCGAAATCGCCCTATTCGGCCTGGATTGATTCAATCAGCTGTGTATCTGAAACAATATGCGTCACATCATCCAGATGCCCAATTCTGGCCTCTCCCGAACGATTAAATTTACTTTTATCGATCAACAATAAAGATTGCGATGCGCGCTTAAGCAGAATGGATTTGAAGTCTGCGTTGGTTGCATTTGAGTCCCAGAGCGCGCCGTCGCTGTCGATCCCTTCGCAGGAAAAAATAAACAGGTCGATATCGAGGGATTTTAGCTGCGAGATAAGCGAGGGATTAACGTAGCAACCGTATTTGCGCTCAAGGCGACCGCCGGAGCTGATAAGCTGAATGTGTTCACGTTTAGCCAATTCCTGGCAGATGGGCTGGCTGTTGGTAAAAACGTGAATGTTGATGTCCGGTAGCTGTCGCGCCAGGTACCAGCAGGTTGAGCTGGCGTCTAAAGCTATCACCATACCTTCTTCGATCCATGCCAGCGCTTCGCGGGCAATATTTGCTTTGTGGGCATAGTGGCTTTTTAGTCGAATATGAAACGGGTCGCCACTGTCCTGATTTTCCCGATGAATAGCCTTGGCCCGCCCGTGATTGCGTAGCACCTTGCCCTGGGTTTGTAATTCACTGAGATCGCGGCGGATGGTCTCTTTGCTAACGTTTAGCTGCAAAGACAGGGCTTCAGTTGTCAGGCTTTTGTGGTGGGTAAGCAGATCTACGATTGCCTGCTGGCGCGCCGCTTTCATGTTCAGATCCTCATCTGATGATAAATGCCCGTACCAGACGGGCATTCTGACCAGAGATTACGGCGTTACCCCTTTTTTTAAAAGAATATTCCCGTACTTTGCCCGCTCTCCTGTGATAACGATTGCAAACGCCTTTTGCGCTCGTTCGTAAAAGGCATAACGGTCAATACGCGTGATGTCTGGACAGGGGGCCTGCAATGAAAGCGCCTGTCGATAGCGAGCCTCGACGTCAGGATCGAGAGCGTCGCCTTCTACTGCGGCCATCATCACCAGCGGTGGGGCGTAGCTGTCCAGTTCAAAAAGCGGAATAATCGCCTGCAGCAGGTCGCTGACCAGCAGGCCGTCGGCGCGAATCACCTGCGGTCCCATGCTATGAGCCGGAAAATGAGCATCGGAAAAGATAATCTCATCGCCGTGACCCATTTCAGCCAGCACCTTCAGCAGGTCGGGGGAAATTAAGGGGGATATTGTTTTGAGCATGTTACTCGACTCCTGTCAGTTCGGATTCGGTTTGCGGATAGAAGTAACGGTACTGGTAGCGCACCTGTGCACGGGCCTGTTCCGGTGAGGGAAATTCCCTAATGCCTGACCAGGCAAACATCGCGGCGCCTGCGACGGTGGTTTCGGCGTCATCCAGCACTTTGACAGGGATCCCGAGAACATTAGCTTTAATCTGGTTCCACAATGCGTTACGGCTTCCCCCGCCAACCAATAACAATTCAGTGGCCTGGAAATGACCGATTTTTTCCAGCGTGTGTAAATTCCGCTGCAACTGTTCTGTCAGTCCTTCCAGTGCGGCGCGATAAAAATGCCCGCGGGTGGTATTGAGCGTAACCCCTTGCCAGCCCGCATTCTGAGAGGTCAACAGGTCGCAGTGCATCTTGACGCCTTCTGCACCAGCAGGAATGGACCGGGCTTCGTCAATCAGTGTCTGCCAGGGCGATTCGGCAGTCCAAAACAGCTTACGCACCCATTCAAGCACGCCGGAAGCCAGCCACTGCATGCCGGGATTATATAGCCCGGCATGACTGTCTAATTCACAAGTGGAACCCGCATAATGGCTGAGCAGAGAGGTGTCCACCTGTGCGCTGCGTACCATCAGAATTTCCCATGTACCGGAAGAGAGCACCGGTTCTTCTGGCTGAGCTCCCGCGCCAAAGAGCGCAAACTGCGTGTCGTGCCCGGCAGATATCACAGGAATACCCACTGGTAGCCCGAGCAGGCTGGCGGCCTCGTGTTGCAGTACCCCAATCTGTTCGCCCGCTTCCACCAGACGTGGAAACAGTCGGCGCGGTATGCCGGTCGCCTGCAAAATGTCATCACTGAAATCGCGCTGCTGGATGTTCAGCATCTGGCTGGTGCCCGCCATGGTGATATCTGTGGTGAACTCGCCGGTTAAACGGTGGTTGATAAGCGATGAGATAAACAGCCAGGCGTGCGCCTGTTCCAGTAATTGTGGATGGTTTTCTTTCAGCCACACCAGTTTATACAGCGTGTTAAAGCTAAACGCGCCGACGCCGGAGATTTCCTGCAACTGCTGCGGTGACATGTAGCGATGGATATTTTCCATTACTGCTGCGGTGCGTGGGCACTTCCAACTGATTACCGGATATAACTGCCTGCCGTGTTGATCGACCAGCGCACCGTCTACGCCGAAGGTGGTGACGGCGATCCCGCAGATACGGCAATTGGCCAGTTGCGTGGAGAGCCGCTGACAGCAGTCGGCGAAGCGTTGCAAAATGGCTTCCAGCGACCACTGATGCCAGATACCGTTCTCCGCGGCAATATCACTGGCGTTGGGCGTAGAGGCGCGGGCGATAATTTTTCCCTGACGGTCAACGGCTATGGCCCGCACGTTGGTCGCGCCACAGTCGAGGACCAGGATAACCTCTTGTTTCATAATTGCTCCTGGGAGATTACCTATTGCCGGATGGCGGCTTCGCCTTATCCAGCCTACAAAACCGTGCGCTTCGTAGGCCTGATAAGACGCGTAAGCGCCACCATCAGGCAATTGCTCGATGTTTAACGCTTATACAGCGGACCGTAGTTCTGGCAGGCACGATAATCCTGGCCTTCCGTATCCATTCCGTGGGCTGCCCAGGCTGAAGGACGGTAAATTTTCTCGTCTTCCACGTTGTGCATGCAAACCGGGATACGCAGCATGGCGGCCAGAGTGATAAAGTCTGCGCCCACGTGACCAATCGTCAGCACTCCGTGGTTTGCGCCCCAGTTAGCCATAACCGAATAGACATCGCTGAACGGGCCTTTACCGGTTAAGCGCGGGGCAAACCAGGTGGTCGGCCAGGTAGAGTTGGTGCGCGCATCGAGCTGGTCATGCATATCTTCCGGTAATTCCACGCTCCAGCCTTCGGCGATTTGCAGTACCGGCCCCAGGCCCTTGATGATGTTGATGCGAGTCATGGTGAACGGCACGCCGCCCTCGGTCAGGAAGCGAGAGGAGTAGCCGCCGCCGCGGAAGTATTCGTGAATAGCCGGACACCATTCGGTTGCCGCCAGGCAATCATCGACCTCTTTTTGCGAGATTTCCCAGTGCGGTTTCATGGTCGGTTTCCCTGCGTCGTCGCGCTGTTTGCAGGAGCCGTCCAGTGCTGCCGAGCCGGAGTTAATCAGGTGAATAATGCCGTGCTCAGCAAGGCCGGTCAGCGGTTTACCCGTGACGCGCTCTACCGCTTCTGGCGACCAGTAGGTGCGCACATCGGCAAAGACCTGCGCCGTGCCGGTGAGTTGATGGCCGAACAGCATCGCCACGCCGTTCAGGCTGTCGTTTTCGGTGGCGACAACGAACGGTTCGCGTATGCCATTCCAGTCAAAGGAGCTGTTGAGCAGCGCTTCGGCGGTATCACCATTCGGATATTGATCGGTCCAGTGACGCTGGCCCTGGAAGCCTGCGGCAATCGCGTTGTATCCCAGCGACTCTTCTACCCGACCTTTGTCGGCCAGCTTCTGGTTACCCTGCATCATGTCGCGAATGCACATGGCCATTAGCAGACTCTCTTTCAGCACCGCACGGCTCTGTTCTGCATTGCGCTTATATTGCTGCGCGTTCTGATCCTCACCGTACCGGAAGTTTTTGTCCGCCCACGCCAGCGCCATTTCCAGCTCAGCTTCGTCATAGATTTTTTGGTCGATGCGACGACGCAGTTCGGTCATATCAACGGGTTGAACTTTCATTCCCAGCCAGGATTCAAAGAAGTTATGATCGACAATAGAGCCGGCAATGCCCATTGAAACGCCGCCTACGGACAGGTAGGTTTTGCCTTTCATACCGGCGACGGCTAAGCCCGCGCGGGCAAAGCGCAGCAATTTTTCTTCCACATCGGCAGGGATCGTGGTGTCGCCGGCGTCCTGTACGTCATGGCCGTAAATAGAGAAGGCAGGAAGTCCTTTTTGATTATGCGCAGCCAGCGCGGCAGCCAGATAAACGGCCCCCGGACGTTCTGTACCGTTGAAACCCCAGATAGCTTTCGGACGCATTGGATCCATGTCGATGGTTTCGCTACCGTAGCACCAGCATGGGGTCACGGTGATGGTCACGCCCACATTCAGGCTGCTGAATTTTTCTTCGCAGGCGGCAGATTCCGCCATCCCGGCGATACAGGTGTCGGCAATGACACATTCAATTTGCGCGCCGCAGGCGTGACGAAGTTTCTCAGCGATCAGCGCAGCGGTGGCTTTAGCCATATTCATGGTTTGCTCTTCCAGCGATTCACGAACACCCATACGGCGCCCATCAATCACCGGACGAATGCCAATCTTCGGTAAGCTATTTTTTTTCATTCGAGGTTCCTCATCTCACTTTATGCCGTGCTGCAAAAGCGGATGTTGAACACCACCGTCGCAGTTGGCTGAATAACTCATTTTTGCTAACTCGAGTTAGCTTAGGTATTAGAGAGTTTTTTGCACAACTTTTTTGTTGTGGAACTGTGAGAGGCTTCACGAGAAGTGGTTAAAATTCGATCTGCGTCAAATAAACCAGAACGCATATTTTTGTATAAATCCTTTTAAATTAAGTATTTGCAATAAAATGTTTGTTCAGCGTCACAGATTTAAACCAAATGATTTGGCTAATTTGAGTAGCTAAAATAGCTTTAAAAGGCACTTCGCTAACTCGAGTTAGCATGATTGATAAAACGCATATGAACGTATAGGTAGTATTCGCATTAACGGTGACGATGGCTTCCTGGCAACGTTTTTTCGCCTGATTCACTGATTGCAGTTTCTGTATATTGAGGAAAGCAGCAATGTCTGAAACATTTTTACAGATGAGTCATATTACGAAACGTTTTCCCGGCGTATTAGCGTTGAGTAATGTGGATTTTGCTTTACGCAAAGGCGAGGTTCATGCGCTGCTGGGTGAGAATGGCGCAGGAAAGTCTACGTTGATGAAGATTTTATCCGGTGTTTATCAGCCTGATGAAGGAGATATTATTTTTGAAGGGCAATCTGTTTCTTTTGCGAACCCGTTGAGCGCACAAAGCGCAGGTATCACGATTATTCACCAGGAATTTAATCTTTTCCCTGAACTCACGGTAGAAGAAAATATTTTTATTGGCAGGGAGTTTTGCAAAAATAACCGCTGGCGTCTGGATGAAAAACAACAGCGACAGGCTGCTATCGATATTTTGCAAAAATTAAACCTGAATATCTCCCCAGAAACGCTGGTGGCCGATCTGACCGTCGCGCAACAACAAATGGTTGAGATTGCTAAAGCGATATCGGTGAATGCTAAGATCCTTATTATGGATGAACCGACGGCGGCACTGACGGAAACGGAAATCGACAGCTTATTTCAGGTAACCCGTTTGCTGAAAGAACAGGGGACGGGCATTGTTTATATCTCGCACAGGCTGGAGGAACTGGCGCTGATAGCCGATCGTGCGACGGTGATGCGTGATGGTCAGTTTATTGCCACTGTAGATTATGATGCGGTTAAAATTAGCGACCTGATTGCCATGATGGTTGGGCGGGACCTCGGCAATATCTATCCTCGTCGTGGACCTTTGGCTCAACGTAAGCCGGTGTTGGAAGTCAGCGGTCTGACTCGCAATGGTGTACTGAACAACATTGATTTCACCCTGTATCAGGGCGAAATATTGGGCTTTGCCGGTCTGATGGGCGCAGGGCGTACCGAGCTGGCGCGGGCGATTTTTGGCGCGGATCCCATTGATGGCGGTACCCTCAAGCTAAACGGAAAAGTGACGGTAATTAAAGATATTCCTGATGCTATCCAACAGGGTATCAGCTATTTAACCGAGGACAGAAAAAAAGAGGGGCTGGCATTAGGACTGTCCGTTGAGCGTAATATTATGTTGGGCAATTATCCTGAATATTCTGACCGCTATGGCAATGTGGACAGCAAACGTTGTCAGAAAACCAGCGAGGAACAGGTTAAAGCTCTACGGATTAAAACACCACATTTAGAGCAGGCTGCACTGAATTTAAGTGGCGGTAATCAGCAGAAAATTATTATTGCCAGATGGGTATGTAAAGATACCGATATTCTCATCTTTGACGAACCCACTCGCGGTATTGATGTGGGGGCCAAACTTGAAATTTATGAATTAATGAATCGACTGGTGGCAAAAGGGAAGTCAATTATCATGATTTCCTCTGAATTACCGGAAGTGCTGGGTATGTGCGATCGCATTTTGGTTATGCGTAATGGACGTATTACCGGGGAGTTAGCTTCTGATGACGCCACACAAGAAAAAATCATGCAATACGCGACGTTAGAGGACTAATTTATGACTATCTCTGTAACCTCTTCAGACAGCAATAATAAGAAAATAAAAATTAACAAAGAACTTTTAATGCGCCTTGCGCCGCTTTTGAGTCTGATTATTTTAGTAATATTTTTTAGTTTTGGTTCGCCATTTTTCTTTAACACTGAAAACATCATGACAATTGCCTTGCAAACGTCAGTGATTGGCATCATGGCGATTGGCGTTACCTTTGTCATTATCACTTCAGGAATCGATCTTTCTCTTGGCTCGGTAGTGGCCTTTTCTGGTGTTGCGGTAGGCATCAGCGCCACGCTGGGATTGCCTCTGCCCGTATGTATTCTGGCGGGGGTGCTGGCCGGGGGATTATGCGGCTATATCAACGGCCTGCTGGTCACCAAAATGACTATCCCGCCTTTTATCGCCACGCTGGGCCTGATGATGTCAGTCAGAGGCATCAATATGGTGATGACCGATGGTCGTGCGATTTATTTCGCAGATTACCCCACCTTCAAAATGCTGGCCCAGGGACGTTTGTTCGATGTGCTGCCTTATCCCGTTTTTTACCTGGTAGTGGTGGCGTTAATCGCCGCCTACATCCTGAAGAAAACGGTGATTGGTCGCTATGTTTACGCCGTGGGTAGCAATGAGGTGGCCGCACATCTTTCCGGTATTAAGGTTCAGCGCGTCAAAATTTTCGTCTACGCCTTTTGTGGTCTGCTGACCGGGATTGCCGGGGTGATTCTGGCTTCTCGTTTGAACTCTGGTCAGCCAACGGTCGGCGTGGGATATGAGCTGGAAGCCATCGCGGCGGTTGTTATTGGCGGTACGAGCCTGATGGGCGGAATTGGCACCATCGGCGGCACGATCATCGGCGCATTCATTATGAGCGTGCTGAAGAATGGCCTGAACCTGATGGGCGTTTCCCAGTTCTGGCAAATGGTAGCCATGGGAGTGGTGGTCATTGCCGCGGTTTATCTCGACACATTACGCAAAAAAATTCGTTGATTTACGCTCCCGGAAGTCACGGGGCATCATAACCCTGACGTTTAGGGTGACTCACTCAGAACGGAGTAAAACAATGAGAACCAGGAATTTTGTCTATGCGTTATCCCTGCTGGCCTGTATGACATCCAGCGTATTGGCTAAAGATATGAACCTTCCGGTGGTCAGTAAAGGTTTCCAGCATGAATTCTGGCAAACCGTAAAAATGGGGACGGAAGCGGCAGCAAAAGAGTTGGGTGATAAAACCAGCTATGTTGGCCCGGCGGATGAAACTCAGATTGCCGAGCAGATTCAGTTAGTTGAAAACGCGATGGCGCAAAAACCTAATGGGCTATTACTGGCCGCGTTAGATGCCAATGCGCTGGCGCCATTAGTTGAGACCGCAAATTCACGCGGCATTAAAGTTGTGACGTTTGACTCCGGCGTGAATTCCGATATTCCGGTGAGCTTTGTCGCCACGAATAACCGTAAAGCCGGTGCAGAAGCCGCAGATGCGCTGGCAGCGGAAGTGGGCAGCAAAGGAAAAGTTGGCATTATTGCGCACGTAGCGGGGACCTCCTCAGCAATTGAGCGTTCGGAAGGGTTTATTGCCCGTATGAAGGAGAAATATCCGGATATTCAGGTGCTACCGGTCCAGTACAGTGATGGCGATCCGCAAAAGGCGATGGATAAAACCATCGATATGATCCAGGCCAATCCTGATATTGCAGGGATTTATGGCACGAATGAAGGTTCAACGCTGGGCGTAGCAAACGCTATTGATAGTCAGAACCTGAAAGGCAAAGTGAAAGTGATTGGTTTTGATAGCACAGAGGCAATTATTGCCTTCCTGAAGTCCGGAGTGATTCAGGGATTTGTGGTGCAGGACGCTTATCAAATTGGCTACCAGGGTATCAAGACGCTGAATGCAGCGGTATCGGGTCAGTCTGTACCGAAAGAGATTGATATTCCGGTGAAATTTGTCAGTGCGAAGAACATTGATACCCCGGAAATTGACAAATTGTTACACCCATTTGGTAAAAAATAAGACCGTTGGGGCGAGGTACTCGCCCCATCATTAGCCAGCGTCAGGGAGTTACTATGGGCAGTGGATATTTCCTCGGTGTGGATGTCGGTTCCGCCAGCGTCAGGGCTGGTGTCTTTGATGCCAGTGGCACACGGCTGGCTTTTGCGACACGCCCCATCTCGCAGTTTCGACCCGGTCCTGAGCGGGTTGAGCAGTCATCTGCAGAAATCTGGCAGCAGGTTTGCCATGCGGTGAGAGGAGCGGTGTCGTCAGCGGGGGTTCCCGTCGAGGAGATTCGTTCACTGGGATTTGATGCCACCTGCTCCTTAGTTGCCCTCGATGAACACGGGCAGGGACTGGCGGTTTCGCCTGGTGAATCGCCAGACCATAACATCATCATGTGGATGGATCATCGCGCGGTAGATGAGGCCAAACGCATTAATGCCACGCAAGATCCGGCTCTACGCTACGTTGGCGGTGAAGTCAGCGTAGAGATGGAACTTCCCAAGGTGCTGTGGCTGAAAAATCATTTTCCCGCAACGTGGCAGAGTGCACATCGTTTCTATGATCTTGCGGACTTTCTGGTCTCTAAAGCTACCGCCACTGATGTTGCCGGTTTGTGCACGTTGACCTGTAAATGGAACTATCTGGCACATGAACAACACTTTAGCCACTCCCTGCTCGACGCCGTTGAATTAACGGATTTGTTGGGCAAAATCCCGTCGCGTATTCTTCCGCCAGGCGCTGGCGTTGGAACGCTTAGCAGCGATTCGGCCCAGGCGCTGGGGCTGACGACTGCAGTGGTCGTCGCCAGCGGTATGATTGATGCCCATGCCGGCGGAGTTGCGCTTGCCGGGGTTGAGCCTGAGGGGACGTTGGCGCTGATTAGCGGAACGTCAAATTGCCATATGCTGTGCAGCGAGCAGGAAATTCATACGCCAGGTGTTTGGGGGCCTTATTGGTCAGCCATGCTGCCAGGCTACTGGCTGACGGAAGGGGGGCAGAGTGCTGCTGGGGCGTTAGTCGACTGGACGCTTCAGGAATCAGGAGCCAGTGCTGAGCTGTTTCACAAAGCTGAGGCCCGGGGCTGCCATCCCATTGTTTTAGTTAATGAATGGGTTGCCGCACTTGAGGAGCAGGAGTCTGAGCCTGGTCGTTATCTGCATGTGCTTGCCGATCACCACGGTAATCGTTCGCCGCGCGCACGGCCCGATGCTCGAGGCAGCATCTGTGGTTTGACGCTGGAACGAGGTGAGATGCAGGTAGCTCGCCTGTACCTGGCGACATTACAGGCGATCGCCTGCGGTACGCGGCATATTATGGAAGTGATGCGTGAAAACGGTCACACCATTTCCCGACTGACGCTGTGCGGCGGCGCAACGCATAACCCACTGTGGATGAGAGAATATGCCGATGCTACCGGATGCGATATTCATCTTATGCAGGAAGAGGATGCGGTGACGTTAGGTGCGGCTATCACTGGCGCGGTAGCATGCGGCGCGTGGGCAACTATACCGTCCGCATGCCGGGCGATGGTTCGATCGGGCGAGGTGATTAAGGCGAACCCGGCGCGGCGGAACTTCTATGATCGCAAATACCAGGCTTATCTGATGCTGTGGGATCAGCAGCAGGCGATTAACCAACTTATGCAGTAAGACAAAAGTTTAAAATACTTTTATGATTGTAGATTGACGTTTTTGGATGTGGACTGGGGCATATAGATGGCTAAAACAGTAGAACAGATAGCCAGCGATCTGAATTTATCGGTTACGACCGTACGACTGGTGCTGAACGGGAAAGCAGAGCAATATCGAATCAGTGTCAAAACCCAAACGCGTATTAATGAATATGTCGAGCGCTATGGTTACGTCATTAACCATTCAGCACGTAGCCTGAAATTAAATAAAACGGATACTTTGGGATTGATTGTACCCAATATTTCCAACGTCTTTTTTGCCACACTCGCAGAAAAACTTGAGCAACGCTGTCGTCGTTCAGGTTATCAGTTAACGATTAGCTGTACCTATGACGATGTTGATTACGAAAATAAACTGACCAAAGCGTTAATCGCCCGTAATGTCGATGGCCTTTTTATTGTTCCCTCAACGTTAGAGAATCAGCAACACCATTTACGTCAGGTCAGAAAACCGATGGTGTTACTTGACCGTGATTTTAAGTATACCGATAACGCACTGGTAGAAAGTCATAACATCTTGGGCGGCGAGAAATTGACGCAGAGTCTGTTTGACGCTGGAAAGTCGCCAATCTGGTTTTTAGTGGGGGATACTGGATTACCCAGCATTGGTGATCGTTTGCAAGGTTATCTTAATGCATTGAACAATAATGGCATTTCACATAGAGATTGGGTGCGCGAAGGTCCGGACAACACACCTGAAGGTGGTTATCGACTGATGGATGAGTTGATCGGCGAACAGGGCTGTCCGCAGGCGTTTATCGCCTCATCATTACCGGTACTGGAGGGGGCTATTAACGCTATTCGTAATCGTTTAGGCACAATTCCACCGGAAATTAATATTGGGACATTCGATGAACACCCAATGCTGGGATTCCTCGCCAATAATGTCTGGTCAATGCAACAGGATGAAAATGTCTGGGCGGAAAAAGCATTCGATATGATGATGAGTGCTATTGATGATCACCCAATTAAAGAAACTGTAAAAGTTGAGATGAAACTTATTAAGCGCGTAAGACAACCTTAATATGTCGCTATAAATAAATCGGCCAACTGAATCTGAATAAATACGTTCAGTGGCTGCCTGTACCTGAAACCTGACCCGTCTTATTCTGCGGCTGCATTTTTCGCAATAAAGACGAGGGGAAACTGTACCCGGAGAATCATTATGGAAAGAATGCGTTTGTCGCGAGAAATCATTGAAACCTGTCTGGAAATGACCAGCCTTGGATTGAATCAGGGGACGGCGGGAAATGTGAGTGCGCGTTATGAAAACGGGATGCTGATCACGCCCAGCGGTATTCCTTACGAAAGACTTACTGAAAACATGATCGTGTATGTAGATAACGACGGGAAATATGATAAAGGACAATTACCCTCCAGTGAATGGCGTTTTCACCTGGCGGCATACCAGACGCGTCCGGATGCCAATGCGGTTGTCCATAACCATGCCGTACACTGCACGGCCGTTTCAATTCTTAATCGCCCTATCCCGGCAATTCACTACATGATTGCAGCGGCGGGGGGGAACTCTATTCCGTGTGCGCCTTATGCGACGTTTGGTACACGAGAGCTGTCAGAGCATGTGAGCGTCGCCCTGAAAAACCGTAAGGCAACGCTTTTACAGCACCATGGGTTGATTGCTTGCGAAGCGAATTTGGAAAAAGCACTGTGGTTGGCGCATGAAGTGGAAGTTCTGGCCCGTCTGTACCTGAGCACGCTGGCGATTGTTGACCCGGTGCCGGAGCTGGATGACGAGGAGATCGCTATTGTGCTGGAGAAATTCAAATCTTACGGATTACGCATTGAAGAGTAATTTCGCATAGCGAAAAGGAGAAATACAATGGCGAACAGAATGATTCTGAACGAAACGGCATGGTTTGGCCGGGGGGCTGTTGGCGCATTAACCGATGAAGTTATTCGTCGCGGTTATCGCAAAGCGTTGATTGTGACTGATAAAAATCTGGTGCAGTGCGGCGTTGTTGAGAAAGTGACTACCCGAATGGATGCTGCAGGTCTGGCATGGGAAATCTATTCAGGCGTTATTCCTAATCCAACCATTGCGGTAGTGCAGGAAGGATTGAGTGTCTTTCAGCAAAGTGGCGCAGACTATCTGATAGCAATCGGCGGAGGCTCCCCGCAGGATACCTGTAAGGCGATTGGCATTATCAATAATAATCCTGAGTTTGCTGATGTACGCAGCCTTGAAGGGTTATCGCCGACACGCAACCCAAGTGTGCCGGTTATGGCTATCCCAACCACCGCGGGAACGGCGGCGGAAGTGACCATTAACTACGTGATCACCGACGAAGAAAATCGGCGTAAGTTTGTTTGTGTCGATCCACATGATATCCCGCAGGTGGCGTTCATCGATGCTGACATGATGGACGGCATGCCTGCTGCGTTAAAAGCCGCTACCGGCGTGGATGCACTGACGCATGCCATTGAAGGGTACATCACGCGGGCGGCGTGGGCATTGACCGATGCGCTGCACATCAAAGCCATTGAAATTATTGCCGGGGCATTACGCGGTTCGGTTGCGGGCGAAAGCCAGGCGGGTGAAGCGATGGCGCTGGGCCAATACGTAGCCGGGATGGGCTTTTCCAACGTAGGTCTGGGATTAGTGCATGGCATGGCGCACCCGTTAGGCGCGTTTTATAACACGCCACACGGCGTCGCGAATGCTATTTTGCTGCCGCACGTGATGCACTACAACGCGGAATTTACCGGGGATAAATTCCGCGATATCGCTCGGGTAATGGGGGTTAAGGTTGAAGGACTGACGTTGGCGCAAGCACGTAAAGCAGCAGTGGATGCCGTCTTCGCCCTTAACCGCGATGTAGGGATCCCCCTGCATTTACGCGATGTTGGCGTCCGTAAAGAGGATATTCCTGCGCTGGCGCAGGCCGCATTTGACGATGTTTGTACCGGGGGAAATCCGCGTGAAGCGAGCCTTGGGGATATCGTCGAGCTGTACCATACTGCCTGGTAATCACCTGGCGTTTATCTGGCCTACAGGGTTATACGTTAAGTAGGCCGGATAAGCGCAGCGCCATCCGAAAATAAGACTACCGTGCCAGCCGTAGCTGCTGTAGGTTTCCGTCGATATGTAAGTCCGTTTGCAGCCGCGCGATATCGCGGCACAAAAACGCCATTTCCCGATGTTCTTCGAGTTTCTTGCGCCATTTCTCCGGTACGTCATCCAGATGTTCATACAGTGCTTCCAGCGTTGGAAACTGCGTCAACAATTGTGTGGCGCTTTTAGGACCAATACCGGCAACCCCAGGTATCTTAGAACTGCTGATCCCTGCCAGTCCCCAGTAATCAGGCAACTGTTGCGGCAGTACGCCGAACTCTTTCTCGATAAACGGCGCATCCAGCCAGCGTTTCTGGAAATAATCGCGAATACGCAGTGTTGGGGAGAGTAGCTGACAATAGCCTTTATCGGTTGAGACGATGGTTGCCTGATGTCCGGCCTGGCTAACTTTCACCGCCAGAGTTGCGGCTAAATCATCGGCTTCATTCCCGCTGGATTCCCAGCAGCAGACACCGCGCTGTTCAAAAGCGGCGCGTAAGGCGGGCATTTCCTTGTATAAATCGTCAGGCATTGGCGGGCGACCGGCTTTGTAGTCAGGTAAGCGTTGGTGACGCCAGCCGCTGTTGCGCGCTTCGTCATCAAATACCGCCACGGCGTGTGTGGGCTGACTGTGCACAATCAACTGATCGAGCGCGTGCTGGCACGTCTCCACGCAGGGTGAGCCCTGTACGGCGTGAATTCGGCGGATAAGATTCAGTGCATCGACAATGAGCAGATGGACGGCCACGGTGTTCTCCCTAACAAATCAGTCTGTAGGGTAACATTCACGGCGAGTGGAGGCGAAGATCTGATACAACATTTTGCCGGATGGCGGCTGAAGCCTTATCCGGCCTACAAATGAATACGGCACTGTAGGCCGGATAAGCTTGCGCCATCCGGCAATGGGGTGGGACTTAATCGCAGGTGACAATTTTCATTGCCAAACCGCCGCGAGATGTTTCGCGGTATTTGGCATTCATGTCTTTACCGGTTTCGTACATGGTCTCGATAACTTTATCGAGGCACACGCGTGGCTCACTGGTACGGCGCAGCGCCATACGTGCGGCGTTCACCGCTTTCACGGACGCGATCGCGTTACGCTCAATGCACGGTACCTGTACCTGGCCGGCAACCGGATCGCAGGTCAGACCCAGGTTATGTTCCATACCGATTTCTGCCGCGATGCACACCTGCATTGGACTACCACCCAGCAGTTCAGCCAGACCAGCCGCTGCCATGGAGCAGGCCACGCCAACTTCACCCTGACAGCCGACTTCGGCACCAGAGATAGAGGCATTCATCTTATACAGAGAACCAATGGCGCTCGCGACCAGCATGTAGCGTGCCAGCGAGTTAGCGTTCACTTCACGGATAAACTTGTCGTAATACGCCAGTACGGCAGGAACAATCCCGCATGCACCGTTGGTTGGCGCGGTAACCACTCGTCCACCTGCTGCGTTTTCTTCGTTCACGGCCAGCGCGAACATGTTGATCCAGTCAACAACCGCCATCGGGTCAGTGGTGGTTTTGTCGCTGCTGACCAGCATGCGACGCAGCGCAGCAGCACGACGCGGGACGCGTAGTTTGCCCGGCAATACACCTTCGGTGGTGATGCCGCGCTCAATCCCGCTACGCATCACTTCCCAGACGTTAGCAAAGTGCTGTTCCAGCTCTTCTTTGCTGTGCAGGGCCAGTTCGTTTTGCATCATCAGACCGGAAAGTGACAGGCCGGTTTCCTGGCAATGACGTTGCAAATCAGCTGCGGATTTATACGGATACGGCACGTTTACCGGAGAGTTATTCGGTAAACCAAAATGTTCTTCATCAACGATGAAACCACCGCCAATGGAATAGTAAGTCTGGCTGTAAATGGCTTTTTCACCTGCCAGTGCGGTAATACGCATTCCGTTTTCGTGCAGGGACAGATTGTCCGCATGGAAATTCATGCACTTGTCGACCGGGAACTCGACCTCATGTTGACCGTCTGCCAGCAGCAAACGCCCATGAGTATTCACATCCTGGATAAAGGAAGGGATGGCATCAATGTCTACGGTATCCGGCAGATTACCCGCCAGGCCCATAATAATCGCGATGTCGGTATGGTGACCTTTCCCCGTCAGAGACAAGGAGCCATAGACATCAACCACTACGCGGGTTACGTCAGTGAGAATTCCGCGTGCAATCAGGTCATCCGTGAATTGTTTGCCTGCTTTCATCGGGCCAACAGTGTGGGAGCTGGAAGGGCCAATGCCGATTTTGAAAATATCGAATACGCTAATCATGAGGCGTCCATTGTGTATCGAGATGCGCCGCCCCGAAGAGCGGCGCAGGGGAATTAACTGAACAGAGAGTAGAAAATAGCGGAGATAGCGATCAGGCCCATAATCACAACGAAGACGTTGCTGATATGGCCGCTGTACTTACGCATTGCCGGTACTTTCTGGATGGCATACATCGGCATCAGGAACAGAATCATCGCGATGATTGGGCCACCCAGGGTCTCAATCATACCGAGGATGCTCGGGTTCAGTGTCGCCACAATCCAGGTGGTTACCAGCATGAACAGTGCAGTGATTTTGTTCAGTTTGTTGATTTCGATGGATTTGCCTTTGCCGCGCAGAGACTTAATCACCATCCCGTTGAAGCCTTCACGTGCGCCCAGGTAGTGGCCGAGGAAGGATTTGGTGATAGCGATAATCGCGATGATCGGTGCCATCCAGGCAATAATCGGCGCGTTAAAGTGGTTCGCCAGGTAAGACAGAATCGAGATGTTCTGCTCTTTTGCTGCTGCCAGGTCCGCCGGGGTCAGGCTGAATACGCAGCTGAAGACGAAGAACATAACGGTCAGTACCATCATGATGTGAGCGAATGCCAGAATCTTGGAGCATTTCTTCTCAGCTTCATCACCGTACTCTTCACGCTTCGCCACGGCGAAGGAGGAGATGATCGGGGAGTGGTTGAAGGAGAACACCATTACCGGAATCGCCAGCCACAGGGTCAACAGCAGGCCGTTCCCGGTGGTTGCCGCAGAGTCAAAAGACATGGTTTCCAGAATCGCACCGCTCCACTGAGGGATCAGATACAGCGCCAGCAGCATCAGAGCCGCAACGAACGGGAATACCAGGATGCTCATCGCCTTAACGATCATCTGCTCACCGAAGCGCACGATGGTCATCATGCCGACAATCAGGATCAGAGACAGGATTGCACGTGGCGGAGGCGTAATCGCCAGCTGATGGGTCAGGAAGCTTTCAACGGTATTGGTGATTGCTACGCTGTAAACCAACAGAATCGGGTAGATAGCGAAGAAGTAGAGCAGGGTAATCAGTTTACCTGCGCCAACGCCGAAGTGTTCTTCTACAACTTCGGTGATGTCTTCACCCGGATTTTTACCGGACAGCACAAAGCGAGTCAGACCGCGGTGTGCAAAGAAGGTCATTGGGAAGGCAAGGATCGCCATGATGATCAGCGGGATCATACCGCCTACGCCTGCGTTGATCGGCAGGAACAATACACCCGCGCCAATCGCCGTGCCGTAAAGGCCCAGCATCCACATGGTGTCTGTCTTGCGCCATGCGCTGCGGGTCTGGCCCGTAACGATAGTGCTGGTTTGAGTGTTTTCCATCTATTTCTCCTGGAGGAAGCTTAAAAAGCCGGGTTTGAGGTCAATCCAATGAGAAAGTACCCGGCTGTAAATCGAAATTCGTTGAGCGATTTTTATATAATTTTTCGCCGTAATAATTTTCGGGCGGAAAGATACATTTTAGTAATGAATGTATCAGTGATCGGGATCCCAAATGCAATAATCCACCTTTTATGTGGATAAATTTGGGCCATTAATCTGTTAAAAAATAGTCAAAGCGAATTTACGGGCGCGAAGGCTAACATTAACGACATATCTCATGAAAGCGAAGGCGCGAAGATAGGCGTGTTCAGCTGTAAAAACTGTTGTTTTTAGATGATTTCGGCGACTAATAATAATTTACTAAGATAAATCACGGTTGGGTTTTCAAGGTAATCGTTTGCGTGACGCGCTGTTTTTAATGAATCATCACTGGTATTTATGTGATTGTCAGAGCTATGTGACTGGTATCACTAAAAAAAGCCGGGAGGCAAATGCGCCAAACCCGGCTTTGGTATGGACAAAACTGTCACCGCTATAGTGCTGCTAGCGGGTGTAGAAGGTTAGGCGCAGATCTCGTAACAAGGGATATACGCAGTGCCCGGTAACTTCATACGATGTTGTGCAACAAAGCCCTGCAGGAGATCGTCCATACGGCGCATCATTTCGCGGTCACCGTGGATTTTGTACGGGCCAAACTCTTCAATAGCGCGGATGCCGACTTCCTTCACGTTACCAGCCACAATACCGGAGAATGCACGACGTAGATCGGCCGCAAGTACTTCAACGGGTTGATCCGGGTACAGCTTCAGGTTGGCCATGTTTTCATGGGACGGTTCGAACGGCATCTGCAGATCGGGCGCGATACGAATCGACCAGTTAAAGCTGTAAGCATCACCTGTGTCGCGACGGTTTTCTTTCACCAGCGGCATCGCTTTTTTCATCAGACGCGCCACTTCCGCTGCATCGTCAATGATAATGCGATAGTGGCGACGCGCGTCTTCCCCCAGTGTGTGCACGATAAATTCGTCCAGCACGCGGAAGTAATCCGCACTCTCTTTTGGTCCGGTCAGGATCAGTGGTAGAACCTGATCTTTGTTGGCCGGATTCATCAGGATCCCCAGCAGATACAGCAGCTCTTCTGCTGTCCCTACGCCACCCGGGAAGATGATAATACCGTGGGCGATACGCACGAACGCTTCCAGACGTTTTTCAATGTCCGGCATGATGATCAGTTCGTTTACCAGCGGGTTAGGCGGTTCAGCGGCGATGATTGACGGTTCGGTCATGCCAATAAAGCGGCTGTCTTTGTATCGCTGCTGGGCGTGGCCTACCGCAGCGCCTTTCATTGGCGCTTCCATCGCCCCTGGACCGCAGCCGGTACAGATGTTCAGTTCGCGCAGGCCCAACTGGGTGCCGACGCGACGAGCGTACAGGTACTCATTTTCGTTGATTGAGTGACCGCCCCAGCAGACGACCATGTTCGGCGCTTCACCAACGTGCAGCGCCCGGGCATTACGCAGGATCGAGAATACCAGGTTGGTAATATGCACCGAGCTTTCGAGATCCAGATGCTGAAAACGACCGGCGTTATGGATCTGGCCATTGACGAACAGAATGTCGCGCAGCACGGCAAACAGGTTAGCTTGTAGCGCACGAATAATGCGTCCATCAACAAACGCATCTTCAGGTGGGTTGATCAGTTCCAGCTTCACGCCCCGTTCGCGGCGCAGTACGTTAATATCGAAACTTTCAAAGCGTGACAGCAGTTCTTTACTGTTGTCGGTCAAACTGCCGGAGTTCAGAACGGCAAGCGAACAGTTACGAAACAGTTGATACAGGTCGCTGCTGGCCGTGCGTTTAAGCATATCGACTTCCAGCTGCGACAACATGTCCATTGAGCCAAGCGGGCTAATATGTGTAATCAAGTAAACTCCTTATGGGACGCAACACGTCATTCCCTGTGATTACAATAGCCCTGGCTTATGACCTTTCACAACCTTGTGCGCGGAATCCGACACGCAAAATTGAGAAAAAAGATTACTGACGCACCAGACGACCGGTTGCCGGAGTGAAATCGGTGTTGGTGCGCCATGGGTTAATGTCCAGGCCACCACGTCGCGTGTAGCGTGCGTAAACGCTCAGTTTCTCCGGCTGGCAGAAGCGCAGAATGTCATTGAAAATGCGTTCCACACACTGCTCGTGAAACTCATTATGGTGGCGGAAGGAGACCAGATAACGCAGCAGCTTCTCCCTGTCGATTTTCCGTCCGCGATACTGAATTTGTATGGAGCCCCAGTCGGGCTGATGGGTAATCAGACAGTTGGATTTCAGTAGATGGCTGACCAGTGTCTCTTCCACTGCCTTTTCACCGCTCACGGCATTTTCCAGATACGCAGTGCTGAACTGGTAGTTATCGATGACGATATCCTGATTGTCGATACAGGTGCCGTTAAAGTGGGCTATCGGTTGCCCTTCCAGTTCGTCAAGGCGGTACAGGGCCACGCTGACATCGCCCTGAGCGCAGGCGCGAAGATCGTTTTCCAGTGTCTGACGTACCGCATCCCAGGAATCAAAACGCGTCTGATTAAAACTGTTCAGGTAAAGCTTAAAGCTTTTCGATTCAATCAGATTTACGCTGGTGTAATCCAGTTCCACGTGACCGACTGCGACCTGGGGTAAGCCGTTGGTATTCAGCCACGACAGTTCATACAGCGTCCAGATATCTGCACCGTGAAAAGGCAGGGTATCGGCCTTTAAATCCAGCGGATCGCGGTTTAGGCTGCGCGGAACGCCCTGCAACAGACTTGCATCGTAATTGTCTCGGTAATCCGTTGATTTACCTAGAGTCAGGCCGTCAAGCGCCTGATGATTTTCATAAGAGGACATGTTTCACCGTCATAAACCAGATACACTATGCGACAAGTGTATCCTGGCTTTTGTGAAGAGAGAAATCAGTGGACGAATTGACAGCGCAGGCGTTGGTAGCCTTTACGACGCGTTATTGCGACGCATGGCATGAAAAAAACAACAGTTGGCCACTCAGTGAAGAGCTGTATGGCGTACCTTCTCCGTGCATCATTTCTTCCACAGACGATGCGGTATTTTGGCAGCCTCAACCTTTTGTCGGCGAAAAAAACCTCAATGCGGTTGAACGGGCCTTTGATATTGTGGTACAACCTGCCGCTCACGCTTTTTACACCACCCAGTTTGCCGGGGATATGCACGCGCAGTTTGCGGATGAAAAGCTGACGCTGCTGCAGACCTGGAGTGAAGATGACTTCAGGCGCGTTCAGGAAAACCTGATTGGTCACTTGGTTACGCAAAAGCGACTTAAGCTTTCGCCTACGCTTTTTATTGCCACACAAGATAATGAGCTTGACGTCATTTCGGTGTGCAATCTGTCCGGTGAAGTGTGCAAAGAAACGCTGGGAACCCGTAAACGAACGGTGCTGGCGGCCTCACTTACGGAATTCCTCACTCAACTTAAGCCAGTTCTGTAATCCTGTTTGCCCTGAATCTTGTGAGAGATCTCTTACAAACCCTGTAGGACATTGCCAGGTGATAAGTAAAGACTTAATGAATTAATAAAATAATAATTTATTATTATTCAATTGGTTAGTCTTTTGTTGTCAACTTTCATACGAAAATAATCGTAAGGGTAAGCCTGTAAGCATCTTGTAAGACAAAGCGAAACAGGCGATTCTATATCTGTCGACAAGGAGTCGCACAACGAAGAGAACATCAGGATGATGGCTCTTCACTTGGATACACCAGGACGGTGTTGCAAGGACAGGCTTCAGGACGAAGCAAAGAGGAAGACGCTGGATGCGTTAAAGGACACCTCCAGGACGGAGAATGAGAGCCGGTCAGGATGTTCGGCGGGTCAGGATGGCCAGGATACTTCAGGATGAAGTTTTCACATCGGGGTGATGTGAGCAGGATGCAAAAGTTCAGGATGAACAAGGTCGCAAGACCACAGGAAAAGTTGTCACGGATGAGCAGGGAGCACTAAAAGTAGCTGGAATGCTGCGAAACGAACCGGGAGCACTGTTTTTTTACAGTGCTCCCTTTTTTTATTTCCCTCCACTAGTGCTATTCTTCGCGCCAGATTTTTCATCATTGAGGTTTATTTCATGACGACTCATGACCGTGTGCGCCAGCAGTTACACGCACTTGAAGCGCTACTGCGTGAACATAATCACTGGCGGATGGATGAGCCAGCAGAGCATCTGTTTACCAGTACGCAGCCTTTTTGTATGGATACCATGGAGCCGGTCGAGTGGCTGCAGTGGGTGTTGATTCCCCGCATGCATACGCTACTCGATAACGCGCAGCCGCTTCCGCAGGCTTTTGCCGTTGCACCGTATTACGAAATGGCGCTAGCAGCCGATCATCCGCAACGCGACATTCTCCTGGCGGCATTGCAGGAGCTGGATGCGCTGTTTACCAGTGATAACGCCTGATGCTGGAAATTCTTTATCAGGACGAATGGCTGGTTGCAGTCAATAAACCTTCGGGCTGGTTGGTTCACCGCAGTTGGCTCGACCGGGATGAGAAAGTGGTGGTGATGCAAACGGTGCGAGACCAAATTGGTCAGCACGTTTTTACCGCCCATCGACTCGACAGACCAACCTCCGGTGTGCTGCTGATGGGACTGTCCAGCGAAGCCGGGCGTTTGTTGTCTCAGCAGTTTGAACATCATCAAATTCAGAAACGCTATCATGCGATTGTGCGTGGCTGGCTGATGGATGATGCCGTGCTGGATTACCCGTTGGTCGAAGAGCTGGATAAGATTGCCGATAAGTTTGCCCGCGATGATAAAGGCCCGCAGCCTGCCGTCACCCATTATCGCGGCCTGGCAACGGTAGAAATGCCGGTAGCGACCGGGCGTTATCCGACCACCCGTTATGGACTGGTGGAGCTGGATCCTAAAACCGGTCGGAAACACCAGCTCAGGCGCCATCTGGCCCACTTACGCCATCCGATAATTGGCGACAGCAAGCACGGTGATTTACGGCAAAATCGCAGCGCCGCAGAGCATTTCGGTTGTCAGCGATTAATGCTGCATGCCAGCCAGCTTGAGCTGACGCATCCATTCACCGGTGAGCCGCTGGTTATTCGCGCCGGGCTGGATGACGTCTGGATGCAGGCATTGTCACAATTTGGCTGGCGTGGACTTCTCCCTGAGAATGAAAGGGTTGAGTTCAGCGGGATGTCAGGTCAGGATGAGCAGATAGATTCTTAAGTCCCAGGAGATTACGGTTATGGCGGAAATTGGAATTTTTGTCGGCACAATGTACGGAAACGCGCTGCTGGTTGCCGAAGAGGCCGAGGCCATTTTGACGGCACAGGGTCATAAAGCCACGGTGTTTGAAGATCCGGAGCTTAGCGACTGGCAGGTATATCAGGATAAATATGTGCTGGTGGTGACCTCAACGACCGGGCAGGGCGATCTGCCCGATAGCATTGTGCCGCTGTTTCAGGGGATCAAAGATAATCTCGGTTTCCAGCCAAATCTGCATTACGGAGTCATTGCGCTGGGCGACAGCAGCTACGTTAATTTCTGTAATGGTGGCAAACAGTTTGATGCGCTGTTGCAGGAGCAAAGCGCACAGCGCGTGGGTGAAATGTTGCTGATTGACGCCAGCGAACATCCTGAACCGGAAAGCGAATCCAACCCTTGGGTAGAAAACTGGGGAACCTTGCTCAAATAATCTCTCGCCCGTACGGACATACAACCCCCATTTGAACCGTAGGCCGGGTCAGGCGAAGCCGCCACCCGGCAATAAAACCCCAATTACGTGAACTAACTTCCACTGCTTTGGGCTTATGCCCCAAACAACTTCTTACTGCCTCCCGAATGTTGTGTTCATGCACGGTGAGGGTAAGAGCCACTCCTTCATATACTTTTCCCGTCAGTTCCCGAAAAGGCAGCGAGTCAGAATAAAACGGCCCTGAGCTGTACCAAAACTGCCACACACTAACCTCTCATTCTGATCACCCTACAGGTGCTGTACAGAATGAACTGGCGAAAGCCAAGATTCAGGAGTGCAACAATGAGTTCATTAAGTCAGGCGGCGAGCAGCGCTGAAAAACGCACTAACGCTCGCTACTGGATAGTGGTGATGTTGTTTATCGTCACATCCTTCAACTACGGCGATCGCGCCACCTTATCCATTGCCGGTTCGGAGATGGCCAAAGACATTGGTCTGGATGCGGTAGGGATGGGTTATGTATTCTCCGCTTTCTCATGGGCCTATGTTATCGGCCAGATCCCTGGCGGCTGGTTGCTTGACCGCTTCGGTTCAAAACGTGTTTATTTCTGGTCCATCTTTATTTGGTCCATGTTTACTCTGCTGCAAGGCTTCGTCGATATCTTTAGTGGCTTCGGCATTATCGTTGCGCTGTTTACGTTGCGATTCCTTGTCGGTTTAGCTGAAGCACCTTCCTTCCCCGGCAATAGTCGTATAGTTGCGGCATGGTTCCCGGCACAGGAGAGGGGCACGGCGGTCGCAATCTTTAACTCTGCGCAGTACTTTGCCACCGTTATTTTTGCGCCAATCATGGGGTGGCTGACCCACGAAGTGGGCTGGTCGCATGTGTTCTTCTTTATGGGCGGCCTCGGGATTGTTATCAGCTTTATCTGGCTGAAGGTGATTCATGAACCAAACCAGCACCCGGGCGTAAACCAAAAAGAGCTGGAGTACATTGCTGAAGGCGGGGCGCTGATCAATATGGATCAGGCGGCCGCCAAAGCTAAAGTGCCGTTCAGCGTGAAGTGGGGGCAAATCAAACAGCTGCTGGGCTCACGGATGATGATCGGTATTTACATCGGGCAATACTGCATTAACGCGCTGACCTACTTCTTTATCACCTGGTTCCCGGTTTATCTGGTGCAGGCTCGCGGTATGTCGATTTTGAAAGCTGGTTTTGTCGCTTCGGTCCCGGCCATTTGCGGATTCGCCGGCGGTGTGCTCGGCGGCATTATTTCCGACTGGCTGATGCGCCGTACCGGTTCGCTAAATATCGCCCGTAAAACGCCAATCGTACTCGGCATGCTGCTGTCGATGGTGATGGTGTTCTGTAACTACGTCAACGTGGAGTGGATGATCATCGGCTTTATGGCGCTGGCCTTCTTCGGCAAAGGTATCGGTGCGTTGGGATGGGCGGTGATGGCTGATACTGCACCTAAAGAGATCAGCGGTCTGAGCGGCGGTTTGTTCAACATGTTTGGCAATATCTCCGGTATCGTCACGCCAATTGCTATCGGCTACATCGTAGGGACCACCGGCTCGTTTAACGGCGCGTTGATTTACGTCGGGGTGCATGCGTTGATTGCGGTGGTGAGCTATCTGGTACTGGTGGGCGATATTAAACGTATCGAACTGAAACCTGTCGCAGGACAATGATGATGACAACACAATCGAGTCCCGTTATTACCGATATGAAGGTCATCCCGGTGGCCGGTCATGACAGCATGCTGCTCAATATTGGCGGTGCGCACAATGCATATTTCACCCGCAATATTGTGGTTCTTACCGATAACGCCGGCAATACCGGCGTCGGTGAAGCGCCGGGCGGCGAAGTGATTTATCAGACGCTGGTTGACGCTATCCCGATGGTATTGGGTCAGGAAGTTGCGCGCCTGAATAAGGTGGTACAGCAGGTGCATAAAGGCAACCAGGCCGCTGATTTTGACACCTTCGGCAAAGGCGCCTGGACGTTTGAGCTACGGGTAAACGCGGTAGCGGCGCTGGAAGCGGCGCTGCTCGACCTGCTGGGCAAGGCGCTGAACGTGCCGGTTTGTGAACTGTTAGGGCCGGGCAAGCAGCGTGATGCGGTCACCGTACTCGGCTATCTGTTCTACGTGGGCGATCGCACAAAGACCGATTTACCGTATCTGGAAAGCACGCCGGGAAACCATGAGTGGTATCACCTGCGTCACCAGCAAGCGATGAACAGTGAGGCGGTGGTACGTCTGGCTCAGGCTTCGCAGGATCGCTACGGCTTTAAAGATTTCAAACTCAAAGGTGGTGTACTGCCTGGCGAGCAGGAAATCGACACCGCTCGTGCGCTGAAAAAATGCTTCCCGGATGCGCGTATTACGGTTGATCCCAACGGTGCCTGGTTGCTGGATGAAGCCATCTCCCTGTGTAAAGGGCTGAACGATGTTCTGACCTACGCCGAAGATCCATGCGGCGCTGAACAGGGTTTTTCTGGCCGCGAAGTGATGGCCGAGTTCCGCCGTGCAACCGGTCTACCGGTAGCAACCAACATGATAGCCACCAACTGGCGTGAAATGGGCCATGCGGTGATGCTGAACTCAGTAGATATTCCGCTGGCCGATCCGCACTTCTGGACCCTTTCCGGCGCGGTACGCGTGGCACAGTTATGCGATGACTGGGGCCTGACCTGGGGCTGCCATTCTAACAATCATTTTGATATTTCGCTGGCGATGTTCACCCACGTTGGCGCCGCTGCGCCGGGCAACCCGACGGCTATCGACACCCACTGGATCTGGCAGGAGGGCGATTGCCGTCTGACCAAAAATCCGCTGGAGATTAAGAACGGGAAAATTGCTGTTCCTGACGCGCCTGGACTGGGCGTAGAGCTGGACTGGGATCAGGTTAACAAGGCTCATGAAGCCTACAAGAGACTGCCCGGCGGCGCGCGTAATGACGCAGGCCCAATGCAGTATCTGATCCCCGGATGGACTTTTGACCGTAAACGTCCCGTTTTCGGCCGCCACTAATTTTGAATAAGGACTTAATTATGAGCGCACAATTTTCTACCCCATTGGTTACCTCTATGCAGGTTATTCCGGTTGCGGGTCATGACAGTATGCTGATGAACCTGAGCGGCGCACATGCTCCATTCTTCACGCGCAATATTGTGATTATTAAAGATAACTCCGGTCATACCGGCGTGGGTGAAATTCCCGGCGGAGAAAAAATCCGCAAAACGCTGGAAGATGCGATCCCGCTGGTGGTAGGCAAAACGTTAGGTGAATACAAAAACGTGCTGAATGCGGTACGCAATACTTTTGCCGATCGTGATGCGGGCGGTCGCGGTTTGCAGACGTTTGATTTACGTACCACTATTCATGTGGTTACTGGGATCGAAGCGGCCATGTTGGATCTGTTAGGTCAGCATCTGGGCGTAAACGTCGCCTCTCTGCTGGGTGATGGACAGCAGCGTAGCGAAGTTGAAATGTTGGGTTACCTGTTCTTTGTCGGTAACCGTAAGGCAACGCCGCTGCCGTACCAGAGTCAGCCGGATGAGAAGTGCGACTGGTATCGTCTGCGTCATGAAGAGGCGATGACCCCGGATGCGGTAGTGCGCCTGGCGGAAGCTGCGTATGAGAAGTATGGCTTCAACGACTTTAAACTGAAAGGCGGCGTGCTGGCCGGGGAAGAGGAAGCGGAATCTATCGTTGCGCTGGCGAAGCGTTTCCCGCAGGCCCGCGTCACGCTGGATCCGAACGGCGCGTGGTCGCTAAATGAAGCGATTAAGATCGGCAAATATCTGAAGGGTTCTCTGGCCTATGCGGAAGATCCGTGCGGCGCCGAGCAGGGCTTCTCTGGTCGTGAAGTGATGGCGGAATTCCGCCGCGCTACCGGTCTGCCGACCGCCACCAACATGATCGCTACCGACTGGCGTCAGATGGGGCATACGCTGTCGCTGCAGTCCGTGGATATCCCACTGGCGGACCCGCACTTCTGGACCATGCAGGGTTCTGTCCGCGTGGCGCAAATGTGCCATGAGTTTGGGTTGACCTGGGGATCGCACTCTAACAACCACTTTGATATTTCGCTGGCGATGTTTACGCATGTCGCGGCAGCGGCTCCGGGCAAAATTACCGCGATTGACACCCACTGGATCTGGCAGGAAGGTAATCAACGCCTGACCAAAGAGCCATTTGAAATCAAAGGCGGCATGGTGCAGGTTCCGGCAAAACCGGGTCTGGGCGTGGAGCTGGATATGGATCAGGTCATGAAAGCGCATGAGCTGTACCAGCAACATGGACTGGGGGCGCGTGATGATGCGATGGGAATGCAGTATCTGATCCCGAACTGGACGTTTGATAATAAGCGTCCGTGCATGGTACGCTAAGCGAACTGGGACCGCTCCCATTGAGGGGCGGTTTTTATCCTGGTATATGCTTAACACAGTCAACATGCGTAAGGATGCTTTATGAAAATAGTAATCGCACCGGATTCCTATAAGGAAAGTTTGAGTGCGCTTGAAGTGGCAACGGCTATTGAGCAGGGGTTTCGTGAGATCTGGCCCGATGCGGATTACGTGAAGATTCCGGTTGCAGATGGCGGTGAAGGAACGGTCGAAGCGATGGTTGCCGCAACGCAAGGTCACCTTGTACATGTTGATGTTACCGGCCCTTTGGGCAACACAATTCAGGCATTTTATGGTTTATCCGGTGATGAGCGCTCGGCGTTTATCGAAATGGCGGCTGCCAGCGGACTGGAACAGGTTCCTGCGGGGTTACGCGATCCGCTGAAAACGACATCCTGGGGAACCGGGGAGTTAATCCGTCATGCGTTGGACGCTGGCGTTGAGCATATCATCATTGGAATTGGCGGAAGCGCCACCAATGATGGCGGTGCCGGGATGGTACAAGCGCTGGGAGCAAAATTGCTGGATACGCAAAATAACGATATTGCCCATGGCGGGGCTGGCCTCGAATCGCTCGCTCGGATTGATATTTCTCAGTTAGACCAGCGACTTGCTGCGTGTCGTATTGAAGTAGCTTGCGACGTGACTAATCCGTTGACCGGTGAAGAGGGCGCTTCTGCGGTTTTTGGCCCGCAAAAAGGGGCGACGCCGGAGATGATTACCCGCCTGGATCGGGCACTCACGCACTATGCGCAACTCATTGCCCGCGATCTGGACGTCAACGTGCTGGATCTGGCCGGCGGTGGCGCCGCTGGTGGTATGGGGGCGGCGCTATATGCGTTTTGCGGCGCACAGTTGCGCTGCGGTATTGAGATAGTAACGGATGCGTTGCACCTTGACGCCTGCGTTGCGGATGCGGATTTAGTGGTCACGGGTGAAGGGCGCATTGATAGTCAGACCATTCACGGTAAGGTTCCGGTTGGCGTGGCGAAGGTCGCAAAGCGTTACAGCAAACCGGTTATCGGCATTGCCGGTAGCCTGACGGCGGATGTCGGTGTGGTCCACGAGCATGGGCTGGATGCGGTTTTCAGCGTCATCTATACCATCTGTACCCTGGATGAGGCGCTAAAGAACGCGAGCGACAACGTACGAATGACGGCGAGAAACGTGGCCGCAACGCTTAAAGCCGGGCAGCAATTACGCTGAGTTGTAGGTTGGATAAGGCGGTCACGCCGCCTTCCTGCGAATATTACCCCAACAACTTCTTCGCTTCGCGCGCAACGTTGTCCATTTCATCCAGAAGCTCTAAAAACTCAGGCTCCAGCTCTTCTTCCTTGGTCCCGCTACGTAATTGCTGCTCAATAAGCTGACACAGGTTTTTCATGCGGGGAACGCCGCTATAACCGCAGCTGCCGTGCAGCTTGTGGATCATATCCACCAGACCTTCAGGGTTTTCACCGACCAGCTGTTCTTCAATTTTGTTACGTACTTCGGGCAGAAAATCGAGCAGCATTTGCAGCATATCCCGCGCCAGATCGTTTTTACCTGCGGCTTGTCTTAATGCTAACTGCCAGTCGAGTGTGGTATTCGGATTGACTACCGGCTCAACAGGTTCAACGGCGATCGCCCTAAGCGCTGTGCTTGCGCCAGGTTTGTAGCGTAACAGCAGATTATGCAGCTTATCTTCTTCGATAGGCTTCGCCAGGTAATCGTTCATCCCGGCGCTGAGCAACTTCTCTTTCTGCCCGGCCATGGCGTGTGCGGTGACCGCAATGACCGGTGTCTGCTGTTGATGAGGAAGCTGGTGGATTAGTTCACAAGCGCGAATGCCGTCCATGTCTGGCATCTGAATATCCATCAGGATCAGATCAAATTGCATTTGTCTGGCGCGATCCACCGCTTGATGCCCACTGTCGCAGAGCACGACGTGCTGCACCTTATCTTCCAACAGTGCGCCAATCAGCTTGAGGTTCGCAGGGTTGTCGTCTACCGCCATAACGGTCATCGCAATTTTGCTATCGTCTAACAGCAGCGGATCCGCGCTGTGATTCACCTGACAATACTCTGTCAGCGCAGGCAGTAAGCGAGTTGAGGTGAGAGGTTTCAACAGACATGCCGCCGCGCCGCCCTGTTTTAACTTCTCGGCGTTAATCTGCGCATGGCAAGGCAGGGCCAGTAACAAAAAGTCGGTCATCGCCGCAGCGTTTGCCAGCCGCTCATGCTGCATGGTGAGCGGTTCGCGTAAAGTAACCGGAATGCCGAGCAGCAGAATATCGTAGTGATCCTTCGGCAGCCCGGAGAATGAAGGGCTGTAAATCACCTCCAACGGCGTTTCGCTCAAGATATCTAATGTGCACTGTGCGGCAGTGGCGTTCGGTTCGACGTAGGCCAGTCGTTTACCGGCCAGGCAGAGCGTGGTTGAGCGGTCAACGAGAACGTTAGGGTTAAGATCGAGGCTGATATGGAACCAGAACGTGGAACCCCGGTTCGGTTGACTATGGAAGGAGATATCCCCGCCCATTTCGTTGACCAGTTTTTGCGTAATGACCAGGCCCAGCCCGGTACCGCCGTGGCGGCGGGAAATACTGGCATCCGCCTGGCGGAAGGCCTGGAACAAGCGTGACTGATCGCGCTCAGGAATACCAATTCCGGTATCGCGGATTTGTACTTCAATCTGCACTTTCGTATTACTAAGGGCGCGCTTCTCGACCAGAATGTCGATATTGCCGCCTTCGGTAAATTTGATGGCATTGCCAACCAGATTGGTGATTACCTGCTGTAAGCGCAGCGGATCGCCGATGACGTTGTCCGGCACGTCATTCTTAATATTTAGCGTCAGTTCAAGCCCTTTATCATGGGATGAATGCGCTAACAGCGTAACGACGTCATCCAGCGTGCTGCGCAGCGGGAAGGGAATGCTTTCCAGAATCAGCTTGCCCGCCTCAAGTTTGGAGAAGTCGAGTACATCATTGATGATAGCCAGCAGATTGTTAGCCGAGCGTTCAATGGTATTCAGGTGATCGCGCTGCGTGGTGTTGAGCTCGGTTTTTAGCGTAAGACGGGTGAAGCCAATCACGCCATTCAGCGGTGTTCGCAGTTCGTGCGACATGTTAGCCAGAAACTCAGACTTAATACGCGCCGCTTCCTGGGCGCGTTTCTTCGCCAGATCCAGTTCGACGTTCTGGATTTCCATCTGCTCCAGCGTTTCACGCAGGTCAGAGGTGGCCTGATCGATGTTGTGCTGCATCTCTTCATGGTAAGCCGCAAGTGACATCGCCATCGAGTTGATACCATTTTTGAGCATATCCAGCTCGCCCAACATGAAACCTTCCACGCGGCTGTCGAGCTGTCCTCTACGAATTCGGTCAACGGTATTCACCATATTGCGAATCGGGCCGGTTACGTCTCGCATCAGACGCCAGCCAAAAATTAACGCAATACCAATACAAAACAGCATCATTACACTGGAGATAAAGATCTCTTTGTACTGCTGCAATCGCACGGACTTAAGATCCAGCTCAAGCGCCACATACCCCAGCATATTTTTGGTGTTTTTCGCATCGCTTACGGCGGATTCATCTGGTGAATAGCTTTCCGATATAATCGGGGTACGCAGGATCATGATATCCCCGTGCCGGGTGACGCTCAGCTTACGGGGAAACGGTGAACCTGTCGCCAACTGCATTTCAGACGGATCGAGATGAAAATTAGAGGTGACGAACAGTCGGTTATTTTCGTCATAAACAGAAATTGCCCGCACGATATCGGAATGGCGACGATGCAGCACGCTGATAAGCTGGCCGATAGATTCCCTGTTTTGCAGGTTCATGCCATATTCGCTGGAGACCGCGAGTGGTTCTATGATGCTGGCACCAGCATCTTCCAGTTGACGCTGCAAGTCGTTATAGCGATGCACAACAAAAAAGATACTGAGCAACAAACCTATCAGGACGGTCGGGGCCAGGATCAGAATCATCATGCGTGCGCGCAGGCTGTAGTTGGTCATGGAGTTCCGTTATGGGACAATTAGGGTCACACTGTTAAATAGAGAAATATCTCGTCGATGGCGCAATTCTACTCTGCAAAACGACGCGTGACGACGCGTCAGATCATAACCGTTACCGTCAATGACCTCGATCCTTTTGGTCAGGGCGTCGCTCGCCATAACGGAAAAGCGTTGTTTATACCGGAATTGCTACCCCAGGAAAGCGCCGAGGTGGTGATTACCGAAGATAAAAAACAGTTCGCCCGCGCGCAAGTAAAACGACGTTTGAACAACAGCCCTGAGCGTGAAGTGCCACGTTGCCCGCATTTTGGCGTATGCGGCGGTTGCCAGCAGCAGCATGCCAGCATCTCGTTACAGCAGCGTAGTAAAAGCGCGGCGTTGTCGCGTTTAATGAAATGTGACGTGTCGGATGTTATAGCTGATACGCCGTGGGGCTATCGTCGTCGTGCCCGATTGAGCCTGAACTATCGGCCAAAAGAACAAAAATTGCAGATGGGGTTTCGTAAATCAGGCTCCAGCGACATTATCGATGTCAAACAATGCCCTGTTTTGGTGCCCCAGCTTGAAGCGTTATTGCCCCATCTCAGGGCGTGTCTGGAAAGTCTTCAAGGGTTACGCCACCTTGGACATGTTGAACTGGTGCAGGCAGGGAGCGGAACCCTGATGATTTTGCGCCACACGGCGCCATTAAGTGCAGCGGATAAAGAAAAACTGGAATGCTTTTCGCATTCTCAGGGGCTGTCTTTGTTTCTGGCCCCGCAAAGCGAGATACTGGAATCAATATCAGAAGAATCGCCCTGGTATGACTCAAATGGACTACGGTTAACCTTCAGCCCGCGCGATTTTATTCAGGTTAACGAAGGGGTAAACCAACAAATGGTGGCCCGTGCGCTGGAATGGCTCGATGTGCAACCTGAAGATCGCGTGCTCGATCTGTTCTGCGGAATGGGTAACTTTACCCTGCCGCTGGCAACTCGAGCAGCAAGTGTGGTTGGCGTGGAAGGTGTTCCGGCGCTGGTTGAAAAAGGCCGGGAGAATGCGCTGAATAACGGATTACACAATGTGACATTCTTTCATGAGAACCTTGAGGAAGATGTTACCCGGCAGCCGTGGGCGAAAAACGGATTCGACAAAGTTTTGCTCGATCCTGCGCGTGCGGGGGCTGCTGGTGTGATGCAACATATTATAAAATTAGAACCTATACGCGTTGTTTATGTATCCTGTAACCCGGCAACGCTGGCTCGTGACAGCGATGCTTTGCTCAATGCGGGATATGCCATCCGGCGGCTGGCGATGCTCGATATGTTCCCGCACACTGGACACCTGGAATCAATGGTCCTGTTTGAGCGTTTGTAATGAACTTAATACCCATTGGATTTCGCCTTGTAATGCTGTGTGAAAGACAATGGGTTCGGCTTGTCGACTTCGACAGGCCATGCCCCTTAAGGAGAGGACGATGGTTGCGGTAAGAAGTGCACATTTAAATAAAGCTGGTGAGTTTGATCCCAAGAAATGGATCGCGAGTCTGGGGATCTCCAGCCAGCAGTCGTGTGAACGCTTAGCCGAAACCTGGGCGTACTGCCTCCAGCAGACACAGGGGCATCCGGATGCGGATCTGCTGCTGTGGCGTGGCGTGGAGATGGTAGAAATTCTCTCCATGTTGAGCATGGATATCGACACGCTGCGTGCAGCAATGCTGTTCCCATTGGCTGATGCCAACGTGGTAAGTGAAGACATCCTGCGCGAGAGCGTGGGCAAATCCATTGTTCATCTTATCCACGGCGTGCGTGATATGGCGGCGATACGCCAGCTTAAAGCCACGCATACCGATTCAGTTTCTTCCGAGCAGGTCGATAACGTCCGCCGCATGCTGCTGGCAATGGTAGATGACTTCCGCTGTGTGGTCATCAAGCTGGCAGAGCGGATTGCCCATCTGCGTGAAGTGAAAGACGCGCCGGAAGATGAACGCGTTCTGGCGGCAAAAGAGTGCACCAATATCTATGCACCGCTGGCCAACCGTTTGGGAATCGGGCAATTAAAATGGGAGCTGGAAGATTATTGCTTCCGTTATCTGCACCCGGCTGAATACAAACGCATTGCCAAGCTGCTGCATGAACGTCGTATCGACAGGGAGCATTACATTGATGAGTTCGTTGGTCATTTGCGCTCAGAGATGAAAACGGAAGGCGTCAAAGCTGAAGTGTACGGGCGTCCGAAGCATATCTACAGCATCTGGCGCAAAATGCAGAAAAAGCAGTTGGCCTTCGATGAACTGTTCGATGTGCGCGCAGTGCGTATCGTGGCAGAGCGTTTACAGGACTGCTATGCCGCGCTCGGGATAGTACATACTCACTATCGCCATCTGCCGGATGAGTTTGATGACTACGTCGCGAACCCGAAACCCAACGGCTACCAGTCAATCCATACGGTTGTGCTGGGGCCGGGCGGGAAAACCATTGAAATTCAGATCCGTACCAAACAGATGCACGAAGATGCCGAACTGGGCGTCGCGGCGCACTGGAAGTACAAAGAGGGCACCGCTTCAGGCGCGGCGCGCTCTGGTCATGAAGATCGCATTGCATGGCTGCGTAAGCTGATCGCCTGGCAGGAAGAGATGGCAGATTCCGGTGAAATGCTGGATGAAGTTCGTAGCCAGGTCTTTGATGACCGCGTGTATGTCTTTACGCCGAAAGGCGACGTTGTGGATCTGCCTGCAGGCTCCACGCCGCTCGATTTTGCTTACCACATTCATAGTGATGTGGGGCATCGTTGCATTGGCGCGAAAATTGGTGGACGCATCGTACCGTTTACCTACCAACTGCAGATGGGCGATCAAATTGAAATTATCACCCAGAAACAGCCAAACCCAAGCCGCGACTGGTTGAACCCTAACCTTGGCTACGTAACCACCAGTCGTGGGCGTTCGAAGATCCACGCCTGGTTCCGTAAACAGGACCGTGATAAGAACATTCTTGCAGGTCGCCAGATCCTCGACGATGAACTGGCGCATTTAGGCATCAGCCTGAAAGAAGCGGAAAAACATCTGCTGCCGCGCTACAGTTTCAATGAGCTGGATGAACTGTTGGCGGCGATTGGCGGAGGAGACATCCGCCTCAACCAGATGGTGAATTTCCTGCAGGCGCAGTTTAATAAGCCAAGCGCTGCCGAACAGGATGCCGCCGCGCTGAAACAGCTTCAGCAGAAAACGCACGCACCGCAAAGTCGCCGTAAAGACGACGGTCGTGTCGTGGTGGAAGGGGTAGGTAACCTGATGCACCACATCGCTCGCTGCTGCCAGCCGATTCCAGGCGATGAGATTGTCGGGTTTATTACCCAGGGACGCGGTATTTCCGTGCACCGGGCGGATTGTGAACAGCTGACTGAGCTGCGTTCCCATGCGCCGGAACGTATTGTCGATGCGGTCTGGGGCGAAAGTTACTCTGCAGGGTATTCGCTGGTGGTTCGCGTCCAGGCCAACGATCGCAGTGGCTTGTTACGTGATATCACCACGATTCTCGCCAACGAGAAGGTGAACGTGCTGGGAGTTGCCAGCCGGAGTGATACCAAACAACAGCTTGCCACCATTGATATGACCATCGAAATCTACAACCTGCAGGTGCTCGGGCGCGTGCTCGGCAAGCTGAACCAGGTACCGGATGTGATCGACGCACGTCGTCTGCACGGTAATTAATCATTATGTAGGCCGGATAACCTTGTAGGCCTGATAAGACGCGTTAGCGTTGCCATCAGGCATTGCTATGTTGCCTGATGTCGCCTTATCCGGCCTACCGTATTGAAATTTCAGGATATTCCAATGAATCAAATCGACCGACTGCTCGGTATTATGCAGCGCCTGCGCGACCCGGAGAACGGCTGTCCGTGGGACAAAGAGCAGACATTCGCCACTATTGCTCCTTATACCCTCGAAGAAACTTATGAAGTGCTGGACGCGATTGCGCGAGAAGACTTCGACGACCTGCGTGGAGAGTTGGGGGATCTGCTGTTCCAGGTGGTGTTTTACGCCCAGATGGCTCAGGAAGAAGGACGCTTCAACTTTGATGATATTTGCGCTGCGATAAGCGATAAGCTTGAACGCCGCCACCCGCATGTTTTTGCTGATGTTTCTGCAAGTAACAGCACCGAGGTGCTTACCCGTTGGGAGCAAATCAAAACCGAAGAACGTGCTGAGAAGGCACAGCATTCCGCGCTCGACGATATTCCCCGTAGTTTACCGGCATTAATGCGCGCCCAAAAAATCCAGAAACGCTGCTCAAATGTTGGCTTCGACTGGAAAACATTAGGACCGGTTGTCGACAAGGTTTACGAAGAGATCGACGAAGTCATGTTTGAGGCGAAGCAGGCTGTTGTCGACCAGGCTAAACTGGAGGAGGAAATGGGCGATCTGCTGTTTGCCACGGTCAATATGGCCCGGCATTTAGGCACTAAAGCAGAGACCGCATTGCAGAAAGCGAACGAGAAGTTTGAGCGGCGTTTTCGTGAGGTTGAGCGAATTGTGGCGGCTCGAGGTCTGGAAATGACTGGTGTTGATCTGGAAACTATGGAAGAAGTCTGGCAACAGGTAAAACGGCAGGAAATTGATCTCTAAGGGATTTCGTCGGTCAAGGGCGATTTGTGTGATTTTTTAAATAACAAGCGCTTGATTTACGTCAAAAACATTTACCCCAAAGGGGCTATTTTCTCACTCCCGATGTTAATGTGAGCCTGGTGAAGAGGAGGAATAATGAAAGTTTGTGGCGCTCGTCATGTTCGGGTATACTACTTTCCCGTCTTGGTAATTCCATCGTTTCACCCTAACTTCTCAGGTCCAGCATGACAACGAACTATATTTTTGTGACCGGCGGGGTCGTATCCTCTCTGGGAAAAGGCATTGCCGCAGCCTCCCTGGCAGCCATTCTTGAAGCCCGTGGCCTCAATGTAACCATGATGAAACTGGATCCGTACATCAACGTCGATCCAGGTACTATGAGCCCAATCCAACACGGGGAAGTGTTCGTTACCGAAGACGGCGCTGAAACCGACCTGGACCTGGGTCACTATGAGCGCTTCATTCGTACCAAAATGAGCCGCCGCAACAACTTCACTACGGGTCGTATCTACTCCGACGTTCTGCGTAAAGAACGCCGTGGCGACTACCTGGGCGCGACCGTTCAGGTTATCCCGCACATCACGAATGCCATTAAAGAGCGTGTTCTGGAAGGCGGTGAAGGTCATGATGTTGTTCTGGTCGAAATCGGCGGAACCGTTGGGGATATCGAATCTCTGCCGTTCCTTGAAGCGATTCGCCAGATGGCCGTAGAAATTGGTCGCGAGCACACGCTGTTTATGCATCTGACGCTGGTTCCGTACATGGCGGCGGCAGGTGAAGTCAAAACTAAACCGACCCAGCACTCTGTAAAAGAGCTGCTTTCTATCGGTATTCAGCCAGATATCCTGATTTGCCGCTCCGATCGCGCAGTTCCGGCTAATGAACGTGCAAAAATTGCATTGTTCTGTAACGTTCCGGAAAAAGCGGTGATTTCTCTGAAAGATGTCGATTCCATCTATAAAATCCCGGGCCTGTTGAAATCTCAGGGCCTTGACGATTATATTTGTAAACGATTCAGCTTGAACTGTCCGGAAGCTAATCTGTCAGAATGGGAACAGGTTATCTACGAAGAAGCGAATCCGGCAGGCGAAGTGACTATCGGTATGGTCGGCAAGTACATTGAACTGCCGGATGCCTATAAATCAGTTATCGAAGCGCTGAAGCATGGCGGTCTGAAGAATCGTGTCACCGTCAATATCAAGCTGATCGATTCACAAGATGTCGAAACGCGTGGCGTTGAGATCCTGAAAGGTCTTGATGCAATCCTGATCCCTGGCGGCTTCGGCTACCGTGGTGTTGAAGGTAAAATCGCGACGGCGCGCTTTGCGCGTGAGAACAATATTCCTTATCTGGGCATTTGCCTGGGTATGCAGGTTGCGTTGATTGAGTTTGCACGTAACGTAGTGGGTATGGACAACGCCAACTCCACGGAATTTGTGCCAGACTGTAAGTACCCGGTGGTGGCCCTGATTACCGAATGGCGCGATGAAGACGGCAACGTCGAAGTCCGTACCGAGAAGAGCGATCTGGGCGGCACTATGCGTCTTGGTGCGCAGCAGTGTCAGTTGAGCGACGATAGCCTGGTTCGTCAACTGTACGGCGCGCCGACAATTGTTGAACGCCACCGCCACCGTTACGAAGTCAACAATATGCTGTTGAAACAGATTGAAGCTGCGGGTCTGCGTATTGCAGGCCGTTCCGGTGATGATCAGTTGGTCGAGATCATTGAGGTACCGAATCATCCGTGGTTCGTGGCCTGTCAGTTCCACCCGGAATTTACTTCCACGCCACGTGATGGGCACCCGCTGTTTGCCGGCTTTGTGAAAGCCGCCAGTGAACATCAGAAGCGTCAGGCGAAGTAAGAAGTAAATAAGTTAGAACGGCAATGCACCCATCAGGGTGCATTGTTTGTCTGGAGTTTTAGTTTAACTTGTACTGAGGAAAATCTAATGTCCAAAATCGTTAAAATCATCGGTCGTGAAATCATCGACTCCCGTGGTAACCCGACTGTTGAAGCCGAAGTACACCTGGAAGGTGGTTTCGTTGGTATGGCAGCAGCTCCGTCAGGTGCTTCTACTGGTTCCCGCGAAGCACTGGAACTGCGCGATGGCGACAAATCCCGTTTCATGGGTAAAGGCGTACTGAAAGCTGTTGCAGCTGTTAACGGCCCAATTGCTCAGGCTCTGCTGGGTAAAGATGCTAAAGATCAGGCTGGCATCGACAAGATCATGATCGATCTGGACGGTACTGAAAACAAATCCAACTTCGGTGCAAACGCCATCCTGGCTGTGTCCCTGGCGAACGCCAAAGCAGCAGCTGCTGCTAAAGGCCTGCCGCTGTATGCACACATCGCTGAACTGAACGGTACTCCGGGTAAATACTCCATGCCGGTTCCGATGATGAACATCATCAACGGTGGTGAGCACGCTGACAACAACGTCGACATCCAGGAATTCATGATTCAGCCGGTTGGCGCTAAGACTCTGAAAGAAGCCGTTCGTATGGGTTCTGAAGTGTTCCACAACCTGGCTAAAGTTCTGAAAGCTAAAGGTATGAACACTGCAGTTGGTGACGAAGGCGGCTACGCGCCGAACCTGGGTTCCAACGCTGAAGCTCTGGCTGTAATCGCTGAAGCGGTTAAAGCAGCTGGCTACGAGCTGGGCAAAGACATCACTCTGGCGATGGACTGTGCAGCGTCTGAATTCTACAAAGACGGTAAATACGTTCTGGCTGGCGAAGGCAACAAAGCATTCACCTCCGAAGAATTCACTCACTTCCTGGAAGAACTGACCAAACAGTACCCGATCGTGTCCATCGAAGATGGTCTGGACGAGTCTGACTGGGATGGTTTCGCATACCAGACTAAAGTACTGGGCGACAAAATCCAGCTGGTTGGTGACGATCTGTTCGTAACCAACACCAAGATCCTGAAAGAAGGCATCGAAAAAGGCATCGTTAACTCCATCCTGATCAAATTCAACCAGATCGGTTCTCTGACCGAAACTCTGGCTGCGATCAAAATGGCGAAAGACGCTGGCTACACCGCTGTCATCTCTCACCGTTCTGGCGAAACTGAAGATGCTACCATCGCTGACCTGGCTGTTGGTACCGCTGCAGGCCAGATCAAAACTGGTTCTATGAGCCGTTCTGACCGCGTTGCTAAGTACAACCAGCTGATTCGTATCGAAGAAGCTCTGGGTGAACAAGCACCGTATAACGGTCGTAAAGAGATCAAAGGTCAGGCGTAATCCTGTTCTTTAACTCTTAACGTAAAAACCCGCTGCGGCGGGTTTTTTTATGCTTTTAAAGCAGTAGAGGAAGTGTTGCGCTGGCTGTTTGCTGGCTCACATCACTGTACTTTTCATCCAGCGCAATCAGCGACGTGGTGAGAAGTTCAACCAACAGCATCACACCCACCTTGGCGTTTAGCGCACCAGCACTCAACGGACCTTCTGGTTTGGCTGCGACCAGTTGAATATCGCTCAGCGAAGCCAGCGGACTGCGCGGTGTATTACTTAGCGCCAGTACGCGCACGCCTTGCTTACGCGCCAGTTTCACGACATGCAGCAGATCGCGCGTGGAGCCTGAACTGGAGATCGCTACCACGAGCGTATTTTTGCTAAGCGTAGTGGCATTCATGGCTGCGCGGTGCATGTCGCTGAACAGTTGCGCGGGTTTGCCGAGGCGCAGGAGTTTGTAATGTAAATACTCCCCCAGAATAGCGCTGGCCGCTACGCCATAAATCTGTACCGACTGAGCCTGATGTAGCGCCAGAGCGGCGGATTCCAGTAATGTCCTGTCGAGTAACTTTGCTGTGTCCTGCAGCGCTTGCACGGATTCATTGACCACATTGTCAATTTCATCCCCGCTGTGCTCTACCGGCTGTCCTTGCTGGAGATCGAGAGCCAGCGCCATTTTGAATTCGTTATAACCCTTACACCCAAGCGTGCGGCACAGACGTGTGACGCTCGCCTCGCTGGTGTCGCTTTCACGCGCCAGTTCGGTAATCGTCAGGTAGACAACTTTTGCCGGATCACTAAGCACAAACTCTCCCAGCTTCTGCTGTGTTCGGCTATATCCGTCAACGCCCTGGCGCAATCTCAGCAGCAGGTTTTCATTTTCTGACATGCAAAATCCTTAATGCGTTTCTCTGCTGATAGTGTGGCGGAAAGCAGGGGAGAGATGCCAGTCATTTTAAAAAAGTATGATCGGCTTCCTGGTTTTTGATGATAATTTTCATTTATAAAATTAATTATGGTAAAAATTTTCATCATTAATCGGGGAGATGAAAAAATGATGCAAATGTTTAGCGGCGCCTCATCGGGCGCATGGTTTGAAAAGGCACAGCGGTTCGGCAAATCGTTCATGCTGCCGATTGCGGTACTGCCCGCTGCGGGGCTGTTGTTAGGGATTGGCGGTGCGCTGTCGAATCCAAACACATTGACGGCGTATCCGTTTTTGGACGTTGACTGGTTACAGGCAATCTTCACGATCATGACCAGCGCAGGTTCTATTGTGTTTGCCAACCTGTCGGTGCTTTTTGCGGTGGGTGTGGCAGTAGGACTGGCGAAAACGGATAAAGGCACCGCCGGGCTTGCTGCATTGCTGGCATTTCTGGTGATGAACGCCACCATCAACGCTTTATTGACACTCAACGGAACGCTGGCGCACGAGAATCCCGGTGCCGTAGGCCAGGGGATGACGCTGGGTATTCAGACGCTGGAAACAGGCGTATTTGGTGGGGTGGTGATTGGGCTTGTCACCTGCGCGCTGCATAGCCGTTTCAATAAAGTCTCGCTGCCTCAGTTCCTTGGTTTCTTCAGCGGTTCGCGCTTTGTGCCGATTATTAGCTCCCTTGCCGCGATTGTAGTGGGTGCGGTCATGACGGTGGTTTGGCCGCATTTCCAGAAACTCATTTTTGGACTGGGTGGTCTGGTGGATGCGACCGGTTATCTGGGTACGCTGTTGTACGGCTTCATCCTGCGTATGCTTGGCCCACTGGGGTTACACCATATCTTTTATTTACCGTTCTGGACCACAGCGCTTGGCGGGAGTGAAATCGTCAACGGCCAGTTGGTTGAAGGCACGCAGCGTATTTTCTTCGCGCAACTTGCCGATCCGAATACGCAGCAGTTCTATGCGGGCACCTCGCGCTTTATGTCCGGGCGCTTTATCACCATGATGTTTGGCCTGCTTGGCGCATGTCTTGCGATGTACCATACTGCCAAACCAGAGAACAGAAAGCTTGTCGCCGGACTGCTGTTGTCTGCGGCCCTGACCTCTTTCCTGACGGGGATCACTGAGCCTATCGAGTTCTCCTTCCTGTTTGTCGCACCTGTGTTATACGTCATTCACGCCTTCTTCGATGGTCTGGCGTTTATGATGGCACATATTTTACATATCACCATCGGGCAAACCTTTTCGGGTGGGCTTATCGATTTCCTCCTCTTCGGTGTGCTACAGGGGGAAGCTAAAACCAACTGGATGTACGTCCCTATGGTGGGGATCCCGTGGTTCTTCCTTTACTACTTCACCTTCCGCTATTTGATTAACCGCTTTAACTGGTTGACGCCTGGTCGTGAAAACGCAGCACCGACTGAATCCGGCCTGCCGCAAAGTGAGCGTGCTGCGGCCGTGATTGCCGGACTGGGGGGGAAAGAGAATCTGGAAGAGGTGGACTGTTGCGCCACACGTCTGCGCGTGACGGTAAAAGAGAGTAGCAAGGTCGATGAAGCGGCGCTGAAAGCGACCGGAGCGCGTGGCGTAATTATTCGCGGCAACGGGGTTCAGGTGATTTATGGCCCGCATGTCACCATCATCAAAAACGAAGTCGAAGAGATCTTATCGTAATGAAAACTGTACTGGATTCCCTGAAAGGTAAATTAATCGTCTCCTGCCAGGCGCTGGAAAATGAGCCCCTGCACAGTCCGTTTATTATGTCGCGTATGGCGCTGGCGGCAGCGCAGGGAGGTGCTGTAGGTATTCGTGCGAACAGCGTGGTGGACATTCGCGCGATCAAAGAGAGCGTCTCCCTGCCGGTGATTGGGATTATCAAGCGCGATTATCCGGGTAGCGATGTGTTTATCACGGCCACGCTCCAGGAAGTGGATGAGCTAATGACCGTTGAGCCGGAGATTATTGCTCTGGATGCGACAGCGCGCCCGCGCCCAGGTGGACAAACGCTGGAAGAATTAGTTATGCAAATCCGCGCTCGCTACCCGTCTGTGCTGCTGATGGCGGATATCGCCACCATAGACGAGGCGGTGACAGCTGAGCGTCTGGGTTTTGACTGCGTGGGCACCACGCTCTACGGCTACACCGCTGACACTGCCGGGCATGTGCTGGCGGAAAACGACTGCGGTTTTTTACGTGAGGTATTGGCGGCGGTCAGCGTACCTGTCGTGGCAGAAGGAAACGTCGATACTCCGGAACGTGCCGCACGATGCCTGGAATTAGGTGCCCATACCGTGGTGGTTGGTGGCGCAATCACGCGTCCGCAGCAGATAACGGCACGCTTTGTCGCGGCGATCGCCTCGTAAAGCATCGATGGGGCATGATACTTTGGCGGGGATCTGCGATAATTATCGTTTATCCCCATATTGAGAGCGCTATGCAGTACCCGATTAACGAGATGTTCCAGACCCTGCAAGGTGAGGGTTACTTTACCGGCGTCCCCGCCATTTTTATTCGTTTACAGGGATGCCCGGTTGGCTGTGCCTGGTGCGATACCAAACACACCTGGGATAAGCTTGAGGATCGGGAAGTCTCCCTGTACAGCATCCTGGCCAAGACCAAAGAAAGCGACAAATGGGGGGCGGCGAGCAGTGAGGATCTGCTGGCGGTCATTTCGCGTCAGGGGTATACCGCCCGTCATGTGGTGATCACCGGCGGCGAGCCCTGCATTCATGACCTGATGCCGCTGACTGACCTGCTGGAAAAGAACGGCTTTAGCTGCCAGATTGAAACTAGTGGTACCCACGAAGTACGCTGTACGCCGAATACCTGGGTGACCGTATCGCCGAAGGTAAATATGCGTGGCGGTTATGATGTGCTGTCGCAGGCGCTGGAGCGCGCGAATGAAATCAAACATCCGGTTGGTCGCGTTCGCGATATTGAAGCGCTGGATGAACTGCTGGCGACGTTGAGCGACGACAAACCACGAATCATCGCCTTACAGCCAATCAGCCAGAAAGAAGATGCGACGCGTTTGTGTATTGATACCTGTATTGCGCGCAACTGGCGTCTGTCGATGCAAACCCATAAATATCTGAATATTGCCTGATAACTGTGCCGGGAGCGTTTCGCTTACCCGGCCAGAGTTTGTTGCTTGTTGCAGGCCGGATAAGACGCATTGCCATCCGGCAAGGCTACAATCACTCGCCGCGGTACACGCAGCCTGCTGTGCAGGTTTCTTTCACCATTACAGCACTTAGCAGAGGGACCACAGGTTTAATCTGATCCCAAATCCATTTGGCCAGCACTTCACTGGTTGGATTTTCTAAGCCAGGAATATCGTTCAAATAGTAGTGATCGAGTCTGTCGTAAGTCGGCTTAAACGCGGCTTTTAATTCAGCAAAATCCATGATCCAACCGGTATGCGGATCGACTTCACCGGTAATTTCAAGACGCACCATAAATGAGTGACCATGCAGACGGCCACACTTATGCCCTTCCGGTACGTGCGGCAGGCGGTGAGCGGCTTCGAAGGTGAAATCTTTAAACAAGGTGGTGGACATTATTTACTCTCAAGAATGCGAAAAACCGCCGTAGGGTACCGTAAAGCACAATTTTTATCATTAGTTAAAAGGGCGCTAAGCATCAGAACGTCATATTTACGCTGTTAATGTTTGATAACTATTTATATATCATATAGTTATTAAATCGTTTTTGTCGTTAATGACTATAACTAAAACAGGTTAGTCCATTTGGTTATTTGTTATTTCTATCCCTTCTTTAATTGTTACTATCCCCGCCGTTAACCTTATCTTCAGTTTGGGTTTTATTGCTGAAATCCGCTTTGCTTACTGGAACATGACAACGCATGACGACACAGGCCCCACCTTCCGCTCTGCTACCGCTAAACCCGGAGCAACTGGCACGCCTTCAGGCAGCCACGACCGATTTCACTCCCGCACAGCTTGCGTGGGTTTCTGGCTATTTTTGGGGCGCGCTGAATCAGCAGCCTGGTAGCAATGCAGCGGCGCTTGCGCCTGTCGCTGAAATGCCAGGCATTACGCTTATCTCCGCCTCGCAAACCGGTAATGCGCGTCGTGTGGCGGAAGCCCTGCGCGATGATCTGATCGCCGCGAAGCTCAACGTCACTCTGATCAACGCTGGCGACTATAAATTCAAACAAATCGCCAATGAAAAACTGCTGATCGTGGTGGCGTCGACGCAAGGGGAAGGTGAACCGGCGGAAGAAGCCGTGGCGTTGCATAAATTCCTGTTCTCGAAAAAAGCGCCAAAGCTCGATAACACCGCTTTTGCCGTGTTTGGCCTTGGCGACACCTCCTATGAGTTTTTCTGTCAGTCAGGAAAAGACTTCGATGCGAAACTGGCTGAGCTGGGCGGTGAACGTCTGCTCGATCGTGTAGATGCCGACGTCGAATATCAGGCCGCCGCCGCGCAGTGGCGTGCCCGTTTGGTTGATGTCCTGAAAGCACGTGCGCCTGCGGTACCGTCTGTGCAAGTTGCCGCGAGCGGTGCGGTAAATGAAGTACACACCAGTCCGTACACCAAAGAAGCGCCGCTGACGGCGTCGCTTGCGGTGAATCAGAAAATTACCGGCCGTGACTCTGAAAAAGACGTACGCCATATTGAAATTGATTTAGGCGATTCCGGCCTGCGTTATCAGCCGGGCGATGCCTTGGGCGTCTGGTATCAGAATGACCCGGATCTGGTTAAAGAACTGGTTGAACTGCTGTGGCTGAAAGGTGATGAGCCGGTGACGGTTGAAGGCAAAACCTTGTCGCTCGCTGAAGCGTTGCAGTGGCATTTCGAGCTGACGGTGAATACCGGCAATATCGTGGAGAACTATGCCACCTTAACCCGCAGCGAAACATTGCTGCCGTTAGTGGGTGACAAAGCACAGTTGCAGCATTATGCCGCCACCACGCCCATCGTCGATATGGTGCGCTTTTCCCCGGCGCAATTGGATGCTCAGGCGTTAGTTGATCTTCTGCGTCCGTTGACGCCGCGTTTGTACTCCATTGCCTCTTCTCAAGCGGAAGTGGAAAGCGAAGTGCACGTCACCGTGGGCGTGGTGCGTTATGAGATAGAAGGTCGCGCCCGTGCTGGTGGTGCTTCCAGTTTCCTCGCCGACCGCGTGGAAGAAGAAGGTGAAGTTCGCGTGTTCATTGAACACAACGACAATTTCCGCCTGCCGTCAAACCCGCAGACGCCGGTAATTATGATTGGCCCGGGTACGGGAATTGCACCGTTCCGTGCCTTCATGCAGCAGCGTGCGGCTGATGGAGCTGAAGGCAAAAACTGGCTGTTTTTCGGTAACCCGCACTTTACCGAAGATTTCCTGTATCAGGTGGAATGGCAGCGTTACGTCAAAGAGGGCGTACTGAGCCGTATCGATCTCGCCTGGTCCCGCGATCAAAAAGAAAAAGTCTACGTACAAGATAAACTGCGCCAACAGGGCGCGGAACTGTGGCGCTGGATTAACGACGGTGCCCACATTTATGTCTGCGGCGACGCCAATCGTATGGCGAAAGACGTTGAGCAGGCGTTGTTGGAAGTGATTGCCGAATTCGGTGGTATGGATATCGAAGCGGCGGATGAATTTTTAAGTGAGCTGCGCATTGAGCGCCGTTATCAGCGAGATGTCTACTAATGAGCGAAAAACATCCAGGACCATTGGTGGTCGAAGGCAAACTGTCCGACGCTGAGCGTATGAAGCTGGAAAGCAACTATCTGCGCGGTACCATTGCCGAAGATTTAAACGACGGCCTGACCGGCGGGTTTAAAGGCGACAACTTCCTGCTGATCCGTTTTCACGGTATGTACCAGCAGGACGACCGCGATATCCGCGCCGAACGTGCCGAGCAAAAGCTGGAGCCGCGTCACGCGATGCTGCTGCGCTGTCGTCTGCCGGGTGGAGTGATTACCACCAAACAGTGGCAGGCGATCGACAAGTTCGCCCATGACAACACTATTTACGGCAGCATTCGTCTTACCAACCGTCAGACCTTCCAGTTTCACGGCATTCTGAAGAAGAACGTTAAGCCGGTACACCAGATGCTGCACTCCGTCGGCCTGGACGCACTGGCGACCGCCAACGATATGAACCGTAACGTGCTGTGTACCTCCAACCCGTATGAATCTGAGCTGCACGCCGAAGCCTACGAGTGGGCGAAAAAGATCTCCGAACATCTGCTGCCGCGCACCCGCGCCTATGCAGAGATCTGGCTTGATCAGGAAAAAGTTGCGACCACCGACGAGGAGCCGATCCTCGGTCAAACCTATCTGCCGCGTAAGTTTAAAACCACGGTGGTGATCCCACCGCAGAACGACATCGATCTGCATGCCAATGACATGAACTTCGTGGCGATTGCGGAAAACGGCAAATTGGTGGGCTTTAACCTGCTGGTGGGCGGCGGTTTGTCCATTGAGCATGGCAATAAGAAAACTTACGCCCGGACGGCAAGCGAATTTGGTTATCTGCCGCTTGAGCATACACTGGCTGTGGCGGAAGCGGTGGTGACGACTCAGCGTGACTGGGGTAACCGTACCGATCGTAAAAACGCCAAAACCAAATACACGCTGGAACGCGTAGGCGTTGAGACCTTTAAAGCTGAAGTTGAGCGCCGCGCGGGGATCAAGTTTGAGCCTATCCGCCCGTACGAATTCACCGGTCGCGGCGATCGTATCGGCTGGGTGAAAGGGATCGACAATAAATGGCATCTGACGCTGTTTATTGAAAACGGCCGTATCCTGGATTATCCGGGCCGTCCGTTGAAAACCGGTCTGCTTGAGATCGCGAAGATCCACAAAGGTGAGTTCCGTATTACCGCGAACCAGAACCTGATCATTGCAGGTGTTCCTGAGAGTGAAAAGGCGAAGATCGAGAAGATTGCGCAGAAGAGTGGCTTAATGAATGCGGTCACTCCGCAGCGTGAAAACTCGATGGCCTGCGTGTCGTTCCCAACCTGCCCGCTGGCGATGGCTGAGGCCGAGCGCTTCCTGCCAACGTTTATCGACAACATCGACACGCTGATGGCGAAGCACAGCCTGAGTGATGAAAATATTGTCATGCGTGTGACTGGCTGCCCGAACGGTTGCGGCCGCGCGATGCTGGCGGAAGTTGGTCTGGTGGGGAAAGCGCCCGGACGTTACAACCTCCATTTAGGGGGTAACCGTATTGGAACTCGCATTCCCCGGATGTTTAAAGAGAACATCACCGAGCCGGAAATTCTGGCATCGCTGGATGAACTGATTGGGCGCTGGGCGAAAGAGCGCGAAGCGGGTGAAGGCTTCGGTGACTTTACGGTGCGTGCGGGCATTATTCGCCCGGTGCTCGATCCTGCCCGGGATTTCTGGGAATAATGTGAAATTGACTTATCGGGTCTACTGAATCGGTAGACCTGATAAGCGCAGCGCCATCAGGCAAGGCAAACAGTGAGGAACTTATGTCCAAACTCGATCTCAACGCGTTGAACGAACTGCCGAAAGTTGAACGCGTTATGGCGTTGGCGCAAACCAACGACCAACTGGAAAAATTGAGCGCCGAGGATCGCGTGGCGTGGGCGCTGGAAAACCTGCCTGGCGAATATGTACTGTCATCAAGTTTTGGTATTCAGGCGGCAGTGAGCCTGCACCTGGTAAATCAGGTTCGCCCGGATATCCCGGTGATCCTCACCGATACCGGTTATCTGTTCCCGGAAACCTACCAGTTTATTGACGAGTTAACGGACAAGCTCAAGCTTAATCTGCAAGTCTACCGGGCGAAGGAAAGTGCGGCCTGGCAGGAAGCGCGCTATGGCAAACTGTGGGAGCAGGGCGTTGAGGGCATTGAAAAATACAATGACATCAACAAAGTCGAGCCGATGAACCGGGCATTGCAGGAGCTGAAAGCGCAGACCTGGTTTGCCGGTCTGCGCCGTGAGCAATCGGGCAGTCGTGCGCATTTACCGGTGCTGGCTATTCAGCGTGGTGTGTTTAAAGTTCTGCCGATCATCGACTGGGACAACCGTACGGTTTACCAGTATCTGCAAAAGCATGGTCTGAAGTACCATCCACTGTGGGATCAGGGCTATCTGTCAGTCGGCGATACCCATACCACCCGCAAATGGGAGCCGGGAATGGCGGAAGAAGAGACGCGGTTTTTTGGGCTGAAAAGAGAGTGCGGGCTGCACGAAGGCTAACTGTTAAAAGCCCGGTAACGTTTACTTATTACCGGGCTTCTTCTTCAGGATTTACCTGCTTTCGCCAGTTCTTTTACCAGCGGCAGCATAATGCGTACTACGTCGCGGCTACGGCGCTCTATCCGGCCCGGTAAGGCTTTATCGATATGCTGCTGGTTATCCAGTCGCACATCATGCCAGCTGTTGCCAGACGGGAACGAGGCGCTTTTGGCGCGCTGTTGGTAGCCATCTTTCTTGCCCAGGTTCCAGTTGGTCGCTTCAACGGAGAGCACAGCAATACCCGCGTCGTCGAAGACCTCCGCATCGTTACAACATCCTGTTCCCTTCGGATAGTCTTTGTTCAGGCCTGGATTGGTGCTGGCTACAATGCCGCGACTATGCGCGATAGCCAGTGCCCGGTCGCGCGTCAGTTTTCGCACCGCTTCCGGGGTTTTCTTACCGCTGTTGAAATAGAGCTTATCACCGACAATCAGGTTATCGAGGTTGATAACCAGCAGCGTGTTTTTCTTCTCGGCGGCGCTCATTCGCTTCAGGATGTTCTCCGCGCCCAGTTTGCCTTCTTCCTCGCCGCTGGTGGCGATAAATCGGATGCCGTACTGCGTCGGCACGTCTTTGAGTTTTTCCGCCAGTTCCAGCATCACGCCAACACCTGCAGCGTTGTCGTCGATCCCTTGCAGGGTTAATCCACCCAGATTGGCATCTGAATCGGCATCGCTTTGTGCGGCGTAGGTGTCGAGGTGCGCCATAATAATAATCTGCTGCGGCGCTTTGCCTTCATGTGCTGCAATAACGGTGCTTCCCGTTACGTTATGCCAGTTTTTACGGTTATTTTTGGCGGTATAAACATAACGGCTATTAAACGTCCGAATATCACTGCTGTAGCCCATCTGCTGAAATTGCTGACGTATATAATCAGCAGATAACATTTCAGCCGGAGATCCCGTCACGCGGCCCGGGAAAAACGTTGCGATATATCGAGCCTGGGTATTTGCGATATCGCCAGGTTTGGAGGATGTTGCCTGTGCAGGAAGGATAAAACACGCGCCGAGCGCCATGGCAGCAATAAGGTGGCGCGTTGCGGAAAACATAATGAGTCCTTAAATACCAAGCAGAAATTTTCAGCCGCTAGTATGAAACTGTGATCGAGGTAAAACAATTTCATTTGCTCCTAAATGCCCGAAATCCGGTAGCTTAAGCACTTTTTGATATTTGCTTTTCCGGATCGTTATTCCTTTGAGGAACTACTCATTCCAATTCGTAATTTCATTCGCCCTCTTGCCCTCCCTATAGTCAGGTTATCTGAGCATCGTTAGCAAAATAACGGCATTACATAGGAACGGTTATGGATCAAAAACGACTTACCCACCTGCGGCAACTGGAAGCGGAAAGCATCCATATCATTCGTGAGGTGGCCGCCGAGTTTTCTAATCCGGTGATGATGTATTCCATCGGCAAAGATTCCAGCGTAATGCTGCATCTGGCGCGTAAAGCGTTTTATCCAGGCACGCTGCCGTTCCCATTACTGCACGTTGATACCGGCTGGAAATTCAGCGAAATGTACGAGTTTCGTGACCGTACGGCGAAAGCCTACGGCTGCGAACTGCTGGTGCATAAAAACCCGGAAGGGGTGGCGATGGGCATCAACCCGTTCGTCCACGGCAGCGCCAAGCATACCGACATTATGAAAACCGAAGGGCTGAAGCAGGCGCTCAATAAATACGGTTTTGATGCCGCGTTTGGCGGTGCTCGTCGTGACGAAGAGAAATCACGTGCCAAAGAGCGTATTTACTCTTTCCGCGATCGTTTTCATCGCTGGGATCCTAAAAATCAGCGCCCGGAGCTGTGGCACAACTACAACGGACAAATTAACAAAGGCGAAAGTATTCGCGTCTTCCCGCTCTCCAACTGGACCGAACAGGATATCTGGCAGTACATCTGGCTGGAAAATATCGACATCGTGCCACTGTACTTGGCGGCGGAGCGTCCGGTGCTTGAACGCGACGGCATGTTGATGATGATTGATGACGACAGAATCGATCTGCAACCCGGGGAAGTGATTAAAAAACGCATGGTACGTTTCCGTACGCTCGGTTGCTGGCCACTGACAGGCGCGGTCGAGTCGAATGCGCAGACGCTGCCGGAAATTATCGAAGAAATGCTGGTCTCAACCACCAGTGAACGTCAGGGCCGCGTGATTGACCGCGACCAGGCGGGCTCCATGGAGCTGAAGAAACGTCAGGGGTATTTCTAAGGAGCCGCCATGAATACGACACTTGCACAACAAATTGCTAATGAAGGCGGCGTTGAAGCCTGGATGGTCGCCCAGCAACACAAAAGTCTGCTGCGCTTTTTAACCTGCGGTAGCGTGGATGACGGGAAAAGCACCCTGATTGGTCGCCTGCTGCACGACACGCGTCAGATTTATGAAGACCAGCTTTCATCGCTGCACAATGACAGTAAACGTCACGGCACTCAGGGCGAAAAGCTTGATCTGGCGTTATTGGTTGACGGCTTACAGGCCGAGCGCGAGCAGGGCATCACCATCGACGTGGCTTACCGTTATTTCTCTACCGAGAAGCGCAAATTTATTATTGCGGACACTCCCGGGCATGAACAGTACACCCGTAACATGGCGACCGGTGCGTCGACCTGCGACCTGGCGATCCTATTGATCGATGCGCGTAAAGGTGTGCTGGATCAGACTCGTCGTCACAGCTTTATCTCCACGCTGCTTGGGATCAAACACCTGGTGGTGGCGATCAACAAAATGGATCTGGTGGACTTTAGCGAAGAGACATTTAATCGCATTCGCGAAGACTATCTTACTTTTGCTGAACAACTTCCGGGCAACCTGGATATCCGGTTTGTGCCGCTCTCTGCGCTGGAAGGCGATAACGTGGCTTCGCAAAGCGCCAGTATGCCGTGGTACAGCGGTCCGACGCTGCTGGAAGTGCTGGAAACCGTTGAGATCCAGCGCAGTATTGATACTCAGCCGATGCGCTTCCCGGTGCAGTATGTGAACCGACCGAATCTGGATTTTCGTGGTTATGCCGGAACGCTGGCCTCCGGTAGCGTGAAGGTCGGGCAGCGCGTCAAAGTGCTGCCGTCCGGCGTTGAGTCCAGCGTAGCGCGGATCGTGACCTTTGATGGCGATTTACAGGAAGCGCATGCAGGTGAAGCGATCACCCTGGTGCTGAAAGATGAGATCGATATCAGCCGGGGCGACCTGTTACTTGATGCCGGTGAGGCGTTGCCGGCGGTTCAAAGCGCTGCCATTGATGTGGTTTGGATGGCAGAACAACCGCTGTCGCCTGGACAAAGCTACGACATCAAAGTCGCAGGCAAGAAGACCCGCGCACGCGTTGATAGCGTGCAATATCAGGTCGATATAAACAACCTGACCCAACGTGACGTTGAAGCGCTACCGCTGAACGGCATCGGTCTGGTTAATCTGACCTTTGATGAGCCGCTGGTGCTGGATACCTATCAGCAGAACCCGGTGACGGGCGGGCTGATAATTATTGACCGCCTGACCAACGTTACCGTTGGCGCGGGACTGGTGCGTGAGCCAATCGTCCAGGAGCTCGCCGCGGCTTCTCAGTTCAGCGCGTTTGAGCTGGAGCTTAATGCACTGGTGCGTCGCCACTTCCCACACTGGGGTGCGCGCGATCTGCTGGGAGGAAAATAATGGCGCTGCATGACGAAAACGTCGTCTGGCATGCCCATCCTGTTACACCGCAACAGCGGGAACAACGCCACGGTCATCGTGGTGTTGTGCTGTGGTTTACCGGGCTGTCAGGCTCCGGTAAATCCACGGTAGCAGGGGCGCTTGAAGAAGCGTTGCATAAGCTGGGGGTGAGTACTTATCTCTTGGATGGCGATAACGTGCGTCACGGCTTGTGCAGCGATCTTGGATTTAGTGATGCCGATCGTAAGGAGAATATTCGCCGGGTTGGTGAAGTGGCTAACCTGATGGTGGATGCGGGGCTTGTGGTGTTGACCGCCTTTATCTCACCGCATCGCGCTGAGCGCAAAATGGTTCGTGAGCGAGTTGGCGAAGGGCGTTTTATTGAAGTTTTTGTCGATACGCCATTAGCAACGTGTGAAGCACGCGATCCAAAAGGGCTGTATAAAAAAGCGCGGGCGGGTGAGTTACGCAATTTCACCGGAATTGATTCGGTATACGAAGCGCCTGAATCGCCAGAGATTCATCTTGATGGTGAACAATTGGTAACAAATTTGGTACCCCAATTATTAGACCTGCTGAGGCAGGAAGATATTATCAGATCCTGAGACACCCGAGCTCACATGCCCGGTCAGTCACGGTCACAGGATTAGATATGCGTAACAGCCATAACATTACTATTACAGAGTCAGATACCTTCGCCGCCGACGACGAAACCACCTGGTCACTACCGGGGGCGGTGGTCGGTTTTATCGCGTGGTTGTTGGCGCTGGGATTCCCGTGTCTGATGTATGGCCCTAATACACTGTTTTTCTTCATTTATACCTGGCCCTTTTTCCTCGCATTGCTGCCCGTGGCGATTGTCGCGGGTATTGCCTTGCACTCGCTATTGAAGGGGAGGTTGCTGCTGAGCATTACCTGTACCCTGCTGGTGGTTGGGGCGATGTTTGGCGCACTATTTTTATGGTTATTGGGTTAGGCAAACGCCTTTTTTTAACAATCGCCGACGTTGTTCACTCTCTGGTCATAATTCAAACCGTAACCAACAATGAGATTATGTTCTCCTTACACGGGGTATACGTAACAACGGGCAAATGTGGTACATTTGCCCGCGTTGTCGCGGCATTCCCGACCGTTGATGTAAAGTTGTCTGCGGAAGTTATGGGATATTAATGCCGTTTTTCAGGGGGCAGGATGGGTAAACTAACGCTGCTGTTGCTGGCTTTATTAGTCTGGCTGCAGTATTCGCTGTGGTTCGGTAAGAACGGCATACATGACTATAGTCGCGTCAACGATGATGTTGCTGCGCAGCAAGCTACAAACGCGAAACTTAAAGCGCGTAACGATCAGCTCTTTGCCGAAATTGACGATCTCAATGGCGGACAAGAGGCTATTGAGGAGCGTGCGCGCAACGAACTCAGTATGACTAAGCCGGGCGAAACCTTTTATCGTCTGGTGCCTGACGCGTCTAAACGCGCTCAGACTGCAGGGCAAAACAATCGATAAACCGTCCAGGGATTTAACATGGCAGCCACTTTATTGGACGTTTGCGCCGTGGTGCCGGCTGCCGGGTTTGGCCGCCGAATGCAAACAGAGTGTCCTAAGCAGTACCTCTCTATTGGCAATAAAACCATTCTTGAACACTCGGTTGATGCGCTGCTGGCTCATCCCCGGGTGACGCGAGTCGTCATCGCTATCAGCCCAGGCGACAGTCGCTTTGCCCAACTTCCACTTGCTGCGCACCCGCAAATTACGGCGGTGGATGGCGGCAACGAGCGTGCCGATTCTGTCCTTGCCGGTTTGCAAGCCGCAGGGGAGGCCCGTTGGGTGCTGGTGCATGACGCCGCGCGTCCGTGCCTGCACCAGGATGATTTGGCCCGTTTGCTGGCAATCAGCGAGTCCAGCCGTACCGGCGGGATCCTTGCCGCACCGGTACGCGACACAATGAAGCGCGCGGAGCCGGGGCGAACAGACATCGCCCATACGGTCGATCGCACCGATTTATGGCATGCGTTGACGCCGCAGTTTTTCCCACGTGAGTTATTGCACGATTGCCTGACGCGTGCACTCAACGAAGGTGCAACTATTACAGACGAAGCTTCGGCGCTGGAATATTGCGGCTTTCATCCGCAGCTGGTCGAAGGGCGTGCTGACAACATCAAAGTCACCCGCCCGGAAGATCTGGCGCTGGCGGAATTTTATCTGACCCGAACTATCTAGATACATCATCCTTCAGGCTGCCTGGAGGACGCTGTGTATATCAGGAGAAGGCATAATGCGAATTGGACACGGTTTCGACGTACACGCTTTTGGAGGAGTTGGCCCAATTATCATTGGTGGTGTGCGCATCCCGTATGAAAAAGGATTGCTGGCGCATTCTGATGGTGACGTGGCGTTGCACGCGTTAACCGATGCTCTGCTGGGCGCGGCTGCGCTGGGGGATATCGGTAAGCTATTCCCGGACACCGACCCGGCCTTTAAAGGTGCAGATAGTCGTGAATTATTGCGTGAAGCCTGGCGGCGTGTTCAAGCCAAAGGCTATACGCTTGGTAATGTGGATGTGACAATTATTGCTCAGGCGCCGAAGATGCTGCCGCACATTCCACAAATGCGTGTGTTTATTGCCGAAGACCTCGGCTGCCATATGGATGATGTTAACGTGAAAGCGACCACCACGGAAAAACTCGGTTTTACCGGGCGTGGGGAAGGGATTGCCTGTGAAGCGGTGGCGTTACTCATTAAGGCAACGAAATGACTGCGTTTGAAGATCTGACGTATCTCCATGGCAAACCACAAGGCCATGGCGTTCTGAAAGCGAATCCGGAAGACTTTGTCGTCGTCGAAGATTTAGGCTTCGAACCCGATGGCGAAGGCGAGCACATTTTGGTGCGTATCCTGAAAAACGGTTGTAACACCCGTTTTGTGGCTGACGCGCTGGCGAAATTCCTGAAAATTCATGCCCGCGAAGTGAGCTTTGCTGGCCAGAAAGACAAGCATGCGGTCACGGAACAGTGGCTGTGTGCGCGTGTGCCGGGCAATGCGATGCCTGATTTAAGCAAATTTGAGCTTGAAGGCTGTAAAGTGCTGGAGTACGCGCGCCACAAGCGTAAGCTGCGTTTAGGGGCGCTGAAAGGCAACGAATTTACGCTGGTGTTGCGTGAAGTGAGCGAGCGAAATGATGTTGAAGCGCGTTTGCAGGCAATTAACGAGCGCGGCGTACCGAACTATTTTGGCGCTCAGCGTTTTGGTATCGGCGGCAGCAACCTGCAAGGGGCGCTGCGCTGGGCGCAAAGCGATGCGCCGGTGCGCGATCGCAATAAACGCAGTTTTTGGTTGTCGGCGGCCCGTAGCGCGTTGTTTAATCAGATAGTCAGTGAACGCCTGAAAAAAACAGACTTTAATCAAGTTGTTGACGGCGATGCGCTACAATTATCGGGGCGCGGAAGCTGGTTTGTCGCCACACAGGAAGAACAAACTGAATTACAGCGTCGCGTCGATGAGAAAGAGTTGATGATTACAGCGGCATTGCCGGGCAGCGGTGAGTGGGGAACTCAACGCGACGCGCTGGCGTTTGAAGAAGCCGCTGTTGCTGATGAAACCGCGCTGCAGTCTCTGTTATTGCGCGAGAAAGTCGACGCGTCGCGTCGCGCTATGTTGCTGTATCCACAACAATTAAGCTGGAACTGGTGGGATGACGTAACCGTTGAGTTACGTTTCTGGCTACCGGCAGGTAGCTTCGCCACCAGTGTTGTAAGGGAACTTATTAACACAATGGGTGATTATGCGTATATTGCTGAGTAACGATGATGGGGTTCACGCACCCGGTATACAAACGCTGGCGAAAGCGCTGCGTGAGTTTGCTGACGTACAGGTGGTTGCCCCGGATCGTAACCGCAGTGGCGCGTCCAACTCGCTGACGCTGGAATCCTCACTTCGCACGTTCACCTATGATAACGGTGATATCGCCGTACAAATGGGTACACCTACCGATTGCGTCTATCTGGGCGTTAACGCATTAATGCGTCCGCGTCCGGACATTGTCGTGTCTGGTATTAACGCAGGTCCTAATCTCGGCGATGATGTTATCTATTCCGGTACCGTTGCGGCGGCGATGGAAGGTCGTCACCTGGGCTTCCCTGCGCTGGCTGTCTCACTTGATGGGCATAAACACTACGATACTGCTGCCGCAGTAACCTGCCGTATCTTACGGGCGCTGAGTCGTGAACCGCTGCGCACCGGGCGCATTTTGAATATCAACGTGCCGGATTTACCGCTGGATCAGATTAAAGGTATCCGCGTCACCCGCTGCGGTAGTCGCCATCCTGCGGATCAGGTGATACCACAGCAGGACCCGCGCGGTAATACGCTGTATTGGATCGGGCCACCGGGCGAAAAGTGCGACGCCGGACCGGATACTGATTTTGCCGCCGTCGATGAAGGCTATGTTTCCATCACGCCGCTGCATGTCGATTTAACCGCATACGGCGCGCATGAAGTTGTTTCTGACTGGTTAGACAGCGTGGGAGCCGACACGCAATGGTAAGCAGACGCGTACACACTCTTCTTGAACAATTACGTGCGCAGGGCATCAGAGATGAGCTTGTTCTCGATGCACTTGCCGCCGTGCCGCGTGAAAAATTCATTGATGAGGCGTTTGAACATAAGGCCTGGGACAATATTGCCCTGCCGATTGGTCAGGGGCAGACGATTTCGCAGCCCTATATGGTTGCACGGATGACCGAGCTGCTGGAGTTAACGCCACAGTCCCGGGTGCTGGAAATTGGTACCGGCTCTGGCTACCAAACGGCGATTCTGGCGCACCTGGTGCACCATGTGTGCTCTGTTGAGCGCATTAAAGGTTTGCAGTGGCAGGCGCGTCGTCGACTTAAACAGCTTGATTTACATAATGTTTCTACCCGTCATGGTGATGGATGGCAAGGCTGGCAAGCGCGAGCCCCGTTTGACGCTATCATTGTTACGGCAGCGCCGCCTGAGATCCCAACCGCATTGATGATGCAGTTGGATGAAGGCGGCATTCTCGTCTTACCCGTGGGTGACGAGCACCAGTTTCTGAAACGGGTGCGTCGTCGGGGAGGCGAATTTATTATCGATACCGTGGAGGCCGTACGCTTCGTTCCCTTAGTAAAAGGGGAGCTTGCGTAGATACAGGCTCTGAATACCTGGAGTTTTCCTGGATATTCTGGAATTAGTAAGCGTATCGTGGTCACGTTTCCAGTGCCCAGTCCGATGCCTTGCACGGTGATTACGTCACTGGTTTTAACCAAATTTTCCTGGGGGATAAATGAGCGCGGGAAGCCACAAATTTACCGTTCGCCGCATTGCGGCATTGTCACTGGTTTCATTATGGCTGGCAGGTTGTTCAAATACCTCGAATCCACCTGCACCGGTCAGTTCCGTTGATGGCGGTGCATCAACGAACACCAATTCCGGTATGCTGATTACGCCTCCACCAAAAATGGGCTCGACGTCGACAGTACAGCAAACGCCGCAGATCCAGCCGGTGCAGCGTCCGACCACACAGTCAACACAGATCCAGCCTGTTGCGGAACAACCTGTGCAGATGGAAAACGGTCGTATTGTGTACAACCGTAAGTATGGGAACATTCCGAAAGGTAGCTATACGGGCGGCAGTACCTATACTGTTAAGAAAGGCGATACCCTTTTCTATATTGCCTGGATTACCGGGAACGATTTCCGTGATCTCGCACAACGCAATAACGTTCCGGCCCCGTATGGCCTGAATGTCGGTCAAACTCTGCAAGTGGGCAATGCGTCTGGCGCACCGATTACCGGTGGAAATGCCATCACCCAGGCGGATGCAGCACAGCAAGGAGTTGTGACCAACCCTGCACAAAATTCCACCGTTGCTGTTGCTTCGAAACCAACAATTACGTATTCTGAGGATTCAGGTGAACAAAGTGCTAATAAAATGTTGCCGAACAACAAGCCTGCTGGGACTGTGGTCACAGCGCCTGTAACGGCTCCGGCAGTTAGCGCAACCGAATCAACTGCAAGCTCAACGTCAACCAGCTCGCCAATCTCTACCTGGCGCTGGCCGACCGACGGCAAAGTGATCGAAAACTTTGCGGCTACCGAAGGTGGCAATAAAGGGATCGACATTGCAGGCAGCAAGGGACAGGCTATTGTCGCGACCGCAGATGGACGCGTCGTCTATGCCGGTAACGCGCTGCGTGGTTACGGTAATCTTATTATCATCAAACATAACGATGATTACCTGAGTGCCTACGCCCATAACGATACAATGCTGGTCCGGGAACAACAAGAAATCAAGGCGGGGCAGAAAATAGCTACCATGGGTAGTACCGGAACCAGTTCAACACGCTTGCATTTTGAAATTCGTTACAAGGGGAAATCCGTAAACCCGCTGCGTTATTTACCGCAGCGATAATTCGGCGGAACCAGGCTTTCACGTGCTAGTTCCGTTAGGGATCACGGGTAGGAGCCACCTTTATGAGTCAGAATACGCTGAAAGTTCATGATTTAAATGAAGATGCGGAATTTGATGAGAACGGAGTAGAGGCTTTTGATGAAAAAGCCTTGAGTGAAGAGGAACCCAGTGATAACGACCTGGCTGAAGAAGAGCTGTTATCGCAGGGGGCCACACAGCGTGTGTTGGACGCGACTCAGCTTTACCTTGGTGAGATTGGTTATTCACCACTGTTAACAGCCGAAGAAGAAGTTTATTTTGCGCGTCGCGCACTGCGTGGGGATGTCGCATCCCGCCGTCGCATGATTGAAAGTAACTTGCGTCTGGTGGTGAAAATTGCTCGTCGTTATGGCAATCGTGGTCTGGCATTGCTGGACCTGATTGAAGAGGGCAATCTGGGACTGATCCGTGCAGTCGAGAAGTTTGACCCGGAACGCGGGTTCCGCTTCTCAACATACGCAACCTGGTGGATCCGCCAGACGATCGAACGGGCGATTATGAACCAAACCCGTACGATCCGACTGCCAATTCACATTGTAAAAGAGCTGAACGTCTATCTGCGTACCGCGCGTGAGTTGTCGCATAAACTGGACCACGAACCGAGCGCAGAAGAGATTGCTGAACAACTGGACAAACCGGTTGATGACGTCAGCCGTATGCTCCGACTCAACGAGCGTATTACCTCGGTAGACACCCCGCTGGGTGGCGATTCCGAAAAAGCGTTGCTGGATATTCTGGCCGATGAAAAGGAAAACGGCCCGGAAGACACCACGCAAGACGATGATATGAAACAGAGCATCGTCAAATGGCTGTTCGAACTGAACGCCAAACAGCGTGAGGTACTGGCACGTCGCTTTGGTCTGCTGGGGTATGAAGCTGCGACACTGGAAGATGTGGGCCGCGAAATTGGCCTCACCCGTGAACGTGTTCGCCAGATTCAGGTTGAAGGTCTGCGTCGTCTGCGTGAAATCCTGCAGACTCAGGGACTTAATATCGAAGCGCTGTTCCGCGAGTAAGCACAAGTTCTATCAAGAAAGGCCAGTCTCATTGAGACTGGCCTTTTTCTATGTTTGTTGCCTGATGGCACTGCGTTTATCAGGCCTACGGGGAGCAGGACTTTGTAGGCCGGATAAGACATTTATGTCACCATCCGGCAGATTAGTTCATCATCTTACGCACCAGACGTATGAACTGCTCACGTTCTTCATCAGATAATCGCCCCAGAAACTCATCATCCACGCTATCGCCTAACGGGGTTGCGCTGGTCAGTAATGCTTCTCCTTGCGCGGTCAAATAAACAAATCGCCGACGCTTATCCGCCGGGTCGTGTTCACGTCTGACCAACTCCCGTTTTTCCATCCGGCTCAGCATTTCCGCAAGCGTTGCCTTGGTACAGACTGCGGCTTCGGTCAGGGCGACCTGCTCAATGCCGGGATGCTCGGCAATGGCGCGCATCACCGCATACTGCGGTTTGGTCAGATCCGGTAATTCATGTTGCCAGCGAGCCGTATGTTGCTGAAAAAGCTGACGTAAAAGGTGAAAGGCTGTGTTTCTTAACGGCATGAGAGCTCCGGAATATCTGTCAGTCTCTATCTTAACGGGTAACGCGTCATAGTTTAACCATTGCTGCTTTAGCAATCTGTGCGAGGTGCTCTTGTCCGGAATGCATCGAGGGAGTATTTTAATCAAAATGTTCGTACACGAACAAAATTGAGGGCGAAATGAGACTGATTGTAGGAATGACCGGGGCGACCGGCGCACCGCTTGGTGTGTCGCTATTGCTGGCGCTGCGTGAAATGCCGGGGGTAGAAACCCATCTGGTGCTGTCAAAGTGGGCCAAAACCACTATTGAACTGGAGACGCCGTACAGCGTCCGTGATGTGTCGGCGTTGGCCGATTATTGCCACAACCCGGCGGACCAGTCGGCGACCATATCCTCAGGATCGTTTCGTACTGACGGCATGATCATTATCCCCTGCAGTATGAAAACGCTGGCCGGTATCCGAGCAGGCTACGCGGAAGGACTGGTGGGGCGCGCTGCTGATGTGGTGCTGAAAGAAGGGCGCAAGCTGGTTCTGGTTCCGCGTGAAATGCCGCTCAGCACTATTCATCTGGAAAACATGCTCGCACTTTCCCGCATGGGCGTGGCGATGGTCCCGCCGATGCCCGCGTTTTACAACCACCCGCAAACGGTCGATGACATCACTCAGCATATCGTTGCGCGTGTGCTCGATCAGTTTGGTCTGGAGCATCCAAACGCCCGTCGCTGGCAGGGTTTACGGCAGGCGCAGAATTTTTCACAGGAGAATGAATAATGGCATTTGATGATTTGCGCAGCTTTTTACAAGCGCTGGACGACCAGGGACAATTGCTGAAAATCAGTGAAGAAGTCAACGCTGAGCCGGATCTGGCTGCGGCGGCTAACGCGACCGGACGTATTGGTGATGGTGCGCCTGCGCTGTGGTTTGACAATATTAGCGGTTTTACCGATGCCCGCGTGGCGATGAATACCATCGGCTCATGGCAGAATCATGCCATTTCATTAGGCCTGCCGCCCAATACGCCGGTGAAAAAACAAATTGATGAGTTTATTCGCCGTTGGGATAAATTTCCGGTTACGCCGGAGCGTCGTGCCAACCCGGCGTGGGCTGAAAACTGTGTTGATGGTGAGGAGATCAACCTGTTTGATATTCTGCCGCTGTTTCGTCTGAACGATGGTGACGGCGGTTTCTATCTTGATAAAGCCTGCGTGGTGTCGCGCGATCCGCTGGATCCGGACAACTTCGGCAAACAGAACGTCGGCATTTATCGTATGGAAGTGAAGGGCAAACGCAAGCTTGGCCTGCAGCCGGTGCCGATGCATGATATCGCGCTGCATCTGCATAAAGCTGAAGAGCGCGGTGAAGATCTGCCGATTGCCATCACGCTGGGTAACGATCCCATCATCACCCTGATGGGGGCCACGCCGCTGAAGTACGATCAGTCGGAATACGAAATGGCGGGAGCGCTGCGTGAAAGCCCGTACCCGATCGCTACCGCACCGCTTACCGGCTTTGACGTACCTTGGGGTTCGGAAGTGATCCTCGAAGGGGTCATTGAAAGCCGTAAGCGTGAAATCGAAGGGCCGTTTGGCGAGTTTACCGGGCACTATTCCGGTGGACGTAATATGACGGTCGTACGTATCGATAAAGTCTCTTATCGCACCAAACCGATTTTTGAATCGCTATATCTGGGGATGCCGTGGACGGAGATTGACTACCTGATGGGGCCGGCAACCTGCGTACCGCTGTATCAACAGCTGAAAGCCGAGTTCCCGGAAGTGCAGGCGGTGAATGCCATGTACACCCACGGTTTGCTGGCGATTATCTCCACCAAAAAACGCTACGGCGGCTTTGCCCGCGCGGTGGGGCTGCGCGCAATGACGACGCCGCATGGCCTGGGTTACGTGAAAATGGTGATTATGGTTGATGAGGATGTTGACCCGTTCAACCTGCCGCAGGTGATGTGGGCGCTGTCTTCGAAGGTCAATCCGGCGGGCGATCTGGTGCAACTGCCGAATATGTCGGTGCTGGAGCTTGATCCGGGTTCCAGTCCGGCGGGGATTACCGACAAGTTAATTATTGATGCTACCACGCCGGTCGCGCCGGATAACCGTGGGCACTACAGCCAGCCGGTATGTGATTTACCGGAAACGAAAGCCTGGGCAGAAAAACTGACCGCCATGCTGGCCAACCGTAAATAAGGAGTAGCAGATGATTTGTCCACGTTGTGCCGATGAACATATTGAAGTGATGGCAAACTCGCCGGTAAAAGGTGTCTGGACGGTATATCAGTGCCAGCATTGTCTGTACACCTGGCGTAATACCGAACCGCTACGTCGTACCAGTCGCGAGCACTACCCGGAGGCGTTTCGTATGACGCAGAAAGATATCGACGATGCGCCAATGGTGCCGAGTATTCCACCGCTGCTGGCGGAAGGTAAGCGCTAATACTGAAGGCCCGGGATTCCGGGTCTTTTTTGCGAGCAGACTCGTAACGTATTGATAAATTGATTTGTTACAGCGGCATCGGGAATAGAATAGCGGCGGGTGCTTGAGGCTTTCTGGGCTTTGAGCATTTGTAAGGTCCCGGAAAGACAAAAGCCCCAGGAGATAGTTCTATCAACCTGAGGCTAGCGTACAAACCTAGACCATTTGGATGTTAGTCTCTTCTTTGCAGGGAGGCAAGACATGCTGACAAAATATGCCCTTGTGGCAATTGTAGTGCTGTGTTTCACGGTGCTGGGATTCACGTTAATGGTACGAGATTCGTTGTGCGAGTTAAGTATTAAAGAACGTGGTATGGAGTTTAAAGCTGTTCTCGCTTACGAACCGAAGAAGTAGCAACAACGCGGGGGAAACCCCGCGTTTTGATGGTCCGGTTTCGTCCTCTTGCACCCATTCTCGCGTTGCCGTAGGCCCGATAAGCAAAGCGCCATCGGGCATTACAACGTTACACCAGACTTTTCAACCGGTAGATCCACTCCAGCGCCTGGCGAGGCGTTAGTGAATCCGGGTCGAGGTTTTCCAGCGCTTCAACGGCGGGCGAGGTTTCTTCAGGCACTGAAAGCAGCGACATCTGTGTTCCATCGACTTGGGTCGCAGCAACGTTTGGCGCAATGCTTTCCAGTTCGCGCAGTTTTTGCCGCGCGCGTTTAATAACCTCTTTCGGCACGCCAGCCAGGGCTGCTACTGCCAGACCATAGCTCTTGCTCGCTGCACCATCCTGTACGCTGTGCATGAAGGCGATGGTATCGCCGTGCTCTAACGCATCCAGATGCACATTCGCGACGCCCTCCATTTTTTCCGGTAACTGAGTCAGTTCGAAGTAGTGGGTGGCAAACAACGTTAATGCTTTGATTTTATTGGCCAGATTTTCCGCGCACGCCCATGCCAGCGACAGGCCGTCGTAGGTGGAGGTGCCGCGTCCAATCTCATCCATCAGTACCAGGCTGTTCTCGGTGGCGTTATGCAGAATGTTGGCGGTTTCGGTCATTTCTACCATAAAGGTAGAACGACCGGATGCCAGATCATCCGCCGCGCCCACGCGGGTAAAGATCCGATCGATCGGGCCTATTTCCACTTTCTGCGCTGGAACGTAGCTGCCGATGTAGGCCAACAGCGCAATCAACGCGGTCTGGCGCATATAGGTACTTTTACCCCCCATATTCGGACCGGTGATGATCAGCATCCGTCGCTGAGGCGAGAGGTTAAGCGGGTTGGCGATAAACGGCTCGGTTAGCACCTGTTCAACCACCGGATGACGTCCCTCAGTAATACGAATGCCGGGTTTATCGGTGAAGGTCGGGCAGGTGTAATTCAGGGTATAAGCGCGTTCTGCAAGGTTGACCAGTACGTCCAGCTCCGCCAGCGCGCTGGCGCTCTGTTGCAAATCAGCCAGATGCGGCAACAGCATGTCGAACAGCTCATCGTACAGCTGTTTTTCCAGCGCCAGTGCTTTACCTTTTGACGTCAGAACTTTGTCTTCGTACTCTTTCAGTTCCGGAATAATGTAGCGTTCTGCGTTTTTCAGCGTCTGGCGGCGCACATAGTTAATCGGCGCCAGATGGCTCTGCCCGCGACTGATCTGAATGTAGTAGCCATGAACGGCGTTAAACCCAACCTTCAGCGTATCCAGACCGGTGCGCTCGCGCTCACGGATTTCCAGTCTGTCCAGATAGTCAGTTGCGCCATCAGCCAGCGCTCGCCATTCGTCCAGTTCTTCGTTATAGCCCGGGGCGATGACGCCACCGTCGCGAACCAGCACTGGCGGAGCTTCCACAACGGCGCGTTCCAGCAGTTCACGCAGCTCTGCAAACTCACCCATTTTCTCGCGCAGCATCTGCACGGGGGCACTGTCTACACTTTCCAGTTGCGCGCGCAGTTCCGGTAATTGCTGGAAGGCATGACGCATACGGGCCAGATCGCGCGGACGCGCAGTACGCAGGGCCAAACGCGCCAGGATACGTTCCAGATCGCCGACCTGACGCAGCACGGGTTGCAATTCACTGGTGGAATCCTGTAGCGCGCCGATAGTCTGTTGACGCTCGGTAAGGACTTTGGTGTCACGGACCGGCATATGCAGCCAGCGCTTGAGCATACGGCTGCCCATCGGCGTCACGGTGCAGTCGAGTACTGAAGCCAGTGTGTTTTCAACGCCGCCCGCCAGGTTCTGGGTAATTTCCAGATTGCGGCGCGTGGCGGCATCCATAATGATGCTGTCCTGTTGACGTTCCATGGTGATGGAACGAATATGCGGCAGTGAGGTGCGCTGGGTATCTTTTACGTATTGCAGCAGACAGCCAGCAGCACATAATCCGCGCGGGGCGTTTTCCACGCCAAAACCAATCAGATCCCGCGTGCCAAACTGCAAGTTTAGCTGCTGGCGAGCAGTATCGATTTCAAATTCCCATAGTGGGCGACGACGTAATCCGCGACGCCCCTCAATCAGTGAGGTTTCAGCGAAATCTTCGGCATACAGCAGTTCAGCGGGATTGGTGCGCTGCAATTCTGCGGCCATGGTCTCGCGGTCGGCCGGTTCGCTGACGCGAAAACGCCCGGAGCTGATATCCAGCGTGGCATAGCCGTAACCTTTACTGTCTTGCCAGATAGCGGCCAGCAGGTTGTCCTGGCGTTCTTGCAACAGCGCTTCATCACTGATGGTGCCAGGCGTGACGATACGCACCACTTTGCGCTCAACCGGACCTTTGCTGGTTGCCGGATCGCCGATTTGCTCACAAATAGCGACAGATTCCCCCTGATTGACCAGCTTTGCGAGGTAGTTCTCGACCGCATGGTGAGGAATGCCCGCCATCGGGATTGGCTCGCCAGCAGATGCACCGCGTTTGGTCAGGGAGATATCAAGCAGCTGAGACGCGCGTTTCGCATCGTCATAAAACAGTTCGTAAAAGTCGCCCATGCGGTAAAACAACAGTATCTCCGGATGCTGGGCTTTCAGCTTGAGATACTGCTGCATCATCGGGGTGTGGTTCGTGAAGTCCGTATCAAGTGACTCTTTCATATCGCTTTTGCTCTTTTTTTAATCTTTTGGGGTACCTGGGCAGTCTCACGTGAGCCCCTGGAAACTCACATAAACCCACAAATTTGTCATTCGAAAGCCGCCTGAAGGGCAGTAACGACGAGCGTTGGCTCGGCCTGAATGGTCTATCTTATCACCGACAACGGCTGAGATTCATCCGTAGGTTTTGCCGCCAGAACGCTTATTGATTATTCATTTTCCGGCAAAGCATAATTCTGGCAATACAGATAGGGGATCCCCTCTTTGGTAATCAGGTATGTCTCGCTGTTCAGCGCAAAAAAATCGACGTTGGATACGCTGGTGTTGGTCAGGAAAAAGTCGGGGAGGAGTTCCTGAATAAGGCTGGCGGGAGCCGTTTCGCGATTGGAAATTTGGATTTTCTGTGAAATCCAAACCGGGCTTGAGCCGTAGCTGGATTGTGTAAAAAGTACCATGCGTTGCACGGTCTGCTCATTATTTTCGGCATCTTTGATAATACCATCAATATTAACAATACCTTTACTGCCCCCGGTTTTGATATCAATAATCCCTCGGAACGAGCTTGTATTGCGTACAATTTCGATGGCAGAGCGGCAGGTAAGATCTTGTAACTCGCCATTGTTCTTACTGTACCGATAGATGACAGTAAGAATTAGCGTAGCAAAACAAAGCAGCAGGATAATACCTGTCTGGATGCGGGAGGTTCGGGGATATAAATTCATTAGCTATCATACCGTGGGTAATATACCGGCTGACAGGCGTTTTCCTGCCTGGCTTTTATCGGCGAGCGACACACCAGCGCGGACAGTTTCTTAGACTCAGGATAGGTTGTGATATAAATAAATTTATGGCTCTGACACAATCCTGGGTTTTTGTCGATAAACGCGGTATGCCGGGAAAAGTTACTGGCATCGCTATTGAAATAATACTGACAGTCTGTTGGTGTTTTGCTCGCGGCGATATAGCCGGAGAAATAATCATCGCTGGCTTGCCACGGATATAATATAAGCACACAAATTATCAGGGTAAGTGCCAACATTATCGTTTCTGCTGTCGTTATCAAAGGTTGACGCGGCGTGTCAGCCAAAAGTTCCTCAATGGTGGCATCTGGCGCTAATGGCGCTAAGGATTCTTCAGCAGAAGCAGAGTTATTCTCCGGTGTATCAATGACCTGAATATCAAACTCTTCCTGAATGATCAGCCCTTTGCGGGGAATCGTTGTGATCAGCGGTTGTTCAAGCTCCAGTTGCAGCAAGCTTTTACGCAACGAGAGAATACTTTGATAAAAGGCGTTGAAACTTACCTGGCGGTGATTTTTACCCCAACCGAATTCCAGCAATTCGTTTTGAGAAACCACTTGCCCGCGATGTTGAATAAGTAATAAAAGACATAACGACGCTGAGTGTTTGAGTTTTATCCGCTGATTGGGGTGATCTACCCGCACCAGACATTGTGTGGCTGGCGTAAATATTATTCTATTTTCAATCAGATAACTGACATTGCCAGTCTCAGACATATTGTCTCTACTCTTGATGATGCGTCAGATGGTTGGTTAGTCATGATACCACTGAGCCTATAAAGACCACCAGCATGGACCTAATCCCACAGCGAGAACCGAGAAGTGTTGCAATTTAGTATCATGATATAACAAGAATGATAACTTTTTAATGAAAATAAAATTCATTGAAATCAATTGATTGTATCTTTTTTGCCACTATAAAAAGAACAGAAAGATGAAAAAATGTCGACAAAGATGATTGCCATTAATTCTTTATGGACAGCGCCATATACTGCCTGACACCACCACGCGAAAACAGCATGAACCTTAACGCGTCAACGCACCAGGGAATGCCGGTGGTAGATGTAGATGGGAATAAATGTCAGCTTGTTTGCGAGCTGACATTTATTTTTAGTGCTGAGTAAAATTAACCATCTTTTTGACAAAGCCATAATTTGCGGTAGAGAGTCCCATGTTCCAGAAAGAAATTGAAAATGCTGTAGTGCTCGTTGGCGATGAAATGAAGAAGTCGGATAATGCCTGGCTGTCGTTACGTAAAAAACGTCAGCGTATTGATTTGAAGACCGATGGACATATCTTGTTTCTGGAGAAAGGGACTGTCTCTGTTTATCGTGTGGAAAACGATTTAGTCACGGTGAGTATTTCTGCACCTGCCATTCTCGGCCTGCCACAAATGCGTACGGAAGTGGCCGGCCACTATTTACGTTGTGATACTGATTGTGAAATGTGGGCGATGAGCGTACAAAATGCCGATCTCCTGTTTACAGCCAAAAACTTATGGAAGCAGGCGTTTGATATCTTAACGCATCATCTTCAACGTTATTTCCAGCGTGAGGCGTTGCAGTCGCACCGCACTATACGTGAGCAGATTATTGAACACGTAAAATATATCTGGGCGATGGATCCTGGGGTACGTGAGAAAACGTCCGTGTATACATTTATTCTCGCTCGAAATCATATCTCACGCAGTGCTATCCATAAAGTACTGCAGGAGTTAGTAAATGACGGAAAAATAATTATGAATCGAGGAAAACTCTCTTTGTTTATCTATTAAAGTTAACATTGATATCGTCTGAAGTGTTTACTGCACTCTACACGAAATGTCCATTTTTATCTATAAATTAGTATTTATTTATTAATTTGATATGAATATGATATTCCTTCCAATAATAACAAAAGTTATATCGCCAATGATCAACGGCAGGCCGGAAAGTCTCGAGTCACAGCATAGCCGATGGTTTGGCAACCCTACTGCCGATACAACGGATATTCGCGCTGCACTGCTGCACGCGTTGGATCACAACACCTTTGTCCTGCTGGCCCAGCCTATCGTCAGCACTCGTGGTGAAGAGCCTTATCATGAGATATTGATCCGCATGCACAATGAGAGCGGGGAATTTATTTCCCCTGACCACTTTTTGTCGGTCGCTCGCGACACGGGGTTAGCGCCTGATATCGATCTTTGGGTTATTGAGAACACCCTGGAGTACATGCGCTACCATCCGCTGAGTTGTTTTTCCATTAACCTGGCGCCAGTGACGTTATGCTGTTCAGGTTTGGTTGCAAAGATCGCGGAGTTGTTGCGGGAATATATGGTGATACCGCAACGGATTATTTTTGAGATAACCGAGGCTGATACCCTGTCAGATAAAGAGCAAACGGTAGAAGCGCTACGCTCACTACGTCAGTTGGGATGCCGGATCGCGATAGATGACTTTGGGGCTGGGTTTGCAAGCTATGAACGTCTGATGAGCATTGAAGCAGATATTTTGAAGATCGATGGGTCTTTCGTTCGTGGGATTACAAAATGTAGGATTAGTCACTATATCATCGAATCTTTCTGCCAGGTTGCGGCAATGAAAGATATGCAGGTTGTCGCCGAATTTGTTGAAAATGCTGAAATCCAGATGTGCCTGGAGCAGATGAATATCGGGTGGTTACAGGGATACCATATTGGCAAGCCAAAACCCTTGCTCACGTTAGAGCAATCTAGCCTCCTGCGGAGGCTATTTAATATCAAAATCATTAGCTGATATATTATGGATCATTATTTATACATCATGCAGGCGTTGCCGTTCTAAACGGCGATCGCGCAGGGTGGAATAAATAAAGGTCATCACAAACAGCAGTGAAAATAGTACGACGATGGTGGGGGCCGGTGCACTGTCGATGAAAAAAGACAGGTACACGCCCATAAACGAGGTAACGACCGACATAATCACCGCCAGCCACAAGGCGTGAGAAAATTTTCGCGTCATTAAGATCGCGATGGCGCCGGGTGCAATCAGTAAAGAAATCGACAAAATAATCCCGACCGATTTTAGCGTGGCGACAATCGTCAGGGCGATCATGCACAACAGGCCGTAGTGCAGCAAGGCGGTGTTAAGCCCACTGGCCTTGGCCTGATGTGGGTCGAACGCATGCAGCAGCAGATCTTTCCACTTAAGCCCAATGATAAGCGCGATCCCCAAAGCGATCGCCGTTGTTTGCATGATATCGGTCAGTGATATACCGAGCATATCGCCGAACAGAATATGATCCAGATGCACTTCCGACTGAATGGAAACATACAGCACCAGTCCCGCACCGAACATCCCGGAGAAAACAATGCCCATGATGGTGTCGCGCTTAATGCGGCTGTTATCGTCGAGGTATCCGGTTGCTATCGCGCAGAACAATCCAGCGACAAATGCGCCAATTGCCAGCGGGATGCCTGCGATATAAGCCAGAACGATCCCTGGAAAAACCGCATGGCTCATGGCATCGCCCATCAGCGCCCAGCCTTTGAGAACTAAAAATACCGACAGCAGCGCGCAGGGCACGGCGACAATGGTGGAGATAACCAGCGCATTGACCATAAAGCTAAACTGAAAGGGTTCTAATAGCGTTGTTAAGATCATACTGACTCCTTGTTCACCAGTCGGGCGCGTCGGCGATTCGCCAGCAGACCATGTTTTGGTGCGAAGACAAATGCCAGTAGGAACAGCAATGTTTGCAGAACGACGATAATTCCGCCGGTTGCGCCGTCCAGCCAGTAGCTCAGCCAGGCGCCGAAAAAGCTGGTCAGGCTGCCGATAGCTACGGCGATGGTGAGCAGGCGTGGAAAACGATCGGTCAGCAGCCAGGCCGTCGCTCCGGGCGTAACCACCAGGCAAATCACCAGAAATGCACCGACGGTTTGCAGGGCGGCTACCGTTGAAACGGAGAGCAGCGTAAAAAACAACAGCTTCAACCGGCCCGGATTCAAACCGATAGAGCGCGCGTGGTTTTCATCAAAAAAGACCACCATCAGATCTTTCCACTTCAAAAACAGGATAGTCAGCGAGATAACCCCGATGATGGCCAGTTGCAGAATATCTTCCGGTGCAATCGCCAGCACGTTGCCGAGAATAATGGTCTGAATGTTCACTGACATCGGATTGAGCGACACCATAAAAAGCCCGATACCGAAAAAAGACGAAAAAATCAGTCCGATAATCGCATCTTCCTTCAGGCGCGAACGCTGATTAAGAAACAGCATACTGCCCGCCGCCAGGCCGCCGGAAAGAAATGCGCCCAGTGCGAAGGGAAGCCCTAACATATAAGCGCCTGCCACGCCCGGAACAATAGAGTGCGACAGCGCATCGCCGATCAGCGACCAGCCTTTTAGCATCAGATAGCAGGAGAGAAACGCGCACAGGCCTCCGACCATCGCCGAGACCCACATGGCGTTGAGCATATATTGGTAACCAAACGGCTCTGTCAGCCAGTTCATGATTATTCCCCCTCGCTTGCCGCGCGTCGCGAAATAAACGGGCGTTCATCGTCGGTAATCACGTGTTGTTCGCCGCCGCTCAGCGCAACGTGACGCAGTACGCCGCTAAATGCCAGCTCGAGATTCTCGGGGGTAAAGGTGGTATCGGTGGGGCCACTTGCCAGCACCGTGCCCTTAATCATCACCGTGTAATCACAAAACTCGGTGACGGATCCCAGATTATGGGTAGAGACCAGCATGGTTCGACCCTCATCACGCAGCTCACGCAGCAGGTCGATGATCCGGGCCTCGGTTTTTACATCCACGCCGGTGAAGGGTTCATCCAGTAAAATAACCTGTCCGTCCTGTGCAATGGCGCGTGCCAGAAAGACGCGTTTTTTCTGCCCGCCAGAAAGTTCACCTATCTGACGATGGCGATAGTCCAGCATATCAACCCGCGCCAGTGCCGCATCCACGCAGGCGTGGTCGATCTGTTTTGGTCGACGCAGCCAGCCCATATGGCCAAAGCGTCCCATCATCACCACATCTTCCACCAGTACTGGAAACGACCAGTCCACCTCTTCTGACTGAGGGACATAGGCGATAAGATTCTGTTTGAGCGCCTTATTTACCGGCTGTTGCAGAATTGAGATTTCCCCTTGCGCCAGGCGGACAAAACCCATCAGCGCTTTAAAAAGCGTTGATTTTCCCGACCCGTTTACGCCGACCAGAGCGGCAATTGAGCCGCCCGGAACCTGAAAAGTGGCATCCCGCAATGCGGTGTGCCCGTTGCGATACGTCACCGTAACCTGATTCACGGTAATCGCAGATTGACTCATTTTTGGCTCCTTAACCCGTCGTTGATGCCGCTGACGATGGTTTCTGTCGTTACGCGCAGTAAATCCAGATAGGTCGGTACCGGACCATCGGCAGCGCTGAGCGAATCGACATACAGCACGCCGCCGTAATACGCGCCAGATTCACGGGCAACCTGACGCGCTGGTTTGTCGGACACGGTGCTTTCGCTAAATACCGTTGGGATATGATGCTCTCTGATCGCATCGATTACCTTGCGTACCTGCTTCGGCGTACCTTGCTGATCGGCATTGATCGGCCACAGATACAGCTCTTTCAGGCTGTTATCACGTGCCAGGTAGGAGAATGCGCCTTCACTGGTGACCAGCCAGCGTTTGTCGGCGGGGAGTTTTACCAGTTCAGCATGCAGCGGCGCCAGGGTCTGCTGGATTTTCGCTTTATAATTCTCCGCATTTTTCTGGTAAGTGGCGGCATTGTCTGGATCGTATTTCATCAGCGCATCGCGAATGTTATCCACGTAGATGAGTGCGTTCTCCGCTGACATCCAGGCATGCGGGTTCGGTTTGCCGTTGTACGGCCCTTCGCTGATACCCATTGGCTGGACGCCGTTTGAGACCATCACTTCTGGTACGCCGGACAAATTTTGGTAGAAGCGGGCAAACCATAGTTCGAGGTTAAGACCGTTGGAGAGAATAAGCTGTGCGCCTTGCGCTCGTTTAATATCACCTGGGGTTGGTTGATATTCGTGAATTTCTGCGCCAGGTTTGGTGATGGAACTGACCTCTGCTGCATCTCCCGCCACATTGCTCGCCATATCGGCAATCACCGTAAAGGTGGTTACTACCTTAAATTTTTCTTTCGCCCAGGCAGGAGACAGCGTCAGCGCCGTGATTACGCTGGCAAGGAGAAACGATTTCAGATGGGGCAGATGCGGCATAGTATCCCTCACAACAAAATGGTTAATTTATCATCGAATATAGCCTTTGCTATGTTATATAGCACATGGCATAAATAAATGAAAATAATTCTTATTTGCGTAGGGCGCTAAGGAATGGATGAGGATAATGCGTTTACGCCGACACGATTGTCGGCGTGTGGGGGAAGACTAACCCGATGATTATGGCTTCTGGAACTCAGTGACGGTTTCCCAGGCCACTTGCTGCAAGGCTTTGGCGTCGCCAGGGCTCATGTCTGTATCAATAGGAAGCGCACCGCCGACCGGAGACTGGTTATACAGAGTAGCGAAAAATACACAGGCGGCGAGATACGTTCCAGAAATCGAAGGGTGTACACCATCTTGATAATACAGGTTAATTTCTGGGTGCGTTTTACGTGCTTTCTCGAAAGCCAGGCCTACCGGAGCCACATATCCCCCCGTTTTTTGCGCAATCGAGAGATAAGCATCTGCCAGTTTTTGGCTATCTTCGGGTTTGTCTTTTTTCGGCCAGGTCATGAAATAGACGACTTTTGCACCGGCTTTATGCGCCATTTCGGCCATTTGGGTTGCAGAGTCCACGAAGTTTTGCCGGGTACTTTCTTTCTTTGAAATCGTTTCTGTTGAGTTTCCCTGCAGGACGACGACATCCCATTTCTGTAGCTTGTTCTGATAGCGCATATTCTCAATTTGCCAGCCTAAATGACCGCTGGAAATCGTGATCCCCCGATATTTATAGCCTTTGGCGTGATCAGGCAGTAAGGACTGCGTCAAATCCCGCAGGCGGGTATTAATATTATTGTTATAGAAAGTGAAAGAGTTACCATAAAGCGCGACAATTTTATTCTCACCATCCATTTTCGCATGTGCGGAAGGCGCTAATAACGTATCCGCGTGAACACAGATACTACTTAATGCGAAAGTCGTCGCTGCGGCAAGTAATGTTATTTTTTTCATTTTTTATCTCTTAGAAATCATAACGGAGCCCAACGATAAGCGCATCATCATTGGTCTTTTTGTTCTTACTTGCGAACTCTTTATCGTAAGTAAATGATAACCACGTGTCTTTAGCCAATGTTAATTGCGCTTCAGCACGCCAGTCTTCTTTTTCAGCAATATCTTTACCATCTTCATTTAAAAAGCTATATCCGGTAAGAACCTTGACGGTGCCAAAGTTGTAGGAAATGAGCGAATCCATCCCTTTGTAATTATTATCGCTTTTGTTATCGCGAGAGATAGACGTACGTAATGCGGTTACTGCGACTTCATAGGCTTTATAACTGAGTTGTAATCCTCCCATGATTTGATCGTTTTGATTACGTCCATCGGTGGTCACTACGCCGTCCTGTCGTTTATAACGGCTGGCCGCTATCGCAGGTGTAATCCTAAAGTCGCCAAATTTGAAAGACTTGCGATAGCTGGCCATCGCGCCGTAATCCAGAGCTTCGTTATCACTGTTGCCGTTACCGGAGACCCATGCCAGCTGAATCTCATTGCCGGCAAATTTAGCGTTCCACTGAACGGTGCCGTCCTGTCGGTTGAACTGGTACGAATCATCAATGGTTGTAATGCCATAGCTGTAGATATTAGGGGTGAAATTTTTGTATTTATCGGTCATTTTCATTACCTGATACAACGGGTTTTTGGTTCTCCCGGTGATCAGTTCACCCCATGTTTTATTTGACAGGCCGACATAGGAATATCGGGCCTCCATATCGCTTTCACCGGTATTGTTATCATTTTTTTCGGTACGCACCTGCCATTCCAGGCGCCCCACGATTTTGGTCTCTGGCAGAATATCCAAATCTCGCGTGAGATAAATACCTATACGTCCACCCAAATCGCTTCGGCTTTCACTGCCAGCAAATGAATTCTGACCACTCGCGATTTTACCCTCAACGCGGCCATAGATGTCCAGCGTATTTCCATCTTTATTATACACATTTAAGGCGAACGCCGAGGAACTCATACCCATTAGTAATATTAGTGAATAATTTTTTAGCTTCATATCATCCCTCAAACCAGCATTGATTTCCTGACCATAAATAAAGTTTACAGCGGGATAATTGTTCGTGAAAAAGGAATGGTAGTGATATGGGAATCATTTTTTCTCGTGATAAAATGTGATTATTCACGCATAAATATCTCTGTTTTTACTATTGTATTAATGGCTCTAATATTTAATTATGGGGCTTTTAAAATGTTACGGCTCTACAATATATGATCATGAAAATTACTGTGAAGTACGTCTCATTTCTACTGGGTAGAAAAGCTGAAAATGGGAATGTTGTATTCTCATGATTACTATTGAGGTGGGAATACTATTTTCCCCTATAATTTGGCAGACAAATCCCGCAAAATTGATTAATCAAATTTTCTATTATCACGCATTCACTAGCCGGAGAGGCGCTGTATGTACGGGAAGCAAACAACGGTATTTGATTCTGACCTTTATTCATCATTGTTCACTCAGGATAAGATGCGGGAAATATGGTCTGACGACAATCTGCTGCGTTGTTGGTTGCGTTTTGAGGCGGCGGTCGCTCGAGTGCAAAGTGAGTTGGGAATTATTCCTGAACAAGCAGCCGTTGAAATTGAACAAACCTGTCGGGAAATACAGATAGACTGGCCAGCCTTGGCGCAGGAAACACAAACGGTCGGCATGGCGATAAAGCCGCTGATCGATCAGATCTCCGCCAGCGGAACACCGCTGGTCAGTCAGTTTCTGCATTGGGGATGCACCACTCAGGATTTACTCGACTCAGGCATGGCGATGAGATTGCAGCAAACGCTGCGGCTATTGCGTGAGCAATTGCTTGATGTTGGCGAAGCCATGAAAGCGATGGCGTTACGACACGCGCGTACGGTAATGGTTGCGCGTACCAATTCGGTGGATGCCTCTGCAACGACGTGGGGGCTTCATGTTTGCAGTTATCTGGCGGAGATAAACCGCCACCTGACACGACTACAGCAGCTGTATCCGCGTGCCGTAACCGGACTTTTTGGCGGTGCGGTGGGGAATCTGGCTTCTGTAGGTAAGCAGGGAATGGAAACGCGCCAGCGGCTGATGTTAGCGTTGGGTCTGAACGTGCCCTGCGGGATTAATAATGCCAGCCAGGATGCGGTTGTTGAGGTTGTGCAGTTTTTTGCTCTTGTTCACGGCACGCTGTGTCGTCTGGCCAACGATGTCGAAACCATGGGACGCACGCCGATTGCAGAAGTACTCGAAGGAGAGGGCGGTGGCGGATCCAGCACCATGCCACACAAAGTTAATCCACGCGCCAGTAATATGGTGCAAACGTTGGCAAGAATGGGGTGGATGTATGCTTCCGGCGCGCCAGCAATGCTGGATCAACAGGATGTACGAGCTGCCTCAATGCGGGTATTAAACTGGACGATCCTCCCGGAGGCCTCTAATGCGTTATCGACCAGCCTGACACGCGCAAAGAATCTGCTTTCGCATCTCATTGTTAATGAAGATAAGATGCGCGCTAATTTTGACTGCTCAAAGCACTTTATTATGTCTGAGTCGCTGACGATGAAGCTTGCCGCCAAAATTGGCAGAGAGTCCGCCTATAACCTGGTGAAAAATCTGCTGAAGCATGCAACCGGCGAGTACAGCTTCATGGAGATCGTACAGGCTAGCCCGGAAATCCGCGCGTCATTATCTGGGGCGGAAATTGCTGCCGCCTGCGAGCCGCTGTCATATATCGGGGCTAACGACGCGTTAATCGCTGAGACTATCGCTGAGTTCGATCGCGTGAAAACCGCAGATATTGCCTGATTCGTCATGTCGCCGGGAGGGATAGCTCTCCTGGCGGTTGGTGGCACTAAGTATTGTGGGACGATGCCGAAAATGTTTCGAAAAAGACGAATAATTCTTCCAGTTGGGCAAAATTCCCCTCGCTATCTCCTTTCTCATAAGCCAGATGTAGAATGAGTTCGATAAAAAAGAAGCCAAGAATACGGCTTTGAAAAATGGAATGTACGTCGCTTGGGAGAACAAACTGCAGATCGCAGAACTTACCGTAAGGGTTCGCCTCTGAGTTGGTCACCAACACTACGGCGGCATTCTTTTTTCTGAACCATCTTGCAATATTGAGGGCGACCCGGTTAAATCGATAGTAAGAGAAAACAATCAGGACATCTCCTTCCTCAATGTTGACGAGACATTTGGGGAGTTCGCTGATGTCCGTCGGTAACAGGGAGATGTTACTGCGGAAGTACTTTAGCAGTGTACAAAAATGCGTTGCCATGGCATGAGACGATGAAGGGCCGACGACATAAATATGACGTTTGTTGTTCAGCACCAGATCGATAAATGCATTAAGGCTCTCAATATCGATATTATTTTTAAATTGATTAAATAATTCTGATACTTTGTAGGTGAAATCGGTAACGATACTTTCAGTGGTAATCCCAGGATTGTTACGCAGTTTGATGTTTTTCTCAAACGGTGCGGATATTTTATTTTTTGACAGCGTGATGTCTAATGCCTTGCGGAAAGCAGCATAACCCGTAAACCCCATTTTATTTAAAAATCGGCCAATAGTTGCTTTGCTTACCATCGCATTTTGCGAGAGATCAACAATGCCATGGTAAGGCAGTTCATTGAAGTGTTTATTAATGTACTCATTAAGTCGGCACTCAGATTCAGTTAGAACACCCATATTAAGAGTAAGTAAGTTATACTCATCCAGACTTAATGTGTTTTTATTATACATGGATAACACCCGATTGCTGTTGAATATCAACGTTGTTATAGGGTAATACGCTTTCGACGTCAATCATTGAATGAATATCCTGGAAACCCGCATCCAGCTCTTCCTGGAAGATATGACCATACTCATATAAGTTGCGATCTTACTCACAAAAAGGGGTGGGAAAATATCTTTCCCGTATTTTATAACCACACAACCCATTACAATTAAATCTCAATATTTGAGTGTGTAATACGATAAATTTACGTACATATTATAACTGCTTATATATGGAGGCGCTTTTTTACTATCCTACATAAGCAATGATGATATGACGGGTAACCCTACCAAATTTGTATGGCATAGGAATTGTTATTATGACAGCGTTTATTATAGCAATAGTGATAACAGTTATTGCAGCATGGTTAATTGTAAAAAACTATCAGCCGCAAACTGTTTTATTACTCGCTGGACTGGCATTATTGACCATTACCGTATTGTTTTATCCTGAAAACAGCATTCTCTATGATAAAGCGAAATCCACGGGGTCAACCTGGCTGGACATCTTTAGCTTTGCCAAAGAATCGCTGACCACACAAATTGCGGGTATTGGTCTTATCATCATGGCGGCGGGTGGATTTGCCAGCTATATGGATCACATCAAAGCGTCGAATGCGATGGTGAATATGTGCATTCGTCCGCTACAGGTGATTAAAGCGCCTTACCTGATCCTCGCGTTGGGGTACATCTGCGCACAGCTTCTGCACGTGGCAATTTCAAGTGCGGCGGGGCTGGCGATGTTGCTGCTGGTGACATTCTTCCCGGTACTGGTTCGTCTTGGGGTCAGTAAAGCTTCTGCAGCCGCGATGATCGGTCTGTGCGCATTTATGGATCTAGGGCCTGCGGTTGGTACTGCGAATCTGGCGGCCAAGCATGCTGGCATGGAAAGCGCTATCTACTTCGCTCATTACCAGATGCCGGTGGCGGTGGTGGTGATGTTGGCCGTTGCTGTAGTGATTTACTTCACCGCGAAGTATTTCGACAAAAAGGATGGCTTCATATCAGGCGAGCAAAGCGTCGCGCAAGCAGAAGAAGAGGGCCGCAAGGCACCCGCTATTTACGCGTTGTTACCGGTCCTGCCTGTAGCACTGGTGCTGGTCTTTAGCCCTTTGGTGATCAAATCCATCAAAATTGACGTGGTCACGGCAATGATCCTTGGCGCGGTCGTCGCGTTTTTCTTCGAACTGGTGGCTACCCGAGATTTCAAAAACTGCTGTAAAGGGTTACAGGTCTTTTTCAAAGGCATGGGCAGCATGTTTACCAGTATTGTTTCCTTGTTGGTGTGTGCGGATATCTATGCCCAGGGGCTGCAGAAAATTGGCGCGGTGGACTACCTGTTGCAGTCAGTGCAAAACGCAGGCCTGGGTTTTACCAGTATGACGCTGGTGATGACCGCGCTGGTGGGCGTCACCGCCGTCCTGACAGGCTCTGGCGTAGCCGCCTTTTTCTCTTTCTCCGGCCTGGCTCCCTCCATTGCGGCAAAATTTGGTGAGAGCGCTGTCAATATGATTCTGCCAATGCAGTTGATGGCGGGAATGGGGCGCTCAATGTCTCCTGTGGCTGGCATCATTATTGCGGTAAGCAAAGCAGGGGAATGTTCACCGTTTATGATCGTCAGAAGAACGCTGCTTCCAGCGCTGGCCGGTATCGCGGCGATGCTGGTTGCCAACTATGTCCTGATTTGAATCCCGAGAGCCTGTTAATGCAGGCTCTTATTTTTTTATCTGGTTGTAATTTATGGATGGCAACGTGACAAACGATGTTTTATACGTCCCGTTTACGGGGAAGTTACTGCTTGAGTCTCCGTTATTGAACAAGGGAAGTAGCTTCACGCAGCAAGAAAGACATGACTTTAATCTGAGTGGACTACTGCCTTGCGCCATTGAGAATATTGATGAACAAGCCGAGCGGGCGTATCAACAATATCTTGAGGCTGAATCCCACAACGCTCGACATATTTATCTGCGTAATATTCAGGATACCAACGAAACGTTATTTTATTACCTGCTGAAAAAGCATCTGCCGGAGATGCTGCCCATCGTTTATACCCCGGTAGTCGGGGCCGCTTGCGAAAAATTCTCCTGGATATATCGTCGTGCGCGTGGCGTCTTTATTTCATGGCCCGATCGCGATCGTATTGACGATATTTTGCATGATAATCCACGGCACAATATCAAGGTCATCGTCGTTACAGATGGCGAACGCATTCTGGGACTGGGTGACCAGGGCGTAGGCGGTATGGGGATCCCTATCGGAAAACTGTCGCTCTATACCGTATGTGGCGGGGTAAATCCGGCTAATACGCTCCCCATTCTACTGGATGTCGGGACGAACAATACGCGACTGCTGGACGATCCGCGCTATATCGGCTGGCGTCATCCGCGTATCACCGGTGAAGACTACTTCGCATTTATTGGCATGTTTATTGCGGCCGTAAAACGGCGCTGGCCTGACGTTTTGCTGCAGTTTGAAGACTTCGCTCAACATACCGCAGTGCCTCTGCTGGAGCGTTATCGCGATGATCTGTGCTGCTTTAATGATGACATTCAGGGCACTGCGTCGGTAGCTCTGGCGACCTTACTTGCCGCATGTCGTGGCAGCGGCCGCGATTTCTGCAAGCAACCGATCGTGATTGTGGGAGCGGGCGCAGCCGGATGTGGCATAGCCCGGCATATCATTGCCTGTCGCATCAGTGAAGGGATGAGCCAGTCTGAAGCCAGACGGACAATTTTTATGGTGGATCGCGACGGTCTGGTGATGACCACCAATCATGCTTTAGCGGATTTCCAGCAACCGCTGGCACAACCTCCCGAGGCCTTATCTGACTGGCAGTATGAGGGGCAGGCGCCGTCATTACTGGAGGTGATTCATAATGTCAAACCCACGGTGATGCTGGGTGTGTCGGGCCAGGCCGGATTGTTCTCGCAGGAGGTGATTAGCACGATGTATCAATACTGCGATCACCCGATTGTTATGCCGCTGTCGAATCCCACCTCGAGAATGGAAGCGCGGCCAGAAGATATTGTTCGCTGGACCAGGGGACAGGCCATCATCGCGACCGGCAGCCCCTGTGATGCAGTTGAATTTAATGGGCGCTCCATTCCGGTTGCGCAATGTAATAACGTGTATGTTTTCCCGGCTATCGGTCTGGGGGCTATCGCCAGTGGTGCGACGCGCATAACAGACGCTATGCTGATGGCGGCAAGCTGCGCACTGGCCGATGCTTCTCCGCTGGTTCGTAACGGGGAAGGCGCTCTGTTGCCGGAGATTGGGACAATCTGCGACGTGACTCGCAGCATTGCTTTTGAGGTCGGTAAGGCGGCACAGCAGTCCGGTGTGGCAGAGAAGATAAGCGACGAGGTGTTGCTGCAGAGCATCAACGATAACTTTTGGCTACCGCACTACCGTCCTTATAAACGCCGGGCAATTTAGTCATTCTTCCTGGAATTGTTAACGGCTATTGGTTGCCTCTATGGTTAAGGTGTATTATTTATGCAACTTAATTGTGGAGGCATTATGTCCGGCAAACGTATTGCACGTGAAAAAATGACGATCCAGAGAATGATCTCACTCTACGAGCGCCAGTGTCCGCAGGCTTCAGACGAGCCGGGGCATTACGATGCGTTGTTTGCCTATGCGCAAAAACGCCTCAATAAGTGCGTCTTTGGTGAGGAAAAACCGGCCTGTAAGCAGTGTCCGGTGCACTGCTATCAATCTGCCAAACGCGAAGAGATGAAGCAAATTATGCGTTGGGCTGGGCCAAGAATGCTCTGGCGTCATCCGATTCTGACCGTGCGTCATCTGATTGATGACAAACGCCCTGTCCCGGAATTGCCAGAGAAATACCAGCGTAAGAAGTAATTCAGATGCCCGATAAGCGTGGCGCTATCGGGCGAACCGTTAAACCAGCGCATCCTTATCAATGCCCAGGCGTTTCATACGCGAGAGTAACGTGGTGCGTTTCAGCCCCAGCCGTTGTGCCGCGCCTTTAGGTCCGGCAACCACACCGTTGGTCTCTTTCAGAACGCGCATGATCAACTGGTATTCATCTTCGCCGTCCTGTGCGACTTCGGTTGCCACCGGAGGCGTAGACGGCATCAAAGGGGCAATATCCGGCAGGGACAGTTGCAGTACGTTGCCTCGGGTAAGCAGAACCGCACGTTCTACCACGTTTTCCAGCTCGCGCACGTTGCCCGGCCACTCCATGCTGCTCAGCGTACGCAGCGCCTCGGCGGGAATGCTGTCGATATTGCGCCCCATCCGGCGAGCAATTTTAAAGGTAAAGGCTTTTACCAGCAGCGGAATATCTTCCGGGCGCTCACGCAGCGGCGGCAGATGGATCGGGAAGACGTTCAGTCGATAGTAGAGATCGTTACGAAACTCGCGATCGGCTACCATCTTTTTCAGATCGCGGTTAGTGGCGGCGATCAAGCGTACGTCGGTCTGGATCAGTTTATTGCTGCCCAGACGTTCAAACTCCTGCTCCTGCAAAACGCGCAGCAGCTTAGGCTGTAGCTCCAGTGGCATGTCGCCCACTTCGTCGAGGAACAGCGAGCTTTTATCGGCCAGTTCGAAACGACCAATCCGCTGCGTGCTGGCACCGGTAAACGCGCCACGCTCATGACCAAACAGATCGCTTTCCAGTAATCCGGCAGGCATTGCCGCGCAGTTCATCTTCACCATCCGACGGGCGTTACGTCCGCTCAGGTTGTGAATGGCCCGTGCGATCAGCTCTTTACCCGTTCCGGTCTCACCCAGAATCAGGACGGTGCTGTCGCTTTGCGCCACCATTTCGACCTGCTTGAGTACGCTGTACATCGCTTCGCTGCGGCCAATGATTTCGCCGAACTCACTCTCTACATTGTTGAGTTGTTCAGTCAGCGCCAGGTTTTCATCTACCAGACGTTCTTTCAGGCGGTGAATCTCCTGATACGCAAGCGCGTTATCCACGGCAATTGCCACACGCTCGGCAATTTGGCGCAATAGCTTGAGGTTAGCGGTAGTGAAAACTTTCTCTTCGCACTGTGCCAGCTTGAGTACGCCGAGCATCGTATTGCCCGACATCAGCGGTAACAGACACAGGGTTTGTAGCTGGTTGCCCCAGGTTTCGAATAGCATCCGTTCGTAAGGAGCGAGCGTATCGCGTTCGCTCAGATTAATCAGCAGCATCTCTTTGCTTTTGAACACGCGTTCGGAAAGCGTACCTGCTTCATCCACTTCACTTTGTTCGTGCGCTGGATGATGTTCATCCAGATAGTGGGTGGAATAAATGCTGAGCTTGTTTTTACGATCGCTGCGTAACACGATGCTGATGGCATCAATGTCGAAGTAGTGATGGATCTCTTTGGCGACTTCGCTGACCAGTTCGTCAATGTCCAGGCGGGAGAGTACCGCATTGGTGATGGCGACCAGGATGCGAAAGTTATCACGCTCGCGGCACAACAGATCGTAATCGACGTTGTTGCTGACCCTGCTTTGAATTTGTTCAGCAACGACGCCGACTATTTGGGTGAAGGTCTGTAGACGGTTATATTCTTTTTCACTCCATGGACGATCTTCATTACGGATGAACTCGCAACCGCCAAAGATACGCCCATCCGCCGCCAGCGGCAGCAGGCAGTAGTGGCCAAATTCAGAATACAGTCCGCCAGAGGCCAGCTGTGGCCAGGTTTCCGTAAACTCGTGATAGTTGCAGTGCAGCGCATCGGGGCGAGACAAAATACGGCGTACCGGGCCATGAGCCAGTACCGTTTCGTCTTCATAATCGATGGGTTTACCATTTTCACGCGTCGCAAAATAACGCGCACGCTGCGTTTGTGCCTGCCATAAGACAATAGCCGCACAGTCGGCCAGCGCTGAACGCTTGACCAGCTGCGAAAGCGCCTCGCTAAGAGACGGGAGATCGGGCTGCTGTAATAATGTACGAGTAATATCGAACAGGCCTTGCTGTCCGAGGTCACTCATCGGTGTATACGACATATTGCTTTTCCAGGAAAAGCACCGCAGAACGGTGCGAAAACGGTAAATGAATTATAGGTATAAGTCGTAAATTATTGCCGGATAGCGATTTCGCTTATCCGGCCTACACGTTGCTGCTAATGGGCAGTTAGCATATACGAGGTAATGGTTCGGCGTGTGGTAAATCGAGGGTTCGTTTCACGCCGTAAAGTCCGGCCAGACGCACACCTTTGCGTTCTACCACTTCGCCAATCATTGCGGCATCGCGTCCTAATGGATGCGCGCGCAGCGCGGCAAGCGCCGTTTCAGCGGCCTGACGCTCAACGGCAATCACCAGCTTACCTTCGTTAGCAAAGTTGAGCGCATCCAGTCCCAGCAGTTCGCAAACGCCACGCACAGCGGGCTTCACGGGCAGGGCCGCTTCAGACAGCTCAATACCAAACCCGCATGATGCGGCAAATTCATGCGTTACTGCATTCACGCCGCCACGGGTGGCGTCACGCAGCGCCTTGACGCCGGGAATATCACGTAGCGTCTGGATAAGCGGCGTCAATACCGCGCAGTCGCTGACCAGTTCGCCATCAAGACCCAACTGTTCGCGCAGGTTAAGGATAGTTGCGCCGTGATCGCCAAGCGTACCGCTGACCAGCAGCACATCGCCCACGCTCAGGGTCTGTGCGCCCCAGTGAATGTTGGCGGGGATCGCACCCATTCCGGCGGTGTTGATAAAAAGCTTGTCCGCCGCGCCGCGCTGTACAACCTTGGTGTCGCCGGTGACGATGGCGATACCCGCTTCGCGCGCGGTTGCCGCCATGCTGTTAACGACGGTTTTCAGCGTCTCCATTGGTAAACCTTCTTCGAGGATAAAACCGCAGGAGAGATAGCGCGGGATCGCGCCGCTGACCGCCACGTCGTTAGCCGTACCACAGATAGCCAGCTTGCCGATATTACCGCCCGGGAAGAACAACGGATCGATAACATAGCTGTCGGTTGAAAACGCCAGACGATCGCCTTCAGCGACCAGTTGCGCCAGTTCCAGACGTGCCTGATCTTCTTGTTCCGCCAGCCACGGATTCGCGAATGCCTCCATAAACAGACTGTTGATCAACTGCTGCATAGCCTGACCGCCGCTACCGTGGGCGAGTTGTACGCTGCTCATGCTTCACACTCCTGCTGACGATACTGATACCAGGCGGCACATGCGCCTTCAGAGGAGACCATCAGGGCGCCAAAAGCGGTCTCCGGGTTACACGTTTTGCCAAATAATGGGCACTGATGTGGTTTACATCTGCCCGTCAGCACTTCCCCACAACGCGCGCGCGGATCGTCATACACCTGCTGCGGCGCTGGCTGGAAATGGGCTTCGGCATCAAAGCGCTGATAGTCAGGCGTAAGGTGAACGCCAGAGGATTCGATAACGCCCAGACCGCGCCATTCGCTGTCGCCATTGACGCAGAACACCTCGGCGATGGCCTGTTGCGCTAACGCGTTACCGGCATCCGGCACCACGCGGCGGTACTGGTTTTCTACCTGGCTGTGCGCGGCAATTTTCTGCTCAATTAACATCACCACGCCTTGCAGGAGATCGAGCGGTTCAAAACCGGCGACCACTAACGGACGATGGAAGTCTGAAGCAATGAAATTATAAGCATCAGTGCCAATCACCATGCTGACGTGGCCTGGTGCTAAAAAGGCGTCAATACCGTTGTCCGGCTGTTCCAGCAGGCTGCGCAGCGTAGGGATAAGCGTGATGTGCTGGCAGAAAAAGTAAAAGTTCTGCACGTCACGCTGCTTTGCTTGTTGCAGAGTGATAGCGGTCGTTGGCATTGTGGTTTCAAAACCCAGACCAAAGAACACCACCTTACGCGTTGGGTTTTCCTGTGCCAGCTTCAGCGCATCCATCGGTGAATAGACGATACGGATATCCGCACCTCGCGCCTTGGCTTGCAGCAGGGAGCCTTGCTTACCCGGGACGCGCATCGCATCACCAAAGGTGCAGAAAATCACTTCTGGATGGCTGGCGATTTCTACACAGCTGTCGATTCTACCCATCGGCAGAACGCAAACCGGGCAACCCGGACCATGAATAAACTCCACGTTTTCCGGTAGCAACTGGTCGAGGCCGAATTTGAAGATAGCGTGGGTATGACCACCACAAACTTCCATGATGCGCAGTGGGCGTTCAGCCGTGTAGGGGAGGTGGGCGGCACGTTCAGACAGGTGCTCTATCAGTTGCATCACCTGCTCTGGTGCGCGGTATTCGTCAACAAAACGCATTTATTTTTCCTCGCCGTACAGCAACGCGCCGACATCCGGCTCAACGTCAAACATGTTTTGCAGCGCGTCGAGCGTATCGCGCGCTTCAGCTTCATTAATGATGCTCATGGCAAAACCGACGTGGACCAGTACCCACTGGCCGAGGCGCGGTTGGCCATGCTCATCACAGCTACCGACCAGCGTCAGGTCGACGTCGCGCTGAATACCGCAAACGTCGACTTTGGCCTGGTTGCCATCAATGGTGCGGATTTGACCCGGAACACCTATGCACATCGCTGCGTCTCCAGCCAGGAGAGCCATTGATCCATCCCTTCACCACTGGTGGCGGAAATCAGGATAATCTCAATTCCCGGGTTCACTTCCCGGGCGCTGGCGATGCATTTTTCAACGTCAAAATTGAGGTACGGTAGCAGATCCACTTTGTTGAGCAGCATCAGTGATGCGGCGGCAAACATATGTGGATATTTCAGCGGTTTGTCTTCACCTTCGGTGACGGAAAGCACGGCCACTTTATGGCGCTCGCCGAGGTCGAAGCTGGCCGGGCAGACCAGGTTGCCGACGTTCTCAATGAACAGAATGCCGTTATCGTCAAGCGGCAAACGCGGCGCGGCGTCAGCAATCATTTGTGCGTCAAGGTGGCAACCTTTACCGGTGTTGACCTGAATGGCGGGCGTGCCTGTGGCGCGAATACGGGCAGCATCGTTCACCGTCTGCTGGTCACCTTCAATAACGGCGCACGGCACGCTATCCTTCAGCTTCATCAGCGTTTCGGTCAGCAGCGTGGTTTTACCGGAGCCCGGGCTTGAAACAAGGTTCAGCACCAGATGCTGACGGGCCGCAAAGCGGGCACGGTTGCGCTCGGCCAGGCGGTTGTTTTTGTCCAGTACGTCAATTTCCACTTCCAGCATACGGCGTTGGCTCATACCTGGTGCGTGGGTTCCTGCCTCACCGTGACCGTAGTGCAAATCGCCTTCTTCGGTCTGGCTCGGTGTGAAATTTGAGGTCTTCACACCGGTAATATTCAGCGCTGGACGAGCCGCTGGGGCAAATGGCGCGCTGCGAAACGCCGAGTGGGGATTATGCTCATCACCCTCTATATATAGGTTGCCTTCAGCGCAACCACATGTCGTACACATCGCTCACTCCTGATCTTTTTACTTGCGATACATCTGTTGCCGGATGACTGCGTTGCCTTATCCGGCCTACAAACGAGCTCTTTCTGTAGGCTGGATAAAACGCTTAAGCGTCGCCATCCGGCGCTGGAGTCTGATCTATTTCAATACGTCGAATCTGTAAGCCGTCATCGGCCACAATTCTCAGCATATCGCTGTTGCATTGCGGACATCGGCGCACGCGTTGCGTCAGTAATGTGACGTATTGTTGACAAGATTCGCACCAACATTCGGCTTCTTGTTCTTCGAGGTGGAGTTTACAACCTTCTGCAAGGGTCCCGCGGCATACCAGATCAAAACAAAAGGAGAGAGCGCTGGTTTCTACGCAAGAAAATGCGCCAATTTTGAGCCAGACCCCAGTTACTCGCTGAGCACCGTGTTGCGTGGCCTGTTGTTCAATCAATTCCAGTGCCCGTTGGCAGAGGGTTATTTCGTGCATACCGCCTCCTGTGAAGTTGCCGTATCAAAAGCAATAAGCATGCCAGGTTGATTTTTTTCATTCGTGACAATGACGACAATGACGAAATGACATGTCGTCACCCGCCTTTAATTTTTTATCTATATGAAAATTAATAAATTTAATTTTGGCATGAAATGTGCTTAAGGCTGTTCATCTCTGCTAAACGGGTAACCTGACATGACTATTTGGGAAATAAGCGAAAAAGCCGATTACATCGCTGAACGGCATCGTCGCCTACAGGACCAGTGGCGTATTTACTGTAACTCGCTGGTTCAGGGGATCACCCTGTCGAAAGCGCGTTTGCATCATGCAATGAGCTGTGCGCCGGACAAAGATCTCTGCTTTGTCCTTTTTGAACACTTCACTATCTACGTCACGCTGGCGGATGGCTTCAATAGCCACACCATCGAGTACTACGTCGAAACAAAAGATGGTGATGATAAGCAACTGATTGCACAGGCACAGTTGACCATCGACGGTCAAGTCGATGAGCGTTTCAGCAACCGCGATCGCGAACAGGTACTGGAGCACTATCTCGAGAAAATCGCCACCGTCTACGACAGCCTGTACACCGCGGTTGAGAACAATATGCCGGTGAATTTAAGCCAACTGGTTGAGGGACATAGCCCGGCTTAAGCCTCAGGTGCTGTCCACTTTGTCATGATGCGGTTTACATACTGCGTCACGATGTTTTAGGGAATGGGCATGTCGAAAAATGTCGAAATGACATTTTGCAGACATGTTTTCGTCAAAAATGACTATCACCTGAGGAATGCCTGGTGAATCGTTTTGTAATTGCTGACTCCACTCTTTGTATTGGCTGCCACACCTGTGAAGCCGCCTGCTCAGAGACACATCGCCAGCATGGCCTGCAGTCAATGCCGCGCCTGAAAGTGATGTTAAATGAAAAAGAATCCGCGCCGCAGCTTTGCCACCAGTGTGAAGATGCGCCTTGCGCCACCGTGTGTCCGGTTAATGCCATTAACCGCGTTGATGGCGCCGTACAGCTGAATGAAAGCCTGTGCGTAAGCTGCAAACTGTGCGGGATCGCTTGTCCGTTTGGCGCGATAGAGTTTTCCGGTAGCCGTCCGCTGCATATCCCGGCAAACGCCAATACGCCAAAAGCGCCTCCGGCTCCGCCAGCGCCTGCTCGCGTGAGTTCGCTGTTGGACTGGGTTCCTGGCGTTCGTGCCATCGCGGTGAAATGCGATCTGTGCAGTTTTGATGAGCTTGGTCCGGCCTGCGTGCGCATGTGTCCGACCAAAGCCCTGCACCTGGTGAGCAACATGGATATCGCCCGCGCCAGCAAACGTAAGCGTGAGCTGACTTTCAATACCGATTTCGGCGATCTCACCTTGTTTCAGCAGGCTCAGAGTGGGGATGCAAAATGAGCGCAATTTCACTGATTAACAGCGGCGTGGCCTGGTTTACAGCGGCTGCGGTTCTGGCATTTCTGTTTTCATTTCATAAATCGCTGAGCGGCTGGATTGCTGGAGTTGGCGGTGCGGTCGGCAGCTTGTGTACGGCAGCCGCTGGTTTTACCGTTCTGACTAATGCGCTGGCGGTGAGCGGCGTGATGCCGTTTATTGGGCACAGTCTGCAAATTACTCCGCTGAATGCTATCTGGCTGATTACGCTGGGACTGTGCGGCCTGTTTGTCAGCCTGTACAACATTGACTGGCATCGTCATCCGCAGGTGAAAGCTAACGGCCTGCTGGTGAATCTGCTGATGGCCGCGGCGGTATGTGCGGTGGTTGCCAGCAACCTCGGTACGCTGGTGGTGATGGCGGAAATCATGGCGCTGTGTGCCGTGTTCCTCACCGGATGCAGTAAAGAAGGCAAACTGTGGTTTGCGCTGGGGCGTATTGGTACGCTGCTGCTGGCGGTTGCCTGCTACCTTGTGTGGCAACGTTACGGCACTCTGGAGCTGCGTCTGCTAGACCTGCGCACCCAGGAGCTGCCGCTCGGGTCTGACATCTGGCTGCTGGGCGTGGCAGGTTTTGGCCTGCTGGCCGGGATTATTCCTCTGCATGGTTGGGTGCCACAGGCACACGCCAATGCCAGCGCACCGGCTGCGGCACTGTTCTCTACCGTCGTCATGAAGGTTGGTCTACTGGGTATTCTCTCCCTGTCGCTGCTGGGCGGTAATGCACCGCTGTGGTGGGGGGTTACGCTGCTGGTGTTGGGCATGATCACCGCATTTGTTGGCGGTCTGTATGCGCTGATGGAACACAATATCCAGCGCCTGCTGGCGTACCACACGCTGGAAAACATCGGCATTATTCTGCTGGGGCTAGGCGCTGGCGTGACCGGGATTTCCCTGAATCAACCGGCGCTGATTGCGCTGGGTTTGACCGGCGGTCTGTACCACCTGGTAAACCACAGCCTGTTCAAAAGCGTTCTGTTCCTGGGCGCAGGCAGCATCTGGTTCCGTACCGGTCATCGTGATATCGAAAAACTGGGCGGTATCGGCAAACGCATGCCGGTTATCTCTCTGGCGATGTTGGTTGGCCTGATGGCGATGGCCGCGCTGCCGCCGCTGAACGGTTTTGCCGGTGAGTGGGTTATCTATCAATCCTTCTTCAAGCTGGGTAACAGCGGGGCGTTTGTCGGTCGTCTGTTAGGGCCGTTGCTGGCGGTTGGGCTGGCAATTACCGGCGCGCTGGCGGTGATGTGTATGGCGAAAGTCTATGGCGTAACGTTCCTTGGTGCACCGCGCACGAAGGAAGCTGAAAACGCCTGCTGCGCACCAATCCTGATGGGCGTGAGCGTCGTTGCGCTGGCTATCTGCTGTGTGATTGGCGGCGTGGCTGCGCCGTGGCTGCTGCCGATGATCTCATCTGCCGTTCCGCTGCCGCTGGAAACTGCGAACACCACCGTTTCTCAGCCAATGATCACGCTGCTGCTGATCGCATGTCCGCTGCTGCCGTTCATCATCATGGCAATTTTCAAAGGCAACCGTCTGCCGTCGCGTTCACGCGGTGCGGCATGGGTGTGTGGTTACGATCACGAGCAGTCAATGGTCATTACCGCGCACGGTTTTGCCATGCCGGTGAAAGAAGCCTTTGCCCCGGTACTCAAACTGCGTAAGTGGTTGAATCCGGTATCACTGGTTCCGGGCTGGCAGAATGCGGCTGCGCCGGTGCTGTTCCGTCGCCTGGCGCTGATTGAGCTGGCGGTGCTGGTGGTGATTGTGGTTTCACGAGGAGCCTGAAAATGAGTGTTTTATATCCGTTAATTCAGGCGCTGGTGCTGTTTGCCGTTGCGCCGCTGCTGTCCGGCGTTACCCGCGTGGCGCGCGCGCGTTTGCACAATCGCCGCGGTCCGGGCGTTTTGCAGGAATACCGCGACATTATCAAACTGCTGGGCCGTCAGAGCATTGCGCCTGCGGATTCCAGTTGGGTCTTCCGCTTGACGCCGTTTGTGATGGTGGGCGTGATGCTGACTATCGCCACTGCGCTACCGGTAGTGACCGTTGGCTCACCGCTGCCGCAACTGGGCGATCTGATCACCTTAATTTACCTGTTCGCCATTGCCCGTTTTTTCTTCTCTATCGCGGGACTGGATACCGGTAGCCCGTTTACCGCCATTGGTGCCAGCCGTGAAGCGATGCTCGGCGTGCTGGTTGAACCTATCCTGTTGCTGGGGCTGTGGGTAGCGGCACAGGTTGCGGGTTCAACCCATATCAGCAATATCGCCGATACCATTTACCACTGGCCTGCTGCGCGCAGCATCCCGCTGATTCTGGCACTGTGCGCCTGTGCTTTCGCCACCTTTATCGAAATGGGCAAACTGCCATTCGATCTGGCAGAAGCAGAGCAAGAGCTGCAGGAAGGTCCATTGACTGAATACAGCGGCAGCGGTTTTGCCGTGCTGAAATGGGGCATTAGCCTCAAGCAACTGGTCGTTCTGCAAATGTTCGTTGGTGTGTTCCTGCCGTGGGGACAGATGGAAACCTTCACCGCGGGTGGGCTGCTGTTGGCGCTGGTGATTGCCGTCGTCAAGCTGGTCCTCGGCGTGCTGGTCATCGCCCTGTTCGAAAACAGCATGGCGCGTCTGCGTTTTTGCGCCACTTCACGCGTGACCTGGGCCGGTTTTGGGTTTGCGTTTTTAGCGTTCGTCTCCTTGCTGGTGGCGTGATTTAAGAGAGTTTGAGCATGTCTGAAGAAAAATTAGGTCAACAATATCTCGCTGCGCTGCATCAGGCCTTTCCGGGCGTGGTGCTGGATGAAGCCTGGCAGACCAAAGATCAGCTGACGATCACCGTCAAGGTGAACTACCTGCCGGAAGTGGTGGAGTTCCTGTACTACAAACAGGGCGGCTGGTTGTCCGTGTTGTTTGGTAACGACGAACGCCAGCTGTGCGGCCATTACGCTGTTTATTATGTGATGTCGATGGAGCAGGGCACCAAATGCTGGATAACCGTCCGCGTTGAAGTCGATGCCAATAAGCTGGAGTTCCCGTCCGTCACGCCGCGCGTTCCGGCTGCGGTCTGGGGCGAGCGCGAAGTGCGCGATATGTACGGTTTGATCCCGGTAGGTTTGCCGGATGAGCGTCGTCTGGTACTGCCCGATGACTGGCCGGACGAACTCTATCCGCTGCGTAAAGACAGCATGGATTATCGTCAGCGCCCGGCGCCGACTACCGATGCTGAAACCTACGAGTTCATCAACGAACTGGGCGACAAGAAAAATAACGTGGTGCCGATTGGCCCGTTGCACGTCACCTCCGATGAACCCGGTCACTTCCGCCTGTTCGTGGACGGCGAGAACATTATTGATGCCGACTACCGTCTGTTCTATGTCCACCGCGGCATGGAGAAACTGGCGGAAACCCGTATGGGTTACAACGAAGTGACGTTCCTGTCAGATCGCGTGTGTGGTATCTGCGGCTTTGCGCATAGCACCGCCTATACCACCTCCGTTGAGAATGCGATGGGCATCGTGGTGCCGGAACGTGCGCAGATGATCCGTGCCATTCTACTGGAAGTTGAGCGTCTGCACTCGCACCTGCTGAACCTCGGCCTGGCCTGTCACTTCACCGGTTTTGACTCCGGCTTTATGCAGTTCTTCCGCGTGCGTGAAACGTCGATGAAGATGGCGGAGATCCTCACCGGGGCACGTAAAACTTACGGTCTGAACCTGATCGGCGGTATCCGTCGTGATCTGCTGAAAGAAGATATGATCCAGACCCGTCAACTGGCGCAGCAGATGCGTCGTGACGTGCAGGAACTGGTCGATATGCTGCTCAGTACGCCGAATATGGAACAGCGTACCGTTGGTATTGGTCGTCTGGATCCGGAAATTGCCCGTGACTTCAGTAACGTCGGCCCGATGGTTCGCGCCAGCGGCCACGCGCGTGACACCCGCGCCGATCACCCGTTTGTCGGCTATGGTCTGCTGCCGATGGAAGTTCATAGCGAGCAAGGCTGCGACGTTATTTCTCGTCTGAAAGTTCGTATTAATGAAGTCTACACCGCACTGAATATGATCGACTTTGGTCTTGATAACCTGCCGGGCGGCCCGCTGATGGTGGAAGGCTTTACCTACATTCCTCACCGTTTCGCACTGGGCTTTGCTGAAGCGCCGCGCGGAGATGACATTCACTGGAGCATGACCGGCGACAACCAGAAACTGTATCGCTGGCGCTGCCGTGCGGCGACCTACGCCAACTGGCCGACGCTGCGCTACATGCTGCGTGGTAATACCGTTTCCGATGCGCCGCTGATTATCGGTAGCCTCGATCCTTGCTACTCCTGTACTGACCGTATGACCGTGGTCGATGTACGTAAGAAGAAGAGCAAAGTCGTGCCGTACAAAGAACTTGAGCGCTACAGCATCGAGCGTAAAAACTCGCCGCTGAAATAAGGAATCGCCATGTTTACCTTTATCAAAAAAGTCATCAAAACCGGGGCACCGACGTCGTCGTATCCGCTGGAGCCGATCGCGGTCGATAAAAACTTCCGTGGCAAACCGGAACATAATCCGCAGCAGTGCATCGGCTGTGCGGCCTGTGTGAATGCGTGCCCGTCGAACGCGCTGACGGTCGAAACCGATCTGGTCACCAATGAGTTGGCGTGGCAGTTCAACCTCGGTCGCTGCATCTTCTGCGCCCGTTGCGAAGAAGTTTGCCCGACGGCGGCAATCAAGCTGTCGCAGGAGTATGAGCTGGCGGTGTGGAAGAAAGAGGATTTCCTGCAGCAGTCCCGCTTTGCGCTGTGTAACTGCCGCGTATGTAACCGTCCGTTTGCGGTACAAAAAGAGATTGATTACGCCATTGCGCTGCTTAAGCACAACGGTGATAGCCGCGCGGAAAACCACCGTGAAAGCTTTGAGACCTGCCCGGACTGTAAGCGCCAGAAATGCCTGGTGCCGTCTGATCGTATTGAACTGACTCGCCATATGAAAGAGGCCAGCTGATGAGCAATTTATTAGGCCCACGTGACGCCAACGGTATTCCGGTACCGATGACGGTGGATGAATCCATTGCCAGCATGAAAGCGTCGCTGCTAAAAAGCATCAAGCGTTCAGCGTACGTTTACCGTGTGGACTGCGGCGGCTGCAACGGTTGCGAAATCGAAATCTTCGCCACGCTTTCTCCGCTGTTTGACGCCGAACGTTTTGGCATCAAAGTGGTACCGTCCCCGCGTCATGCGGATATCCTGCTGTTTACCGGCGCGGTAACCCGTGCCATGCGCTCTCCGGCGCTACGCGCCTGGCAGTCTGCGCCAGACCCGAAAATTTGTATCTCTTACGGTGCTTGCGGTAACAGCGGCGGTATTTTCCACGACTTATACTGCGTATGGGGCGGCACGGACAAAATCGTACCGGTGGATGTCTATATCCCTGGCTGCCCGCCAACGCCTGCAGCCACGCTGTATGGTTTTGCAATGGCGCTGGGTCTGCTGGAACAAAAAATTCACGCGCGTGCGCCGGGTGAACTGGACGAACAGCCCGCCGAAATTCTGCATCCGGATATGGTTCAGCCGCTGCGAGTGAAGGTGGATCGCGAGGCTCGCCGTCTGGCGGGATACCGCTACGGTCGCCAGATTGCTGATGACTATATGACGCAGTTAGGGCAGGGCGAGCATCAGGTGGCGCGCTGGCTGGAGGCGGAAAACGATCCGCGTCTGACCGAGATCGTCACGCATCTTAACCATGTTGTCGAAGAGGCGCGTATCCGATGAGTGAAACGGTGGTGTTCAGTCAACTGAGCCGTAAGTTTATTGATGAGAACGATGCGACGCCCGCTGAGGCGCAGCAGGTTGTCTATTACAGCCTGGCGATTGGTCACCACCTTGGGATCATCGATTGCCTGGAAGCGGCGTTAACTTGTCCATGGGACGAATATCTGGCATGGATTGCTACCCTTGCTGAGGGAAGCGAAGCTCGCCGGAAAATGGAAGGTGTGCCGAAATACGGCGAGATCGTTATCGATTTCAACCATGTGCAAATGCTGGCACGCGCGTTCGATGATGCGCGTGCCGTACAGACCCCGCAGCAGCAGGAGTGGAGCAAGCTGATGCTTAGCATGCTGCACGACATACACCAGGAAAGCGCCATCTATCTGATGGTGAGGAGACACCGTGACTGACGTTTTATTATGTGTGGGTAACAGCATGATGGGCGATGACGGCGCGGGCCCGCTGCTGGCTGAAATGTGTGCTGCAAATCCTCAAGGCAACTGGGTTGTCATCGACGGCGGAAGCGCGCCGGAAAATGACATTGTCGCGATCCGTGAACTGCGTCCGCAACGTTTGTTGATTGTTGATGCTACCGATATGGGGCTGAACCCAGGTGAAATCCGCATTATCGATCCCGATGACATTGCCGAGATGTTCATGATGACCACCCATAACATGCCGCTGAATTACCTGGTCGATCAGCTGAAAGACGACGTTGGTGAGGTGATTTTCCTCGGCATTCAACCGGACATCGTCGGTTTTTACTACCCGATGACACAGCCGATCAAAGATGCTGTTGATACCGTCTATCAGCGATTAGCCGGTTGGGAAGGACACGGTGGATTCTCCGAGCTGGAAGCGCCAGAAGAGTAAACCGTATCAGTGCCGGATGTGAACGACATCCGGCCTGTTTTCCCAGTGTATCCTCGTCATTCAATTGCCTGCTCAATAATTAATTTCCCCTGCATCACTGATACATTCACTGCTGTACCGGTCGGAAATCCAGCTTGTTCCAGCCAGTCGCCGTTCAGCGTGAGCGAGGCGTGCCGACTGATTCGTCGCGTGTAACCCGTTTTTGGATCTTCATGGCGTTTTCTGACATAGCTGACTTTCAAGCGACGTACCGGTTTGGTGATTACCTCTGCTGATTTACCCTTTTTATCAAACATGCACGCTTCCTTGTGGTGAACGGCCAGGATTAAAAACTACTGAATAAAATGCCAGTAAAAAAGGATGAGGGCAAACCTGAAACTGGAAGGACGATTCCACATCTGGAATGTAATAAATGAAATGAAAATATGTAATTCTGCCGGAAGACTGTAACCCCCTCCGGCAGATCTGTTATGCCAGATCGGCGCCGTTGCTGGCGATCACTTTTTTGTACCACCAGAATGATTTCTTACGGGTGCGCGTCAGCGTGCCGTTGCCCGCGTCATCGCGGTCCACATACACAAAACCGTAGCGTTTGCTCATCTCACCGGTTGAGGCAGAAACCAGATCGATACAGCCCCAGGTGGTGTAACCCATCAGGGGCACGCCATCTTCAATCGCGTCTGCCATGGCGCGAATATGTTCGCGTAAATAGCTAATGCGATAGTCGTCATTGATCTCACCATTGGCATCGATTTCATCCTTCGCTCCCAGCCCGTTCTCCACCAGAAATAGCGGTTTCTGGTAGCGGTCATACATCATATTCATGGTGATGCGCAGACCAAGCGGATCGATGCCCCAGCCCCATTCGCTGGCCGCAATATACGGATTACGCAGCGACTTCACCACGTTGGCGGCGCTGGTATTGCCGGTGTTCATTTCCGCCGAGGCGCAGCGCGATGCGTAATAGCTGAACGAGACGAAATCGACGGTGTTTTTCAGGATGTCGTCATCTTCTGGGGCTTTTTCTATGACCACGCCTTTTTCGCGAAACACGCGGGCAGAATAAGCCGGGTAGGCCCCGCGCGCCTGCACATCAATAAAGAACAGGTTTTCGCGGTCTTTTTCCAGCGCGGTCCACACATCTTCTGGTTTACAGGAATAAGGATAAAAATTACCGCCAGCCAGCATACAACCGACATGGTTTTGCGGATTAATTTCATGGGCTATTTTAGTCGCCAGGGCGCTGGCTATCAGTTCGTGGTGAGCGGACTGATATTTCACCTGATCCTGATTTTCACCTTCTTCAAATACCAGCCCGGCGCCTGAAAAGGGGCTGTGCAGCATAATGTTGATTTCGTTGAACGTCAGCCAGTACTTCACCAGACCGTCAAAGGCCTCGAAGCAGGTACGGGCGTAGCGGGTAAAGAACTCAACCATTTTGCGGTTACGCCAGGAGCCGTACTCGGTGACCAGATGCATTGGCACATCGAAGTGACACAGCGTGACTAATGGCTCAATACCGTATTTTTTACACTCGGCAAACACGCTCTGGTAAAACGCGATGCCCTCTTTATTCGGCGTCAGCTCATCGCCGTTAGGGTAGAGACGGCTCCAGGCAATGGAAGTACGAAATACCGTAAAACCCATTTCGGCCATCAGCGCGATATCTTCTTTATAGCGATGATAAAAGTCGATCGCCTGATGGCTAGGATAAAATTCGTTATCCCACAGCGCAAAGCGCTTTTCCTGACCCAGCTTGACGGGCATCCGATGTGTGCCGTGGGGGATCATATCGACGGTAGTCAGTCCTTTGCCGCCTTCCCGGTATGCCCCTTCAGACTGGTTGGCGGCCAGTGCGCCGCCCCATAAAAATCCTTGCGGAAAAACAGACATAATTAACCTCAGTTCATACCAGTCAAATGCTGGCTCCATTGATATTGCCCGGTTGTGCGGCCTGGTTTTTTCTGGCCTGCGCGGCTGCATCTTCGACAGGGATATCTTCAAAGCCAAGAATCAGCGTTAATACAAAGGAAAGCACTACCGCCAGCGCCATCACGCCAAATACCCAAACGATAGTCATCGGATTGGCCGGATCGAAAAACTGGACGCTGGTGAACAGGCCAGGAGCTGCCATGGAGTGGCTTGCAAGTCCGGCCATTCCGGCAACGGCACCGCAGATAAAACCGCTGATAAGACTTGCAATTAGTGGTCGTTTCAGGCGGATCGCTACGCCATAAAGCGCAGGTTCGGAAATCCCCGCCATGATGGCGGAGGCGGCTGCCGCTAACGCCGTCTGACGCAGTTCCGGGTTTTTGGTTTTCCATGCTACTGCCAGCGATGAACCACCTAACGACAAGTTGGCGCCGATTTCTGACGGCATCACCATGCCTTCTTTTCCGGTTTCGGCAATGGTTTGAATAATGGTTGGCGTAAAGACACGGTGCATACCGGTCATTACCAGCAGCGGCCACAGTGCGCCCATAATGGCCACCGACAGCCAGCCGAGATAGCCGTGAATGGTATAGACCAGCGCTGAAATTGCGCTACCGATCCAGATACCGATCGGGCCAATGATGACAATGGCGAGCGGCGCGGCGATCAGCACGATTAGCATTGGTTTAAGGAAGTTTTTGGTTACCGCAGGAGTGATGCGATCGACCCAACGTTCGATGTATGACAGGCACCAGGTCATCACCAGCGCCGGGATCACCGTGTAGGTGTATTTCACTGCCGTCACCGGGATTAGGGCAAACTCAACGTGCTCACCCTGCGCAGCCTTCGCCATCAGATCGATGAAGCTGGGATGCACCAGTACGCCCGCGATGGCGATTGCCAGCGACATGTTGGTTTTGAATTTGATAGCGGCCGACGCGGCGACCATCAGCGGCAGGAAGAAAAATGCGCCGTCACCGATAACGGTCAGAATGGTGAGCGTGGACGATCCTTTCTCCAGCACGCCGGTCATTTCGAGGATCATTGCCAGCAGCTTGAGCATTGATCCGCCGATAATTGCCGGGATCAACGGCGACATGGTGCCGATCAGCGCGTCGAGGATCCCCGCGCCAATCCGCTTCAGCGTCAGTCGGGGGTTGGTTTGCGGCTCAGCAGGCTGCATATTGGCAGGCAACAGGCTGACCACTTCGCGATACGCCTGCGAAACGGTGTTGCCGATGATCACCTGGCACTGGTTATCGCTACGCACCACGCCAAGTACGCCAGAAAGCGTTTTCAGCGTCGCGCTGTCGACCTGCGAGTCATCTTTGATAACGAAACGCAAACGGGTCATACAGTGGGTCACTGCTGTGATGTTGTCGACGCCTCCCAGAGCCGTCACAACGGAGCGCGCCAGCGCTGCATAATTCTTGGACATCGGATTTAATCCTGTTTTATCAGTAGGGTACGTTATGTTTTATCCGTTTACGTTGGGTCGCTTTTCTGGGTTATGAAACGCAGATAGGAAACCGGTTCCACAAAATCATGTTTAAAATATAAGTAATGAGCAAGATTTAAATTTGATCATTTTTTGTAATTGTGACTACGATCACCAGATGTCAGCGTCTGCGATTTAGCAGCAAGGACAGCGGCGAAACGGTGCAGTACACTGCGTCACATTGAGAGAATAGGGATGAGTAATATGACCACGATGCTGGAGGTGGCGAAGCGTGCCGGGGTGTCGAAAGCGACAGTTTCCCGGGTGCTTTCCGGGAACGGCTACGTCAGCCAGGAGACCAAAGACCGCGTGTTTCAGGCCATTGAAGAGAGTGGTTACCGCCCAAACTTGCTGGCGCGCAGTCTGGCGGCGAAAACCACGCAGACGCTGGGCCTGGTGGTAACAAATACCCTTTATCACGGCGTCTATTTCAGCGAGCTGCTGTTTCATACCGCGCGGATGGCGGAAGATAAAGGACGCCAGCTGTTACTGGCTGACGGTAAGCACAGCGCTGAGGAAGAGCGCCAGGCGATCCAGTACCTGCTCGACCTGCGCTGTGACGCGATTATGATTTATCCGCGTTTTCTCAGCGTGGATGAGATAGACGATATCATCGATGCCCACAGCCAGCCGATTATGGTGCTTAATCGACGCCTGCGGAAAAACAGTAGCCACAGCGTATGGTGTGATCAAAAGCAGACCAGCTTTAACGCCGTTACTCAGCTCATTGCCGCCGGGCATAAAGAGATTGGTTTTATTACCGGCTCGATGGATTCTCCAACAGGCTTGGAGCGACTTTCAGGTTATAAAGACGCGCTGGCACATCATGGTATCGCGCTAAATAATGATCTGATTGTTAAAGGGAAATGGACGCCAGCCTGCGGCGCAGCGGGTGTGGATACTTTGCTTTCGCGCAATGTCAATTTTACCGCGCTGGTGGCCAGTAATGACGATATGGCGATCGGCGCGATGAAGCAGTTGCACGAGCAAGGCGTGAGCGTTCCCGCACAGGTGTCGGTGATTGGTTTTGATGATATCGCCCTCGCGGCATACACTATTCCGGCGCTTTCCAGCGTTAAAATTCCGGTAACAGAAATGATTCAGGAAACGATTGGGCGTCTGATCTTTATGTTGGGTGACGGGGCGTTCAGGCCGTCAAAGACCTTCACCGGTGAACTCATCCAGCGCGACTCAGTTGCGCCGCCCGCTTCGCGCTGACGGCTGTCATTTGTCATCGTCACTAGTGACGATGACACGCCCTTCTTGCGTTTTTCAAAATAAAATTCCTTTAATAACAGCAAATTAAATTCTGGCACGATTTGTGAATGCTTCGGCAGATATTCTGTCATTGCTGGAGAAATTGATGAACCGTTTCATCATTGCAGACGCCAATAAATGCATTGGTTGCCGTACCTGTGAAGTGGCCTGCGTGGTATCCCATCAGGATAACCAGGACTGCGCATCGCTGACCCCTGAAACTTTTTTACCCCGCATTCACGTCATCAAAGGCGTTAATGTCTCCACGGCGACGCTGTGCCGCCAGTGTGAAGACGCGCCGTGCGCTAACGTCTGCCCGAACGGTGCGATCAGCCGTGATAAAGGTTTTGTTCACGTAATGCAGGAACGCTGCATTGGCTGTAAAACTTGCGTTGTGGCTTGTCCTTACGGCGCAATGGAAGTGGTCGTGCGTCCGGTTGTGCGTAACAGCGGCGCGGGTCTGAACGTCCGTGCAGAAAAAGCTGAAGCCAATAAGTGCGACCTGTGCCACCATCGCGAGGCCGGTCCTGCCTGTATGGAAGTGTGCCCGACTCACGCGCTGATTTATGTAGATCGCAATAAGCTTGAGCAACTTAGCGCGGAAAAACGCCGTCGCGCGGCGCTGGATTCCACCGCATCTTTGCTGTTCTGATATCTGAAAATCCGCGTAAAATACGGTAGTACTTATGCCGGATGGCGGCTTCGCCTTATCCGGCCTACTGTTCGCATCCCCGTAGGCCTGATAAGCATCGCGCCATCAGGCTAACCGGGATTGATGACTGCGAGAATAATCTAATGACAATAAACAACCACTCCGGCGTACAGTTGCGTATTCGCGGCAAAGTACAGGGCGTCGGATTTCGCCCCTACGTCTGGCAACTGGCGCAGCGGTTACAACTGCATGGCGATGTGTGTAACGACGGTGACGGTGTGGTTGTGCGCTTACAGGAAGATCCGGCGGTATTTATTGCGCAGTTACATCAACACTGCCCACCGCTGGCGCGCATTGACAGCGTTGAGAGCGAAGCATTCGCCTGGACGCAGCAGCCTGCCGATTTCTCGATTCGTCAAAGTGCTGGCGGTACGATGAATACGCAAATCGTTCCGGATGCCGCGACCTGTCCCGAATGCCTTGTTGAAATGAACACCCCCGGCGAACGTCGCTACCGATACCCCTTTATCAACTGCACCCACTGTGGTCCACGCTTTACGATTATCCGCGCCATGCCCTATGACCGCCCGTTCACCGTGATGGCGTCGTTCCCACTCTGTGCGCAATGCGACAAAGAGTATCGTGACCCGTATGATCGTCGCTTCCATGCCCAGCCCGTTGCCTGTCCGGCGTGCGGCCCTCATCTTGAGTGGTTCAGCACGGATGAGCGGGCAGAGAAAGAAGAGGCGCTGCAGGCGGTGGTATCGCGACTGAAAGCAGGCGGTATTGTGGCGGTTAAAGGCATTGGTGGGTTTCATCTGGTGTGCGATGCGCGCAATGATGACGCTGTCGCGCTGCTCAGGCTGCGTAAACACCGTCCGGCGAAACCGCTGGCGGTAATGCTGCCAGGTGATGACGGACTGCCCGAACCTGCTCGTCGTTTGCTGACTACACCTGCTGCGCCGATCGTGCTGGTGCAGAAATGCTATGTCGCTGCATTGAGCGAGGGCATTGCGCCAGGGTTAACGGAAGTGGGCGTCATGCTGCCCGCGAATCCGTTGCAGCATTTGCTCTTACAAGAGATGAATTGTCCACTGGTGATGACCTCCGGCAACCTCAGCGGCAGGCCTCCGGCCATTACCAACGCCCAGGCGCTGGAAGATTTAAGTGCGATTGCTGATGGTTTCCTGCTGCATAACCGCGAAATTGTGCAGCGGATGGATGACTCCGTGGTGCGTGATAGCGGGGAAATGCTGCGTCGTTCCCGGGGGTACGTGCCGGATGCGGTTGCGCTGCCGCCAGGATTTCGCGACGTGCCGCCGATGCTGTGCTTAGGTGCAGATCTGAAAAATACCTTCTGCCTGGTGCGTGGCGAACAGGCAGTTATCAGCCAGCATTTAGGCGATCTCAGCGATGACGGCATTCAGCAACAGTGGCGTGATGCGCTACGCCTGATCCAGAATATTTATGATTTTACGCCACAGCGTATCGTGCATGATGCCCACCCTGGCTATGTTTCCAGCCAGTGGGCCAGCGAAATGAATCTGCCAACCGAAACGGTACTGCATCACCATGCGCATGCCGCTGCATGTCTTGCCGAGCACGGCTGGCCGCTCGATGGCGGCGATGTGATTGCTCTGACGCTGGACGGCATTGGTATGGGGGAAAATGGCGAACTGTGGGGCGGCGAATGTCTGCGGGTCAACTATAGTGAATGCGAACACCTTGGCGGCTTACCGGCGGTAGCGCTGGCGGGTGGCGATTTAGCGGCAAAACAGCCATGGCGCAATCTGCTCGCGCAGTGCCTGCGTTTTGTTCCTGACTGGCAGCGTTACCCGGAAACATCGGGGCTACAGCATCAAAACTGGAACGTACTGGCGCGCGCCATCGAGCGGGGAATCAATGCCCCGCTGGCATCGTCGTGCGGACGACTGTTTGATGCGGTTGCCGCCGCGTTGCATTGTGCGCCGGAATCGTTGAGTTATGAAGGTGAGGCGGCCTGTGCGCTGGAGACGCTGGCATCGCAGTGTGCAGGCGTTGATCACCCTGTTACGGTGCCGCTTAATGGCAATCAACTGGACTTAGCGATTTTTTGGCAGCAATGGCTGACCTGGCAGACCGACCCTGCAGAAAGAGCGTGGGCGTTTCACGACGCGCTGGCGTGTGGTTTTGCCACGCTGATGCGTGAGCAGGCCGAAGCGCGCGGAATTAAAACGTTAGTATTCAGCGGTGGCGTGATGCATAACCGCTTATTGTCGGCCCGTCTGGCGTTTTATCTGCGTGATTTTACCTTACTGTTCCCGCAGCGTTTACCGGCGGGCGACGGCGGGTTGTCATTGGGGCAGGGCGTGATTGCCGCGGCGCGGGTGTTGACGCAAAAATAAAAAAAGCCCCGGGACTGGCGGGGCAAGAAAAACATGTCGGGGCATACCGACAAGTGGCAACGCACATCCATGTGCGTGAGGTTAATAAATCAGTAGCAGCGTTGCCGGGCAAAGTCGTAGGCCGGATAAGACGCGAAGTGGCGCCATCCGGCATCACAGACTTACACGGGCAACGTTTTCAGCAGCGCAAAGGCCTCTTTCATGCGGTCTTCACTGACGACAAACGCACACAGCTGGCCTTCGTCGTTCATCCCTCTTGCGACCATCCCCTGTGCATCGGCGGCGATGTGCCAGTTCAGATCGCGGCGCTGGGTTTCCCCGGCCAAATGTAAAGGCAGTTCTGGCGTTTTGACTTTTACCAGCATGGCTGGCAGTTTCAATGGCGCATTGCCGCCGAGCAGGTTTTTCGCCAGATACATGGCGCTCAGCTGAATCGGCTGCAGGAACGGGAGCACCTGACCGTTAATCTCCGCACAGTCGCCGAGAGCATAAATGTCCGGGTGGCTGGTTTGCAGGTAGCTGTCGACGCAGACGCCACGATTGATGTTCAATCCGGCGCGACGCGCCAGTGCGGTTTCCGGGCGCAGGCCGGTGGCGGCAATCACCGCATCGACTTCTACGTTGCGGCTACGATCGAGCGTGGCGCGAATACCGGTGCTGGTTTTCTCCAGACTCTGGAGCTGTGATTTCAGCAGCAGGTGTACGCCCATATCGGTCAGACGATGCTGTAAGCGACTGCTGACTTCCGGCGGCATCAGCGAAGCCAGAATGCTGGCGGCGTTGTCAATAAGCGTTACCGCTTTACCGGCACGACAAAAATCCATCGCCAGTTCACTACCAATCAAGCCGCCGCCGACAATCAGCACCCGCTGGGCGTCACGCAGTTGCGTTTCACAAGCGCGATACTCTTGTTGGCTGTTTAACGTGAGCATTAACTCACGTCCGGTAACCGGCGGTACAAAGGCTGAAGCGCCCGTCGCCAGCACCAGCTTGTCGTACTGCCACTGCTTGTCCTGACTTTTCACTACGTGGGTATCGGCGTCGATGTCGGTTACCCAGGTATGTGGAAACAGGCGCAAATTAAACTGTTCGGCAAACTCCCCCGCCGACTGGCGGGTGAGGTCGTCTGCACGCTGTGACTGACTGATAACATGGCTGAGATCGGGCTTGTTGTACTCATCCATGCTGTCCGCGGCAATTAAGGTCAGCGGAACATTCGCATCCTGCTTACGGATATTTTTGACTAACTGGCGGGCGGCGAAGCCCGAACCAATGATGACAATGCCGTGACTCATTTTGCCTCCGTTGCCAGTACGTCGAAGACGTCTTTACCTAGTGAGCATTCCGGGCACAGGAAGTTGTCCGGAACTTCGCTCCATGGCGTACCCGGTGCAACGTCCTGCAACGGTTCGCCTTTCGCCGGATCGTAAATCCACTGGCACACGCTGCACTGCATGCTTGGACCAAGATCGGCGGCAACCGCAGCGGCACATGCACAGGCTTCTTCCTGGGCGACGGCTTTCACGGTTGTTTCCGGCAATGGAGCCAGCGCCCACTGACGCGCGATTTCACGGCCGTGCTGGCGGCACAGTTCCAGTGCATCCAGGTCCGGACGCCATTTCGCTTTCAGGCTCAGTGACATCTCGAAACCTGCATCCTGCAAACGCGTGGACAAACGGTCTACTGCACCGCCGCTCCAGCCGTGTGAACCAAAGGCGCTGGCACGCTTGTTACGAAAACGCAGGCCGGTCATCTCTTCCACCAGACCGGCGATTTTCGGCATCATCACGTTGTTCATTGTGGAAGTCCCGACCAGCACGCCTTTAGAGCGGAAGACGTTGGTCAAAACTTCGTTTTTGTCGCTACGGGCGACGTTAAAGATTTTTACCGCTACATTCGGGTCGACTTCGTTGATGCCCTGGGCAATCGCGTCCGCCATCATGCGGGTGTTGTTGGACATGGTGTCGTAGAAAATGGTGATGCGGTCTTCCTGATAATCCGCCGCCCATTTCAGGTACATTTCCACGATTTGTGTCGGGTTGTCGCGCCATACCACACCATGGGAAGTGGCAATCATATCGACCGGCAGGTTGAAGCCGAGGATCTCAGTAATTTTCGGTGTAACCAGACGGCTGAATGGCGTCAGGATGTTGGCGTAGTAACGCTGGCACTGTTCGAACAGTTCAGTCTGGTCAACTTCGTCGTTAAACAGACGTTCGTCGCAGTAGTGCTGACCGAAGGCGTCGTTACTGAACAGCACCGCATCGCCGGTCATGTAGGTCATCATACTGTCCGGCCAGTGCAGCATCGGCGTTTCAACGAAGATCAGTTGCTTGCCGTTACCAATGTCCAGCGAATCACCGGTTTTCACTACGTTAAAGTTCCATTCCGGGTGATGGTGGTGCCCGTTGATAGAGTCAATGGCGTTGGCGGTACAGTAAATCGGCGTGTCCGGGATGCAGGACATCAGCTCGGTCAGCGCCCCGGCATGGTCTTCTTCAGCGTGGTTAATGATGATGTAGTCGATATCCGCGAGGTCAATTTCACTGCGCAGGTTCTGCACGAATTCACGGCTAAACTTGTGGTCTACTGTATCGATCAGGACATTTTTTTCTTCACGGATGAGATAGCTGTTGTAGCTGCTGCCGCGCAGCGTTTTGTATTCAGTTCCGTGGAAATCACGCACTTCCCAGTCACGTTGGCCAACCCAATGAATGTTATTTTTAACCAGAATAGACATAACAACCTCAATTAATTCAGCGTTTTTCAAAAAAGATGTTTTGCTAATTGCAGGTTGCGTGCCAACTTTTTATTTGTTTGATTTTAAAGGGTTAGTTGTTTTACCACCTATAAGGTGGTAGTCAAAATGACTATATGTTTTATTGTCAATATGACAATATGAATTGTCAAAATGACAATGAGGTAGCCATGAGCTTTTCCGTAGACGTGCTGGCGGGCATCGCCATTGAATTACAAAGCGGTATTGGGCATCAGGATCGTTTTCAACGACTGATAACCACCTTGCGTCAGGTGCTGGAGTGCGACGCGTCGGCACTGCTGCGCTACGAGTCGCGACAGTTTATTCCGCTGGCGATCGATGGGCTGGCGCAGGATGTTCTCGGCAGACGCTTTACTCTGGAAGGGCATCCGCGTCTGGAGGCGATTGCCCGCGCCGGGGACGTGGTTCGTTTCCCTGCCGACAGCGATTTGCCAGATCCGTATGATGGTCTGATTCCGGGGCAGGAGAGTTTGAAGGTGCATGCCTGTATTGGGCTGCCGTTGTTCGCCGGTCAAAATTTGATTGGTGCGTTAACCCTGGATGGCATGGAGCCCGATCAGTTCGATGTTTTCAGCGATGAGGAGCTTAGGCTGATTGCCGCGCTGGCGGCTGGCGCATTGAGCAATGCGTTGCTGATTGAACAGCTGGAAAGCCAGAATATGCTGCCAGGTTCGTCAACCAACTTTGAGCAGGTGACGGAAACCCAGATGATTGGCCTGTCGCCCAATATGATGCAGTTGAAAAAAGAGATTGAGATTGTGGCGGGGTCCGATCTCAACGTGCTGATTAGCGGCGAAACAGGGACCGGGAAGGAGCTGGTGGCTAAAGCTATCCATGAAGGTTCGCCGCGCGCGGTGAATCCACTGGTGTATCTGAACTGCGCGGCGTTGCCGGAAAGCGTTGCCGAAAGCGAACTGTTTGGTCACGTAAAAGGCGCGTTTACCGGGGCTATCAGCAATCGTAGCGGTAAGTTTGAAATGGCCGACAATGGGACGCTATTTCTCGATGAGATAGGTGAACTCTCGCTGGCGCTACAGGCTAAGCTGCTGCGCGTATTGCAGTACGGCGATATTCAGCGCGTGGGTGACGATCGCAGCTTGCGCGTGGATGTGCGAGTGCTGGCGGCGACGAACCGTGATTTACGCGAAGAGGTGTTGGCCGGGAATTTCCGTGCGGATTTGTTCCACCGGCTGAGCGTCTTTCCCCTTTCGGTACCGCCTCTTCGTGAACGCGGCGAAGACGTGGTGCTGCTGGCAGGCTATTTTTGCGAGCAATGTCGGCTGCGGCTGGGACTGTCCCGCGTGGTGTTAAGCCCCGCTGCGCGTAGTCATCTGTTGAGCTACGCCTGGCCCGGGAATGTGCGCGAGCTGGAACATGCCATTCACCGGGCGGTCGTTCTGGCAAGGGCGACCAGGGCAGGGGATGAAGTGGTGCTGGAGGCGCAGCATTTTTCCCTGCAGGATGAAGCGCCAGTAACACCGGCGGCGGAAGTTGTTGCGGAGATCCCACAGCATCACAACCTGCGTGAAGCAACAGAGTCGTTCCAGCGGGAGATGATCCGCCGGGCGCTGGCACAAAATAACCATAGTTGGGCGGCAAGTGCGCGGGCGCTGGAAACAGACGTCGCCAACCTGCACCGGCTGGCGAAGCGTCTGGGGTTGAAGGATTAGATAATACCGGCCTGATAGAAATCCTGCAGGTTGATAGCACCGGTGAGTTTACCGTTTTCATCGACCACCGGGGCGGCAGTGATTTTGCGCTTCATCAGGATCTCTTTGGCGTCAATCGCGCGGCTCTGCGCCTGCAGCGTAATGCCATTCTGGGTCATTGCTTCGCTAACCTGAGTGGTGAGCGCTCCGCCGCCAACCAGCCAGCGGCGCAGGTCGCCGTCGGTAAAGACCCCTTTCACCAGTGACTGGTCGTCGCAGACCGCGACCAGGCCAAGACCCGTGCGGCTGAGCTCCAGCATCGCGTCCATGACGCTGGTGGTAAGCGTCACCTGCGGGATGGCATCGTCACGGCGCATCAGATGATGCACTTTATTTAACAGACGAGCGCCCAGCGCACCTGCCGGATGCGAGCGGGCAAAATCTTCCTCGTTAAAGCCGCGCGCCTGCATTACGGCGATTGCCAGCGCATCGCCCATCATCAACGTATTTACGGTACTGGACGTCGGTGCCAGGCGCATCGGACAGGCTTCGCGCTCAACGGAAATATCCAGCACGGCTTTGGCGGCCAGGCCCAACGGTGAGGTCGGTTTTCCGGTCATTGCCAGCAGGGCGACGGATTTGTCTTCCAGGCGCGGAATGATGAGATCCAGCTCTTTCGCACCGCCGGAGTAGGAGATAAACAGCATGACATCACGGCTTTCGATCATCCCTAAGTCACCGTGCAGCGCTTCCGCCGGATGCACAAAAAAGGCAGGCGTGCCGGTACTGGCGAGGGTCGCCGCAATTTTTTTGCCAATATGACCTGATTTACCGATACCGGAGACAATGACTTTGCCTTCACAGTGGATGATAGTATTGGCGGCGCGGACAAAATCATCGCCCAGTCGCTCAGGCAAACGGCTGGCTTCCTGTAGTTCCAGCATTAACGTCTGACGGCCCGCGTTCAGTAGTGCATCACTCATTGGTTTCTCCGGTTATGATCACTTCAATCCCTTTTGCTTCCAGCGCCTGACGAAATGCAGGGTCGATACCCGCATCGGTAATCAGCTTGTCGACGCTTTCCAGACTGCATACAACATTAGGACTTTTGCGCCCAAATTTTGACGAGTCAGCCATCAGAATCACTTCGCGAGCGGCATTACACATCGCTTTACTGACGCTAAACACCTCATTAAAAGTGGTCACGCCGGCATTGAGGTCAATGCCGTCGGTTCCCATGAAGAGTTTATCAAAGCTGAACTGCTCAAAGGCGTTTTCTGCCAGCTGACCGTGAAATGACGCAGATTTTTTGCGAAAGGTCCCGCCCGGCATCAGGATGGTTTGCTCGTTGTCCAGCTCCGAAAGGGCGTTAACAATGTGCAGGCTGTTGGTCATAACGGTGATGTTGCTAAAGCGTGTGAGCATCGGCACCATCTGCAGTACGGTGCTGCCTGCATCCAAAATAATAGAGTCGCCATCGTGTATAAAACGGACGGCAGCTTCGGCAATCTGCTCTTTTTTATGCGTATTAATTAGCGTTTTGTGATCGATTGGCGGGTCGGATTCGTCTTTATTTAATACCACGCCGCCATAGGTACGAATGACGGTTCCGGCGTTCTCCAGAATGACCAGGTCTTTGCGAATGGTCGTGCCAGTCGTGTCAAAGTAGTGGGCCAGTTCTTCAACCGAGCATTTTCCCTGCTTTTGCAGGTGCTCCAATATGGCAGCCTGACGCTGACGAGGTTTCATAGGCGTGATTACCCTGACTTATGTATTTACCCGTCATACTTCAAGCTGCATGTGCGTTGGTCTTCCTGCAACTCGAATTATTTGGGGTATAGGTTGCAAAATGATAATTTCGCAAGCTATTAGCATTCACAACGAAATTACCCATGTTTCAGTTTAAGCGCCAATGATAGTGCATTCTGCGCTAACGGATCATGGGGAAAGATCACATCAGGCTGTAAATCATCAAGATGTTTGCCGGTTATCGTGGCAATTTTGCCGGGTCTGGCGAATACCGTAAGACCTTTCATAAATAACGTGTCGGTCACCCGCTGCTGCTCATTCAGCGCGATGGCCACTACCACGCGCGGTTTAAAACGCCCACCGGAGCGACCAACACCAACCCGACCCTGTTGGCAAAGCCTATCAAACGCCCGGTTAAAGCGGGATATTTGCCAGCCACCAAGCGTCAGTTGCAGGCACCAGGCGATAGCGGCGACGGTAATCAGTGCGGAAACCATTATGTACTCCTTTGATTTTGCCGGATAAGCGCAGACGCCATCCGGCAATTCAACATTAAAACATCACCTGACCGCCGGTGACGTTGATGGACTGCCCGGTACAGTAAGAGGCTTTCGGACTGGCGTAAAACAGCAGCATGTTTAGCACGTCCTGATAATCGCAGCCGCGTTTAAGCGGAACCTTATCAATGTAGTACTGCTCAACTTCATCTGGCTTAAGGCCAAGTTTGGTTGCATATTGCGGTAATAACGACTGGAACATCGGTGATTTCAACAGATTGCCGAGCATCAGTGAATGCACGGTAATGCCGTATTCCGCCAGATCCAGCGCCAGTGACTGGGTTAAGCCCACGCCGCCAAATTTTGCCGCACTGTAGCCTGAATTGTGTTTGCTGCCCACTTTCCCTGATTTGGAGTTGATCTGGATAATGCGTCCCTGCACGCCATCGCGGATCATCAGGCGTGAGAATTCACGTGCACAGAGAAAGTAGCCAACCAGATTGACCTGCAGCGAGCGGTCGAAATCCCCAAGCTGAAAGTCGCTGATAAACGCGGCTTTAGCGATACCCGCGCTGTAAACCAGCAGATCAACACGACCGAATATTTCATCCACTCCGCGCGACAGCGCCAGCACGCTCTGTTCGCTGGTGGCATCTGCGCCAAAACCGTAGGCTGTACCTTCGCCAAACTCGGCGTTAATTTCCTGCGCCACGTTGGCGGCTTTATCGCTTTGAATATCCACCACCGCGACGCGGTATCCTTCTGTCGCAAGCCCACGGCAAAGGAATGCCCCAAGGGTCTGGCCTCCACCAATGACAACGGCAACCTGATTCATCTTTATCTCCTTCAATCTTAAGCAACAAACTTCAAAATACAGCCCGGCGCGATACCGTCCGGTACGGGACCTGCAACGTGTACGGTACCGGGGAATTCCGCTTCACTCAGTCCGTCAAAGCGCAGAGTGATATGCCCGAGTTCACGTAAGTTTTGTTCCGCCACGCTGCCAACGGCGGTGACCGGGTAGTGATGCTGGCCTAGTTCAAACTGGATCCCAGCTTGCAACGAACCGTTCAGCTCGCCGTGGCAATGGATGAAGCAAAACTCCTCGATATCCGCGGGCGCGCCTTCACGAAAGGTAATCAGCATCTGGTCGCACAATGCATCCGGGGCGCTCTGGCCGATACGGGTGATGGTGGTTTGATAAATCACGGTCATTTTTGAGTGCCTCTTATTGGTAAATAAAGCCGGAAACAAACCAGGCGATGAGAACGGTTGGCGCGCCGGTCAGAAAGCGGCTCACCAGAACGGATGGCACGCCGACGCGGACCGTGTCCTGACGCGCTTCGGCCAGCGACAACCCGACAGGAATAAAGTCACATGCGGCCTGGGCGTTAATGGCGAACAGGGCAGGTAGCGCCAGATGTGGGGGAATATTCCCCAAACCAATCTGTACACCGATCAGCACTCCGATAACCTGGGCGATGACCGCACCGGGGCCGAGGAAAGGCGAAAGCAGTGGGAAAGAGCAGATCAGTGCCAGCGTGACCAGTCCCAGCGGATGGCTGGCCAATGGTGCGAGTCCATGGGCGATCCAGTCTCCCAGACCCGAAGCCATAATGATGCCGATCAGTGCTGAGACGAACGCCATAAATGGCAAAATAGTTTTCAGGACGGTATCGATGGTGTCGCGCCCGGCCTGGAACAGAACCGCAACGGCTGAACCCATGCCCATTCCGACTTTTGCCAACAGACCATCACTTTGCTCGGTAATTTTCTTGCTGGTGTCGTAATCGCGTCCCATGCTGCTGCTTGCGGGCGTTGGCGTGGCGGACGCTTCGCCGACAACGGTAATGTTTTCTTCTTTTACGCCAGAGACATAGATATCTTCGACAATATACTGAGCCAGTGGGCCAGATTTACCCGTAGCGTGAATATTCACCGTCGGTATACGGCGTTTAGGGTAGATCCCACAGCGCAGCGTGCCGCCGCAGTCGATGATCGCCACACCAATTTCGCTCTCCGGCGGCTCGCCCTCTTTGAAGCCATCAACGGCCTGCCAGCCGGTCAGGTTTGCTATCCTGTCGACGATCGCGGGGCGAGTTCCTGCGGTGATATAGACAATTTTCTTGCCCGGAACGGCATCCAGTTCAAGCGGGCCACCCCAGCCGCCGGTGCCTTTTTCAATACGAATACGTGTCATGATGTTGCTCCCGCCAGATGTACCTTCTGCTCAAGTTGAATGCCCATTTTTTTCTCGAAGATAGTGGTGGTGAAATCGGTCACCCAGCCACGGAAGAAGTTGGTCACCAGACCGACCAGCAAATAGCTCACCGCCAGTGGGCCAAGCGGAAGCCCCAGCGTGGTCAGTCCGCTGGCGATCCCCAGATAGACAAACAGTTCGCCGGGATTGATGTGCGGGAATAAGCCGTTCATGGAATGGCAACTGTAAGACGCGGCGGCGTAGTAACTGGGCTTGTATTTTTCTGGCATAAAGCGACCCAGACTCAGCGTCATTGGGTTACAAAATACAAATGTGCCGATGCACGGCAGTAGCAAATAGCGGGATAGCGGGTTTCCGGCGCAACGCTGGGCAAAACGTTCAATACGCTGCTGACCGATAAAGTTAATCAGCGCATTCATGATGACCAGCAGACTGATCAGCAGTGGCAGAATACCGGTCACCATGCCGGTAAACACTTCTCCGCCTTTCTGGAACAGCCCGATAAACCACTCAGCACCGAGTGTGATGGTGTCGATCATTATTCTCTCCTGTAGGGATTTTTAGTTATCTTGCCAAACGGTGGCTGATTTTAATCAGATTGAAAGATATAAAAGTGTTATTTTGATCTCAAAACAAAAGATAAATATTTTAATTTGAAAGTTTTTGCGTGAAAGCTCGCAAATGTGATGGTCAGAGATGAAAGGGGATGTAAATTCTGTGAAGGAGAGCGACTACCGCTTCCTTGTATGGCGGAGGATGCTTTACCATACTTCTCCCAGGCTGAATTTGTTTAATGGATGTCTCATGTTCAAGCGTCGTTATGTAGCGTTACTCCCCCTTTTCGTACTGCTCGCTGCCTGTAGCAGCAAACCTAAACCTTCAGAGACTCAAACGACTACGGGTGCGCCATCCGGCGGCTTCCTGCTTGAGCCACAGCACAACGTCATGCAAACGGGCGGCGATTTTGCCAATAATCCGAACGCGCAGCAGTTCATCGAGAAAATGGTGAACAAGCACGGCTTCGACCGCCAGCAGCTGCAGGAGATCCTGTCGCAGGCCAAGCGTCTGGACTCGGTATTGCGTTTGATGGACCGCCAGGCACCGACGACTCAACCGCCAGCCGGACCTAACGGCGCATGGCTGCGCTATCGCAAACAGTTCATCACACCTGACAACGTGCAAAACGGCGTGGCTTTCTGGAATCAATATGAAGATGCGCTGAACCGTGCGTGGCAGGTCTACGGAGTTCCGCCGGAAATTATTGTCGGTATTATTGGTGTAGAGACTCGCTGGGGCCGCGTGATGGGTAAAACGCGGATTCTGGATGCGCTGGCGACGCTGTCGTTTAACTATCCTCGTCGTGCGGAATACTTCTCTGGTGAACTGGAAACCTTCCTGCTGATGGCGCGAGATGAAAGCGACGATCCGCTCGATTTGAAAGGTTCTTTCGCGGGGGCAATGGGCTACGGCCAGTTTATGCCGTCTTCCTATAAACAATATGCCGTTGATTTCAATGGCGATGGACACATTAACCTGTGGGATCCGGTTGATGCCATCGGTAGTGTGGCGAACTACTTCAAGGGCCACGGCTGGGTGAAAGGCGATACGGTCGCGGTTCCGGCAAATGGTCAGGCACCTGGGCTTGCGAACGGCTTTAAAACCCAGTACAGCATTTCTCAGCTTGCTGCCGCGGGTCTGACGCCGCAGCAGTCGTTGGGGAATCATCAGCAGGCCAGCCTGCTGCGCCTGGATATTGGCACGGGTTATCAGTACTGGTACGGACTGCCGAACTTCTACACGATTACCCGCTATAACCACAGCACGCATTACGCGATGGCAGTCTGGCAGTTAGGTCAGGCGGTGGCGCTGGCGCGCGTACAGTAATCGCTCCACCGGCCTACCGGAAGATATCTCTGGTAGGCCGGATAAGATGTCCTGGCATCGCCATCCGGCAGGCCTTATTTGTGCAACGGAGCAATTTTTGGAATCCCCCTCGTAAAACGTTCTCCCCATCCCCACATTGGTCATGAAAGTGCTATCTTGTCCGGCATATTTTTTTAACTGACAGAGGCTGAAATGACCGACAGTGAACTGATGCAGTTAAGCGAGCAGGTTGGCCTGGCGCTGAAAGCGCGCGGGGCAACCGTGACGACGGCGGAATCCTGCACCGGCGGCTGGGTAGCCAAAGCGATTACGGATATTGCCGGAAGCTCCGCCTGGTTTGAACGCGGGTTTGTGACCTACAGCAATGAAGCCAAAGCGCAGATGATTGGCGTGCGCGAAGAGACGCTGGCCCAGCATGGCGCGGTGAGTGAGCCTGTGGTGGTGGAGATGGCGATAGGCGCGTTAAAAGCCGCCCGTGCGCATTTCGCTGTTTCGATAAGCGGTATTGCGGGGCCGGATGGCGGTAGCGAAGAAAAACCTGTGGGAACGGTATGGTTTGCCTTTGCCAGCGCGAGCGGCGAGGGGATTACCCGCCGGGAATGCTTTAGCGGCGATCGCGATGCGGTCCGTCGACAGGCGACCGCCTACGCGTTACAAATCCTGTGGCAACAATTTCTACAAAATACTTGATACTGTATGAGCATACAGTATAATTGCCTCAACAGAACATTATCTATCACGTTTCGCGGTTTAACCCGAAAGCGGCATGACAGGAGTAATTAATGGCTATCGACGAAAACAAACAGAAAGCGTTGGCGGCAGCGCTGGGTCAGATCGAAAAGCAATTCGGTAAAGGCTCCATCATGCGCCTGGGTGAAGACCGTTCCATGGATGTGGAAACTATCTCCACCGGTTCGCTTTCTCTGGATATTGCATTGGGCGCGGGCGGTTTGCCAATGGGCCGTATCGTCGAAATCTACGGGCCTGAATCCTCCGGTAAAACAACGCTGACCCTGCAGGTTATTGCCGCTGCGCAGCGTGAAGGTAAAACCTGTGCATTTATCGATGCAGAACACGCACTGGACCCGGTCTATGCCCGTAAGCTTGGCGTTGATATCGATAACCTGCTGTGTTCTCAGCCGGATACCGGTGAACAAGCGCTGGAAATCTGTGATGCACTGGCGCGCTCCGGTGCGGTTGACGTTATCGTTGTCGACTCCGTTGCCGCATTGACGCCGAAGGCAGAAATCGAAGGCGAGATTGGCGACTCTCACATGGGCCTTGCGGCGCGTATGATGAGCCAGGCGATGCGTAAGCTGGCCGGTAACCTGAAGCAGTCCAACACGCTGCTGATTTTCATCAACCAGATCCGTATGAAGATTGGCGTTATGTTCGGTAACCCGGAAACCACCACCGGTGGTAACGCCCTGAAATTCTATGCGTCTGTTCGTCTGGATATCCGTCGTATTGGTGCGGTGAAAGAAGGTGACAACGTGGTTGGCAGCGAAACCCGCGTTAAGGTTGTGAAAAATAAAATTGCAGCGCCGTTCAAACAGGCTGAATTCCAAATCCTTTACGGTGAAGGCATCAACTTCTACGGCGAACTGGTTGACCTGGGCGTGAAAGAGAAGCTGATTGAAAAAGCTGGTGCATGGTACAGCTACAACGGTGAGAAAATCGGTCAGGGTAAAGCGAATGCGACCAACTGGCTGAAAGAAAACCCGGCAACTGCGAAAGAAATTGAGAAGAAATTACGTGAGCTACTGCTCAATAACCAGGATTCAACGCCTGATTTCTCCGTTGATGACAGCGGCGAAGACGTAAAAGAAACGAACGAAGATTTCTGATAATCTGTTTTGAATCGCATGTTTTGAATCGCATATAGTAAAGGGCTGCATATCATGCAGCCCTTTTTCATTTCTGAAGGCTTACTATGACAGAAGCAACTTCCCGCCGTTCCGCTTATTCCCGACTGCTTGACCGCGCCGTACGTATTCTGGCGATGCGCGATCACAGCGAGCAGGAACTGCGGCGCAAGCTGGCCGCTCCGGTGATGGGGAAAAATGGACCAGAAGAAATTGATGCCACGCCGGAGGATTACGACAAGGTCATCGCCTGGTGTATTGAAAGTCGTTATCTGGATGATGATCGCTTCGTGCAGCAGTTTATCGCCAGCCGTAGCCGCAAAGGTTATGGGCCAGCCCGGGTGCGCCAGGAATTAAACCAAAAAGGGATCATGCGTGAAGCTATCGAGCGGGCCATGCGTGAGTGCGAAATTGACTGGGCAGTGCTTGCGCGTGAGCAGGCCATTCGGAAGTACGGTGAATCTTTACCTGTCGATTTTTCAGATAAGGTAAAGGTCCAGCGTTTTTTGCTCTATCGCGGCTATCTGATGGAAGATATTCAGGCAATATGGCGAAATTTTGACGATTGACCGCATACGGGATTTTACTTCCCAGTAAAGAAAACTTATCTTATTCCCACTTTTCGATTGCCAGAGGCGCAGTTTGCTTGCCGATGCTGGTAATGACATTTCGTTAGCTTGATTTCTTCAGGATAATTATGAGCAAGAGCACCGCTGAGATCCGTCAGGCGTTTCTCGATTTTTTCCATAGTAAAGGACACCAGGTAGTTGCCAGCAGCTCCCTGGTACCGAACAATGACCCTACTTTGTTGTTTACCAACGCCGGGATGAACCAGTTCAAGGATGTTTTCCTTGGCCTCGACAAGCGTAATTATTCCCGCGCAACCACCTCGCAGCGTTGTGTACGTGCGGGTGGTAAGCACAATGACCTGGAAAACGTCGGTTACACTGCACGTCACCACACTTTCTTCGAAATGCTGGGCAACTTCAGCTTCGGCGATTACTTCAAACACGATGCTATTCAATATGCATGGGAACTGCTGACCGGTGAAAACTGGTTTGCCCTGCCAAAAGAGCGTCTGTGGGTCACCGTCTATGAAACTGACGATGAAGCCTATGAAATCTGGGAAAAAGAAGTCGGTATTCCGCGCGAACGTATCATCCGCATCGGTGATAACAAAGGTGCGGCTTATGCGTCCGACAACTTCTGGCAGATGGGTGATACCGGTCCTTGCGGTCCATGCACCGAAATTTTCTACGACCACGGCGACCATATCTGGGGTGGGCCTCCGGGAAGCGCAGAAGAAGATGGCGATCGCTACATTGAGATTTGGAACATCGTCTTCATGCAGTTCAACCGTCAGGCTGACGGCACCATGGAACCGCTGCCGAAACCGTCCGTGGATACCGGTATGGGTCTGGAGCGTATTGCGGCCGTGCTGCAACACGTTAACTCCAACTATGAAATCGACCTGTTCCGTTCACTGATTGAGTCCGTGGCGAAAGTCACCGGCGCGACCGATCTGAGCAACAAGTCGCTGCGCGTTATCGCCGACCATATCCGTTCCTGTGCGTTCCTGATTGCTGATGGCGTTGTGCCGTCGAATGAAAACCGTGGCTATGTGTTGCGCCGTATCATTCGTCGCGCGGTACGTCATGGCAACATGCTGGGCGCGAAGGATACCTTCTTCTACAAGCTGGTTGGTCCGTTGGTGGACGTCATGGGCTCTGCAGGTGAAGAACTGAAGCGTCAGCAGGCTATGGTTGAGCAGGTTCTGAAAACCGAAGAAGAGCAGTTTGCACGTACTCTGGAGCGTGGTCTGGCGCTGCTGGATGAAGAACTGGCAAAACTGTCTGGCGATACGCTGGACGGCGAAACCGCATTCCGTCTGTATGACACTTACGGTTTCCCTGTTGACCTGACGGCAGACGTTTGCCGCGAGCGTAACATTAAGGTTGATGAAGCTGGCTTTGAAGCTGCAATGGAAGAACAGCGCCGTCGTGCGCGTGAAGCCAGCGGTTTTGGCGCAGACTACAATGCAATGATTCGTGTTGATGGCGCTTCTGAATTTAAAGGCTACGAGCAGCTGGAACTGAACGGCAAAGTCACCGCGCTGTTTGTTGATGGTAAAGCGGTAGACGCAATTAACGCTGGTCAGGACGCTGTTGTCGTACTGGATCAGACGCCGTTCTATGCGGAGTCTGGTGGTCAGGTTGGCGATAAGGGTGAACTGAAAGGCGCAGGTTTTGCGTTTGCCGTTAGCGACACACAGAAATATGGCCAGGCCATTGGTCACATTGGCAAGCTGTCTGCGGGTTCTCTGAAAATTGGTGATGCAGTACAGGCTGATGTGGATGAAGCACGTCGTGCGCGTATTCGCCTGAACCACTCCGCAACGCATCTGATGCACGCGGCGCTGCGCCAGGTTCTGGGCACACATGTGGCACAGAAAGGCTCGCTGGTTAACGATAAACTGCTGCGCTTCGACTTCTCTCATACCGAAGCGATGAAGCCTGCTGAAATCCGTGCTGTTGAAGATCTGGTGAATGCGCAAATCCGTCGCAACTTGCCGATTGAAACGAACATCATGGATCTCGAAGCGGCAAAAGCCAAAGGCGCAATGGCGCTGTTTGGCGAGAAATATGACGACCATGTGCGCGTTCTGAGCATGGGTGATTTCTCTACCGAACTGTGTGGCGGTACTCACGCCAGCCGTACGGGTGATATCGGTCTGTTCCGCATAGTGTCCGAGTCAGGTACTGCGGCAGGCGTTCGTCGTATCGAAGCGGTAACCGGTGAAGGCGCTATCCAAACCGTGCATGCTGAGAGCGATCGCTTAAGCGATGTTGCGCAGCTGCTGAAAGGCGATAGCCAGAATATCGCTGACAAAGTTCGTTCCGTGCTGGAGCGTACACGTCAACTGGAAAAAGAATTGCAGCAATTGAAGGAACAGGCTGCGGCGCAGGAGAGTGCAAATCTTTCCAGCAAAGCGGTTGATATCAACGGTGTGAAGCTGCTGGTCAGTGAACTCGCGGACGTTGAGCCGAAAATGTTGCGTACCATGGTTGATGATCTGAAAAATCAACTGGGGTCTACCGTTATCGTTCTGGCAACGGTAGTGGAAGGTAAGGTTTCTCTGATTGCGGGTGTGTCTAAGGACGTGACAGATCGCGTGAAAGCAGGGGAACTGGTTGGAATGGTCGCTCAGCAGGTCGGCGGTAAGGGTGGCGGTCGTCCGGACATGGCGCAAGCCGGTGGTACGGATGCAGCGGCTCTGCCTGCAGCGTTAGCCAGTGTGAAAGGCTGGGTCAGCGCAAAACTGTAATAACTATAAGCGTCAGCGCATGCCGAAACCCTAAGTTACGGCATGCGAATCAACGCTATCGACAATGATAAAGTCAGGTTGAAGTTGTGTATATCGGCTAAACTTAGGTTTAACAGAATGTGATGCCGTGACTGCTTACACTTAGGTGTTTGTCATCGCTTACTTTTTGGCGTTATATGATGGATAATGCCGGGATACAGAGAGACCCGACTCTTTTAATCTTTCAAGGAGCAAAGAATGCTGATTCTGACTCGTCGAGTTGGTGAGACCCTCATGATAGGCGATGAGGTCACCGTGACAGTTTTAGGGGTGAAGGGCAACCAGGTGCGCATTGGCGTAAACGCCCCGAAAGAAGTTTCTGTCCATCGTGAAGAGATCTACCAGCGTATCCAGGCTGAAAAATCCCAGCAGTCCAGTTACTAAGGTTTTCGCGTCTCACCTTTCTGGTGAGGCGCAACCTGATTGAGTCACCCTTTTTCTTCTCTTCTCTTTTCTTCTTCGTCCTCCCCATTTTTTCGATTCTACTGGGCGTAATGCCTTTCCCGACGAAGTTTCCGTTTGTTCACTGCTTCAGGAAATTGCCAATTTATCTGTTGATAAAACACTCTTTTTGCCGTTTTTGCAGACTAATTGCGCGTGAAATGTGCAAACGATAAAAGCTCTGGAAAAATTGTTTGACTTATAAGTCCCAGAAAGTAATATGTGCGCCACGCAGCGACGATGAGCAGAAACAAGTTCTTCGAAGCACTCGCAAGAGGCGTGTTGGTGAGGTGGCCGAGAGGCTGAAGGCGCTCCCCTGCTAAGGGAGTATGCGGTCAAAAGCTGCATCCGGGGTTCGAATCCCCGCCTCACCGCCATTTGCATCCGTAGCTCAGCTGGATAGAGTACTCGGCTACGAACCGAGCGGTCGGAGGTTCGAATCCTCCCGGATGCACCATCTTCTCTGCAATAACGCATTAGCGTTGTTACGGAAATCGATATCACTTTAGCAGCGATATCAAATCTGCAGTAAGTAAGTTTTCCTGATGCATCCGTAGCTCAGCTGGATAGAGTACTCGGCTACGAACCGAGCGGTCGGAGGTTCGAATCCTCCCGGATGCACCATCTTCTTCGCAGTATCAGTAGTAAACAGCAATTCCCGATGCATCCGTAGCTCAGCTGGATAGAGTACTCGGCTACGAACCGAGCGGTC